>FPIT01000019.1 GCA_900119285.1 Prevotellaceae bacterium HUN156
TATTACTATACTAAGCCGAATGTATCTACCAGCTTCAACAGTCCTTCAACAGAAAAGGATGCCTGGCATGAGGCTTTGGTATTCAATTTGGAGGCTGGCGCAACGACCACATTGACTGCTTATAGTGACCGTGCATACTGGGATTATATCAATGCCGTTTGGAACTACGAATATACCAATGTCAATAATTATACTTTCACGGCTGCTCCACAGGGTACATATAGTTATGTGATGGAATGCTGGGGAGCGCAGGGAGGTAATGACACCGATAAAAATGACCTATCTGATATTGGTTATGGTGGTAAAGGTGGTTACACTAAAGGAACGTTATCTCTGGCTGCTACAGAGAAATTGTATGTATATGTTGGAGAAGGAGGATGGACAGGAACAACGACAGGAAGTCAGGCTGCAGGAGGATCAATGAGACCAACATCTACAAATCATGGCGGATGGACAAGCGGCTCCAAAGGTTGTGGTGGTGGATCAGTAGATATTCGTACCGTAAACGGAAACTGGGATAATTTTGCTTCTCTGAAATCTAGAATAATGGTTGCTGGAGGTGGCGGAGGTGCTGAAAACAATAAACAACAAGGAAATGGCGGTGCTGCTGGCGGAACATCAGGATCTGCTAATTCGGCGGGAACAATTGCTGGTGGTACTCAAACTACTGGTTATGGATTTGGTGTTGCAAGAACTGAGATACCGACCAATGGAACAATTTGGGGAGCTGGAGGAAATGGTTACTACTCCGGACATTCTTCAACATCTACAACAGGTGGCGCTGGTGGTTCATCATTTATTAGCGGTCATTCTGGGTGCAATGCAATCAAAGAGTCTTCTACTTCTGGTAGTATTTCTCATTCAGGCTCTCCTAATCATTATTCTGGAAAAGTTTTTACCAGTACTCAGATGATAGCAGGTAATGCTACGCAAACCAAACCAGGTGGTGGTACGGAAACTGGACATAGTGGTAACGGCTATGCCCGCATAACTCTAACTCG
>FPIT01000018.1 GCA_900119285.1 Prevotellaceae bacterium HUN156
GGTGGTAATATTCCATATCTGAATGGTACGAAGTACTATTACTATACTAAGCCGAATGTATCTACCAGCTTCAACAGTCCTTCAACAGAAAAGGAGGCCTGGCATGAGGCTCTCGTATTCAATCTCGCGGCTGGTGCAACGACTACTTTGACTGCTTATAGTGACCGTGCATACTGGGATTACATCAACGCAGTTTGGAACTACGAATATGCTAATAATAATAAATATACGTTTACAGCAGCTCCACAGGGTACATATAGTTATGTGATGGAGTGCTGGGGAGCGCAGGGAGGTAATGATGCAGATAAGCCTGATCAATCAGATTTGGGCTATGGAGGTAAAGGTGGCTACACTAAAGGTACTCTGAGTCTTACTGCTAGTAAAAATTTATATGTATATGTAGGCCCTTCTGGTGTTGGCTCAAATGCTTATTCTGTAGCAAGAACCAATATGGGTGGATTTTCGACAGGTACTCAAGGTTCAGGTGGTGGTTCCACGGATATTCGAACCGTAAACGGCAACTGGAATGATTTTAACTCGTTGAAATCTCGTATCATGGTTGCTGGTGGTGGCGGCGGTGCAGAGAATAATGCAAAGCATGGTGGAGCTGCCGGTGGTACAAGTGGCTCTGCAGACCTTTCTGGCACAAATAAAGGAGGCACACAAACGTCTGGCTATGGATTTGGCATTGCATTGTACTCAAAACCATCTTCCGCAAGTTCCGTATGGGGTGGCGGTGGCAATGGCTATTATTCAGGGTATTCTGACACGACTACTCATGGTGGTGGCGGTGGATCTTCGTTTATTAGTGGCCATTCAGGTTGTAATGCTATTAAAGAGTCTTCTACCTCTGGTAGTATTTCTCATTCAGGCTCTCCCAATCATTATTCAGGTCTTGTATTCACCAGTACACAGATGATAGCAGGTAATGCTACGCAAACCAAACCAGGTGGTGGTACGGAAACTGGACATAGTGGTAACGGCTATGCCCGCATAACTCTAACTCG
>FPIT01000017.1 GCA_900119285.1 Prevotellaceae bacterium HUN156
TATCAGGGTCTGCCCTATCCTACAACTCCTGAAAAGAATGTAAACACCACTTATGAGCGCGGTACCCTGCGTGAGCTCTATGCAGCCATCGATAAGGACATCCAGGAAGCACTTCCTGACATTGCCCTTGCAGAGCAAAACTACAAGACGCCCAAATATCACTTCAACGTAAAGGCTGCTTACGCTTTTGCCTGCCGCTTTTATCTCTATTATATGCAGTATGACAAAGCTATTGAGTACGCAAATCAAGTTTTGGGTAATGACCCCACAACCGTTATGCGTAACTACGAGCCTTATCGTGACCTCGGTCGTGATGACTTCGGAAATCAGTGGATTCGTTCAAGCGAGGATGCTAACCTGATGATTATTAACGCAGGCTCACTATCAAGCCGTTATTTGCCTCAGGGAACAGGCTATCGCTTCAACCACAACTACGACATTGTAGCTTACGAGACATTCTGGGTAGATGGTCCTTGGGGTGAAGGTTCTAACAGAAACTCTATCATCTATGCCAACAAGCTTTATGGTACCAACCAGGCTGTAGCTTTCCCTTCATACGAGGAACAATTCGAATACACTGATAAAGTTGCTCACATTGGTCATGTACACGTTGTTGACCCTGTCTTCACTGGCGACCTGACTGTACTGGAGCGTGCAGAGGCCTACGCTTTGTCTGGAAATCTCGACAAAGCTATTGCCGACATGAACACTTGGATGAGCACTCACTGTAAAGATAAGGTAGAGGATGGAGAGGTTGTTGCTCCAGCTCCCGCACCTCTGACACAGGCTTCAATCAACGGTTTCATCACCAAGCTGGATTATGCAAAGCGTACTCCTGATGGTAACCGCGACCGCTCAATGCGTAAGCGCATGCACCCACAGGGCTTCAGCATCAAGGATGCAAATACAGAGAATGTGCTGCAGCTCCTTCTTCACATGAAGCGTTTGGAGAGCGTATTCCACGGTTTGCGTTTCGTTGACGTGAAGCGCTATGGTATCGAATACACTCACGAAGTTGTAGGTGAAGACCCCGTTGTATTCATCGCTGGCGACCTTCGCGGTGCTATTCAGATTCCTCAGACCGTTATCACTGCTGGTATCCCTGGAAACCCACGTATGACCAAGGAAGAAATTGATGCATACATCGAAAGCACCAAGGCTGAATACGAGGATTCAGATGACGATGAGTAATAATAACCCATAAGTAATAGGAGATACAATATATGAAGCTCAAAAATATAAGTTTATTGTTACTGATGGCCACTGCATTTGGTTTCAACAGCTGCAGTGAAGATGGTTTAAACAATCAGAGCGTATTTGAGGACGTTTCAAATAAGGAAACCAACGAGTTTGATATTTGGTTGGAGAACAACTATCGCCAGCCTTA
>FPIT01000013.1 GCA_900119285.1 Prevotellaceae bacterium HUN156
GAAAGCGGATGCAAAGGTACGGCTTTTTTCCGAAACACCAAAACTTTTCCAAGACTTTTTTCTAAAAACATAAAAGTTTTCGCGTTTATTGACAACACGAAAACTTCTACACCTTATTATTATAATAGCCGAGGGATTAGCCTCTGCATTTTAAGCGGATTTTCATTTATTCTCTTCTTCCGAAGATGCGCAGCAGATAGAGGAAGAGATTTATGAAATCAAGGTAAAGAGAGAGTGCTCCGAGAAGGGCAACTTTCTGTGCTCCCTCACCAGCATCGGGTGCCTGAAGAAGCATTTGCTTTATCTTCTGTGAATCATAAGCTGTCAATCCAACAAATACCAATACACCGATATAGCTAATGATAAGATCTAAGCCAGTACTCTTTACGAAGAGATTAACGACTGTGGCAATAATCATACCTATCAGCGCCATGAGCAGGATTTTGCCCATTGATGACAAATCGGTCTTCGTGGTGTATCCAATAAGTGCCATCGCTGCGAATGTTCCCGCAGTGATGAAAAATACCGTAGCAATAGACGAAGCGGTATACACAAGGAAGATAGATGAGAACAGCGCACCATTCAGCACCGAGTAAAGCACAAACAACAATGTGGCGACAGACAGAGAGAGTCTGTTGATAGCAGAAGATACCGTGATTACCAATATCAGTTCTGCGATAGCAATACCCCACATTACGGAAGAATTTCCGTAAATAGTCTGAAGAACACCTGGACTGGTAGCCACACCATATGCTGTCAATCCCGTGATAGCCAATGCTAAAGTCATCCAAACATACACTTTACGCATCAGCGCCGGAAAAGCCTCACTTACAGTCCATTCACGCTCTTTTGCAGAAGCGAACTGTTTCAATTCAAAATCTTGATTATTCATTTCTTTATCCATTTAATTATCGAACGCTGCAAAGATACAAAAAAACAGCAAATTCAAACAAACAAAATATTAAACTTATGAAACAAAAACTATCATTAACACAATCTGCACATTTTTTTGCTATAAAAGCAGCAAAGAAGGTGCAGATTCTTACAATGTCCACTCGTAAGTATCATAACAAACGGCACGACCGCCAAACCCTTCTTTCTGGAAGATGAGTGAATCGTGCAGGTCATCGCTGCCCGGCATATTAGACGTGCCGAAGTCGAAGAAGGCATACCCCTCTTCTGCAAACTGGGTGATGAGGTGGTCGAACAGACCATCCAATGCGCCCACGGCTAATCCCTCGTCATCGGCAGCAATATACTGTGTCTTAACGGTTTGAGGAGTGAAATACAATACGGTACCACCAACCATGTGTCCCTCATGGTATGCCGCAAACAGGCGGACTGCATCAGGGAAACGGTTGTGGAGCAGTTGTATCTCTGATAGTGTATGTACAGGGCGAGCATCGTGGTGCTGCATGAGGCGTTGCTCGAGCAAGAGCCAGAAGGCTTGCCAGTCGGCAGATTCACGTACTTCAATCTGTGCTTTTGCCGCCTTCTTGATACAGCGACGACGCAGCGTGGAATACGACAGTCTATGATTGAGCATCAATACGGAAGCTACGTCACGGCTGACGATGCTTGCATGACACACATTGCACAAGGCATACAAATCTTCTTCTGACGGCAACGAGGCATAAATCCAAGGAACAGGTTTATAGACCACTCGCGAGAAGTGGCGATCTCGCAGAAAAGCATTGAGCTGGCTAAACAGGTCGCGTACCAATGCGGTAGTGCAATGGCGGTTCATCAGGAGACCACCATAAGTAAGTCCCTGATGGGAATAGAGCGTATCACCACGGCGATTGGCAGGCAACAGGGCAAGGAGCTGCCCCTTATGATACACCATCAAGGAATAGTCGTCGAAGCGGTCGCTATGATAGTCCATATAGCTGCGGTCGAAGAGGAAAGTGCCATTTTTCGACTGTGCCACGAACTGATTCCATTCTGCAGCCTTATCAGCAGTATATCGTATTATCTCAAACATATTATCTATATCTATTTGTTAACGACACTTGTTGACAAGAAACGACAACAGCTTCTTATTAACAGGTTTGACAAAAGTGGCATGGATCGCATAGCACACCACTATCACGAAAGAGAAGCTAAGCAGCATCATCGGCCAGTAAGGGATTTGCAAGCCCAATTTGTCTGCATTGTTCCATAGGATAGCAAACAGCAACTGATGCAAGAGGTAGGTTTCAAGCGTTAAACCTCCGAGCCATACCATCACACGAGTCTTCAAGAAACGACTGACAAGACCGTTTAACTGATTGCCCTGCATAAATACCCAGAACATCGGCACCATAACAAGCCAATGAAGGAGTGCTACATGCCAACGCTCATGTATCGGATAAGTTACGATGGTCAGTACAACTGCTGCCACCATCATCAGTTCTACCCCTGTAGTAAAACGCTGATGTTTCCATTGGGGGTATAGTTCATATATTCTCCACATCACCACACCCCAGATAAAGTCGAAGAGACGAACAGGCGGGAAAATATAGAGCCAATAGTTCAGATTGTCTGTCTGCAGCGACACTACATAGACAGCATATACGCCCAACAATATCACAGTCATTGTAAGTAATGAGCGCAGACTCATCTTACCTATTACCTTATATATAATAGGAAAGAGGAATAAGAAGAGCATCAAATCGGAGAGATACCAAGAAACGCTATTACCCGAAAAATAATAGCTTTCTACCGGTATCCAACTCTGTAGTAACAAGACATTCGGTATCAATGCCACAAAATCTGCATGCGTCATCGTGCGGAACCGGATAGCAACGATTGCCAACAAGCACAAGAGATGAAGCGGATAAAACTTGCACAACCTACGAAGCAGATACTGAGAGAAATGCAAGCTACCATCAAGCACTTTAGAGCCATAGCTACGGGACATCACAAAACCCGTCATCAGCATAAAGTACATGGGGCCGACACCCGTGGTATGCCCTTCAATCCCTGCATAAGAGAAATGAGCCAACATTACTGTCAGCGCAAAAACAATACGCAGGGATTGAAGGGTTTCTATCATCGGAGATTATTTCTGCATATAAGAGTCTGTGCCCAACACGGTCTTAGCCAAGCGCTTGGCTTTCTCACGAAGAGCATCTACATCGTCGCCCACCTCACCATAGCAGAGTACGACACCCATACGACGGCCAAAATGAGTTTCGGGCTTACCAAATATACGGATACGAGTACGATCTTCCTTGAGCGCTTCTTCCAAGTGATAATCAAGCAGCGACTGGTCTACAGGAGCCTCAGCCTCTTTGGGAGAGAGGATGACAGCTGAAGCACCAGCATGCTCAAGATGAATAGCAGGAATAGGCAGCCCCATCACTGCACGGAAGTGGAGCTCAAACTCACTGAGGTTGGTAGTATGACCGAGTGTAACCATACCAGTATCATGTGGACGTGGTGAGAGTTCAGAGAAGATAACCTCGCCCTGCTTAGTCAGGAAGAACTCTACGCCCCAGATACCAGCACCCGTCAGTGCTTTGGTTACTTGGTCTGCCATGTACTGAGCCTGCTTCAGAGCCTCATCAGAAATCTTATATGGCTGCCAAGACTCACGGTAGTCGCCACCCTTCTGCACATGTCCGATAGGAGGACAGAACAAGGTTGGCCAACCGTTCTTTTGGGTAACAGTGAGAAGTGTGAACTCTGAATCAAAGTCGATAAACTCTTCGATAATCACCTCTTTCACGTCGCCACGGCCTTCTTCCATTGCCTCACGGAAAGCCTGTTCCAACTCGTCATCGTTATGAACATAGCTCTGTCCATGACCAGATGAAGACATCAGAGGCTTTACTACACAAGGGAAGCCAATCTCATCAGCGGCCTTTTTAAACTCATCGAAGGTTTTGGCATAGAAGTACTTTGCAGTACGCAGTCCTAACTCGCGTGATGCCAGGTCACGAATAGCGCGACGATTCATCGTAAAGTTAACGGCACGTGCACTAGGCACCACCTGAATACCTTGTTCCTCGAACTTAAACAAACGCTCTGTGCGGATAGCTTCAATCTCTGGCACGATGATATCGGGCTGGTGTTTCTTCACCACAGCTTCGAGGGCTTCACCATCAAGCATCGAGAACACTTCGCGCTCGTCAGCAACCTGCATAGCAGGTGCATTATCATAGCGATCGCAAGCGATGACATACTGGCCAGCACGCATGGCGGCAATAACGAACTCCTTACCCAGTTCTCCTGAGCCTAACAATAAGATTTTCTTCATACTAAGCCTCTCCAAGCCCCTCCCAAGGAGGGGATGTTTAGTTACATATATTTAAACAATTAATGATCTAATTATCCTAGACATGACAGATTCTATATCTGACAATACTTGTTGATTTGTAAAACGAATAACACGATAGCCCTTACTCTGAAGATATTCTGTACGATATTGGTCTTTCTGTTGTTGTTCTGGGGTTTGATGATAATCTCCATCAACCTCTATAACAAGAAGATTTTTAAGAGATACAAAATCTGCAATATACATGCCGATAACATGCTGACGACGGAAATGGACACCGAGTTTATTTCCTCTTAGCTCTTGCCATAATCGTTCTTCTGCAGAGGTCATAGAGCAACGGTTTTCAACTGCATTATTCTCTACTATTGTATAAGCCAACGCATCAGCCGTTGCCCATTTTATTCTCTTTTCTTTATCCATACAGCTATCTAGACATCCCTCCCTTAGGGAGGGCTTGGGTAGGCCCTTATCCGTACATCTTTTCGTAATACTTCTGGTAGTCACCAGAGGTAACATTGTCAAGCCACTCCTGATTGTCAAGATACCAGCGGACGGTCTTCTCGATACCTTCCTCGAACTGCAACGATGGCTCCCAACCAAGTTCTTTCTGCAACTTACTACTATCAATAGCGTAGCGCAGGTCGTGACCAGCACGGTCAGTAACAAAGGTAATCAAATCCATATCCTCGCCTTCCTTTCTACCCAACAGGCGGTCAACAGTATTAATCACTACCTTGATAATATCTATATTCTTCCACTCGTTAAATCCACCAATATTATAGGTATCGGCGATCTTGCCCTTGTGGAAGATAAGATCAATAGCACGAGCATGATCTTCTACGAATAACCAGTCGCGCACATTCTCACCCTTACCATAGACAGGCAATGGCTTGCGATGACGAATGTTATTGATAAAGAGAGGTATCAATTTCTCTGGGAACTGATAAGGACCATAGTTGTTTGAACAATTGGTTACCACAACAGGCATGCCATAAGTATCATGGAAAGCACGTACGAAGTGGTCGCTCGAAGCCTTTGAAGCAGAATATGGTGAATGAGGATTGTACTTGGTTGTTTCCAAGAAGAACTTATCACCATATGCCAAGTGATGCTCTGCGGAAGAGGCTGTGGTAGTAAATGGCGGTTCGATACCTTCGGGATGAGTCAGTTCCAATGCACCATATACCTCGTCGGTAGAAATATGATAGAAACGCTTGCCTTCATACTTCTCTGGCAGGCTTTCCCAATAGAGCTTAGCTGCCTGCAGAAGCGACAAAGTACCCATCACATTGGTCTTTGCAAAGGTAAAGGGGTCCTTGATAGAACGATCCACATGACTCTCGGCTGCGAGATGAATAATGCCATCGACCTTCTTGTCCTGCATCAGTTTGTAGAAAGCATCAAAGTCACAGATATCCATCTTCACAAACTCATAATTGGGCTTATCCTCGATATCCTTCAGGTTAGCAAGGTTACCGGCATACGTCAACTTGTCGAGATTGATGATGTGATACTCAGGATACTTGTTCACGAACAGGCGTACAACATGGCTTCCTATAAAGCCTGCGCCACCAGTAATAACAATCGTCTTCATATATGATTCTATTGTTTTAATTTTATCTTCCTAATGTAATAACTTCGCAATCCTTAAATTTATTGCCTTCGACTGTTAATCTTATCAAAGTACGCTCCTTGTGCCATCCTTGCAGACCAGCGGCACCTGGATTGATATGCAACAGGTTTAAGGTCTTATCGAACTTCACCTTCAAGATATGTGAATGTCCAGCAATAAAAAGTTGTGGCGGTGAGGCAAAGAGTTGCCCACGAATGGAGTAATCATAATTGCCAGGATAACCACCAATATGTTTCATCAGTACTTCCACGTCCTCGCACTTCCAACGCAGCACTTCAGGATACATCAGTCTAAGGTCGCCACCATCACAGTTGCCACAAACGGCACGCAACGGACGGAATGCAGCAAGCTTTTCAGCCACCTCCAACGAACCGATATCACCTGCATGCCATATCTCGTCGCAAGGTTCAAAGTAGTGCAAGTATTTCTCGTCCCAATAGGAATGAGTATCGCTGATGATGCCTATCTTCTTCATACGTCTAATTGTTTGCGAATGAAGTCTGCAATCAGTTTCTCGGTTTCCTCCAATCCTAAAATGCTGGAGTCCACACATAAGTCATAGCTTTCGGCGGCGCCCCAAGTCTTACCAGTATAGTAGTTGTAATAAGAGGCGCGCTTCTCTTCTGCCTGTAAGATAAAGCGTTTAGCCTGCTGTGGAGTCATTGAGCGTTGTTCTAACAACTTATCAATACGACTACGCATTGAAGCAGTGATAAATACCTTTACCACATTGGGCATGTCGCGTAATACATAATCAGCACAACGTCCGACAAAAACGCAACTTCCCTCAGAGGCAGCCTTACGAATGGCATCACTTTGGAACTGAAAGAGGTTTTCCTGCGAAAAGTCAGAGCGATACATGGAGCCACTGCCTAGATGAGGAATCTGCATATTGAACAGCGACTTGAAGAATCCTTTTTGTTCGTCGTTCTCCTCAAAGAATTTCTCACTAAAACCACTCTCTTTAGCAGCAAGATTTAATAGTTCACGGTCATAGTACTTGGCATTGAAGTCTGTAGCCAACATTCGTGCGATATCATGGCCGCCACTTCCTAACTGGCGACCCACACAGATAATGATGTGCTTATTGTTTTCCATTAACATTGATTTTTTTCATATACCATATTAGCAGCGGTATCGTCATAGCGAAAGCGCAAAAGTCGCTGGCAGGCATAGAATACCACACACCATCCAAATCCCATATCAATGGGAAGATGTACGCCATCGGCAACAACATAAAGAGTTGACGTGACAATGAGAGGAAGATAGAGACCTTCACCTTACCAATACATTGGAAGAAGTTAGTGATAACAGCCTGCGAACCAACTACAAAGAATACCAGCATATTGATTTTGATGCCTCGTGCAGCCATCGCGATCAACGTCTCGTCAGTAGTAAATATTCGTGCAATCTCTCGGGGGAAAAGCATCGACAGAGCCCATCCCACGAGCAATATAGCCGTAGCAGCAGCAATGGTCAGCCATAAACAGCGGAACATGCGATCGTATTTCTCAGCACCATAGTTGTAACCCACAATAGGTTGCATACCCTGGTTCATACCCATGACAAACATGAAGAACATCATGACCACAGAGTTTCCTATCGAGTAGGCTCCTACTGCCATATCACCGCCATAGCGAACGAACTGATTATTCATGAATATAACGATGATGCATGATGTTGTCTGCATCAGGAATGGCGATATACCAATAGCAATAATATTGCGTACCAGATCTTTCTTGAGTTTATAGATACCACTCTTTAAATGCAGGATTTCCTTTTTGTCACTAAACTGCCACATCTGCCAACACAGCGCTAACGACTGGGAGGTTACCGTAGCTAAGGCTGCACCTCTGATGCCCCAACGGAACCACCATACGAAGGCTATAACCAACGCGATGTTACAAGCTACGGTAAACAATGTGGCATACATGGCATGGCGAGGTTTTCCTGCAGCACGCAACACTGCATTCATTCCAAAATACATGTGTGTTACTACGTTACCCGCCAAGATGACCTGCATAAACTCACGAGCATAAGGCAGTGTCACATCTGAAGCACCGAAGAAGCGGAGAATGGGATCCAAGAAGATAAGGCAGACTGCCATAAACAATAAACCAATAATGAGGTTCAGTGTAATGGTGTTACCCAATAAATATTCTGCACGCTTATAGTTGCGCTGTCCCAAATTCACAGAGATACAGGTAGAAGCACCTACACCTACTGCTGCGCCAAAGGCTGCGCTGAGATTCATAAAGGGGAAGGTGATGCCCAAACCAGCAATAGCCTCTGGACCAACCACCTGTCCGATGAATGCACGGTCAATAATGTTATAAAGCGACGAAGCCGTCATAGCCACAATGGCTGGCATAGCATACTGCATCAACAGTTGCCCAACGGGTTTCGTCCCTAATTCTAATGTTGCTTGATTGTTGTCCATATATAAATAATGTGCAAAGGTACGATTAAACGAGCATAAAACAAAAGATTTTCCGCATTTTTTTTGTACTTCGCGCACTTCTTTGTACCTTTGCAATCCTACAGCAACATATAACACTTATTGCCGATGATACACCAACGGTTTACACTACGCCAGCTGAACATGATGGTACACGATGCCATTGAGATGCAACTATCTGACGAATATTGGGTAGAGGCTGAGTTGTCAGAGTGCCGTGAACGAAGTGGGCATTGTTATATGGAGCTGATAGAAAAAGACGAGCAGACCAACACTCCAATAGCCCGTGCTTCTGCCAAATGCTGGCGACAGACATGGCAGATGGTGCAACCCCACTTTGAGCATATTACAGGCCAGCCCTTGCATGCCGGTCTAAAGGTATTGCTTCGTGTCTATGCTCAGTTTCACGAAACATTTGGTTTCTCTTGGATTGTCACCGACATTGATCCTACCTACACGATTGGTGATATGGCTCGTCGCCGACAGGAGATTATCCGTCAGCTGAAGGAAGAAGGTGTCTTCGATCTACAACGCGAACTACAACTTCCACTTTTCACACAACGCATCGCCGTTATCTCTGCTAAAGGTGCTGCTGGCTACGGAGACTTCTGCCGTCAATTAGAAGAGAATGAATATGGCTTTAAGTTCCAAGTTACGCTTTTCCCTGCCGTCATGCAGGGCGAACAGGTAGAACATAGCCTCATTGCGGCATTGGAAAAGATTTATGATTATCAATTTGATTGTGTCGTCATCATTCGCGGTGGTGGTGCCACTGCCGATCTTAGTGGTTTCGACACGTTAGCATTAGCAGAGAATGTGGCACAATTTCCATTACCTATCATTACGGGTATTGGCCATGACCGCGATGAGAGCATTCTCGATATGGTAAGCCATACACGTGTCAAGACACCCACAGCTGCAGCCACCCTGCTTATTGATCGTTTGGCAAGTATTTGGCAACGACTTGAAAATGCACAACAACGCATCCGCATGGTGCAACGTCTGTTCAGTGAGCAGCATCACCATCTTGACCTTTTGCAGAATCGTCTCTCGATAGCCATAGAGCGCATTATGACACATCAAAAGCATCGTGTCAGTCAACTAGAACTGCAACTACAAAGTTTCGACCCACAAATACTGCTTGGTCGCGGCTACAGTATCACACTGCACAATGGTCGTGCAGTGCGCAATCCGCAGGAGCTCAAGCCTGGCGACGAAATTGAAACCAGAGTCGAGAAAGGAGTCATCATATCAACGGTAAAACAATAAGAAGCTATGAATGAGAATGTGAAATACGAAGAGGCGCTGGCTCAACTTGAGACCATTGTCCGTAAGATGGAGAACAACGAATATACGATTGATGAGCTGACGGTGCAACTCAAGACCGCCCAACAACTCATTAAGTTATGTCGTGATAAACTAACAAAGACTGAAGCCGACCTTTTAAAAGAACAAGCTGAAGCTCAATGAGTGGAACTTTTCCATTACAATGGTAGCCAAAATCATCGAATATAAAACACTTTTCAAGCGTTTTTTTTGCACATCCGCAAGATTTTGATTACTTTTGCGTCCAAAATCACTTAGTATAGAAACATCAAAACACAATAGATTATGAAGAATTTAGACTGGGCTAACTTGTCGTTCGGTTATATGAAGACCGACTACAACGTACGCTGTTACTATCGTGACGGCAAATGGGGCGAGATTGAAGTAAGCTCCGACGAGTATCTGAAAATGCACATGGCAGCAACTTGTCTGCACTATGGTCAGGAGGCTTTCGAAGGACTGAAGGCTTATCGCTGCAAGGATGGCAAGGTGCGTATTTTCCGTGTTGAAGAGAATGCAGCCCGTCTGCAGAGCACTTGCCGTGGCATTCTGATGCCCGAACTGCCCACAGAACTTTTCGTTGAGATGGTAAAGAAGGTGGTACGCCTCAACCAAGAGTGGATACCAACCTATGAGAGTGGCGCTACACTCTACATCCGTCCACTGCTCATCGGAACTAGTGCTCAGGTAGGTGTTCATCCTGCCAAGGAATACTGTTTCCTTATCTTCGTAACTCCTGTAGGCCCATACTTCAAGGGCGGTTTTTCAAGCAATCCTTATGTAATCGTTCGTGACTACGACCGCTCAGCTCCCCTCGGAACTGGTAAATATAAGGTAGGTGGCAACTATGCTGCATCGCTCTTCGCCAACAATCTGGCTCACGAAAAGGGTTATGCCTGCGAGTTCTACCTTGACGCAAAAGAGAAAAAATATATCGACGAGTGTGGTGCCGCCAACTTCTTCGGCATCAAGAACAACACTTATATCACCCCAAAGTCTACCTCTATCCTACCCTCTATTACAAACAAGTCACTGATGCAGGTTGCAGAAGACTTAGGTATGAAGGTGGAACGTCGCCCTATTCCTGAAGAGGAATTGGAGACTTTCGAAGAGGCTGGTGCTTGCGGAACAGCTGCTGTTATCAGCCCAATTTCCTATATTGATGACCTTGACACTGGCAAACGCTATTCATTCGGTGAGAAGCCAGGCCCCGTATCAAAGAAACTGTTTGATACTCTGCGTGGCATTCAGTATGGTGAGATTGAGGATAAGCATGGTTGGACAACGGTAGTTATTGAGTAAAATAAAGTAAAAGGATTAAAAATAGAAAACTTTGGGAAAAGGAAAGCTGGCGAAATTCGCCGACATGGAGACTTATGAGAACGTGTTCCAGTACCCTTATTCGGTAGTGGAGCATGTTCCTTTTGAGATGCAGGGCCACTGGCACGAACAGTACTTCCACAATCAGAACCCTATCGTATTGGAATTAGGTTGTGGTAAGGGAGAATATACCGTAGAGTTGGCAAAGCTCTATCCGAACATGAATTTCATCGGTGTTGACATCAAGGGAGCCCGCATGTGGACTGGAGCAACACAAGCCATCAATGAAGGACTAAAGAACGTAGCTTTCCTTCGTACCAATATTGAGATTATTGAACGTTTCTTCGCTCCTGGTGAGGTACATGAGATTTGGCTCACCTTCTCTGATCCTCAGATGAAGAACCCTCGTAAGCGTCTCACATCGACATGGTTCATGAATCGCTATCGTAAGTTTCTCATCAACGATGGCATCATACACCTCAAAACCGATTCTAACTTCCTTTTCACCTATACTACTTATATGGTGGAGAAGAACCACCTTCCCGTCATATTCCACACCACAGACCTCTATCATGATGACCGCATTGATGAGGAGACAAAAAAGATTCTATCAATCCAGACCTATTATGAGGGTATGTGGATAGAGCGTGGGTTGAATATCAAGTACCAAAAATTCCGCTTACCTCAGGATGGTATACTTGAAGAGCCTGACGTAGAAATCGAACTCGACGACTACCGCTCCTACCATCGCGACAAACGCAGTTCTAAGGATAAGGCAAAGTAAAAGATAAAAAAGAAAAGAGGTATAAAGGAAAGAACGTAAAAAAGTTAGATGCAAATGCAATTATATCCGAAAATGATTATGGATGCCTTGGCTACGGTGACGTATGCAGGCACAAAGAAGAACTTAGTGGAAAGCGAGATGGTGGCAGATCAGCCCGCCATCAATGGAAATAAAGTTATTGTGGTACTTGAATTCCCACGTGACACGGATCCATTTCTTAAATCTACAGTGAAGGCTGCCGAGGCTGCCATTAAATATCATTGCGGCAAAGATGTAGAAGTGGAGATTCAAACCGAATTTAAGTCAAAGCCACGTCCTGAAGTAGGAAAACTGCTGCCACAGGTAAAGAACGTGATTGCCGTAAGTAGTGGCAAAGGCGGTGTAGGTAAAAGTACCGTTTCGGCAAACTTGGCTATCGCTTTAGCTCGCCTTGGTTATAAGGTAGGACTGTTAGACTGCGACATCTTCGGTCCGTCAATGCCCAAGATGTTCCATGTAGAGGATGCACGTCCTTACGCTGTTGAGAAAGACGGTAGACAACTGATTGAACCAGTAGAGGCATATGGTGTAAAAATGCTATCTATCGGTTTCTTTGTTAATCCAGACACGGCAACGTTGTGGCGCGGTGGCATGGCTACTAATGCACTGAAACAGTTGATTGCCGATGCTGATTGGGGAGAATTAGACTACTTTATTCTCGACACCCCTCCAGGAACCAGCGACATTCACCTGACACTTTTGCAGACATTGGCAATCACAGGAGCAGTCATCGTATCAACACCTCAGCAGGTTGCACTGGCCGATGCTCGCAAAGGTATCGACATGTACCGTAACGAGAAAGTCAACGTGCCCATCCTTGGACTCATTGAGAATATGGCATGGTTTACACCAGCAGAACTACCAGAGAACAAATATTTTATCTTCGGAAAAGAAGGTTGTAAGCAGCTGGCTGAAGAGATGAATGTTCCCTTGTTGGCACAGATTCCACTCGTTCAGGGCATCTGCGATAGTGGCGACAAAGGCGAACCTGCTGCACTAAACAGTGAGACAGCGACAGGCTTGGCATTCATCAATTTGGCACAAGCCGTAGTAACTGTAGTTAATCGTCGTAACAAAGAACAAGCACCTACACAGATCGTGGGCTTGAAATAACAAATTTTCCCTCAACCAACAAAAAACGAAAAGAAATGAAGAAACTTCTAACACTCAGCATGATGCTGATGGTGACTGTATTAGCGCAGGCCCAGTTGAAAGTATTCCCTACCCTAAAAAAGGGATTGGAGAAAGTTTACGTTAGCAATGGCACAGTATCACTCCCAGGACAGACTGACATGGTACTCACCACAGAGACCAAGTACACCGTTAGTGATGCTACTGCCGATGGCTATATTATAGATATGGTAACCACAAGCGTTAGCAGTACTGCCACAGCGCAAAACATTACAGGAAAGCTTTTACAAGCATCACAAGAGATGGTGAAAGGCCTTGTTATCCGCGTAGCCACCGACAAGAATGGTAAGTTGGTTAAAATTGCTAACTACGATGAGTTAAGCAAGGCAATTGAAAAAAGCTGTCAGGTACTTATCAACAAGCTCTACGAGATGCAACCAGAGATTAAGGACGCGCTACCTGAAGAGGCGCTGAAGTCTCAGTTCAAAGAGAGTGTTACCGAGGAGGCTCTTCTCAACGGTCTCAAGAGTACTTCAAGTCCACTCATGCTTTTCGGAAAGACTATCATGACTGGTGCTCAAGAGGATGCCCTCAATGAATCAGGTATGAAGATGAAGCGCATGTACTTTGTTAATGGTCGTTCTGTCACCAGCAGCGCTACGCTAAACATGACGAAAGAGGATATTAAGAAACTTATCCTTGCACAGGTAGAAAAGATGGCTCCCGAACAGGCAGACATGATGAAGGAGAGCATCGACCAGCTGATGGATAGCGGTATGCTGAAAATAGAAGCAAAAGAGACTGCAACTTACGAACTGGCAGATGACAACTGGCCCAAGAAGATGGAAGTTGAAGTTGTCAACGAAAGTGCAGGACAGAAGAACGTCAGCAAAACGACAACAATACTTAAATAAAAAAGGGAGCCAAATGGCTCCTTTTTTTATTTTAAATTCAAGAACGCTCTTTTAGAAAGGTGCCTTCAGAATCTCACCCAAAGTGGGATGGATATGTATCATATCCTGCAACTGAGAAACTGTTGTATCACGACACATCAGTACACTGACCTCTTGTACAATATCTGCTGCATGAGCACCATAGGCATGACAACCAAGGATGAGTCCATTATCAACAGAAGAAAACAGTTTGAGCATACCTTCCGTCTCGTTCATCGCCAAAGCCTTACCATTGGCACGCCAGAAAGCCTTATGGCATTCGTAGTTGACTCCTTGTTCTTTCAACTGGTCTTCAGTTGGACCTACACAAGCAGCCTCAGGCTCTGTAAAGATGGCTGCAGGCATAATATTGAAGCGAATATTGTCTGTCTTACCAAGAATATGATTCACTGCATGCACAGCCTGCATCTCTGCAGCATGTGCTAACATCTGCTTGCCATTGACATCACCGATAGCATAAATATTACCTAATGCTGACAGTTGATAATTACTATCTACAGGAATTGTACCATTGGGAGCCAGCGTAATACCAGCTGCCTCAACATTCAATCCTTCGGTACGAGGTTTTCGTCCCGTAGCCATCAAGATGGCATCGGCATCAAGGTCAGCAACATTCTCTACAGCCGTCTTCATCTTAAAAGTGATGCCACGCTTTTCCAGCAACTTGCGCAAACGTTTAGCAATATCACTGTCAAGCGCAGGCAGACATTCCTTCAAATACTCTATCACTGTCACCTCAGATCCAAAGCGTTGGAATACGCTAGCGAACTCCATACCAATAACGCCAGCACCAATGATGCAGAGTTTCTTAGGAAGAGTTTCAAGCTGTAAGAGGCCCGTACTATCTACCACACGTGGGTCATCAACGCCCTTAATAGGCAGCCACTTGGTTTCAGAACCCGTAGCGATGATAATATTCTTTGCGGTAACAATATCACCGCCTACAGAACAACTACACGTATCAACAAAAGAAGCCTTGCCCCTCATCAGCGTAATATTTGGATGGGAGAGAATACCCTCCACCCCACTACGCAACTGAGAAACAACAGTAATCATACGCTCACGAGCCTCAGCAAACGAAGTCGAATGTACATAGGTCTTCGTAGGAATACAGCCTCGATTGAGACAGGTTCCTCCAACTTCATCTTCTTCGACTATCACCACCTGCAGGCCCTGCTTAGCGGCATATTCAGCGGCGCGGTAGCCACCAGGCCCCGCGCCGATGATTAAGAGATCCGTTTTATTCATTAGACATTGAATATTATGCTTCCGCCTGGAGTTGGCGATAAGTTGTAACTGGATGCTTGGCAGCCAACACATCATCCACACGACCGATAGGCGTGGTATGCGGTGCCGTCTTCACTAACTCAGGATCATTCTTCGCCTCCTCAGCAATCTTACGCATCACCTCGATAAAGGCATCAATAGTATCCTTCGACTCATTCTCCGTAGGCTCTATCATGAGACTCTCATGGAATAAGAGTGGGAAATAAATCGTAGGTGCATGGTAGCCATAATCAAGCAAACGCTTAGCAACATCCATTGTAGTTACACCCGTTGACTTATCCTTCAGACCATCAAACACGAACTCATGTTTACAAAGACCTTCAATAGGCAACTCATAAACATCCTTCAGCGACTCTTTAATATAATTGGCATTGAGCGTAGCCAAAGGACCTACCATCTTGACATTTTCACGTCCAAGCGAAAGAATGTAAGCATAAGCACGCATCATCACACCAAAGTTGCCATAATAGGGTGAAACGAAGGGGAAATACTCCTGCAAACCTTCACGAACTCCGACAGGACCAGCACCAGGACCGCCACCGCCATGAGGTGTAGAGAATGTCTTGTGCAGATTGATATGCATCACGTCAAATCCCATATCACCAGGACGACAAGCGCCCAACATCGGGTTGAGGTTTGCACCATCATAATACATCAATCCGCCTGCATCATGAATTAGTTTGGTTATTTCAGGAATATCATGCTCAAAGATACCCAGTGTGTTAGGATTGGTCATCATCATCGCAGCGATGTTTGGACCTTCCTGTTCTACCAGTCTCTTCAGGTCTTCCAAATCAACTAAGCCATTGGCATTAGATTTCACCTCAACAATTTCCAAACCACAAACGGCAGCCGAAGCAGGATTAGTACCATGAGCACTGTCAGGCACAATAACCTTCTTGCGCTGCATGTCTCCACGAGAACGATGATAGTTATCGATAACCATCAGTCCTGTCAACTCGCCATGAGCACCTGCATAAGGCTTAAAAGTAAAGTAGGCCAAGCCAGTAAGCTTGCATAATGACTTCTCCAACAGTTTTACCAAAGCCAAAGCGCCCTTCACTGTTCCTGTGGACTGCAGAGGATGCAGGTTCTGGAACTGTGGCAGCGCAGCCATCTCCTCGTTGATCTTTGGATTGTACTTCATCGTACAAGAGCCAAGAGGATAGAAGCCTGTATCCACACCAAAGTTATTATTAGAGAGATTCGTATAATGGCGCACTACCGTCATCTCGTCACACTCTGGCAACTGAGCATCCTCGGCACGGCGCATCGAAGCAGGAATCTCGTAATCGCCAAAGTTATTCTTTGGCAGACTGTAGCCTTTACGGCCCTCCTTTGAGAGTTCAAATATTAAATTTCCGTATAATCTATTATTCATAATGCTGCAATCTTTACGAGTTCATCAATTTCTTCTTTTGTACGTTTCTCTGTAACGGCAAAGACAATACCGTTCTCCAGTCTCACACCACCCATGAATCCTGCATCGACAAAACGCTGATAGAGTGTATCTACATCACCATCGTAAGTTACATAGAACTCATTAAAGAATGGTTGGTCATATACAAGATGGAAGCGTCCGGTCTTCTTCAGCTCATCCCAAAGATAATGAGCACCAGCATACGAAAGTTGCGCAGCTTCCTTTAGACCTTGTTTACCCATCAACGACATGTAAATGGTAACGAAAAGCGCCATCAGACTCTGATTACTACAGATATTTGAGGTTGCTTTCTGACGACGAATATGCTGTTCGCGAGCCTGCAGTGTCAATACAAAGGCGCGCTGATCGCGATTATCCTTAGTCATACCAACAATACGACCAGGCATCTTACGAATCAGTTTCTCTGTACAACACATATAGCCAACATAAGGACCACCAAACTGCATGGGGATACCTAACGACTGACCATCGCCCACAGCAATATCTGCGCCCCACTCGCCTGGAGTCTTCAATACTGCAAGGTCGGCAGCGACACAATTCATCATGAAGAGTGCCTTCTGTTCGTGACAAGCCTCAGCAAAACCTGTAAAGTCTTCTACGATACCACACATATTAGGCTGTTGTACCATCACGCCAGCCACATCGCCCTTGGCTAATTCAGACTTAAGGTCTTCAATATCAGTAACACCATTTCTGATGGGTAAGACATTGAGGGTGATACCCTGATGACGGGCATAACATTCCATTACCTTTGCGGTTAAAGGATTCATCGTACCAGCAATCAGTACACGACGAGCCTTCTTACCTGCAGCAACAGCCATCATCATAGCCTCAGCTGCTGCAGTAGTACCATCATACATAGAGGCATTGCTGATGTCCAAGCCTGTCAGTTCTGCCATCATTGATTGATACTCAAAGATATAATGCAGTGTGCCCTGCGAAATCTCTGCCTGATAAGGTGTATAGCTTGTCAGAAATTCAGAGCGCTGCAATAGTTGTGGAATGACAGACGGTGTATAGTGGTCATAAACGCCCATACCAGCAAAACACGTCAGTTGCTGGTTTTCGGCGCCTAAAGTTTCAAAGAGCTCACGAACTTCCATCTCGCTCATTTCCGAAGGGAGTTCATAATCACCTCGGAAGCGAATAGATTCAGGGATATCGGCATATAAGGCATCAAGAGAGTCGACGCCCACACGTTCCAACATCGCCTTCAGGTCTTCGTCAGTGTGCGGGAAATATTTATACATATATATTAGTTAAGAGTTGAAAGTTGAGAGTTACTTCTCACAGAAAGCAGCGTATGCCTTGGCATCCATCAGTTTGTCCAGTTCAGACTTGTCTGAGATTTCCACCTTGATAATCCAGTTAGCATAAGCATCACTGTTGATGAGCTCTGGCTGGTCTTCCAACTCCTCATTAACCTCAACGACGACACCTGTAACAGGAGAAATCAGGTCGCTGGCAGCCTTAACGCTCTCTACTGCACCAAATTCCTCGCCTGCAGACACCTCATCGTCAACCTCTGGCATATCCACATATACCACATTACCCAAAGCATGCTGGGCATAGTCTGAGATACCGATGATACCGATGTTACCTTCAACCTTTACATACTCGTGTGACTCACTATAGTAGAGTCCTTCCATTACTTTAGCCATAGTATTTATTTTTTATAGTTCTTATTATAAAATTGTTTCTTCACTACTTTTCCGGGGAATACCTTTTTGCGAATCTGAATCTGTAACTCGGTATCCAGCTTAGCATACTGAGCATCTACCAATGCAATGCAGACGCTTTTATCTACAGAGATAGCATGATAACCCGTAGTTACCTCACCCACAGTTTCTCCGTCCATATTCAGTACGGCATAACCATGACGGGGAATTGCCTTATCGTAGAGTTCGATACCTACAAGTTTCTTGGCAGGACCATCAGCTTTCTGCTTGGCAAGTGCTTCCTTACCGATAAACTCTTCTTTATCGAGTTTAACAAAGATGCTCAAGCCCGCCATTACTGGAGTAATCTCTTCCGACAGTTCGTCACCATAGAGTGGCAAACCGACTTCGAAACGCAGAGTATCGCGACAACCTAAACCACAAGGTTTGCAACGTCCACTTGCCAGCAACTTATCCCAACACTCACGGATATAGTCGGCATTGGCATAAAGCTCAAAACCATCCTCGCCAGTATAACCAGTACGAGAAACCAATCGACCGTTTTCTAAGGTCTTAAAGGTATAGAAAGTCAGTTCTTTGCAAGCAATACCTAACACTTCTTCCATCACAGTCTCAGCCTGTGGACCTTGGATAGCCAATTCACCATACTGTTCGCTCTGATGCTCTAATGACACATCATAGCCTTCTGCCTGTTGCTGTATCCATGCCCAGTCCTTATCAATATTAGAGGCATTGATAACGAGGAAATATCTGTCGACAGCGATCTTGTAGACCAACAAATCATCAACTACGCCACCATGCTCATAGCACATCATGCCATAGAGAATCTGTCCATTGGCAGCCTTTGTCACATCGTTAGTGAAGATATGGTTTACATATCGTTCGGCATCTTTGCCACTGATAAGTACCTCACCCATATGACTTACGTCGAATACGCCACAGGCCTGTCGTACAGCCTGATGCTCATCCACGATATTGGTATACTGAATAGGCATATCAAAGCCTCCGAATGGTGAAATGAGGGCACCCAGTGCCACGTGTTTGTCGTAAAGACAAGTTCGTTTGTTGTTTTCGGGTTCCATTGTTTTTGTAGATTATAGTAAATGAATAAATTCTTGTTGTAGGTATTGTTGTTCTAGCCGTTCTATTTCGGTGACCTCCTCTGGTGTGAGAACTCGGCTGTCCTCGCAGAGTGTTTCCCGAATCAGCCGTTTCACTTCATCAAGCGATAACTTAGTATAGTCTTTCAGCAGTGTGATGCGCTGACGCACGCTCTGAATACCTTTCGACTCCAACTTTTCTTTACTTGGCGTAATGGCTTTCAGCATGTGCTCCATATTAGTATCGTAAAGAAAAGTGCTATGAACGATATTTCTTCCAGGCAGATGATAAGATGCTGTGCCACTAATCTTGCGGTCGCCAATCATTATATCATTATGAGTTGTTCCTGCAGCTTGTATTCCTAATTTACGGAGCACCAACAAGAGCATATTAACAAAGGTATTAAAAGCAAAGCCTACCTGCTCATTGGCCGTAACATACGACAACATTAGATTGTCCTCATCGGCATACACGCAGCCTCCACCACTCTTACGGCGATACATTTTAATATGATGCTGGCGACAATAGTCAACATTTACCTCCTGTTCCATCTGCTGATTACGTCCAAAAATAACGCTTGGTTCAACCTGCCACATAAAAAAATAGTCTTTCTCATCTAAGCGACGAGCAACATACTCCTCCATCGCTAGATAGAAAGACAAATTCCTTACCCTATGGGTATCAGGCAATTCAACGTAAATCATATGAAATCCTGGTTGTGAACCTTTTCTATTTTTCTGCAAATATATGAAGATTTTATGTAATGAGCAAGAATTTTTGATTTTATTTTGCAGTTTGGCCGATTTACACTATCTTTGCATTTGAAATCAAGAAGCAATACAGATTTTGGAAACATCGAATATGGGGCTGTTAAGCCAAATACAATATCCTACCGACCTAAGAAAACTGAGCGTAGATCAGTTGCCAGAGGTATGCCAAGAACTTCGCGAAGACATCGTGAAGGAACTCTCGGTCAATCCTGGTCACCTGGCATCCAGCTTGGGTGTAGCAGAGATTACGGTAGCTTTACACTATGTTTATGAGACACCTGAGGACCGCATCGTTTGGGATGTGGGACATCAGGCATATGGTCACAAGATTCTGACAGGACGACGCGAGCAGTTTTGTACCAATCGCAAATTAGGCGGTATCCGTCCTTTCCCATCTCCATTAGAAAGTGAATACGACACCTTTGCCTGCGGACATGCATCGAACAGCATCTCTGCAGCATTAGGTATGGCGGTTGCTGCAAAATTAGAAGGTAAGGACCGTCATGTTGTAGCAGTCATTGGCGATGGTGCATTAAGTGGCGGTCTTGCTTTTGAAGGACTGAACAACGTTTCATCGAGTCCCAACGACCTGTTGATTATCCTGAACGACAACGACATGTCGATAGACCGCAGTGTGGGTGGCATGCAGAAGTATCTGCTGGGACTGAACACCAACAAGACCTATAATGCCATCAAGTTCCGAACCACACAGTGGTTGCGAAGCAAGGGACTGATGAATGACGACCGCAAGAATGGCATCCAACGCCTGTCAAACGCCATCAAGAGTGCCATTGCCCACCAGCAGAATATCTTTGACGGTATGAACATTCGTTACTTCGGTCCATTTGACGGACACGATGTAAAGGAGTTGGTGCGCATACTCAGTGCCATCAAAGATATGAAAGGTCCAAAGTTGTTGCATCTGCATACTCAGAAAGGACACGGCTATGCGCCAGCAGAAAAGGACGTAACGACATGGCATGCACCAGGTAAGTTCAATCCCGACACTGGCGAACGTATCATTGACAATGACCCTACAAAGCCACAGAAATATCAGGATGTTTTCGGACATACGCTACTTGAACTGGCAAAGCAGAATCCAAAGATTGTGGGCGTTACACCCGCTATGCCCAGCGGATGTTCTATGAATATTATGATGAAGGAAATGCCAGAGCGCACCTTCGACGTAGGAATTGCCGAAGGACATGCAGTGACTTTCTCTGGCGGTATGGCCAAAGATGGGCTACTTCCCTTCTGCAATATCTATAGTGCTTTTGCTCAGCGAGCTTTCGACAATATCATCCATGACGTAGCACTATTAAATCTGAACGTGGTATTCTGTTTCGATAGAGCAGGATTAGTGGGAGAAGACGGTCCGACGCATCATGGTGCCTTTGACTTAGCCGCACTGAGACCTATACCCAACCTTACTATATGTTCTCCTATGGACGAACACGAATTGCGCCGACTAATGTATACAGCACAATTGCCCGACAAGGGACCATTTGTTATCCGTTATCCACGAGGCGGTGGTGAACTGCAAGACTGGCGTTGTCCATTGGAGGAAGTCAAAGTTGGTACTGGTCGCAAACTAAAGGACGGTACAGACATAGCTGTATTAAGCATTGGTCCGATAGGCAACAACGTAACGAGGGCTATTGCCGAACTCGACAACAACGCAGGTGTTGCTCATTACGACATACGATTCTTGAAGCCATTAGACGAAGAGATGCTTCATGAGATTGGTAAGAAGTTCAAGCGCATCATTACCGTAGAAAACGGTGTGCGCAATGGCGGAATGGGCTCAGCCGTTATGGAATGGATGAGCGATCATGGCTACCAGCCACATATTAAGCGACTCGGTATTCCCGATAAGTTCATAGAACACGGTAAGGTATCTGAGTTGCAAGCTATTGTAGGCATTGACAAAGCAAGCATCAAGAAAGTCATACAAGAAATGTT
This sequence comes from Prevotellaceae bacterium HUN156, assembly GCA_900119285.1. Taxonomy (GTDB): domain Bacteria; phylum Bacteroidota; class Bacteroidia; order Bacteroidales; family Bacteroidaceae; genus Prevotella. The sequence goes on from FPIT01000013.1 coordinate 22,146, forward strand.
ATGAAAATCATTATTGGTGGGGCAGGCGCCGTAGGTACACACCTGTCAAAGCTGCTATCTAAAGATCATCAAGACTGCGTACTCATTGATGAGCACACAGAGAGACTCGCTGGACTGGAAGGTAAATATGATATTATGACCCTTCACGGTTCACCGTCAAGCATCCAGACGCTGAAAGAAGCAGGCGTAGACCATGCCGACCTCTTCGTTGGTGTTACACCTGATGAGAGCGTTAACATGAATGCCTGTATGATTGCTCATGCTATGGGAGCTAAAAAGACAGTAGCCCGCATCGACAATTTTGAATATCTTGCGCCCAATCTCAAACCATTCTTCGACAAGATGGGACTTAACTCACTCATCTATCCTGAAGTATTGGCTGCAATAGATATCACTAATGGACTAAAGATGTCGTGGGTTCGCCAGCGTTGGGATGTTCATGGTGGAGCCCTCGTCATGTTAGGCATTAAGCTGCGCGAGACTTGCGAGATTCTTAATCAGCCCTTGCGCAACCTTTGTGGTCCTGACGACCCCTACCATATCGTAGCTATCAAGCGAGGTGATGAAACACTGATACCTGGTGGTAATGATGAGTTGCGCGTCAATGACATCGCCTACTTCATGACCACACGTGAATATATCCCTTATATCCGCAAGATTTCCGGAAAGGAGCACTATGCCGACGTCAAGAACGTTATCATTATGGGTGGCAGTAAGACTGCTGTACGCGTTGCGCTGACTGCTCCAGACTATATGAATATTAAGATTATCGAGATGAGCGAGCAACGCTGCGAACGTTTGAACGAATTGCTCAACGAAGTAGATACTATGATTATTCATGGTGACGGTCGCGACCTCGGTATCTTACAGGATGAAGGCATTCAAAATACTCAAGCTTTCGTAGCCCTCACCGACAATGCTGAGACCAACATCCTTGCTTGTCTGACAGCCAAGCGATTGGGCGTTCGAAAGACAATCGCGATGGTAGAGAATCTGGACTACGTAGAGATGGCTGAGAGTCTGGATATCGGTACTATCATCAATAAGAAGACACTGGCTGCAGGCCATATCTACCAGATGATGCTCGACGCTGATGTTACCAATGTGCGCTCACTAATGATGGTTGACTCTGATGTCGCTGAATTTGTGGCTGCAGAAGGTTCTAAAGTAACAAAGAAACCCGTTAAGGACTTAGGACTTCCTTTTGGTGTCACCATTGGTGGACTGGTACGCAAGGATCAGGGTATTCTTGTGAATGGTAATACACAGATAGAGGCAGGTGACTCTGTAATGGTATTCTGCCACGAACAGAACTTGAAGAAAGTAGAGAAATATTTTAAGGCCAACGCGCTATGGTAAATCTAAGACTGATATACAAGATTATCGGTTCACTGCTGTTTCTGTTGGGCACACTACTGCTCATCTGTTCAGGTATCTCCCTTTATTATAAAGAAGACGACTTGATTGCCTTCTTGATTTCAGCTATATTTACCATTTGTGGCGGTTTTATTCTTAAATACTTTGGCAACGACGCCAACAACAACTTAAGCCGTCGCGACTCTTATCTGCTAGTCACTACCACATGGATTGTCTTCAGTCTGTTTGGTATGCTGCCCTTTATCATTAGTGGCTACATACCTAATATTACCGATGCTTTCTTTGAAACCATGTCTGGTTTCTCTACTACGGGAGCAACCATCCTTGATGATGTTGAATGGTTACCTCATGCTACACTCTATTGGCGCACACAAACACAATGGATTGGCGGTTTGGGAATTGTATTCTTCACAATAGCCATTCTTCCGTCTATGGTAGGCAATGGTAGCGTGAAGGTCTTTGCTGCTGAAGCGACAGGACCGTTACGTTCAAAGATGCATCCACGACTATCAACAATGGCCAAGTGGATTTGGAGTATCTATCTGGCACTTACCATCGCTTGTATCCTTGCTTATTATGTAGCAGGTATGGGAGTGTTTGACAGTATCAACTATGCCATGACAACGACTGCGACGGGTGGATTCTCTACGCACAATGACTCTACGGCATTCTTCCACTCTGCCAGCATTGAGTATATCTCTGTTATCTTCCAGTTCTTGGCAGGTATCAACTTCATGATGCTTTATATCAGCATTTTCAAGTTAAAGCCCAGTGCATTGTTCAAGAGTTCAGAGTTTAAGTTATATATCACGATTATCAGTGTTGCAACGGTATGGATTGGCTATCTGCTAATGACGCGCAATGGTTATGGATTGGAGAGAGCGTTCCGTTCAGCACTATTCCAAGTTGTATCATTCATCACGACAACAGGATTGTTTAATGACGATGCTGCTCGCTGGCCACATATCACATGGGTTATCTTAGGATGTCTGATGTTCGTTGGAGCTTGTTCTGGGTCTACCACGGGTGGTTTCAAGTGTGTCCGTGCTGTGATGGTGATGAAGGTATTGCGCAATGAATTCCACAAGCTACTCCATCCTAATGCAGTATTACCAGTAAAGATTAACGGAACACCTGTTCCTCGCTCCCAGCTCAGCACGCTTTTAGCTTTCTTTGCCATCTTTACTCTTATGGTAACGCTAACTGCTACACTGATGATTGCCGCAGGCATAGACAATACCAACGCCATTACGATTTCACTTAGTTGTATCAGTAATGTAGGTCCAACACTTGGAACACAGATTGGTCCTGTGATGTCATGGGGCGAACTCCCCGACTACGTCAAGTGGCTTTGTTCGTTCCTTATGCTTGTTGGACGTTTAGAGATTATGTCCGTCTTGGTCTTGTTTACCCGTGCTTTCTGGAAGGACAATTGATGCCAAGAAGTTCTCCACATCTTGTTGTATCAGGCGGAACTGCTCTGACTGGATATATCCTGTATTCTTTCTAAGCATCTGACGGATATCCTGTAGCGAATGCTCATAACAGGACATCTCGTTCTTGCGTTGCACATGATGGCGGGCGGTACGCATAATCTCGTCCTGACGTTCCATACGCAGTCGATTGCACACCTTACTTAATATAGGTACTACCACAGCATCAAACAGATGATGGCCTTGTATATATAAATAGGTAGTCTGAGGTGTAACGCCTAAATCCTTTATCTCGTTCTTCAGGCTAATGTAGCTCTCCTTATTATTAGGATGCTCTGCCTGCAACTGTTTCACCTTACGTGCCACCTTAGAGCGCAGATGTTCGATACTAAATTGCGGTTCGGATACATTGATATTACCAGGATCTACAATACGAGAGAAATCTGATAGTGTAAACCTATTATAATGTCCCGTTCGGTAAGCCCACACACTCCATACGAACAAGGGGAATACTGCTTCACTATATTGTCGGAGGTAATCTTCAAAATCAAAGATGCGATGATCGTTCAAAGTGACGCTGACACACACATCATGTAATGATGGTGCATAGCACTGCAGGTTCTCTATGGCATAGGCATAGGTATGAAACACATACGGACTCTCCAACACCTTCTTCGACTGAGCCGTTATGCCTTGCAACAAATAATCGTAGTCGGCATCCACACAGGCAATCATAGCCTCACCATAGTTCTCCAAAGGAAAAGAAGTTCTCAACAGCTCAACCTTATCATTTCTGCTGGCAGCGTCAGGAGTTGACAATACTGCCTTTTTTCCTCTCTCCAATTTCTTATGAGAAGGGAGCATTACCTCAAAATAGCGTTGTTCGTTCTCAAAGCGAGAGAGCACCGTACGCCAGAAATAGATATCATCGTAGCTTTCCACATAAGCTACGATTCTGCGCCGTGCCTTCTTGGATGTCAGTTGATTGGCAGCCTCGAAGTAACGCGAGTTCAGATAATCTCTCAGGCGTCTGTTCATACCTCGATATCTGATACTTCCGTAACCTTATCCATCCAGCCATTCATGATGACGGCAGGACTATGAGTTGTAAGAATAATCTGCACCTGCGGATTCAGCTCTACAATCATATCTATCAGGCGTTTCTGCCATTCTATATGCAGGCTCACCTCTGGCTCATCCATAAATAAGATATAAGGCTGCTGGTCTTCCACTAATACGGTAAGCAGAATAGCCAGCATCTGTTTCTCACCGCTAGAAAGCTGATAAGGCACCAGTGTTTCACCTATCTGTGTGAATCGTATCTCATTCTCCGTGCGTACTATCTTCTTGCCAGTCTCCTCAAACAGTTCGTCCATCATATCTTGGAAGCGCGTCTTTGCCTTTGACAGCTCTTGGGCAGCATCGGCATGTCCCTGTTGCAATGCCTCAATGATACGGTTACCAATGTTCACCTGATAGTCGAGATATTTACGCTGCAAGTGATAGAGCTGAAAGTCGAGAGCAGAGGTAATGCGCGAATCCACCAGATTCATCGTTTCCATATCAAGCATCGGACTATCCAGCGAACGGATGATGTCAAATCTTACATGCGTAGCATCCTCTGGCTCTGCCGTGATGTGCACACCTTTCAGCAGGTGGTTTAACAGGTCGCCATTGGTATTCACACTACGAAACACCTTATTAAGAATCGTAGACTTTCCTACGCCATTGATACCACTCAGGATATTCACGTGCGGGTCTAACGTCCACAATATATGTTTCTTACCGCTCCAAAGGGCGTCAATCTCTATCTGCTTGATATACGATGCATACTTCATAACTACGCTTCTTCTTAGTTCATCGTTGCAAATATACGAAATAATCTCTAACAATGTACATTTTGCAAGCGAAAGTTTCCTAAATTATTCATTCAAACAACTGCCGGCTGTACCTTCTCAAGAAGATACAGCCGGCATATCTGGATGTTAATCATCAATTTCTTATCAGCTTCAGATTACTCTCTGTCGCCTTGTGTCTTTCGCCAGAAGTCTTCCAGACGCAAGTCGAAGATCAGAGTGCTATAGGCAGGGATGACACTACTTGTCGAACTATTGTTATAGCCCAACTGGTAGGGGATGTAAACGCGCCAGTGGTCACCACGATGCATTCGCATCAATACTGACGAGAAGCCTACAACGACTCCCTTCAGCGCAAACTTAGCTGGCGAAGCAATCACGGAATCGAAAGTACCCGTATAGCTCTTGTCGAAGACATAGCCCAGAGGATAATTCAAAGAAGGCAACAGGCGACCTTCATAGTGTACCTCTACAGAGTCAGAGAGCAGAGGCGATGTCTTGCCGTCTCCTTCCTCCAACTTCTCAGCTACTACATAGTCGCAATAGTCCAGCGCATAACCAGTATTTGGTTTTGTATATGCTGGAATCAGGCTCCAAGACTTATCTCCAGCCACTACCCTTTCCTGCGTATCTTCAACCAGATTGCTGAAGTACTGGTCGTTGGTAGCCTGCCAGTTGACAAACTCCTCAACGGTATCGTCTTCTTCCTTGCAAGCCACAAGGCTCAACAATGCCAGTCCGCACCAGATGAAATTTCTGATTTTCATGATTATTACTGTAATTTCTTCAACAGACTTGCGATGCTCACCTTATCTTCGATGATAGCATTCAGGTCGCTAATCTTCACACGCTCCTGCTCCATGGTGTCGCGGAAACGGAGAGTTACACAACCATCGTTCAGTGTGTCGTGGTCAACGGTGACGCAGTATGGAGTACCAATAGCGTCCTGACGACGATAACGCTTACCGATAGAATCCTTCTCATCGTACTGACAATTGAAGTGGAACTTCAGCTGGTCAATAATCTCACGAGCCTTCTCGGGCAGACCATCCTTCTTCACCAGAGGCATCACGGCACACTTTACAGGAGCCAGTGCTGCAGGCAACTTCAGGACCACGCGAGTTTCACCATTCTCCAGCTTCTCCTCCTCGTAAGCATGACACATGATAGAGAGGAACATACGGTCAACACCGATAGAGGTCTCGATAACGTATGGAGTATAGTTCTCGTTGGTCTGTGGGTCAAAGTACTTGATGTTCTTACCAGAGAACTTCTCGTGCTGAGAAAGGTCGAAGTTGGTACGAGAGTGGATACCCTCAACCTCCTTGAAGCCGAATGGCATCTTAAACTCGATATCGGTAGCAGCGTTAGCATAGTGAGCCAGCTTTTCGTGGTCGTGGAAACGATAGTTCTCAGCACCAAAGCCCAGAGCCTGATGCCACTTCATACGAGTTTCCTTCCACTTGGGGAACCACTCCAGCTCAGTGCCTGGCTGTACGAAGAACTGCATCTCCATCTGTTCGAACTCACGCATACGGAAGATGAACTGACGAGCCACAATCTCATTACGGAAAGCCTTACCAATCTGTGCGATACCGAAAGGAATCTTCATACGACCAGTTTTCTGTACGTTCAGGTAGTTTACGAAGATACCCTGAGCAGTCTCAGGACGCAGGTAAACCTTCATTGAAGCATCTGCGCTGGCACCCATCTCAGTAGCGAACATCAGGTTGAACTGACGAACGTCGGTCCAGTTCTTAGTACCGCTGATAGGATCAACGATTTCCTCGTCGAGGATAATCTGCTTCAGTGCCTCGAGGTCTGGTCCCTGCATAGCCTCAGCATAGCGAGCATGCAAGTTATCGCGTTTCTCCTTAGTCTCCTTAACGCGCTCACTGGTTTCCATATATTTAGCCTCATCGAAGCTGTCACCAAAACGCTTGCGAGCCTTCTCTACTTCCTTCTGAATCTTGTCGTCGTACTTAGCAATCTGATCTTCAATCAGCACGTCAGCACGATAGCGCTTCTTAGAGTCGCGGTTGTCAATCAAGGGATCATTGAAAGCATCTACGTGACCAGAAGCCTTCCATATAGTTGGGTGCATAAAGATGGCGCTGTCGATACCTACGATATTCTCGTGAAGCATCGTCATAGCCTTCCACCAATACTGCTTAATGTTATTCTTCAACTCGACACCGTTCTGACCATAGTCATAAACGGCACCTAAACCATCGTAAATCTCACTTGAAGGGAATACGAAACCATACTCCTTACAGTGACTCACGATTTTCTTAAATACGTCTTCTTGTGCCATCTCTTTATTTTATTTTTTTACTTTTTTACCTTCTTACCTTTCTACTTTTACGTATATTGCCTGCAAAGGTAGTCATTTTCAATGAATAAACCACCATTTCTACACATTATTTAATATAACTTTTGCAGATACAAGAAAAGAATGTACCTTTGCAAGCAGAACCATAAAACAAAAAATGAAGAAAAATTTGGTCTTCTGACTTAACAATTCATAGTTTGTTGCGTAATATAGATGAATGACACAGTCAGAATTTGAACATATTGCCCAAGAGCTAAGGTCGCAGATGCTGAAAGTAGCACTAGACTTCTTCGGATCACAGGATGATGCGGAGGATGTAGCACAGGATGCGATGGTGCAGCTATGGCGCTACTGCGAACGGATAGACAGCGGACGCAGCGTGACGGGCCTTGCCATCAAGGTGGCCAAAAACTGCTGTATCAGCCTCTACCGGAAGCGACAGCATGCCAAGCAGCAAAGTTTGGAAGATATCAGCCCAAAGGCGATGTATCAGGCAGACTCCTCTAGTTCTCCACAAGAACATTTGGAAGCTGCCGATACGCAGCGGATGATGAACGAGGTGGTAGCACTCTTGAAACCACGAGAACGACAGCTCTTCGAAATGCGACAAACGGAAGGGCTCTCAACAGAAGACATCGCTGAACAGACGGGTATTCCGAAGACCTCAGTAGCGGTGATGTTATCGACAGCAAGAAAGAAAGTACTGACAGAACTAACAAGGAGAATGAAGCTATGACGAACAAAGAGATACAACAACTCATCAACAAATATCTGGAGGGCGAGACCTCTCCAGAGGAAGAGCGCCAACTGGCTCTTGAACTACAGGGCGATGACTTGCCCGACGAGTGGAAGGCCATCAAAATGATGCTGGGCGAACTGACCATAGGCGAGGCTGAATACGATGCCATCATGGAACAGCGCAAAGAAAAGCCCTCGGCTATTCTTATTGCACTCCGCACCATCTCGTCGATAGCAGCCATCTATCTGGTAGGCCTGTTCTTCTGGCTGCAACAGACTCCTGAAATAAAAACAGGAACAGCATACAATCAAGGTAAGCCAACGCCAACAACGACCTCCTACTGCACAGAAGGTACACCCCGGGAGATACTGATGTGCTATATGGAACGGCGCAAGGCTCAACCTCATTTTTACCAACAAATAAAAAAGATGACTTATGAAAACAAATAGAATCCTTACCATTGTGGCAGCCGCTGTGCTGCTGATGACCTCCTGTAGCAACGACGATGAGCGCATGCTTACCATCATCAACGAAGATGGCAGTTGCAGTCGTGAGATATCGTTCCACCCAGTCCAAGAAGACGTGATGGCTCCACTCAATAAGACCATTCAGACCCACGGTTTGTACTACAACACCGATTGGGAGCGCACTTGGTCGGTCATGGGTGACTCTATTCAGCATGCTTGCCCTATGACACAGCAGCAGTGGGACAGTCTGCAGAATGTTTTTCCTGACCAGAATGTACCCGATAAGATCCTGATGTATCTCAAGTGCCAGTACCAGAATGTCAACGAGATGAGCGACTCGCTCACCCAAGCAGTCCGTCACCTATTCAAGGCGACTGCATCGCTCGACAAGCACTTCAAGTGGTTCTATACGGACTACACCTATAAGGAGACGTTAGCTAGCACAGATCTCAACCAGATATTCCCTGTTCCCTTAGACCGTTTTGTCAGTGCCGACTCCGCATCCTATTGGTTTACGGGTGAGCCTAATCTGGCAGCAGGTCTTACTGGTGCAGAACAGAAAGAGATGCTAGACGAAATAGAAACAAGAATCAGTCAGTGGTTCTGTGCCTGCACCATGTCCAACATTTATGCTCATGTTTGGAAAAACTATGACGAAGTCAAGAATCCACCTGTCAGCGAGGAACAGTTCTGGGCCTTAAAGGATTCCGTCATCATGTCGCCCGCCGTGCGCAACCTCAATCTGTTCGGCAACATCAACCAGGTCAGCAACATCTTCAAGGACTTCTATCAGTCTGACGCCTATACCCCGCTGTTTAGCGACAGCAGCAGATGGGAACGCCTGCTCGAAATAAAGTACGAGGATTATGAAAGACTTGTCACGATGAAACCCATGCTGGACTATGTGATGCCTGGCAAGGTGATTGATGCAGGCAATGGTGTAGTGGAAGGCGACGTGGTACACTATAAGTTCTCAGGTGAGCGACTCATCCCCCACCCCTTCGATGTGACCATCACTTCGCGAGTCACCAACATCTGGGCATTCGTTGTCACCGCATTGATTATACTCCTTGCTATCTGCTGCATGTTCTATCGGAAGATTGCAGCACTATGCAAGCGATAAGTTAATGATATCACAAAGAAATTTTCAAAAACTATTAACCTATTAACATGACATGGTTCAAATGCCGATGCACAGGGGCTTTGAGCCATGTTAATAGTTGCCTCAACTATTACCATACTATTAACCTACATGATGAAGTGCACCCCAAAAAATTTGAAAAATCCGTGCCATCCGTGGTCGTAATAAAATTTGAAGTGCAAGTATAGTAGATGTATGTTAATAGTTGGCGAACTATTAACATACCAGAAACGCCCTATACATCATGGTTTGCGAGGTGTCATGTTAATAGGTTAATAGTTTTTGCGAAAACCTTTATTAGAATACACGATTTCTTTACGAGATTTTGAAAAATACAGCTAAGCCAGCGCTGGCAACAGCTATCTTAGTGTATTGGTACAACTATCTCAGCGCTAGGTTAGCTGTACTCAGCGCTGAGATAGCTGTATTCGCGTTCCAATAGTTATTGTTTTGACCTTCAATAGTTATTGTAATGGACATCAATAGTTATTGTATTACGATGCTAAAGTAGCTCTTTCGTAAACCCTCGATTTGCATGCAGCCTACATTCGAATAGTTTGAAGCCTGAATCCTCATCGAATTCAGCGTAAATTCGATGAGGATTATGCGTGCAAACTCATAGCCTTTTAATTCGGATAGTTTGACGACATTATTCGAAGGGTTTGACGACATTATTCGAAGGGTTTGACGACATTATTCGAAGGGTTTGACGACATTATTCTCATCGAATTATGCCGTCAAACTATCTACTCCCATTTTTTCTTACAGAAAGTTTGCGACTTTAGATCCGACTGAACCATTTGAAATTTTAACGCATTTCGACTTAATATTTCTACGATACGAGCGTATATATAGGTAGAACATCTAATCGAAATAGAGTAAATGAAAAAATCAATTATCACCATCCTATTAGTCCTCGTCGCACTGACGGGTTCGGCACAAAAAATCAGCAGTGCAAAAGCAACAGCCGATGACTATATCAAACTGTTGAATAATCAGGGGCTTTATGCCTATGCGCTCGACTTGTCGCAGTTGGAGAAAGACATGTATCTGATAGCTCCCGTCATTCAAGTATATAACAATGGGAAACTGGAAGAGGACATCCTATCTGATTTTGGTATTGCTTATACCAATAGCGCACCAAGAATCACTATCGGGTTCTATTCTAAGTGCGACAGCCTGCTGACATTCAAATTCCAGTTCGACGAAGTCTGTGGTCTCTCATTCAGCCTACCTAAACACCCAGTAAAGAATGAGGCTGACAACACAGAAGAAATTATGTACAAACCCATACCATTTGCTATACAACCCACTTGGAAAGAGCACGAAGTCATTCCTGTGGTAGCCTACAGTTCTTATTGGTATGATCCTGAAGATAAGATTTGTCGCAACTGCGACAGCAGAGAACTTGATGCAAACTATATGAATAGCAATACCTTCAAATTTAGTCCTCACATCTACGTCTTTGGCGTAAAAATTTGGAAACGATAATTTTACGAACACAAAAGAAGAATGTAGCTCAAGTTTTTTCCTTGAGCTATATTTACTTGATTATCGTTTTATCAAGAAGTTCACTATGAATACACTTCTTGTTTGTGTAAACTGAGAGTTTTATATCATAATCATCTACTTCTGCACAAGTAGAATCCTCATTGATTCTTTGTTCCTTTGATAGTTCCCAGTATCCTATCTGCCCATTATCTTTATTATAAAACACAGAGCAAGGGCTTCCATGTAACGATGAGAATTCCATGATTGGTTCTTTTTGCCCATACTCATAACATTCATATTCCTTATAATCAACACCTATACCAGTAGCACCCGCAGACTGTCCAAAAAGAAGCAAATAGTGTTTTTGTTTAAGAGTCAACTTATATGCTTCGGTAAAGGCTGTAACTTCATAGAATTCCTCTATATGTTTTTTGTCAATCCATCCAAGTTTTAAGCAGTCGTCTTTGGACATAGCACAAGACGCAGAATCGAAACTAAAATATGGATACTTCTCTTTGAGCATATCCATAAGTTGCACGGAATCCCATTTGCATCTTTCAACATGACTCTTTGTCATCTTTGTAGTATTGCAGGCTACAACAAAAAAAAATAGACTAAATACTATTAATAAGCATAGCTTAAAATCTTTCATTTTCTATGTTAGATGTTATGTTAACTATTCTCATTAAATATATCAATAAAGTGACTTGTCTCTACTTTTCCCAAAGATGGAGTGCTGCCATAAAGTCTTTGAAATCTTGGGAGTATTCGGCTGTATGACCAAAATAATAATCATAACTTATAGATTTGGGGCTTTTATATTGTATAATAACATGTAAACCAGGAAAATCCGTATAACGACATTCATGCACTTTTAGAATATCCTTACTTGTATGATAGACAAATAATCGATATGTCAATTCCTTGATTTTATCTGCTTCAGATTTAGGCAACACAATCTTTTCTGGTTTTCGCATTTTATCCATTATTGCACTTTTGTATTGAATAACACTATCATTACGTATAGTCCAAGCAATACTTGTATCCTGTCGCAGTACTGAATATCGTATCTGGATATCGTCAACCTCCTCCTCAAAACACTCTTTAGGTGTAGATTTAGTACATCCTACACATACTATTGCAACACACGATAGTGTCAGTAGCAATTGATATATCTGTTTCATTCTGCTATTTTAGTTTTTTCGCTGCAAATATACATAATTACGACAAAACTTCCAAATGCAGTATCGACGAAATGTAGCATTTTATATACAAAAAGCCAATCATACAACTTTTTAACATCGATCAGCCCCCTTTAAGCCTCCCACTCCTCTATATCTTGTTCCCTTTAAGGGAACATAGATAAGAGGGAGAGGCTTTATTCCCCATGATGTTATCTGCTAAAGACTCACGACTTAACTCTTGAGCCATGAGGTTCATTTGTTGACAGTCCCATGCAGTAAGTGTGATGCGCTCATTGCTATGAGGCCAAACAGAAAGCATTAAGAGGCGACCCTTGGCACAGGCATCAAACTGTTCGCCTTTAGGCTTAGACAAAGGTGCAAAGCCATTACGTAACACAACAATGGCAGGCAAACCTAAATCGAAGACTGTACGCATGACTTGTTTCTCCCCAGGAGAGATTGCGGGAGAGATGAGTACACAACCCGCCTTAGCATCAGCAACGAGACGGTTGACTTCAGCCTCTAATTGTTCTGGAGAAAGGCGACGGGAAATACGCACATTCTGTCGCCAAGGAGCAGCCAGCAATTGGCGATTGCCAATGCCGTTGTATATTCTCGAGCCTATCTGGCAACCGAAAAAGGGACAAAGCCAATCGGGGCGCTCGCGCTTCATTAACAGGCGACGTGGGTTATCGCGCAGATAATGCTTCCAGCGCTGGTACTCCTCGCTATTACGGAGCAGGAGGTCATTGAAACCAGGCTCAAACAAAAGGCCGTGCTCTGGATGACTGCCCTTTTGTGTTTGTTGCGACTGAGTCGCAACAGACTCTTGGGAATCATTCTCCACAGGAGCAATCAGTCGGCGGTAGTGACGACCGCAACCAGTCTTAAAGCCTCTAATCACTCCGCTTAGCCCACACTCTAAAGGCTCACTGATAAAGATAATGCCATGCAGATGGTCGGGCATCATTTGGAGTTCGTACACCTTAACTTCAGGATGATACAGAGGAATGCCCCACCATTCATCCCTGACCGCATTTCCCAAAACTGTCAGTTCTATACGAGCATCATCGGGACTTCCATAGACACGACCAAACAATGGGCGACGACCTTCCACGGTAATAGTAACCATATAAATGCCACGACGTGTATAGTCATGACCTACGCAGCGTCGCTTCATAGACGGTTTCTTCTCACCAGCAAAGCTTTTCCGTTTTTCGTAAGTTTCTTTATCCATTGGAATGCAAAGATACGTAATAATCTATATACGACCAATAGAAGATGCTAGAAGTCGACTATTAAAACAAAAAAATCAACTTTTGTTTTGTATTGTGCTCGCTTTTTCTTATCTTTGCAGGAAAATCAAAATCTACCCTTATCTATGGATGACGAAATAAAAGATAGCGAAATACTGGAGCAGGACGCTTCAGAACAACAGGAAGAGATGGCGGAAGGCGCTGGGCACTCTGACTATAAGCCCGTGAACCGCTTCGACGCCGCTGCCGTACACCATTTGAGCGGCATGTATCAGAACTGGTTTCTGGATTATGCTTCCTATGTTATTCTAGAGCGTGCCGTACCACATATCGAAGACGGATTGAAACCCGTACAGCGACGCATCCTGCACTCTATGAAGCGCATGGACGACGGACGCTACAACAAGGTGGCAAACATTGTAGGTCATACGATGCAGTTCCACCCTCACGGCGATGCTTCTATCGGTGACGCACTGGTACAGATGGGACAGAAAGACCTGCTCATCGACACACAGGGAAACTGGGGAAACATCCTGACAGGTAACCGTGCTGCAGCACCTCGTTATATCGAGGCTCGTCTATCGAAGTTTGCCTTAGACACCGTCTTCAATCCAAAGACCACCGAATGGCAGATGTCGTATGATGGTCGTAACAAAGAGCCTATCACACTTCCCGTAAAGTTCCCTTTGCTGTTGGCACAGGGCGCCGAGGGTATTGCCGTAGGTTTGTCATCCAAGATTCTGCCCCACAACTTCGTAGAAATCTGCGATGCGGCAATCAGTTATCTGCATGGCGAGGAGTTCCACCTCTATCCCGACTTCCCCACTGGCGGTAGCATCGATGTATCGAAATACAACGACGGCCAGCGTGGTGGTGTATTGAAGGTGCGTGCTAAGATTGAGAAGTTGGACTCAAAGACACTGGTTATCCGAGAGATTCCTTTCTCTAAGACTACCGAGACACTGATTGACTCTATTCTAAAAGCTATCGATAAGGGTAAGATTAAAGCCCGCCACGTGGAAGACCTGACAGCAGCAAAGGTAGAGATACAAGTACAGCTGGCTCCTAGTGTTTCATCAGACAAGACGCTGGATGCCTTGTATGCTTTCTCGGATTGCGAAATCAACATCTCACCCAACTGCTGTGTCATCGAAGACAATAAGCCACAGTTCCTGACCGTCAGCGATGTGCTGCGCCACTCTGTTGACCGCACTAAGGATTTGATTCGTCAGGAATTGGAGATTCGCAAGGGCGAACTATTGGAGCAACTGCACTTCTGTTCGTTGGAGAAGATATTCATCGAGGAGCGTATCTATAAGGATAAGAAATTTGAACAGGCGCCCACCATCGATGCTGTTTGCGAGCATATCGACGAGCGCTTGACACCATACTATCCACAGATGGTTCGCGAGGTAACCAAGGAAGATATTCTTCGTCTGCTGGAAATCAAGATGCAGCGCATCCTGAAGTTCAACAAGGATAAGGCCGACGAGCTGATGGCTCGCATCAAAGCAGAGATAGAAGAGATAGATCGCGACTTGGCTAATCTGGTGGAAGTAACAGCCAACTGGTTCCAGTTCCTGAAAGATAAATACGGCAAGGAGCATCCACGCCTTACGGAGATTCGCAACTTTGACACCATCGAGGCTACCAAGGTGGTAGAGGCTAACCAGAAGCTCTATATCAACAGACAGGATGGCTTTATCGGTACAAGTCTGAAGAAAGACGAGTTTGTATGCAACTGCTCAGACATTGACGATATCATCATCTTCTATAAGGATGGTAAGTTTAAGGTGGTTCGCGTAGCCGACAAGCTCTTCGTGGGCAAGAACGTGATGTGGCTCGGCGTATTTAAGAAGAACGACCAGCGCACCATCTATAATGCGGTATATCGTGATGGTCGCAAGGGCTATTACTATATCAAGCGCTTCAATGTTCCCGCCATCACGCGCGATCGTGAATACGACCTCACGGCAGGAACAGAGGGTTCACGCGTATGTTACTTCACTGCTAACCCCAATGGTGAGGCAGAGGTCATCAAGGTAACGCTCGACCCAGCACCAAAGTTGAAGAAGATATTCTTCGACAAAGACTTCTCGGAGATTCTTATCAAGGGACGTGGTGCAAAGGGTAACCTGCTGACAAAATATCAGGTACACCGCATCGGACTGAAGAGTCATGGTCACTCTACGCTAGGTGGCAGAAAGGTATGGTACGATCCGGATGTAAATCGCCTGAACTATGACGAGCACGGACGACTGCTGGGCGAGTTTAACGATGGCGACCAGATACTGGTAATCCTCAAGAATGGTGAATACTACCTCTCGGGCTTTGATGCTAACGTCCACTTTGAAGACAACATCGACCGTCTGGAGAAATACGAGGCTGACAAGGTGTGGAGCTGTATCCTCTTTGATGCCGACAACCAAGGTTATCCGTATGTGAAGCGCTTTACGATGGAAGCATCGAAGCGTAAGCAGAACTACTTGGGCGAAAACGAGAACTCACAGCAGATACTGCTGACCGACACACCATTCCCACGCATTCAGGTAACCTATGGTGGCAACGATGCCTTCCGTGGTACTGAAGAGATAGACGTGGAGCAGTTTATTGCTGTCAAAGGCTTTAAGGCAAAGGGTAAGCGCCTGACAACCTATCAGACGGCAAGCATTAAAGAATTGGAGCCAACACGATTCCCCGAACCACCCGAAGATACTTCTGAGGAGGACGAGGAACCAGAGAATCTCGACCCAGATGCAGGCAAGAGCCAGCAACAGGTAATGGATGAACTGACAGGACAACTCAGCCTATTCCCCGATGATAAAAATTAAGTTCTTGCTTCTCGCCCTGCTACCGTATGCTGCAGCTATGTCACAGTCGCAGCCTCAGCCTAATGACTCACAGAAGGTTATTACGCGTAGTACGATGGTGGGCATTGGAGCAACGAACATCCTTGATACCTATCTTTCTGAGGAGCACTTCAAGGGAGGAGGTATCAGCTTCTTAGCTACTGTTGAGCGCCAACAACAAAATAGTCGATGGGCCACACTGATGGAGCATGAGGCAAATATCTCCAGTTGTGATAGTCGTAATACGCAACAGGAACTGGAAGCAGCCTACAACTTCTATTGGGGAAAGCTATATCGCTGGGACTTGTTGGACGGACAGCTAAGTCTGCAAGCAGGTGGACTATTAAATACTTCACTGGGAGTAATCTATAACACCTCTAATGGCAACAATCCTGCACAGGCTCGCGCTCACCTCAACCTCATGCCGACAGGAGTGGCTACTTATCGATTCCAACTATTCAACAAGCAGATGGTAGCTCGCTATGAACTGAGTTTACCCTTAGCTGGTGTGATGTTCTCACCCAACTACGGACAGTCATACTACGAGATATTTAACCGAGGTAACTATGACCACAACATCGTACCGACCACATTTGTTTCGGCACCCGAATGGCGACAGTTGCTAACTCTTGATGCAGTTATCACTCGCCGCATAACCCTTCGCATCGGTTATCTTGGCAATATCCAGCAATCAAATGTCAACGGCTTGCGACAGCATATCTGGACGCATCGCTTCCTGATAGGTCTTATTAAACGATTCAGTATCACACCTCACACTCTATGAAGAAAGCGCTATTATATATTATCGTATGCCTGACGACACTCGTATCTTGCGTAGATACCGAGGAGCGCCCTGATACTCCGGTGGGAAACTTTGAAGCGTTGTGGACGATTATTGACGAGCACTACTGTTTCTTTGATTATAAGCAACAGGAGTATGGCCTCGACTGGAATGCAGTCTATGATAAATATAAGGTACGCGTCAACAATAACATGACAACAGTCCAACTATTCGAAGTGCTTTGTGATATGCTGGCAGAACTACGCGATGGTCATGTCAATCTATCCAACTCGATGGACTACGGACGCTATTGGAAGTGGCACGAGGACTATCCCAAAAATTATAGCGACACCTTAGAGCGCCACTATATGGGAACAGACTATATGATAGCCAACGGGCTACGCTACCGAGTACTGGACGATAATATTGGATATATCCGTTGTGAATCATTTGAGACACCTATTGGAGAAGGTAATCTTGATGAGGTACTCTCCTATTTATTATTCTGTCGTGGCCTCATCATTGACATTCGCAACAATGGCGGTGGAAATCTCAATGTAGCAGAGCGACTGGCAGGCCGCTTTGTTCACGAAAAGACATTGGTGGGCTATATGCAACATAAGACTGGTACCGGGCATCAGGATTTCTCGGAACTACAAGAAATCTATCTGGAACCATCAAGCAATGTAAGATGGAACAAGCAGGTTTGCGTACTCGTTAATCGCAGCGTATTTAGTGCCGCCAACGAATTTGCCGTGATGATGCATTGCCTACCCAACGTAACCTTGATAGGCGACCATACTGGCGGAGGTAGCGGACTTCCCATGAGCAATAGTCTGCCTAATGGATGGAGCGTTAGATTCTCTGCTTGTCCTATGTATGACAAAAACAAACAACAGACAGAGTTAGGTATTGAGCCTGACATTGCAGTAGCTCTCAGCAAGGCTTCTATGGACGAAAACAAAGATGACATCATAGAAGCTGCGAGAAAAATCATTGCAGGGAAATAATTTTTGATAATTATTTTTAATTTCTAATTTTTATTTGTACCTTTGCACCCGCAATTGAAAACTGTCAATTGTATTCAAAGGCGAAAACCTTTGCGCCTGTGGCGGAATTGGTAGACGCGCTAGACTTAGGATCTAGTGTCTCGCGACGTGCAGGTTCGAGTCCTGTCAGGCGCACAACATCAAGAGAAAAGAGGAAAAAGAAAAGCGACCATCAAGGCCGCTTTTCTTTGTTTTAATTACTTTTCGTTTTTCTTGTTTGTATATCGTACGGTAAGTGTTGGCTTATAGGTATTCTCCAACAAGAGAGAGATGAAGCCATCACCCGTATCGAAATTAGCCTCCTTGTGGTCATCCTTCAGGATAGGACAATCAGGCCATGCATTCAGTTCCTTCTCCAAACCATCGCGAAGTTCCTGCCACATTCGGCGAGTACTGTCATTGGTTGAAAGAGTGTAGGTTTCTTGAATAGCCAGCAACTGCTGATTCTTAAAAGCAGCAAGTACACGATAGTGCTCTGCAGGATTGGCCAGTACAACGGTATTACCGCTATCCGACGCAACAGAGTCTACAGCAAAGCCGCGAGCAATCATAGAATCTACAAACTGGTCGACTGACAGGCTGAATGCCAATCCACGATAATTGAAGGGCGTGTGCTCTTTCTGACAAGCACATAAAGCCGCAACGGCCACAAGAGCTAAAACAAGTTTTTTCATATCAGTTATTTGTTTAGGTTATTCTGATAACATCGTTACTTCTATACAACGTTTAGCATTCAATAAATATTGTGCCATGCGCTGTACATCTTCAGCCTTCATATCTTCTACCATCTTGCAGTAGTCCTTGTCGAAGTCTGCATCATCATCCAGTTCATGCCAGATAATGTAACTCCAGTAGTCGTTGGTGATGGCTGCCTGCTGATATTGCTTTATCAGATACTGCTTCACCTTATCCATGCTACTTGCTGCAGGACCATATTGAGCGATGTTGCGCAGCTGCTGATAGATGATTGGATTCAACTCTTCATAGCGATTAGGATCGGCATTGTATGAAATGCGCAAGAAAGCATTAGGAGTATCCTCCTTGGTAAGGTCGAAGTCTACACTGACACCATAGGTGCCACCCTTCTCCTCACGTACAGAATCTGTATAAGCAATAGAAAGGCAACGCTTCAGGAAGTCAAGTTCCAAGTCACTCTGTGGAGAGAATGGTACATCGGCACCATAATAGATGCTGACATTGGCAAGAGGGGTAGCCATCTTCTTACTGAAACGACATACGGTAGAGCCTTTTGCCATCTGAGGAACATTGGCAACATTAGTCTGTTCCTTCTTATAGGTTGATGGCAGCGAAGCCAGATACTGGCATACCAGTTGGCGCAACTGCTGCTCGTCATAGTTACCAATAATGACAGTCTTGAAGTTTGAGGCATCTGAGAAACTATGGCGATAGATTTCCAGAACACGATTGTAATCTACCTTATCGATTGTCTTCAGTGTGGTAGGAGCTACACGTGGATTATGTCCATACAATACGGCACGAATAGAGTCGTTGTAATCAACCTTAGGCGAAGCGTTGCGGTTAATCAAGATATTACGACTACGATTCAGCAGACTGGCAAATGACACAGTGTCACGACGAGGCTGAGTGAAATAGAGATAAGCCAACTCAAACATAGTAGGCATATCCTTCAGTGAAACACCACCACTGATGCTCTGTCCACGAGTACCAATAGAAGGCTGCACACGAACAGACTTACCTGAAAGCATACGGCGCAAGGTGGTTGCATCAAACTGAGCTACACCAGCATCGGTAACAGCATTGCCAACGAAAGAGAAATTGGGGATATCCTCATCACCGAATACTGAGAAGCCACCTTCGCCATACATACGCAGCGATACGGCATCAGCACTATAGTCGGTCTTCTTCACATACACTTTCATGCCATTAGAGAGTGTCCACTCCTTAAAACCATGTCTGTAGTCTTTCTCACTGACAATACTACCAGCCTTTGGCAGTTTTTCAATCAGATTATCAGCCAGTTTTGGTTCTGGATAAGGAGCATAAGGCAACTGCTGAGCAGTAGTGATAACATTCTCTATCTGTTTCTCTGTTGGCAATACCAATCCTTCCTTATTGGGAGCATAGATAATAGCTACCTGATTCTTATCGGTAATCAACTCGCGAACAGCCTGATTAACCTCTTCCAAAGTTACTTCTTTATCGAAGCGACGAGTCAGTGCCAGCTGGTCTTCAATAGAAATCATGGGCTCACCATTCAGGAAGTTCTGAACACAAGCAGTTACGAACTTAGAATTCTTACGATCATCACGCTCACGGTATTTACGCTCATCGTGATTCAACTTCAAACTCTTAGCACGCTGCAACTCAGTAGCGGTGAAACCATGCTGACGAGCACGCTCTGCCACACCTACGGCAGCTATCAATCCACCAAGCACATTGTTCTCAGCACAACTAACAGCCATTGTGAAAGCTTCCTTCGTACGACTGAGGAAGAAGTTCGAAGCTCGACCTGTTGCACTCTGATAAGGAGGATTAGCCTGTTGGCGAAGCTCAGCCAAACGGTCGTTGAGCATATTACCAATCAAATCGTCGATATAGCTGCCACGCAGATACTTTGCATCGTTTTTCTGGTCATCAGGAGTAGCATCACGCTTCTGATAGAGATGACACAATACGATAGGCTGCTCAGCATCCTTCTCGATATCCACTATCATCTTCTCATTATCATATACGGGATAATACTCACGCTTAGCGGCATTCTTTGGCATAGGAATCTTTGAGAAGAGCTTCTTTATCTTCTTCTCCATCTTATCTACATCAACATCACCAACAATGATGATTGCCTGCAGATCGGGACGATACCACTTATGATAGTAGTCACGCAAGTCCTGATAGGGGAAGTTGTCAACGATATCCATCGAACCGATAGGCATACAGTCTTCATACTTTGTTCCCTTGTAAACCTTTGGCATTGCCAGTTCCTGCAGTCGACCAACGGCCTTACCAGCACGGCGTGTACGCCACTCCTCATGGATTACGCCACGCTCCTTATCTATCTCTTTGTCTTCCAACAGCAGATAGTGACTCCAGTCATGAAGAATCAGCAGACAAGAGTCAATGATACCCTCACGCTTCAAGGGTACTGCAGAGATATTATATACGGTCTGTTCTACAGAGGTATAGGCATTGAGGTTGGCGCCAAACTTTACACCAATACTCTCACACCAGGGTACGATACCCAGTTGCTTACCTTTACCAGGGAAATGTTTTGTACCATTAAACGCCATGTGTTCCAAGAAGTGAGCCAGACCACGCTGACGAGGTTCCTCCTGAATAGAACCTACACGCTGAGCGATATAGAAGTCTGCCATCTTGGGTTCTTTGGCATTATGACGGATATAATAAGTCAGTCCGTTCTTTAATTTACCTGTCCTGAAAGTTGGATCTTTTGTTAACGGCTGTGCAAACAATGTCACAGTCATCAAAAACAGCATTGCTAATGTTACTAATTTTCTCATATGTATAAATGTGATATTTTGGGCAAAGGTACAAAATACTAAGGAATTAGCGAATATTAATTAAGAAATATTTGCATAGATACCTAACATTAGGTATTGGATAATATGTAAAAACTTCGTAATTTTGCACCCAAGAATTAACATGATGAAAAAAGGCTTTTTTCTCCTTATATTAATGATGTTGTGTGCCACAATAGGCATACAAGCTCAACAGGTGACGGTCTCTGGCTACGTCTTCGATGATGATAGTAAGAGTCCCGTTGAGTTTGCATCTTTATTAATTAAGGAGAATGGCTATTGGGCTATCACTGGTTCTGACGGTTCTTTCCATCTCAAGAATATGCCTACAGGCAAATCCACACTTACCATTCAGTGTCTGGGATATGCCACTCGCCAAATTATTATTGATGTCAAGCGCAATATTCCCCGACTTCGTATCGGACTAAAGCAAGAGAACTTGAAACTTGACGAGGTAGTAGTAACGGCTCACAAGAAGAACGATGGAGCAACAACATCTTATACGATAGACCGTACTGCATTAGACAATCAGCAACTCATCAATTTAGGAGATATCGGCACACTGCTGCCTGGCGGAAAGACGATTAATCCATCGCTGATGGGCGATACTCGTATGGCACTACGTAGCGATACACAAGAGAAAGGTAATGCTTCGTTCGGCACCGCTGTTGAGGTGGATGGCATGCGACTGAACAATAATGCTGCTACGAATGAGACTGCAGGTGTATCGACACGTACTGTCAGTACCTCAAATATCGAGTCGGTAGAGATTGTCACTGGTATTCCTTCTGTAGAATATGGTGACTTGTCAAATGGTGTTATTAAGGTAAACACACGCAAAGGTAAGTCTCCCTTCATCATTGAAGGCAGAGTCAACCAGCACACCCACCAGATAGCCCTCAACAAAGGTTATGATTTAGGCAAGAGGAAAGGAATTCTTAATACCTCTTTAGAACACGCGCGCTCGTTTAGCAATGCAGCATCTCCCTATACAGCCTATCAGCGCAACATCTTTTCTCTGAACTATATAAACACCTTTATGCGCGAGTCTTCTCCGCTGACTCTTAGCATCGGACTTACTGGTAATATTGGTGGATATAATAGTGAATCAGACCCTGATGAAGACCAGCAAGATTACTCAAAAGTGCGCGACAACAAGATTTATGGTAATCTGCACTTGCAGTGGCTGGTCAACAAGTCTTGGCTAACCAATCTGTCTTTACGAGCTTCTATCTCTTATGCAGACAGCAAATCAGAGAACTACACCAATGCCAGCAGCGCCTCAACACAGCCATACATTCATGGCAAAGAGGAAGGCTACTTCATGGCACAAGATTATGATATCTCACCCGATGCGCCTATCATCTTAGGACCAACAGGATATTGGTATGTCAAAGGCTTTAACGATTCTAAACCCATCAACTGGTCTGTAAAGTTAAAGGGCGACTGGATACGTCGTTGGGGCAAGGTGCTCAACAACCTCATGGCGGGTGTAGATTATACGGGGTCTAAGAACAATGGTCGAGGCACCTACTACGACGATATGCGCTATGCTCCTACTTGGCGTGAATATCGCTATGACGAGTTGCCCACCATGAATAATGTGGCACTCTATGCAGAAGAGAAGATAAGTTTTCCCACAACATTGATATCTTCGGTAGAGCTGACAGCAGGACTACGTGATGACATCACGATGATTAAAGGCTCTGACTATGGAACGATAAGTAGCATCTCTCCACGTTTCAATGGTCGCTATATATTCTGGCGCAACCAACAGAAGAAATGGATTAGTGAGTTGATATTACATGCTGGCTGGGGTAAAAGTGTTAAGCTGCCTTCATTCCAGGTACTCTACCCCACTCCTTCGTATACCGACAGACTGGCTTTCGCATCCACATCTACTACGGATAACAAGTCGTATTACGCCTATCACACCTATCCTGCGCAGACCATCTACAACGACCAGTTGCAGTGGCAATATACGAATCAGACAGATATCGGTATTGATATGAAGATAAAGGGTACACGTGTATCTTTGTCATTCTTCCATCATAAGACACGCAATCCCTATCTGAGTACCGACCAGTTCACTCCGATGATGTATCGCTATACACCTCCCGCATCACTCAATGGATTGGCTATCAGTCCAGAGAACAGGCGCTATGCTATAGACCAGCAGACGGGTATTGTAACGGTGAGCGATGCTACAGGAGTCGTATCTCCCAAACAGTTGACATATCTCGAGCGAAATACTTATGCTGTCAACAAGTATTATGTTAATGGCAGCGACATCAACCGCTACGGATTGGAATGGGTTGTAGACTTTGCTCAAATCAAAGCTCTCAGAACCTCTATCCGTCTGGATGGTAATTACTATTATTATAAAGGTATCGACGATGTACTCTTTGCTGACATTCCCGGTGGTGTCAACACTACGATGACGGGCAACCTTCCCTATGCTTATGTTGGCTACTACAGAGGTACTAATGTCACAGGTGCTGGTACGAGCGCCAATGCACAGGTGGCTAATGGCTCCTTGTCGAAGAAGGCCAATCTGAACTTCACTCTGACAACCCACATTCCACAGATTCGCATGATTGTGGCTCTGCGCATAGAAACATCTCTGTATAACTATAGTCGTCAGCTGAGTGAGTTTGAGAACGGCTCACGTGGTATTGTACTCAACAGTCCTACCGACTTCTTCGGAGAGCCCTATGACGGTAGTAGCGAGAACAAATACATCGCCATCTACCCAGAATACTACTCTACATGGGACAACCCCAACGAGAAGATTCCTTTTGCCGAGAAGTTTGCATGGGCAAGGGACAACGACCCAACGCTATATAATGACCTCAGTAAACTGGTGGTGCGTACCAACTATCCTTATACGATGAATGCCAATCGCATCAGCAGCTACTATTCGGCAAACGTAAATATCACCAAGGAAATTGGCGACCACGTAAGTGTATCATTCTATGCCAACAACTTCTTGAATAACATGAAGACGGTACATTCGTCGCAGACTAATCTGGAGACATCGCTGTTCTCAAGCGGCTATATCCCCAGCTACTATTATGGATTATCACTCAAACTAAAGTTTTAAATAAAGGACTAGAAAATGAAAAAGTTATTTACAATGATGGCTTTGGCTGTTTTAGGACTCTTCCTTACAGCCTGCACAAGCAATGATGACAACGAGGAATTGAAGTTAGCAAATCTGACAGTATCTGTTACTGGAGTTGACGACGTAAAAGGTTTCGAAGTAACGTTGATAAACAAGACAACGAACTCTAATTACAAAGCTACTACTGATGCTGCAGGAGATGTACATTTTCAGGTAACTCCTGGTATCTATCAGGCATTTGTTTCTGTTACACGCTATCAGGACGGATATCGTTATGTATTTAATGGCTTGAGCAGTGAAATCACTCTGACTGCCAACCAAGAGAGCACAGCTACTATCGAGTTGAAGGCTGCCAAGACCAGCCAGATTATCATCAAGGAGCTGTATAATGGTGGTTGCCCCAAGGATCCTTCTGGATATTTCGCAAACGACAAGTGTCTCATCCTCTACAACAACTCTGCAGAGCCTGCCACACTCAACAACCTCTGTATTGCATTTGCTTCTCCCTATAACGCACATGCAAACAACAAGAACTACGAAGATGGTAAGCTGACCTATGATGGTGAGGGCTTTATCCCTGCTTTCGGTGGTATGTGGTGGTTCCAGGAGGAAATTACTATCGCACCTTATTCTCAGGTAGTAGTTAACGTAAGCGGTGCTATTGACAACACCCAGACTTACCCCAACTCTATCAACTACGCTAATGCCGACTATTATTGCATGTACGACCCAGAGAGCGGATTCAGCAACACAAGCTGGTATCCTACTCCTGCTGCTGTTATTCCTACCTCTCACTATCTGAAGGCGAAGAAGCTGGGTTCAGCTAATTCATGGCCATTGAGCAACAGCTCACCTGCCCTCTTCGTATTCCAGACTCAGGGTATCACTCCTGCTGCATTTGCTGAGGATGCTGACAATCTGTGGTACGATGGTGGTACCGTTAGCGATATCAACGCAGCAATAAAGGTGCCCAATGAGTGGATTATCGATGCTATTGAGGTTTATCAGACTGCTAAAATCAACGATAGCAAGAAGCGCTTCACCAGCGACATCGATGCTGGCTATGTAGGTCTGACCAATCAGCTGGGCCACGTGCTCTATCGTAATGTTGACAAGGAAGCTACCGAAGCACTGTCAGAGAATGCTGGCAAGCTGGTATACAACTATACACTGGGTGTAGACGATTCTACTGATCCCAACGGCATTGATGCAGAGGCTTCTATTAAGAATGGTGCCCACATTATCTTCAAAGACACCAACAACTCTACAAACGATTTCCACGAGCGTCAGAAATGCTCATTAAAAGACTAACATACTCGCTCCTATTCCTGTGCGTGGTGCCAAGTGCCCATGCACAGGATTCCTTGTCCTATTCACAAGATGGGGCATTACACGATATTCTGCTTCGCGACTATCAATTTGTGAAGCAACACAACCCGTGGTTAACCAGTAAGAATGCAGCAGGTCTCACCAGTTTCTATGCCAACAGTATTGCAGAAACAGAGGCAGGCATGAGCTACTCCAAGGGCGACCTCATCGACTACTGGCAGTCTCCCACCGTCTTGCAGGGCGATGTGCGTGCGGAAGCCTTCCAACGCCTATCGTCTAAGACCGTTGTCTATGGCAGCATCAGTTATAACAACTTCTCTGGAAGCGACATGACGGGCTCTGCCTTTATAGACCCCACCCACAAGCCTTTTGATATTGTGGAAGCATCGCAAGACAACAAGGGGCGCAAGCATCGTGATACCTACCAGTTGGCAGGCGCTATCGGCATCGAGCTATGGAAAGGCTTCTCTGTAGGTTGTCGCACGGATTACACCTCTGCCAACTATGCGAAATACAAGGATTTACGCCACAGCAACAAGCTGATGGACCTGAATATGAGCGTAGGCGTCATGGGCCACGTACTGAGCCACCTGTCCGTAGGTGCCAACTATATCTACCATCGCAATACGGAGAGTATGACCTTCAACACCTATGGCAAGATAGACAAGGTGTATAAGTCGCTGATTTCCTATGGTGGTTTTATGGGACGACTGGAGCAGTTTGGTACTACTGGATACACGGAAAAGGGACGAGAGATGCCTTTGGTGGAAGACCAGCATGGAGGAAGCCTACAGATAGAGTGGCATCCTACAGCCAAGTGGTCGCTATATAATGAAGCAAGCATCGTCCACGGCACTGGCTACTATGGCAGGAAATCGCCCTATACCATTACCTTTACGAATCACGACCGCGACCTCTTGTCGTATCACGGCAGCCTGCGTTATCATACTGTTTCTTCGCTGCATCGCCTCGATGTCAACATCAGTTCTGAGAAGCTCACCAATAATGCTGAGACCTACCAAGAGCTGACGAATGAGTATGGTGCCCATTACTATGAGTATTATGATGCCGTAAAGACTGCTGACAAGGAATGGACCAATCTGGGAGTGAGCTATACGGCAGACCTGAAGGTAAAAGCGGAGTTGCCTACATGGACGCTGAACATCGGTATGGATTGGCAACAGCGCAAGCAGACTGGCATTCTGTATCCTTACTATCGCAAGCAGAAACTGATTACCACTCGTGGTTATGCTACTGCCACCCGTAACATCGTGATGAGCAAGGGTGTCTTGGCTGCCACCGTTCGCCTCAGCTATCAGAAAGGTAGTGGCAAGCCCTTTACCGATGGCGTTTACCAGACACCTTCCGCAGATGCGCAAACACCTCCCACGATGGCTGACTGGCTCTATCAGGAGTATCGCTATCTTACTGCTGCCCAATATGCTGTTGGAGCAGACGTGAAATACACCTTCCTGATACCTCGCATCAAGATTAGCGCATTCGTCAAGGGTGGTTTCGACTATGCTACGAGCCAAGCTAATGAATACACAAAAAGCGACAATCGCATTCGACTATCGCTTTCTGTGGGTCACGTATTTTAGTATCGTTATTTCACGTCGCCTACTTTGATGAGATACTCACCAATCTGTACCGCATTCAGTGCGGCGCCCTTACGAATCTGGTCACCAGAGAGCCAGAGGGTAAGTCCGTTCTCATCAGAGATATCTTTGCGCACACGACCTACAAATACGTCGTCCTTGCCAGCAGTTTCCAGAGGCATGGGGTAAACGAGGTTGGCTGGGTCGTCAACCAGCGTACAACCAGGAGCAGCAGCGATGGCCTTCTGAGCCTCTTCTACGCTGATGGGCTTCTCAGTTTCAATCCACACGCTCTCAGAGTGGCTACGCAGTGAGCTTACGCGAACACAGGTGGCTGAGCACTTGGCGTCGGTATGCATAATCTTCTGCGTCTCGTTATACATCTTCATCTCTTCCTTGGTATAGCCATTAGGCTGGAAGACGTCAATCTGCGGGATAACGTTGTATGCCAACTGGTGGGCAAACTTCTTGATAGTCTTCACCTCGCCAGTCTCCACCATTTCCTTATACTGCTGTTGCAACTCGGCCATAGCAGCAGCACCAGCACCTGAGGCGCTCTGATAGCTGGAAACGTGGATGCGCTTGATGTGACTGATGTTCTCCAGAGGCTGGAGCACTACCACCATCATAATCGTGGTGCAGTTAGGGTTGGCGATGATGCCACGTGGACGCTTCAGGGCGTCTTCGGCATTACACTCGGGCACTACCAAGGGCACATCGTCGTCCATGCGGAATGCGCTAGAGTTGTCAATCATCACACAACCGTATTTAGTAATATCGGCTGCAAACTCTTTTGATGTTCCTGCACCTGCACTAGTAAATGCGATATCGATATCCTTGAAATCATCGTTATGCTGGAGCAACTTGACAGTCAACTCCTTGCCACGAAAATTGTATTTAGTTCCTGCCGAACGCTCGGAACCAAATAACACTAACTCATCCATCGGGAAATTTCTCTCATCAAGGAGACGTAAGAACTCCTGACCTACGGCACCTGAGGCGCCCACAATTGCTACTTTCATAAGTCTTCTCTTTTACGTTGGTTCTATTTCCGCCTGCAAAGGTACAAAATAATTCATAATTCATAATTCTTTTCCAAAGAAAAGTGTGGCGTTGCATTCATAATTCACAATTATTTCCTATCTTTGCAAACGAAATGCTGAATTTGACGTCATATTTTCCCATCACCAGCCCGACACTGATATTCTTTGTCGTGCTACTCATTATTTTGTTGGCACCTATCATTATGGGTAAGTTGCGTATTCCCCATATCATTGGTATGGTGCTGGCAGGAGTGCTGATTGGTGAGCATGGTCTGAACATCTTGGAGCGCGACCATTCGTTTGAGCTCTTTGGCAAGGTGGGACTGCTGTACATCATGTTCTTGGCTGGTTTGGAGATGGATATGGAGAGCGTCAAGAAGAACTCCAAGCGCATACTGCTCTTTGGTATGCTCACTTGGCTGATACCCTTGATACTCACCTTCTTTATATCGTCGTGGCTCTTGGGCTATTCCTATACAGCGTCATTCCTTTTAGGCTGTATCATGGCGTCTAACACGCTGATAGCCTACCCCATCATCTCGCGCTATGGCCTGCAGCGCCACTCCAGTGTAATGCTGAGCGTGGGAGGCTCTATGCTGTCTATCTTCTTGGCACTGATGATGTTGGCGGGCTTGTCGGCATCGTATGGCGAAGATACGGGCATAGGCTTCTGGCTATTGTTCTTACTGAAATTCATCCTGTTTTGTGCAGCCTGCATTGTATTCATCCCGAGAATGGCGCGCTACTTCCTGCGTCGCTATTCAGATGCTGTCATGCAGTTTATCTTTGTGCTCGCAGTGATGTTCCTATCGGCAGCCCTGTCCGAAGCCATTGGTGTAGAGGGCATCGTGGGCGCCTTCATTGCTGGTTTGATACTCAACAGATACATTCCGCACGTCTCTCCCCTGATGAACCGCATCGAGTTTACGGGTAATGCCATCTTCATCCCCTACTTTCTGATTGGTGTGGGCATGCTCATCAATGTATCGTCGCTCTTCGAGGGCTGGCACATGCTGGGTGTGGTGGCGCTCATCGTCTTCTTCGGCACGTTCGGAAAGGCCTTGGCAGCCTATGTCTCCAGCCTCCTGTTCCGCATGAGTAAGGCGGAGGGCCACATGATGTTCGGACTGACCTGTGCGCACGCTGCGGGAGCCATCGCCATGGTGATGGTAGGCATGCGACTAGAGGTATCGCCGGGCGTATTCCTCGTCAACAATGAGATACTGAATGGTGTGGTCATCATGATTCTCTTCACCTGTATCATCTCCACGATGATGACGGAGAAGGCATCGCAAGAGATTATCCTTCACGGCAAGATGCTACCCATAGCCCATCGTCATAAGAAGGACGACGAGAAAATACTGCTCTGCGTAAAATATCCCGAGATAGCCCCACAACTGCTGGAACTGGCGCTCATGATGCGCAATCAGAAGTTGGGACGCGAACTGGTGGCACTCAATGTGGTGTATGACGACGACAATGCCAGCGAGCATCGCGAAGAGGGACTCAGACTGCTAGAGCGA
The DNA here is from genome assembly GCA_900119285.1 of Prevotellaceae bacterium HUN156. Taxonomy (GTDB): domain Bacteria; phylum Bacteroidota; class Bacteroidia; order Bacteroidales; family Bacteroidaceae; genus Prevotella. The sequence continues at coordinate 52,236 of FPIT01000013.1, forward strand.
CTGCAACAGCGTGCCTCTGCTGCCGACCTGCAGATGCAGACACAAGTGCGACTGGCCACCAACATTGCCAACGGCATCAAGCATGCCTTCCGCGAATTCGGCTGTTCGGAGATTATCATGGGCATGCACGTCCACACAGATGTGAACCCTAAGTTCTGGGGAGAATTCCTGCAGAGCCTTTACAATGGACTGAACCGTCAGATAGTATTGACGCGCTTTGTGCAGCCACTCAACACGCTGCGACGCATACAGGTAGTGGTGCCCTCCAGAGCAGAGTTTGAGCCCGGTTTCCAGCGATGGCTGGAGCGACTGGCTCGCATGGCAGGCAATCTGGACTGCCGCATCCAGTTCCACGGGCGCAACGAGTCTATGGAGCTCATTCGCGAATACATCAACAACCATCATCCCAGTGTGCGCGCCGAATACACCTATATGGCACATTGGAACGAGCTGCCCCGACTGGCTGAGAACATTCGCGAAGACCACATGTTTGTAGTCATCACCGCCCGTAAGGGTACCATCTCGTATAAGAACGCACTGGAGCGACTGCCCAACGAACTGATGCAGCACTTCTCGGGCAAGAACCTCATGATACTATTCCCCGACCAGCATGGCACGCAGAAGGAAGAATCGATGACCTTCACGGCTGCCCAGCACCAGGAGGAAAGCAGTATCTACGATACTATCCAGCGCTGGATAAACAACTATCGAGCTAAACACTAAAAGAGTGTGGTCAGCGATTCTGCTGCTGACATAATGAAGAATACTATGATTGAATTACAAGGAATCACCAAGAGCTTCGGCTCACTACAAGTACTGAAAGGCATTGACCTCCACATAGATCGTGGCGAGGTGGTAAGCATCGTAGGCCCCAGTGGCGCTGGCAAAACCACCCTGCTACAAATAATGGGCACCCTCGACCGCCCAGACGCAGGCTCTGTGCGCATCGATTCTATCGACGTGACCTCCCTCTCCAACAAGAAGCTGGCCGACTTCCGCAATCGCCACATCGGCTTCGTCTTCCAGTTCCACCAGCTGCTGCCCGAGTTCACAGCCTTGGAGAACATCATGATACCTGCCTACATTGCAGGCACCTCACAGAAGGCAGCCAAGCAGCGCGCACAGGAGTTGCTCCAGTTCTTAGGACTCTCCGACCGTGCCACCCACAAGCCCAACGAGCTCTCTGGTGGTGAGAAGCAGCGCATAGCCGTAGCCCGCGCCTTGGTCAACAATCCTGCCGTTATCCTTGCCGATGAGCCCTCAGGTTCTCTCGATTCGAAAAACAAGGAGGAGCTGCACCAGCTCTTCTTCGACCTCCGCGACAAGTTCGGTCAGACCTTCGTCATCGTTACCCACGATGAGCAATTGGCCACTCTCACCGACCGCACCATACACATGCGCGACGGCATCCTAGCCTCCCCCGCGCCCAGCAATAATACTGTGGTCAGCGATTCTGTCGCTGACATAACCCCCTCTGCCCTATGATAAAACTCGGAGATTATAATATATTGCGCATCAAGAAGCGCACTGACTACGGCCTCTACCTCGATGGCGGAGAAGAAGGCAACATCCTGCTGCCTAATCGTTATGTACCTGAGCACTATACCTTTGGCGAAGAGATAGAAGTATTTCTCTACCTCGACCAAGACGAGCGCATCGTAGCCACCACCGAGCACCCCATTGCCAAGGTGGGCGAGTTTGCGTGGATGGAGTGTGCATGGACCAACGAGTATGGCGCCTTCCTCAACTGGGGACTGATGAAAGACCTCTTCTGCCCCTTCCGCGAACAGAAGCAGCGCATGGAGCGTGGCGGACGCTACTACGTCTACGTGATGGAGGACGAGAAGACCCACCGCCTCATGGCCACTGCTAAGGTGGAGCGCTACCAGAAGAAGACGGGCTATGAGCTGAGCCTCGACTTTGCAGAAGAACTGCTGCGCTATCTGCAAGACCACGACGGGTATTGCGAACTGGGCGACAAGAGCCCCTCAGAAGCCATTGCCGCCCGTTTCGGTGTATCCAAGAAAGTCTATAAGAAAGCCGTTGGCGACCTCTATCGTCGTCGCCTCATCACTATCTCTGACGAGGGAATAACTCTTTTAAGTGAAGAGTGAAGAATTTGCTACCGCGCAGCCAATGTTCAATGTTCAATCTTCAATCTTCAATGTTCAATGTTCAATCTTCAATGTTCAATGTACTAAGTAGCTTTTCAGCGATTCCACATAGTCCTCAAAGGCCTTCAAGCCCGAGGGGGTTATGCGACACACGGTGCAAGGCTTCTTGCCCTTGAAGGTCTTCTCCACCTCGATATATCCTGCTGCTGAGAGCTTGTCTATCTGCACACTGAGGTTGCCCGCCGTAGCCCCCGTCTGCTCCTTGATATACGGGAACTCGGCCTCCTCGGCACTCACCAAGAGCGACATCACAGCCAGTCGCAACTCCGAGTGCAGCAGTGGGTCTAACGTAGGAAACATCATAGCGACTCCTTCTTAAGCATCATGCCTGGGAGCAGCAGGCCAACGAATCCGAAGATGAAGATGGTGACGCAGGGCAGCGTAGACATGAAGACGCTCGCCTCGTAAGGTTCCAATGGTAAGCAGTGCACCAGCAGCCATGAGCCCACCTCGAAGTGTTCCAATACGAAGCACAGCAGACCAGCCACCGCGCCAAACCATACCAGCCAACGCTTGTTCAGAATCTGACCGCTCATAGCGATAGCCATACCCATCAAGAGCACGATGATAGGAGCCACCCTAATCTGCACCACAGAATATTCAGCAGTCGATAGCATACTGAACAGAATGGTCGTACACACGATGGCGATCAGAAAGAAACCGATGGCGAAGATGGCAAACGTCTGCCACGTCTTAGCCACCATCTCGCCCACCAGACTCTTAGGCGTGTGCGCGCGTTCCTTAATATATTTACGCGAGAGCAGCCAGATGGCTACGGGCAACAGGAACCACAACAGGTGACCGATGCCCACCATACCCGCATTCATTGCTAAGAAATTGATGATAGCCACCAAGACGGCTGTTGCCATGATGCAAAGTCCAGAGATATAGAGCGACAGCCCTAAGGTTTTCGATACCGCATGGCGGTTCTTCTCTATCTGTTCCGTAATGATTTCCAGACTGCGCTCAGCAGTCAGATTATTATTTTCTTCCATGATTCTACGATTTTAATTGCGTTAATACTCAGTTTTAGTTCATTTTGCGGCCTCCATCCCACCCCTGCAGAAGGTAAAATTTCAGCCTATTGTGTTCGAATCACGATGCAAATATAAAGAAGTTTATTTTATAAACCAAATTATTTCATAGATTTTTCACTTCTTCTCCATCATTTTAACACTTCGAGGGCTAAATCCGTCGAGTTTTAGAGACAATTACGCAGAAAGGAAACGACGTCAAACACATATTTTAGAAAAAGAAGCGGCACTACAGTCCAAAAAGTTATCCAAGCCATATATAAACAAGTTGTCCACCTGAATTCTCTATACTTGGTCTTATCAAAGTGTTTGACGATGAAAGATTCTCGTTTCTCGAAATAGTGGTCAATCAATAAGTATATCACCACGAGGACAACAATTAAAAAGAAAATTCCATATTTAGGTGGGAATAATAGCGATAAGATTATTGAGGGCCAAAGAAACGGCAGTGCTAAAGCCCGCAATCCCCAGTATTCTCAACCTATTGTATAGTATAGAAAATCGAATATCGTTATCTTTCTTCTTTTCTTTTTCATCATCCAATAGACGAATATCTTTGCAAAAATACAAATAATTGTTGAGATAATCGACAGACATTATACAAAATTACACAAAAAGATTGCGAAGCCACACTTCGACCTTCAGGTCGAAGAACCGTCCCTTTTGTGTACGCTGCAGTTATCCGTAACACACGATGCCCTTTGCCGTAACCTACCCTCCGCTTAGCCTAATACACACTACCTATCAGCCTGATACGCCCAGCTTATTAGCCTCATACACTCGCATAATAGCCTGATACGCAAGGAAATCCGTACAACTTTCGGCAGGCTCTTTACCACTTTCCCAAAAGCCGTACGAGTTTCTGAAGGAGAGAAGATGGAGGGCGAAGAACATAAGGCATTCACAGATTCACAATTCACAGTTTATTTTTCGAGCCCTACCCCTTTACACCTGCGTGGGGAATGTTAATATATTTAAATATATATATAATTATATAAATAACAGAGAAAAGAGAGAGAGGTACCCCTTGAAAATAAAACTGTGAATTGTGAATACTGTGAATGAAGCCTTGGCTGTGTCAGGAAAAAGCACTACCTTTGCACTTATGAACTCAAAACTGTTAAAACTCAACGCACCCTACAATGTCATTTATGCAGGGGGAAAGGTGGGCAGGCACATTGCCACGCTGATGGTATGGAACGACGATGAAGAAGCTGCTGGTGGCATCATGGATGCTGCCTCGTATCCCGTCATTGACGAGGGCGAGGAATTCCCTGCAGGCACACTCATTGACTATGCCGAACTGCACGACTGCCGCACTCTTTGTCCTTATTCTAAGAAAGAGAAATGTCTCGCCACCAACCTCTACTGGGTGGCTAAGATGATAGAGTACGACTTCCAGCAGATAGAGCCCGCTGGAGCTGAATATATCCTAGAGCGCATGAAACTACTGCGCTGCAAGATTGCGATGCCAACAGAGAAGGACAAGGAAACAGGCGAGGAGGTATATCAGATAGACTTCGATGTAACGCTATATGTAATGAAGCTGTCGGGACCAGTTGGCGACGATAGTAAAGGTGTGTTCCGTGTAACGAGCAACCACTTCAGCGGTTTCTACTTCGAGGCCGAGGGTACGCCAGAGGAGATACAAAGCGATATTCGATACCAGAGAAGTGTGTATCTGGGGGCTTTTCTCGGTAAAATAAGCAGTATTTCCTTCCACACTAACGACCTCTACAAGGCTAAGTGGGTGGAAGAGTTAAACAAGCGTTGTTACGAATAAAGTTTTGCGCAAGATGGAAACAACGCAGACAGGGATTGAACCCATACCCGTTGAGTATATTCTGGACATAGCACAGACGAAGGCTACGCCCGCCCAGCGCCGTCCCTACATCGACCTGATTGAGCGATGGGGCGACAAGACGGACCATGCAGAAGAAGCGCATCAACTGCTCAGGCGTCTGCGTGATGGTCAGGTTATCGACCCTCAGAAGATGCCTCGCGAGTTCATGCCCCGCTATCGCCAGCCAGAAGTGGCAGAGAAGCTGATAGAGATTGTCCGTCAGATTGACGATGTCATTGCCTCCAAACAAGAGAACTGGACGTGGGCTCACGTGATGCACGTGATGGTGGATGAGGGCATCCTTTACAAGCCCACCATCAACCGCTTCGACCAACTTATCTGCTCAATGATTCCAGACAAGGGGCGCGACACGGTGCGCAAGCATGGTAACTACGAATACCTGACGAAACAAAAGGAGCCTTGGCCCTGCTGGACATCGCAGTCCTACATCGACCCCAAGCTAGCTGCCGAGCGCATCATCTGTAATCAGATAGCCCTCCAGTTCGCTCCCATCCTCACCCGCACCATCCGCCTTGAATTCTAAACCTACCTTACCCTTTTAGCGACAATGAAAAAACAACTTTGGATTACCACGAAGCAGATTCTGCTTTTCCTCTTACTGAGTCAGGGCATCATAATCTTGGGGATACTCTTTGCAATGTCTATGGCGCCCCATGAACTCGATGTAGAGGCGCGGTTTGAGTATGCTGATAATTCTTTTATTGCAAAACTCTTTTATGTTTTAGGGAATATCGTGACAATTGCCATATTCTTGGGCAAGCGCTATGTCAAGTTGTCTACGGGCCGCCTTGAGCACAGCAAACTTTGGAAGATGGTCTGTATGGCGGCACTCGTTAGTTGGGGATGGCTGTTTACAGAGGGAGGTATTCTCGAACTAATCGAGATAGACAAGCTCTTTCCTGACGAGATGGAAGAACTAGAGCAGCGTTACAGTATTATGGAAGGTATCTATGGCCTCATCGCCGGTGGCATAGTAGCTCCGATAGTCGAAGAAATTGGATTCAGAGGTGTGTTAATGGGTGGACTGCTCAGGATGCGCTGCAAACCATGGATAGCCATCGCCATTTCTGCACTCATCTTTGCATTCTACCATGATACGTATACCCAACTGATAGGCACCGCCGTGTTCGGCATCATTACGGGCTGGCTCTATTGGCGCACAAGGAGTCTCATTCCAGGCATGATTATCCATGTGGTAAACAATTCAACTATTTCTATTCTGGGAATGCTCAGCAGCGAAGAGCCCGAAGATACCAGTAAGATAGTATATGTGCTGTTCATCATCATCTTCCTGCCTTTGTTGCTGGTCGGACTGAAATGGTTTGCCAGCCCAAAAGCATTAAGGAAGTAAGCAATAATGGGTGCGCTTTTCCCCAAGAACGCGCCAAAAGAGTTCCAGGGATAGCCGAGATTTTTCCGAGATTTTCCAACACTTTTCCAACTCTTTTCCGACATAAAGAAAGTGAGGGAAAAGGCTTTTTATACCATATTCTTATTAGTAACTTTGCAATGCGAGACCAGACGAGAGGCGCCCTCAGAAGGAATCGTAAAACACTAAAAAACAAATAAGATATGGAAAAAGAAACAATGATGGGCTTTGCCCCCAACGTCAAAAGCAGCGTGACGACCTGCACTATTGAGAATCTGTATGCAGCTATGGATGCAGAGAAGACGGCGCACATCTGCGCTGAGATAGAGGATGCCCTCGAGAGAGTGAAGCGAGGCGAGATGAGTCGCGAGGACTTCGAAACCTACAAGCGCGACAAGAAGAAGGAATTGATGGTGCTGACTCCGCATGCCACCTTCAGCGATGGACAACGCCAGAACAAGACGGCTGTGCCCTCAGGACTGTCAATGTATGACGTAGACCACATACCCGACCCTCGCGGCTATTTCAACACCCTTGTGAGCGAACGCTGTCGAGAACTAGGCATCGTGATGGCTCATATTACACCCTCTACTGAAGGACTTCGACTCATCTTTGAGGTGCCTGCAGGCATGACGCTTGCAGAGGCTCAGAAGTGGATGTCAGAGCAGTTGGGCGACTCAAGCTACGACGGCTCAGTAAAGGACTATGCCCGCTGTTCGTTCATTGCGCCTCGCGCGTACCTTCTTTATATAGACGAGGAGGAACTGTGCAAGGAGCGAGAGGTAAAAGCAGTATCGCAAAACACGACGGTGGTTGAAGGGGATGCCCAAATCATTCACCCCTGCGAGATGACTCCGCAAAACGCAGCCCCATCAGACCGCAATCTGCGCATCTTCGACCTCTGTCTGGCGGAGGCAGGACTAAAGATGGAGGAGATAGACCAGATGGGCGTCTACAACTGGCATAACACACTGGTGAGCATCCTTTCGATAGGTATTTGCCGACTGATGTCTAAGGAGGAGTTGAAGACCGTGTTGAGCGTAAAGATGCCTAACTACACGAAGGAGCAAGACTGCCAGCGACTCATCAACGACTTCTACAAGGACTACACCAAGATGAATGCACCTATGAGCCAGCGCCTGCGTGCCATCTATGCAGAAAGCGTGACAGGAGTGAAAAACAAGCCCGTGAGCACGGAAGAGGTGCTGGGCGAGGAGCCACCAAAGATGCCTCGTCGACTGCCTAAGTCTTTGAAGTTGATGCTGTCAAAGGAGCCAGAGATTTATAAGCCAGCCTGCGCAATGGGAGTATTTCCTGCCCTTGGAGCCCACCTCTTCGATGTTCACTTTCCCTATGCCGACCACACCATGCATGAGGCTACATTCATGACCAGCTGTATGGCTCCGATGTCGAGCGGTAAGTCGAGCGTGAATCGTGTCTGTGAGCCTATCATGGCTGATATCAAAGCACGTGATGAGGAGAATCGCCGTCGTGAGGATGAGTGGAAAGAGGAGTGCCGTTCGATGGGTGCCAACAAGCAGAAGCCTAAGCGCCCCACCGACCTCATCATTCAGATCATGTCGAGCGACCTGACGAATGCTGCCCTCGTGCAGAAGTTGCAGGATGCTCAAGGACATTTCCTCTATGTGCAGGTGGATGAGGTGGAGTTGTTTGAGCAGCTGAAGGTAAATGGTCGTTCAGGACAGATTGGCAAGGTGTTCCGACTAGCCTACGACAACAGCACCTACGGACAGGAGCGTGTAGGTATTCAGAGCGTGTCAGGATGCCCAAGGATGCGACTGAACTTCAATGCCTCAACTACCATTCAGCGTGGTCAGCAGTTCTTCCGTTCAATGTTGGCAGACGGTACCCTCTCTCGTCTCACCTTCTCAACCATCCTCACCTATCGCGGTATGGCAATGCCCGTGCACGGCATCTACGACGAGCAGTTTCGTGAAGAGTTGAAGCCTTATATCGACCGCTTGAATGCTGCACAAGGCATCATAGACCTGCCTCAGGCTCAGCGACTGATAATGCGACTAGACAAGGAGGCTAAGGACACGGCATGGTTGTGTGATGACGAGGTGTATGAGAAACTGGCCTATCGTGCTGTGGTCAGTGCGTGGCTGAGGGCTATGGTGCTCTACATTGCCGAGGGCTGCTGGTCGAAGGATATTGAGCACTTTGCCATGTGGAGCATGAAGTATGACATGTGGTGCAAGATGCATTTCTTTGGCGAACAGATGAGTCAGCAGATGGCTGGCGAGATAGTGCGTTCGCGAGGTCCTAAGAATATGTTGGATATGCTGGCTGATGCGTTCACATATAAGGATGCAGAGCAAGTACGCATCAGCTTGGGCAAGTCGAGCAAGCCCACTCAGCAACTATGTATGTGGGAACAGCGTGGATACATCACCTGCGATGAGAATGGCATCTATCACAAGACAACCAACTACCTCAAACGCAAACAGGCTGCATAAAGATGAATGGCTCAAGGAGTATTCCTTGAGCCATTCACAGTTTCACAATTCACAGTTTATTTTCTGTGGGGTATACCTTATACCAGATTAACTATCAGCTGAGCCTTGTAGGTCTTGTTACCCTTAATCTCAGTGAAGAAGGTGATGGTGCAACCACCAGCGGCATTGTAGATAACCTGAACCTTACTGTCGTTGTCAATGAACTTGTTGGCCTCAGAAATCTCCTTGATGAGGAAATCCTTGAAGTCGGTAGAGTCCCAAGAGGCACACTGGGTAACCTCCTTGCCATTCTCCTTGTAGGTGAGGAACAGCTTAAAGCTTCTGGTGAATTCCAGAGAAATCACGGTCTTGTTCAGCTCTGCCAGCTCGTCTTCAGTCAGGTCGGCACCATTCTCGTTGGCATCCTTACCCAGCTGTGAGAGGTCACCATTTTCATAGGTCTTCATCATAGAAACGTCACCAGAGAGTGAGAGCGACATGTTCTTTACAGTCCACACACGGCAGATGTTGTTCAAATCAGTGTTGGTGAGCAACTCTACAGCTGTCTTTGTGTCTGCCTCGGCATCGCCAGTGAACTTATAGGTCTGGCCATCGATGATTACCTCGATATCGATAGAGATGTTAGTATTCTCTGAAGAGGCACCTCTACTAGTATAAACAACCTCACGAACAGTACCTGTAACGGCACCTGTCAGCGTGTAAACACCATCAGCATAGGTGTACTTAGAAGATACGTACTTGTCGCCCACCTTAACGATGGCATTACCCTCTTCAGTAAAGGTAATATCCTCCAGCGTCTTGCCGTTATTAGTCATACCCATACCCTTGATTTCTTCGTAAGATACAGCGTTCTCAGCGTTGTCGGGAACAGGGAGAACAACATCATACGTTGGGGGTACATAATCTGCATCGTCAGAGCCACAACTAGTAAAACCAATCACAGCAAAGGCTGCCATTGATAAATAAATAAAAGTCTTTTTCATGTCAGTAAATTTTAGTGTCACATAATAGTTTGTTTTAGAAAATGCGTCCTACAAAGCGAACTGTCATAACGGGATAGGCAACAATGCCTTCGGCAGTCTTCAGTGCATCGCGAAGGTCTTTATAGTCCTTATCCTCATGAGAGCGAGTGATGCGACCCTTCTCTACCTTCTCATAGCGAGTTACGAAGTCGCCAACCTTAGCATCGTAGTACATCAGATTGGTGTGCAATGCGGGCTTGCCCCAGAACTGTACACCTAAATCAAACTGAACACCTACACGATTGCGAGGTACGGCACGACCGAAACCAATACCAATATAGGGCTTGAAGCCATTGACCTTAACCTTAGCATCTACATTGCCATCTTTATCAGAAACAATGGTGTACTTCTCCATAACGGTGCTTCCGCTCTTGCTCAGGTCGATACCAGCCTTGCCTGCATACTCAGGATTCATGAATGGCTCCTTGTTAGAAACGGTTACAATGTCGCTCTTGCCAATATAGGCACCAGCAGTAACACGGAACGAGCTGTTCTTCCAGGGATACCAGTCGAACAACAGGCTGAAGTTACCAACGTTAAGCTTACCCTCGAGTTCTACCTCATGAACATACTTTCCGTTAACATAGAAGGCTGCAAGGTTGCCCTCGTCAAGAGTCAACTTCTGAGAGTATTTGAACTTAGGAAGGAAAGAGTAGCCAGCGCGTACTGCAAATTGGCTGGTAATGGGGGCTGCCACCTCAAATCCAATACCTGTGGTACCTGCTGATACTCCGAGGGATACGTGGTTGAAGAGCTCGTAGTCCTCTTCTTGTAACTGAGCATGTGCCTGACCAAAACCGAATAGTACAGTTGCACATAGCAATAGTAATTTCTTCATAGTCTTATCTGTTTTAATTATTAAATTTGTTTTATTGTTTGCAAAGATAAGTAAAAAAAGAATATGTTCCAAACTTTCTGAGAGAAATTTGGAACATATTTTAAGAATTTCAGCAAAAGTGCGGATTTAGAACTCTGCTGATTTAGGAGTACGTGGGAAAGGAATCACGTCGCGGATATTCTGCATACCTGTAACGAACAGGATGAGACGCTCAAAACCGAGTCCGAATCCTGCGTGTGGGCATGAACCCCAACGGCGGGTATCAATGTACCACCACAAGTGAGTCATATCCATATCGCGGCGCTTAATCTCGCCCATCAGTTTATCATAGCTCTCTTCACGAACTGAACCACCGATAATCTCACCAATCTGTGGGAACAGCACGTCGGTACCCTGCATCGTAGGACCAGGAGCAACAGCACCCTTGTAGCCAATGCTACCCTCGCCCTGCTCTTCGTTCTGCTTCATATAGAATGACTTGAAAGCACGTGGATAGTCGGTCATGATGACTGGCTTCTTGAAGTGCTCTTCTACGAGGTAGCGCTCGTGCTCTGAAGCGAGGTCGTCGCCCCAGTTGCAGGGGAACTCGAACTTCTTACCATTCTTGATAGCTTCCTGCAGGATGTTGATACCCTCAGTGTAAGGCAGGCGAACGAAGGTTTCCTTCAGCACACCTTCCAGACGCTGAATCAAGGTCTTGTCAATCATCTGGTTCAGGAATGCGAGGTCGTCCTTACAGTTGTCAAGAGCCCACTTTACGCAGTACTTGATGAAGTCTTCCTCCAAATCCATCAGCTCTTCCTGATCGAGGAAAGCAACCTCAGGCTCTACCATCCAGAACTCTGCCAAGTGGCGAGGAGTGTTACTGTTCTCAGCGCGGAACGTAGGACCGAAGGTGTAGATAGCACCCAGAGCGGTGGCTCCCAGCTCGCCTTCCAACTGACCAGAAACAGTCAGCGAAGTCTGCTCACCAAAGAAGTCATCATCGTAGATAATCTTGCCCTGCTCGTCCTTCTTCAGGTCGTAGAGGTTCTTGGTGGTTACCTGGAACATATTACCAGCACCCTCACAGTCGCTGGCAGTAATCAGAGGGGTATGGAAATAGAAGAATCCATGCTCGTGGAAGTAGGTGTGGATAGCCATCGCCATATTGTGGCGGATGCGCATCACAGCACCAAAGGTATTGGTACGCAGACGCATGTGGGCGTTCTTACGCATAGCCTCGAAAGACTGACCTTTCTTCTGCATGGGATAGTCATTGCCGCAGAGACCATAAACCTCCAACTTGGTGGCCTGAATCTCGCTGGTCTGACCAGCACCCTGGCTCTCTACCAGCACACCCTCTGCATTGATGCAGGCACCAGTAGTGATGTCTTTCAGCAACTGCTCGTCGAACTTGGCAGGGTCAACAACAATTTGCACATTCTTGATGGTAGAGCCATCGTTCAGCGCGATGAAGTCAACAGCCTTACTAGAACGGTGGGTGCGGACCCATCCCTTTACGCAAACTTCTTTTCCAAAATCAGTACTCTTCAGTACGTCAATTATCTTTGTTCTTTTCATTTTCAATTCTGTTATGTTTGTTGCTATGCCATAGCAACATACTGTTTACTCGTAAGCTCCCATGCGCAGACGGTCAACCTCTTCCTCAGTGAGATAGCGCCAGTCGCCACGACGAACATTCTTTTTGGTCAAGCCAGCAAACTGTACGCGGTCGAGCTTAACAACCTTATAGCCAAGGCTCTCGAAGATACGACGAACGATACGGTTCTTACCAGAGTGGATTTCAATGCCCACCTGCTTCTTGTCTGTATCGCTGGCATACTCGATAGCGTCAGCCTTGATTTCGCCATCGTCGAGTGTGATACCCTCGGCAATCTGCTGCATATCGTGAGCAGTAACGGCCTTATCAAGATATACGTGATAAATCTTCTTCTTGAGGAACTTAGGATGAGTGAGCTTAGAAGCCAAGTCACCATCGTTGGTAAGGAGCAGTACACCAGTGGTGTTGCGGTCCAGACGACCAACAGGATAGATGCGCTCAGGACAAGCATTCTTCACCAAATCCATCACAGTCTTACGCTGCTGAGGATCATCGCTGGTGGTAACATAGTCCTTAGGCTTGTTGAGCAATACATAAACCTTCTTCTCCATGCTAACGGGCTGGTCGTGGAACTTCACCTCATCAGTGCGCAGTACCTTTGTACCCAGTTCGGTAACCACCTCACCGTTAACCATTACAACTCCTGCCTGGATGAATTCATCAGCCTCACGACGGCTGCAAACACCTGCATTGGCAAGGAACTTGTTCAGACGGATTGGCTCATTGGGATCGTAGTTCTCCTCCTTATACTCAATACGCTTCTTCAAGCTATACTTTGCATTGGGATCGTAACCGGGAGTGTGCTGACGGTAGCCACCCTGTGGGCGCTGACCATAACCACCACGCTGCTGATAGCCACCACGCTGCTGACCATAGCCACCACGCTGCTGACCATAACCGCCCTGACGCTGCTGACCATAACCACCACGCTGCTGATAGCCTCCACGCTGCTGGCCATAACCGCCCTGACGCTGCTGGCCATAGCCACCACGCTGCTGATAGCCACCCTGACGAGGCTGACCATACTGCTGACGAGGCTGATAGCCTCCCTCTTCGCCCTCTGCCTGCTGGTTGTAACGGGGACGATAGCCACCCTGCTGACCATAGTTGTTGCGAGGACGATAACCTCCTTCATTGTTATAGTTATTACGGGGGCGATAGCCTCCACGCTGAGAAGCACTGGCCTGCAAACCTGCGCCAAAGCCCTCGGGAAGGAAGCCACCCTCTTCCTGATTCTGATTACGATGATAGCCACCCTGACTAGTGTAGGGACGTGGCTGGTTAATACGTGGACGTGGTGAACGTCCTGGGCGATAGCCCTGATAACCACTCTCGTGACTGTTCTGCTGCTCAGCAGACTGCTCTTCATTTCTCTTTTCGTTCTCGAATTCCATAATTTTTACTGTTTTTAGCCGAGAACCTCACGGCTCTCTTTGTGTTGATAAATAAATTGATTTACTTCTTAAAATTGATGTTTATTATATTTTTCTAATCTTTTATCTTCTTACATGCCTGTGTAATTCATAGGCGTAATAGCCATCAGCTCTTCCTTCACATCGTCGCTGACCTCCAACTGCTGAATGAAAGCATGGATAGTTTCCTTGGTCATCTTCTGATTAGTGCGAGTCAGGGCCTTCAGTGCCTCATAAGGATGAGGATATGCCTCACGACGCAGGATGGTCTGAATAGCCTCAGCCACAACTGCCCATGTATTATCCAAATCCTCCTGCAGCTTCTCTTCGTTGAGAATCAGCTTGCGCAGGCCTTTCAGAGTGCTCTGAACAGCAATCAGGACGTGGCCCATAGGAACACCAACATTACGCAAAACGGTAGAGTCGGTCAGGTCGCGCTGCAAACGGCTTACTGGCAACTTCTGTGCCAAGAACTGAAGCACAGCATTGGCGATACCCAGATTACCCTCCGAATTCTCGAAGTCGATAGGATTAACCTTGTGAGGCATAGCACTACTTCCTACCTCACCAGCCTTAATCTTCTGCTTGAAGTACTCCATTGAGATGTACATCCAGAAGTCGCGATCAAGGTCAATGATAATAGTATTGATACGACGCATGGCATCGAAGATAGCACCCAACCAGTCGTAATTGCTAATCTGAGTGGTCCACTGCTCACGCTCCAGACCTAACTTCTCAGAAACAAACTGGTTTCCAAATTCACGCCAGTCATACTGAGGATAAGCTACATGGTGAGCATTATAGTTTCCTGTTGCACCACCGAACTTGGCAGTAACAGGTACATCTTTCAAGCTACGGAGCTGTTCCTCCAGACGATAGACATATACCATCACTTCCTTACCCAAACGTGTGGGAGAAGCGGGCTGTCCGTGAGTCTTAGCCAGCATAGGAATGTTCTTCCACTGCTCAGCATAGTCGTGAAGCTGCTCTATCAGCTCTTCTACCAATGGGCAGTATACCTGCTCCAAGGCTTCTTTAATAGAAAGGGGAACACTTGTATTGTTAATATCTTGAGAGGTCAAGCCAAAATGAATAAACTCTTTAGCTTCGACAGGGAAACCAGCAAGGGCATCAATTTTCTCCTTAATAAAATACTCAACCGCTTTCACATCGTGATTGGTAGTTTTCTCAATCTCCTTAACGCGGGCAGCATCTGCCTCAGTAAAGTTGCGATAAATATCACGAAGGGGTTCGAAGAGGTTATGGTCGAAATCAGCCAACTGTGGCAATGGAAGTTCACAAAGAGTGATGAAATATTCTATCTCAACACGTACGCGATAACGAATAAGGGCATACTCTGAGAAATAATCTGCCAACTGTGCTGTTTTACTTCTGTAACGTCCATCAATCGGAGAAATGGCTGTCAATGCATCTAATTCCATGCTGTCTCAATTACCTTAAAAATTATAAATATAGCTATATACTCTACAACAACAATAAAGTGTGTCGTCACATTCTCTCAAATGTGGGTACAAAGGTACAAAGAAAAGTTGAAACTAGATAGTTGAAAATTGAATAATTTAATAGAAAGAGCGTGTTTTTTTGATATTTAACAAAAAAGAGTCCCGATTGTTTCGGAACTCCTGAGTGGGCGTTGACGGATTCGAACCGCCGACCCTCTGCTTGTAAGGCAGATGCTCTAAACCAGCTGAGCTAAACGCCCTTACTTCTTGTAAGCGGGTGCAAAGGTAGGGAGTTTTTTTGTATCCTCCAAACTTTTGCACCACTTTTTTTCAAAAAACTTTAGATATTATCCGATATTTCCTTAAAGTTCATACAAATCACTGGCCGCAAGCAGGTCAACCTTCTTTTCTGAGAGGATACGCTCACAACTAACCAAATCCGTAGGACGTATCACAACATGGGCTACATCACCATTGGCAAACGAGTACATATACTCAATAAATACCCCATTATCGGATAAATGTTTTAGCACTTTTGCCAAAGAACCACTCACATTAGGACAGGTAAAACCTATCACATCAGTAATCTTGACGGCAAAATGAGCCGCCTTCAAAACCTGATAGGCCTTATCGGGGTCACTGACAATACAACGAAGAATACCAAAGTCCGAATTATCGGCAATACTCATAGCAGACAGATTAACACCTGCAGCACCAAGAACATCGGTAACCTCTGTAAGACGTCCCGACTTGTTCTCCAGAAAAACTGATAACTGTTTTGCTAACATAACTATTATTTTTCGATTAGACCTTTTACAATTTACGATTATCAATAACACGCTTTGCCTTGCCTGTACTTCTCTCAATACCACGAGGCTCTACGAGCTTCACCTTAAAACCAAGACCAATAACACTACGCAGTTCTGCCTCCAACTTCTTCTGCAAGCCCACCAGCGTAGACATATCGTCAGTAAAGTATTCATCCTTCACCTCAACTCGCAGCTCACTTGTATCGGTATTATTCACGCGATCTACAGTCAGTAGGAAGTGTGGCTCAAATTCAGGCAGCGACAGGATAACTGACTCTATCTGCGATGGGAACACATTAACACCACGGATAATCAGCATATCATCACAACGTCCCAAGATACGGTCCATACGCACTAATGTACGTCCGCAAGCACACTTCTCATAATGGAGTGCTGTCAGGTCGTGGGTACGATAGCGCAGCAAAGGCATACCTTCCTTAGTCAAATGGGTGAATGTAAGTTCTCCAAGTTGTCCTTCAGGCATAGGCTCACCCGTTTCAGGATTTAATATCTCTGGGTAATAATAATCTTCATTAAGATGGGTTCCGCACTGATGTTCGCATTCATAACCAACACCAGGGCCCGCAATCTCACTCAAACCATAGATGTCGTAAGCCTTGATACCCATCAGTGTCTCTAACTTCTGGCGCATTTCCTCCGTCCAAGGCTCAGCACCAAAGGCACCGATCTTCAATTTGAAGCTATCACGACTATATTCACTATCGCGCATAGCCTCACCAAGGAACATCGCATACGAAGGCGTACAGCAAAGCACTGTTGCCCCGAAATCATGCATCAGGGTTATCTGCTTCTGCGTATTACCACTTGAGATAGGTATTACGCTGGCTCCGATATTGGTGGCACCATCATGAGCACCCAAGCCACCAGTAAACAAGCCATAACCATAAGCCACCTGAAAGATATCCTCTTTCGATGCGCCATAGGCCGTAAAAGCACGAGAAATAGATTCCGACCACATGGCTAAGTCCTTGCGAGTATACAATACCACCACAGGCTTACCTGTAGTACCACTTGACGCATGAATACGTACAATCTGACTCATCGGGACAGCCGCTAAGCCAAAGGGATAATTATCTCGTAAATCTAACTTATTAGTAAAAGGCAACTTCGTGATATCATCAATACTCTTGATATCACCAGGTTCCAATCCCATTTCTTGAAATTTCTTACGATAGAATGGCGTATTATAATAGACATACTCCGCCATCTTTCTAAGCCGTGCACTTTGCAACTCACGTAATTGCTCGCGATCCATGCACTCTACAGTCTCGTTCCAAATCATAGTTAAAATCTGCTTGTTATTTACTGTTAGTATTGTGTTGTTGCAAAGATACAAAGAAAAGTTGAAAGATAAAGGTTGAAAGGTTGAAAGTTTTTCTGATGCGAAAAGATTTTTTGATATTTAACAAAAAAAAGGAGTCCCGAAATCTTCGGAACTCCTTATAGATAAATCTATTGTTTAGATTACTTAATCTCAACAGTAGCACGACGGTTGTAGTTGATTGGGCTCAGAGTAGCAACGCCACCAGCTGCAACAACCTCGATATCATCGCGGTTTACACCCATCTTAACCAGCTCGTTAACAACAGTGTTAGCACGCTTCTCAGAGAGCTTCTGGTTGAAGTTTGCACTACCAGTCTTGCTATCAGCGTAACCAGTAACAACAATCTTAGAGTTGTTCTCCTTAGCAACCTTAGCCAACTCAGAAACATTCTGCAGATCCTTCTTAGAAGCAACCTTAGCCTGACCGAGGTTGAAGAATACTGATACAGGAGCAGCAACAACCTTAGTTACAGTCTTAGTCTCAACAGGAGCAGTCTGCTTAGGCTGGTTAGCCAGCAGATCCTTCAGGCGAGCATTCTCAGCCTGAGCGTCAGTCAGCTGTGCGTTCAGAGCGTCGATCTGACCCTGTGACAGAGCCTTGATAGCGTCTACGTCTGGAGTCTTGTTCCAAGTGCCCTTACCGAGGTTGAATGTAGCACCAACCTCAACAGTGAACTGGTGAGCACGCTTGTTGAAATTGATACCACCTACAGCAGGAAGATCATAGAACATCTCCTGACCATAGTTCATGTAACCGAGCTCGAGGTTCAGAGCAACCTTGCGGCTGATCTTGAAGGTATTCAGCAAACCTGCGCTCCATACATAAGTGTTATCTTTAGCATCGAGGTTCAAACCAACACCACCACCGAAGTAAGGGATGAGGTTCCAAACACGGCTCTCGTCATAACCACCAATCAGGTTGTGGAGATTGAACAGAACCTGCTCGTTCAGAGTGAGGTACTTATCAACATCGCTATCGAAAGCCTTACCAATCCAGAGAGCATTAGCCTTTGTACGAAGACCAATACCTGGAGTAAACCACTTACCAACTGCTACAGAGAAACCAAGTGATGTACGAGCTGCATGATCTACATCAGTGTTAGCTGTACCCATTGGGAACTTGTAGAAGGGGTTAGACAGAATGTTGTCATTACCAAAATAAAGAGCACTGTAATTAACATTAGCCTGGATGAACCAATTGCTCCAGAAAGAATTGGTAGACACACTGTACTTCTCAGTAGGATCCTCCTGAGCCATAGAACTCAGTGAGAAACTGGCAACTGCCAGCATTAAGAATAACTTTTTCATACCTATACTAATAAAATTAAACTAATTGTTTCAAATTCAGAATTCGGTGCAAAAGTAAATATTAATTTCGAATAATCAAAGTTTTTTAGCAATTAAATTCACAAAATCGCTTATTTTTCTGCATTTTTGCCATAAAAAGGCCTTTTTTTACCTAAAAAACGAACATTTTGTAGCCTTTATCACTTCAAAAGATGCTCTATATCCGATTGAGGCAGGATACAAAGCACTGCTTTGCCGTCTGGAGTATAGTTTACATTCTCACAAGCAAAGAGACTATTCACGATCATATCCATCTCATCATTAGATAATTGCTGGCCATAAGGAATGGCTGCTTGACGTGACAAACCAAGAGCTACCCGGTGATTCAACGATAGTGTATCAGGGCCAACTGGAACAGACGACGCAAGTATATTCTGTAACAGGCGGGAAGGATTTAGTCCTTCAATACCAGCAGGTACGCCATTGATAGCATAACTCGCCGGACCTAATGGAGTCAACTCAAATCCCACAGCAGTCAAAGCAGGCAGCATATCTTCCATCAAGGCTGCTTCAGAGGGAGCCAGCTCTAATACTTCAGGAAACAGCATACGCTGACTACTTGATGGGGTATCTGCTAATTGCTGCATATAGCGTTCGTACCGGATTCGTATATCAGCACGATGCTGGTCAATAATCATCAAGCCGGATTTTACAGCTGTCATGATATAACGACCCTTATACTGATAATGCAAAGGGCTAACGTCTGTCAGTTCCACTGATTGTCCAGCCACAGAGATTTCGTCTGTATTTGGGAACAATGACTGTTCTTGTTCCACAGGTTGAGTGGGAAGAGACTCATAAAGTTGTTCCCACCCCTTAGCGGGTTTCTCACGGAACGGATTATACTGCGGATTTCTAGACACCTGAGGAATATCCACGGGAATTGCAACAGGATTATAAGCTGGAATATCCGGGCGTCCCTCAGTATCAAAGTCTATCTGCGGTATTTCACAAAATTGACCGATTGCATCTTTAACTGCAGCTGACAATATCTGCCAAATTGCCTGTTCATTCTCAAACTTAATCTCTGTCTTCGTAGGATGAATATTCACATCTATATCTGCAGGATTCACGTCAAAGTATATGAAATAAGGTACGTGCGTACCTGCAGGTATCAATCTATCATAAGCTTGTTGAACTGCTTTATGGAAATATGCATGTTTCATATAACGCCCATTAACAAAGAAGCACTCATGTGCGCCTTTTTTACGGGCAGTTTCTGGTTTAGCTGAGAAGCCTGAGATTTTGCATAATGCCGTTTCAACATTTACAGGAAGCAAATCCTGTCCATAACGCCGTCCATAGACATCAGTTATACGTTGTCGTAAAGAACCAGCCTTTAGGTTCATCAGTTCCTGTCCATTACTATGAAGCGTAAAACAAATGTCAGGATATACTAATACGATACGTTCGAATGCCGTCAAAATATTGTTCAACTCCGTAGCATTTGTTTTCAAGAACTTACGACGAGCAGGAACATTGAAAAACAAATTACTTACCGTAAACGAGCTTCCTACTGGACACGAACAAACCTCCTGAGTTTCCACATGTGAGGCTGATAGCGTCAGGCATGTCCCCAGTTCATTTCCCTCACGACGAGTACGCAGTTCTATCTGAGCTACAGCAGCGATTGAAGGTAATGCTTCACCACGGAATCCCATAGTGTGTAATGAGAACAAATCGTCTGCTTTACGTATTTTAGAAGTCGCATGACGTTCAAAGGCCAAACGGGCATCTGTCTCCGACATACCACATCCATCATCTATCACCTGAATAGAAGTACGTCCTGCATCAACAACTAACACATTAATAACATGTGCGCCAGCATCCACAGCATTTTCTACCAACTCCTTAATAACGGAAGCTGGTCGCTGTATGACTTCACCTGCAGCAATCTGGTTAGCCACACTATCTGGAAGTAGTTGTATTACGTCAGTCATGTAACTTTGTTTTTCTAGGTGGTTCGCGACGTTTTATTTCTTTAAGTTCTGTACCCTTTTTCTTGGGACGCCAATTGAAGATATCGTCTTTATTTAGTGGACGAACATAGTCAAACCATGCAAATTGAGGAAGGAAATGTTTACCAGGAGGTATCTGTGTCATAGGATACAAAACACCTGTAGGTTTCTCCATCCAGATTTTTGTCATCTTTCTATTTTCGAGAAACATCTTCATCATGGGAGTCTCTGTATAATTCAGACCAATAATTGTACTGTCTGCATCATCAATAGGATAATACACTATTAGCACATTATCAATAGCCTGGGTTTCTCGTATTTCTCCTTTTTGGAACAAAGCCTTCATTTCTTTTGACGACACCTGATTATAGTGTATAGAATCACTCATCTGCTCTGCAGAGAATGCCTGTCCTAATACATGAGCACGGTCAACTGTCGAATCCTTCATATAGACTCTAATTTCTTCACCAAACAGTTGTTGTCCCATATTCCACACAATAGGATCCTTATACATCGTCATGCATGAATCCTGAGAATTGTACACCAACGAATCACATACAGCTTGAACATCCTTCCTATACGCGCGTACCTTATCATACGCGTATATCTTACGATAAACAGAATCCGTACGAATATTATATGTATACACTTTGAATGTATCCGCATGCATATATAGCGAATCTTTCTGAGAGAAATCTATGGTTACGGCCCGTTTAGTCGCCATAGCATATCCCGTAGCGTCATTATACTCACAATAATCGCCTGTCATCATATTCTTATTCACAGAATCAGTATAGATAACATTCCGATATGCATAGTTCGTTCCATCACTGGCATTATGATATACGCTATCACCTATCAACGTGCGTCCTTGGTCTTTAATAACCGAACGTCCAAACAATTCTGACTGTTCGGTCTTTGTATTATAATAACCATTCTCACTATAGATATGGCTAGTGCCTGACGTGATATTAGATGGTCCTACGATATGAGCGCGAGAAGTCTTAGTATCATAAAACAACGAATCTGTTGTCAGATATAGTTTTTTGTCTTTCAGGCGTACATCATAATAAAACATCGCCTGTTTCGTATCCGTATGATATTCTCCCCAGTCAGATGTCAACACAGAGCTACCATCCACCAACTTTCCTCCTTCAAAGAAGTTTCCAAAACTATACATACGGTCATAATCCAGCGAATCGGTATACAATGTTGTTTTCCGATGTCTCAGCACTACATCATAACGAGCCTGTGCCAATTGGTCGTTACCATCATAATAGGCATATCTGCTGGTTAGGCTGAGTGTATCACCCTGCTTCATTTTGACATGTCCGAAAGCCTCAAAAGAATTGGTCTGTTCGTAAAAATGGGCACTATCACAGTAGAGATCCGCTCCCATATGACGGAAATGTACATTTCCATACAACACCTGAGCGCCACCATTGCGATATTGGTCAAAAAACAAATTGTCGGAATGCACAAGATACACACGCTTATCCTCCACCCTTTTACGTGGAGTACGTTTGCGCTGTACTTGTGCTGCAAAGACCACAGCCAGCACCAATATACCAATCAACAACAACAGGGATCTTTTCACTCTTCGCCTTTACTTCACCCAACCTTCGTACTCAAACTTACAATCGCGATAGCGGTCATTAATATGTACATAAGTCGACTTAATGCGGTTAACGACCCATTCGTGCAATTTCTTCTCACGCAATTTAGCCATTACCACATTCTTCATAATCTGGAAATCTTCCGTAATTGTAGCCTTATGTCCCTCCACGCGGTTCTTCAGTTTCACTATAGCGCAAACTATCTTTCCACGTTCATTAATCATTTGGAAAGGAGCAGAGACCCCACCTACCTCAAGGTGTTCGATTGCTTTTGCAACCTCAGAAGGCAACTCAGCCATCTTAAAGCGTGAAGTACGTCCATCTTGTGTTACGTTTGCCATCAAACCATTATTGTTACGTGTATCCTTATCGTCTGAATATATAGACACAGCATCTTCAAAAGTGAAATGCTCTCCCTTATAATATTGTTTTATTAGCTCTGGGACAGAATCTGTTCTAATAGCATTGGCCACAGAATCAAGACGACTGAGTGCTTTAGTAATAGATTCTTCACTCACAACAGGCTTACGAAGAATATGACGAACTTTGATTTTCTCTCCGCGCTTATCAATAAGTTGAATAATATGGAATCCGAACTCCGACTCCACAATCTTAGAAACTTTTTTGGGATCAGTCAGGCTGAATGCAACATTGGCAAAAGCTGGATCCAGCACGCTACGTCCCATGTAATCCAACTCACCACCACGACGGGCAGAATTTGGATCTTCAGAATAGAAACGCGCCAATGTCTGGAATGTCGACTCACCTTTATTGATACGGTCGGTATAATCACGCAATTCCTCCTTGATACGATTAATTTCCTCTTGCTCTACACGTGGTATCTGAGTAATAATCTGTACCTCCACTTCTGTAGGGACAAAAGGAAGACTATCTTGTGGTAAATCACGGAAATATCTGCGCACCTCAGCAGGAGAAACAGTAATATTCCCTGTCAATTTCTGCTGCATGCCCTGTACCATCTGGCGCTCACGATATGATTCACGCAAATCAGCACGAATCTGGCTCATGCTCTTTTTCTGATACTCCTCCAATTTCTCACGAGAACCAATCACAGAAATCATCTGTTCGATATACTGTTCGACACCCTGCGAGATTTCAGACTCCGTAACCTCAATACTATCAGTAATCGCCTGATTCAAGAACAATTTCTGAACAGCAATCTGTTCAGGAATAGAACAATCTGGATCACCAGCCCATCGCAAACCCTCCTGCTGTCCCTGGATGCGCATAGCTTCCACATCCGATTTCAGGATAGCTTCATCACCAACGACCCATATCACCTCATCAACAACAGCACGAAGGCTGTCATTCTGAGCTTGAGCCAGCGTCACTACCGCAAACAAGGACACCAGCAAGAATTGCAATCTCTTATTCATGTTTATTGACTGTCTTTAAAACTTCTTCATTTACTGTAACAGCATACTTACGACGCAGGTCTGTCACCCAGAGTTTTTCCAACTCATCCTGTAAATCGGCAGTTACCAATCCACGAACATCAGTATAGTCCTGCGGACTCTTAATTACCTTACCAAAGGTTGCATCAATAGGATAACCCTTTACACTGTCCACCTTAGCATCCTGTTTTTTGAATACCTCACGGTCAATTAAAGCATTGTCACCCTTCTTAAAAAGTCCTTTCTCCACACGAATGCGGATAATCGAATCATTATTAAAAGTCTTACGTAATGCCTCGTTCCAATCCTCAAACTTCAATTTCTTGACACAGTTAGCCACAGCCTTGACATCCGACTGAGTCTTTACATGATAGGCCATACCCTTGAAACGAGGTTCATCCCACTTATATTTGGCCTTGTTCTTCTTAAAATAGCGCTCCAACGCCTGCTCATCCTTGGCAGCTTTATCCCATACATTGGCATTGCTAATTTCATAAAGCAACAATCCGTCATGATACTCTTTTATCAGATAACGCATTGACAAGTCAACAGCGGATAATGAGTCTGCACGCTGTTCCATCACACGTTCCTTAGTCAGTGCTCCATTAGAATTCTTGATTATCTCCGCAATCTTACGATCCGAAATGCTATTGCGAATTCCGCGCTGCTCCAAGTATTTCAAGATATTCTCTTTATGATAGTCGAAAGGCTCAAAATCCTTACGTTCTTTCATCAGAATAATATGCCATCCATAAGGAGTCTGCACAGGTTGACTCATATCACCTGGCTGCAAAGCAAATGCAGCATCTTCAAATTCCTTTACTGTCTGATTTTTCGCTACCCAACCAACTACTCCACCGCGACGAGCAGAACCTGGATCTTGAGAATACTTCTTAACCAGTTCCTCAAAATTTGCTCCATTCTTCAATGCCTGATAGATAGAATCAATACGCTGTTTTGCTTCTTTCTGCTGTGCATCAGTAGCCTTCTGAGAAAGTTTCAGCAAGATATGGGCAGGCTGAATAAGGCCATCGGGTCCGATATCCTTTTTTGTCTCATCATAAACTTTATGAGCTTCCGCCAACATATCTTCATCAGTTACGAAACTTGGTAGCAATTGTTGGTCACGATACTGAGCGAACTCCGAGCGGAATTCCTGCGTCGTATCAATACGAGCATCTAATGCTGCCTGTACCTTTAACTTATAGTTAACAAACAGGTCAACATATTCCTCAACGGTTTTCTTATCAATAACACCGTCGGTATTATTCTTATTATAAGAATACTCAAATTCCGAACGGGGTACTGGTGTTCCAGCCACCGTCATGATAATGGGGTCGTTTGCAGTTTGTGCAAATGCCAGCATGCCGTTCAGCAAGAAAGCGGCAGATAATAGTTGTTTTTTCATTTAGTCGTTAGGTCTTGAATAATTAGGAGCCTCACTAGTGATGGTAATATCATGTGGGTGGCTCTCATTTACACCAGCATTGGTAATACGGGTAAACTTCGCATCGTGCAACTTCTCGATATTAGCAGCACCGCAATAGCCCATGCCAGAACGCAGTCCACCAACCATTTGATAGATTACTTCCTGTACTGTTCCCTTATATGGCACGCGTCCTGCGATTCCTTCTGGTACCAGTTTCTTTACATCCTTTGTATCAGCCTGGAAGTAGCGGTCTTTCGATCCATGCTCCATAGCTTCCAAAGAACCCATACCACGATAGCTCTTAAACTTACGGCCATTATAGATAATGGTATCGCCAGGACTTTCCTCTGTTCCAGCTACCAATGAACCAATCATCACACAAGAACCACCAGCAGCCAATGCCTTGACGATATCACCAGAATAACGCAAGCCACCATCAGCAATCAAGGGTACGCCTGTGCCTTTCAGAGCACTATATACATCATATACTGCACTCAGCTGAGGAACACCCACACCAGCTACGACACGTGTTGTACAAATAGAACCCGGGCCAATACCTACCTTTACGGCATCAGCGCCATTTTCTACCAACAGACGAGCAGCCTCACCTGTTGCGATGTTACCTACAACAATATCAATATTGGGGAATGAAGCCTTTGCTTCACGCAGTTTCTCGAGCACGCTCTTAGAGTGACCATGAGCAGTATCAATAACAATGGCATCTACACCAGCATTTACCAATGCCTGCATACGGTCAAGTGTATCAACAGTAACACCGACACCAGCTGCCACGCGCAGACGACCTTTGTCGTCCTTACAAGCCATAGGCTTATCCTTTGCCTTGGTAATATCCTTATAGGTGATAAGACCTACCAAATGATTATCCTTATCCACCACAGGCAATTTCTCGATCTTATTCTCTTGTAGAATCTGAGCAGCAGCAGCCAAGTCTGTTTGCTGATGAGTAGTTACCAGATTTTCTTTCGTCATCACGTCATCAATCTTGCGATCCAGACGACGCTCAAAGCGCAGGTCACGATTTGTAACAATACCAACCAGGCGGTTTTCCTCATCTACAACGGGGATACCACCAATATGATACTCTGCCATAATAGCAAGGGCATCCTTAACGGTTGAACCACGACGGATAGTAACAGGATCATAAATCATACCGTTTTCGGCACGTTTCACGATGGCGACTTCGCGAGTCTGATTCTCAATGGACATATTCTTATGAATCACGCCGATACCACCTTCACGAGCAATGGCAATAGCCATCTGGCTCTCTGTAACGGTATCCATTGCGGCCGTTACAAAAGGAACGTTTAGCTCAATGTGACGAGAGAAATGAGTATTCAATTCTACCGTCTTTGGGAGCACCTCAGAATAAGCTGGAATCAACAGGACGTCATCGAAAGTTAAGCCGTCCATCACAATCTTGTCTGCAATAAATGATGACATATCTAATACTACTTTAAATTTTATTGCGTGCAAATTTACTGCTTTTTTCCGAGATAGCAGTCATTTGCACGCAATATTAACACGATTTAAGCGAAATATTAGTTAGCCATTTCAGATATAAACTTGATACGTACCAATCGAATCTCGTCTTCTGAACATTCTTTACCTAATTCATCTAAGGCAGCCTCTAACGAATCCGTTTCACTTTCTGCGAAATAATCGTATATATCATCAATGCGGTCATCATCCATTACATCTTCCAGGAAATAGTCGATATTCAGCTTGGTACCGCTGTAGACAATAGCCTCAACCTCATCTAGAAGTTCCTCAAATTCCAGTCCCTGTGCTGCTGCAATATCATCAAGGGCAATCTGTCGGTCAATTGCCTGAATTATCTTCACTTTGAGTATTGACTTCTTGGCTACAGTACGCACTCGAAGATCTGAATGTCTTACGATTTCATTCTCTTCGCAATAGGTCTTTATCAGATCAACAAACTCCTTGGCATAAGGTTGCTTCACCTTACCCTCTCCCACTCCCTGAATATTCTTTAATTCCTCCAAGGTAATGGGATAATCGGTAGCCATCTGTTCAATAGACACATCTTGGAATATCACATAAGGCGGACGTTCCATACGTTTGCTCACCTTCTTACGCAGGTCTTTCAGCATAGCGCTAAGCGTAGGATCCAGCGCACTTGTGCCTACCTCATGGTCTGAAACACTTTCGTAGTCTTCAGCAAATTCATTATCTTCCACAATCATAAACGACTGCGGGTTCTTCATAAACTTCTTACCTGCAGATGTCAGTTTGAGCAGTCCATAGTTTTCTACATCCTTCTTCAGATAGCCAGCAATCAGTGCCTGACGGATAACGGGATTCCAATGTTTCTCGTTCTCATCTTCACCAGCACCAAACAGTTCATGATTCTGATGCTTATGGGCAAGAATCTCTTCTGTCTCATGACCAGTTACAAAGTCTATCACATAGTCAGAACGGAAATTCTCCTTCAGAGCCTGTACAGCTTTCAATACTATAATCAGCAGTTTTTCTGCCTCAATCTTCGTCTTGGGATGCAGACAGTTATCACAGTTATGGCAATTATCTGGCGTATATTCCTCTCCGAAATAGTGAAGCAGCATCTTACGTCGGCATACAGATGTTTCTGCGTAAGCCGCTGTCTCTGCCAACAGCTGTCGACCGATATCCTGCTCTGCCACAGGTTTTCCCTCCATAAACTTATCCAGTTTCTGAAGGTCTTTCTGTGCATAGAAAGTAATACACATACCTTCTCCGCCATCGCGACCGGCACGACCAGTTTCCTGATAGTATCCTTCCAACGACTTGGGAATATCATAATGTATCACAAAACGTACATCGGGTTTATCAATACCCATACCAAAGGCGATAGTTGCCACGATAACGTCAATCTTCTCCATCAAGAAATCATCCTGTGTCTGCGAACGCAGGGCTGATTCCAGTCCTGCATGATAAGCGGCAGCTTTGATATCATTTGCTTTCAATATCTCCGCCAGTTCTTCCACTTTCTTACGGGAGAGGCAGTAGATAATACCACTTTTTCCAGGATGCTGTTTGATGAATTTGATAATATCCTTATCAACGTCCACCGTCTTGGGGCGTACCTCATAATATAAATTAGGGCGGTTGAACGAGCTCTTAAACTCTGTAGCATCCACAATACCCAAATTCTTCTTGATATCCGTACGCACCTTATCTGTGGCTGTTGCCGTCAGTGCAATGATAGGCGCTAGTCCTATCTCATTAATAATAGGACGAATGCGACGATACTCTGGACGGAAGTCATGTCCCCATTCCGAGATACAGTGAGCCTCATCTATGGCATAGAAAGAAATCTTCGCTTGCTTCAAGAATTCCACATTGTCTTCTTTCGTCAATGACTCTGGAGCCACATACAGCAACTTCGTCTTTCCCGCCATGATATCTGCCTTTACCTGATCAATAGCCGTCTTATTCAGTGATGAGTTCAGATAATGAGCAGTACCCTCCTCACTCATAGAACTGATAACATCCACCTGATTCTTCATCAGCGCAATCAGTGGAGAAATAACGATAGCCGTACCATCCATCAGTAGCGACGGCAACTGATAGCACAAAGACTTACCGCCACCCGTCGGCATCAACACAAAAGTATCTTTGCCGTCGAGCACGTTCTGCACTATTGCTTCCTGATCGCCTTTGAACTTATCAAAGCCGAAATATTTCTTAAGAGCATCTGTAAGATTCTGCATCTTTGCCATAGGCTTGCCTTTCATTATTAGCTTAAATGTGACTTTGCGAGTTGCTGTTCAGCATACTCTTTTGTCACTTCAAAGGATTTCATTCGCTTAGAAGGCGCTTCAAACATAGCGTCCATCATGATATTCTCCACGATAGAGCGCAAGCCGCGAGCACCTAATTTATATTCCACAGCCTTATCCACCATCAGGTTTAAGGCATCCTGTGTAAAGGTCAACTCGATGCCATCCATCTGGAACAGTTTGATATACTGCTTCACGATAGAGTTCTTCGGCTCCATCAAGATACGAGCCAATGCCTCACGGTCTAATGGATTCAGATAGGTCAGCACAGGCAGACGACCGATGATCTCAGGTATCAAGCCAAACGACTTTAAGTCTTGTGGCTGGATATACTGCATCAAGTCGTTCTTGTCTATCTTGCGTACATTCTGCACAGAGTTATATCCCACAACATGCGTATTCATGCGCTGTGCTATCTTACGCTCAATGCCATCGAAAGCACCGCCACAGATAAACAAGATGTTATGAGTATCTAGATGGATATACTCCTGATCGGGATGCTTACGTCCGCCCTTAGGTGGGACATTCACGATAGTACCTTCCAATAGTTTTAGCAGTCCCTGCTGCACACCCTCACCGCTCACATCACGAGTGATAGAAGGATTATCTGACTTACGGGCAATCTTGTCAATCTCGTCTACAAAGACGATACCACGCTGAGCAGCGTCCACATCATAGTTAGCCACCTGCAGCAGACGTGTCAGGATGCTTTCTACATCTTCACCCACATAACCGGCTTCTGTAAATACAGTAGCGTCAACAATAGTAAAAGGTACATCCAGCATCTTGGCGATAGTACGAGCAAGCAATGTCTTACCAGTACCCGTAGAACCTACCATGATGATATTTGACTTCTCAATCTCCACGCCATTATCGTCGGCTGGCTGCTGAAGACGCTTATAGTGATTATATACCGCAACAGAGAGATAGCGTTTAGCCTCATCTTGACCGATAACATATTGGTCCAGATGTTCCTTTATCTCCTTCGGTTTAGGAATTCGTTTTGTCTTAAAATCAGTTTTCTGTTTTTTGGCGTCAGGACCAAAGCCATTAGCCATGGCAACCTGATAAGCTTGTACAGCGCAGTCTTCACAGATGCATCCGTTCACACCCGAGATTAAGAGTTTCACCTCTTTCTCTGTACGTCCACAGAAATCACATTGTTTCTTTGCCATCTATTATTTCTTCTTCAATACTTGGTCAATCATTCCATACTCTTTAGCCTCCTCTGCTGTCATCCAGTAGTTACGGTCTGAGTCATTCCACACCTTGTCGTATGGTGTATGCGAATGTTCTGAAATGATGGTATAGAGTTCCTTCTTAAACTTCATAATCTCCTTGGCCTCAATCTCGATATCTGAAGCCTGTCCCTGAACACCGCCCAATGGTTGGTGAATCATCACGCGACTATGAGGCAATGCAGAGCGTTTGCCTTCTGCGCCTGCCACCAACAGAACGGCAGCCATAGAAGCAGCCATACCTGTACAAATGGTAGCCACGTCGCTTGAGATAAACTGCATGGTATCATAGATACCCAGACCAGCCGTTACGCTACCACCAGGTGAGTTCAGATAAATACTGATATCCTTACCTGAATCTACAGAGTCCAGATACAGCAACTGTGCCTGCAGCGTATTGGCAGTATAATCGTCAATCTGAGTGCCAAGGAAGATGATACGATCCATCATCAAACGAGAGAACACGTCCATCTGTGTAACATTCAGCTGACGCTCCTCTAGGATATACGGGTTCAGATACTGAGCCTGTGCGCTCATTACTTCATCAAGCACCAGGCCATTGATTCCAAGATGCTTAGTAGCATATTTTCTAAAATCGTTGTTCATAATCATATACAAAGTAAATACAAAATTACAAAAAAAAGTCGGAATGCAACACATTCCGGCTCTTTTTTTGGTTAAAGAAATATAAAGAGTATCTCTTTTTATCTTTATCTTATTTTACTTCTCCTGAAGCATCTTCTGGAAGTCTTCCAGTGAGATGGCTTTCTCGTCGAGCTTAACAACGCTCTTCAGGGCAGCAGTCAGCTTCACGTCAACGGCACGATCTACCAATCCGTCAACATTCTCACGCTTCTTCAGCATCTCCTGAGCATAGTTGTCAAGATACTCCTCGGGAACGTTTGCCATACCGTACTGAGCGAACTGAACACGAGCAGCCTCCTTAGCGGTCTCCTTCAGGTCAGCTTCCTCAATCTTGATACCCTGAGCAGCTACCAGCTGTTCCTTAATCAGGTGCCAAGCCAATTCCTTGATGCTAGCATCGAAGTTCTTCTCTACGAAGTCAGCGCCCTTATCCTTATTGTTGTTCAGCATTACGCGCTTCAGCAGAGCCTCTGGGAATTCCAGCTTACCAATCTTCTTCTCCATGTGCTTGCGAACATCGAGCAGGAACTTGTAGTCTGAGTCAGACTTGAACTGAGCAGCAATCTGGTCAGCAATCTTCTGACGGAACTCCTTCTCGTTCTTTACTGTACCCTCACCGAAGGTCTGATTGAACAGGTCCTTATTGATCTCAGCCTTAGTGAAGCGAGAAATCTCGGTAATCTGATAAGTGAAGTCACCCTCGTGGTTCTTCACCTCATCCTTCTGAATCTTCAGCAGGCTAGAAACCTCTACATCACTCTCGGGATAAGCCTTACGAGGATTCCATGTAATAATATCACCCAACTTAGCACCGTCGAAGAGTTTCTTCTGATCCTCAACCTTGATATACTGAGGCATCAGTACTGCATCGCTAACCTCGATGCCACCTTCCTTTACGTTGCCTTTCTCATCCAACTCACGGAGGTCACCCTTCAGCATGTCGCGCAGCTCACCGTCGAAGTTTTCAACCTTCTCGTAGTGACCGGCACGGCTCTGATACATCTCAACCTGCTGGTCGATGAGCTTGTCGTCAACTGTGATATTGTAGTATTCAACCTTATCCTTGCCGCTAATCTTAGCCTCGAACTGAGGAGCTACAGCGATATCGAACTTAAATACCAGGGGCTGCTCACCTTCAAAGTCCAGCTGTTCCTGCTGGTCGCTTGGCAGAGGCTCACCCAACATCTGAATCTTGTTCTCACGAACATACTCATAAAGTTTCTCACCCAGCATCTTGTTAACAACATCAACCTTAATGCTGGTACCGAACTGACGCTTGATCATGCCGATAGGAGCCTGACCAGGACGGAATCCGGGAATGTTTGCACGCTTACGATAGTCTTTCAGTGTCTTCTCAACTTCAGGCTGATAGTCAGCCGTCTCCAGGGTGATAGTCATCAGACCATTCACCTTGTCGGGAGCTTCAAATTGAATATTCATTTTCTTTCTTATACCTTATTAATTATATATAATCGCTTTGAGCGTGCAAAGGTAGTAATTATTTGCGAATTACTACTTATGAATTATGATTTATTAACTATCTTCCTCCTTTGCACGTTGTTCTTCCAAAGCCGAGAAATCTTTCTGACGCAAGACAAACGACTCGGTCAGATAGTTCTTACGGACAATGGGGTTGGCAGCCAATTCTTCAGGAGAACCGTGGAAAAGAATTCGTCCCTCAAACAACAGGTATGCGCGATCGGTGATACAAAGCGTATCTTCCACATTATGGTCTGTAATCAAGATTCCGATGTTACGGTCTTTCAGTTTCCATACGATAAACTGAATATCCTCAACGGCGATGGGGTCTACACCGGCAAAAGGCTCGTCGAGCATGATAAATTTGGGCTCGATAGCCAAGCAACGGGCAATCTCCGTACGACGACGCTCACCACCCGACAACTGGTCGCCCTTATTCTTGCGCACCTTCTGCAGACGGAATTCCTTAATCAGACTTTCCAATTTCTCCAGCTGATACTCACGGGGTTTACCTGTCATCTCCAGTACCGAGAGGATATTATCCTCTACCGACATCTTGCGGAATACAGAAGCCTCCTGAGCCAAATAGCCGATACCAGCACGGGCACGCTTATACACAGGATAGTCGGTCACCTCCTCATCACCCAGATAAATATGGCCACCATTAGGCACAATCAGGCCTGTCGTCATATAGAACGATGTAGTTTTTCCGGCACCGTTAGGACCCAGCAGTCCCACAATCTCGCCTTGTTTTACATCGAACGACACGTCATTCACCACGGTACGTTTGCCGTATCGCTTCACTAGTCCTTCTGTGCGCAGCACCAGCTGCTCTTGTTCCATATTATCCATAATCGTTTGCAAAGTTAGTATAAACCGAGCGAAATACAAAATAAAAAACAACTTTATTTGTTTTCTCTACGAGAAACCATCGGTTTCCTTACTGGAAACCATCGTTTTCAAGCCTAGAAAACATTGTTTTCCCTACCAGAAAACGCCATGAAAATATTTAATTCAGGCAAAAAGAATGTAAAATAGTTAGAAGAATAGTCGTTTTCAAAAAAATTGTGTATCTTTGCACGCAGATTATGATTACAAGATTACTCAATAATTGGTTGACCAACCTCGGCAAGTTTATGATGCTGATGGGTCGTACGTTCTCCATGCCAGAGCGCTTTCGCATGTTTTGGAAGCAGTATGTCAAGGAGATGGCTCAGTTGGGTATCAATTCCATTGGCATCGTACTGCTCATCTCATTCTTCATTGGTGCAGTCATCTGTATTCAGATGAAGCTAAACATCCAGTCTCCTTGGATGCCACGATGGGTATCGGGATACACAACACGTGAGATTATGTTGCTGGAATTCTCAAGTTCCATCATGTGTCTGATTCTGGCTGGTAAAGTAGGATCAAACATTGCCTCTGAGATAGGAACCATGCGTGTAACACAACAGATTGACGCTCTCGACATTATGGGCATCAATTCTGCCTGTTATCTTATCCTTCCTAAGATTCTCGGCATGCTGACCATTATGCCGCTATTGGTAATCTTCTCCAGTGCAATGGGCATTATGGGAGCCTACGGAACGGCATACATCGGAAACATCATTGTGCCCGACGATTTGACATTAGGCTTACAGCATGACTTCAAGTCGTGGTTCGTCTGGATGTCTATTATCAAGAGCCTATTCTTTGCCTTCATCATATCGGCTGTACCTTCCTATTTCGGTTATACCGTGGAGGGTGGTTCTGTTAATGTAGGTAAGGCCTCAACCGACGCTGTGGTCAGTTCGAGTGTACTCATCCTTTGTTCCGACGTATTCTTAACACAACTGCTGTCATGATTGAAGTAAAGGACTTACATAAGAGCTTTGAAGGAAGAGAAGTACTGAAGGGTATCAGCACTGTCTTTGAAGATGGTAAGACGAATCTTATCATCGGACAGAGCGGTTCTGGTAAAACCGTACTGATGAAGAACCTTGTAGGACTCTTCGAACCTACCAGCGGACAGATTCTCTACGACGGTCGTGACTTTGTGGCAATGTCTAAAGACGAGAAGGTAATGATGCGCCGCGAGATGGGAATGATATTCCAGTCGGCAGCGCTTTTCGACTCACTCACCGTTCTGGAGAACGTTATGTTCCCATTGGACATGTTCTCAAACATGACCTACCGCGAACGCAAACAGCGTGCAATGGACTGTCTGGCTCGAGTCAACCTGGTAGGAGCAGAGAAGAAATATCCTGGCGAGATATCTGGTGGTATGCAGAAGCGTGTTGCCATTGCTCGTGCTATTGCCTTGAATCCTAAATACTTGTTCTGCGATGAGCCTAACAGTGGATTGGACCCCAAGACATCATTGATTATCGATGACCTACTCCACTCCATCACTAATGAATTCAACATGACTACGATTATCAATACCCACGACATGAATTCAGTGATGGGCATTGGCGAGAATATCATCTTCATCTATGAAGGACACAAGGAATGGCAGGGTGTTTCTTCAGAGATTATGACTTCTACCAACAAGCGCCTGACAGACTTCATCTTTGCCAGTGACCTGTTGAAAGATATGCGCGATGCTGTAACGGGAGCAAAAAGAGGATAGTTAAGGGTTGAGGTTAAGAAAAAGGAATAAAAAAAATAAAGGATTGAATACTTTGTTATTCAATCCTTTATTTAGTATGCTATTCTGTAATTATACATTCTTGCCATATTGAGACAAAACTCTTTGTAAGCTTCGCTCTCTAACCATTTCTTAATTAACTTTTTCATAATCATTTCCTTTCTTTTTTCTTAATAATATATCGTTATCCCTCTAAATCACGATGCAAAGGTACGACGAAAAGAACAATAATCCAAGAAAAATCAGCCTTTTAGGCGAAAAAGAGGAGAATTATTGATTAATATCAAATCCTTGTGCACGCACACACAGCCTCTATCTCATCTTCCACTTTCCATCAACTTCTACCATTGGCACGGTAATTTCCTCTTGGGTAGAGTCATTATAGGATAAGAGTAGGAAAGCATAAACCAGATGTAATGTTGAGTCACGGCGACCAACATTTGACGAGATAGCTACAGCATGCAAGCCTTCGTGATGCTGCTGAATATCTTGCAGATACTGCTCGTTGGCTTTCATCAGTTGCTGACGATAGTCGGCAGGCAAGCTATCGTAGCCTGCCTTACCTTCTAAGAATCCGTCAGGGAATCCTTCCAACAAACGGTTATAGTATGTCTGAGCAGCTTCTGCAGCCTGCTGTTCTGGAGTAGTTTCACTACAACCCACGAATCCCAGCAGACCGAGTAAGCCCATCAGGCCCATTACAAGACTCCCTTTCTTAATCACTTCTGTCGAATAAATACGTTAATCGGTGTACCTGTCAGTGTCCAATTCTCGCGCATCTTGTTCTCCAAGAAACGACGATAAGCCTCCTTGACATACTGAGGCAGATTAGCATAGAATACAAAGGTAGGAATCTGTGTATCAGGTACCTGAGATACATACTTAATCTTGATGTATTTACCCTTGATAGAAGGTGGTGGCGTCTGTTCGATGATAGGCAGCATCACCTCGTTAAGCTTAGAGGTTCCAATCTTGATTGTACGGTTCAGATATACCTGCTTGGCAGTCTCCAGCACCTTATAGATACGCTGTTTGGTTACAGCAGAAGCGAAGATGATGGGGAAATCTACGAATGGAGCCATACGGTTGCGAATGGCATATTCAAAGGTCTTGATAGCCTCCTGCGACTTATCCTCTACCAAGTCCCACTTGTTGACAACAACTACCAGCGACTTGTTATTCTTCTGAATCAACTGGAAGATATTCATATCCTGTGCCTCGATACCACGAGTAGCGTCAATCATCAGGATGCAGACATCAGAATTCTCAATAGCACGGATGCTACGCATCACACTATAGAACTCCAAATCTTCCGTTACCTTATTCTTTCTGCGTATACCTGCGGTATCAACAAGATAGAAGTCAAAGCCAAACTTGTCGTACTTCGTATAAATACTGTCACGGGTAGTACCCGCAATATCGGTTACAATGTTACGATCCTCACCGATAAAGGCATTGATAATACTGGACTTACCGGCATTAGGACGACCAACAACAGCAAAGCGTGGAGTACCATCCTCAATATCATCTACCTCGTCAGTCTTCAACTTCTCCAGTACATGGTCGAGCAAGTCACCGGTACCACTACCTGTTGCTGCACTGACACAGAATGGATCACCCAGTCCCAACTTATAGAACTCATACTGTCCGTACAGGTCTTTACCATCGTCAGCCTTATTAGCTACCAGCACTACGGGCAGTTTAGAACGACGAAGAATCAGTGCTACATCCTCGTCAAGATCCGTCAGTCCGTTCTTGATATCCACCAAGAACAATACCAGGTCGGCCTCTTCCGTGGCAACAATCACCTGCTTGCGAATCTCCTCCTCAAAGATATCGTCACTATTTACAACCCATCCACCCGTATCCACTACGGAGAACTCACGGCCATTCCACTCACATTTGCCATACTGGCGATCACGTGTAGTACCAGCCTCATCGCTCACAATGGCGCGACGGCTGTTCGTCAATCGGTTAAACAAAGTGGACTTACCTACATTTGGGCGTCCTACAATCGCTACTAAATTTCCCATAATTTCTAGTATTTGTTGCTAGATTTCCTAGTCATCCTAAGATATCCCAGGTCCTCCTAGGTCGTCCTAGGTTTTCCTAGTTCCTCCCAGTTAATCTAAATTATATCCAAAGCTATTCAGCTCTCTCTCAGAGCTACGCCAGTCTTTATCTACCTTAACAAAGGTTTCCAAGAAGATGGGTTTGGCGAAGAATTTCTCCAACGACTTGCGAGCCTCGGTACTTACTTTTTTAAGAGCCATACCCTGATGACCGATGATGATACCCTTCTGCGAGTCGCGCTCCACATAGATAATCGCGTTGATGTGGATATTCTTCTCAGTCTCTTTAAAACGCTCCACACGAACCTCTACAGAATAAGGTATTTCCTTATCATAATAGAGCAGTATCTTCTCACGGATAATCTCCGATACAAAGAAACGTGCAGGCTTATCCGTCAACTGGTCTTTATCGAAGAATGCGGGACTCTCGGGCAACAGTTCCTGAATGCGCTTCAGCAACATGTCCACGCCAAACTTATTCTTTGCAGATATTGGCAGAATCTCTGCGTTAGGCAGCAATGCGTGCCACTTCTCAACAATCGTTGTCAACTTTTGCTGAGGGCTCTCACTCCCCTTTCCTTTAGGAGAGGGGTCGGGGGAGAGGCTCAGTTCATCAATCTTATTGATCAGCAAGATTACAGGAATCTTCATCTTCTGCACCTTCTCCAAGAACTCCATGTTCTTTTCGGGAGTCTCTACCACATCCGTTACGTAGAGCAGTACATCGGCATCCTGCAGAGCAGACTCTGAGAATGCAAGCATTGACTCCTGCAACTTGTAGTTAGGCTTCAGCACACCAGGTGTATCAGAAAATACAATCTGCATATCGTCGGTATTGACGATACCCATAATACGATGGCGCGTCGTTTGTGCCTTAAACGTCGCTATCGAAATACGCTCACCAACCAATTGGTTCATGAGCGTACTTTTACCTACATTGGGATTCCCAACGATATTTACGAATCCAGCCTTATGCATTGGCTATCAACTGTCAACTTTCAACTGTCAACTTACTTCTCGCTGCCATCATAAGCCCACTTATAGTAGCTTGCTCCGTGAACGAAACCTGCGCCGAATGCGGTGAAAATCATGTTATCACCCTTCTTCAGCAGATGCTCATTCTCCCAGAGAGCCAAGGGGATTGTGGCAGCAGAGGTGTTACCGAAATGCTCGATGTTCACCATCACCTTATCCATAGGCAGTTCCAAGCGCTTAGCAACAGCTTCGATGATGCGCATATTTGCCTGATGAGGAACAACCCATGCGATGTTGTCTTTGTTCAGACCGTTGCGCTCAGCGATGAGTGCGCTGTCTTCGCTCATGTTTGTTACGGCATAACGGAACACGGTGCGACCCTCCTGATAGAGGTAGTGCAAACGGTGATCTACCGTAAAGTGTGAGGGAGGACATACAGAACCGCCAGCCTTCAGGTGAAGGAAGGGCAAGCCCTTGCCGTCAGCACGGAAGTAAGAGTCCATCACACCGATATTCTCTTCTTCTGTTGCTTCCACTAACACAGCAGCAGCACCGTCACCAAACAGCGGACAGGTAGCGCGGTCTTTATAGTCAACCACTGACGACATCTTGTCGGCACCTATCACGATGATTTTCTTGTAACGACCGCTCTGTATCATAGAGCCAGCCACGTCGAGCGTGTAGAGGAATCCACAGCATGCACCCCAGAGGTCGAATGCAAAAGCATTCTTCAGTCCGAGTTTGCCAACTACGATGCTGGCTGTAGACGGGAACTTATAATCAGCCGTAGAAGTGGTTACGATTACTGCATCGATAGTATCGGGATCCACGCCAGTCTTCTGCATCAACTGCTTGGCAGCTTTACGTGCCATATAGCTTGTGCCAAGACCTTCCTCTGTCAGGATGCGGCGTTCCTTAATACCAACGCGAGTCATAATCCACTCGTCGTTGGTGTCTACCATGCGCGACAGTTCGTCATTATTCAGAACGTAGTCGGGCACGTAGCCACCAATTCCGGTGATTATCGCATTGATTTTATCCATTACCTTTACTCAGCAACTTCGTCCATTACAATAGCAATCTTACCACGATAGTAGCCACAAGTTGGGCATACAGTGTGGTAAATGTGATAAGCTCCACAGTTAGGGCATACTGCCAGTGTAGGAGCTACTGCCTTGTCATGAGTACGACGCTTAGCGGTACGGGTGTTTGATTGTCTTCTTTTAGGATGTGCCATAATTCTATTACTTTTTTAATGTTTAATCATCTTGTTCTTTCGAGCGGAAGCAAACTCTTCACTCCTCACTCTTCACTTTTAACTTTACAAGTGCTTCCCAGCGTGGGTCTATCTCTTTTACCTCCTCTTCGCCGCTTCGGACAGCGCCGCTCAGCTCTTCGAGCTTCTGCGTCATCGCACTATTGCATTTTCCAGGTGCATGAACGTGCTTGATGGGTATGGCCAGCATGATAAACTCATAAATGAACCATGACATGTCGAGTATTCCTTCGTTCTCGTCAATCGTCACAGTATCATCTTCATCACTGTATGTATCGCCCAACTTTACCACAAGAGTATTATCCGCAACAATCGGCTGCTCCATGTCATCAAGACAACGGTCACAACTAATCGTAACGGCACCCTCGGTATGGAACTGGAGTTCGAAAAAGCCGGTCATCTTGCGTATAGACACCGACACATGCAATGCTCCATGCTCCAACTGTGAGCCGTCCAAAGCTCCGAAGAACTCATCTCCAAGGTCGTATTCAGAGGTCATTACGGCCTCTTTCATACCCTTCAAATCAATCTTCAAATGCTCTAAACTACACATAATCACACTTTTCGGGCTGCAAAGTTACGAAGAATTACGCAAATAACCAAAATTTTCTTTTATTTTTTCATTTCTATACGGAACGTGGTCCCCTTCCCCACTTCCGACTGTTTCACAAAGATACGACCTTTGTGATACTCTTCTACAATACGTTTAGCCAGCGACAGTCCGAGTCCCCAACCGCGTTTCTTCGTGGTAAAGCCCGGAGTAAACACGCTATTCAGGTCTTTCTTCTTGATACCCTTACCAGTATCTTGCACCTCTATCACCACATCTTGTGGCTCGTCATAGAGTGTCAGCGTGATAGTTCCCTTACCCTCCATGGCGTCAACGGCATTCTTGCAAAGGTTTTCTATCACCCACTCAAACAGCGAGGCATTCATCTTCACAATCACGTCATGCTCAGGCAATTGCCTTATCATCTGCACTTGGTTCGATGTTCGCCTATCCATATAGTCCACCACATGTGCCAGCACCTCATTCATCGAGGCATCCACAGGCTCAGGCAGTGAACCAATCTTTGAGAATCGGTCTGCAATCAGTTGCAGTCGCTTCACATCCTTATCCATCTCTGGCAACAGGTCATCCTCTGGATATTGCTCCTTCAGCATCTCCACCCACGCCATCAAGCTCGATACGGGTGTTCCCAACTGGTGAGCCGTCTCCTTCGACAATCCCACCCATACCTTATTTTGTTCAGCACGTTTCGACGACAACAATGCGAAGATTGCCACCACTACAAATATTAGTACGATACCCAACTGCACATACGGCCAAGCCTGCAAGCGTTTCAGCATGATAGACTCATCATAGCATACCAATTGTCTGTCAATACGAATCGTATCGCCCGACTGTATCATCCTTTTGGCATACTGCTCTATGCTTGTCGTATCCTCTATATTGCGGTAATCGTCGATACCTCCTTCACTGTTCACCACAATGACGGGAATCGTATTGTTTCCCTCCATCACGTTCAGCACCAGCGACAAGTCTGTCGTCTCGTCTGCCTCATTCAATGCATGCAATGCCTGTGCCCACACCTCCATACGATGACGCTCTTCTATCGAGAGGTCGCGCACCAGAAAGTGAGACACCAATAGCGATGCCACGGCAATCATCACCGCAGCCACCACCAATATTATCTTTATCTGTCTGATTCTGTCAGTCCACTGCATACCTTATTATAACGCACGATATAGCCTTTTATTATTTTTCACCTCATAAATACCCATTTCGTACTAGTACAAAGCCTTTGTACTACCCGTACAGCCCCCTTGTACTACCTGTACAGAGCTTTTGTAGCAATAGTACAGGCCTTTTGTACTGCGTTACGCATAAACTATTCTTCTGATGATATTGCTGAATGATACAGCACAAAATACGCAATAGAACATGTCGTATTGCATAAAATATGGCATTTTTTATGCAATACGTAT
The DNA here is from genome assembly GCA_900119285.1 of Prevotellaceae bacterium HUN156. GTDB lineage: Bacteria > Bacteroidota > Bacteroidia > Bacteroidales > Bacteroidaceae > Prevotella. Next base: position 93,516 of record FPIT01000013.1, read on the forward strand.
TGTTTATTGAAGAAAAAACAGTATCTTTGCAGCGTAAACATTGTAAAACTACAAAAAAGAGCCGATGAAAACTATAATTCTAAATCAACGAAAGGAACGTGACGAGCTATTATCACGCCCTTATCTTATGCGTCGAAACAACCAAGATTCTAATACGCTATTGGATAGTCAACTCATCAAATTGATAACGGGTCCTCGACGTGTTGGCAAATCTACGCATGCACTATTGATGTTGCGTAATAAGAATTTCGCCTATCTGAACTTCGACAATCAAGCACTATTAGAAGCTTGGGATGCCAATCTCGTTATGCGTATGTTGGATGACGTATATCCTGACTACGATTATCTTTTGCTTGACGAGGTGCAAAACCTTGACGGATGGGATTTGTGGGTTAGTGAATTGTATCGACTCGGCAAGAATCTTGTGATAACAGGTAGTAATGCTAAGATGCTAAGCAGTGAGATGGCAACGGTGTTGACTGGCAAGTATCTACAAGTAGAAATGTTGCCATTCAGTCTTGAGGAGTTCTTTGATTGGAACCAACTAGACCTTCACGAATTAAGAGCAGAACAAAAAACAGATGCCTCCGTGTTGATGGACGACTACATGAGAAACGGCGGCTATCCTGAGGTAGTTGCATCACGCCAAATAACTCGTAGCTATCTTGATACATTGTTCGACTCTATCGTATGGAAGGATGTAGCCAAGCGACATCATGTGCGTAACATCACCGACTTGAATGATTTGGCAATGTATCTTCTATCCAACTTTTGCAATCCATTAAGCGCCAACGAACTGGCAGAGGAATTGGGGTTAGCCAGCGTTAATACGGTCAAGAAATATATGGTTTACCTGCATGAACCATACCTATTCTATTATCTGCCTCGCTATAATAATAAACTAAAATTAATGAAGAAGGCTTCTCGCAAGGTCTATGTAGTTGACAATGGTTTTGTTGCTGCGAAAGCCTTTTCACTTAGCGACAATCTTGGGCGTTTGCTAGAGAATCAGATATTCGTAGAGTTAATACGTCGAGGTTATGATACGGATAAGACCATGTTCTATTATCGTTCTCGTAATGACAAAGAGGTTGATTTCGTCTTGCGTAAGGGAAGTCGCATAGAGCGTCTGGTGCAAGTATGTTTTGACATGAGCAGTTCTAAGACAGAAAAGCGGGAGGTGAATAGCCTCATTGAGTGCGCTGAGGAATTAAAGTGCAACAATCTTGTTATTGTAACCAATAAAGAAGAGCGCACCATAGAGAAGAATGGTTACAAGATTGCCGTAATACCAGTATCGAAATTCTAATAATAGTTTGTAGACATGATTGTCTTCGAATGTTGGTTATTGGGTAATCCCTCACTCTAGCCCTGCCAGGATATCGTTTCCTACGCTAGAAAACGATATTTTCTGCCGTGGAAAACAGTATTTTCCCTAAGCTAATACGATGCTTTTCGGAAACTAAAACATCGTTTCTTTGCAATGAAAACCATTCAAAAAAGATTAAAATCACCAGACTTTTGGAGAGAAAAACGGCATATTTCATCATTTTGCTGCCACCTGCCACCCATCTGCCACCACCTTTTTCTGTCTGTATATAAAGGAGTTAAACGCTATTGGTGGCAGGTGGCAGCAAATAAACAAAAATTTATACGTACGAAGAAAAATATCCCCCCTGTGTTATTCGGGATGTTAGAGGAAAATAGTCGAGAATAGTTTGACGGCATAATTCTCCTTGAATTTACGCATAATTATAGAAAAAGTCGGGCTTCAAATTATTATCTGTCAGATACTCGTTCTGAGTCTTCTCCGAAGGAATGGCACCATGTCGGTACGCAGACACGCCGAAGTTATTCAGTGCCTCTACGGAATTGATCTGTGTACCACGGGTAACGTCGCTTACCATATCCTCTTCTGAGGGTATCAGCCATAACTCCATACCGTCACCTGTCAATGGCAACGCATCAGGAAGTGAGGCAGAACGAGTGTCCTCTTGAACATCAACGGTCTGCGCTGTGAAAGAGATAGTCTTGCTATCGCTTTCTGCCTCGCCACCGTCCTGGAAGAGATCCTGTGTGCAG
>FPIT01000011.1 GCA_900119285.1 Prevotellaceae bacterium HUN156
GCTCCATCGGTGCTAATAGCGCCAAGGAGTTCAGCGTGTCAGAGAACATCAAGGGCATGCGCGTCATCTTTAGCCCAGAACGCTCTACCGACGCCTCTGGCAATCGCACCAAGCAGTTCCTGCAGGGAATCAAAGTAGAGGAGCTGCCAAAGAATACCGTTTCCAAAGAAACGGCGAAGCCTTAAGCTTCTTAAGGAGTTAACTCCCGCTAACTCCCATTAACTCCCTTAAAAATTAACCTATTTAATTTTATCACTATGAAAAACAAAGATTTCTGGAAGACCTTGATTCAGGTCTTCGTTACGGTGCTCACAGCACTGGGTACTACACTGACCACTACCAGTTGTATGTAACGAGAGAGAGCATCCATGCCGGATGCTCTCTTCTTTTTTATTCGTTGTGTCTGTGATTTAATTAGCGTCTATAGGCTTAGGGTCGCTGTCTGTCAATGCTACGATATTTTTGAAATTTACCCAAGCGGAAGATTCCTTATAGGCGTCAATGGAAGCAGCGGGCACGTGGAGGGTGGCACTACTGCAACTTGCCACATCAAAGATGGTGGTATTGGGGTTTGGCACTTGCTCTGCATAACAGTACACATCTGTCAGTCCTTTGCATTCTATGAATGCATTCGTATGAATGTTTTTTATGCTGCTTGGAATGATGATGGACGAAAGGTTGGTGTTGTAGGCAAAGGCACCAGACTCAATGGCCGTTACGCTATTGGGGAGGTTTAGCGTGGTGAGTCCTGTGCAATGTGAGAAAGCGGCATATCCGATGTTTGTGACTTCACGGGGAAAGGTGAAGGACGTCAGTCCGGAGCAGCCGGCAAACGCATAGTCTCTGATGGTTATCACACTATTGGGGAGATTGATAGAGGTGAGTCCTGAACAGCCAGAGAACATCTCTCTTCCGATAGTCGATATGCCATCGGGAATGGTAATGGTGGTTAGTGTCTTGCAATTCTCGAAAGCATAGTCGCCAATACTCTTTACCCCACTGGGAATGGTGATGGACGTCAGTCCGGAACAGCCGTAGAATGCTTCTCTGCCGATGCTTGTTACGCTATTGGGGATGGTGACGGCAGTCAGACTGGAGCAACCCTTCAGCATTCCATCACTGATGCTTTTCATATCATCAGGAATAATGATGGAGGTGAGTCCGCTACAGTCTGCAAACACATTCTCTTCCATGCTGATCACGTCCTTGGGAATAGAGATGGAGGTGAGACTAGAACAACCAGCAAAGGCGCTGGCACCAATTGTTGTCACACTGCTGGGAATAGAGATGGAGGTAAGGTTAGAGCATCCGTAGAAAGCCATCCTGCCAATGCTCGTAACATGATAGAGATTAGATTTGTATCTGATAGCTGTCGCAATATTCACGGTTTTTCCGCCTGTTTGGTCAAAACCAGTAACAACGATATGCGCTTCTTCTATGGTATATTTAATGTAATTCAGATAGAAGCTCTTACTGTCTATTTTTACAAAGCTGGATCCATCGGAGGTGGTACCGTTATCGTTGATATTAATGTATTCGACGCGTGGCGCGCTGTTGGTGTCTTCGCGACTACATGCAGCGAACAGGAACGTGATGAGTAGCAAAATACAAGAATGTACAAGGTTTTTATTCATAATTTTAATTGGTTTGTAAGAAATGACAATAAGCATTTTCTGTTTTCTGCTGCAAATTTAAACAAAAACAAGATAAATACAAAATTTTCTTTTGGATTTGTTATGGGAGTTAGCGGGAGTTACACTGCCCAGCGCCTAAACATCGACAATAAGCCAGGCTATGAGCAATACAGCTAATCTAAAATATTTTCTCCAAAGTATTGCACTTTAGGGTAGTTTTATTATCTTAGTCGCGAATGCTCAATTTACTATAGAAATGTTAAAATCGTATCATTTTATTATCTTTATTCAAAATATCTTAATCAAGTGTTATAAAAACACACATAAAAGTATTAATTTTGCAGTCGAAATTAATTTTTCGAACCATTTTACAACAAAAATTAAACACGCATGAGAAAAAATTTATTTAGAAAGAGAGCTACCTTACTAGCTCTATTTCTGGGGGTTGTAATGACAAGTATTGCTCAAACCACCTTCACCATCAACAAACTAAACTATCAGGTTAACGAGGACGGCACCTCTGTAACAGTTACAGGACACACTGACGGTTATGAAGCAACAGGCGAGTTGGAAATACCTGCCTCAGTAAATTACAATGAGAAAGATTATACTGTAACAGCCGTTGGTCAATCGGCTTTCATGTATTGCTTCTATCTGTCGAAATTGACTCTTCCAAACACGATAACAACCATCGGCGAAGGAGCCTTCTCCTACTGCCAAAGTTTCAAGGGAGACCTGGTAATTCCCAACTCTGTGAAAGAAGTAGGATATAATGCCTTTTCAGGGTGTTCAGGCTTTGACGGACAACTCATCATTGGTTCCTCAGTTGAAAGCTTAGGCGATTATGCCTTCAGCGGATGCGCCGGACTTACAGGAACACTAAATCTTCCAGCCAACGTGACAAGCATTGGGTCAAACACCTTTGGCTACAATGGGTTTGGTGCGATTGTCGTGGATCCCGACAATAGTGTCTATGACTCAAGAGAACAATGCAACGCTATCGTTGAAACTAATACTAACACACTGATAACGGGTTGCAAGAATTCTATCATTCCTGAAGGAATCACAGACATCGGCTATTGTGCCTTCAGAGGTATTCTTAATTTGACAGCAGTTGAGCTGCCACAATCATTGGTTACCATTGGCGAGAACGCCTTTGCGCTGTGCTATGATCTTACGGGCGACCTGACCATTCCTGATCTGGTTACAACCATCGGACCAAGTGCCTTCTATGGGTGTGAAAAACTAACGGGTACACTGACATTGGGCGAATCGGTATCATACATCGGTGACTGGGCCTTTAAGAAATGCAGCGGATTTACGGGAGCTGTCTCACGTGCCACTACTCCGCCAGAGATAGGTAATGAGTTTGGTTACTACACCGCCTTCGAGTCGTTTGGCTGTCAAATACTGATTATCCCTGACGGTTGCACAGATGCCTATATGAATTCAAATCTTCATGACGAACTGGGACTGTGCGGCTTTAGTACGTTTATTGAAAAAAGTGATAATGTGGTAGAGGAGTTTACGGAATTTGCTGCCGGCAAGTATAACTATCGCGTCAACAAAGATGATGTTTCTGTAACCGTTATCAGTCATGTGGACGGCTACGAGGCAAGTGGAGAAATCAATATACCCGAAACAGTAAACTATGAAGGTAAAGACTATACCGTGACATCTATAGGTAGTTATGCGTTTATGTATAACAGCAGCGTCACTACGCTCACGCTTCCCAGTACAATAGTAACAATTGGCGATGGTGCCTTTAGCGGTTGCAATGGCTTTACTGGTGATTTGCTGATACCAGATGCTGTGACCACCATCGGATATGGCGCATTCAGCTATTGCAGCGGTTTCAACGGCAAATTAACCATCGGCCGTTCTGTTGCCTTCATCGGAGATCAGGCCTTCGCTAACTGTAATGGCTTTACAAGCGCTGTATCACGGGCCACCGTACCACCTACACTCGATGACAGTTTTGGTGAGCCTCTGACATTCAACGATTTTGGATGTAGCACTGTTACCGTTCCTTCGGGAAGCGCCTCAGCCTATCAGGCATCTGCCTGGTATGACCCCACCGGGCAAAAAGGCTTTAAGGAATTTGTAGAAAGCGGAGACATCAGCAGTATTGGTGGTACGTTTGCTGCAAACAGAAATAATGGCAGCATCTATGATGTATCGGGCAAGAGAATCTACGTTGACGGTAACCACCTACCTGCAGGTTTGAAACCAGGTATCTATTTCATCAAGACTGAAAGTCAGGATGGCACAAAGATAAAGAAAATAACGGTGAAGTAGGTTTTGGGGGAATCAAAAAAAAGCAAGCACCTATTTTTAGGTGCTTGCTTTTTTGATTATAGTCAGGGATTAGAAATCACTCGTTGTGTCCCATTCGCCCTCTTCGTTGCTGAATTCGTCAATCAAACGAGAGAGCTGGGTATCGCCATCAGCAACCGTGTCGCCCACGATGTCTTCGCCCACGCTTCCCGCCAGTAGATGCTGCTGCATGTTGAGCAGCACTACCTGGAGTTCTGGATTGATATATTCTTTCTTCATAATTCTTAACTTCATTAACTACGTTATTACTTCACTACCACCTTGTGGCCATTAGTTACATAAACGCCCTTCTTGGTAGGCTTCTTGTCAAGCTTCAGACCATCGATGGTGTACCAGTCGCCGTCTGCTGCATCGTCAGTAATCTGGTCGATGCTTGTAGCCTCGCCGTCGCCGAAGTCCATAGTGATGGCGCGTGCACCGAAGACGTCGGCGGTTAGCAGATGCAGATAAGCACTGTTAGCTCTCAGCGTGTATGTGTTAGCTAACTTATACCAGGCAATGGCGTCATTCTGCTTAGATAGAATGAAGTTAGTGTAGTCACCTGCTACTGGGTCAACTGATGTTGCGGTGGTCAGACCAACCATCAGGTTGCTTGCCAGAGGAGAGGCAGTCTCGATGATGGGCACGTAGAATGTCTCGTTAGCAGTACCCTTCAGCATCAGACCTTCGCTTGCAGGAACCTCTTCAGCCTTGGTCATCGTCAGTACACCATTGTGACCTTCAGTGAGCTCGAAGTTGCTTGCGTAGTGAGCTCTCAGTCCGCTAACATTGCTAAAGTCGAGTGCATTGTCGCTGGCGTATGTCATGATGCCATGAGCATTCATCTCGATTTTTTCGTGAGGATCAACGACGAGGCGCACCTGGCTCTTGGTCGAAGACAAACTGCCATTCGCGGTAATGTCGCTCTGCGGGTCAAGGTTTTGGCTGTCACTCCAATTATACAATGTTTGGTTAGTACCACCCTCGTATACCAAGAACATACGACCACTGCCATAAGTATCTCCAGCATTAGAAATACGGGTGACATCGAAGATGATGGCGAGGTTGCTGGTGCCGTCATACATGAATGGTGTGTCGAACGTGACGGTTGCCCAGTCATCTTCGGGGAACTCAACTTGGCCACTGAACACCTTGTCGGCCTCTGTCACCTTTATCCAGTCTGTCTCGTTTTCAAAACTGCTCTTGCTGGTGTTCACCAGATAGATGTCCATCGTGCGCTTGCAGTCTTTCGTGCTGGTCTCCCTGAGGTCGATGCTGGTAATCTTGCCAGCCTGATTGCCTAGCTCGTCAGCGGTGTATATCTGCTGCGTCAAAGCGTAGTTATCCCAGTTGTTGAAAGGTATAACGCTGCTTGTCGAAGTACCAGAGCCAATCTTCAGTCTCTTGATAACTTGGAAGTCGAAGTCCTTAGTGCCAGTGTAGTTACCAACACCAGTGATGGTCATCGTGTAGTCGCCAACAGCCAATACTTCGGCAGGAACAGTGGTGATGACAAAGTCCTTGTCAGCACCCTTTACTAACAATGTGCCGTCACGCTTTACGGTTGGGTTCAATTCAATCTCACTTCCTGTGTAGAGCTGATTTTCCATTTTGATTTCACAGTTTTCTACATTGAAGGGATCGATAGTGAAGTTCTTTGATACGCTGCCAGAGTAACGACCCGAACCAGTGACGGTAACGGTGTAAGTACCTGCATTGGTACAGCCATCGCTATAGCTAACAGTGTACTGGTTGTTCTCTTCCAATGTCTCTGTATCCAGTGTAACCACAGGAACAGGATGCTGAACGCTGCCATTATAGGTCAGGTTGTCAATATCGGCAATCACGGCACCTGCAGTTGCAAGGTCAATGATGTTGTCAGCATAGCTACCTGTGATAACTACGTCCTCACTGAAGCCGGTTAGCGTATGTTCGCCATCAATGATACCAGCATTGCTGATTTCACCACTGTTCACAGTGTAATGGTCGAATACCTTGCCGTCAGGAACAGCATAGTTTAGTGTTACCTTTGTACCGCTCTTGTAAAGATTCTCTGCATTCCAAACGTAGTTGGGCTCTGTAGGCAATGTCAGTGTAACGCCATCAGCTGCGCTAATCTTTGCAACCACCTCAGCACCAGTCTGGTCAGTACCTGTAGCACTGTTTGCACCTACACCACCAGTAGTAGCCGTTGTGTGGTAGTTGTTGGTAAATTGGCCACTATAGTTATAACCTACTATAGAGCCTACATACGAGGTTCCCTCAACGATGCCGGCATTGAAGCAATTCTCAGCGGTGCTTCTCCACATTTCTCCGGCAATACCACCATTATAATTGCCATTGCCCGTTACACTGGCAGTATTGATACAGTTACTGATTTTGTAATAATCAAGGTAACCAACGATACCTCCATGATAGTTAGCTTCAACGCCATCAGCAGCCTTGATGGCTCCACTTACGCTACAATTTCTTATGTTTGAGTAGGATAGATATCCACAGATACCACCTACATAACTTTTTGCAGTAATGTCACAATCAACGATGACTACATTTTTGACAGCATCATCGTAAACACTATTAATATAGCCGAACAATCCTTGATAATAAGCATCAGGCTTGTTGATATACAATCCGCTAATGGTCTTGTTGTCACCATCGTATCGACCATTAAAAGAAGAATTGTTTGTACCGATGGCTGTATGCTCCTCGGTGAGGGTGATGTCAGCTGTCTGCTTGTAGTAGCCATTTCGACGGGCATCAGTGTTTACAATGCTTGCCAATGCCTCCAAGTCTTCCTCTGTAGCAATCAGATAGGGGTTCTCTGAACTATTGCTCTTCTCAGCATCCAGCAGTGGGAGGTCAACGATGTTGAAGGTCTTTGTCGTTGTGCCCTTATAGCCGTTGATACCTGTCAGAGTGAGCGTAGCCGTACCAACAGCAGCGTTATTGGTGCCCTCTACGAGGTAGTCGGTACCCAATACCAGCGGTGTGGTTCCGTTGGTGACGGTCAATGCAGGGATAACAGGATCACTACCCTTCCAGCGCTTATCGGCGATAGGTGCAACGTTAACGGTGCTCATATCTATACCGCTGTTGCTGCTGACGACGGCAGAGATAGTGACATCCTTGTCGGTAATGGTCAGCACATGGTCGCCATCAACAGTTTCCAGGTTGGTCAGTGTACCACCTTCGCAAGCATAAGTAACGAATGTTACATCGGTCAGGTCGGGTGTCAGTGTCAGTGTCCAGTTACCCTTCTTGTAATACTTCTTGCCACTGAGTACACTGGTTACTACGCCCGTCTCGGCAGCAACAATGTTATTGATATGGTCGCCTGCAGCAACGATATATCCACGCTCTGCACGGCCACTGTAATCTGAGGCGCCACTGCTATAGCCGAGTGCATTAGCGGTACAAGGAGATGCATAGTAGCAATTGGTGTAATTAGTTGTCCAAGAATATTCGCCGGCAATAGCACCTACATATTTAGTTCCTGCCACGGTACCGGTATTCAAACAAAGATTGTATCTATTGCTGCTGGCATCGTCATCGCCTACGATACCACCATGTTTCTCACCATCGCCAGAGATGGCTGCTGCATTCTCACAAGAAGTGAAAATAACATCCCAACCTGCACGGCCCACGATACCACCATAGTAGTCGTTGCTTACAGAGGTAGAAACAGCACCAGTCATGGTACAGTCTGTAATAGTTGTACCTGTAGCATGTCCTACGATACCACCGTGGTAAGTGGCATCGGCAACTGTTGCTGCAATAGTACCACTAACGTGACAATTCTGAATGGTGCCAGAAGAATTACCAGCAATACCACCTGTATAGCTCTTACCAGTGATATTACAATTAACGAGGTTTACATTCTTGATAACAGCGCTGCTGGTATATCCAAATAGACCTTGATAGTTGAAGTCTGGTTGGTTAATCGTCAGGTTTGTGATACTCTTATTATTACCATCAAAGATGCCATAGAAATATCTGTAGTTACCGTCAATGTATCCACCGATAGTTGTGTGTGCAGCAGCCAGCGTGATGTCGGCATTCTGCTTGAAGGTCTTGCCTTGAGCATTGTGTCCGCTATTAACATAAGCAGCCAAACGCTTCAAGTCGCTCTCGTCATTGATGAGATATACCTTATCATCGCCTTCACCTTCAGTGGCAAATACATAACCGTCGAGGCTCTCACCTTCCATCACGCGGAATGAACGGACGGCTGCACCAGCGTAACGAGCTTTATTGTCAGCCTTAGCCGTGAAGGTGATGGTGTAATTGCCAATAGCGGCAGGAGTGCTAGATAAAACCACCTCGTAGTCGGTGTCTTTGGTCAATGTCTTGCTATCAATCTTCAGTGCATAGTTGAGGATAATCTCCTCACCATTGTTGTAAGCATAAGTTTCATACATGTCTGTAATCAATACAGGCTGATAGAAGTCATAGCCATGAAGGGCCTTAGCCAGATAGATGTCCTCAGTAGGAGCGGTCTTAGTAACCTGATGGCAACCGTAACCATCTGCTATATACTTGTCGGTATTTCCAATCTTATTGATATAATAGAGGCTGGTTACATTGTCGTTGTAGAAATAGTTGTTTGAATTTCTGGGGTTCATCAGCGTGAGGTTGGTATAGGTACCATTCTCCAGACAGTTGGTGAAGTAGCTGTATCCGCCACCGTAGCCGATGAAACCGCCAGCTCTGCGATTAGCGTCGCTGCTGGTGTTGTTGATAGTACCGGCAAAGACACAGTTAGTAAAATATAGATAATATCCGTTGCTGTTGACGTCCATGTTACCCACAAATCCACCGGCATAGTCAGCACTGGTGGTGATGGTAGCGGTAACTACGCAGTCGTTGAACTCTGTATAACTGTGAGCCCAGCCCGCCAGACCTGCTGCATACTTGCTGGCAGAGGTGATAGAACCTGCAACGGTGAGGTTCTTGATTTTAGCGCTTTTGAGGTAGTGGAAGGGAGCCACACCCTGTTCGTTCATGTCATCGCCAGTAGCTGTGCTTACGATGTTGGCGGTAATAGTATGGTTGTCGCCATCGAAAGTACCTTGGAAGGGGAAACCATCACGAATACCTACCATCGTTGTAATGGTGATATCATTGGTCAGTTTGACGTATTTGCCAGAGTAAGTGATACCACCAGCTACAGATGCTGCCAGTGTGTTCCAGTCATCGGTGCTACCGATGAGGAAAGGATCATCCTTAGTGCCTGTACCGGCTATGTAGTTGGCTACCTCAAACTGATGTGTCAGTGTGCCGCTGTAGCCGTTGGCATTACCGTTAACGGTCATGGTGTAGTTGCCCTGAACCTGTACGGGACTGGGTGAGAAGCTGACGCTGTAGTTTTCGGCGGCAATGGTGTTGCCGTCCATATCCTTTACGGTAGGAGTTACCGTAATCTCAGAACCAGTGTAGGGGAAGAAGGTATTGCATACGATGCTACCTGCAGTCAGGTTCTTGATGTCCTGTACGGGCACCACCTTATTATTTATAATATCCCAACCCTTACCGAGGGCTTGCTGAAGCTCAGCATTGGTCATAGAGCCAACGGCAGTACCTTGCTCGATTCCCAAAGTCTCAGTGTAATAGCTGTTGGTAATGTTTGTTGTACCGCTAATACGCACGAACGTGCTGCTGTTGTTTTCTGTGCTTACAGTTACTTCTGTGGGAGCGTAGAGACAGTTGGTTACGTTGATGGTATAGCCACTTGACTGGTAACCAACGAATCCACCGCAAGCTTTAGAGTCAGGTCCAAGAAGTTTACCGTCGAAGCGGCAGTTGGTAAGGTTGGTAGTTCCATATACGTAGCCAATGAATCCACCATGGTCAGGGTAATTTTCATTAGTGCTGCTGTTAATAGTTACACTGTTCCAGCAGTTAATGATATTCAGGTCGTATTTCTGATAGCCAACAAGACCTGCAGCGTATCTGTGGCTTGTATTAATAGTACCTGCTACATGTATACGCTTGAGAGTGACGCCATTGTAGCCATAGCGGAACGGTGCCCAGTAATCGCCCTCAGAAGTCAGGTCGAGGGTCATGGTGTGACCATCACCATCGAAGGTTCCTCTAAAGGAGTTGTCTTCGCTGGTTCCTACTGTCGTAGTAACATTGATATCGGCAGTGAGCTTATAATACTTGTTGCGATAAGTGGTGTTCTCATTGTTAATCCAATTAGCAAAGGTCTTCCAGTCGATATCGCTACCAATCAGATAAGGATCGGCGGCAGTACCGCTACCATAAAGCGTTCTGCGTACTTCGAAAGTAACAACCTTGGTACCAGTGTAAGAACCCTTACCGGTAATAGTCAGCGTGTATTCACCAACCTCCTGTACGGTAGCTGGTGAGAAAGATGCAGTATAGTCAGTGCCTTCGGTCAAAACCTTGCCTTCGGCATCTGTTACAGTATAGTTGACAGCGATAGGGCTGCCTGTCCATATATAATAAGGTGTGGTCACTCCGCTAACAGTAGCGAGAGAGAGGTTATTGGTACTCATAACGGGAACAAGCTTGCCACCACTGATTTCCCAGTTGTTGCCAAGCGCTGTCAGCAGCTGAGCATTGGTCATGCTGCCAATAGCAGTACCCTGTACTGTTCCGTGAGCCTCATTGTAATAGCTGTTGTTAACCTTAATGTTATCAGCAGAGTTAACAACGCTGTTCTTTTCGTTACCACGCATGAATGTAGCACCATTCTTGGGGTTATCGTTTATGGTTCCTAACATCAAACAGTTGGTGATGTTGGTAGTATAACCACCAGTCCAACCTACAAAACCTGCGTTAGCCCAGGTGTTGGTGCCAGTGATGCTACCGTCGAAAAGACAGTTGGTGATGGTGAGTGTGCCGCCATTGACAACACCTACGAAACCACCGTGGGTACCATCCTCGTTGATCTCACTGGTAATAGCCACGCTGCTCCAGCAGTTGGTAATGGTGGTTGTACCTCTACAATCACCAACAAGACCAGTGCGATACTTGTCTTTGGATTTGTCAGAACCTGCGATAACCGTTCCGGTAGTGTGGATGCGCTTGAAAGTAGCACCGTCAACATAGCGGAAGGGAGCACAGAACTCATCGGTTGAGGTCAGGTTGTTGAGTGTCATCGTATGGCCATCGCCATCGAAAGTACCCTTAAACTGGATAAGAGTACTTCCACTCTTGGTTCCCGCCATCGAAGAGATGGTGATGTCAGCACCCAGCTTGTAGTACTTGCTGGCATAAGTGCTATTGCTGTTGTTGATCCAGTTGACGAAGGTTCCCCAGTCGTCGGCATCAACAATCACGTAAGGATCGCTGCTCGTACCACTACCAGCAAGCGTCCCACCCGTTGCCCACGACGCAATGGAGGTGAGCATGACAAGGAACAACGTCATCGCTGCTCTTGCCAAGGAATAAGATCGTTTTTGTTTCATTGTTAATGTTAATAAAGTTATTTATGGTGAATCTATATTTAAAATTTTATGGTGATTATTTCATACAACAATAGCGTGGTAACCTATGATTTTTGATTTCATAGGACACACGTTACTATTGCTGTAATTTTTCATATATTTATATGTCGTTTGGTTGAATCGGTCGCAAAAGTACTTATTTTTTCATAATAAAGGTGTGGAAAATACAACAATGGTGTTAAATTTATGGATATTGTGTGTGTAAATTTGCATAAATTACACAAAAATTGTTGCTTTTTACACAGAATTTTGTATCTTTGCACTCGATTGACCTTGATTATTGAAATGGAATTGATGCAATTTTCTGCTGTTGTGTTGCTGACGCTATTAACGCTAAAGCTACTGCTGCTACCCAAAAAGGTGGCAGTAAATGCTGTGATGGATGTAGCTCGGTGGATGATGGTAATTGGAATTTTACTGCTTGATGTGCAGTTTTTGTTACAGTTTAAACTTGGACTACGCGCGATGGGCGTAACCCAAGCGGTGTTTCTCAATTTGGTGTTGTTTATCCCCAGTAGCTGGCTTGTGTCGTTGGCTATGCTTTACCTGCAGCGTCAAGGAAGAATCACCATGATGGAGAAGGTGATGGGTGGCATCGTGTGGCTATTGGTGTTGGCTATGTTGGGAGTGGCTGCTATTATTGATGGTCAATCTCTATGGAGCGATACCTTAGAACTGCACCGGGCAGAAGTGGTATCATCGATATTGTATCTCATCATGCAAGGGTATTATACTCTAAAGAATATCGTCACCCTGCGCGCCCTGCATCGCACGCTGCAAAACTATTATGACCGCGACACCGATGGTATGCTGTGCTGGATGCGAATGAGTTCGGTGGTGTTGATGGTGATGGCTATCATGGTTCCACTACTGATGTTTGTGCAGAGCAAGGGACTGGCGTTGTTCGCTATCATCTTCTTCGGTGGTATCTTCTTCCTGGTTGACAGCTTCTGTAGTTATGTGGTTAGTGCAGCACCTATGAGAATCAAGGAGGCAGAGGATAATGAGGAAGTGGTGGAGCACAACGAAAAGTCGCAACGTACGTATGCAGCCATCGAACAATGGATAGCTAACGGAGGGTATCGCCAGAATGGGTTGACAATGCCTGCTGCTGCCGAATCTATCGGTATGCCTCGCTATGCTCTGTCGGCATGGTTGAGACAGCATGACACTACTTATGCCAACTGGATGACCGATTTGCGCATAGAGGAGGCTAAATGCGTTATCAAAGAACATCCCGACTGGACCAATGAGGCGATAGCTAATCACTGTGGTTTTACAGACCGTAGTTACTTCCAGCGTAAATTCAAAGAGAAAACAGGTATCACTCCTTCGCAGTATATGCAATAGTAATAAGAATTGCAAATTTTTTTGGCGTTTCAACCATTAATTCGTACTTTTGTGGCGTGAAACGGAAGATGTTGATATTGACGGGCTTCGGGCTGATGGCTCTAAGCTGTATGGCGCAAGACAAAAGGCGACAGGAGGTGGACATGGATAGTCCTACCTTCGTACCTACCGTAAAGGTGGGTAAGGTACTGGAGGATGGCGACAGCATACAGTATATGGAGATGAACAATGTCTATGTCTTTCCCCCCGTCAGCTTCAGTAGTAAGAAACAACAGGGCGCCTATATGCGACTGGTGAAGAACGTGAAAACGGTATTGCCCATCGCCAAGGAGGCACGACTCATCATGATGGAGACAGCGGCATATCTGGAGACGCTGCCCTCGAAGAAAGCCCGTGAAGAGCACATGAAGCGGGTGGAGAAGAGCATCATGCAGGAGTATAAGCCGAGAATGAAAAAACTGACCTATTCACAGGGTAAACTGCTCATCAAGCTGATATATCGTGAGAGCCACTCGTCGGGCTACGAACTGATACAGGCTTTCCTCGGACCTGTGCGCGCAGGATTCTATCAGGCGTTTGCATGGGCTTTCGGCGCATCGCTGAAAAAGGAATATGACCCAGAGGGCATAGACCGACTGACAGAGCGCGTGGTGCTGATGGTGGAAGCAGGACAATTGTAGACATTGAAGATTGAAGATTGAAGATTGAACATTGAAGATTGAACGATGTGTAAGAAGTAAACGGGAGTTAGCAGTCTTCGACTGCGAAGTTAACGAGCCGATGGCTCGTGAAGTTAACGGACAATAGCCCTACCGCAGAACGTTGATTATTGAACATTGAACATTGAAGGCTGCGATTAAGCGAGAGCAGAGTCAAAACGAGTTTTGAACTATGCCGAGCGTGAGCAGGCTCGATGTGGAACATCAACATTGAACATTGGGCTGCGCATAAAGTGTACGCTAGAACATTTGTCCGCTAACTCCATCGACGAAGTCGATTAACTCCAGATAACTCCCAATAACTCCCAATAAAAACAATGTTACCGCAGAACATTGAACATTGAAGATTGAAAATGAAAAAGATATTTTGGAGTGTCGTAGCCAGTATGCTGATGGTGGCATGTGGTACGGCGAATAAGAGTCAGAGTGAAGAAGAGAAGGTGGTCAGCATTGAGTTTAGTGCTGACTCAGCATATAATTATTGTGCAGCGCAGTGCCAGTATGGTCCGCGCACAATGAACAGTGAGGCGCATGAGAAATGTGGCGAGTGGATAGCGGAGCAGTTTAAGAAATATGGCTGTGAGGTGGAGTTGCAGAAGGCTGACCTGAAAGGTTATGACGGTACCATGCTGAAGAGCACCAACATCATAGCACGTTCTCCCAAGTCGGACAAACCACGTATCATGATATGTGCGCACTGGGATAGTCGCCCTTGGGCTGACAATGACCCTGACGAGGCGAACTGGAAGAAACCAGTGATGGCTGCTAACGATGGTGCATCGGGTGTGGCAGTGATGCTGGAGCTGGCTCGCCTGTTGCAGCAAAATGACTCGGCTGCGGTGGCAGTAGATTTCATCTGCTTTGATGCGGAAGACTGGGGAATGCCTCAGTGGGAAGATGATACGGATGCTGACTCGTGGGCGCTGGGCTCTCAGTATTGGGCTGAGCAGTATGCGGCAGGTAGCGAGCGACCTTATGAGTATGGTATCTTGCTGGATATGGTGGGTGGACAGAGTGCTACGTTCTATCGTGAGGCATTCTCAATGCACTATGCCAGCAATATAGTAGATAAGGTATGGCAGGCTGCGAGTGCAGCAGGATATGGTAGCTACTTTCCTGCCAAGGATAATGGTGGCATCACGGATGACCACGTAGCTGTAAACCAGAAGGCTGGCATCCCATGTATCGACATCATCAACCATTATCCCGACTGCGAGCAGAGCAACTTCGGACCGACATGGCATACCGTCAGCGACGACATGCAGCATATTGACAAGAATACACTGCAAGCCGTAGGACAGACGCTTATTCAACTGTTGTTTAGTAGATAGTTAGTAATAACTATTTTGCGCTCTGTACTTCTTTCATCACGCGCAGGAAGTTGCCACCCCACAGTTTCTGGATGTCAGCTTCTGAATATTTCTTCTTGAGCAATTCGCGGGTGTAGTTCAGCAACTCTGCTGAGCTGGCTAAGCCACGGATGCCTCCGTCACCATCGAAGTCGGTACCCAGTCCTACATGGTCGATACCCATCACGCTGATAGCATGCTCCAAGTGGCGCATGGCATCCTCAAGGGTTGCCTCACCGTCTTTTACCAGGAATCCATGATAGAGCGTAACCTGCATGACGCCACCCTTTTGGGCGAGGGCGCGCATCTGGTCGTCGGTAAGATTGCGGGGATGGTCGCAGAGCGCACGGCAACTGCTATGGCTGCATACGATAGGTGTCTTGCTCAACTCCAAAGCATCATAGAAACTCTTCTCTCCGGCATGGCTGAGGTCTACCATGATGCCTAAGCGATTCATCTCGCTGATGACCTCACGACCGAAGGCGCTGACACCATCGTGGGTATGTTCGCCACGAGCGGAGTCGCAGATATCGTTGTCGCCATTGTGGCATAGTGTCATATAGACAATGCCGCGCTCGGCAAAGTGGCGCAGATTGTCAAGGCTACCTTCCAGGGCATGGCCATTTTCTATGCCCAGCATGATGCTCTTCTTGCCTAAGTGCTTGTTCATCCACAGGTCGTCGGGAGTACGGGCAATGCCGATATACTGGTTGTGTTGAGCTACGATAGATTCTATCTTGTCGAAGATCAGGTCGGTATATTGCTTGGGGTGCTCGGCAAGGGGCATGGTCTGTGGCAGGTAGGCTACCATGATGGTGGCGTCCTGATGACCTTCTGTCATCTTATGCAGGTCAACTAGCAACTTGGGGTCGCGACTGCCGAAATCTACATTCTGTGGGAAATCATCGACTCTGTCGCTTTGTACCTTTAGGTCAAAGAACATGGGGGTGTCGCAGTGGGTGTCGAGGGTAAGCACTCGCTGATGCACATCGCAAGTCTGGCGGTACTGTTGTGCCTCGCCAACGAGCCACTGGAAGATGGGCAAGCCACTCTCTAAGCATTCGGGATGCCACTGTACGCCTATGATGCTCTTATACTCTGTGCTCTCCATCGCCTCGATGATGCCATCCTCGGAATAGGCTACCGCACGGAAACGAGGACCGGTTTCATCGACAGCCTGGTGGTGGAACGAGTTGACGTTCAAGATTGAAGATTGACCATTGACGATTGACCATTGAGAGCCGCTATAGATTTTAGAAAGGAGGGAATCCTTCTCTATGGTGACGGTATGGGTGGCAACGCTGCGCTCTTCCTCTTGCGAGTGGTTGAGCTGTTGGATGTCGCTGATATCTTGGCGCACATGTCCACCCAATGCCATCGCTAAGGTCTGGATGCCACGGCAGATGCCAAGGATGGGCAACTGGCGATTGTATGCCAGCTGGGTGATGAACAGCTCGGGGAGGTCGCGCTCGGCATTGATAGTGCCTAACGTGGGCCAAGGCTCCTCGCCAGCATAGTGTGGGTCGTAGTCGGCACCACCACTGAGAATAAGGCCGTCGAGGTGCTCAAGGGTGTTGATAATGCTATCGGTATCGCTCAGTGGCGGAATGATGACGGGTACACCTCCTGCGCGCTGTACTGACTTGTAATAACCTTCTGCTAACTTGCAGGTGAGTTCGCCATAGTTGCCCGTGATACCTATCACTGGCTTGCGCGGCGCTTCAGGAAATGAAGCATAGGCCGACGCAACGAGTTGCGACTGCCAATCAAAAGGGTTTGTTGCCATCGTGAATTAGTCTTCCAAGTTAACGGGAATTTCGCGCTTGATGCTCTGTTCCAGAGAAATCAGCGTCTCGGTAGCCACTACACCAGGGATGTCTTGCAGGCGTCCGTTCAGCAGATGCATCAGCTGCTCGTTGTCGCGGGCATAGAGCTTAACCATCATGGTGTAAGGGCCAGTAGTGAAGTGACACTCTACGACTTCAGGAATATGACGCAGGCATTCTACCACGTCTTTATACATAGAGCCACGCTCCAGCGTGATACCTACATAGGTGCAGGTAGAATAACCCAGACTCTTCGGGTTTACATCGAAACCGCTACCCATAATAACACCGCCTTCTATCAGGTGTTGCACACGTTGGTGGATGGCAGCACGCGATACATTGCATTCTGCTGCTACATCCTTAAAAGGGATGCGGGCATTCTGTGAGAGAATGCTTAAGATTCTTTTGTCGAGATTGTCAATCTTGTCCATAGTATTGTCATTATTGATGTCTTTTACTTACATATAGTAAGCAAAAGTACATATAAAGATTGAAATATGCAACGTTTTGAGTATAAAATGTGCTAAAAATTGTGCATTTTGCTTACGAAAGGCGGTTTATAACTTCCTAATGAGGGTTAAACCGTCGCGAAGTGGTAGGATTACACGCTCCACGCGAGCATCTTTTGCGATATAGTCGTTGAAGGTCTCGATGCCTTTAGTTTGTGGGTCGCGGTCGTAGGAGTGATCTACCACATGACCATCCCATAAGGTGTTGTCGGCTAAGATGAAACCGCCTTGCTTCAAGATGGGAAGCACCATCTCGTAGGTTTCCTGATAGGTACGCTTATCGCCATCGATAAATGCCATGTCGAAGGTAATGCCCAAGCGGGGTGCCTCGGTAATGGCGTCGCCAATGATAAACTGTATCTTGTCGGCAACGGGTGAGTTTTCTATCCAAGGACGAGTGAAATCCTCCTGTTCATCGTTAATCTCAAAGGTATATACCTTGCCGTCGGCATCCAGTCCTTCTGCCATGCAAAGGGCAGAGTAGCCACTGAAGGTGCCCACCTCAAGGATATTCTTGGGATGAATCATCTGCACCAGCATCTTCAGCAACCGACCTTGCAGATGGCCTGAAGCCATACGGCCGTGAAGCATATGGATATTGGTGGCACGCCAAAGCCGATAGAGATAGTTGGGCTCTGGGTCAATATGCTGAAGGATATATTCGTCGAGTGTCATTAACTTGTCAACTGTCAACTATCAACTCTCAACTGTCAACTCTCCACCAGGGCGCTTACTGCCAAGCGATAGCTGTCGAGTCCGAAACCACAGATGACACCTTTGCAAGCAGCAGAGATCATAGACTGGTGGCGGAACTCCTCACGCTGATGAACATTAGAGATATGTACCTCGATGACGGGACTCTTCAGAGAGCGGATGCAGTCGTGAAGGGCTACAGAGGTGTGGGTGTAGGCACCAGCATTGAGCACGATACCATCATACGTGAAGCCTACCTCTTGCAGCTTATTGATAAGCTCACCCTCGACATTGCTCTGATAATATTCGATGTCGATATTGGGATACAGGGCTTGCAACTGGGGCAGATACTGCTCAAAAGATGACGTGCCATAGATGCCTGGCTCGCGTACACCGAGCAGGTTGAGGTTGGGACCGTTGACAATTAAAATTTTCATTATTCAAAAAATATTTGTATCTTTGTCGGCGGCAAAGGTACGAATAAGCGAATAAAAAGCCAAATATTATTTGAACTTTTTTGAGCGCGAGTATCTTCGGCGAAATCAAAGGTTACGAATTTATATGGAAACAAGCAAGAAAACATCGGTAAATATCGTCAAGGCGTATCAGCGCTACCTGAAATTGCAGCGAGGCTATTCGGCAAATACGCTGGATGCTTATGTGCGCGACTTGCAGAAGCTGATGGATTACTTGGAGCGTGAAGACAAGCAGCTGTTGGAGGTGGAGCTGGAAGACTTGCAGCACTTTGCTGCTGGTTTGCATGACATAGGTATCCATCCGCGCTCACAGTGCCGTATCTTGAGCGGTGTGCGCTCTTTCTTCCGTTTTCTTCAGCTCGACGGCTATCGTGATGACGACCCTTCGGAACTGTTAGAGTCGCCCGTATTGGGAGAGCATCTGCCCGAAGTGTTGTCGCCTGACGAGGTGGATGCTTTAGAGAACTCCATCGACCGTTCCAAGTGGGAAGGGCAGCGCAATCGTGCCATCATCGAAGTGTTGTTCTCTTGTGGTTTGCGTGTGTCGGAACTCGTCAACCTGAAGCTTACCGACCTCTATATGGAAGAGCAGTATGTGAGGGTGATGGGTAAGGGCTTGAAGGAGCGACTGGTGCCCATATCGCCTAAAGCCATCAAAGAGCTGGACCTGTGGTTTGAAGACCGTAAGCACATGGATATCAAGCCTGGAGAGGAGGACTTTGTATTCTTGAATCGTCGTGGCGCTCACCTGACGCGTACCATGATACTGATTATGATTAAGCAGCAGGCGGTGGACGCTGGCATCACCAAAACTATCTCGCCCCACACCCTGCGCCACTCGTTTGCTACCGCATTATTAGAAGGTGGTGCCGACCTCCGCGCCATCCAAGCAATGTTGGGGCATGAGAGTATCGGCACCACCGAAATCTATACACATATCGACATGTCTACGCTGCGCCAACAAATCTTGGAGCATCATCCGAGAAACATGCGATAAACACCTTATTTCTTTATAGTACGAATAAAGTAAGCTATCAGCAGGATGTAGGCTGCCAGTGAGCACCATTCAGACAATGAGCTTGCCCACCATTCGCTATAGTCGAACTGGATGCCGCCAAAGCGCAGCAGTGCACTGATAACACCCATCAAAGCACCACCGGCAATAAAACCAGAGGCGATGAGATTACCCTTCTCGCCACGAGCCTTGTTGACTTCAGCATCCTTTGAACGAGTAGTAACATACCAGCTTACGGCACCACCAATCAGCAGGGGAACATTCAGTTCCATGGGAATGAACATACCCAAAGCAAAGGCGAGGGCAGGAATCTTGCAGAAGGTGAGCACGACAGCAATTACTGCACCAAGGGCATAGAGTGGCCAAGGCGCACCCACACCATTCATCAAAGGATCGATGACGGCAGCCATCGCATTAGCCTGAGGGGCAGCCAGTGCACCAGATGCAAAGCCATAGGTCTCGTTGAGCAGCATCATTACACCACCTACGGTAGCAGCACTAACGAGTGTTCCTAAGAATTTCCATGTCTCCTGCTTGCGGGGCTGAGTGCCACACCAGTAACCAATCTTGAGGTCGGTGATGAAAGATCCAGCCATAGAGAGGGCAGTACATACCACGCCACCCATGATGAGGGCAGCCACCATGCCACCAGTGCCCTTCAGTCCTACAGCCACCATTACAACAGATGCCAGAATCAGTGTCATCAGTGTCATGCCTGATACAGGGTTAGAACCCACAATGGCAATGGCGTTGGCTGCTACGGTGGTAAAGAGGAAGGCGATAACGGCAGTCAGGATGATTGCTACAGAGGCAAAGAGCAGGTTGCCGTCCATCACACCAAACCAGAAGAACAGGAAGGTGATGATGATAGTGAGGAGCGCCGAGATGGCAATAAACTTAAAGGGCAGATCGGCCTTGTCGCTAGTCTCACCGCTATTCTCTCCAGCCTTTGTTGCCAATCCTACAGCACTCTTGATAACGCCCCACGACTTGATGATGCCGATGATGCCAGCCATAGCGATGGCGCCAATACCGATGCTCTTACCATAAGAGGTGAAGATCTGTTCGGGCGACATGTCGCCTACTGCTGTGGTGATGGCAGGATTCCACTGGTTGAGCACATCGCCACTGAAGATGATAGCCATCGCAGGTACTACGAGCCACCATACAAAGAGCGAGCCCAGCGTGATAATCAACGCATAGCGGAAGCCAATGATATATCCCAAGCCTAATACGGCAGCGCCTGTATTGTTCTTGAATACGAGCTTGGTCTTCTCTGCTAAGTCGTCGCCAAAGGGTATCATGCGTGAGGTGACATTCTCGTTCCACCAACCAAAGGTGGCCACGATGAAGTCGTAGAGACCACCCACTAAGCCTGCGCCCAATAAGGCTGAGGCTCCCTTCATGCCACCCTTCTTCTCTGTGTCGCTTTCCTCCTCATCTGATGAGGGACTGGTCTTCAGCACCTGTGTGGTGGCAGTAGCCTCGGGGAAAGGAAACTGCTCTTGTGGAGCCTCTACAAAGTAGCGACGGAAGGGGATAAGGAACAAGATACCGAGTACGCCACCAAGTAGTGAGGCAATGAATATCTTGAGGAAGTCGGCACTCATCTCCGGATACTTAGCCTGCAGGATATAGATGGCAGGCAAGGTGAAGATGGCACCAGCCACTACGGCACCCGAGCAGGCACCGATAGACTGAATAATCACATTCTCGCGCAAGGCATTAGAGCGCTTGGCTGCTGCTGATACGCCAACAGCAATAATAGCAATGGGGATAGCAGCTTCGAATACCTGTCCTACCTTTAGTCCCAGGTAGGCGGCAGCTGCAGAAAACAAGATGGCCATCAGGACGCCCCACGTCACTGACCATGCATTTACTTCGCTTTTTTGTTTCATGCTTTTGTTGCTAGTTTATTGATTGTCTTTGATTCTTTCCAGTGCTTCCATCAACAATGCTCGCGGACAGGCGAGGTTGATGCGGATATAGCCCTTGCCACTCTCTGGACCATACATCGTGCCAGGATTCAGCCATACCTTGGCTTTCTTAACGAGTTCGTCGCAGTATGCCTCTACATTCTCGCAGCCCTCAATCTTTACCCAAGCCAGATAGGTGCCCTCCATGGGCATCACCTTCCATTGTGGCAGGTGCTTAGCCACGAAGTCGCACAAGGCATTATGATTCTCCCAGATATAGGGACACAGCTCGTCAATCCACTGCTCACTCTCGTTGTAGGCTGCTATCAGTGATAGGGGAGCAAAGGGGTTGACATCGCATACCTCATGGATATTGATGGCGCGGTCTATACGACGACGCGTCTCCGCATCCGTACAGATGATATTGGCTATCTGTAGTCCTGCTGTATTAAATGATTTCGATGAAGAGTTGAGGATGATGGCTGTGGCATCTATGATGCCCATCGGACAGAAGGTATTGCCGGGCATCACTAGTTCGCAGTGTATCTCATCGCTGATGATGCGAACGTGATGTTTGTGGCATATATCGCTCATGCGCTGCAGTTCCTCCTTAGACCATACACGTCCTGTGGGATTATGAGGATTGCATAACAGGAATACTGTTGTTTTCTCATCGGCACATCTTGCCTCAAAGTCCTGCCAGTCTACCTCAAAGCGTTCTCCGTTGAAGACCAGTGCAGACTCGTTGACCTCGCAACCATTGTTGCGGATAGAAGAGAAGAAGCAGTTGTAGTCGGGACTCAGCATCACCACCTTTTCGCCTGGCATTGTCAGAGCCTTGATGACGCATGATATTCCAGGCACTACTCCCGTAGTATATAAAATATGTTCGCGCGCAATAGTCCATCCGTGTCGTCGCTGAAACCACGAGATGATAGCCTCGTAATACTCGTCGCCCACCAGTGTGTAAGCAAATACTGGGTGTTCGGCACGTCGGCGCACTGCCTCCTGAATGGCAGGTGCCACTGCGAAGTCCATATCAGCCACCCACATAGGGATGACACCCTCTGGACATTCGTCCCATTTCACGCAGCCTGTGCCGCGTCGTTCAATAAGTTCGTCAAAGTTGTACATTTTATGGTTTTTCTTATTATGGTTATAATCTCTCAACTTTTACCTTTCAACTTTCACTTCTCAACTTTATCACGCAGTTGTTCGGTTGCAGTACGTGTTCATCGATGGTAATAGAGCCGATGCTGTCGGCAGTGATGTGTCCGCTTGTGGGATTCTTGATATTTTCGATGTGTCCGCGGATGTCTGCTTCCACGGTAGAGTATTCAAACATACGGTCGCATGCACCATCTATCGTGCAGTTTTCCAGCACCAGGTTCTGAGCATAGCAGAGCAGCTGCTCACCAGCCAAGTGACAATTCACTAGTCGGACATTCTTTGAGTGCCAAGCCAGATACTCGCCATCCAGTACAGAGTCGTAGATGGTAATGTTCTCGCACTCCCAGAAAGAGTCCTTGGTCAAGATGTTAGCATGATGTATCTCTACGTTCTTACAGTATTGGAACACATATTTCGCATCGCTCTCCAAACCGTCTACATAGATATTCTTTGAGAACATAAACGGATAGGTGCCACCATGCAACTTGACATTCTTCAGTCGCAAGCCGTCAACCTTCCAGAAGGTCTCATCAGCATCCGTTATCTCCACATTCTCCAGTTCTACATTCTTCATCTCGCGGAAGAACTTCGGACCGTCGATGCGGCAACGGCGCATCACCAAGTCGTTGGTATACCAGATGGCAGAGCGCGAGCCCTCGGCAAAGTAGCAGTCCTCTATCAGAGCACCGTCTACGTGCCACCAAGGATATTTACCATAGAAACGACAATGTTGTGCCTCCAAGCGTTGGCACTGCTTGATGCCACTCTCACCATCGGTGATAGTAATGTGCTCCAGTCGTGTGTTCTGAATGCCGAACAGCGGACGCTCACCGCCAAATTCTTGACACTTAATTAGATTCATATTCAATTAGTTGTTTGTTCTTTCGGCTGCAAAAATACATAAATTCTTTGAAATACCCAAAGTTCACGCGAATATATCTTTGTTTTTGTTTGGAGATGTAAATCTTATTGTGTACTTTTGCATCTGCATTTATAAAAACGAAAACCATTATGAGCGAAAACAAACAGAATCAATTACAGATAGAGCTGTCTCCAGAGGTGGCTCAGGGAGAATATGCCAACTTTGCTATTATTACCCATTCAAGCAGCGATTTTATTATCGACTTTGCCCGTGTGCTGCCCGGTCTTCCCAAGTCGCAGGTGAAGAGCCGCGTCATCCTCGCACCCGAGCATGCCAAGCGCCTGTTGGGAGCACTTCAGGAGAATATCGTGCGCTATGAACGTGAGTTTGGACCTATCAAAATTCCCAATCAGGAGTCACGCACAATAGCACCCTTTCCAGTAGGCAAAGGAGAGGCATAAGATAAGATAAGGTAGTTAATATTTATTAAAACGCTTATTTAATGTTAAAAAGCATTAAGTAAGCGTCTTTTTAATACTTATATATTAGGTAGTTCGGCGGAAAGTTCGTACCTTTGCAGCCCAAAAGCGCCCAGTATGTAGGGTGTATTATGTCAAGTAGAATACAACGTAACAAATATAATTAATTAAAAAACAAACAATTATGCCTACAATTTCACAATTGGTAAGAAAAGGCAGAAAGGTGCTCGTTGACAAGTCTAAGTCACCCGCATTGGACTCATGTCCTCAGCGTCGTGGTGTCTGTGTACGTGTCTACACAACGACCCCTAAGAAGCCTAATTCGGCTATGCGTAAGGTAGCCCGTGTTCGTCTGACTAATCAGAAGGAAGTTAACTCGTACATCCCCGGAGAGGGACACAACTTGCAGGAGCACAGCATCGTGCTGGTTCGTGGCGGTCGTGTAAAGGACCTTCCTGGTGTACGTTATCACATCGTTCGTGGTACTCTTGATACCGCCGGTGTAGCAAGCCGTACTCAGCGTCGTTCTAAGTATGGTGCTAAGCGTCCTAAGGCTAAGAAGTAATAATCGGAGAGGATTAGAAAGCCGTAAAGGACTGTAAACAGCGGTTTCCGCTGTTGCAAAAACAAAAGTAAAAACCGTTTTGCTGGAGAATTGTTATAGACAGGTTGAGTAAATGCTCACGAGCGAGCGTTGAAGACGTTAAACAAACAACCCCAAGCAGACATTAATTCAAAAACAAAAATGAGAAAAGCAAAACCAAAGAAGAGAGTGATCCTTCCCGATCCAGTCTTCAACGACAAGAAAGTGTCGAAGTTTGTGAACCATCTGATGTATGATGGTAAGAAGTCTATCTCTTATGAGATTTTCTACAATGCCCTCGAGACCGTAAAGGGTAAGATGCAGAACGAAGAGAAGTCAGCTCTGGAAATCTGGAAGCAGGCTCTCGACAACATTACCCCACAGGTAGAGGTTAAGAGCCGCCGTATCGGTGGTGCTACTTTCCAGGTACCTACTGAGATTCGCCCCGACCGTAAGGAGAGCATCTCAATGAAGAACATGATTAGCTTCGCTCGTAAGCGTAGCGGTAAGTCAATGGCCGACAAGCTGGCTGCTGAGATCATGGACGCCTTCAATAATCAGGGTGGTGCCTTCAAGCGTAAGGAGGATATGCACCGTATGGCTGAGGCTAACCGTGCATTCGCACACTTCCGCTTCTAATATTAAGGTAAAAGATTAATAGTAAATAGGAAAAGAAATGGCAAATCGCGATCTACATTTGACCCGCAATATTGGTATCATGGCTCACATCGATGCCGGTAAGACCACCACTTCAGAGCGTATCCTGTTCTACACAGGTAAGACTCATAAGATTGGTGAGGTACACGATGGTGCTGCTACCATGGACTGGATGGCTCAGGAGCAGGAGCGTGGTATTACTATTACCTCTGCTGCTACTACTTGTAGCTGGAAGTGGAACGGTAACGAGTATAAGATTAACTTGATCGATACTCCGGGACACGTTGACTTCACCGCTGAGGTAGAGCGTTCACTGCGCGTACTCGATGGAGCTGTTGCTACTTATTCTGCAGCCGATGGTGTTCAGCCTCAGTCTGAGACTGTATGGCGTCAGGCCGACAAGTACAACGTACCTCGTATCGGTTACGTAAACAAGATGGACCGTTCTGGTGCTGACTTCTTTGAGACTGTTCAGCAGATGAAGGATATCCTTGGTGCTAACCCTGTTGTTATCCAGGTGCCCATCGGTGCTGAGGAGAACTTCAAGGGTCTGGTTGACCTTATCAAGATGAAGGCTATCCTGTGGCACGATGAGACTATGGGTGCTGAGTACGACATTGAGGAGATTCCCGCTGACTTGCAGGCAGAGTGCGACGAGTGGCGTAACAAGCTGCTTGAGTCTGCTGCTGAGTACGACGAAGCTCTGATGGAGAAGTACTTCGATGATCCCGACTCAATCACTGAAGACGAGATTATCGCTGCTATTCGCAAGGGTACCATCTCTATGCAGTGCACTCCTATGCTGCTCGGTTCTTCATACAAGAACAAGGGTGTTCAACCTCTGCTCGACTATGTTTGTGCTTTCCTTCCCGCTCCTGTTGATGTGGAGATGGTTATGGGTACTAACCCCAACACCGACGAGGAAGAGGGTCGTAAGCCTAGCGAGAACGAGCCTACTTCAGCTCTCGCATTTAAGATTGCCACTGACCCATACATGGGCCGTCTGGTATTCTTCCGCGTATACTCTGGTAGCGTAAAGGCCGGTTCTTACGTTTACAACCCACGTTCAGGTAAGAAGGAGCGTATCAGCCGTCTGTTCCAGATGAACTCAAACAAGGAAATTCCTATGGATTCTATCGACGCTGGTGATATCGGTGCAGGTGTAGGTTTCAAGGATATCCGTACTGGTGATACCCTCTGCGACGAGGAGAAGCCTATCGTACTGGAGTCTATGACCTTCCCCGACACTGTGATCTCTATCGCCGTTGAGCCTAAGTCTCAGGCCGACGTTGCTAAGCTTGACAATGGTCTCGCTAAGCTGGCTGAGGAAGACCCAACATTCACCGTTCGTACCGACGAGCAGAGTGGTCAGACCATTATCTCAGGTATGGGTGAGCTTCACCTCGATATCATTATCGACCGTCTGAAGCGTGAGTTCAAGGTAGAGTGTAACCAGGGTAAGCCCCAGGTTAACTACAAGGAGGCTATCACTAAGACTGTAAACGGTTACCGTGAGGTTTACAAGAAACAGTCAGGTGGTCGCGGTAAGTTCGCTGATATCATCGTAAACGTTGGTCCTGTAGATGAGGATTGGAACATCAAGGAGAACGGCGGTCTGCAGTTCGTTAACGAGGTTAAGGGTGGTAACATTCCTAAGGAGTTCATCCCCTCTATCCAGAAGGGTTTTGAGGCTGCAATGAAGAATGGTATCCTCGGTGGTTACCCCGTTGACTCACTGAAGGTAGTTGTTGTTGATGGTTCATTCCACCCCGTTGACTCTGACCAGCTTTCATTCGAAATCGCTGCCCAAATGGCATACAAGAACGTATGCGCTCAGGCTAAGCCCGTACTGATGGAGCCCATCATGAAGCTCGAGGTTGTAACACCTGAGGAGAACATGGGTGACGTTATCGGTGACTTGAACAAGCGTCGTGGTCAGGTAGAAGGTATGGAAGAGGCTCGCTCTGGTGCCCGTGTTGTTAAGGCTAAGGTGCCCCTGTCAGAGATGTTCGGTTATGTAACCGCTCTGCGTACCATCACCTCTGGTCGTGCTACCAGCTCAATGGAGTACAGCCACCACGCTCCTCTGTCTTCAGCTCTCGCTAAGGCAGTTCTGGAGGAGGTTAAGGGTCGCGCCGACTTAGTATAATCCTAGGATGACCCAGGCTTTCCTAGAACCTCTAGGATTGCCTGGGAAACCCTAGAATAACGCTGTCGTTGAGCAAATGACTCTTTAGCGGCAGCAATATAAATTTCAAATATCAAATTTCAAAATTCAAATTTAATTATGAGTCAGAAAATTCGTATCAAGCTGAAGAGCTACGACCACAAACTCGTAGACAAGTCAGCAGAGAAGATTGTGAAGGCCGTTAAGGCTACTGGTGCTATCATCAGCGGTCCAATTCCCCTTCCTACCCACAAGCGTATTTACACCGTTAACCGCTCTACCTTCGTTAACAAGAAGAGCCGTGAGCAGTTCCAGCTGTCAGACTACAAGCGTCTGATCGACATCTACAGCTCAACAGCTAAGACTGTTGACGCTCTGATGAAGCTCGAGCTTCCTAGCGGTGTTGAGGTTGAGATCAAGGTGTAGTCCTTGCTCCATCCTTATACTAAGGTTACAGCGCAGCCCATTTCGGTTGCGCTGTTTTTTTATGTAACAAAATAACTTGCCTTTTTTGTTGCATTTTCACAAATAAGTTGTATCTTTGCAAATGCTATCTGCCCATGGTGGCTAGGATGCATATTGAGGTATGCGGAGCTGCTGGGCGGAGCACTACATATTGAAAGGCGTTACTGACGCTTTGTTTTTGGCTGTTCGAAACTTAGGAACTTTTGAATGGTGGTCAAGGCAAATGCAGATGTGACTCCACGGGGTGTAGTATATACTCTCCGTAGTGTGCTGCGAGGGCTATCCATGTCCTCATAGGCACACTTTACGGGTGTACTATATTCTCCAGCGTGGGTGTTTACTCTGTCTGTTTTCCACCATAGGTTTCCTAAGACCTCGAATAGCGAACGGGCAGATGTTAAGCACTCACGGTTTTTTGTATGTAGTTATTAAAGGGAATAAGAACATTCTGACTTTAGAGTGCTTGTCAGATTAGAAAGAATTGAGATAAGGTAATAAAGAGAAACTGACAAACAATCGATACGAGATTCATTTCACTTCTGGTGGCATAGAACTGGAAAACTAAATAACGCAGAAGCAGAAACGATAATGACCTCGCACAAACAGCGTGGGGGAATTCGTTATGCTTTATTCTGCAGCGTTTCCAGTCGCTTATGTCACAAGCATAGCACCCCTGCGCTTCTTCGAAAACGCAGGGGCTTTTTATGCCACAATATTGAAACGTATCCCGATGAAAGTAATAAGTTTATTTAGTGGCTGCGGTGGATTGGATCTTGGTTTTGAGAAAGCAGGATTTGAAGTTCCTGTTGCAAACGAGTTTGATCCAACTATTTTTGAAACTTTCAAAGCAAATCACCCCAAGACAAAACTGATTGAGGGAGATATTCGTAATATTTCTGAAAGTGATTTTCCAGATGATGTTGATGGCATTATTGGAGGTCCCCCATGTCAATCATGGTCAGAAGCAGGCTCTTTAAGAGGTATTGAAGATCAGCGAGGACAACTCTTTTTCGATTATATAAGGATTTTAAGGAAAGCACGACCTAAGTTCTTTTTAGCGGAAAATGTTAGTGGAATGTTGGCAAATCGTCATTCTGATGCTGTTAAAAACATTTTAAAGTTGTTTGACGAGAGTGGCTACAATGTTACACTGACTCTAGTTAATGCAAAAGACTACGGAGTTGCTCAAGAACGCAAGAGGGTATTCTATATTGGTTTTAGAAAAGACTTAAACATTAACTTTAAGTTTCCAGAAGGTTCAACAAAAGATGATAAGAAGAAAATTACCCTCAGAGACATTATATGGGATTTACAGTTTACTGCCGTTCCTGCAGGTCCTAATAATAAGCATAATCCTAATGCCATAAATAATAACGAATACTTCACGGGAGCCTATTCCCCTATCTATATGAGTCGTAACCGAGTTAAATCTTGGGATGAACAAGCGTTTACTGTCCAAGCTTCTGGTCGTCAATGTCAATTACACCCTCAGGCTCCAAAGATGGTTAAGTTTGATAAAAACGATTGTCGATTTGTTGAAGGACAAGAAGCTATGTACCGAAGAATGACTATTCGCGAGATTGCAAGAGTTCAAGGATTTCCCGATGACTTCAGATTTATCTATGAGAGTACAAATAACGCTTATAAGATGATTGGCAACGCAGTTCCTGTAAACCTCGCATATGAAATCGCATTAGCAATAAAAGAAAAAATATATGAGCAGCAAAAGTAATGACCAAGGACGAGCATATGAGTACATCACACTTGTATCGCTCTATACAGAGATCTCGAAAATTCGCAAGGCAGAAATAAAACAAAATAGCAGCCTTGAGGCAGCTAAGGACGCATGGGACAATATGAACCAAGACATGCAGCATTTGCTAACTGTCAGTGCAGCCTCTTTTGTTCCAGAGATTTTTAATTTAGAACCTCTGATTCTTGAAGATGATGGTGACTGCGTAGAGTTGCTCATCCAAAAAGATTGTGAAGGAGAAAAAGGTGACGTTAGGGATATTCTCATTGTTCGAAGTGGCATTGAATGGGAGATTGGTCTCAGCATGAAGCATAACCATTTTGCAGTCAAACATAGTCGTTTGTCTCATAAAATAGATTTTGGCGAAAAATGGTATGGAGTTCCGTGTTCTGAGCATTATTGGCAAACAGTATTACCTATATTTAATTACTTGCAAGAACAAAAAAGCAAGAAAAAAGCATGGAGCGAACTGACTGACAAAGCAGAAAAGGTCTATATCCCATTATTAAATGCCTTCATTAACGAACTTCGCAATACTTATGCTAATCACAAAGAAATACCTCAAAAGATGGTTGAATATTTGTTGGGGGAATATGACTTTTATAAAGTTATCAGCGTTGATAATAAAAGACTCACACAAATAAACTCCTTTAATTTGCATGGAACTTTAAACAAAGAAGGAAAGAGAAGTAAGGCTTCGTCTACAATTCCTCAAGTGCTATTACCGACACGCATTGTAAGTTTAGATTTTAAGCCCGATAGTGATAATACTATAGAATTATATATGGATGGTGGCTGGCAATTCAGTTTTAGAATACATAATGCATCAACTATGGTTGAACCTAGTCTAAAATTTGATATCCAAATAATTGGAATGCCAACAACAATAGTTACGATTAATTGTAGGTGGAAGTAATGTGAAAGTTGTTTCGCTATTTGCTGGCTGCGGTGGTCTAGACCTTGGCTTTGAAAAGGCCGGATTTGATGTGGTGTGGGCGAATGAATATGATTCTTCGATTCATGCCACATATCTTCTTAATCACCCTAAGACGCAACTATGTACTTTAGACATCAGAAATGTTAGTGCTAATGATATCCCTGATTGTGATGGAATTATTGGTGGACCTCCATGTCAATCATGGAGCCTTGGAGGAAAAAGCCTAGGAATTGAAGATGACAGGGGGAAACTAATCTATGATTACATCCGTATTGTAAAGGACAAAAGACCTAAGTTCTTTATTATGGAAAATGTTCCTGGAATGGTGACGGCAAGGCACTTTGATGCTTTCAATGAGTTTCTCAATCTCTTTCGTGATGCAGGATACATTGTCAAATATGAACTAATGAATGCTGCCGATTTTCAAATACCACAAGAACGTCTAAGAGTTATCATCGTTGGCATGCGAACAGATTTGAGAGTCGAATATTTATTTCCGACAAAGTTGGATTCAAATCCTGTTACTTTAACTAGAGCTATTGGTGATCTAAGAATTCCACCTACGCCCTATAATAACGAAACAGTAAACATAAGGGGTAATATTATACCTAATCACGACTACTACACAGGACCGTATGACAAAAAGTTCATGGCAAGGAATAGAGTTAGAGGATGGGATGAGCTGTCGTTTACTATTCAGGCTCAAGCAAAGAACGAGCCTCTACATCCTCAAGCTCCCAAAATGGTGTATGTATCTCCTCAAGAAAGACAGTTTGTGAAGGGGAAAGAGTGCTTATATCGAAGGCTAAGTGTAAGAGAGTGCGCAAGGATACAAACATTCCCAGACAGTTTTAAATTCGTATATGATAAAGTTATAGATGGATATAAAATGGTGGGGAATGCTGTTCCGCCTCGTTTGGCATTTTACATTGCATTGTCAATTCGAAAATGCTTATCTGTGTCATCCAGTTTCGATATGAATATTGCGCTAATCGGATATGTAAAAAGCGAAGCAGATTTCAATATTGTAAAAAGGGAGAAAATCTATTATATTAGAGGTGATAATAGACCAGGTTCTATGCAATATGGGCAATTAACTAGACCTATCAAATGGTTATTACTGCATAGAGGTAAGCGTGTAGAATTATTTGAGCTTGTAACGGGTAAAGCAGAAAGATGCAGTCAGTTATTCCTTAAAAGGTTGGGATTCCATCCTCGTGGAAATGAATATTGGTTTTTTAGAATTAATCAGGTTATAGAAGATAAATCTCTTGTCTCAACAATCAGAAAAGAAGCAAGAGAATTAAAGTATTCTCCATATATTATTAATATTGAAAGTAATGTTGGATAAAAACACTTGGGCATTTATTCAGAATTGACTACCTTTGCAGCTAGTTATTTTATAAGAATAAAGATGGTAAAGGTAAATACTATTACATATAAAGGAGAAGACTATCTGGTTGCGGATATTCCGGATGTTATTACTAATAGTGGAGTTAGACTATTAATTGGTTCTCATTCTCTAAATATTGCACTTTACGATGACGAGAAAGGGTACAAAGATAGTGAAGCAGAAAGCATCGATGAGCAGATATACGCATATATAGATGACCAATATTTTCCGTATGGAGAAAATGAAATCCTTTCTAAGGTCAAAGAATTCTTGGATTAATTAGAAGGGAAGACACTTGGAACTAGTACCTATCCCATTGCGGATTACAAAGTATATGTCATCTAAATAAATGCCTTACAAAGGATTTTTGCTTGAAAAAAGTATTCACCTTCACGCGTATCGTACAGTGTCATAGTGCAATACGTGTGAATAGTGTTTTTCAGTCTGTCTCGGCAATCGTGTCAGCCTGCCTTTATCCTGTATTAGGCTGCCCCTGCTCTGAATTAGCTACACTCGACTCTGAATCAGTTACACTCAGCGCCCAATTAGTTACTTTCGCACCTCAATAGTTATTGTATTGCACCTCGAAATAGCTGTATTCAGAGTTGAATGTAGCCCCTACCTAACCTCCCCCCACTGGGGGAGGGATGCTATCCGAAAAGTATTATGCGTAAATGCTTCGAGAATTGTGCGTAAATACTCCTTGGATTATGCGTAAATTCTCCTTGGATTATGCCGTCAAACTATCCGTATGTTGGAATAGAGGCTATATAGCATTGGAAAAGTTGCTGTTTTGGAGGTCAATATAGCTTGTTTTGCCTTGCAATAGTGGCACTTTTCCGATGCTAAAGTGGCACTATTCACGGGGATTCCGAAAATCTGATATATTTTTATTCCGAAAATATCCGTAAATATCGAAAAACACGAAAACTAATATTTTCGTTCTTTTTGTCTTTTTCGACTTTTTCGGAATTAAAAAGAAAAAACTGTACGCGCCACACACGAAATCGTACGTGGCGTATACATCGAAAAATACTATTCACGCTTAACGCTCTATGGTACATAAGGTTACGCGTGAAGGTGAATAGTGTTTTCAAAGAAAAATTTTCTTGTAGCGTATAGATTCAGGAATAATGAGGGGGAAATAGTTGGTGGCAAGGAAAGAAATGGTTACCTTTGCACTGTGATTACAGTAATGATGACATTGTTTGCTATAGTCGTCGTGGGATACGCGGCTGGTAAACTGGGATATCTGGGTGGCGACTTCGACAGACAACTGTCGAGGTTGGTGATTAATATGACGTGTCCTGCGCTGATTCTGTCGTCGGCTATGACGGGTGAACTGCCGGATAGGGAGTATATCCTACCACTGCTACTCATCAGTGCGGTGACCTATGCCGTGCTGACTGGTGTGGCTTTCGTATTGCCACGCTACCTGACCAAGAAGAAGGACGATGAGGGTATCATCGGTTTTGCACTGATGTTCGGCAACGTCGGCTTCATGGGTTATCCCGTGGTGGCATCCATCTTTGGTCATGAGGCGGTGTTCTATGCTGCGGTGCTGAACGTGGTGAATACGTTTGTGGTCTTTACCGTCGGAACGATACTTATAACGGGTAAGAGTGAAGTAGAGGAGAGTCGCTTCCAGAAGAAGGTGCTCTACTCAACGCCGATGCTGGCTGCCTACCTAACGATGCTGATTGTAATCTGTCGCATTGACAATATCCCAGAATGGGTAAGTCAATCGCTGACGATGATAGGCAATATTACGGTGCCTGCAGCGCTGCTGATTATCGGTTCCTCCATGTCGAACCTGCCCCTGCGTGCGCTGATGGGTAATACGTCGGTATATGCCACTACGCTGTTCAGACTGGTGCTGTTGCCCATAGGTGTTTATTACCTATGTACGCTGTTGGGATTCTCGCCGTTCGTGGTCAACATCAATACGGTGGTTATTGCGATGCCTGTAGCCACGTATGGTACCATCCTCTGTCTGAAATATCAGAAGGATACTTCGCTGATGGCAGAGACTACTTTCATCACTACACTGCTCTCAATGATTACCATTCCACTGCTGGTATTGCTCTTCTTTTAGTAATTTGTAGTGGTTAAAAACAACTAAAACAGTTAAATAATGTTATATTGGCCATGGCAAATGTTGCGTGTCTCATTATAATTATGTACCTTTGCAGCCGCTAAAGTGAGTATTGCGCTGGTCCGTAGGCTAACAATACGCTGACAAAGAGCAACTTAACCTTCAAGTGAGAAGAAGTGAGTGCGGTTCTTTTTAGGTGTATTTTGCGGATACAATTGTGGTACGGCACTTAAAAAGAGAATATATTCAAATAACATTATTATTATTATTTTTAATTTTTAAACTGAAATGCCAGGATTAATTGGAAGAAAAATCGGAATGACTTCCGTTTTCAGTGCCGACGGTAAGAATGTACCGTGCACTGTTATCGAATGTGGTCCTTGTGTTGTTACTCAGGTGAAGACCGTCGAGAAGGACGGTTATGCTGCTCTTCAGCTCGCTTACGGCGAGAAGAAAGAGAAGAACACCACCAAAGCAATGATGGGTATCTTCAAGAAGGCAGGTACAACACCAAAGGCCCACTTGGCCGAGTTCAAGTTTGACGAGGAGCACAACCTCGGAGACGTAATCACTGTAGAGCTCTTCAACGACACAGAGTTTGTTGACGTTGTAGGTACCTCTAAGGGTAAGGGTTTCCAGGGTGTTGTTAAGCGCCACGGTTTTGGTGGTGTAGGTCAGAGCACTCACGGTCAGGACGACCGTCTGCGTAAGCCAGGTTCTATCGGTGCTTGTTCTTATCCCGCCAAGGTGTTCAAGGGTATGCGCATGGGTGGCCAGATGGGTGGCGACCGCGTAACAACGCAGAACCTGAAAGTGTTAAAGGTGATTCCAGAGCACAATTTGCTCCTTGTGAAGGGAAGCTGCGCTGGTTTCAATGGTTCAACTGTTTTAATTGAGAAGTAAGCTATGGAAATTAACGTATTGAATATCAACGGTCAGGAGACCGGACGTAAGGTTACGTTGAACGAGTCTATCTTCGGCATTGAACCTAACGATCACGTCATTTATTTGGATGTTAAGCAGTATCTCGCTAATCAGCGTCAGGGTACCGCTAAGGCTAAGGAGCGTAGTGAGCACGCTGGTTCTACCCGCAAGCTCGGTCGCCAGAAGGGCGGCGGTGGCGCTCGTCATGGTGATATCAACTCACCTCTGCTGAAGGGTGGTGGCCGCGTATTTGGTCCTACACCTCGCGACTATGGCTTCAAGCTGAACAAGAAGGTTAAGGCTTTGGCTCGTAAGTCAGCTCTGTCTTACAAGGCTCAGGAGAATGCAATTATTGTTATCGAGGACTTCGCTATGGAAGCTCCTAAGACAAAAGAATTCTTAAATATTGCAAAAAATCTGAAAGTCGACGGCAAGAAGCTGCTGATGGTTTTGCCAGAAGCAAATAAAAATGTATATTTGTCGGCTCGCAACCTTGAGAAGGCTGAGTGCATCATTGCCGCCAACGTCAACACCTATAAGGTATTGAACGCTGACGTCATGGTTGTGACTGAGAACTCTCTGAAGGCTATTGACGGAGTGCTTGGTTAATTTTTAATTGATAATTGAAATAGGATTATGAGTTTTATTATAAAGCCTCTGATTTCAGAGAAGATGAATAACATCACGGAAAAGAGCTCTGTAGAGAGAACTTTCAAGGCCAAGACTGGTGCACACCGTGGTGAGGAAGTAACAAAGAAGGCTCAGCCTAAGTACGGTTTCATTGTTAAGCCCGAGGCTAACAAGATTGAGATCGCTAAAGAGGTAGAGGCTGTCTACAATGTTACAGTTGAGAATGTGAATACGCTTCGTTATGCTGGTAAGCGCTCTAGCCGCTATACTAAGGCAGGTCTCGTGAGAGGTCAGAAGAATGCGTTCAAGAAAGCAATCGTTACTCTTAAGGAGGGCGACAGCATTGATTTTTATAGCAATATTCAGTAATAAAAAATGGCAGTACGTAAATTAAAGCCCGTTACACCGGGTCAAAGACACAAGGTTATTGGCACGTTCGAGGATATTACTGCATCCGTGCCAGAGAAGTCTCTCGTTTACGGTAAGCGTTCTACCGGCGGTCGAAACAACACCGGTAAGATGACTGTCCGCTACATGGGCGGCGGCCACAAGAAGAAGTATCGTCTGATCGACTTCAAGCGAGAGAAAGATGGTGTTCCAGCTGTAGTAAAGACTATCGAGTACGATCCTAACCGTTCGGCTCGCATCGCTCTTCTGTACTACGCTGATGGTGAGAAACGTTATATCATTGCTCCTAACGGACTGGAAGTTGGTGCAACTCTGATGTCTGGTGCAGACGCAGTGCCTGAGGTAGGTAATGCGCTTCCCCTGGCCAACATCCCCGTGGGTACCGTAATTCACAACATTGAGTTGCGTCCCGGACAGGGTGCCCTGCTGGTTCGTTCGGCTGGTAATTTCGCTCAGTTGACCTCTCGTGAGGGCAACTACTGTGTGATTAAGCTTCCTTCAGGCGAGACTCGTCAGATTCTCTCTGCTTGTAAGGCTACTATTGGTAGTGTTGGTAACTCTGACCACGCTCTTGAGCAGTCTGGTAAGGCCGGTCGCTCACGCTGGTTGGGTCAGCGTCCTCACAACCGTGGTGTTGTCATGAACCCACATGATCACCCAATGGGTGGTGGTGAAGGCCGTCAGTCTGGTGGACATCCTCGTTCACGTAAGGGCTTGTACGCTAAGGGTCTCAAGACTCGCGCTCCGAAGAAGCAGTCGAATAAGTACATTATCGAAAGAGCTAACAAGAAGTAATCACTTAGTTAAGTAAAGAGTAAATTATGAGTCGTTCATTAAAAAAAGGTCCATACATCAACGTCGCTCTCGAGAAGAAGATTCTCGCTATGAATGAGAGCGGTAAGAAGACCGTCGTGAAGACATGGGCCAGAGCTTCAATGATTAGCCCCGATTTCGTGGGACATACTGTTGCAGTTCATAACGGAAACAAATTTATCCCTGTTTACATTACCGAGAACATGGTAGGACACAAGCTGGGCGAATTCTCACCCACACGTCGTTTCGGTGGCCATGCTGGTAACAAGAAGTAAGCTCCAGGGAATTAAAGATTAAAAAAGAAAAAATTAAATATGGGAGCAAGAAAAAGATTAGCGGCTGAAAAAAGAAAAGCAGCCAATAAGACACAGTACTTTGCAAAGCTGAAAGGCTGTCCCTCTTCACCTCGTAAGATGCGTTATGTTGTTGACATGATTCGCGGTATGGAGGTAAATCGCGCACTCGGTGTGCTGCGTTTCTCGAAGAAGGCTGCTTCAGAGAATGTAGAGAAGCTTCTCCGCTCGGCTATCGCCAACTGGGAGGCCAAGAATGACCGCAAGGCAGAAGACGGCGAACTGTATATCAGCCGCGTCTTTGTCGACGAGGGTGTGACAATGAAACGTATGAGACCGGCACCTCAGGGCCGTGGTTATCGTATCCGTAAGCGTTCGAACCACGTAACTCTGTTTGTTGACGCTAAAACTAATGATTAAGAAAAGGTATGGGACAGAAAGTAAATCCAATTAGCAACCGCCTTGGTATCATCAAGGGTTGGGATTCAAACTGGTTCGGAGGCAAGAACTTCGGAGATAACCTGGTTGAGGATCAGAAAATCCGTAAGTATCTGAACGAGCGTCTGGCCAAGGCTAGCATCTCGAAGATTGTCATCGAGCGCACGCTGAAGCTGGTTACCATCACCATCTGTACAGCCCGTCCGGGTCTGGTCATTGGTAAGGGTGGTCAGGATGTCGATAAGCTCAAGGAAGAGCTGAAGAAACTCTACGACAAGGAGATTCAGATTAATATTTTTGAGGTTAAGAAGCCCGAGCTCGATGCAAACATCGTAGCCAACAACATCGCTCGCCAGGTAGAGGGTAAGATTGCTTACCGTCGTGCTATCAAGATGGCTGTGGCTAACACTATGCGCGCTGGAGCAGAGGGTATTAAGGTGCAGATCTCAGGTCGTCTGAACGGCGCTGAAATCGCACGTAGCGAGATGATCAAGGAAGGTCGTACTCCACTGCACACCTTCCGTGCTGACATCGATTACTGTCAGGCAGAGGCCCTCACTAAGGTAGGTATCCTCGGTCTGAAGGTATGGATCTGCCGTGGTGAGGTTTATGGAAAAGTTGACTTGGCTC
This sequence comes from Prevotellaceae bacterium HUN156, assembly GCA_900119285.1. Classification (GTDB taxonomy): domain Bacteria; phylum Bacteroidota; class Bacteroidia; order Bacteroidales; family Bacteroidaceae; genus Prevotella. The sequence goes on from FPIT01000011.1 coordinate 37,973, forward strand.
CTAACTTCACTCAGGAAAAGAGCAATGGCCGCTCTAACGGTGGTAACAACGGTGGTGGCAGACGTTTCCGCAACAAGAAAAAGTAATTAACTGTTAAAGTAAGAAGCTATCATGTTACAACCCAAAAGAGTAAGATATAGAAGACCGCAGGATGGACGTGGCAATAAAGGCAACGCTCACCGTGGTACGCAGCTGGCTTTCGGCTCATTCGGTATCAAGACACTTGATGCTAAATGGATTGACAGCCGCCAGATTGAGGCAGCTCGTGTTGCCATCAACCGTTATATGAACCGTGAAGGTCAGGTTTGGATTCGCATCTTCCCGGATAAACCCATCACTCGCAAGCCTGCAGATGTACGTATGGGTAAAGGTAAGGGTGACCCCGCAGGATGGGTAGCACCTGTTACACCGGGTCGTATCCTCTTTGAAGTTGAGGGCGTTCCCTTCGAGATTGCCAAGGAGGCTCTTCGCCTCGGCGCTCAGAAGCTGCCCGTGAAGACTAAGTTTGTTATTAGACGCGATTACGATAAAAACGCTTAAGCTATGAAGATGACAGAAATTAAAGGTCTCGAGACCAAAGAATTGGCCGAGAAGCTGGAGGCTGCTGTTGCCAGCTACGATCAGATGAAGCTGAACCACGCAGTAACTCCTATGGAGAATCCATCACAGATTAAGAAAGCACGTCGTGACATCGCACGTATGCAGACAGAACTCCGTCAGAGAGAACTTAACAAATAATAATGGTCCAGATGGAAACAAGAAATTTAAGAAAGACAAGACAGGGTGTCGTTATCAGCAACAAAATGGATAAAACCATTGTTATTGCAGCTAAGTTCAAGGAGAAGCACCCTATTTATGGTAAGTTTGTCCAGAAGACAAAGAAGTACCATGCTCACGATGAGAAGAATGAGGCTCAGGTAGGTGATACCGTACTCATTATGGAAACCCGTCCTCTGTCAAAGACAAAGAGATGGAGATTAGTACAAATCGTAGAAAAGGCTAAGTAAATATGATACAGACAGAAACAAGACTTACCGTAGCTGACAACAGCGGTGCACGCGAGGCACTCTGCATCCGTGTGCTGGGTGGTACCCGCCGCCGTTATGCAAGCGTAGGTGACGTGATTGTTGTTGCTATCAAGAACGCAATCCCCACAAGTGACGTTAAAAAGGGTGCAGTGTCTAAGGCTCTGGTTGTTCGTACCAAGAAGGAAATCCGTCGCGCCGATGGTTCATACATCCGCTTCGATGATAACGCTTGCGTACTCCTGAACAACGCTGGTGAGCTCCGCGGCAGCCGTATCTTCGGCCCCGTAGCCCGTGAGCTTCGTGCCGTAAACATGAAGGTTGTATCACTGGCACCTGAGGTTCTTTAAATCATAAAAAGTAAGAAGTAATGGCTAAGTTACATATTAGAAAAAACGATACAGTCATGGTCCTGGCCGGTGAGGACAAGGGCAAGACTGGTAAAGTGCTCCAGGTTCTCGTAGAGAAGCAGCGTGCCATCGTAGAGGGCGTGAACATGGTCTCTAAGAGCACTAAGCCGAGCGCTAAGAACCCACAGGGTGGTATCGTGAAGCAGGAAGCTCCTATTCACGTATCTAATTTAAGTCTCATCGATCCGAAGAGCGGCAAGGCTACTCGCGTAAGCATCAAGCACGAGGGTAAGAACGTCGTTCGTATCGCTAAAAAGTCAGGGGAGGAGATTAAGTAATGGCAAATACAGCACAATTGAAGAAGACCTATGTCGAGCAGATTGCTCCGGCATTGGAGAAGCAGTTCAACTATAGCTCTAAGATGCAGGTTCCCGTCCTGAAGAAGATCGTCATCAACCAGGGTCTGGGTGATGCTACTCAGGACAAGAAGATCATCGACGTAGCTATCAACGAGATTACCACTATCTGCGGTCAGAAGGCTGTAGCTACCTACTCTAAGAAGGATATCGCCAACTTCAAGCTCCGTAAGAAGATGCCTATCGGTGTTATGGTAACTCTGCGTCGTGAGCGCATGTATGAATTCCTGGAGAAGCTCGTTCGCGTGGCTCTGCCCCGTATCCGCGACTTCAAGGGTATTGAGAGCAAGTTCGATGGCCGTGGTAACTATACCCTCGGTATTCAGGAGCAGATTATCTTCCCTGAGATTAACATTGACACTGTAGACCGCATTCAGGGTATGAACATTACCTTCGTAACGTCTGCTCAGACCGACGAGGAAGGTTTCGCACTGCTGAAGGCCTTTGGTCTGCCATTTAAGAACGCTAAAAACGATTAAGAGATATGGCAAAAGAATCAATGAAGGCTCGTGAGGTAAAGCGCGCTAAGCTCGTTGCCCGTTACGCTGAAAAGCGTGCAGCCTTGAAGAAGATTATCGCAACATCTGAGGATCCCGCTGCTGCTTACGAGGCTGCTCGCGCACTGCAGGCTATCCCCAAGAACGCTAACCCCATTCGTCTGCACAACCGCTGCAAGATCACTGGTCGTCCCAAGGGATATATGCGCCAGTTCGGTCTCAGCCGTATCCAGTTCCGTGAGATGGCATCAAACGGTCTGATTCCAGGCGTAAAGAAGGCTAGCTGGTAATCATCTCCGAGAAGAATAGAGAATTTATTTTATTTAATATTGTCGGGGTAGTCCCGATTAATTAAACAATTTATTTTATGACAGATCCAATAGCAGATTATCTGACCAGACTCAGAAACGCCATCATGGCCAACCACCGCGTGGTTGAGGTTCCTGCGTCTAACTTGAAGAAGGAAATCACTAAGATCCTCTTCGAGAAGGGCTACATTCTGAACTACAAGTTCGTAGAGGACGGCCCTCAGGGTACTATCAAGGTTGCCTTGAAGTATGACCCTGCCACTAAGGCTAATGCCATCAAGTGCCTGAAGCGCGTGTCAACACCAGGTCTTCGTAAGTACACTGGTTACAAGAACATGCCGAGAGTAATTAACGGACTGGGTATCGCTATCTTATCCACGTCTCAGGGTGTAATGACAGACAAAGAGGCTTCTCAGCTGAAGATCGGCGGTGAGGTGCTTTGCTACGTTTATTAATTGGAGGATTCGAATATGTCAAGAATAGGAAAATTGCCAATTAGCATCCCTGCAGGAGTAACCGTTACTCAGGGTCAGGACAGTGTTGTTACAGTAAAAGGTCCTAAGGGCGAACTTTCACAGAAGGTTGATCCTTCTATCAAGGTTAATATCGCCGATGGTCAAGTAACATTTGAGATTGATGAGAACAGCCCCGTAAACGTAAAGCAGAAGCAGGCTTTCCACGGTCTGTATCGTGCTTTGGTCAACAACATGGTTGTTGGTGTGAGCGAAGGCTATAAGAAGGAGATGGAGCTGGTAGGTGTTGGTTACCGTGTTTCTAACCAGGGTAACATCATCGAGTTCTCTCTCGGTTATACTCACCCCATCTTCATCCAGCTTCCTAAGGAGGTTAAGGTAGAGACCAAGATGGAGCGTAACCAGAATCCTCAGATCATTCTGGAGTCATGCGACAAGCAGCTGCTGGGTATGATTTGCGCTAAGATTCGTTCTTTCCGTATGCCTGAGCCTTACAAGGGTAAGGGTATCTTGTTCAAGGGCGAGGTTATCCGTCGTAAGTCGGGTAAGTCAGCTTCAGCTAAGTAATTCTAATAACAATTAAAAGAAGAAAGAATTATGACAACAAAGAAGATTGAAAGACGAATTAAGATCAAATATAGAATTCGTAAGAGCGTATTCGGTACTGCCGAGCGTCCTCGCATGAGCGTATTCCGCAGCAATAAGCAGATCTACGTTCAGGTGATTAACGATTTGGAAGGTAAAACACTTGCATCTGCATCTTCTGCTGGCCTCGAGGCTATGCCAAAGATTGAGCAGGCTGCCAAGGTTGGTGAGATGATTGCCGCTAAGGCTAAGGAGGCTGGCGTTGAGTCAGTTGTCTTCGACCGTAACGGTTATCTCTATCACGGCCGTGTGAAGTCACTCGCTGATGCAGCTCGTAAAGGTGGACTTAATTTTTAAACGATTATGGCAATGAACAGAGTTAAAGTAAATAGTGACGTTGAATTAAAAGACAGACTGGTTGCCATCAACCGTGTTACCAAGGTAACAAAGGGAGGTCGCACCTTTACTTTCGCAGCCATCGTTGTTGTCGGTGACGGCAATGGCGTAATCGGCTGGGGACTTGGTAAGGCAGGTGAAGTTACCGCCGCTATCGCCAAGGGTGTCGAGGCAGCTAAGAAGAATCTGGTTAAGGTTCCCGTACTGAAGGGTACCATTCCTCACGAGATGGAGGCACGCTTCGGCGGTGCTCAGGTATTCCTTCGTCCGGCCGCAGCCGGTACCGGTCTTGTTGCCGGTGGTGCTATGCGTGCCGTGCTTGAGAGTGTTGGTGTAAAGGATGTCCTCGCTAAGTCGAAGGGCTCTTCAAACCCCCACAACCTGGTAAAGGCTACTATCGCCGCTCTGAGTCAGATGCGCGATGCGTACACCATTGCAGGTACTCGTGGTATCAGTATGGATAAAGTATTTAGAGGATAAAGGAGGCTAGAACTATGGCAACAATTAAGATTAAGCAGATTAAGAGCAAGATCGGTTATCCCGTAGATCAGAAGCGTACCCTCAATGCCCTGGGTCTTCACAAGATTTCTCAGGTTGTAGAGAAGGAGGATACCCCCGTTATCCGCGGTATGATCCGCAAGGTACATCACCTGGTGGAAGTGATCGATTAATTTAATGACAATTTAAAACAGATACGATTATGAAACTACATACTTTAAAGCCAGCTGAGGGCTCTACACATTCACGTCGTAGAATCGGCCGTGGACCTGGTTCTGGTCTCGGTGGTACCTCTACTCGTGGTCACAAGGGTGCCAAGGCTCGTTCAGGTTACAAGAAGAAGATTGGTTTCGAAGGTGGTCAGATGCCACTGCAGCGTCGTGTTCCTAAGTTCGGTTTCAAGAACATTAACCACAAGGAGTACTTTGCTGTGAACCTCTCTACTCTGCAGAAGCTGGCAGAGGAGAAGAATCTTACCAAGATTGGCATTGCAGAGCTGGTTGCTGCCGGCCTGACAAGTGGCAAGGAACTGGTTAAGGTTCTTGGTAACGGTGAACTGAAAGCAAAGATTGACGTTGAAGCAAATGCATTCTCAAAGACTGCCGAAGAGGCTATCAAGGCAGTTGGTGGTAACGCAACAATAATCTAAAAATACAATGAAGAAGTTAATAGAGACACTGAAGAACATTTGGAAGATCGAGGACCTGCGCCAGCGCATCCTCATTACAATGCTGTTTGTAGCGATTTATCGTTTCGGCTCATTCGTAGTACTTCCTGGTATTAACCCTGCAATGTTGGACAAGCTGCAGTCACAGACTGCCGGCGGTCTGATGTCACTGCTGGATATGTTCTCTGGTGGTGCATTTTCCAACGCATCTATCTTTGCGCTCGGAATCATGCCTTACATCTCTGCTTCTATCGTTATGCAGCTTTTGGCTGTCGCTGTACCTTATTTCCAGAAGATGCAGCGTGAGGGTGAAAGCGGCCGTAAAAAGATTATGACTTATACTCGGTACCTGACAGTAGCTATCCTGCTGTTCCAGGCACCGAGTTACCTCATCAATCTGAAGATGACGTCCGGCACAGCCCTGTCTTCAGGTATCAGTTGGACGGTATTCGTATTCCCGGCCACTATTATCTTGGCAGCTGGAAGTATGTTCATCCTTTGGTTGGGTGAGCGCATTACGGATAAGGGTATAGGAAATGGTATCTCACTGATCATTATGATCGGTATCATTGCACGTCTGCCACAGGCGTTCATTCAGGAGGTAACTTCTCGCTTCACCGCTATCACTGGTGGTGGTCTCGTGATGTTCCTCGTTGAGATTATCATTCTCTATTTGGTTGTATGCGCAGCGATTGTACTCGTACAGGGTGTCCGCAAGATTCCCGTACAGTATGCTAAGCGTCTTGTTGGCAACCAGCAGTATGGTGGTGCTCGTCAGTATATTCCTCTGAAGCTCTTCGCAGCTAATGTGATGCCTATCATCTTTGCTCAGGCTCTGATGTTCATTCCATTGGCTTTCGTACAGTATGCAGCTCCAGAGAACGCAAGTTGGTTCGTACGTTCATTGCTGGATCATCACAGCTGGACTTACAATATCATCTTTGCATTCCTGATTATCGCATTCACCTATTTCTATACTGCCATCACGCTCAATCCCACGCAGATGGCTGAAGACATGAAACGTAACAATGGCTTCATCCCTGGCATTAAGCCTGGTAAGCCAACAGCAGACTTCATCGACGAAGTGATGTCACGCATCACCGCTCCTGGTTCGCTGTTCATCGCCTTCATCGCCATCATGCCCGCTCTCGCAGGACTGCTCAATGTGCAGGATTCTTTCTCTCAGTTCTTCGGTGGAACATCTCTGCTGATTCTTGTTGGTGTTGTGCTCGACACTCTCCAGCAGATTGAGAGTCATCTGCTCATGCGTCACTACGACGGTCTGCTCAATTCAGGTCGTATCCACGGACGTGGCGGAGTAAGTGCCTACTAAGCTCCAGTATGAAGATATTTCTGAAGACTGAAGATGAAATAGAGCTGATGCGCCAAGCTAACCAACTCGTTGGTAAGACTCTTGGCGAGTTAGCAAAGCATATCAAGCCTGGTGTAACGACCCTCCAATTGGATAAGATTGCCGACGAATTTATTCGCGACAATGGAGCAATCCCCACATTTAAGGGTTTCCCCAATCCTTATGGAGGGCCGTTTCCCGCCAGCATCTGCACCTCGGTAAACGATGCCGTAGTCCACGGAGTGCCTAATGACACAACGATATTAAAGGATGGCGACATCATTTCCGTCGACTGCGGTACGCTGCTCAATGGCTTCTGTGGTGACTCCTGCTATACATTCTGTGTCGGAGAAGTCAGCGAAGAGGTAAAAGAGTTGCTTCGCGTTACGAAGGAATCTCTATATAAAGGTATAGAGAATGCCGTAGCAGGAAAGCATCTGGGAGACATCGGTAGTGCTGTACAAGAGCATTGCGAAGCTCATGGATATGGAGTTGTACGCGAGTTGACAGGTCACGGTATCGGTCACGAGATGCACGAAGATCCATCAGTTCCTAACTACGGACGCAGAGGTAATGGTATCATGCTGAAAGCCAATATGTGCATCGCCATTGAGCCGATGATTACTATGGGCAAGCGCGATATCTGGTTGGACGGACAGGATCGCTGGACTATTCGCACCCGCGATGGAAAACCAGCAGCTCACTTCGAACATACCATTGCTGTGCGCAAGGGACAGGCAGAGATATTATCTTCATTCGAAGAAGTAGAAAACATAGAAGGAAAACTATATTAGCATTTATGGCAAAACAAGGAGCTATTGAGCAAGACGGAACAATCGTAGAAGCATTATCAAATGCTATGTTCCGAGTAGAATTAGAGAATGGAGTGCCCATCATCGCCCACATCTCGGGTAAGATGCGTATGCACTACATTAAGATACTTCCTGGTGACAAGGTCAAAGTAGAGATGAGTCCCTACGACCTGACTAAAGGACGAATTGTATTTAGATACAAATAAATAGGAGACCAAATAAAATGAAGACAAGAGCATCATTGAAGAAGCGTACTCCCGACTGCAAAATCGTACGTCGTAAGGGTCGTTTGTTCGTAATTAACAAGAAGAACCCTAAGTACAAGATGCGTCAGGGTTAAAGTTTTATGTTAAATAAGCATAAAAAGGTAGCGGAGTCTCGGAAATTCTGCGTACCTTTGCATGCTTTTTAGCAAAAATTCGAATTTTATTATCATTATTTTTTAGTTTAACAAATGGCAATAAGAATTGTTGGAGTAGATTTGCCCCAAGAGAAGCGTGGCGAAATCGCATTGACCTATATCTATGGTATCGGTCGAAGTAGTTCAGCAAAGATTTTGGACAAGGCCGGCGTGAGCCGCGACCTGAAAGTCAACGAATGGAGTGACGACCAGGCTGCCAAGATCCGTGAAATTATCGGCGCTGAATTCAAAGTAGAAGGTGATCTTCGTAGTGAGATCCAGTTGAATATCAAGCGACTGATGGATATTGGTTGCTATCGTGGAGTCCGTCATCGTAACGGTCTGCCTGTACGTGGTCAGAGCACAAAGAACAATGCTCGTACTCGTAAGGGTAAGAAGAAGACTGTTGCTAACAAGAAGAAGGCCACGAAGTAATTCTATTAAACATTAACTTTAAAGATTAAAAGAATTATGGCAAAGAAAACAGTCACTTCAAAGAAGCGTAACGTGAAGGTTAGCGCCATCGGCCAGCTCCACGTACACAGCTCTTTCAATAACATCATTGTATCTCTCGCTAATGACGAGGGTCAGATTATTTCTTGGTCTTCAGCCGGTAAGATGGGCTTCCGTGGTTCTAAGAAGAACACACCATATGCTGCCCAGATGGCTGCCGAGGATTGCGCTAAGGTCGCTTTTGATCTTGGTCTGCGCAAGGTGAAGGCTTACGTTAAGGGTCCCGGTAACGGTCGTGAGTCTGCTATCCGTGCCGTACATGGTGCAGGTATCGAGGTAGTAGAGATTGTAGACGTTACTCCACTGCCACACAATGGCTGTCGTCCTCCTAAACGTCGCCGCGTATAATCACAACTAGTCACAAAGAATTTATTTTTATATTATGGCAAGATATATTGGACCGAAATCAAAAATTGCCCGCCGATTTGGAGAAGCCATCTTCGGCCCGGACAAAGTTTTGTCTAGGAGAAACTTCCCTCCTGGACAGCATGGCAACAACCGTCGCCGCAAGCAGTCGGAGTATGCTGTCATGTTGGCAGAGAAGCAGAAAGCCAAGTACACTTATGGTGTTCTTGAGCGCCAGTTCCGTATTCTGTTCGAGAAGGCCGCTAAGGCTGAGGGTATCACCGGTGAGGTGCTGCTCCAGTTGCTTGAGAGCCGTCTGGACAATGTAGTATATCGTCTTGGTATTGCTCCAACCCGCGCTGCTGCTCGTCAGCTCGTTGGTCACAAGCACATTACTGTTGACGGTAAGGTTGTCAACATTCCTTCTTTCCAGGTTAAGCCTGGAATGATTGTTGCCGTTCGCGAGAAGGCTAAGTCTCTCGAAGTTATCGAGGCTGCACTTGCAGGTTTCAACCACAGCAAGTATCCTTGGATTGAGTGGGACGAGGCTCAGAAGGGTGGTAAGTTCCTCCACATGCCTGAGCGCGCAGACATTCCCGAGAACATTAAGGAACAGTCAATCGTTGAGTTGTACTCTAAGAACTAAAATCATTTAAATTAATGGCGATATTAGCATTTCAAAAACCTGATAAAGTCGTAATGTTGGAGGCTACGGACAAGTTCGGTAAATTCGAATTCCGTCCTTTGGAGCCCGGTTTCGGCGTTACCATCGGTAATGCCCTGCGCCGCATTCTTCTTTCTTCACTTGAGGGTTATGCCATCAATACTATCCGTATTGCAGGCGTAGAGCATGAGTTCTCATCAGTACCTGGTGTAAAGGAAGATGTAACCAACATTATCTTGAACCTGAAGCAAGTTAGGTTCAAGCAAGTAGTGGAAGAATTCGAGAACGAGAAAGTCTCCATCACTGTCGAGAATTCTACCGAGTTTAAAGCCGGTGATATAGGCAAGTATCTGACTGGATTTGAAGTGTTAAATCCCGATTTGGTGATTTGTCATTTAGATTCCAAAGCTTCGATGCAGATTGACCTGACTATCAATAAGGGCCGCGGCTACGTTCCCGCTGATGAGAATCGCGAGTTCTGTACCGATGTCAACGTGATAGCCATTGACTCAATCTACACTCCAATCCGTAACGTTAAGTATAGCGTAGAGCCTTATCGTGTTGAGCAGAAGACTGACTACGATAAGCTCGTGCTTGAGGTAACAACGGATGGTTCCATTCACCCGAAGGATGCCCTGAAAGAGGCTGCCAAGATTCTCATCTATCACTTCATGCTCTTCTCTGATGAGAAGATTACACTGGAGAACACTGATGTAGAGGGTAACCAGGAGTTCGATGAGGAAGTACTGCACATGCGCCAGTTGCTGAAGACTAAGTTGGTAGATATGAACCTCTCAGTTCGTGCTCTCAACTGTCTGAAGGCTGCTGATGTAGAGACCCTTGGTGATCTCGTACAGTACAACAAGACCGACCTCCTCAAGTTCCGCAACTTCGGTAAGAAATCGCTCACTGAGCTTGATGATTTGCTCGAGAGTCTGAATCTGTCGTTTGGAACTGATATTTCAAAGTACAAACTGGACAAAGAATAATTGGCAATTGATAATTGACAGTTGATAGTTGTCCACAAAAGAAAAAAAGTAAAAAATGAGACACGGAAAGAAATTCAATCATCTGGGCCGTACTGCTGATCACCGCCGTGCCATGCTTGCCAACATGGCCATCTCTCTGATCATGCACAAAAGAATCACTACGACCCTCGCCAAGGCAAAGGCACTTAAGAAATATGTTGAGCCACTCATCACGCGCTCAAAGGACGATAGCACCAACAGCCGTCGTGTTGTATTCAGCTACCTGCAGAACAAAGAGGCTCTGAAAGAGCTCTTCGGTATCGTAGCTCAGAAGGTCGGTGACCGTCCCGGTGGTTACACCCGCATCATCAAGCTTGGAAGCCGTCAGGGCGACGCTGCTGATATCGCTTTCATCGAGCTTGTTGACTTCGATGAGAATATGCTCAAGACTCCTAAGGCAGAGAAGAAGACTCGTCGTTCACGCAAGGCTGCTCCTAAGACCGAGGCTCCCGCAGTAGAGGAGGCTCCTAAGGCTGAGGAAGCTCCTGCTGCCGAGGCTGCTGCTGAAGAGGCAAAGGCTGAGTAATATTTCGATTGAAAGATCTCAATAGAGTAGGGCGTTGTCATTCGACAACGCCCTATTTCTTTGTTTTGTATTTCTTTTGTAGAAAAGAAACTCTTCTACCTTATTTGATAGAAGAGTTGATGGCTTTTCCTGTGTATTGTACCTCACGTTGGGTGGTAGTGCCATTGTGGTGATGCAGGATGATGCGGAAGGTCTGCTTTTCAGGCATACCCTCGTAACTGCCTTCGCGCTGGCCGATAGTCAGTGTGTGGCGCTTGTTATTCCAGTCTAGTTGTATGCGCTGGCATAGGCCCTGCTCATAGCGATACGAGTCGTTCTCATCGCTATAAAGGGTGAAGTGTGCGTCGTTGCCAGGATAGATATGTATATCGATAGTCTTTCCTTTGCTTTCGCTTGCATATTGCACTACGGGTCCCATGGGCAGGATGCTGCCTTCGCGCACAAATACCGGCAGTTTGTCTATCGCTGCGTCAGCCATGATGCGCTGTCCGCCCTCATACACTTTTCCTGTCCAGAAGTCAAACCATTTGTTATCCCCCTTCTTAGGCAGATATACACTGCGCTGTTTCGCTACCGTGAGGGGCTTAGAACCACTCTCGTAGTACATCGGTGTGGTGATAGGACATACCAGCAGCGAAGGACCGAACATAAACTCATCTTTCAAGTCTAGCACCTCTGCATCGTTCGCAAAGTCGAACGCTAGCAGGCGAGTCATTGTATAGCGCTGGTTGGTTACCTCGTCGGCCATTGAGTAGATATAAGGCAACAACTGATAGCGCAAGTGTATCATCTTTAGTATTGCCTCATAGAAAGGTTCCCCCTCCTTACCGAAGTTCCATATCTCGCGCGGTGTATCAGTGCCGTGACTGCGCAGTAACGGTAAGAACGTAGCATATTGGAACATGCGCGTGTAGAACTCGCGATAGCCTAAGTCGTTGACACCCGCCTGGAAGGCTCCATCGTGGAACCATCGTGGGTCTTTTGTCGTGAAGAATGCTCCCACATCCACCGTCCAGTAGTTGCAACCAGTAGCCATGAAGTTCAGTCCTGCGGGAATCTGTTGTGCAAACGACTTCCATGAGGCATGCGTGTCGCCATTCCAAGTGATGGTGGCATAGCGCTGTTGTCCTGCAAAGCTAGAGCGTGTCAGATTCACCACACGCTTCTCGCTGGTGGTCAGTCGTTGGTTCTCGTAGAGTCCTCGTGAGTGGTTCAGTGAGAATACAGCGGCACGTTCGGCTCCCAAAGCATCGCTCAGCAGTTGCGTGTTACCCTGCCAGCGCTCCTTGTGGTTGTCCCACCCATAACTCTTCGGGCGCATGTTCCAGTCGGCATCCAGTGGCTCAGTACAGTCGCACCACCACGCATCAAAACCCTGACTGAAGAACTCATCGTTCACATACTTCCAATAGTGGCGTCGAGCCAATGGGTTGAAGGCGTCATATACCGAGTGCGACAACATCATGCCACGCTGTGCAAAGTCGTCAGCCTGTGGACAGTAGCTTGGGTTGGGCCATATCGATACCATCAGGTGCGCATTTATGGCGTGTATGGAGTCGGCCAACAGCTTACGATTAGGATAGTAGCGAGGGTCCATCTTGATGTATCCCCATCCCTGTGGCCAGTAGTTCCAGTCTTGTACGATAACATCCAGAGGCACCTGTCTGCGGCGATACTCTGCCACTACCGACATCAGCTCGTCAGAACTAGTATAGCGCTCTTTCGACTGGATATAGCCAAACATATACTGTGGCAACATGGGTACGTCGCCCGTTAGCAGTCGATATTGACTTACCACGCGGTCCATCGTTGCTCCCTTCATCATGTAGTAGTCTATCTCCTTTGCGGCCTCCAGCTCCACATAACTATCCTTGCCTTCATCCGTAAACAGCATGCTGCATCCCGCATCAAACAGCAGACCATACCCTGCTGTCGAATTGATAACGGGCACCATCGCCTTCAGGTTGTGCTGACAAAGGTATTGTGTCTTGCCTCGCAAGTTCAGATAGTCCTCCATGTGCGAACCTAGTCCGTATAGCGCTTCTCCATTTTGGAATACAAAGTGGTTGCTCAGTTTCCATGTATATCCGATGGTATCTCTTCGCAACACATCCATCACCTCCTTCTTTCCGTCGGCCGTCTCTACGGTGCGCTTCGTCTTCTCGTCGTAGGTAACCTTCTCCTCCACGATGCGCTCGCAGTGACGAGGACTATTGGCTTCTTGCAATAGCAAGCGTCCCGTCTTGGTGTCGTAGAAGCTGATGGCTTGCGTCTTCAGGTCAATGTTTACTGATACGCTGTCGGAAGTGGCAACAACCCTTCCTTTCTCCTCCTTGATAGTAAATGGTATTCTCTCCTCCTTGCGCTCCAAGCATGCTATTGTGCCATTGCCCAAGAAGGTTGTTTCCTGGGTATAGCGCACCCTCACGATGTCGGGTGTGATAAAGTCGATACGTAGGTTACCTTTAGGTGATGATAGGTTAATACCAGTTTGCGTTCTCACGTAGTCTGCGGCTTGTAGTGAAACAGATACCAAACAAGTCAGCAATAATATTCTCCACTTTTTCATAGTGCAAAGATATAAAAAGTTCTCAAAAAGTCCTCCTTTACTCGTTGTCTTTTCGTAATTATTAACCCTTTATCGCTGATTCTCAATCAGCCTTTTGGCCTTCATGCTGATTGCCAAGAGAATTATGCGTAAATTCTCCTTGAATTATGCGTAAATTCGTCGAGTATTATGCGTAAATACTCCGAGCAGTTGACTTTATCGAAAATACTCTCTCGATATTAAACATTAAAAAATATGTTTTTTATTTTGTATTGTGCTCACTTATTAGTATCTCTGACTTTGTCGAAGATACTTTTGTTCGACAATAAAAAACAAAAAATAACTTTATTTGTTTTGTATTGTGCTCACTTATTCGTATCTTTGCAGGCTGAAATAAAATAACATACAATGAATTATCTTGATAGAAACGAATTCAATTTTGAGCCAAGCCAGAAGGTGCTTGACGCTGTAAAGAACTTCGATGCTAAGGATTTGTGCTTCTATACCCGCATCTACGACCAGGGTAAGAAGAGCGTCATCTCTGTACGCGTCAGCGAGATTTACGGTGTACCTGAAGAACAGGTGCTGTTGGCCTATGGTGGTGAGGACATTTTGAAGAATGCCATACACTATTTCCTGACCAAGGGTGATAACAAGAAGATCTTGATTCCAGAGTTCTCTTGGTGGTACTACAACCGTGTAGCCAGCGAGTGCGATGGTGAGTTCGAGATGTATCCCCTGTATGAGCAGGAAGATACTTTTGCCTACCATGTAGATGAGGTTATCGAATATACTAACCGTATCCATCCTCGTATGCTGTTGTTGGCTTCACCTAACAATCCCACAGGTAACAGCCTTACCTCAGAGGAGATTGGTCGCATCATGGAGAATATCCCCAGCGATACAATGGTATTGGTTGACGAGGCTTACGCAAGCTTTATCACTTCAGATACAGATTATATCGCTCCTTTGGTGAACAAGTATTCTAACCTGATTATCTCTCGCACACTGTCTAAGTTCTATGGTCTGCCTGGTCTGCGTTGTGGTTTCGGCTTCATCGGTAAAGGTCATGATCAGTTCCTTAGCTATATCAACAAGTATCTAGGCTACAACCGCTTCTCAGAGGCTGTTGCTTTGGCTGCTTTGGAGAGCGATGAACACTATCGTCATGTAGCAGACGATATGGAGTGGGGACGTCAGTTGTATAAAAAAGAGTTGGGCTCTCTGCCTGGCTTCAAAGTATATAAGTCGGTTGCAAACTTCATCCTGATTAAGTATCCTATTGCTATCAAGGAATCTTTGATGGAAGCCTTGAAGGTTCAGGACTACAAGATTAAGTTCATGGGTGATAAGGGCTTGGAAGAGTGCTTGCGTATTACGCTCGGTCGTAAGGAACAGACGCAAGTAGTTTGTGATACCATCAAGAAGTGTTACGAAGCTTACAAGAAATGACCGAAGGATTTAAAGCAACCCTGAAATCATCAGAGACGGAAGACTGGCTTGACCTCCATGTCATCCGTCCTTTCTGTTATTATTGTGCGTTGGCGTTCAATCGCTTCGACGTACATCCTAACACGGTAACCATCTGGTCTATGATTATTGGTGCTGCCAGTGCATTCTTCTTTGCCTGCGGTAGTTTCCACTATAGCGGTACGTGGGGATTGATGATGAACATCATTGCCATCGTATTGTTGATGATTGCCGATATCTTCGATTGTACTGACGGTCAGCTGGCCCGCATGTCTGGCAAGAAGAGCCGTATTGGTCGCATTCTCGATGGTGTGGCTGGTTTTGCCTGGTTCACTCCCATCTACGTAATGCTGGTATACCGTTTCTATCTGCATCACGATATCGAGTTCGGATGGTTAGGTATAGAGAATACTACGGAGAATACGCTGATTGCTACTGGTGTTGTATTTGTACTTGGTCTTATCTCAGGTATTATGGGATTGGCTGGTCAGCAGCGCTTGGCAGATTACTATATTCAGATTCACCTTTTCTTCCTGAAAGGAGAGAAAGGCTCTGAGTTAGACAACTCAGTTCGACAGCAAGAAATCTACGACCAGATGACACCAGAGAATAGCAGCTGGGGTGAGCGCTACTTTCAGAAGTCGTACATCGACTACACCAAGAAGCAGGAAGGAGTTACTCCTCAGTTCCAGCGTCTGATGCAGAAACTGCGCAGTAAGTTCGGCTCTATTGACTATGTCCCAGAGACGATTCGTAAGGAGTTTCATGACTATTCCTTGCCCGTTATCTTCTGGAATGGTCTGCTGACTTTCAACTTCCGTTCTTTCTGGTTGTTCCTGTTCTGTCTGCTTGATGTTCCCGCCATGAACTTCGTGTGGGAAATAGTAGGCATGGGAATGCTATACTATTATGTAAATCGTCGTCACGAATCATTCTGTAAGAAGATAGCCGATGGTCTGGACTAAGCAACGACTGAATAACCTGTTCTTCTTCCTTGGCTGTGCAGCATGCGTTGTCATGCTGTTCACCTTCGACGTTAGTTTCGTTGAGTTGTGGGGACATCTTTGTCATGCAGGTTATTGGCTGTTGCCCATCTTAGGTATTTGGTTTATTGTCTACGGACTGAATGCCTTTGCGTGGAAAGCCATCATCGAAGGAAATATCGGCACTAAGGCACCAATCAGTTTTTGGCGCATCTATCGTCTCACTATTACTGGCTATGCCTTGAACTATGCCACACCAGTTGGTGGACTTGGCGGAGAACCTTATCGCATTATGGAGTTGTCGAAAGATATCGACAATCAGCATGCTACATCGAGTGTCATCCTCTATGCGATGATGCACTTCTTTGCCCACTTTTGGTTTTGGTTCGTCAGCATCTTTATCTATTTGGCCTTAGTATTAGTTGGTGACATGCCAATGACCATAGCTATTGGTATTGTTTTAGGTGTTATCATCCTGTTCTGCCTTTTGGCATTCTGGGTGTTCTCCAGAGGCTATCGTCATGGCTTGGTGGTCTATGTGTTGGGCTTGATAGGTAAGATTCCTTTCCTCCGTGGCTGGAGTCGTAGATTCCGTGGCAAGCATGCCGAAGCATTACGTAACATAGATGCACAGATTGTTGCCCTCTACGCACAGGATTCAAAAGCGTTCTATACCAGTCTTGTATTGGAATACAGTTCTCGTATGGTGCAGAGCCTAGAGGTTATGTTCATGCTGTTACTGTTCGGTATTGATAATGGTGGCGGACTTGACGGATTGATTCTGACCTATCTGCACTCCGTACTCATCGTGGCATTCACCACTTTGTTTGCCAACCTGATAGGTTTCCTGCCTATGCAGATTGGTGTTCAGGAGGGTGGCTTCGTGTTGAGTATTGCTGCCTTAGGACTCTCTGCAGCCTTGGGTATCTTTGTCAGCATCATCTGCCGTGTGCGCGAAATCATCTGGATAGCTGTGGGAATGGCGCTGATGAAGATAAAGAATTGACAACTGTCAATTATACATTAAGAATAAGATTTTTTTTATTATGATAGGAGTTATACTTGCTGCCGGAATGGCAAAGAGACTGCGCCCACTGACTGACGCATGTCCAAAATGTTTGTTGAAGATTGGTGAGCGCACCCTGTTGCAGCGTACTGTTGATGCTATGCTGGCTGCTGACATCAATGAGTTGGTAGTGGTCACAGGCTATCGTGCTGAGATGATACGCGACTTCTTGACAGAGCAGTATCCCACGCTCAATATCCACTTCATCCATAATGCCGACTACGAGCACAACAACAATATCTTCTCGTTGTGGATGACTCGTCCTTATACTGAGGGTAAGGACTTCCTGTTGTCAGACAGCGATATCCTTTTTGATCCCCAACTTATTCGTGCCGTGCTCGGTGCTGAAGGTAATGCTCTGGCATTGAATCGCCACGAGTGTGGAGAAGAAGAAATCAAGGTCATCGTTGATAGTGAGAATCGCATCAAGGAACTCAGCAAGACCTGTTCTATTGAACAAGCCATTGGCGAGAGCGTAGGCTTCGAGAAAATGACTGCTGAGTATAGCACAGCACTCTTCAAAGAACTGGAGCAGATGATTGAGCACGAAGGACTCATCGACGTTTTCTACGAGCGAGCTTTCGAACGTCTTATTCCTCAAGGATATACTTTCCGCATTGTTGATACTACCGAGTTCTTCTCTATCGAACTGGACACACCAGAAGATTTTGAGAATGCTAAACAACTGATTCCTGCAGCCCTCTATTAAGACTTATTTGTCATACGCAGTTAGCAAAGAAGAGAGAGTTGTTCTGAGGTATGTACAAAGCGCCGAAAATGTCTGTTAATTGTTCTTAAATAATGGAAATCTGATTTGGCGTCATCAAATTACCTTAGTAACTTTGCACGGATAGACAAGTACTTATTTCGATTTTTATTTATTTTATTTATATTTTAAGTATGATTTATTCAACAGAAGTAAAGAACATGTGTAGCGTCTGCAAAGGTGCTTATCATGGTCCTGCACCCATTCCCGAGGAGGGCAAATGGATTCAGGCAAAGGAGATTAAGGACATTTCGGGCTATACCCATGGTATTGGCTGGTGTGCACCTCAGCAGGGTGCTTGTAAGCTGAGCCTGAATGTTAAGGATGGTGTTATTCAGGAAGCTCTTGTCGAGACTATTGGTTGCACAGGTATGACTCACTCTGCTGCTATGGCCAGCGAGATTTTGCCTGGTAAGACTATTCTCGAGGCTCTTAACACTGACCTCGTTTGCGATGCTATCAACACTGCTATGCGCGAGTTGTTCCTGCAGATTGTCTACGGACGCACACAGAGTGCTTTCTCTGAGGGTGGTCTGGCTATCGGTGCTGGTCTGGAAGACCTGGGTAAGGGTCTCCGTTCACAGACTGGTACACTTTATGGCACTATGGCTAAGGGTACTCGTTACCTGGAACTCACTGAGGGTTACATCACCAAGCAGTTCCTCGATGAGAACAACGAGGTTTGCGGTTACGAGTATGTACACCTTGGCAAGATGATGGAAGCCGTTAAGAATGGTATGGATGCCAACGAGGCTCTGAAGAAGTTCACCGGTTCTTATGGTCGTACGACCGAGGAGCAGGGTGCAGTTAAGGCTATTGACCCACGTAAAGAATAAGGAGACACGACGATGATTAGAAAAGTACAATTTGAGAGTCAGGAGCGCCGTATCAACCAGGTTCTTGCAGCTCTGAAAGAGAATGGCATCAACAGTATTGAAGAGGCCAACGAGATTTGTGACAAGGCAGGTATCGATCCCTATCTGATGTGTGAGGAGACTCAGCGCATCTGTTTCGAGAATGCTAAGTGGGCATACGTTTGTGGTGCAGCTATCGCCATCAAGAAGGGTGTTAAGACTGCTGCTGACGCTGCCGAGGCTATCGGTATCGGTCTGCAGAGCTTCTGTATCCCTGGTTCTGTAGCTGACGACCGTAAGGTTGGTCTTGGCCACGGTAACCTCGCTGCCCGTCTGCTCCGTGAGGAGACTGAGTGCTTTGCTTTCTTGGCAGGTCACGAGTCTTTCGCTGCTGCTGAGGGTGCTATTAAGATTGCCGAGATGGCTAACAAGGTTCGCCAGAAGCCTCTGCGCGTTATCCTGAACGGTCTCGGTAAGGACGCTGCTCAGATTATTAGCCGTATCAACGGTTTTACATATGTACAGACTCAGTTCGACTACTTCACCTCAGAGCTGAAGGTTGTTAAGGAGATTCCTTATGGCAAGAACCCCAGCCGTCTGAAGGTAAAGTGCTATGGTGCTGATGATGTTCGCGAGGGTGTAGCTATCCTGTGGAAGGAGAACGTTGACGTTTCTATCACGGGTAACTCTACTAACCCCACTCGTTTCCAGCACCCTGTAGCTGGTACTTATAAGAAGGAGCGTGTACTCGCTGGTAAGCCTTACTTCTCAGTAGCTTCTGGTGGTGGTACAGGTCGTACTCTGCACCCAGATAATATGGCTGCAGGTCCTGCTTCTTATGGTATGACAGATACTATGGGTCGTATGCATAGCGACGCTCAGTTCGCAGGTTCTTCTTCAGTTCCTGCTCACGTTGAGATGATGGGCTTCCTCGGTATTGGTAACAACCCAATGGTTGGTGCTACCGTAGCTATCGCTGTAGCTATTGACTTAGCGCTGAACAAGAAGTAAAATTTGCGAAATAAAAGATGTTAGTTTAAAGCCCCGCCAAAAGCGGGGCTTTTCCTTTTTCCTAGAGATGCCTAGGAATACCTAGGATGTCCCAGGAGAGCCTAGGTATTCTTAGATTTCAAAATCAAGGCAGCTGCGCTGAACAGTATAAGGGCGTACCTTGTTATTGGCCACAGCTACATGCTCAGGATGTACTGCGTAGCCCTTCAGTGCCTCTTCGCTCTCCAGTGTGCTGTCGAGCATTACGTCTGCGTTTGATGATGCTAAACGACCATCTACGTGTACCTTTACGTCTAGTAGTCCTGGCACCTTACCTACCAGTCCTTCTAAACCAGCCTTAATACCTGCCTTAACGGCTTTCTTCTCTTCTTCTGAGAGTTCTGGATTCAATGTCCAGAGAATAATGTGCTTTACCATATACTTATATTAAATATTATACATTAAAAGGGTGGAGGAGATACAAGATGCATTTCCTCGCCAGTAATGGGATGACGAAACCATATCTGTTCTGCATGCAGATACAATCTGTCTGCCTTGTTTCCGTACAGTTCATCACCCTTGATGGGGCAACCTAAACCATCGGGGTGAGCACAATGAATGCGTAGTTGATGTGTGCGCCCCGTCTGCGGATAAAGAGCCACGAGACCATCATCAAGTAATTCATAGTCAGTTACAGCCCGCTTTCCATGTTCTAAGTCTACCACCTGGCGTGGACGATTCATAGGGTCGGGGCGAAGAGGTAGTGAGATAGTGCCTTTGCTTTCTAGTCCATCTAGTCTTTCTGGTCCTTCTAGTTGAGCTAGATACCTCTTCTTCACTTGTCGCTTGATAAACTGCTCCTGTAGAGGGTGATAGGCATCCATCGATTTAGCCACTATCAGCAAGCCAGAGGTGCCCATATCCAATCGGTGAGCGATGATGGCGTCAGGATAGCGTTGGCGCATCACACTTTCCACACTATATTCCTCTATGCGTCCAGGCATGCTGAGCATACCAGAGGGCTTGTTTACTACCACGATGGCATCATCCTCATATACTGTCTCTACTTCCAGATGAGGGACCCCCATCATTTCAGGATTGTCTTCTACCTCTAATCCTTCCAGCATCCACGTCAATACAGGCTTACACTTACCCCTGCAAGCAGGGTAGTAGTTGCCATGCTGGCGCAGTTCTTCTTTTGTGCTTTGTCCCCACCAGAACTCAGCCATACATACAGGTTGCAGTCCTTGTTGGTAGGCATATTGCAATAGCTTGGGTGCACAGCAGTCGCCAGTTCCGCCAGGAGGCAGTGGATATTTCTTGCGTAATTTCTCCCGACTATAATATGACTGCCAGATATCCACCAAGTCCTTTCTCTCTCCGCGAGCATTCAGCAGTTGATACTGATGGAAAAGCCATTGCTGCAAGTCTTGAGACATTTCCTTGGAAAGACTTGCCGTGCTAACTTCTCGGGCAATCTTTGATATTTCGCGCTCCTTGGTTTTGAAATAACCATCAGGCTGTTGAGCATCATATACAGGTGGTACGAAGTAGTCCCAGTCGTTATGTCCTGCCAGTAGACCGCTATAGGCTGCAAGGAAGTAATATGGTGCTGATGAGTCTGATGTGGATTTCACTATCAGCACACCAAACATCTTTCCGCAATCAGCATCCTCCTTAATTTCTGCATGATTGGCAATATATACCTGCACCTCTTTCGCTGCCAACTGGCATAGCGGATGAGGCTCGTAGCAGAATGGATAAGTGAAGCGCTCAGGCGCCTCAATGTCTGTATATAGTGGATGCAGTTGTTTCATAATATTGCAAAGGTACGAATAAGTGAGGGCTTTTCTCTTTGTTTAGTATATTTTAACGAATATGGACGAAATATTTCGGAAGAAGTCTCGTATATATATGTGTAAGAAAAAACTATAACCCAAAATAATTATGAATAAGAAAACCTTCCTTACAGTATTGTTTGCCCTCTTTTGTGTGGCAGCGCAAGCCATCGACGAGTATCAGTTCCATAGTGGTACAGCCGTTATTAAGGGACGCGTTGTCAACAAACCTGCTAATGATTGGAACATCCTTACAATTACTTCTTGCAATCTGTTTACCTCTCAAGAGCAGGTTCAGTCTATTCCTGTGGCTGCTGACGGCACCTTTGAGGCTGCCATTTCTCTGCCTCATTCGCAGGGTGTTTGGCTAAAGGATATAGGCCATGTCTTTTTGGCTGTAAGCGATACTGTTGAAGTTACAATAGATGCAACTAAGGGAGAAGATGAAGGTGGCATGACCTTCAGTGGAAACACAACGAGTGCTGTTATTAATCAGCTCTGGCCAGCATTGAGAAAACAGTATTTTGGTGATGAAAGATTAGATATCAAATCAGTATCATTGGAAGAGATTCCTGCATGGAAACAGAAGATGGTTAAACTGGTGGATGTCGTCATTGCTGATATTAAGGCTGATCGTCTGCCTCTGCCTAATGGAACGAATGCCTATGTCAAAGAGGTGTTAGGTGCCAGCTTGTTGGCAGAACCTTTTGAGTCTATGTTAAGAACTTTCCGCCGACACATAAATACCTTAATGAGAAATAGAGTTGAATACTACGACTTCTTGGCTGAGCGTGAGCAGTGGCTGCTCAACAATCCCTCCATGATGCTCGCCATTTG
Source organism: Prevotellaceae bacterium HUN156 (assembly GCA_900119285.1). Taxonomy (GTDB): domain Bacteria; phylum Bacteroidota; class Bacteroidia; order Bacteroidales; family Bacteroidaceae; genus Prevotella. Next base: position 60,179 of record FPIT01000011.1, read on the forward strand.
TAACTCCGATTATCTAGTTAATGGTGTGGGACTCTATCTATTTGTTGATATCTCTTTTATGGATAATTCGTTACATATTGACAATCTTAATACTGATCCTGCCGAGATTGTTGATTACAAAAATGATTTCTTCTTGCCACACAACTATGATGCCTCTTTGCATCGCACTCTGCTTTCCATTCGAAAAGATACACTACTCACCAAAGCCGACTACTATCGCTTGGCTACGGAGTGTGGCCAGAAGAATTATCATCTGAAGAATAACTTCATGCAGCAAGTAACTCTTACTCATGAAATCTTTGAAACAGTAAATGATGAAGAGCATTTTACTCCCGACCAAAAGGCTGCCGTTTTTGCTGCTGTGATTCCACTCATCACCAATCCAGTTGTTGCATATCATGCTGTAGAGAGCTATCGACAATTTGTAATCAGTAGTGAGGGACGTAGTCAGAATGCTTCTTCTACCCCTGAAGCCGATGCCCTTTTTGATCGCATCATTGCGCCCTACAAAGGTAATTCCCTCTATATAGATTTCTGGGGAATGTACTGTGCTCCCTGTAAGACTGGTATGCTCGAACATCGTGAGAAGGTAGAGAAAATGAAAGACTTGCCCGTGCGCTTCCTGTATATCTGCGACGAGAGAGATAGCCCCCGTGAAGATGCAGAGCAATGGATGCAAAAGAATAATATCAAGGGCGAGCATATCTTTGTTACCCACGAGGAGTGGCAACTGCTGTGCCAGAAGTTCCAGTTCTCTGCCGTTCCTTTCCAGATTGCTTTCGACAAAGATGGTAACCTTGTCAAGAAAGAATATCTTAATACCTATCTCGATGAATTAATAAAATAACCTACCCTTAGAATTTGAGTAATGCAGAGAGGACATCCCACCTTCGCGGGACGTCCTCCTCAACTCAAATTCAGGCTTGACACACATCACGTGCTAGAGCCATTGTTTCACTTTTATGAAAAAAATAACTGAGCAAAATGCTCGGTGTTTGAAAGCCTTTCTTATAACGGACCGCTTACAGCCAACAGTCTCTCACCACCATTCTTTTTCTTAGGCGGTCAACTGCCTACAGTTGCTGTTGCGCTCTATAGCCGTTGCGTCGTAAACAGATAAAAAATAAAGTGGAATCTCTTCATGCACTAATAATTTTAATCTGTACTTAAGTTTGTTATCTCGTGGCGTTATCGCCCTCATTATCATTTCCTTCGGTTGCAAATATACGAATTATACCTGAATCGCCAAACTTTTTCCCCAGTTTTTTCGCAACTGCTTGATATTTCGATGCCTTATCAGTCGTTCTTTTTGTCCGACTCCTGCTATTTCATTTCGTTTGATGGCTGTCGCAAATATCTGCGACGGCCGTCAAAAATATGTGCGACAGCCGTCGCACGAAACCTGATAATTACTAAAGGAAGAGTAGGGTAGTTGTTTGGGATGTGAAATTGCATTGCTTTGGAACTTGTTGGGATATAGTGCCTTACATAATTGAATGATTCTGTGACAAACAAAACTATCTCAAACTTTCACTTACTTTTAAATGCAAAATCAATGATGCGTTAACATTTATTTTGATAATGTGTAAGGAAAACAGAAATCTATATACTATCTTGTGCCATCAAAAAATAATATTCACACTTAACGCATAGTCATTTAGATAGTTATGTGTGAATGTGAACAATATTTTCTTGCGTCATAAATTCCTTAAGATACAAACAATGAGGGCTGGCATATCATTATGCCAGCCCTTATGATATGATTTATTGCAATAGATTATTGCAGCACAGTCATTTTACCTTCCTTGTTGAAGTCGAAGGTGTAGGTTCTGTTCAACTTGCCCTCTTTGACAAGAGCTTCGAACTCCGTACCAGAAGCAGTGAGGTTGTTGAGTTCCTCTTTAGTCACACCGGGATCGTTTGGGAGATACTGATATGAGGCATTGAAGTAACCTGTCTCGTATTGATATCCAGTAGAATACTTGATAGATTCAATCTTAGAAAAATCTACATCAGGTTTCAGAGTGACCTTGCGATCGAGCGTGAAGATTGCAGGGAATGCAGAAGTTAGTTGAGCGTAGCAATAACCATTGTCAAGGTCGTTTGCATTGATAACCTTAGATGTGGGTTCGCCTTTACCATTGCTGATGCTAAGTTCTACATAGCAATACTTCAGCATGTCTTCTGTTAGCTGAAATCTGAAGTTCATCGCAACATAAGCGCGATTGTAATCGGGTTCGGTCTCTGGATCATCATTACTACCGCAAGCGGTAAACAGACTCAAGCAGCATACTGCTGCAAGAATGGAAAGAAAGAAATGTTTTGTTTTCATTTCGTGTGTTATGTGTTTAAGTTGTTAATAATATGCAGTTCTTTTTCTGACGTGCAAAGATAACATTTGTTTTTGGATATAACAAAGGATTTAGTATAAAATGAAGGAAAATTTGGTATAGCAAACGTTTTTTAGTACTTTTGCAGTGAAAATGGAAAAACAAGCATCACCGATACAGGCATTAGAGCAGCAACGACTATTGCTGCAATTAGAATATAACACGGAGAAAGAAGCTTTTCGCCAACAGACCGAGCAAATCGGGATGGATCGAAAGGTGAAGCGTGGTGATGCATGGTGGCCCGTAAAGGTGAGCAAGAGTTATTATAACTCGCTCAACCAATTGGCTATAGAGGTGATTCGCAGTGCAGACACAGATATCGAACACAACTTCGAGTTTGGCAGACCAGTACAGTTCTTTACCACTTCCAGCCAGACAAGCACCATCACATATTATAAGATGACGGGCACTGTAAGCTTTGTGGATGGTGACCGCATGGTAATCACTGTGCCTGATGGCTTCCCCATTATTGATTTGCAGAATGCGGATCAGTTGGGTGTGCAACTTTCTTTTGATGAGACGAGCTACCGACTGATGATGGAAGCGCTCGACAGGGCCATCAAAGGCAAAGGCAGACTGGGCTATCTGCGCGACTTGTTCTATAGCAGACAGAAACCAGAGACGTTTGTCTTTCCTCCTATGCACTTTCCTTATCTGAACAGTACGCAGGAGAATGCTGTCAATATGGTGTTGAGAGCAAAAGATGTAGCTATTGTGCATGGTCCTCCAGGAACGGGAAAGACTACCACATTGGTAGAGGCTATCCGTGAAACGCTGATGCGTGAGAATCAGGTGTTGGTATGTGCGCAGAGCAATATGGCTGTGGACTGGATATCGGAGAAATTGGTAGATAGAGGTATCAATGTGTTGCGAATAGGTAATCCTACGAAGGTGAACGATAAGATGTTGTCGTTTACTTACGAACGACGCTTTGAGGCTCATCCTGATTATACGCAGCTATGGGCTATCCGCAAGGCTATCCGTGATCTGCGCAGCCATCGCAAACGTGGTGATGAGAAGTTTCATCAGAAGCTGGAGAGCCTGAAGAGTAGGGCAACCGAACTGGAGATACGCATCAACAACGAGCTGTTTGGCGAGGCACGAGTCATTGCTTCTACACTGGTAGGATCAGCCAATCGCTTGCTGGATGGTCATAAGTTTGGCACATTGTTTATTGATGAGGCTGCACAAGCTTTGGAGGCTGCTTGCTGGATACCGATGCGACGAGTGAGTCGTGTAGTTCTGGCAGGCGACCATTGTCAGTTGCCTCCAACGGTGAAGAGCATAGCTGCCCTGAAAGCAGGATTGGGTAAGACGCTGATGGAACATATCGTAGAGAAGCATCCTGAGGCTGTTACCCTGTTGAAGATACAATATCGCATGAATGATGACATCATGCGATTCTCCAGCAATTACTTCTATAACGGAGAAGTGGAGAGTGCGCCCGAGGTAAAGTATCGCAGCATACTCGATTTAGATACTCCGATGACGTGGATAGATACATCGCAGTTAGATTTACCAGCTGATAGCGATGTCACGTTTAAGGAGCAGTTTGTGGGCGAGAGTTTTGGACGCATCAATAAGGCTGAGGCTGAAGTAACATTATTGGCTCTGCAGCATTATTTTAATCAGATCGGTAAGCAACGACTGCTCGACGAGCATATCGATGTGGGTATCATCTCGCCTTATCGTGCTCAGGTGCAATATCTTCGCAGGCTGCTGACGAAGCGTGAGTTCTTCAAACCCTTCAGACGACTGATTAGCGTGAATACCGTGGATGGTTTCCAAGGTCAGGAACGCGATATTATCGTTATCTCATTGGTGCGCTCTAACGATGACGGACAGATAGGTTTCTTGCGCGATTTACGTCGTATGAATGTGGCTATCACTCGTGCTCGCATGAAACTTATCATCCTTGGCGATAAGAATACAATGACAACCCATCCGTTCTATCAACAGCTGTGGCAATATATTGACAATTTATGACGGTAATTATTTGTGTGTTTCAGTTTTTTGAAGTAAATTTGCAGATTGAAAAGTAAAATGCCATGAGCAATATAGAAATTAGACGTGTGACCAATCGCAAGGAGCTGAAACAGTTTGTACAGTTCTTCTACGATTTATATCGCGGTTGTGACTATGCTGTGCCTTATCTGTTCAGTGACGAAATGTCAACATTGCAACGCTGCGATAACCCTTCGTTCGAGTGTTGCGATTCAGAATATTTTATGGCTTTCAAAGATGGTAAGATGGTAGGTCGTGTGGCTGCGATTATCAATCATCGTGCCAATGAGCGCTGGGATCGTAAGCAGGTGCGCTTCAGCTGGTTTGACTTTGTTGACGACCAAGAGGTGAGTGCAGCCTTACTGAAAGCTGTTGAGGATTGGGGACGCAGCAAGGGAATGAATGAGATTGCGGGCCCAATAGGCTTTATTGATACAGACCGCGAGGGTATGCTGGTGGATGGTTTTGATACTCTCTCTACCATGTATGTCAACTATAACTATCCTTACTATCCGCAACACATGGAGCAGATGGGAGGATATGAAAAGGCTAATGACTGGATAGAGCAGCGTGTAAAGGTGCCCGAAGTAGTGCCCGACAAGTTTGCGAAGATTACAGAAATGGTGCGCAAGCGCTATGGACTGCGTGTTCATAAGTTCACTCGTAAAGAATTGATTCAAGGCGGTTGGGGTGAGCGCATCTTCGCTTTGCTTAATGAAACCTATAAGAATCTCTATGGCTTTAGCCAGTTGTCAGACCATCAGATAGACAAATTGGTAAACGATTATATCAAACTTGCCGACCTGAACCTAGTGACAGGCGTGATGGATGGAGACAAACTGGTGGGCTTTGGCGTAACCTTCCCCTCATTCTCTAAGGCATTGCAGAAGACGCGCGATGGTCGATTCCTGCCTTTCGGCTGGTGGCACCTGCTGAAGATATTGAAGTGGCATAAGACGAATGTGGTAGATTTGTTACTGATTGGTGTATTGCCAGAGTATCGCAGCAAGGGTGCTAATGCCCTCATCTTCGATGATCTTATCCGTCAGTTCCGTCGTTATGGTTTCGATTGGGCTGTTACTGGTCCGCAGATGGAAACCAATGAAGGTGTACTGTCACAGTGGCAATATCTGGAAGCTACACAGATACGTCGCCATCGTTGCTATAAGAAGAATATGGAGTAATACTCACAGAATAAAAAATCTCCCCCAAATCGGGGGAGGTTTTTATTTTCTATCGTTGTTAATCAGCTCAAGCAGTTTGTCTACTGCTTCTGCTTCAGGAATGTTCTTCTCGACACAAACCTTACCTTTATAGAGGCTAATCTTTCCGCGACCAGCGCCTACATAGCCATAGTCTGCATCTGCCATCTCACCAGGACCATTCACTATACAGCCCATGATACCAATTTTCAAACCGACCAAATGACTGGTTGCTGCCTTTATCCTGGCGATGGTCTCCTGCAGATTATACAGTGTGCGACCGCAACCAGGACAAGAAATATACTCGGTCTTGGTAAACTTGATACGGGCAGCCTGAAGGAGTGCATCAGAAAGGGAATCTAAATCCGAACGAGAGAATTGAGAACTAGATAGCTGAAGCTTGGTAGCCTTTCTATCAATCAGCAGAGCACCTACGGCCATGGCAGCCTTTAACTGGAAGGTCTCCCAGTCGGGGGCATCGAGTGTAAGGGTAATGGTGTCGTCCTTGATAGATGCTTCGGCTTCAGCGCGCAACTGGGTGCATTCAGGAATAAGGTCTACCAACTTGCGGGCAACAGGAATCTCACACTCGGGTTCCTCTGAGAGTGACACACGAATGGTGTCGCCAATGCCCTCAGTGAGCAATGCACCAATACCTAAAGCACTCTTGATGCGACCGTCTTCACCTTCACCAGCCTCAGTGACACCAAGGTGCAAAGGATAGTGCATATCTTCCTTGTCCATCGTCTTCACCAACAGGCGAACGGTGGTCACCATTACTACTGTGTTAGAGGCCTTGATGCTGATGACAACATCGTTGAACTGTTCGCGACGGAAGATGCGCAGAAACTCCATACAACTCTCTACAATACCTTCTGGAGTATCGCCATAGCGCGACATGATGCGATCGGAGAGAGAACCGTGGTTCACACCGATACGGACTGCCGTATGGTGCTCCTTACATATATTAATAAAAGGTACGAGTTTCTTTTCTATCTTCTGTAGTTCCTCGGCGTACTCCTCGTCAGTATATTCAAGGTGCTTAAAGGTGCGTCCTGGGTCAACATAGTTGCCAGGATTGATGCGAACTTTCTCGCAATATTGTGCTGCCACATCAGCAGTATTGGCTGTGAAGTGAACATCAGCCACCAATGGGGTATGATAGCCATCAGCCTTCAAGCGAGCAGAGATATTCTTCATGTTCTCTGCTTCGCGAGTGCCTTGTGTGGTGAAACGAACCAACTCTCCGCCAGCATCAATGATGCGCTTAGCCTGAGCTACACTGGCCTCGGTATCGTTGGTGTCAGTAGTAGCCATCGACTGGATACGGATAGGGTTGTCGCCACCAATGGCAATATTACCCACATGGGCTACACTACTAATTCGTCTTGTACTCATACTTAACATCTGCTAAGTCCTTGTTGGCCTTCTCAATCTTACTCTTCAAACCACTCTTGTAGTCGCTCAGACGCTGAGCCAGTGCCTCGTCGCCGAGTGCCAACATCTCTACTGCCAAGATAGCTGCATTCAACGCACCATTCACGCCAACAGTAGCTACGGGGATTCCCGGTGGCATCTGAATGATAGAAAGCATGGCGTCAAGACCATCGAGCATTCCCTTGATGGGCACACCGATAACAGGCAGTGTGGTTGAGGCTGCGATGACACCAGGCAAAGCAGCTGCCATGCCAGCACCAGCAATAATCACCTTCAAGCCACGTTTCTTGGCTCCTTTGGCATAATCCTCTACTGCCTCGGGAGTGCGATGGGCTGAGAGGGCATTGACTTCAAACGGTACCTGCATCTCATCGAGAAACTTGCAGGCTTTCTCCATAACGGGCAGATCGCTCGTGCTGCCCATGATAATGCTAACAATTGGTTCCATATTGTAAATCGTTGTTTTGTTATTTCGTTATATCGTTAAAGGAAAAGGATGGCTATCGCTGCACACACAAAGCCAACCCAGAATCCTCCTACTACCTGTCCCAGTGAGTGCTGACGCAGAATCATACGACTTGTGCCAACCATACCTGCTATAATAAATATCAGGCAGAACCACCAGATGGGATTAAAGTCTAGATACTCAGAGAAAGCGAAGAGTGCTCCAGCCATACCTCCGATGCCTGCCGTATGTGTAGAGATTTTCCACCATACGTTGATGAGTGCGCAGACCACTTGTACCAAGAGTCCCGCCACAACGATGGTGCCCATAAAGTGAGGCATGTGCAGCCTGTTCATCACATAAACACAGGTGAAATAGCAGAGAATAGAGATGACATAAGGCACCATACGGCGTTCACGATGTCCAAGTTCTATCAGGTTCCATCCTTGATAGCGGCGATAGAAATGAATCATCACCGTAGGCATCAAGATGGTAAACAGATAGACCATGGTGAGTACCTGAAACTTGTATGCCCAAGGGAAGATGCTCATATAACTGAACGAGAAGAGTGCTATCAGTCCGATGATGGGCAGATAGAATGGTGTAAACAGCATGCTCATAATGCGAGCAGCCAGTATAATCTGTTTTTCTCGTTTCATTTCTCTCATTTCTCTTGCTCCTTATTTCTTGCCTCTCATTTTCTCAACCTCGCTACAGGTATTCCTAACTGTTCTCTATATTTTGCTACCGTTCTACGGGCTATCGGGAATCCCTTGGCTGCCAACAAGTCTTTCAGTGCATCATCGCTCAGTGGTTTGCGCTTGTCTTCTGCATCAATAAGATCGCGCAGGGCAGTCTTGATTTTGCGTGTTGACAATTCTTCGCCCTCCGCAGTCACATAACCGTCACTGAAGAAATAACGAAGTGGGAAGGTGCCCCAACGAGTCTGGGCATATTTAGAATTGGAAACGCGTGAGATGGTGCTCAGTGCTAATCCCGTTTTCTCTGCAATGTCGCGCAGGATCATCGGGCGCAGTGATGCCTCATCGCCATCTTCAAAGAATCGGTGCTGCCATTGGATGATGGCACGCATAGTGATGGTCAATGTATGACGACGCACACGAATAGCCTCGATAAAGCCTTGTGCAGCTTCTACTTTCTTCTTGGTATAGAGTAGCGCCTCTTTCATCTGACGACTCATATTCTCCTTATTAGTCTGATATTCATTGAGTGTATCGGTAAAGGATTGCGATACATGCAACTCAGGAATATCGCCAGCGTTAAGAGAGAACGTAACAGTTCCGTCGTCTTGTGTGTCAACAATAAAGTCGGGGGTAATCTGCTGAATGCTATGGCCCACCACTTCGCCCATTGATGTTCCTGGCTTGGGGTTCAGCTTGCGCAGTTCCTTGATAAGTGTCTCGTTCTGCAGGTCGGTCAGTTGTAGCACTTGCTGCAACTTGTCCCAATGCTTCTTGGTGAACAGTTCGAAATAATCTTTGATGGTTCGCTCCATTAAATCCTTCAGGTGTGAAGGGTCTCTGCGCTGTATCTGTAGCAGAAGGCATTCTTGCAGAGAACGAGCTCCGATGCCAGCAGGGTCGAAGTCTTGCAGTTTTATCAAGACCTCTTCTATCTCTTGCTCGGTTACATCCACATTATGATAGATGGCAAGCTCATCGCTGATGCTGTGTAGAGGCTTTCGTAGCAAGCCGTCATCATCCAGTGAACCAATCAGGTATTCCATGATGTTGCGCTCCTGTTCTGTCAGGTCGCACATGTTCATCTGTTCGTTCAACTGGTCATAGAAAGATAAAGACTGTCCATAGACCATATCTTCGCGTTCTTCCTGACTAGACATGCCACCTTGATATACAGGTAGCTCTTCGTCGTCGCGACCAATAGATTCTAAAGCTTCGTCTAAAGCAGATTGGCGTTCCTCCTGTTCGTAGGTGTCGGAAGAAGATTCGGGAGTGTCGGAAGAATCAGTGCTATCAGCGTATTCAGGATATTCCGGCTCATCGGTAGATACCTCCAAAGCAGGATTGTCATCCATTTCAGCGGTGACGCGTTCCATGAGTTGCGTAATAGGCAACTCTATCAGCTGCGCCTGCAACAATTGTTGTTGCGTAATAGTTTGCGCTAGCTTCTGCTGTTGGGTCAACCGCTGTTCCTGTATCTGCTCCTGTGCCATAGCGGGTGCAAAATTACGAATTAATTGTCAATTATCGATGATTAATTGCCAATTATTTGAAGTATTCTTTCAGTTGCATGGCATACGAGTTCAACATGCGAGTATCGGCGTTGCCATAGTGTTTCCAGATTTCCTGGCAGGGCTGGAGTAGGGGATTGATGATGACATCGTGACGATTCAAGTAAGGATCGCAGTGTTGGAATACCTCCATCACCTCTACCACCAAGGTCGCGGGTATTCGCATCAGTCGTGCCAGTTCTTGTACCTCCGGTGTCTCAGTTGCCATTGTGATAGGGGTCAACTGAAAATAGAGGTCGAGAATGATAATCAGCATGATAGGTGTTAGTCGGTCATCCTCTGGTAATGGGCGGAAGTCGCGCTCAAACGTCTCTTCTACTTCAACACCTTCATAGAAATCTCCACCACTATTAAATCCCATCATGTTACGCAATAGCTCCACTGCTCGAGTGAGTCGCTTGGGATTACGGCTATAGTCTTGCCAGATGCGCTCAATGCGAGGCGTTTCCAGATTAGCAATTTCACACATTCTTGCAAATAATTGCTGTGGAGCAATGTGTAATTCCATACTCAAGTCCACCATCTGACGACTATAGACAGGCTTTACACCCACGGGTTTGCGCAGGTAGATTTGCATGAGCAACAGCCAGTAATCATCATGCCATAATTGCTTCTTTGCCATCTTCTTTTTTATTTTGTTGTCTATTCTTTTGCAAATATACAAAATTATTCTTAATTTTGCACGTGAAATGCACAAATACTTTATGATTAAATTGTTGCTGACCCTCTTGGGAGCGACCTTGACCATCGCAATCCAGGCACAGAGTGTACTTGAAGAAATCCGTCAAAACATTACTCTTACGTCCAGCAACTATATGGCTTATCCTGGCCCAAAGCAGAAGAAACTGACACCTGCGCCCAAGGGCATGAAGCCTTTCTACATCAGTCATTATGGTCGTCACGGCTCGCGTTATCACAGCAAGCCCAGCCTTTATAATGCTCCTTACTTGACGCTTCATCATGCGGATAGTTTGGGCAAGCTCACTCCATTGGGCAAAGAGGTGATGATGCAGTTAGAGCGAGTATGCAAGGATGCAGACAACCATTGGGGCGACCTGACACCGTTGGGAGCTCTTCAGCAGGAACAGATTGCAAAGCGTATGATGGAGCGCTTCCCCGAAGTGTTCCGTGGACGAGCAAATGTTGAGGCTCGCAGTACGGGTGTTAGTCGTTGCGTATTGTCTATGGAGCATGCTCTGTTGCAGATGACGCGTATGAATCCTCAGCTGAATATCTATATGGAGGCTACACACCGCGATATGAGCTTCCTCAATCAGCAGGATAAGAAGCTGTTTTTCATGAAGAAGAACCAAGAATCCACGGATTTGTATAATGAATATGTCAAGCGCTACAAGAAGAGTGACCGTCTGACCTACTCGTTGTTTAACGATAGTGCTTATGTTCATCAATATGTTGACGTGGCAGACTTTGATATGTCGCTGATGCTGGTGACTGCCATCCTACCAAATATGGAGTTGGGAAAGCAGATAGATTTATTCCATCTTTTCACCCCCGAAGAGGCTTACGAACTCTGGAAGATTGGTAATGTGTATTGGTATATTGGTTGGGGAGCAAGTGCTGTAAACAAAGGTCTGCAACCTTATACCCAGCGCAATCTGCTGCGTAAACTTATCAACGATGCAGATAGTTGTATTCAACAACCTAATACGAATGTACAGTTGCGCTTTGGTCACGAGACAGTGCTGTTGCCACTTGTTTGTCTACTTGACATGAATGGCTATGGTGTCCAACTGGATAATCTGGACTTGCTGGAAGAGAATGGTTGGGTAAACTATCGCATATTCCCTATGGCAAGCAATGTGCAGTTCATCTTCTATCGCAAGAATCCTAACGATCGTGATGTACTGTTCAAAGTGCTGCTCAATGAGAATGAGGCAACATTGCCTCTGCCCAGTGAGCAAGCTCCTTATTACAAATGGAGTGACTTCAAAAATTATTATTTAAAGAAACTCGATGCATATCAAGAGTAAACATATACGCCCCTTCATTCTTGCTATCGGCATGTTGCTGAGTGTGATGACACTCTCGGCACAGTCGGTATTTGAATTAGTAAAGGATAACCCTAACTTCGTAGCCAGTGATTACGGAGTCTATCCTGATAGTGACCTTACGGCTTTGACACCAGCTCCAAAGGGTATGAAGCCTTTCTATGTTAGTCACTATGGTCGTCATGGTTCTCGCTATCTCAATAGTTTCAAGGCTTTTGAAGAACCTTACAACACACTTACTAAGGCTGATAGTCTGGGTGCGCTGACACCGATGGGTAAGACAGTTATGCAAACCATCAAGCAGTTGTATGATGACTCGCATGGTCGTTGGGGTGACATTACGGAAGTAGGTAAAAGCCAGGTGCGCGGCATTGCCCGTCGAATGTATGCCAACTTCCCTGAAGTGTTCCGTGGTAAAGCCTTTGTAGATGCTTACAGTACCTTAGTAACACGTTGTGTACTGTCTATGGGTGTTGCCGCTCAGCAGTTGATAGCAGAGAATCCTAAGTTGCAGCTCACGCTCAACAGCTCTTATGAGAACATGTCGTTTATGAACCACCAGAATAAGATGCTGCGCGATAGCATGGTGACACCTCATGTGCGGAAGGTCTTTGCAAAGTATGCTGCTAAGCATCGCCCCTATTATCCCCGACTGATGAAGGTGCTGTTCAATGATACTGCTTTCGTGCGCCAGCATGTTGACGTACAGTGGTTCTGCTATTATTTAGTGAAAACGGCACTCATCCAGCGCAATGTTCAGAACTATCTGGAGGCTTATCCCTTGTTAGACCTCTTTACGTCGAAAGACCTTTATCAATTCTGGGAACAGGAGAATGCATGGTGGTATATCACCTATGGTTTCTCTCCACTTACAAATAGTGTAGAGCCTTATAGCCAGTGTGAACTGCTGCGCAAGTTCATTACGGATGCTGATAGTATTGTTGCTGGTTCTCATCGTGGTGCTACGTTGCGCTTTGGCCATGAGACGGTTATCCTGCCACTGACTTGCCTGTTGGGCATCAATGGCTATGACTATCAAACCGATGATTTAGAAGAGTTAGAAGCGAAGGGCTGGTGGGCTAGTAAGGTCTTCCCGATGGCTTCTAATATCCAGTTGGTGTTCTATCGCAAGAATGCTCACGATAAGAATGTACTCGTTAAGGTACTGCTCAACGAAAAAGAAGCTACGCTGCCCTTGCCGAGCGACATAGCTCCTTATTATAAGTGGAGTGATTTCCGCGAATTTTATCTGAAGCGTTTGGCAGAGGGCGAATCAGCCCTTAGCCGCGAACGCAACCGCATACATGCGCATCTGCTTAATCATGGCGAGTAAGCCATTGCTGCGAGTAGGCGACAGATGTTCCTTTAGTCCAATCTCATCTATGAAGTATAGATCAGCATCCAGGATATCCTGAGGTGTTGAATCGTTAAGTACACGAATCAGCAGGGTGACGATGCCTTTTACAATCAGTGCATCGCTCTCTGCCTGAAAGTGTATCTTTCCGTCTGCATAGTCTGCTTGCAGCCATACACGGCTCTGACAACCGTCTATCAGATTCTGCTCTGTTTTGTATTTCTCGTCCAGTGGCTCCTGCTCGTTGCCCAAGTCAATAAGCAACTGATAGCGGTCCATCCAGTCGTCAAAACCAGCAAACTCTTCTATTATCTCGTCTTGTCTTTCGTTGATAGTCATCTTTTTTTATATTGAACATTGAATATTGAACATTGAACATTGAACATTCTTTGACCTAAAGGTGCAAAGCGAGCAAAGCTCGTGGCAACATTGAACATTGAACATTCTTTGACCTAAAGGTGCAAAGCGAGCAAAGCTCGTGGGAAGATTGAACATTGAGCGGTAGCATTGCGTGTCACACTCATACCTTTAGGTGTGAGAAATTCTTCACTCTTCATTCTTCACTATCTTAAACAGCTTGTCGCTTGGTCTTACCTTTTCGGGCACTTTAATGCTGACGCGAGTTCCCTGTTGTGCAGTCTCTACAGCCTGTACATCGTCGTGAATCTCCTCAACGGTAACGTAGAGCGCTCCTGTAGTAGGACCAGTAATCAGCATCTTGTCTCCTACAGAGAAGGTGCCAGCCTCTACCGTAAACTCTGCCACACCCAGCTTTGAGAAGTATTTCACGCCCTTACCGATATACTGTTTGCGCTCTGTTGCACTGGAACCATAGTTGGCGTTCCATTCGCCCAAGAGCTGTCCCTGATAGTAGCCATCCCAGAAACCACGATTAAAGACTGTTGCGAGCTGTTCATCCCACTGGTCTTTCTTCTCTTCAGTGAAGGTTCCATCGAGCACGCTCTGGATAGCTTCTTTATAGCATTTTACTACTGTCAGTACATATTCGGGACCACGGGCGCGACCTTCAATCTTGAATACGCGCACACCGCTCTTCATCATTTTGTCGATGAAACGGATGGTTTTCAAGTCTTTGGGCGACATGATGTACTTATTGTCAATCTCCAATTCCGTACCCGTCTCACGATCAGTTACGATGTAACTTCTGCGACAAATCTGCATGCAGGCACCACGATTGGCAGAGCGACCAGTATTGTCAAGACTCATATAGCACTTGCCACTCACTGCCATGCACAATGCTCCGTGGCAGAACATCTCTATTCTTACCAGCTCGCCCTTAGGACCACAGATGTGCTGCTCCTCTATCTGCTGATAGATTTCTGCCACTTGCTCCATCTTCAGCTCGCGAGCCAATACCACTACATCTGCAAACTGAGCGTAGAACTTCAGCGCTTCTACGTTCGAAATGTTTAGCTGAGTAGAGAGGTGTACCTCCATACCCACCTTGCGACAGTAGGTCATCACTGCGATGTCGCAAGCGATAACTGCCGAAATCTTTGCTTCTACGGCAGCATCCACTATCTGGTGCATCGTCTCGATGTCCTCACCATAGATAATAGTGTTGACGGTAAGATATGTTTTCACACCAGCCTCATTACAGGTGGCAGCGATATCTCTCAGGTCGTCAATTGTAAAGTGATTGGCAGAGTGTGAGCGCATGTTCAACTGCTCCACGCCAAAGTACACGGAGTCAGCTCCTGCTTTCAGTGCTGCAGCTAGCGAGTCGCGGCTCCCTACAGGAGCCATGATTTCAAAATCATTCAGTTTCATGGGTGCAAAGGTACGAAAAACATTTTTTATTTCTCGACTTTGTGCCAAAATAGTTTATGCGCAAAAACATGTAACCTTCTACCATGACTGCCCTCAAATGCCGATGTACAAAGGCTTTGAGCCATGTTAATAGTTGCCGCAACTATTAACATACATCTACTTAACCACTAATTCTCTGACCTAAAGGTGCAGAGTGTGGCGTTGCGAAGTCACGAATTAACGAATTATTGCTGCAAAGCAGCATAAAATCTGTGAAATCTGTGTCATCTGTGTGACCTTAAATAATCCGTTTTATCCGTAAAATCCGTGTTCGAATAAATTTTCAAGTATAGTACATGTATGTTAATAGTTGGCAAACTATTAACATGCCTGAAACGCCCTGTATATCGTGGTTTGAAGGGTGTCAGGTTAGAAGGTTAATAGTTTTTGAGAAAACCTTTATTAGAATACGGAATGCCCTTACGACTATTCGAGAAATACAGCTAAGCCAGCTCTGAATACAGCTATCCCAACACGGAGATAGCTGTATTTGCGCCCCAATAGTTATTGTTTTGAGCTCTAATAGTTATTGTATTGCACCTCAATACTTATTGTATTGCAATGCTAAAGTACCTCTTTCGTGAACCTCAATTTGCATGCAGCCTACATCCGATGAGTTTTCAGGCTGAATCCAAATAGTTTGACGGCATAATTCAAGGAGAATAATGCCGTCAAACTCTTCGAATAATGTCGTCAAACTATTTTGGTAAATTTTTTGTGCAATTATTTGGAGTTATACTTACTAATCTGTATCTTTGCAGAATCAAACAACAATAACATGAGCACCATCAAAAATACACTCAGCCTATCCTTTGCCATCTGTTTACTCGTCCTGTTGACGAGTTGCAATGGCTTTCAAAAAAAGTCTCTGACTCAAATTGCTGCGGAGACAGAAGAAGACTACCAATTGGATGGTAAGCAACGTATCATGGTACGTAATAGCAATAACTTCTCGTTTGAGTTTTTCAAAAAGATTGCCGAGAGCGAGAAAGACTGCAATGTCTTTGTCTCTACCATTGGTTTGTTTTACTCATTAAACATCATCAACAATGGTGCGTCAGGCGCTACCCAACAAGAAATCTGTAAAGCCCTGAATATCACCCCTTCGGATATAGAGCAAATGAATAAGCTATAACACAGAGGGACAGTCCCCCTGTGCTATGAAAGATATATGTATAATACTACCATTCATCACATAATGTTGCAGAATATCCCATAAATTTGGAGTAGTCTGCAACTATCTGTAATTTTGCGCCGTCAAAATGGTTAGTATGAAAACAATAGTATTAAACACATTAGGAGATGATGCAAAAGAGCAGATAATGGCTCTGCTGCCAGCATACGACGGACTGGTGGAGATTGTGGATACATCGAAGATGAAGATTGCGCACTGTGTGGGGTGCAACCAGTGTTGGTTGAGAACTCCTGGAGTATGTGCGTTTAAGGATGATTATGAGAAGATTATTATGAAACTGGTGGAAGCCGAAAACCTGTGGATAGTTTGTGACACTCGCTTTGGGTTCCTTAATTATAAAGGTAAGCAACTGATGGATCGTATCGTGCCTATGCTGAATATGACTATCGGATTCCGCGACGGTTGGATGCGCCATGAACTGCGCTACCATCCACTAAATATCGGTTTGCTATATCGTGGTAATGCTGACCAAGAACTGTTGGAAGACTGGTGCAAGCGTACTGCAGTGAATATCGGTGGAGAAGCACTGGGAGCAATAAAGATGAATACTCAACACTCATCTATCACTTTCCAGTCATCACCTCTTGCCCCTCATTCATCTCATCCCTCTCATCTGGTGATTATCAATGGTAGTCCCCGCACGGCAAAGTTTAGCAATACGGACAAGATTATCCGCTCGTTTGTGAAGGGACTGAATGAGGAGGGCATCTCTTGGGAACTGCATAACCTCTCTAATCGTAGTGGATGGGATGCAGCGCGTGAGGCGTTCATGGCCCACCAGCATATCATCATGGCTTTTCCGCTTTATGTGGAGTGCATACCCAGCATGATGCTTGAATTCTTGGACACACTGCCAACGAAGCGTGAACAGCCTGGCGTTCTCTCCTTCATTCTTCATGGAGGTATGGACGAGGGTAATGAGTTCCGCCTGTGTGAACGTGTGCTGCATGAACTCCCTATGCAGTTGGGATGCAATAATGGCGGTATCTTGATTCATGGTGGCAGTTTCCGCATTCGCACTACGGAGGGTAAGGAAAGAGAAAGAATGGTGTCACCCTACGAGAAGATGGGACGCCTGTTTGCAAAGAAAGGTAACTTCCTGACTCCAGAGGCACGCAAGTTTACTGGTCCGGAGCAATATCCTTGGCTGGTGCGTAAGATGGTGAGCCTGTTGTTTCTGAAGAAAGTAAATGGCGGATTTGAGCAGTTTGCCCAGAATTGGGGCTGCAAGCGTCCGCTGAATGATAAACCATATATGAAATGTATATAACAATGAAAAAGACAGTATTATATTTATTATTCGCATTATTATTAATGAATTGTGGCAATAAGCCACAGACATTCAGCGAACTGAAGTCTGAGTATATCACAATAGATGATAGCATAAGCATACATTATAAAATATATAATGAGAAGGATGGCGCTGATGTTAAGACCATCTGTTTTGTTCATGGCTTTGGCTGTGACATGAATACGTGGGAGAAACAGTTTGAGGCTTTTCGTGATGACGAGAACCTGCAACTCGTATTCATCGACCTGCCTGGCTATGGAAAGAGCGACAAACCGCATGTGGATTATACGCTCGACTTCTTCGCTCATGCTGTTGACGAGGTGCTGAATGCTAATAGCATCAAGAATGTAGTCTTAGTTGGGCATAGTCTCGGAACACCCGTTTGTCGTCAGACCCTGATGACAACTCATCATCAGGGTGCTCTGGTTGATGTTGATGGTGTCTATTGTTTCTATGATGGTACTGAAACACCAGAGTATGTTGAGGCTGTCAATCAGTTCGGTCATGCCTTCGATGGTCCTGAATGTCGCGATGTGATTACAGGCTTTGTATCGTCACTGGCTGGCAAGAACACACCAAAGAGTATTACCGACTATGCGATGTCTGTAATGCCTGAGACTCCTCAGTATGTTGCGTCAAGCACAATGCAGCATTTGGTGGAGAAGAAGTGGTGGACAAATCGTCCGATTGCTCAACCCACAATGGTAATCTGTACGCAAAACAGTGGTCTCGATCCTGACAACAAGCAAAAGATGGAGCGCCTGTATCCCAATCTCGATTATACAGAACTGACTACTTGCGGACACTTCATCCACATGGAACAGTCTGAGATGTTCAACAAGAAGCTGAAGACATTTATTAAATAAAGAAAAGACCTTAAGAGAATCAAGTAATGAACATACTGATTATCAATGGAAGTCCACGAAAGAGAGGCCTGATTTCGCAAATGCTCGACATTATGCGAGATCAGGCTAAACAAAGAGGTGACACCGTGCAGATGGTATATACTAACGACCTGGGCATTAAACCATGTATGGGTTGTATGGCATGTCGCACAAAGCAGAAATGCGCTATAGCGGAGGATGACTCCCAGCGAGTATTAAAGATGATGCAAGACTCTGATGCCATCATCATGGGTGCACCTTGCTATTGGGGCAATATTCCAGGACAGATGAAGTTGCTGTTTGATCGCATTGTCTATGGAATGATGCGCGACACTCCTCGTTTCCCAGAGCCACTGATGAAGGGCAAGAAGTGTATTCTTCTTAGCACTTGCACAACTCCTTGGCCTTGGAACATCTGGTTTAAACAGTCGCGTGGTGCCATCCGTGCCATGCGTGAAATCTGTCGCTATTCTGGCTTTAAGATTGTTGCAACCGTCGAGCGCGGAGGAACGGTGATGCATCCGCAATTGTCGGAGAAAGACAAGCAGAAATGCGTAAAGGCAATGAAACGTATTTAAGACGAAACTATGCCCATAATAGAAGAGAGACTTAGACAAACATTTAGCGAAGGCGGAGCACAGAAAATCTATCAAGAAGTTAAGGCAAGTGATGATTTTCTGGGTTTCGCCCATCGTTATGCATTCAGTCAGGATTATCTCGTGGCAAGGAGTGCTTTGTGGGGACTAACCAAGGCGAGTAAAGCAGAATTGTCCCAATTACAGGAGATACTCAACAAATTCATCGACCAAGCCATGCAGACAGATAATTCATCCGTCAGACGACTGTCGCTGAACATCGTTGAGCGATTGCAAATGAACGAGGAAGACCTGCGTACAGACTTCCTTGATTTCTGTTTGGACCACATGATAGATGTAGAGGAGTTTCCTGGCATTCAGTCAGTCTGTATGAAACTTGCTTTCCGCATGTGTAAGTTCTACCCAGAATTGATGGATGAACTGAAACGCACCCTCGAAACGATGGAGATAGACTATTACAAACCTGCCGTAAAGTGTGTAAGAAACAGAATCCTGAACGGAAAACTAAAGTAACAACCGATCCATTCGTCACAGATTAGCGCAGAATATCCCAGATCTTTGGCAGAATTGGCAACTATCCGTAATTTTGCAGTCGAAAACGATAAAGCGAAATAAGAATATGGAGAAAGAAGTCAAATTCTGTCAGAGTTGCGGCATGCCGCTGACAGACGATGTACTCGGCACCAATGCCGATGGTAGCAAGAACGAAGATTATTGCATGTATTGCTATAAGGACGGTAAGTTCTTGCAAGACTGTACGATGGAAGAAATGATTGAGCACTGTGCTCAGTTCATTGGTGTAGTAAACGAGGGGTTGCCCAGTCCGATTACAAAAGAGGAGTATATCGGACAGATGAAGATGTACTTCCCTCAACTGAAGCGTTGGCGTAAGACACTTACTGTCAACGATGATGAGGTCATGAAGGCAAATCCTGCTTTGGCTGGGGTTAAAGAGCTTATCGCTCAGATGGCCGACTCGCTGCCTATTGCTTACATATCATCAGTAGATAATGAGGGCTATCCCTGCACCAAAGCCATGTTGGCACCTCGTAAGCGCGAGGGTATCAAGACGTTCTACTTTACCACCAATACCTTCTCGCTTCGCGTCGCCCACTATAAGGCCAACCCTAAGGCCAGCATCTACTTCTGCGATGAAAAAGGTTTCAAGGGTATGATGCTTCGTGGCACAATGGAAGTTTTGACAGATGCCAAGAGCAAAGAGATGATTTGGCGCGAGGGCGATACAGAGTATTATCCCGGCGGCGTGACCGATCCTAATTACTGCGTACTGAAGTTCACAGCCACCGATGGCCGTTTCTACAGCGATTTTTATCCACGTAGCTTTGTTCTTTAAAGCATGTTATGTATCTTAATTATTATCATTGCACTTGCATCTACTATTTCTGTGGATGCTGAGAATGAGGTAGCGGGCGGCTGCGTCAAGAAAGGTGGAACGGAGAGACGCATCAATGCGACAAGCCGTTTCCCCATGTATAGCGTCATGAAATTCCCTCAGGCACTATACGTCGCAGACTTTCTTACCAGGAACGACATCGACTTGAATACAGAGGTGCTGGTCAGGAAAGAAGAAATGCTTCAAGACACATGGTCGCCAATGTTGAGTACATTTGAAGACCAAAGGACTTTCACATACTCAGAGTTGTTGGCACTGTCGCTTCAACAGAGTGACAACAACGCCTGCGATATTCTCTTCGAACGATGCGGAGGTCCGAGAGCAGTGGATAAATATCTCCGAGATCTCGGATTCAAAGATATTCGTATTCAGAAGACGGAGAAGCAGATGCATGATACCCCAGCACTAAGTGAGCAGAACTGGTGTACGCCACAGTCGATGGTTACACTGCTTGAGTGGTTCATTGCGCATCACAACGACAACGAGCCGCTCCGCTACATCTGGAAACTGATGGCGGAATGTCAGACTGGTGGAGATCGTCTGCCTGCCGCAGTCCCAAATTCAGCCAAAGTCGTTCATAAGACAGGTACAGGTTATCCATTGCCGTCAGGTCGGCCATCAGGCATCTGCGATGTGGGTATTATCATATTGGATAATGGTCAGCAACTTCCAATCGCCATTTTCATTATCAACCCCTCTTCGCAATCACGGATTTCTGATGTAGCGAAACAATTACTTGAACAATAAACAATGAAAAGATTACGACTCGGAGCGATTCTCCATTTTATCATAGCCGTAGGTCACATCGGCTGTCTCTTTGCTTTGGATGAAGCCTTCGATGCATACGGCATCAAAGACATCATGCATAACATGGTGTTTGGTCACGTCTGGATGCTTTATGCTCTGACCTTCTGCCTCGCTTTGGCCTTCACTCTGGCTGGGTTCTATGCCCTCTCAGCCACAGGTGATATCCATCGGCTTCCTTTGACTCGCACGGCCATTATCATTATCATCGTGCTCTACAGCCTTCGAGCCTTGGCGGGAGGCTGGGCTTGTGTGATGGATTTTAAATGGCTGCAATGCATCTCATCCGTCATTCCAGCCTTTATAGCGTGGTGCTATTATCCTGGCCTTAAAAAATGAAGCGAATCCCTAATCTCCTGTCTACGTCGCGGATTGTGTTGTGTCTGCCTTTGCTCTTGGTGGATGCAATGACTTTGCCCTTTTGGACGCTCTACGTGACAGCTGGCTTGACTGATATGCTCGACGGTTTTCTGGCAAGGAGATGGGGCGTGGAGAGTAAGTTTGGGGCCAGATTGGATAGTTTGGCAGACTTCGTGTTGGCCATTGCAGTAGGATACAAGTTGTTTCTGCACCTTAAACTGCCTGCTACGCTGTGGATGATGATAGGGCTTATCGCAATAGTGAAAATGTTCAATGCTATCTGCTCGTATGTGGTGAAACATCGGATAGAGTATTTACATACCAAAGCCAACAAATTGACTGGCTTCCTGCTCTTTATCGGCATGATGGCGATTGGGCGGTCATACTTCGTCCCGGTTGTATGGATGATTGCTTGCATCGCCCTCTTCGCTGCAATTCAAGAGGGGCATTATATTCGTAGCAAATAGACATAAGATAAACAAATATGAAACTAAGTAAAGCAACAATTGAAGATTATGAGTCCATCATTGCATTTTATGATGATGTGACGGACAGAACACCAGAGATGGAACTATATGCCAGATGGCAGAAAGGAAAGCATCCCACTCATGATGGCATCAGAGCTTATATTGAGGAGGGTAGCATGTACCTATATAAAGAAAATGGTGCTATCGTTGGGGCGATGGGTGTCACGATGTATCAGGGTGAAGACTATCATGCCATCGAGTGGTCTCAGCAGGTTCTAGATAACGAGGCTGCTGTGATTCATATCCTTGCCGTGAGTCCTGACTGCCAAGGTAAAGGCATCGGTTCTGAGATGATTCGCGAGGCCATCCGTCTGGCTCAGACAAATGGTATGAAAGCCATCCGTCTCGATGCACTCGCCTCTAATACGCCTGCCCACAAAATCTATAAGGCATTAGGCTTTGAGTACCGCGGACAGCAGCATCTCTATGCCGAGAATACTGGCTGGACAGATTTTTATTTCTTTGAATATATAAATCACACAATTTATGAAAAAAATAACTGTTATATGAAACACGAGATTATTGAACTGCACGATGTGCAGATTATTGGCATGGCCAAGAAGATTGCCTTTAATGAGGCGAAAGAAGAATGCCCAAAGTTCTGGGGTGAGTATGTGGAAAAGATTATCAAGCCTGTGGTGTTTGAGAAACAAGCACCTAATACATTCCAACAGGTGGCATTTGCTAATGGCGTTGGTGAGTTTGGACTCTGCACTTGCGACATACCCAACCACAATTGCGCTATCTGTGCAGAAATGAATTTCGGTGCTTGCAGCAAAAACACATTTACCTACGTTATCGGCGGTATTTATAAAGGTGGCGACGTACCAGAAGGCATGCAGCTCTTCCCTATTCATAGCGGAAAGTGGCTGAAGATGCATTTCGAGGGTGGCATGAAAGCCTTTCAGGAGCAGTACACGAAGTTCCATAAGGAGTGGGTACCCGCACATCCGGAATACACATGGGCAACGAATTCCTGCTGCATGGAGTGGTATCAGGGCACGGACATCCAGTCGCCTGATTATCAATGTGGCGTGATGATGCCGTTAGAATAGAGGTATCTGAATAACGATGAAAATATTGATTATTTCCGGAAGCTCTCGTAAGGGTGGCAATACAGAATTGTTGGCTGAAGCTTTTGCCAAAGGAGCTTCAAAGCATCATCAGGTAGAGATAGTCTCTGTACGTGATTATCAGGTGAATCCGTGTTTGGGATGCAATGCATGTTTCAAAACGAACGGCATCTGTGCCCAGAAGGATGACATGGTCCTCATCTATGAGAAGATGAACCAGGCAGATATGCTCGTCATTGCCTCGCCAGTTTATTTCTATGGCATCAGTAGTCAATTGAAAGCCGTCATCGACAGGTTCCACAATCCAATCCGAGATACTTTCCACATCAAGAAGATGGCATTGCTACTCGTAGGTGCAGCCTCATTGCCAGAGTTGTTCGATGCTATTCTGACGGAATATAATCTCTGCTTGAAATTCTTCAATATTGAGGATGCAGGCAAGGTGCTTGTCAGAGGAGTCAAGGACAAAGGCGACATCAATAACACCGATGCACTGAATGAGGCATACAGATTAGGACTAACAACATGAAAATAGAACTTGCAACAATTGAGGATGTTCCTGCTCTGCTCGACTTGCAGCGCAAAGTATTTGGTCCTTTGTGCGAGGAACTGGATTGGAAGGATGCTCCAGTCTTGACAGAATCATTGGAACATGCTTATGCTGATTTCTCGCAAAGCACGACTTTGAAGGTGCAGGATGAAGATGGACGCATCATCGGATCCGTTCATGGTATAGTGACAGATGGCTCCCTATACATTGGTCGTCTGATGGTCTTGCCGGATTACCAACAACAAGGCATCGGCAAGCTGCTGTTCCGAGAGATTCAATCGCGTCTGCCACATAACCGCGCCTGGCTCTGCACGTGCCAGCAGGTGCGCCATCCATACGAATTCTATCTGCGCGAAGGGTTCAAACTTTACAAGAGCGAGGAAGTAGGACCTGGATTAACTTGGGCATATTTGGAGAAAAGTATTCAAGCCCCCCGCTTTACGTTCAACACCGTTGGACTGTTTACAAACAACAATAAGGCAACCGTTGAATTCTATACGAAAACCTTTGGTTTTACCACTTCATGGGATGGTGTACAGCCAAATGTAGAGATGTTCCTTGGCAACAACAGAATCATTCTTTTCCCACGTAGTGCATTTGAGCAAATGGTCTCTAAAAGATTCCAATATCCTGAAGGTTTTAACGGCACTATGGAATTGAGCTTCAATGTACCAACTTTCGCCGATGTTGACAAAGAGTATCAGAATACTCTAAACTGTGGCGCAAAGTCCGTACTTCCTCCAACTACTGAACCATGGGGACAGCGCACTTGCTACGTTGCCGACCCTGATGGAAACCTCATAGAAATTGGATCGTTTGTTGAATAATAAATTTTGCGTGGTGCTATTATCCTGGTTTTAAAAATTATCGTTATGGAAATATCAAATTGGTTTAAGGGTTTCGAGAAAGGTATAGCACGGCTCTCTCCAGAGGAGCGGTCTGCATTCTTCTCAGAATGTGGGAAAAACTGTGTAAATGGCGGCACGCTTTCTGTTTACAAGAAACTCTATGAGGATGCCAAAGGGGACATGGATGTGTTCTTTCAGATGGCCAATGATTTGCGAGGAGTAAAAGGTGAGATCGTAGAGACAGGTCATGTTTATCGACTAATCTTCTTGGAATGCACCTGCGAGTTGTGTAAAAAGGGATATGTCACTACGCCTTTGCTCTGTGAATGTTCACGCCAAAGTGTGATTTATTCGCTGCACAGTTTGTGGAAAGACAAGCGCTTCACCGTTACGCTTTGTCATTCCATCTTGGGTGGTGGGACAGATTGTGAAATGAGAATAGAAGTCGATAGATAAATGCCTGGAGCAGCGAGAGCCTTCGTCCCGGTTGCATGGATGATTTCTTGCATCGCCCTCTTCGCCGCTATACAGAAAGGGCATTATATCCGTAGCAAACAAGATATCCATTCGTCACAAAATGTTGCAATTCATCCCAGAAATGGGGCGGATTGCAACATTTTTATGCTTGTGTGGCGTCAAACTGGCAAAACATTTAATAATTAGAAAAATGAAAAAGATCAGTTTGAAAATGGTAGCTTTGATAGCTGCAATGATGATGTGTTTAACAGCTCAGGCAAAGACCGAGGATGTAGGTGGACGAGTAATCGACATGCAGGGTGAACCCTTGCCATTTGTGAGTGTGGCACTGCTCGCATCCGACTCTACTTATATACAAGGTGCAACGAGCGATGTGGATGGTATCTTCCAGATTAAGACTACCGATGCCTGCTGCATTCTGCGATTCTCGTACATCGGTTATCGTACCAAGTATGTGAACGTGAATAGTTCGGAAATAGGCACCATCCAGATGGAGGAAGACCAGGCGATGCTCAGTGAGATAGTGGTGAAGGGACAGATGCCTAAAACCAAGTTGACGGGCAACTCGATGATAACCACCATTCAAGGTACCGTCTTAGGCCATTCGGGTACTGCTAAGGAAATGCTGGCCAAGGTACCTGGAATGACGCTGAAAGGCGAAGACCTGGAGGTGCTGGGCAAGGGTACACCTATCTTTTATATTAATGGAAGAAAGATGCGAGATAAGGACGAACTGAAACGACTGCGCTCGGAGGAGATACAGAGCGTAGAGGTGATTACTAATCCTGGTGCAGAGTACGATGCCACCATTTCGGCAGTGGTACGTATCAAGACTGTTCGTCGTGAGGGGGCTGGTTTCGGCTTCGACCTGATGGCTGCCAACAATCAGGACTTAGCATTTGGCTTCAGCGATCCCAGTAGTACGCTGAACCTACGTTATCGCCGCAACAATCTGGACCTGTTTGGTATGGTGAACTACTGGTCGTGGGATAGTCCTAACGACCTGCATATTACGCAATCCACATTCCTCCGGGCCGATGAAGGCATCAGGAATATTCTTCAGGACAGCCACATGCGTAACGACTGGCATGGAGAGGGTCTGAACTACAACCTGGGCTTTAACTGGCAGATTAACGACAAGCACTCGCTGGGTGCCAGAGTGGAACGCCACGACCAGTTTAAAACGTATAATGACATGTGGGTGGATACTGAAAACAACCTCACTGGCCGCGACCTTTCGCATCAGGGCGGTCATACACACTACCCCTATAACTGGCAGGGCAATGCCTATTATAACGGTCAGGTGGGTAAACTGAACATCGACCTGAACATGGATTTCCTGACGGATAAGGAGAATGACGACAACCAGATAGATGTGATACTGCCAGAAGCTCAAACCATGCAGCAGAACTCGCATACATCATCGCGCCTCTGGGCTACCAAACTGGTGTTGAGCTATCCTGTGTGGAAGGGACAGTTGCAGGCTGGAACGGAGATGAGTTTCGTGAAGCGACAGAACTGTACGTCGATTACTAACTATCCTCTCCCCTCTACTGATGCGGATGTTAAGGAGAACAACGTGGCTGCTTTTGTAGCTTACAATGCCAATCTGGATAAATTTGGTATCGTAAGTGCCGGACTGCGTTACGAGCATGTGGGTTTCGACTATACGGACAACCTGGATGCCGAGAACAATATGACGCGCTATCAGGATGAGTTCTTCCCCAATATCACATGGTCAAAGCAGTTTGGAGCCATCCAGACCTCGCTGAGCTACACTATGAAAACCGTGCGTCCGAAGTACAGCTCACTGAACGACCATATTTTCTATCTGAACTCTTATACCCTGTCGCAGGGCGACTCGAAACTCAAGAATGCCACTATGCAGGAGGTGAGCATCAATGCCCGTTGGAAGTGGATTAACTTGTTTGCTGCCTACGAACATCGTGATAACACTATTACACAGGTGCCAATGGCCTATAACAACGAGGGTATCATGCTGATGAAGCAGGCTAACTTGTCCGATCCCGTTCGTAATCTGGCCATCTTCCTTTCGGCCAATCCCACTTGGGGTGTATATAGCCCAAGCTGGACCATTGGTGGGCAGAAGTTTTGGAACACGATGACCTACGACGATCCTCGTAGCGCCACAGGCAAGACGGATGTGACCTTTACTAAGCCCATCTTCTTCTTCGACATCTACAACACCTTCCGCTTTAAGCACAGCTGGCAGTTGGAGGCCAATGCCAACATCCAGACAAAGGGTGATGTACTGAACTTCCGTATTCTCTCACCTTCGTATAATGTCAGTTTTGTGGTACAGAAGTGCTGGTTGAAGAATGATGCCCTGTGCCTGCGTGCCAGCATCAGTGATGTGTTCCAGCGTAGCGTACAGGATATGGCTCATGATTGTGGTTTCTTCTACACTGTGCAGAAAACACGAAGCCGTAGCCACCGCCTGGACATCTCTATCCGTTACACCTTCAACGCCCAGAAGAGCAAGTATAAGGGCACTGGTGCCGGACAGGCTGAGCGTCAGCGAATGTAGTAAATATGCTACTCATCACATAATTGTGCAGATTATCCCAGATATTTGGTGATTCCTGCAACTATCTGTAATTTTGCATCGTCAAATAAATAAATCATAGGTTATATATGCAACGTCTATATTATCTCGACAATTTAAAAGTTTGTCTGACCGTCTTGGTGATTATGCACCATGCAGGACAGGCTTACGGTAATGGTGGCGAATGGGCTTACACACCATCCAATCCTGCTGAATTTATGCCTTGGATCTGGCATTTCTTCTCTACCAATGCCGCATTTTTCATGGGGTTGTATTTCTTTATCTCGGGTTATTTCGTGCCAAGGAGTCTTGATAAACAGGGAACCAAACTGTTTATACAGAAGAAACTGCTCCGATTGGGCGTTCCACTGCTCTTTATGGGTGCCCTCATCAGCGTCTTGACTGGTAAACTGGAGATAGGGCACATGTGGTTTGTCGAGAGTCTGTTGGTCTTCTGTCTCGTCTATGCCTTGATTCGGCAATGGGTGTCGCCTATTGATAAGACGTGTGGCTCCAAGCCCACCATCATCGGACTACTCATCGTTGCTCTGCTGATGGGCATTGGCAGTTACTTCATCCGTCAGGTCAGTCCCCAAGACCATTGGATTTGGCCCTTTGGCATCATTCCCCTTCCTATGGAGCCGGCACATTATCTGCAGTATGTGATGATGTTCATATTGGGCATCCTGGCCTATCGTTTCCAGTGGCTCGATAAGATGAGTAACAGCACGGGGTTTATAACTCTGCTAATTGGCGTAGTATTGGCTGTGGGGAACTATCTGCGCGACGGCGGACCATGGAATGATTTTGTCTGGCAATGGCTTGGTATTTACGAGTCGCTGATGTGCGTGTTTATCAGCTTCGGGCTGATGTGGATGTTCCGTGAATTTGTCAGTGGCACTTCTCGTTTCTGGCAATGGTGTGCCGCCCAGTCGTATGGGGCCTACGTATTCCACCTGTTGCTGATGATAGTTCTGCAGAATGTAGTTGACAGCATCTGGATGGGCGCTTTTGGTAAATTTCTTTTCATAGGTATTGTTACCACCATCTTTTCCTTCCTCCTTACGTGGGTAGTAAGAATGATTCCTGAGGTAAAACGAGTATTATAGAATAAATTGTATAAATGGAAATGAATGCAGTATTATACATACATGGCAAAGGCGGCAGTGCAACAGAAAGTGAGCACTACAAGCCGCTTTTTCCTGATTGCAAAGTGATAGGCTTGGATTATCAGACTTTCTCTGACCTAAAAGGTACAGAGTGTGGCGTTGCAATCACTCCCAGGGAAACAGGGATGGAAATTTACGATGCCGTAAAAGAACTGAAAAGCAAATACGAGAACATTATCCTAATTGCCAACAGCATCGGGGCATTCTTCAGCATGAATGCAACGCCACACTTTGACCACGGGTCAAAGAATGCAGGTATCGATGACATGATTCAGAAAGCCTACTTCATCTCTCCAATTGTGGATATGGAGAAACTGATTACTGATATGATGAAGTGGGCCAATGTCACAGAACAGGAACTGGAGTCTAAAGGCATTATTCATACCGACTTTGGCGAAGACCTGTCGTGGGAATACCTGAGTTATGTCAGAAGCCACCCTATAGAATGGCGCGTACCAACGCAGATTCTGTATGGAAGCAATGATCACCTGACATCATTAGAGACCATCACAGATTTTGCTAATAAGCATAATGCCACTTTGACCATTATGGAAGGCGGAGAGCACTGGTTTCACACAGAAGAACAAATGGCGTTCTTGGATAATTGGATAGAAAAGAAAAAAAATATATAGTGTTAAATTTGAGTTAAAAAGCGGAATACTTTTGACTTGTCCCTTAGGGCATACATTAATTTTGCAATCGCTTAGCAAAACATCGCGCGATTATGAGTAAAACGAAATTAAAAATCGGAGAGTTCTCAAAGATGATGCAGGTCACAGTAAAAACCTTGCGTCACTATGAGCAGAAGGGTCTCTTGTTGCCTGACGAGGTAGACGAGTGGACGGGATACCGCTATTACAGCATTGACCAGATGCAGAAGTTGCAGGATATTCGCGACCTGCAACGACTCGGATTCTCACTGGAGGAAATTAAGGATCTGTATGAATACGATTCGCACACACCCAGCATCCGACAGTTGACTGAGAAGATTAAGGAAACGGAAATACAACTGAAGCAACTGATAGCCCGCAGGAACCAACTGCTCGACTGGAGAGACTCTCGCAAAGAAATGAAAACAATGGAAAAATTCAGTATTCAATCATTACCCGAGATTATCGTGGCAAGTCATCGTGAAGTCATTCCCAATTACGAGGCCCTTGGACCTCTGTGCTATGAAAAGATAGGCCCTGAGATGCAGCGCTTAGGTTGCAAGTGTCCGCTGCCAGGCTATTGCTTCACCATGAACCACAATAAGGAGTATACACCAACGAATATCGACATCGAGTATTGCGAACAGGTGGAGGAGATGGGCACCGATAGTGCTATCATCCAGTTCAAACGTCTGCCAGCCGTACCAAAAGCATTTTGCATGAAGCATGTTGGCCCTTACAAACGTTTTTACGATTCGTTCATTGAGGCATTTCGCTACATGGAGGAACAAGGCTACAAGATTGCAGGTCAGCCCCGTACCTGTTATATCGATGGTGCTTGGAACCAGGACGATCCTGAGAAATGGCTCTCAGTCATTCAGATACCAATCGAATGCTGCGATTAAGCGAATGCAATGATGCTTGCATCTATTCTTGCGTCCCTTCAGTAGCAAGCGACCAGAGGTCGAGCGGCTGAGCGTGAGCAGTATCGAAAAAGGTCAATAATAAATCATTGTCTGCCTCACCAATAATGGGGCAGACATTCGCACCCATTCGTCACAGAATATCCCAGAAATTTGACGGTAATCGCAACTCTTTGTAATTTTGCAGTCGAAAATAATATAATAAGAAATATGGAAACAGAAAGGATACTATTGCGCCCTTGGCAGGATAGTGATGCCGAGACGCTGTTTAAATACGCCAGTGACCCCGAAGTCGGACCTCGTGCCGGATGGCCACCACATAAGTCTGTGGAGGAAAGTTTGGAGATTATTCGGAATGTCTTTAGCGCAGAAGGGATGTGGGCAGTTATATGGAAAGAGACGGATGAGCCCATTGGCTGTGTGGGCTACCTCCCAGCATCCGCATCAAACCTGAAGATTGCCGAAGATCAGGCGGAGATAGGTTATTGGATAGCCCGTCCGTTTTGGAGCAAAGGCATCTGTACGGAAGCACTTCAGATGGTCATCGACTATTGTTTTAATGAAAAGGGCTTCACAGTGCTTTGGGGTGACTACTTTCCCTCAAACCCAGCATCTGGCCGTGTGATGGTGAAATGCGGATTCGTTGACACTGGCAAGGAGGCTCTATGTCCCAATCTGGAAATCGGCTCAGACCGTCCTGTAAGAGTAATGCAATTAAAACGAAACTTGGAAGTGTATTACTGAATAGGAGATATATGACATTAAGACCATTTACCATTAATGATGCCCCTATTATCCTCTCGTGGATAAAGGACGAGACTGCATTCCGAAAGTGGAGTGCAGATAGATACCCTGTGTATTCTCCAATGCCTGAAGATATGCTGGCACAATACGAATCAGGCGTCATCTTCCCCTTTACCGCCATCGACGGTGAAGGGAAAATTGTTGGGCATATCATGCTCCGCTATCCTAACCCTTCGAAGACTGTCATTCGTTTAGGATTCGTCATTGTTGATGACAATCTGCGAGGCAAAGGCTATGGCAAACAGATGTTGCGCTTGGCCATTCAGAAAGCGAAGAATGAATTTGGGGCAAAGAAGATAACACTCGGCGTATTCGACAATAATCCTTCGGCCTTCCACTGCTATGAGTCCGTTGGGTTCAAGGTCATCGGTACTGACTCCTATCAAATTGATGGAGAAGAATGGACTGGAAAAGAAATGGAAATAACAATTGGATTATGAAACAATACAGATACGTTAAGAGCAACGCCTTTACATCAGGCGAGTCATTAGGCAATCCTGCAGCATGCATTTTTACAGGGCATGAGGGTTTATCTCTAGAACAAATGCAGGCAATAGCAGCCGAGCACAAAGGATTTGTAATGGAAGTAGTGTTTTGCAGTAAGTCGGATGTGGCTGATTGTAAACTGACCTATTATTCATCGGAGTGCGAGGTGGAGTTCTGCGGACATGGAACTATCGCCACTATGTACACAATGGTAAAGGAAACACTAGAACTGATGGCAAAGCCGGTCATTACTGCCGAGACTAACCGTAAGGGAATTATCGAAGTGTTTAATGCTATCAACGAAGAGGATGCCGTGTATATTACAGCCCCCGATCCCATAGAGCATCCGATGAAACTTTCTATTGCACAAATCGAGGATGAACTAAGTCTGCCTCAAGGCGCTATTCGCAAAGACCTCCCCGTTCGAATCATCGATGCAGGTTTGCGGACCCTTCTCGTTCCTATCGCAGACCTCGATACAGCGATTTCCGTTTATCCTAGCGAGCAGAGCCTGAAGACGTTCTGCGAGAGCAATGATATCGATATTATCCTTGTCTTCTCCAAGCAAACGGATGATAGTTCAGCCTTTGCCCACACCAGAGTCTTTGCCCCCAAGTTCGGTTATCTGGAAGACCCTGCTACTGGTTCTGGCAATAGTGCCTTTGCCAACTACCTACTCAGCGAAGGACTTTGGAAAGGCGAGCCAATCACCATAGAACAAGGCGGTAATAATCGCATCTTTAACTCCGTAAAACTCAAATGCCAGGATGCTAAGGTATTATTCGGTGGCAAAGCTACAAAAAAAATAGAAGGGACATACTATATTTGAAAGTAGGAACAATAACAATGAATAGATTATGAACGCAAAAGCACTTGTCGTTATCGACATCCAGAATGACATCACGAAGCACTACCGCGATATTGTTGACAATATCAATGCCGCTGTCGACTGGGCAGTGTCTGAGGGGATGCATGTCGTTTATATCAAGCACAACAACATTACCGCCAGCACACGTACCTTCAAACCAGGTACTCGTGGCGAGGAATTGGCACCAGAACTGAAGGTGGTATCGGATAACATTTATGTGAAAACAAAGAGTAATGCATTGACGAGCGAGGCATTTGCCACGTTCATTGCAGAAAACGGAATCAAGGAGTTCTATATTACTGGTGCCGATGCTACCGGCTGCGTGAAGTCCACTTGTTTCAACATGCGTAAAGCAGGCTACACGGTGCATGTCCTCTCTGACTGTGTCACCAGCTACGATCTGAAGAAACTGCCTGAGATGTTTGCCTATTATGCAAAACAGGGTTGCGAAGTGCTTACTTTAGATGATATTAAATAAGAATGCCATTCAATGAACTCAAAGATAGATAGAATAGAAATACAAAGTAAGGCACTTGGCCAAAAGATGGCAATTACGGTTTATGTGCCTGCCGACTTTACAGACGGCCTGCCAGTATTATATTTCATGCATGGCCGCAGTGGTGACGAAAACATCATCCATGCTCTCGATATTCAAACTGTGGCCGACAAGATGATTGGCGAGGGCCGGATGCGCCCGATGCTGATAGTGTGTCCACGAATGGGGGATGCGTTAGGACTAAATGCATACGAGGGTTATTTCTTCAACGAGGTGATGCCCCTTATTGAGCAACGATATAAAACAGCAACACGCTACATTGGTGGATGCTCTGCTGGAGGCTATATTGCATTTAATTATGCATTTCGTCATCCCAAGATGTTTGCCCGTGTGGGTGGTCATATGCCCGCTATAGATGATAAATTAGACGATGAAGATCTGCACTATTTTGGTACACACGATGTATGGGAAGCCAACAATCCAATCTACTTGGCTCGTCAAAGTCCATTATCATCAACGATACATTTTTATCTGGATGTAGGTGATGAAGATGAGGGTGCTTTCTATCATGGATGTGCCCAACTTGCCGAAACACTAAAATCTCGTGGTATTCAAGTAGAGAATCACCTTAATAAAGGTCATCATACTGTGCAGTATATCAAAGATAACCTCGAGAAATATCTTGTATTCTATTCAGGATAAATAAAGATTCGTGTTTATGACCACAGGTTCGCTCACTGTTCTGTTTGAAAATCCTTTTTGGATTGGACTGTTCGAGATAATCGATCAGAAGGGATTGCGTGCCTGTAAGGTAACATTTGGAGCAGAACCAACGGAAAAGGAGGTGATGGAGTATGTGGATAAGAATTGGAACCGACTACAATTCAGTCAGGCTGTTGAGGCTCCCTCAGAATCAGACAGAACGAAGGTCAATCCCAAACGACAACTTCGCGAGGCAAAGAAACAAATGCAATCGCAAGGCATCGGTACCAAATCGCAACAGGCCTTGAAACTGCAACAAGAACAAAACAAGACAGAACGAAAGCAACGCTCAAAGGCTGAACGTGAGGCTGAAAAGCAACGCCAGTTCGACCTGCGCCAAGCCAAGAAGAAAGAAAAGCATAAAGGACATTAGTAAAAAGAGTAATCAGGAATATGAAAAAGATGATATTTTCAGTTATTGCCAGTGTTATGTTGGTGGCATCGTGTAGTAAAGAGCACATTGTGTACCAGTCTGGTGATCTTAGTGTGTGTGTAGAAGCAGGTGACGGATGGTTGCATGACTATCCGCTGTTCTTAGGTATCAAGAAAAAGAATCCGCCACAGGTGGCGATATGGGTGGAGGATACCGATGGACGATATGTCGGCACTCTCTATGCCTCGAAGAAGATTGCCACACAGGGCTGGGCCAGTGCTGGCGGCAATCGCAGAAAGGAAGCTCTACCTTATTGGTGTCATCAGCGTGGTGTGGTATATGATGATGGACTATATTTGCCAACTAAGTCACAACCGCTTGTGGATGGTATGACGGGAGCCACCCCCCGAGAAACTTTTGATGTGCGCTTGGTGAATAAAAAGGGACTTCGCCATTTTTATGTAATGGTAGAAGTAAACCACTCTATAGACTTCAATGAGCGCTATTCCGAATATATAAAGGAGGGCGAACCCAATTATTCAGGAGGTTCTGAAGGTAGTGGTCAGCCAGCTCTTGTCTATAGGGCTGAAGTCAATTTGGATTCAGCCAAGACCAGATATGATGCTGTTCTGATAGGTCGTAGCAGTGCCGACGGAACAGACGGAAAGCTCTATGAAGACTTGTCTGGCATCACTTCTGCGCTCTCTATTGTTAAACAAATCACAGTCTGCGTAAAATGAAACGAATCACCATATTATTATTGATGAGCTGTCTGATGATGCAACTCCAAGCCCAGACTCTTCGAGAAAAAATCTCTATGCAAGCCCATCTTACGGCAGGAATTCCTTTGGCAGACTCTGACATCAAGCCTCTGGCATTCCTGACTTCTGCAGAGTACCAACTACATCCTCGTTTCTCTGCTGGAATAGGGGCAGGATTATCAAAATATGAACATCTGATGCTTCCAGTCTTTGCTTCCTGCCATTGGCGCATCAGCCAGCCACATCGCTTTACACCTTTTATTGCATGTAACATTGGTCATGCTTTTGCACCCAAGAAGCATGTCAGCGGAGGTTTCTATTTGTCGCCCTCTGTTGGCGTAAGCTACAAGTTGAAAGAACATCATAACTTGTTGCTGGCTATTGGTTACGAACTTCAGGAATACAGTCAACTTGTTACTTACGAGAACACGACCTTTCTTGCCCAATATGTTGAGAATGTCAGTAATCATGCTATCAATGCAAGCTTTGGTTTCACTTTCTGAAGCAGATATTTGGATATAATTGCAACTATTTGTACATTTGCAACGTCTAACTATTAAAAATGCGAAATGAAGAAGAAAGTAGTAATAGTATTTGCGACTATTGCCTGCCTGATTGTGGTGGGAGTAGGTAGTTTGTTGTTTATGTTTCGTCATCAATATGCAGCAGCACAGAGTGTTAAGCAGGTGGGCGACAAAATGTACACAATGACTTACGAGGGTGACTATGGACTTGAAGAATTCTTGGAACAGGGAGGCGCCACCTCTCCTAAAGATATTGCTGCTTTTGTTTGCAACCATCTGTTCTACGGATTGGTATCGCCAAATGCTACTTCTTCAGAGTTTGGATGCAGCTTCATCACGACTAAGGATAAAGATGGTAATGTGCTGACTGGTCGTAACTTCGATTGGCCCGACTGTAAATCTCCTATCGTTGTCGTCCACACGCATCCCGATAAAGGTTATGCTTCGGTGTCTACCTCTTGCATCTTCTTCCTTGGCTTTAGCAATGATTGGCAACCTAAGGAAATGTCAGACAAGATGTCTCTCATAGCTGCAATCTATGCACCACTCGACGGAATGAACGAGAAAGGACTGGTGATTGCCGACCTCGTGGCTGGCGACCATACGAAGACAGCCCAGCATACGGGACGCACGAATATCACCACCACATCGGCTATCCGTGTCTTGCTCGACAAAGCTGCTAATGTGAAAGAGGCACTGACGCTGCTGGAGTCTTTCGATATGCACTCCGACATAGACTATTCTCACCACTTGGCTATCAGTGATGCTACTGGTCGCAGTGTTGTAGTAGAGTGGGTGGATGATAAGATGTTGGTGGCAGAGTCACCGCTTTGCACAAACCATTATCTGGCAGAGAGCCGCCTGAAAGACTACTCCATCTATAGCGAGGATTCTCATCGTCGTTATGACAGTATGAAACAGATGAGGGATAGCCTGTCAACAATGAGCCCTAATGATGTTGTGGAGTCTATTCGCCGTGTGGCCTCTAAAGATATGACTCGCTGGTCGGTAGTGTTTGATAGTAAAACACTCACTGCTACCTATTATCAATATGCCGATTTCGGAAAAGCATACTCTACAACGGTAAAATAAAGATGAATAAAAGATGCTCGCCATGTTTTCACAATAGGCGAGCATCTCTATTTTTACTTTCTGACAATCACGCTGCCACTTGCTTGGTGAGTAGCCAGAATGAGCACCTCTGCTATCTGGACATGCTCAGGAGCATTAGTTGCATATACTGCCACATCAGCAATATCATCGCCAGTAAGAGGCTTGATGCCTTTATAGACATTGGCTGCACGCTCATTGTCTCCATGGAAGCGGATATTGCTGAAGTTAGTCTCTACGAGTCCTGGCTTCAGATTGGTTACACGGATAGCAGTATTGGCAACATCAATGCGTAAACCATCCGACAGTGCCTTCACTGCAGCCTTTGTAGCACAATATACATTGCCTCCTGCATAAGCTGCATCGCCAGCAACAGAGCCCACATTGATAATATGTCCGCGATTGCGCTCCACCATACCAGGTACTACAAGTCTTGTCATTGTCAGCAAGCCTTTGATATTAGTATCAATCATGGTTTCCCAATCGTCAAGATTGCCTTCGTATTCAGGTTCTAATCCAAGAGCCAGTCCAGCATTGTTCACCAATACATCAATCTCTTGCCATTCAGCAGGTAACATCTCGATATATTTAGCAGCCTTCTCATGCTCTCTTACGTCGAAGGTTAGCGTCAATACATCACAACCCTTTTCTGTCAGTTCTTTCTTGATGTCTGCCAGTCGGTTTTCGTTTCTTCCTGTAAGAATCAGTCTGTCACCGTTCTCTGCAAATTTCCTTGCACAAGCCAGTCCGATTCCGCTTGTTGCACCTGTTATCAATACTACTTTCTTCATTGTCGTATCTATTTTTCTTATCATTCACTTTTCATCCGCAAAGTTACATCTTTTCCTGCATATATCTACTATAATGCCTTTACATTTTTGGATAAAAGAAAAATAATATATACTTTTGCACCGTTAAATAGGAGAACATGAAAAAGGAAATCAATCCCCAAGAGACAAGTAGAGCTGAAGCATTCAGTATGTGGATGTCATCGCCGCAACCGATGGTGACATTGACGAAGACATTTGATGTCAGTCGTCTGGTGAAAGTATGCAGACGAACAGACATGAAATTTACGTCGCTGATGTGCTGGTGCATAGCCAAGGCTGCTAGCAATATTGAGGAGTTCTATCTGCTGCCTGAAAATGGAAAGTTGTTCCAATTTGACAGGTTGGCTGTTAATATTGTCGTACAGAACATTAAGGGTGGTATCAGTTTGTGCGATGTTCCATACTCTGATGATATGAAGCAGTTTAATGCCGACTACCTTGAGCTAACCTGTCAAGCTGCGAAGACCTGTCAAAGCTCTGCACTGGAGGATTATATGATTATTGGTACCTCTGCATTACCCCAGACGGAATTGGATGCTATCGTCAATCAGTATTCAGGTCGATATAACAATCCATTCTTGGCATGGGGTAGGTATCGAAAGGGATGGTTTAAGACCACGTTGCCCATCTCTTTCCAGTTTCATCATGCTCAGATGGATGGTGGGCATGCAGTCCGTTTCTTAGAAAGGTTACAGCAAGAAATCAATAATCTGTAAAAACAAGAAAGACAGCCTTATCAGCTGTCTTCTTTTATTCTTGGTCGGGATGAGGCGACTCGAACGCCCGACCCCTACGTCCCGAACGTAGTGCGCTACCAACTGCGCTACATCCCGATTGCAAGTGATTTCCGAAAAATCGCTTGCAAAGGTAGTGTAAATTTTTGAATTACGTGCATCTTTATAGGAAAAAATGCTGTCGCATTCAAAATGAATAGCGCCTCTATAGCAGGCGTTCCAGTTCGTCAATCTCTTCCTTTGTAGTAGCCCAACTGGTGACGAAGCGACAGATGGTATGATACTTGTCTGCTTGTCCGAAATGGGTGAACTGGATATGTTGCGACAAGCGGTCTACCTGCTCTTGATTGAGGAGAACAAACTGCTGGTTGGTAGGCGAGTCGATATAGAACTGATAGCCCTTATCCTTGAACAGTTGTTTCATGCGCATCGCCATATCAATTGCATGGCGAGAGAGCTTGAAGTAGAGGTTGTCAGTGAACAAAGCCTCAAACTGCAAACCAATCAGTGCGCCCTTGGCGATAACGGCTCCATGCTGCTTCTGAATAGAGAAGAAATGCTTATGGGCCTGACGATTGGTGAATACTACGGCCTCACCGCAGAGTGCGCCAATCTTTGTTCCACCAATATAGAATACATCGCAGTGGCGAGCCAGATAGGGCAGGGTGATGTCACTGCCATCTGCCATCAGTCCGTAGCCCAGTCGTGCTCCGTCAATATATAGTGGCAGGTTGTAGCGCTTACAGGTGTTATAGATGTCGTCGAGTTCCTGAGCGGTATACAGCGTTCCAAACTCTGTGGGGAAGGTGATATATACCAATCCTGGATGTACGGCATGGTCGCGATTGCCATCATGCATGAAGTCGTCCATATACTTATCCAGCACCTTGGCCTCCATCTTACCATCCGTATCAGGGATGGTGATAATCTTATGCTCTGTAAACTCTACAGCACCAGCCTCGTGAACATTGATATGTCCTGATCCCACACAGATAACGCCCTCATATTGATAGAGCATTGAGTCGATGGTGGTGGCATTGGTTTGTGTACCACCAGTCAGGAAGAATATCTGTGCATCAGGCATGCCACAGGCTTCACGGATGCGATTCTTTGCTCTGTCAGAGAATTCGTCGAATCCGTAGGGCGTAGGCTTGCTACCATTATATTTAATAAGGTTGTCAAGCACCTGTGGATGTGCCCCATTGTTATAGTCACATTCAAATGATATCATAGTATTGTCTTTAATGTTTTTCCTTTTATATTGTCTTGCCTTTGTCTCTTTACAAGGCCTCCAGCATGCGCTTAATCACTACTGAGCAGCTGATTTCACGATTGGCTGCCTCAGGAATAACGATGCTGTTCTTTGATTCTATTACATCATCAGTTACGATGAGTCCACGACGTACGGGCAGACAGTGCATGAACTTCGCATCGTTGGTCCATGACATATGTTCGGTATCTACTGTCCACGACATATCCTTACAAGTAATCTTTCCGTAGTCGGCAGGATTAGTAACACCTGGGTTCGACCAGTTCTTGGCATAGATGAAATCAGCACCTTCGAAAGCCTTCTTCTGGTCGTACTCTACACGCGCATTACCTACAAACTTAGGATCTAGCTCGTAGCCCTTTGGATGAGTAACCACAAAGTCTACATCGGCAGCATTCATCCACTCTGCAAAACTGTTGGGTACAGCTTGTGGCAAAGCACGGCAGTGGGGAGCCCAAGTTAATACGACTTTAGGTCGTTGTTGAGCGTTTTTCCAATACTCTTTGATAGTGATCAGGTCAGCGAAAGCCTGCAGAGGGTGTACGGTAGCTGTCTCCATTGCAAATACGGGCTTGCCACTATATTTGATAAACTGCTGCAATACCGTCTCGGCATAGTCGTATTCACGATCTGAAAGACCAGCGAATGAGCGTACACCAATCATATCGCAGTAGCATCCCATCACAGGGATAGCCTCCAATAGATGTTCGCTCTTGTCACCATCCATAATGACACCACGCTCTGTCTCTAGTTTCCAAGCACCAGCATTCACGTCGAGTACAATCACATTCATGCCGAGGTTCATTGCAGCCTTCTGGGTAGACAAACGGGTGCGCAGACTATTATTGAAGAATATCATCATCAAGGTCTTGTTCTTGCCCAGATGTTGATACTTGAAACGGTCGTTCTTTATCTCAAAGGCCTCTGCCATCGCTTTCTCCAGCGGGCCAATATCTTGTACATTTATAAATGATTTCATAATTCTCAATTTTTCATTTTTCAACTGTCAACTGTCAACTGTCAACTGTCAAACTAAGCTCTCACTTGTCCTTCGCCCTCAATAATCCACTTATAGGTAGTAATCTCTTCGAGTGCCATTGGTCCGCGAGGTCCCAACTTCTGGGTTGAGATACCAATCTCTGCACCAAGACCAAACTGGGCACCATCAGTAAACGATGTAGGTGCATTCCAATAAACACAGGCTGCATCTACAGCTTGCTGGAACTGGCGGGCCGCCTTTTCGTTCTGTGTGATGATAGCCTCGCTATGACCAGAGCCAAAACGGTCGATATGGTCTAAAGCCTCTTCGAGTGATGAGACAGTGCGAATGGCCATCTTGTAATCCATAAATTCTGTGCCGTAGCTCTCTTCCGTAACAGGTTGTAGCAGGATTGGGGGATAGTGTCCCTCCAATAGTTGATAGGCTGGACCGTCAACATAGAGTGTTACCTTGTGGTCGAGCAAAGGCTTTACCAATGCGGCAAGGTCGCCCAAACGACTCTCATGAACAAGCAGGCAGTCGAGTGCGTTGCATACACTGACGCGACGTGTCTTGGCATTGTTGATGATGGCCTTACCCATCTCAACATCACCGTCCTTATCAAAATAGGTATTCACCACACCAGCACCCGTCTCGATAACGGGAATGCGGGCGGTGTCGCGTACGAAGTCAATCAATCGGCGACCACCACGAGGTATGCAGAGGTCTACATAGCCTACGGCATTAAGCATTTCGGCAGTAGCTTCATGAGTGGCAGGAAGTAGCGTTACTACATCAGGATTGACACCATATTGTTTTAATACTTCATGAATCACCTGTACGGCAGCCTGATTAGAGAGGTCGGCATCGCTACCGCCTTTCAGTACACAAGCATTACCACTCTTGAAACAGAGTGAGAAGACATCAAAGGTGACGTTAGGACGAGCCTCGTAAATCATACCGATGACACCAAAGGGTACCGATACACGATGCAGACGCAGACCATTGGGTAGCGTCTTCTCTTTGGTAACATGCCCTAAAGGAGAAGGGAGTGAGGCTACATTGCGCATATCGCCAGCAATGTCGTCTAGGCGTTTGCCAGTCAGTTGCAGGCGATCGTAGAGTGGATTCTTGACATCCATCTTAGCTAAGTCTTTCTCATTGGCTGCAAGGATGCGCTCTTTATTGCTAATGATGGCATCAGCAACAGCGTTGAGAATCTCGTTGCGTTGCTGGTCGGTCAGCAATACCAAAGTTTTGCTGGCGCGTTTTACTCGTTCAAAGGTTTCTTTCAATTGCATGGAATAAACTCAGTGTGAGGTGTATAGTCTTTGTGTTCTATGAGATCAATCAGGATGTTCTCTCGCTCACCATTGGCAATGATGACGCGGATACCCTGTGATTGTACTTTAGATGCTGTAGTGTATTTGGAGTGCATGCCGCCACGTCCAAACGCACTCTTCTCGGCTTTGATGTATTGTGACAAGTCTTTGCCAGGTGCTACGGAGCGGATAATCTCTGAAGAAGGGTCGTCAGGATGACCTGTATAGATGCCATCAATATTGCTGAGCAGTACGAGTGTGTCGGCTTCCATCATCTGAGCAATGAGACCTGAAAGTTCATCATTATCGGTGAACATCAGCTCAGTAACGGATACTGTATCGTTTTCGTTGACAATAGGCAATACGTCGTTCTCGAGCATAACGGTCATACAAGCTCGTTGGTTCTCATATTGTTCACCAGGTTGGAAGTTCTCCTTCATGGTCAGTACCTGTCCGATGTGGATATTGAATTCACGGAACAGGTCATAGTACAAACCAATCAGCTTACCTTGTCCGACAGCAGAGTACAACTGACGCTGTTCTACGCTGTCAAGGTCGTGGGTGACTTTGAGCTCGCCGCGGCCACTGGCCATAGCACCACTGGATACGAGAATAATCTCATAGCCATGAGCTCTTAGCCAAGCTATCTGGTCAACGAGTGCTGACATGCGTGTCACGTCTAGCTTTCCATCTGCTCGTGTCAGTACGTTGGAACCTACCTTGATGACAATTCTCTTCTTCATGATTCTCTTCTTTCTCCAATAAAATACATTAACTGCTGCAAAAGTACGAAAAATAATTTGTAAATTCATAGGTTTGTTGTATTTTTGTAACTTGAATGTAATACCAGAATAAGAAAATGAAAAGAATATTGCTCCTTCCCCTCTTGTTTTTAGTACTTACAGCCCATGCTGATGAGGCTATGCAGTTGTATGAGGCAAGCGGAAAATACTATGATAATCAGAAGTATGATAGTGCTGTTATCATGGGTGAACGAGCATTACCTCTGCTACGTCAAAAAGGGATGAAAAGCGAGGAGGCCGATGAGCTGAGCATCCTTTCGGTGTGCTGTATGCGACAGTCTGAATACGATAAGGCTTTACAATATGCCAAAGCATGTAATCAGCTTGATCGCGAAAGCGGTGATGCCGAGCGTATTAGTTCTTCATTGAATACTATTGGTAGCATCTATGTGGCAGCTAAGCAGCCACAAGAGGCGATGAGATATCTGAAACAGGCTCTGCAATATGCCGAGAAGACAGGAAGTAACGCTCGTATTGCCCTAACCTGTGGATCGCTTGCTGAGACCG
Source organism: Prevotellaceae bacterium HUN156 (assembly GCA_900119285.1). GTDB lineage: Bacteria > Bacteroidota > Bacteroidia > Bacteroidales > Bacteroidaceae > Prevotella. The sequence continues at coordinate 103,078 of FPIT01000011.1, forward strand.
AGTTCTCGCAGAAACATTATGATGAGGCTATACGCTACATTGATAGAGCTATCCAGTTGGAGCGTGAAGAAGGACGAGAGGCCAAGCTGCGCGTCCGTCTATCGCAGAAAGCAACCATCCTTGTAGGTACTGGCAAGCGACAGGAAGCTGTGGAAATATTCGATAGTATCATTCCCTATTTTCGTACGACGGGCAACCATCAGTCGTTGGCCATTTCACTAAATAAGGCTGGTCAAGCCTTACTCGAAATGTGTGAGGATACCAAGTCTGAGGCAAAACTGCGACGAGCTGTTGACTATTTCCGTGAGTCATCCCTGCTATGTCGGGATATGGATAACCCCTTCAATGAGATGCAGGCACGTCGCGGACTCTATCAGGCGCTATGGTCGCTCAATCCGGATAGTGCGCGTATAGAGTTGGAAGCTTTCAATCAGTTGAAGGATTCGCTCTACAACCAAGCCTCGGCAGAGACCTTAGCCCGATATAATGCCGAGTTCGGCGTGGATGAGTTGCAGGAAGAGAATACATCTATGCGTCGTCTATATACCTATATTATTATTGTGGGAGTCGTGTTGCTCGTGTTGGCAGTGTTTATGGTTATACGCCAACGCAAGTTAACAGCGTTGCAACGTCAACGATTAAGTGAGGTTACATTGACACTCGATGAGTTGCGTCAGCGATATGAGCACGCAATAACTGCTAATGATGATGAAGAGGAAAAAGACGAGTTGACAGAACGGGACAAGGACTTCCTGACAAAGACGATGAGCATCATCACGGAGCAATTGGAAAATAATCATGTAAATATTGATGAGTTAGCTTCTGCCTTAGCCATGAGCACCTCACAGTTCCGTCGACGTCTGACTGCCATTACTGGTGAGACACCACAGAACTATATCACCAACATTCGTATGCAGAAGGCTCGTTACCTGCTTGACACACAATCTGAACTCTCCATACTTGAGATTGCTTTACGTTGTGGTTATGATGACCAGTCAAGTTTTACCCGTGCATTTAAGCGTTTCTTTGGTATAACTCCCAGCAACTATCTACAGAAAAACAACTAAAATAGGCATTTTGTAAGGCTCTGCACAAGTTTTGGCAGATTCTGCACAACGTCCAAACGGGGTTTCATCGTAACTTTGCAACCGAAATCAAAGTTTGACGCATGAAACCTCGTAACAGCAAAATTTCCGCTATACAGCACCAAGCCAGGTGCTATACACAGGAGCAGATGCGTTTGCTCTTGTGCATGCGTGATATGGTAAAAACCGAGGTGAAAAAAGAAGTTGCGCGACAAATGGAGATGTACAACAAATAAACAACTATATTTATTCACCATTATTAAAAACGTTATGAAACATTCGATTAAAATTTCAGTGATGGCTATCGTAGCCATGTTTGCATTCAACAATGTTGCAAATGCTCAGTTTGGTGCTCTGAAGAAGATAGCCAAGAAGGCTGTAGAGAACACAGTAAAGGAAACTGTGAAAGAAACCGTGAACGAGACCGTAAACAATGCGGCTTCAACTGTAACGAGTGCAGAGACTACTGCTGCTCCTAGTGAGGCTGCTGTCATGAATCAGGGCAGAACTGGTGCTTCAGCGCCTGCCGTAATGACTGTAGGAAGTGCTCCTACAACAAAGAGTAAGAAAGTGCAGGTAATTGCCTACGATCCTAACTACAACCTGAAGAAGAATGAAACGATGCTGACCTTTACACTGCCTGGTACAGATAAGAAGGTGATGGCTATTGTTCCTGCAAGCTATACTGTAAAGTCATACGAGGCTTTCGAAGGTCAGGCATGGGATGACAAGAAATTTATGGAGCGTGCTAAGGCTGCCATCGAAAAGAAATATCCCACACCAGATAATGCAAGAAAGGGACAGTTGAAGGCTAAGCTGGCTGAGATTGGAACAAGAGACGAGAACTGGCTTTACTCTCGCAACAGCTTTGGAAGAATCTTGGATCGCTATATCCGCGTCTATGCTGTCTATGAGTTTGAAGATGGTGAGGTATATCTGACCGAGTTCTATGCTGTACAGAACTACAATGGTAGTGGTTACGATGATAAGATTGTAGTGAACTACTCTTCACGTTATGGTGATGTGAAGTATTCTATCGAGAAGTGGGAAGCTAAGACAGACATCTTCACTTCAAAGATTGGTGGCGCAAAGTAATTATTAGGTGTGGCTAAAGCATAGAATGGTCCCTTGTGGACACAAAGAAAGGGAAGCAAGCGCTTCCCTTTCTTTCGATTATAGATGGTCTTGTTTTTATTTCTCCGCATCCTTCTGTCGAATCTCCACGCGACGAATCTTACCAGAGATAGTCTTTGGCAGTTCGTCAACGAACTCAACAATACGTGGATACTTATACGGAGCAGTCTCCTTCTTGACATGTTGCTGCAACTCTTTTACGAGGTCGTCGCCAGCTTTGTCTTTCCATTCCTTACCGAGAACGACAGTAGCTTTCACTACCATTCCACGGATGTCATCAGGAACACCAGTGATGGCGCACTCTACAACAGCGGGGTGAGTCATCAGCGCACTCTCTACCTCGAACGGACCGATGCGATAACCTGAAGACTTGATGACATCATCGATACGGCCTTCAAACCAGTAGTAGCCATCTTCATCGCGCCAAGCCATATCACCAGTATGGTAGATGCCGTCGTGCCATGCCTCGCGAGTCTTTTCCTCGTCGCGATAGTAGCCCTTGAAGAGACCTACGGGCTTCTTGTCGCCTACGCGAATAACAATTTCTCCCTTCTCACCATCTTCGCAAGGCGTACCATCGGCACGTAGTAAATCGATGTTGTATTGTGCATTAGGAATGCCCATAGAACCGGGCTTGGGCTTCATCCATGGGAATGTGCCCAGTGTCATGGTGGTTTCCGTTTGTCCGAAACCTTCCATCATCATGATACCGGTTTTCTCCTTAAACTTGTCGAATACGGCAGGGTTAAGTGCCTCACCGGCAGTAGTGCAGTATTCAAGGCTTGAGAGATCGTACTTGCCCAAATCCTCACGAATCATAAAGCGATAGATAGTGGGAGGTGCGCAGAAACTGGTTACCTTATATTTCTCTATCTGGCGCAGCAGTGTGTCGGCATTGAACTTCTCGTGGTCGAAGACGAATACCGTAGCTCCGGCAAACCACTGACCATAGAACTTACCCCATACAGCCTTACCCCAACCAGTATCGGCAACAGTAAGGTGGAGTGAACCTTCGTGCAGGTTGTGCCAGAATACACCCGTAGTCAGATGGCCCATAGCATAGAGATAGTCGTGAGCCACCATCTTAGGTTCTCCGCTGGTACCACTCGTGAAGTACATCAGCATGGTATCATCGTTGCTATTGACAAAGGCTGGTTTCTGGAACTTAGGAGCCAGTTTCCATTCGCTCTGCCAATCATGGAAACCTTCGGGGATGGGCTTGCCATGGTCGGTGATGGCGATATACTGTTTGACAGTAGGACTCTCGGGCATAGCAGCCTGAATCTGACTGACTACATAAGCATCATCTACACAGATGATAGCCTTGACACTGGCACGCGTGTTGCGATATACAATGTCGTGCTTGGTCAGCATGTGGGTGGCTGGAATCACGATGGCACCAATCTTATGAAGTGCCAACATCACTACCCACCACTCGTAGCGACGCTTCAGGATGAGCATCACAGGGTCGTTTTTGCCGATGCCCAATGACTGCAGATAGCTGGCAGCCTGGTCGCTTTGCTCTTTCAGTTGACCGTAGGTGGTGCGAATTTCTTCTCCTAGATCGTTTGTCCACAGGATAGCAAGTTTATCGGGAGCCTCTGCAGCCCATGCATCCATTACATCGTAGGCAAAGTTAAAATTCTCTGGAATGATAAACTCCAGATTCTTATTATAATCTTCTACAGAAGTGAACTTAGTCTGTTTTAAAAATCTCTCAATCATTTTTTACCTTTTTACTTTTATACCTTTTCCGTTTACTCAACGGTGAATGCAAGGAACTTCACAGCCTTGTCGCCTACGGCAAGCATGCCGTGTGGTTTTGTTGAATCGAAATAGATGCTGTCGCCCTCTTCGAGCATAATTGTTTTTCCTCCAATATAGAGTTCCATCTTACCCTCTAATACAAGGTTGAACTCCTGACCAGCGTGGGTATTCTTATAGATAGTGCGAGCACCGGGTTTAGGCTCTACTGTTACGACGAAGACGTCGGCCTTGTGATTAACAAAGCCACTTACCAAGCTCTGATACTTGTAGGCCTTGGTGCGCTCAACGCTCATGCCCTGACCTTTGCGCACTACGAAGTACGACTTCATGTGAGGAGCCTCGGCAAACATCAGTTCCTCGGCAGACACACCATACTTGTGGGCTATCTTCATCAGGTTAGAGATGGTGATGTCCATCTCGCCTGCTTCTATCTTTTCATATTTCTCCGTACTGATGCCAATGGTCTCAGCCATCTCGCTGACGGGGATGTCGAGCACGTCGCGCAATCCACGCAGGCGCTCTCCAATTTGTTTCAGTTGCTCTTCCATATCTTCAATGTTTTTATTTTCTTGAAGGAGTCAACGGGAGTTGTTGGGAGTTAACAGGATTTATTGGACGAGTGTTCTGCCGTAAGACTATTGTCCTTTAACTCCACGAGCCATCGGCTCGTTAACTTCCGCGGTCAAGGACCGCTAACTACCTTTTAACTCCGATATTCACTCTTACTTTGCTCCTGCCTTCAGTCCACGGATTACCGAAGAGGTGAATCCTGCATGCTCCATCTCGTTGAGTCCCTTGATGGTTACTCCACCAGGAGTAGTAACGAGGTCGATGGCAGCTTCGGGATGCAAGCCTGTAGCCTGTAGCAATTCTACGGCGCCCTTCATGGTCTGCATCACTATCTGCTTGGCTTCGTCAGCCTTGAAACCCAGTTCCACGCCGCCCTCACTGGCAGCACGGATATAGCGCATGGCATAGGCGATGCCGCAAGAGGCCAGCGTAGTGCCAGCAGCCAGATGGTTTTCGTCGGTGATAATGCTCTGGCCCATCATGTTAAACAGCGCCTTCACTTGTTCTGTCTGTTGAGGTGTTACCTCAGCGAATGGAACAATGAAGGTCATAGACTGCAACTGGGCAATAGCAATATTGGGGATAACGAGGAAGGTGGGTATCATCTTTCCGTCTTTGCCAATCCACTCGCTGATGCTTTCAGACTTAACACCTGCTGCAACAACGATGAGAATCTGCTTCTCGTAGTCGAGCACATCTTTAATGCTCTTCAATACCTGCTCTACGAGCCAAGGCTTGACTACTACACATACGATGTCGGCACCCTGTGCAGCCAGTTGGTTGCTGGGAGTTGCCGTAATGCCCATATCCGCAAACTTGTCGCGAGCCTCTCTTGAGGGGTCACTGATGCAGATATCCTCGTTCTTAATATCCTTACACTTGATGAGACCTTCTGCAATGGCTCCACCCATGGCGCCAGCCCCAATAATACTTATCTTCATAATACTAATTACTTTTCACTATTCGTTATTCTCTTGAGAACGACGCTGAGTCGTTCGATAAACTGGTCTGCCTCGGCTTTCGTCAGACAGAGTGGTGGCAGCAGGCGCAAGATGTTCTGACCAGCACATCCTGTGAAGCAGTGTTCCTGATAGATGAGTGGCTGGCGCACATCCTTATGAGGAATGTCGAGCTCGATACCAATCATCAATCCGCAACCGCGTACCTCCTTAATATGTGGACTGTCTATGGCTTTCAACTGCTCCATGAGGTAGCTGCCCACCTCGTGAGCATTCTCTACAAGATGTTCTTGTTCGAAAACATCGAGCACAGCCAGTGCTGCAGCACAAGCCAAGTGGTTGCCTCCAAACGTGGTGCCCAACTGTCCGTAGACGGGTTGGAACTCAGGCGATATCAGCACGCCGCCCATTGGGAAACCATTGGCAATACCTTTGGCTACGGTGATGATGTCGGGTTTGATGCCCAACCACTGGTGAGCAAAGAACTTTCCGCTACGACCATAGCCACACTGTATCTCGTCGCATATCAGTGTTACACCGAAACGCTTGCAGGCGTAAGCCAAGTCTTGTGCAAACTTCGGCGTAGCCATCTGGATACCGCCCACACCCTGGATGCACTCCAAGATAACGGCAGCCACACCGCCTCGCGACATTTCTCTTACCCAAGGCTCGATATCGTTCAGTGGCAAGAAGCGCACATGATGATTATCATTCAGTGGGGCAATAATCTTGGGATTATTCGTTACCTCAACGGCAAGGCTCGTTCTTCCGTGGAAAGAGTGCTCGCACGAAAGGATGCGAGTGGCAGTAGGATTCTTAAACGAAGCCAACTTCAGCGCATTCTCGTTGGCCTCGGCACCACTATTGATAAGAAATAGCTGATAGTCTTCATATCCACTAATCTTACCCAATCGCTCAGCCAGTTGCTGTTGTAACTTATTGATAACAGAGTTAGAATAGAATCCCAACTGCTGCAACTGCTCATTCACCTTCTGAATATAGTGGGGGTGAGAGTGTCCTATTGAGATAACGGCATGACCACCATAAAGGTCAAGATACTCCTGATCTTTATCGTCCCATACTTTACAGCCCTTACCTTTGACAATATTCACGTCAAAAAGGGGATAGACGTCGAATAACTTCATACGCGTTTAGTCTTTATGATAATCGCATGCAAAGATACACTAAATATATGAGATATCCAATTTTCCTCCACCTTTTTTGCATCTTTACACACTCCGCTGCATATTCATACAAGAATAACCCACCACAATACCTTAGGTATTGCATAAATAGTTTATGCGCAAAAACATGTAACCTTCTACCATGACTGCCCTCAAATGCCGATGTACAAAGGCTTTGAGCCATGTTAATAGTTGCCGCAACTATTAACATACATCTACTTAACCACGAATTCTCTGACCTAAAGGTGCAGAGTGTGGCGTTGCATTCTGTGTGACATTTTGAAGTATAGTACATGTATGTTAATAGTTGAGGCAACTATTAACATACCTGAAACGCCCTGTACATCGTGGTTTGCGGTGTGTCATGTTAATAGGTTAATAGTTTTTGTGAAAACCTTTATTAGAATACAAGATTCCATTACGAGTATCTGAGAAATATAGCTAAGCCAGCTCTGAATACAGCTATCTCAACTCTGAGATAGCTGTATTTGCACTCCAATAGTGCCACTTTTGGAGTTCAATAGTTACTGTATTGGACATCAATAGTTATTGTATTGCGATGCTAAAGTGGCTCTTTCGCGAACCCTCGATTCTGAATGCAGCCTACATCCGAATAGTTTGAAGCCTGAATTCGATGAGAATTATGCGTAAATTCGAAGGGTTTGACGGCACTTTTCTCCTCGAATAATGCCGTCAAACTATTTCTGTGTGAAATATCTCGCTGATTTCTTTTGTGTTGCCCTACTTTTTTGTATCTTTGCAGTCATAATCTAAAAAATAAATAATGGCACAAAATAACAAAGAAATCATCCCCATGCAAGATGAAATAGTACTTTACCAATCAGAAGATGGTAAAGTGAAAGTAGATGTGTTATTTCAGAATGAAACGGTATGGTTGACACAAGAACAAATGGCAATGCTGTTTGGAAAGTCAAGGTCAACAATCAATGAGCATGTAAAAAATATTTTTCAAGAGGGAGAGTTGCAAGAAAGTAATAGTATGAGAAAATTCGGAAATTCCGAATTTTCTATGAAACCGACCTATTACTATAATCTTGATGTCATTATTTCCGTAGGTTATCGAGTAAAGTCTCGTCAAGGTACTATGTTCCGTATTTGGGCGACTCAGAGACTGCGCGACTATATCATTCGTGGCTATGCTTTGAATGAGGAGCGTTTCAAGAAAGGTTCTTCGATGAACTATTTCCGCGAACTGATTGAGAAAATCAGGGAAATCCGTTTAGAAGAAAAAGTGTTCTATCAGCAAATCAAGGATATTTATAAGACAAGTATAGACTACGACCCATCAGACGAGATAACCATACAGTTCTTTAAGGAAATACAAAATAAATTGTTGTGGGCTGTGAGTGAAAAGACAGCAGCAGAATTGGTGTATTACAGAGCTAATGCTTCCCTTCCGATGATGGGATTGACCTCTACAAGTGCTTTAGAGAAAGTAAGAAAACAAGATATTCTGGTTGGAAAGAACTATCTGAATCAAGAGGAATTACAAGCTTTAAAACTCATAGTAGAACAATATCTGGCATACGCAGAAGCTCAAGCATTGGCTCATCGACCAATGTACATGAAAGATTGGAAAGATCGCTTGGATGTCATTCTAAAACTGAATGAACGCAATGTATTGGAGGGTCCAGGAAAAATATCGCATGAATTGGCTAAGCAGAAAGCTGAAACAGAGTATAGCAAATACAAGGAGATAGAAAAAGAACAAATACATATAGAGAGTATTAAAGAATTGGACCAAGATATCAAATCCTTAAAAGGAAAGTAGTATGAACGCTCTTTATTAACAGTAAAAGGCTATTGACAACAAAAATAGAATATCACATTCTATATATCAGCGAGGTGTTCCTAATGAAATACCTCGCTGATTTCTTTTGCGTTTCAATAGTTATCACTATCCGAAAATGATGTTTTAGTTACCTGAAAACATTGTTTTCGCTATTGGAAACCATCGGTTTCTAAGCAGGAAACCAATGGTTTCTTCCCAAGAAACCGCATTTACTGATGATTTCTGCAATTTGACTACAATCATCCTGTTTACTTCTTCATAGTCTCATTTAAAATGAAGCTAAAGGACAAATAATAGAAAAAAGAGTGAAAAGCTCTTGGAAATATCGCAACATTATTGTACCTTTGTGCGCTGAAATTATAGACGGAATCAATTTCCCAAAGAAATAGGTAAATAAAATATGCACACAAAGATGAATCTAGTGAAGTCCTTTTGGGTAACAATAGCAACAGCAGCATTAGTGGGATGCTCAACGCTACCGAAGGTTACAGCCGAAACAAGTGAGAAACTACCAAGTCGTTCTGCCGATTCAGTAATGGTTTATGGAGAAGATAAGACTATGCCAGAAGAGGCACGAGCCATTGGAAGAGTAAAGGTGACGGATGGAGGTATGACGGCTACATACAAGTGTCTGTTTCCTAATGTGATTGCTTTGGCAGTAAAGAAAACGGCTGAGTGTGGAGGTAATGCATTGCAGATAGACAGACATAAAAACCCAGACCTGGCCTCTTCCTGTCATCGTATTTGGGCTACCATGTATGTCTTGCCAGATAGTATGATAAAGATTAGCAGCAAGACAGCTCTGCAGGAGTTGGAAGAAAGAAACGATGCTGAGATTTTGGCAAGGGTGAAAGGACAGAAATTGTTATATGAACCGACATACAAAGGTCCTCAGAATATCTTTAAAGCAGGCGTTGGTCCTGCATGGATTATCAGTGATGTTGAGACTGCGGGAAGGATATATAAGTCTAAGAGTGGATCTGTGTTAACAGCCGATTATCAGCATATCTGGAAATCTGGCTTTGGTGTTGGCTTAAATTATATGTGCTTTGACGCCTCTTTCGATGAAGGCTTTGATATGAAAATACACTATATAGGTCCGAGTGTACTGTATAGTTATATGCTGAATGATAATTGGCGCTTGGAAGCCTCTTTCGGAATAGGTTATGCCAACTATTCGGAATCTGTAACGACTATTGAATATAAGTATTCGGAGTCTCATTCATACATAGGAGCACTGTCTCAGTTGGGTGTAGAATATATGCTTTCGAAGAAAGTGGGACTGGGCCTTCAGGTGGATATCTTCACAATGAGAATGAATGAACCAGAAGGTGGTAAATATAGTACGGAGAAATATGATTTTTATGGAATGCGCAGATTTGACACTTCGTTAGGTCTGAGATTCTACTTATAAATGATAAGAGATAAATAAAAAGCCGATTCAGCGAAAAGCTGAACCGGCTTTTTTATTTTATTATTTCTTGTTATTCGAGACTGAACTTGTAACCGATAGTCAGCATACCACCATCGTTATACCACTTAATGTTGTTGCCATTCTTGTTGAGCTTAGTCATTGAAGCGGCTCCGCGAAGATCGAGGGTAATGCCATTCTTGAATTCGTAAGAGAGACCTACTGGCAGAGCCAGATTGAAGGTGTTGCATTCATTCTTGAAGCTGACACCATCCGCCTTGGCACTTACTACAAAACCTGGCTGCAAACCAATCTTAAGGGCAAAACCTTTGGCAACATAGAAGTTGGCAAGAATGGGAATGTTGACATAGTCTACTTTTGCATCATAATTACTCTTGAGCTCCCAGCCCAATTGCTGGTAAATGACAGCTGCAGAAATAGAAAGCCATGGGGTTGAAGTATAGTATTCTGCCTCTGCACCAATAGTAATACCTGTACGGGATTTGTTGTTGTCGTACTTTACAGTAGCACCATTGTCGCTGGTATATTCACCTCTTAGATAGCCTGAAGAGAAACCTATCATGGGCTGGAATGTAACACTACCTGCGCTGTGACGCATTCTGTCTTGGGCATTTGCAGTCAGACATAATACTGCCATCACTGCAATCATCATCATTTTTCTCATAGTTTTTTGTTTTTAAATTATTAATATGTCGCACACACACAACATTCTGAATGCAAATGTAGTAAATATTTTCGATAATACAAGTTTTTTCTCTAAAAAATGAGAGGATAAAGGTGTTAATAGAGGGCTTATTACAAGAACAAGCCGATTCAGCAATGAGCTGAACCGGCTTGGTTTTACTTTTATAAAAACTGCATTAGAATGCTGAGGCTTTCAGTCGGAGTCCTGCCGTCTCGTCAATGCCAAACATAATGTTCATATTCTGAACGGCTTGGCCAACAGCACCTTTTAGCAAGTTGTCAATGCAGGAGGTGACGAGCAACTTATTGCCGTACTTCTCGCAGTGTACCAACGCCTTGTTGGTGTTGACCACTTGCTTCAGGTCGATGGGCTTATCACTATAGTGGGTGAAGGCTGCATCGCGGTAGAAGTCTTGATAGGTCTCGATGATATCCTCAATGGGGGCAGGAGTCTTAATGACTGCTGTGCAGAAAATGCCACGAGCAAAGTCGCCACGATAGGGGATGAAGTCGATGTCGGCATCCAGATAGCCCTGCACTTGTTTCAGACTTTGACGAATCTCAGCAATGTGCTGATGCTGGAAGGGTTTGTAGATGCTCAGGTTGTTGTTGCGCCAAGAGAAATGGGTGGTAGCGCCTGGCTTCTGACCGGCTCCCGTACTGCCTGTAATGGCATTGACAGCAACATCGTCTTTCAATAGGTTGAGGTGGGCGGCAGGTAGCAATGCCAATTGGATGGCTGTGGCAAAGCAGCCGGGATTGGCAATGTGCTGGGCCATCATAATCTGCTCTTTGTTGATTTCGGGCAGACCATAGATATAGTCGTGGTCACCCTTGATGCGGAAGTCTTGTGCCAAGTCGATAATCTTAACGTTGGCGGGTATAGTATGCTCTTTAAGGAAAGCCTCGCTCTTGCCGTGGCCAAAGCAGAAGAATACAACATCTACCTTCTCGAAGGGCATCTCATCGGTAAACTTCAAATCGGTTTCACCAATCAGTCCTTCGTGGACATCTGACACCAGATTGCCCGCATTGCTCTCTGAGTTGGCAAAGACAATCTCTGCCTCAGGATGATTGAGCAATATGCGAATCAATTCGCCACCAGTATAACCGGCTGCGCCTAAAATTCCTACCTTTATCATCTTTTCTCGTCTTTATGTATACCGTAGTAAACGCGGAGTGGGGTAGAGCTGACCTTGATGAAACCTTTGGCTTCGTCGGCAGTCCAACCAGTTTGTGTTTCGCCATACTCGCCAAGTTTTGACTTTGTGAGGTCGTTGGCTGAGTCGATACCTACAGTTTCGAAACCATAAGGACGAAGCTTAAGAATAGCAGTACCGGTAACATTACGCTGTGAAGAAGTCAGCATGGCTTCAATGTCGGGCATAACGGGTTCAAGATACTGACTCTCGTGAAGGAACATGCCATACCAGTTGGCTACCTGATCCTTCCAATATTGCTGCCACTTAGAGAGGGTGGACTTCTCCAACAGGCGGTGAGCTTCGATAATCAGTTTGGGTGCTGCAGCCTCGAAACCTACACGACCTTTGATACCGATAATAGTATCGCCTACGTTGGCATCACGACCGATGGCATAAGAGGCACCAATCTCTTCAATCTTCTGAATGGCTTTAATCTTGTCGTTGAACTGTTCGCCATTGACTGCAACAATCTCACCCTTATCAAAGGTAATCTTCAGTAAGGCCTCCTGCTCCTTAGCAGTGACATGCTTCAGATAGGCTTCTTCAGGAAGACCCTGTGTGGGGTCGAGTAGTTCACCGCCACAGATGCTGGTGCCCCAAATACCTACATTATAAGAATACTTCAGTTTGGTGAAGTCGGCAAAGAATCCGTGCTCGTTGAGGAAATCAACTTCTTCCTTACGAGTGAGCTTCTTGTCGCGAGTGAGAGTGATAATCTCTACGCCAGGAGCCATTACCAAGAATGTCATGTCGAAACGAATCTGGTCGTTGCCAGCTCCTGTAGAACCGTGAGCAATGGCATCGGCACCAATCTCCTTAGCATAACGGGCAATAGCAATAGCTTGGAAGATACGCTCTGAACTTACAGAGATGGGGTAGCAATTGTTACGCAGCACATTGCCGAAAATCATATATTTCAATGATTTCTCGTAATACTCGTGGGTTACATCCAGTGTTACGTATGCTTTGGCGCCCAGCTTGTAGGCGTTCTCTTCGTTAGTTTTCAGTTGCTCTGCCGAGAAACCGCCTGTGTTGGCGCAGGCAGCATATACATCCCAGCCATCCTGAGCTAGTTTCATAACGGTATAACTGGTGTCTAGTCCACCAGAAAATGCTACTACTACTTTCTTGTTTGCCATATTTTTTTCCTTTCTTTACTTTTTTATATCGTCTAGTTTCTTAATTCTTTCCAATACTTCCTCCGGTAGTTTGGCGGGAAGATGTTCCTCTGGATCGTAAAGCATCGCAGTACAAATGCAGTATTTGCGATCTGTTCGATGCAGTACGTCAACATTACAACAGCCCTCACATCCTTTCCAGAAGGCTTCGTCATCTGTTAAGTCGGCAAAGGTGACGGGCTGATAACCCAATGCTGTATTCATAGCCATCACGGCAGCACCACTCGTCAGCGAGAAGATTTTAGCATGTGGCCAACGAGTTCTGGCAAGGGTAAAAGTCATATCCTTAATGCGCTTGGCTACATGTTTGCCACGGAAGTCTGGATGAACAATCAAGCCGGATGTAGTAACATATTGTTGGTTTTCCCATGTCTCGATATAGCTAAATCCAGCAAACTGCCCTCCTTTTGTCAAAGCAATAACGGCTTTTGCTTCCAGCATCTTCTTTGCTAGGTATTCATGCGTCCTCTTGGCAATACCAGTGCCACGCACTTTTGCGGCTTCGGCAATCGTCTCAAGAATAGTATCTACATACTTTTCATGCTCTGGACCTGCCACTAAGACGTCAATCTCAATCTCTTGTTCCATTATAAATATATGTTGTAGTCTATTTCATATTTGGTACAACATCGCTGAGCGCATCGACTATCTCATCCTTTGTTACCCCTTGTTTAATAACAATAAAGATGGTGTCGTCACCAGCAATAGTACCAAGTATCTCCTGAATATGGTTATTGTCGATGTTGTATGCTATAGAACTGGCATAACCTGGACGTGTCTTGATAACGCCCATGTTTCCAGAAAAGTGAATACTTAAGAAACCAGGAACCTGCATCATCTCGCGAACAGAATGCGGAGTTGTCACACGTTTATACATGGTGTCATTGGGTAATACGTAAACGTAATTTCCACGCATTGAAGCAGCTTTGGCTACTTTCAATTGTTTCAAATCGCGACTTAGTGTAGCCTGTGTCAACTTAAACCCTTCTTGCTTAAGTGCTGCCAATAGTTCGTCCTGACTGCCCAGTTCTTGACTGGAAATAATCATTCGAAGTGCTTCTAAACGGTCGTTCTTTACTTTCATGTTGGTATATTTATACGTTTTTCGGCGCAAAGGTACGAATAAATATGCAAACTACCAAAGAAATAATCATCTTTTTAGAATTATTTTATTTATGAAGTAAAATACGCTGATTCGTTGTATTCTTACATTTCTTGTTTGTTATGTCTGTACGCCCTAAAATCGGTGATATTTTGAGTATTGTTGGCGCACACATTTTTCTGTTTCGTGTGCGCGTATATATAAAAAGGTGTAATTGGTTTTTGAATTGATTTATATCAAGCTACCGAATTATTTTTGTATTTAATCGAAAATTTCTTGGGAAAAGTTTTGGTGTTTCGGAAAAAAGCCGTACCTTTGCATCCGCTTTCAGGAACACACCTGTTAAGCGATAAAGAAAGAGTTCTTTGAAAAGATTACATAAAACAGATACGAAAGTAGTACAAGAAGCGAAGTAATTAATACTTCGGGTAAAGAACCGTCAAGCTTCAATAAATATACTACCGGAGAGCGTTCTGAGACAGATGAAATGATAATTTTTACAAGGTTCCTAGGA
>FPIT01000001.1 GCA_900119285.1 Prevotellaceae bacterium HUN156
TTTAAAGGGAGCGCAGGCGGGATTTTAAGCGTGTTGTGAAATGTAACGGCTCAACCGTTGAATTGCAGCGCGAACTGGAGTCCTTGAGTGAGTACGACGTCAGCGGAATTCGTGGTGTAGCGGTGAAATGCTTAGATATCACGAAGAACTCCGATTGCGAAGGCAGCTGACGAGTCCTTAACTGACGCTAAAGCTCGAAAGTGCGGGTATCGAACAGGATTAGATACCCTGGTAGTCCGCACGGTAAACGATGGATGCCCGCTGTTGGCGATATACAGTCAGCGGCCAAGCGAAAGCGTTAAGCATCCCACCTGGGGAGTACGCCGGCAACGGTGAAACTCAAAGGAATTGACGGGGGCCCGCACAAGCGGAGGAACATGTGGTTTAATTCGATGATACGCGAGGAACCTTACCCGGGCTTGAACTGCAGGGGAACGATCCAGAGATGGTGAGGTCAGCAATGACTCCTGTGGAGGTGCTGCATGGTTGTCGTCAGCTCGTGCCGTGAGGTGTCGGCTTAAGTGCCATAACGAGCGCAACCCTTTTCTCTAGTTGCCATCAGGTAGAGCTGGGCACTCTGGAGACACTGCCACCGTAAGGTGTGAGGAAGGTGGGGATGACGTCAAATCAGCACGGCCCTTACGTCCGGGGCTACACACGTGTTACAATGGGTGATACAGAGAGTTAGTCGTTCGCAAGAACGGTTTAATCAAGAAAGTCATCCTCAGTTCGGATTGGGGTCTGCAACCCGACCCCATGAAGCTGGATTCGCTAGTAATCGCGCATCAGCCATGGCGCGGTGAATACGTTCCCGGGCCTTGTACACACCGCCCGTCAAGCCATGAAAGCTGGGGGCGCTTGAAGTCCGTGACCGCAAGGATCGGCCTAGAGCGAAACCGGTAATTGGGGCTAAGTCGTAACAAGGTAGCCGTACCGGAAGGTGCGGCTGGAACACCTCCTTTCTGGAGAATCCGAAAGGGGTACTTGATGCAGCTCGACGCAAGTCAAGTAAATCAAGAAAACACCTCCTTTCTG
>FPIT01000015.1 GCA_900119285.1 Prevotellaceae bacterium HUN156
CAACATTGAACATTGAACATTTTACTGCAAAAATTCAACATTGACATGCCAACGTATAAGGTGACAATCTTCACAAGCAAAACCTCGATTGAGATAACTCAACACCTGAAAATATGACTGTTGCTCTGGGAATGAATCCCTGAGCTGCGAAAGCATTCGGGCAATTAGTAAGGCTCGGCTTTGACGTCACCGTCTTTACACCTGCCTCCTATCAACGTCCTCGTCTAGAACGACCCTCAATGGAGTTCTCATCTTGCGGATGGCTTCGCACTTAGATGCTTTCAGCGCTTATCCAAACCAGACGCGGATACCCGGCGGTGCACCTGGCGGCACAACCGGCATACCGGAGGTCTGTCAACCACGGTCCTCTCGTACTAGTGGCCGATCCACGCAAAACTCCTGCGCCCACGATAGATAGAGACCGAACTGTCTCACGACGTTCTGAACCCAGCTCGCGTGCCACTTTAATGGGCGAACAGCCCAACCCTTGGGACCTTCTCCAGCCCCAGGATGTGACGAGCCGACATCGAGGTGCCAAACCACCCCGTCGATATGAGCTCTTGGGGGGGATCAGCCTGTTATCCCCGGAGTACCTTTTATCCTTTGAGCGATGCAGTTTCCATACACTTGCACCGGATCACTAAGCCCAACTTTCGTTCCTGCTCGGGATGTCTCCCTCCCAGTCAAGCGCCCTTATGCCTTTGCACTCTATAAGGCCGGTTACCAATCGGCCCGAGGGCACCTTTGGAAGCCTCCGTTACGCTTTTGGAGGCGACCACCCCAGTCAAACTGCCCACCAAGCAGTGTCCACCTATCCAGGTGTTAGGACTCAGACAGCGGAAGGGCCGTATTTCAAGGACGGCTCCACGAATACTGGCGTACCCGCTTCATAGCCTCCGGCCTATCCTACACATCCGATGCCCAAGTCCAGTGCTAAGCTGCAGTAAAGGTTCACGGGGTCTTTTCGTCCCATCGCGGGTAATCGGCATCTTCACCGATACTACAATTTCACTGAGATCATGGCCGAGACAGCGTCCGGATCATTACACCATTCGTGCAGGTCGGAACTTACCCGACAAGGAATTTCGCTACCTTAGGACCGTTATAGTTACGGCCGCCGTTTACTGGGGCTTCAATTCAAGGCTTCTCTTGCGATGACCTCTCCTCTTAACCTTCCAGCACCGGGCAGGTGTCAGGCTGTATACTTCATCTTTCGAGTTCGCACAGCCCTGTGTTTTTGCTAAACAGTTGCCTGGACCTATTCTCTGCGCCTCTGTTACCAGAGGACCCCTTATCCCGAAGTTACGGGGTCAGTTTGCCTAGTTCCTTAGCCATGAATCTCTCAACGCCTTAGTATGTTCTACCCAGCTACCTGTGTCGGTTTGCGGTACGGGTTCCAAAAGGATTAAGCTTAGCGGTTTTTCTCGGCAGCATGATTACCTGCTCTGTCAGCTCCTTCCGAAGAAGGTGCCGTACTGTCAGTGTTCAGCTCGGAAGGTGGATTTGCCTGCCTTCCTCATAGCCTACAACCTTTAACGCGCATTTCCGTCAGCGCGCGGCAGTTTCACTACTGCGTCACCACAATCGCTCCTAGTGGAAGTCACGGAATATTAACCGTGTCAGCCATCGGCCTAGCCGCTCGGCGTAGCCTTAGGACCCGACTGACCCCGGGATGACGAACATCGCCCGGGAAACCTTAGCCGTATGGCGGGGGTGGATCTCACACCCCTAATCGTTACTTATACCTACATTTGCTTTTCTAACTGCTCCAGCAGAAATCGTCTCTCTGCCTTCGACGCCATTAGAATGCTCCCCTACCGATACTTTTATTATTGCTATCCCGCGCCTTCGGTGGCTGCCTTATACCCGATTATTATCCATGCACGGACCCTCGACCAGTGAGCTGTTACGCACTCTTTGAATGAATGGCTGCTTCCAAGCCAACATCCTGGCTGTCTCAGGGACCATACTTCGTTAGACTAACTCAGGCAGCACTCCGGGACCTTAGACGGCGGTCTGGATTCTTCTCCTCTCGGGCACGGACCTTAGCACCCGCACCCTTACTGCACTGCTACAGTCTGTGAGCATTCGGAGTTCGTCAGGTCGCGATAGGCGGTGAAGCCCTCTTGACCTATCGGTCGCTCTACCTCTCACAGAGAACACAGCACGCGGCACCTAAATGCCTTTCGGGGAGTACGAGCTATCTCCGAGTTTGATTGGCCTTTCACTCCTACACACACCTCATCCGGAAGCTTTTCAACGCTTATCGGTGCGGACCTCCATCCCGTGTTACCGGGACTTCATCCTGGACATGTGTAGATCACTCGGTTTCGCGTCTACCCCATCGTACTAAACGCCCTGTTCAGGCTCGCTTTCACTGCGGCTCGGAGTGTCATCACTCTTAACCTCGCACGACATGGTAACTCGTAGGTTCATTATGCAAAAGGCACGCCGTCACTTCATAATAAAGCTCCGACCGCTTGTAGGCGCATGGTTTCAGGTACTATTTCACTCCCCTAATAGGGGTGCTTTTCACCTTTCCCTCACGGTACTCGTTCACTATCGGTCTCACGGGAGTATTTAGCCTTGCCGGATGGGCCCGGCAGATTCGCGCAGGATTTCTCGTGTCCCGCGTTACTCAGGATACCACTAAGCCACATCTTGCTTCGAATACAGAACTGTCATCTTCTACGGTGCAACTTTCCAGATGCTTCTTCTCGCAATTTGTGTACTACGACGTGGTCCTACAACCCCGGCATTGCATTGCTACAACACCGGTTTGGGCTCTTCCCCGGTCGCTCGCCACTACTGGGGGAATCATTGTTATTTTCTCTTCCTGGAGGTACTAAGATGTTTCAGTTCCCTCCGTTCGCCTCCTAACTTAAGTCAGGATAACTAGCCTTCAGCTAGCTGGGTTGTCCCATTCGGAAATCCCTGGATCAAAGATTATTTGCATCTACCCAAGGCTTATCGCAGCTTATCACGTCCTTCATCGCCTCCGTGAGCCTAGGCATCCGCCATACGCCCTTTCTTACTTTCGCCAATGATTAGACTCATTTTCTTTGCGGAAAACCGCAAAGCACAAGTCTTATCGCTCATACTTTCAGCTGTTGATTCATTATCTAATCTACAGTCTTGCTTGTGTCAATATGTCAAAGATCTC
>FPIT01000006.1:0-1134 GCA_900119285.1 Prevotellaceae bacterium HUN156
ACGTTGAAGTCCTCCTGTTTCTCGGCACCGCCTGACTGGTTCTCAATGGTGCAGTAGAATGTGCCGAGGCCGTCAATCTTCACCTTGCGGGAGTTGAGCAGCATCTCCAGCAGACAGCTGCGGAACTTCTCCAGCACACCGAATACTACATCTTGTGTGTACACGCTGCCGTGCTCGCTGATGTGCTGTGCCAGCTTTCGGGTGTTCAGTGTCTCCACGCTCTTCACATAGGCGAACCATCTGCCGTGAGTGGCACCCTTCATCTTGCTCTGTTTTACTTGATACAAAATCTTTGCCATAGTTGATTAATTTTGAAATTTGAAATTTGAAGTTTGATGTTTATGATTGGTTAATTTTTAAGTTTGAAGTTTGAAATTTGATGTTTGAAATTTATGATTACTTCTGCGCAGCCAATGTTCAATGTTCAATGTTCAATGTTCAATGTTTCACAATGCAAAGGTACGATGATTATGCCGAATAACCAAATTTCGGCTATCGATAAGGGGCGATTTTCAGCACGGTTTGCACGATTTTGGACGTTAAGTAACACACGAGGCTCGTTGCCGTAATTTTCGATGCAGTTATGTTACGGATACGATGGAGCGCGCAGATTGCTGTATTGCGACAATGTGACGTCGTGACATTGTGACATTAAGGTATTTCTACTATGCAACGTGGAGTTAGTAGTATATAAGAATTATTATATATTATAATATATAATAATTTAATAATACCTGTAAGCGCACATCCCGTAAGTGCTTAATGTCACAAAGTCCAAAAGTCACATATTCACAAAATGATTTAGGCTTATTCGCTCGATAATAAAAAGAAAAGCGAGCATTCTTTTTGTATTATCCTCGCTTATTTGTACCTTTGCAGGCGAATACATAAATTAATTTTTTTTGAGCATTCCTACAATTATTCGTGAGAATAAAGGAATGATATTGTTTATAAAAAAAACATTTTCAAATTCGCGCTCTGCATGTGAATGTGGGGCGTATTTTTTTTATTTTTTATTTTGTCATGTGCTCACTAATTCGTACCTTTGCTGCATCAAATACTAAGCTCAAATATATAGTGACAAACATGGTGATTAATTACGTTAACTAAGTGGAGATTATGAAGAAAATTTAT
>FPIT01000006.1:2568-117367 GCA_900119285.1 Prevotellaceae bacterium HUN156
CTCCTATCGTTAATGCTCCTGCCGTTAGTGGCAAGTGCACAAGTAAATATTGGTGGCATCTACTACGAACTGAATTCAGAAAGTAAAACAGCGGAGGTGGTATCAATGTCCACTGGAAAATATACAGGTGATATCGTGATACCCATGCTTGTAAGTTGTGATAATATCCAGTATAGCGTGACGAGTATAGGGGAATCGGCTTTTAAATACTGCTCTGGCTTAACCTCTGTCACCATAGGAAATAGCGTGACGAGTATAGGGTACTCTGCTTTCTATGGCTGCTCTGGCTTAACCTCTGTCACCATTCCTAATAGCGTGACGAGTATAGGGGACAGTGCTTTTCGTGGCTGCTCTGGCTTAACCTCTGTCATCATTCCTAATAGCGTGACGAGTATAGGGGATCGTGCTTTCTCTGGCTGCTCTGGCTTAACCTCTGTCACTTCATTAAACCCGATTCCTCCAACAATTGATTCAAATACTTTTAATCCTTACACAGCAGTCCTTATAGTCCTTAAAGGATGCAAGGCAGCATATCAGGCAGCTAACTACTGGCGGAAATTTACAAATATCGAGGAAATTAGTGAGAATACTGTAGTAATTGACGATGTTTGGTATGAACTGAATTCTGAAAGTAAAACAGCGGAAGTGGTCTCAACACCCTTAGGAGAATATACAGGTGATATCGTGATACCAATGCTTGTAAATTACGAAAACATCCAATATAGCGTGACGAGTATAGGGGACGAGGCTTTCCTTGGCTGCTCTCGCTTAACCTCTGTCACTATAGGAAATAGCGTGACGAGTATTGGGGAAGATGCTTTTTTGGGTTGCTATGGCTTAACCTCTATATCAGTAGAAAATGGGAATACGGTATATGATTCTCGTAATGACTGTAAAGCAATAATAGAAACAGAAAGTAATACGTTGATTTTAGGATGCGCAAACACAATAATTCCCAATAGCGTGACGAGTATAGGGGAAGGTGCTTTCTCTGACTGCTCTGGCTTAACCTCTGTCACCATTCCTAATAGCGTGACAAGTATAGGGAACGGTGCTTTCTCTTATTGCTCTGGCTTAACCTCTATCACCATTCCTAATAGCGTGACGAGTATAGGGAGATATGCTTTTCGTAACTGCTCTGGCTTAACCTCTATCACCATAGGCAATAGCGTGACGGGTATAGGGGACCATGCTTTCTTAGGCTGCTCCTGCTTAACCTCTATCACTTCATTAAACCCGATTCCTCCAACAATTGATACAAGTACTTTTTATTATTACCTTTATTACACTGCAGTCCTGAATGTCCCTATAGGAAGTAAGGCTGCATATCAGGCAGATTACTACTGGTGGTATTTTACAAATATCGAGGAGATTGATGTGGCTGGAGTTCAAGGCATCCAAGTGGATAAAGATCAGAACGCTATGGTTTACGACCTGAATGGACGAAGACTCAATGCGCCCACGAAGGGTGTTGGAATCATTAATGGCAGAAAGGTGTTAATGAAGTAACGATTTCTCCCGCCATTAACTATTATTTGCAAATGTATCTTTGCTGCATCAAATACTAAGCTCAAATATATAGTGACAAACATGGTGATTAATTACGTTAACTAAGTGGAGATTATGAAGAAAATTTATTTACTCCTATCGTTAATGCTCCTGCCGTTAGTGGCAAGTGCACAAGTAAATATTGGTGGCATCTACTACGAACTGAATTCAGAAAGTAAAACAGCGGAAGTGGCCCAAAGCCCCATTGGGGAATACATAGGTAGTATAGAGATACCAATGCTTGTAAGTTATAATAATATCCAATATAGCGTGACGAGTATAGGGAACAGTGCTTTCTCTGACTGCTCTTCCCTAACCTCTGTAACCATTCCTAATAGCGTGACGAATATAGGGTACGCTGCTTTCTTTTGTTGCTATAGATTAACCTCTGTCACTATTCCTAATAGCGTGACGAGTATAGGGAACAGTGCTTTTTGGGGCTGCTCTGGCTTAACCTCTGTCACCATAGGAAATAGCGTGACGAGTATAGGGGAATATGCTTTCACTGGCTGCTCTGGCTTAACCTCTGTCACCATTCCTAATAGCGTGACGAGTATAGGGTACGGTGCTTTCGCTCATTGCTCTGGCTTAACCTCTGTCACTATTCCTAATAGCGTGACGAGTATAGGGAACAGTGCTTTCTTAAGCTGCTCTGGCTTAACCTCTGTCACTATTGAAAATAGCGTGACGAGTATAGGGGATTATACTTTCTCTAACTGCTATGGCTTAACCTCTGTCACTATAGGAAATAGCGTGACGAGTATAGGGGAATATGCTTTCTCTGACTGCTCTTCCCTAACCTCTGTAACCATTCCTAATAGCGTGACGAGTATAGGGAACGGTGCTTTCTATGGCTGCGATGGCTTAACCTCTGTCACTATCCCCAATAGCGTGACGAGTATAGTGGACCTTGCTTTCTCTTATTGCTCAAACTTAACCTCTGTCACCATCCCTAATAGCGTGACGAGTATAGGGTACCGTGCTTTCTATTGCTGCGATGGCTTAACCTCTGTCACTATAGGAAATAGCGTGACGAGTATAGGAGACGATGCTTTCTCTGGCTGTTCTTCCCTAACCTCTGTCACCATCCCTAATAGCGTGACGAGTATAGAAAGCCATGCTTTCTATGGCTGCTCTCGCTTAACCTCTATCACCATTCCTAATAGCGTGACGAGTATAGGGGACCTTGCTTTCTCTTATTGCTCAAACTTAACCTCTGTCACTTCATTAAACCCGACTCCTCCAACAATTTATTCAGAGACTTTTACTTGTTACACTGCAGTCCTGAATGTCCCTATAGGAAGTAAGGCTGCATATCAGGCAGCTTACTACTGGAGGGATTTTACAAATATCGAGGAGATTGATGTGGCTGGAGTTCAAGGCATCCAAGTGGATAAAAATCAGAACGCTATGGTTTACGACCTGAATGGACGAAGACTCAATGCGCCCACGAAGGGTGTTGGAATCATTAATGGCAGAAAGGTGTTAATGAAGTAACGATTTCTCCCGCCATTAACTATTATTGCAAATATATCTGGGCTGCCATTCGGTAGCCCTTTTTTCTTAAACGATGTTAAACCCTATGGGGGTGTCCCGACTTTTGGGACACCCCTTTTAGGAATCACCGGGACAGGTTTTTGATTCTAAGGAATAATAAACAGCAAATTGCTACGTTTAAACAAATAGAATAGAGAACAACCACAATAGCACAGCGGGACAGTCCCGCTGTGTCATAAAGCATGTAAGTAATATGGAATGTTATAATTGCCAGGAATCAAAAACCTGTCCCGGTGATTCTTTTTTTAAAAATGGAGAACCTCTATTGGATGAGTCAGGAAATCCTATAACTTACCCATCAAACAGTCAGGTTGGAACTAAAGGATTTGAATATGGTTTTTAAAATTAAAAAAAAATCATGCATATATTTTATATGCTTTGTATGTTTTCTTTTCTCATGCAGAGAGATACAAAGAACTTCTTTTGAAAATCTCCAAATAGTATGGGCAACCGAGTATTCTGAAGATGGACTAGATTTTTTGCTAAATAAGGATACAACATATATTTATCCCAATAGCAAACTCGTTCTTAAAGAAGAAATGCATTTTTACTATCTTTCTTCGAAAGAATATTCTATAGCAAAAGATCTCCTTAAGAAATATTTTGACTACTACCTTTACGATATAGATAATAATTTAGATGAGGAGCCATATCGACTAAGAAAGTATTTCCGCCAATATTTGGCTTATAAAAAGAATGATTCAATCTTTGTTTATGTGAATCTATATACTAATTTCCCTGAAGTCTCAAACCCAGAGTGTTTATGTACAGTTGGTCCTAGCCCAAACGTACTAATATACAAAGAAAATGGAGGGCGAGATTATGGTACAGCGATTATTGACATAAGTAATAAGAGAATTATTTATTTCAAATTGAGCAAAAAAGACTTAAATTATAAGGCGGGAGAATACTCTGAACAGGAATTAAAAGTATTATTTCCCTCTGATTCAATAAAAGGAGACAACTCTGAATCACCGGGACAGTGAATCACCGGGACCCTAATGACCCTAATAGATTGAATAACAGAATATCTTCTGACAATGAACCAGACAGCGATTGGGACATTTTAAATTTACTAAGGACTATCATATATCAACAATATTAATAATTACACGTTATGAAGAAAACATATTACTTTATTCTACTATTGATGATTCAATTGATAGGTTGTACATCAAATAATAGTCAACCGACTCCCATGTACAAATATTATGGTACATTTGAAAATGATAGCGATATGAAATCGTTGAGAATGGATCATATATTTAGAGAAGATTATACAAAAGAGCAAAGGAAACAATTAGAACAAGGCGAATTTGAGAAAGGATTAGAGGAGCCCGCAGTGCCTGATGCAGAAACTGCTTTCTATATTGCAAGAAGAATAATGATTAATAAATTTGGAGAAGAGGACGTAAAAAAAGACTATCCTTTTAAGGTATGGCTTGTTGACAAATATGAATGGCGCATCATTGGAAGTTCAAAAGGTAGACAACGATGGGGAGATTCAAGTATAACGTGTTCTATATGTAGACTTGATGGTAGAGTACTTGGATGTTATCATGAAAAACAATAATATCAAAGAGGAAGTTTTTTCATCTCGAAGAACAATCAAAGGAATCAAAAACCTGTCCCGGTGATTCTCGGTGATTCTTGCGGTGATTCTCTGATTTTGATTATGGTTTTTAACAAATAGTAAAACGATGAAATACTGGATGTTTATATGTATTCTCATTATATATGGATGCAAAAGTAATAAAACTAATATGGGTGAGAACGAAATAAGTTGGGCATCTAAATGGGATGGAGATTTGGATGAATATCTAATTGAGTACAAAACTTTCTCTTATTCCGATGGAAGACCATTTGCGATTACCAAGAATGACTTTCATTCTTTATCTGAAGAAGAACAGCAATTGGCTACAAAAATCTTACAAGAGTATTTTCTCGATACCAATTTTTCCACTCACAAGCAAAAACCATATCCACTAAGAGAGTATTTTCGCCAATATGTTGGATATCAGAAAGGAGAACACATTATGGTTCATGTGAACTTATATACTCATATCTCATATCGAAAAGATCCCCAATGCATGTGTATTTACATGAAAGATCTAACTCGCACAATAATAAATGAAAAGAATGGTGGGTCCCACTATGGAACTGTCATTATAGATTTAACAGAGAAAAAAGTGAAATCTTTTTCACTCAGTTAGAATCCAAAAGTCTCTTATGCTATTGAAGGGGGATTATATGTGACACAAGTAGGAATCAAAAACCTGTCCCGGTGATTCTCACAAATAATATGAAATACAATTTGATTAATGTAAGAAGAAATCTAAGATGAGAAAGTTACTTTTAATAATATTATTAGTTTCTTATGTATCAATTTGCTTTGCACAAGGAAATAGTTTTGATGATTTTAAGAAACTATTCAAGAAGGTCGAACTCCCTTTAGTTACAGATAGTTGCTCGATAAGAGATTTGGTATATGATGATTATAAATTCCAGAAAATCGGCAGAAGGATGAAAAAATTCATACCAAAGAATCTTTATGAGGAATTGTTCAAAGAACAGAGTGTTAGAGCATATTTCAATCTACCTATTAGTGAAAAATATATATCACTGATAATATATGCAGGATCTATTGAAGATGATTATTTAATAACCAACAGTGTCTTATATCTTGTTAATTACGATATTGACGGAAACATTATAGATTACATTAAAGTTGCAGGATGTTGTTTCGAATGTGGGCACTCTTGGTACAAGATAAACCAACATAACATTTGGTATTCTTCCTATGAAGAATGTCCTGTTTCGTTCAAATATGATGGACATGAAGTCATACCAATGATAGAAAGTAGACTTAAATATGATATTGGTACAGATGGCCATTTTTCTAAAGAAGAAGTACTGTTTTATCGTAAGGGGATATATAAACCAACATATAATGGGTGTTACTTTGAATTCCTTAGGAGTTTTCCAGAAGAATAATCAATTCAATCACTGTCAACCATTCAATCATAGGAAAGGTTTTTGATTGAATTAAAAATAACACAGCGGGATGAAGTGAACCCCAATGTCTGAATACCAATGGACAGATACCGAATCAATCATGGGGAATCAATCATGGGGACAGGTTTTTGATTGAATCGCATGCAATCACGGGTACTGGTCTTTGATTCCTCCACGAAATTCTTGGAAGATTAAAGGAAAGTGATTATATTTGCAAGCAGAATAGTAAAACGAAATAACATGAAACCAAATCATAACCAGGAATCAAAAATCTGCCGCCATGATTGAAAAATAAATTTAGATTTATTTTGTATTGTCTTCACTTATTCGTACCTTTGCAATCAAATAAACACACCACAGTAGCAGTCTTCACTGCTGTGCAAATAAATAATATGAGAAAGGTTCCGTTCATCTACTTAGCCGTTTTTGCAGTACTCTTTGCTGCTTGCAATGCTCCCGCAGACAAGAATGCGTCGGACACTACAAAATCCACCAATATCAATTGGCACGACTCCTGCGAGGCTGCCTATCAGCACATGCAAGCCTATTATCTTGCTGGGCAATACGATTCCATGCATGCTGAGGCACCTGCCGTGATGGAGCTGTGTAGTAAGCATGCCCAGTGGAACATCTATTACAATGCGTGGGAGCGACTGGCTGAGCGACTGGCATGGGAGCAAGAGTACGACCGACTGGCTGCCGAGGCAGAGGCGATGCGTACTGATGCCGTTAAGCGCGACAACGAGTACGGACAGGCGATAGCCTACTACGTATTGGCACAAGGCTATCTTGTACAGGACAACTTTGCCGAGGCTGCCCGCTATTACGAACAGGCCGTCAATCACTACCCCACCAGCGAGAATCCGTCAATGCTGAACATTATCTACAACAGCTATAGTCAGGCTCTGCTCCACATCAAGGAGTACGACCGCATGGATGAACTGCACAAAAAGTGGCGTCAGATGCTCGACCGCTACCCCGTCGACGACGACAATCCCGCGCGCGACGTCTATGCGAACTGGCGCGTGCAGTATTACTTCTGCACCTATCTATTGCAAATGGAGCGCAGCCAGTATAACCAGGCGGCAGCGACGCTAGATTCAGCAGTCTATTATGAAGTCATCGACGGCAACATCCCTGCAAACATCAACCTCATCATGCGCTACCGCTGCAAGTTGGCGAATGTCCGCGGACACTATGCAGAGGCACTGACCTATGCCGACAGTACACTGCGAATGTCTGCCAACATCGACGATGCCGCTGTCATTGGAGCCCTTGAGGATCGCACGATAGCTCTAAAGGGACTGGGACGCTACGCCGAGGCACTGGCTGACCACGAGCAATTAAAGCAGTTGAACGACTCTATCATACAGACAGACAACCGCGAACAACTAAACGTGCTGAACAAGCGCTTTGAGGTGGCTGAACTGCAACTCAGCGAGCAGCGCACACGCTCACAGCTATACATATCTATGGTGGTCGTGGTATTGCTACTAGTCATCGTAGCCTTCGGCATCATCTACACCCGACGCGTACGACAGAAGAACCGCAAGCTCTATGAGCAAATCATGCTATTGCAGAAAGTTAATAGCCAGCCCGTAGCCGAGGTCACGAATCCAGAGTCCAACCCTCTCTACACTTCTATCTGCGAGCTGATGCATCAGGAGAAGCCCTACACCGATGCCGACTTCTCACGCGAAGATCTTGCCAGTCGCCTGGCTACCAACCGAACCTATATTGCCGATGCTATCCGTGAAGGTTCCGGAGGATTGTCGTTCCAGCAGTTCCTCACCGCATATCGCGTCAGTCACGCCACACACCTGTTGGCAGAAACTGACTACAGCATTGAGCAGATAGCCTTCGCCTCAGGCTTCAACAGCCGTCAGGTCTTTGCCCGCGCATTCCGCGAACAGCACGGATTGTCGCCCTCAGACTTCCGACAGGCTCGCCACAATCTGTAACATTTTACTTTATCATTTGTAACATAGAGACGTAAAACGGCTGGTTTTGCGGCTCAGTTCCATCGTTTTGCGGCTGCGTTCCACTGGGGCGCAGCCTTTTTCGTACTTTTGCCAAAAATTTGGCGAGCCTGCTCACGCAGCCTTGCAGCAGAAAACAAAAGTACAACATTTAGTTATGATCATATCATTCATTCTCAGCGTAGCCCTTGCAGCCATCGTATTGGTCATCATGGCCAGTCTCGTCGCCCTCCTAATTTATTATAGGTGGCGCAACACAGAACTGCTCACGGGCTTGCGCCGCTTCTTCAGAGAGAACCTCCGCCAACGCGAGGAACTGGAACGAATGCGGATGGAATTAGAGCGACTGAACGCGAAATAAAAGATATCACCATATCCCTGAACACACAATAAATATTATCAAAAACAATTAAACAAAAATCGAACAAAATGAAACGAAAAGATTACGAGAAACCAACGATGCAAGTCGTTAAGCTGCAAAACCAGTGTCAACTCCTGGCTGGCAGCCTTCTGGATGAAATTGCGGGCGAAGACTTCGAATGGGACGAGTCCGACGACCTTATTCCGGATGGAAACATTTAACAAAACGATTAGTAAACCATTAACGTAAAAAACAAAGATGAAAAAGAACATCATTTATATCGCTGCAATGGCCATGCTAACCGCCGCCTGCAGCAATGAGGACGACACTTTCCTGTCTGGCTTTGAGAACAACGGCACAGGCAATACAAAGATGATTACCGAGACCATCACAGCCACCAGTGGCGACGGTGCCACTCGTGCTGCTATTGATGCCAATGCAAAGTTCACTTGGAGTGCTGGCGACCAGATTGCCGTACACGTAAGCGATGGAAAATACTATACAACCGAGGCTCTCACTACTGGCGGAAACAACACTGCCGACTTCACTGTTGCCGTGCCCGAAGGAGAGCTGCGCGATGCTTTCGCTGTCTATCCCGCCTCTATCGTGGCTGAATCGGCTGCGAACTACGGTCAGAGTGGCAAGGCTCTCGACGTCACCCTTCCTGGCAGCTATGCCATTGACGAGGTAAGTGGCACAACCACTCCTTGCCCCATGATTGCCGACAACACTGGTTCAAGCTGGACCTTCAAGCAGCTCTGTGGCATGCTGCGCCTCGTAGTAAAGAACATCCCCACTTCGGCTACCTATCTGAAGATTGACTTTGACGGTAAGAAGGTTCAGGGCGCATTCTCTATCGCTAGCACTGTCACCGCTGGTACATCTACCATTGCCACCAGTGCCACCACCAGCGACGATGACATCATCACCATTACAGGCTTGACGGGAGCCTCAAGAAACTACAACATCAACCTTCCATTGCCTACGGGCAATTACACCAACGTCACCGTAACCGCCTACAATAGCAACGACTTACTCCTGCTCACCATCACCCGCCCCTTGAAGACCAGCGGCACCTACACTGCAGCACGCGCCAAGGGACATAAGGTTGCAGCAGTGCTGCCAGCCTTCTCTGTAAGCGAAACCCTGCAAGTTGCTTTTGCTCCTGGCAACCTACAGGCCACAACCACAGACTGCCATAATTGGACATGGCACTTCGCTGCTAACCAGTGGGATTACATTGGCGGCAATAGAAGTACAGGATCATTACCAGAAACAGGCAACAACCACATCGACGGAAATGGCTATCTTACCAGCCCCGGCACCGTCGACCTCTTCGGCTGGGTAGGCAAATCAAATAACCAATGGGGAGGAGTTTTGGGTTCAGGAGAAGATGCTGCCAAGCACGGTATTACAGTTTCTTCGAGAACAAACTCTATGGCAGGCTATGGCAACAGCATCTACGAACCACTGAAGTCCGACTGGGGCAATACCATCAACGACGGATATAGCTGGCACACACCAAGAAAGAATCACTGGGTTTATGTGTTCAACACCCGCACCAGTGGCAGCACTGTCAACGGCATCTCTAATGCTCGTTACACTCTTGCCACCATCAATACCGACGGTACAAGCGTGAACGGTGTCATCCTGTTCCCCGACGGTGTAGCGATTGCTGTCAGTGAGGCTACCTCATGGGGCAATATAAACAATAAAACCACATGGGACGAATGTACTAAATGCACCACAGCCCAATGGACTAATCTTGCCGCAAAGGGTTGCGTATTTTTGCCTGCAGGAGGCTACAGGTCTTACACATCAGTCATCGACCCCGGTACCTACGGATTTTACTGGTCGTATTCGCCTTACGATAATGAGAATCTTAGCACGGCAGTATACTACTCCTACGATGTAGCTTTCTATCCGAACAACATGGACCCTGCATCACACAAAAACCGCGACCACGGATGTTCTGTCCGTCTTATCCGCGACCTATAATGTCATCGAACAAAGGGACACTCCCTCTGAGTAGAAAATGAATAATGAAATCCCGACATTCTTATTGAGTGTCGGGATTTCTTATGCCTTCCCCCTAAAAAACAATCTAATAGATAAGCAACAAAATGGCAAAAAATGCTAATTTCCTTGGTTTTTTGCTCACTAATTCGTACCTTTGACCTAAAGGTCGAAGGCACTCTCGCTCGACAAAAAAAAACTAAAATTCCTTATTTTGTTTTGTTTTGTGCTCACTAATTCGTACCTTTGCACATCTATAAGTATATCTAACAGATTATGGGAAAAATTATCGCATTGGCAAACCAAAAGGGCGGTGTGGGTAAAACGACTACCACTATTAACCTTGCAGCATCACTGGCTACACTGGAGAAAACAGTGCTAGTGGTGGATGCAGACCCACAGGCTAACGCTTCAAGTGGTTTGGGCGTCAACATCCAAGAGGTTGACTGCTCACTATATGAATGCATCATTGACAAAGCAGATGTGCGCGATGCTATCTACACAACCGACATCGACGGACTGGACATCATACCCAGTCACATCGACTTAGTGGGTGCAGAGATAGAGATGCTGAACCTGAGCAATCGCGAAAAGGTGATTAAGAGACTCTTGGAGCCCATCCGCGACGAGTATGACTATATATTGATAGACTGTTCTCCTTCACTAGGACTGATTACCGTGAACTCGCTGACAGCAGCAGACTCTGTAATCATCCCCGTGCAGTGTGAATACTTTGCACTGGAGGGTATCTCAAAGTTGCTGAACACCATCAAGATTATCAAGACAAAGCTGAACCCGAAGTTGGAAATCGAGGGCTTCCTGCTGACGATGTACGACTCTCGTCTGCGCCTGGCTAACCAGATTTACGATGAGGTAAAGCGCCACTTCCAGGAGCTGGTATTCAAGACAGTGATACAGCGTAACGTGAAACTCTCTGAGAGCCCAAGTCATGGTCTGCCCGTCATCCTCTATGACGCAGACTCTACGGGTAGCAAGAACCACTTGGCTTTGGCAAAGGAAATCATAAGTAAGAACAGTTAAAATGGCAGTAAAAAAGAAATATGCAAGTAGTGTTTTAGGACGCGGACTGGACGATATCGGTTCTGGTCGCGGACTGGACGCACTGATTGACACAAGTGAGGTACGCACTGAGGGTAGCTCTAACCTGAACGAGGTAGAAATTACACAGATAGAACCCAATCCCAACCAGCCACGTCGCGAATTTGACAGCGAGGCACTGCAGGAGTTGGCAACGAGCATCCGTGAGCTGGGCATCATTCAGCCTATCACGCTGCGCAAGGTGGACGGACAGAAATACCAGATTATTGCTGGTGAGCGCCGTTGGAGAGCCTCACAGTTGGCTGGACTGACCAAGTTGCCAGCATACATCGTAACAGTAGAAGACCAGAACGCCATGGAAATGGCACTGGTAGAGAACATACAGCGCGAAGACCTGAACGCTATCGAAATAGCACTGGCATACCAGCATCTCTCTGACGAGACGGGCATGACACAGGCTAAGATTTCAGAGCGCGTGGGCAAGAGCCGTGCAGCAGTAACCAACTATATGCGTCTGCTGAAGTTGCCTGCTCAGGTGCAGATTGCGCTGAAGAACCACGAGATAGAGATGGGACACGCACGTGCGCTGCTCTCTATCGACAGTCCCTCACAGCAAATCAAACTCTTCAAGGAGGTACAGCAGCAGCAGTGGTCTGTACGCAAGGTGGAGGAGATGGTACAGGCACTGAAAAATGGCGAGGATGTGAAGACTGCCAAAGGTCGCATCAACGCCAAGAACAAGCTGCCCGAGGAGTTTAACATCCTGCGCGAACGCCTGGCACAGTTCTTCCAGACCAAGGTGCAGATGACTTGCTCGCCCAAGGGTAAAGGCAAGATTAGCATCGCCTTCGACAACGAGGAGCAGTTGGAACGAATCATGAACGCACTGGACGGAGCCAATGAGTAGGCTGATAGCCATCATAGCAACAATGGCGATGGCACTGACCTGTCACGCACAAGAGGAGGCAGAAATCGTCAGCGACACGCTTCAGGCAAAAGAAGCGGTCACCATCAGCGATACGCTTCATACAGACGAAGTGTCTATCGTGGTGGACAAGGTGAAGCCCGTAAAGGCACCGCGCGACTGGTCTACATGGAAGCCCAATCCGCAGCGCGCCCTCTGGCTGGCATTGGTAGTGCCCGGAGCCGGACAGATATACAACAGAAAATACTGGAAGCTGCCTATCTTCTACGGAGGATTCATGGGATGCGTCTATGCACTGACATGGAACAACATGATGTATAAGGACTACTCGCAGGCCTACCTTGACATCATGGACGACGATCCCACCACTGCCAGCTACAATAAATTCCTGCACTTGGGTGTGCAGATAAACTCTACAAACGAAGAGCGCTATAAGCAAATCTTCAAAGGGCGTAAGGACAAGTATCGCCGCTGGCGCGACATGAGCCTATTCGTAATGATTGGCGTGTATGCGCTGTCAGTGGTTGACGCCTATGTAGATGCAGAGTTGTCGGAATTCGACATCTCCAAGGACCTGAGCCTGCGGGTATCACCCACCGTCATTCCCAATCGGGCTGCAGGCCATGCACTGGAAGCACAGTCGATAGGACTCAGCTGCCAGCTGACTTTCTAATAACATAAGCAAAAGAGAAAACGAAATATGAATAAAAAGATAATACTGATGCTCGCCATGCTGTTTGCTGTGACCACCTCATGGGCACAGGTAAACGTGGAGGATGACGAGATAGTGGAGGAAGACGAGATTACAGTGACTGACCAAGAGGGAAATGAAGAGGTCATCGAGTTTCCTGAGGCAATGACTTACGACTTGGACAGTCTGCTGAACCTCTATATGTCTAAGACCTATCTCGACGAACCTGACGAAGACTGCAACGTGCGCGACATCAACCCCACCTATTCTAAAGAGGAATATGTGGATAGGCTGAGTCGCATGCCAACCGTAATGGAGATGGCACACAACGATGTGGTACAGAAGTTTATCGACCGCTATAGTGGTCGTCTGCGCCACTCTATCAGCTATATGCTAGGCGCCTCTAACTTCTATATGCCTATCTTCGAAGAGGCACTGGAGATGTATCAGCTGCCTCTGGAACTGAAATATCTGCCTATCATTGAATCGGCACTGAATCCCACAGCAGTATCACGCGTGGGAGCAGCAGGACTGTGGCAGTTTATGATTGGCACTGGTAAGCAATACGGACTGCAGGTGAACTCACTGGTGGACGAGCGTAGAGACCCCGTGAAGTCATCGTATGCTGCAGCACGCTATCTGAAAGACCTCTACAGAATCTTTGGCGACTGGAATCTGGTGATTGCAGCCTACAACTGCGGACCAGAGAACATCAACAAGGCCATTCGCCGTTCAAACGGAGAGAAGGACTACTGGCGCATCTATCCCTATTTGCCTAAAGAGACACGTGGTTATGTGCCTGCCTTTATTGCTGCCAACTATATCATGACCTACTACTCGCAGCACAATATCTGTCCGATGAGCACCCGTCTGCCATCAAAGACTGACACCGTCATGGTGGACAAGAATGTGCATCTGGAGCAGATTGCCGAGGTGGTGGGCATCAATATTGACCTGCTGCGCTCACTGAACCCGATGTATCGTCGCGACATCGTTCCTGGAGCATCAGGCTTCTGCCCTATCCGACTGCCACAGACGGAGGTAGGCCGCTTTATTGACCTGCAGGACAGCATCTACAACCATCGCTCTGATGAGTTGCTGAACAAGCGCGTAGAAGTAGAGGTGAAGGACGACGCCCCCACCTATTATCATAAGAGCAAGCGCTCATATAAGAAACGTAGTGCACGCTACAGCAAGCGCAAGAGCTCTGCCAAGCGTCGCAAGACAAGAGCAAGATCAAAGAGGAGAAGAAGATAACGATTGGTTAATGATTAAGGATTAATGGTTATGGATGAAGAGCAGATGATGTGTGAAGCCACAGACGAGAAACTGATAAATGATGCGTTTCAACGACTACTGGACAGTTATTTGGCATCGCGCCACCGCAAGAAGGTAGACATTATCACAAAGGCATTTAACTTTGCTCGTCAGGCACACAAAGGGGTACGCCGACTCAGTGGTGAGCCCTATATCATGCACCCCATCGCAGTAGCACAGATAGCCTGCGAAGAGGTGGGACTGGGCTCAACAAGTATCTGCGCTGCACTCCTGCACGACGTGGTAGAGGATACCGACTATACCACCGAAGACATTGAGAATATCTTTGGCGCCAAGATAGCCCAAATCGTGGACGGACTGACGAAGATTAGTGGTGGTATCTTTGGTGAACAGGCCTCTGCTCAGGCCGAGAACTTCAAGAAGCTATTGTTGACAATGAGTGATGACATACGCGTCATCCTCATCAAGATATGCGACCGACTGCACAACATGCGTACGCTGGAGTCGCAACCTGCCAACAAGCAATACAAGATAGCCGGAGAAACGCTATACATCTATGCTCCCCTTGCCAACCGACTGGGACTGAACAAGATAAAGTCGGAACTGGAGAACCTTAGTTTCCAGTATGAGCACCCCGAGGAGTATAACAATATCAAGGCAAAACTGGCATCTACGGAGGAGTCGCGTCATGAACTCTTCGACCAGTTTACGGCCCCTATTGAGGAAGCACTCAACCAGATGGGCGTGAAATATGAGATTAAGGAACGCGTGAAGACGCCCTACTCCATCTGGAACAAGATGCAAAACAAGCATGTGACCTTTGACGAGGTGTACGACATCTTGGCTGTACGCATCATCTTTACCCCCAACAAGCGCGAAGAGGAGATTAACGAGTGCTTCAACATCTATGTGGCTATCTCGAAGATTTATAAGAGTCATCCCGACCGCCTGCGCGACTGGCTGAGCCATCCAAAGGCCAACGGCTATCAGGCACTGCACGTGACACTGATGTCGAAGCAAGGACGATGGATAGAGGTACAGATTCGTAGTGACCGCATGAACGAAGTGGCAGAGCAAGGCTTTGCTGCCCACTGGAAATACAAGGAGGGCGAGGATGCAGAATATACGGAGGACGAGAGCGAGTTGAACGACTGGCTGCGCACCATCAAGGAGATACTCGACGACCCACAGCCCGACGCCATGGACTTTCTTGATGCTATCAAGTTGAACCTCTTTGCTACCGAGATATTTGTCTTTACGCCAAAGGGAGAAATCAAGACCATGCCCTCAGGATGTACGGCACTCGACTTTGCCTTCTCGATACACACCTTCCTTGGCTCACATTGTATCGGTGCGAAGGTAAACCATAAGCTGGTGCCTCTGAGCCATAAGCTACAGAGTGGTGACCAGGTGGAGATTCTCACCTCAAAGGCACAACACGTGCAGCCCTCATGGATTAACTTTGTCTCTACTGCAAAGGCCAAAGCCAAGATACAAGCTATACTGCGACGCGACAGTCGTGAGATGCAGAAGTTAGGCGAAGAGAGATTTGCTGAATTCCTGAAGAAGAACAACATTGAGAGTAATGCTAACGCCATTGATGAGCTTACCGAATTCCACGACATGCGTAATCGTGAGGACTTCCTGCAGGCCATTGGCAGCAAGACCATCCTACTGGGCGAGAAAGATGTTGACGAGCTGCAAGGCAAGAACTCAGGCGAGAAGTCGGGCTGGCGCAAGCTGGTGCCCTTCTTGGGAAGAGGCAAGCAGCAGAAGAAACAAGCAGAGGAGCAGCAACAAAACCTCTTCGTGGTTCCAGAGAAGTTTAATCGCAAGAAGCCCATCTATATCACCGATGACAACATCAGCCAATATAAGTTCAAGCACTGTTGTCACCCTATCCCTGGCGATGACGTATTAGGATTTATTGATGGCAAGCACCAGATAGAAATCCACAAGCGCACCTGTCCTGTAGCCACCAAGCTGAAAGCCAGCTACGGCAATCGCATCCTTGACGCCAAGTGGGATATGCACAAGAAGCTGTTCTTCAATGCTACAGTGCGCCTGCAGGGTATCGACCGAGTAGGTATGCTGCTGGACATCTCACAAGTCATCTCTTCTCAGATGAACGTCAACATCCACAGGCTGACCATTGCCAGCGAGGAAGGCGTATTTGATGGTAGTGTAGAGTTGCGCGTACATGATCGCGACGATGTGAAGAACATCATCGACCAACTGAAGAAGATACCTGACATTCAGGAAGTCACGCAAATCAAATAAGTAGGAAGATTATTCCAGATAATCCATCTGTTTCTTAAGAGCCTGCAGGTCTTCGCGCACACTAATCAGACGCGTGAGGACTTCTGACTTGCGGTCGGCACCATCACGATTGCTATTGATAATCTTCTTGGCAGCAGCCAACTTAAAGCCACGCACCTTTACCAGATTATGAATAAGGCGAATCTGCTCAATATCCTTCTCTTGATATTGACGAATCTTGGCAGGACCACTGGTTTTGGGCTTTAGATAAGGGAATTCCGTTTCCCAATAACGCAGGGTACTCTCGTTGACGCCGAACATCTCAGCGACCTCCTTGATGGAATAATAAAGTTTAAGATTCTTATTCAGATTCAGTGCCATAAACGTTGCTCTTTCAAATTAAATCATCGCAAAGATACGAACATTTTTTTAATGAACAATAAAAAGGTGTGCATTTTTTATTTGAAACGCACGTTTTTTAGTAGAAAAGTCGTACCTTTGCACCCAAATTGTCAAATAGTAAATAGTCAAACAGATAAAAATAAGATGATGACAGCCAACGAGATTCGTGACTCTTTCAAGAAATTCTTCGAGTCTAAACAACATGCCATCGTGCCCTCTGCACCGATGGTAATCAAAGATGACCCCACGCTGATGTTCACCAACGCGGGTATGAACCAATGGAAAGATATTATCCTCGGCACACGTGACCCAGAGCCACGTCGCCGTGCAGATACTCAGAAGTGCTTGCGCGTAAGCGGTAAGCACAACGACTTGGAAGAGGTAGGTCATGACACCTATCATCACACCATGTTCGAAATGCTGGGTAACTGGTCGTTTGGTGACTATTTCAAGGAGGGAGCCATCGATATGGCTTGGGAGTATCTGGTAGATGTTCTGAAGCTGAATCCAGAGGACTTGTATGTCACCGTATTCGAAGGTTCACCTGAAGAGAACATTCCTCGCGACGACGAGGCTGCTAAATACTGGGCTAAGCACGTGCCCGAAGACCACATCATCAATGGTAACAAGCACGACAACTTCTGGGAAATGGGCGATACAGGTCCCTGCGGTCCTTGCTCAGAGATTCACGTAGACTCTCGTACTCCAGAGCAGAAGGCTGCCAGTGGCAAGTCTGGTCGCGAGCTGGTTAACCAGGACGACCCACAGGTTATCGAAATCTGGAACCTCGTATTCATGCAGTTCAACCGTAAGGCTGATGGCTCTTTGGAGAAGCTCTCAATGAACGTTATCGATACCGGTATGGGCTTTGAGCGCTTGGTACGCATGATGCAGGGCAAGCACTCAAACTATGATACTGACGTATTCCAGCCCATCATCAAGGCTGAGCAGGATATCACTGGTCTGAAATACTTCACCTTTGAAGAAGAGACCGAAAGTCCTATCAGCAAGGAGCAAGACGACATCAATGTGGCTATGCGCGTATGTGCTGACCACCTGCGTGCCGTATCCTTCTCTATTGCTGATGGTCAGCTGCCATCTAATGCAAAGGCAGGTTACGTGATTCGTCGTATCTTGCGCCGTGCCGTTCGCTACGCTTACACCTTCCTCGGACAGAAGGACGGATTCCTCTATAAGCTCGTTCCCACCCTCGTACACGAGATGGGAGACGCTTTCCCCGAACTGAAGGCTCAGCAGCAACTGATTACCAAGGTTATCAAGGAAGAGGAAGACTCATTCCTGCGCACCTTGGAGAAGGGTATCAACATGCTCGACAAGGCAATGGAGGAACTCAAAGGTCAGGGCAAGAACCAGTTGGATGGCGTTCAGGCTTTCCGCTTGTTCGACACCTATGGATTCCCTCTCGACTTGACAGAGCTGATTTGTCGCGAGAACGGCTTTACCGTTGACGAGGAGCAGTTCAATGTAGAGATGCAGAAGCAGAAAGACCGCGCCCGCAATGCCGCTGCCGTTGAGAACAGCGACTGGGTAGAACTGGCTCAGGGCGAACAGCAGTTCGTGGGCTACGACTACTCTGAATATAACTGTCACATCCTGCGCTACCGCAAGGTAACCCAGAAGAAGAACGAGTTCTACGAGTTGGTACTTGACGCCACTCCTTTCTATGGTGAGATGGGTGGTCAGGTAGGTGACTGCGGTGTACTCGTCAACGAAGAAGAGACTATCGAGATTATCGATACTAAGCGTGAGAACAACCAGAGCGTACATATCGTTAAGCAGTTGCCTAAGAACCCTGCTGCAGAGTTCATGGCATGCGTAGATACCGATAAGCGCGACGCCTCTGCTGCCAACCATACTGCTACCCACCTGCTCGACTATGCCTTGAAGCAGATTCTGGGCGACCACGTAGAGCAGAAGGGTTCATTCGTCAGCCCTGACACCCTGCGCTTCGACTTCTCACACTTCGAGAAGGTTACCGATGAGCAGTTGCGCGAGGTAGAGCGTATGGTCAACGACATGATTCGTCAGGACATCCACATTGACGAGCATCGTGATGTGCCTTTCGACGAGGCTAAGAAGCTCGGCGCCATCGCCCTCTTCGGTGAGAAGTACGGCGACAAGGTGCGTGTGGTTCGCTTCGGTCCCTCTTGCGAGTTCTGTGGTGGTATCCACGCCACTTCTACAGGTCGCATCGGATTCTTTAAGATTCTTTCGGAGAGTAGTGTTGCCGCAGGTATTCGTCGTATTGAGGCACGCACTGGTAAAGAGTGTGAAGAATTGCTGTATCAGACAGAGGACATTCTGAAAGCAGTGAAGTCATTCTTCAACAATGCCAAAGACCTGCAGGGTGTTATCAAGAAGTATATCGAGGAGCACGACGCCATGAAGAAGGAGATTGAAGGTTTCCAAGCTCAGGCTGTAGAGCGCGCTGCCAAGAAACTCGTAGAGAAAGCTCGCGAGGTAAATGGTGTGAAAGTTATCACCAGCGTGATGCCAATGTCGCCTGCTGCTGCTAAGGACCTTGCCTTCAAGATTCGTGCAGCTGTTGAAGGTTCACTGCTCTGCGTATTAGGAACCCATGACAACAACAAGCCTCAGCTTTCTATCATGATGAGCGACGATATGGTAAGCGACCACGGACTGAATGCTGGTCAGATGGTTCGCGAAGCTGCTAAGCTCATCCAAGGTGGTGGCGGTGGTCAGCCTCACTTCGCACAGGCTGGCGGTAAGAGTGTTGACGGACTCTCTGCTGCTGTTGACAAAGTCATAGAGTTGGCAAAACTCTAAGCAACATAAATAATAAGAGGTGTTCATCTGAGCACCTCCTATTATTTTTAGAACATATCATTAATCACCTGTTCGACGATGCGAGGATAGTGCTCCATCTCAAGCAGGTGTTCTTTTTCTGCTATGTCGTCAACAGTATCATCGGGTGATAGCGCCACACGATACTGAGCAATAATTTCACCAGAGTCGCATATTGGCGTAACATAATGAACAGTCATTCCCGTCTCCGTCTCTCCAGCTTCTTTCACAGCCTCGTGCACATGGCGTCCCCACATACCTTTCCCACCGTACTTAGGCAACAAAGCGGGATGAATATTGATAATACGATGCGGGAAGGCATTAACCAAGAAAATGGGAATAAGAGGCAAAAATCCAGCCAGCACAATAAAGTCGATATGATGCGCCTGGAGTAATGGCATCATCACCTGAGGGTCGTTTAGTTCGGGCTTAGGAGTTACTGCTGTAGCTACGCCCAGATTCTTTGCTCTCACCAGTGCGTAGGCATCAGCCTTGTTGCTCACCACAAGGGCACAGTTTATGCGCTCGGAATCCTTGAAGTAGCGTATCAAGTTCTCACAATTTGTGCCACTTCCCGACACAAAGATAGCAATGTTTACTTTCTCCATATTCATAAAATTGCAGACAAAGATAACTCTTTTTCCATGAAACTCCAAATTTTAATATATTTTTCGAGCCGATATCTTTATTAGATTGAATGAATAATGGAATCCTTCTATCAATATAGAAAACAGGCAAAAAACAATCATTATCCACAAATTTGCACTATTTAACATAAGAAAAATACCCTTTAAGATATTTTTATATATCTTTGTAGGTAAAATAAAACCTAAAACAGTGGATTATGATAAAGAAAGTGTTGTGGATGTTGGTCACCATCCTTACATGTGGCCTTATGTTTACATCATGTTCAGACAATGATGATTCAAACACTAATTCTGGTCGCACATACAAACTCGACCAAAAGATAACCAACCGTCGGGAGTGTCACGCACTAAAAACTATTGCCGACGATGCACTAAACCTAAAATTCCGTCAGATTGTATTCGAATATACCAGCGTTGGGCCTGATTTGAAAACACCAACACGACTAACGGGTGTCATCTCGATGAATCCTGCCGTATATAATAAGGAGGTCTCACCACGCGGACTGATGCTCTATAACGAGTTTACTTGTGCCAAGCATGGTGAGCGTACCTCGCAAAACGAGATTGATGATATTGGGCTCTACATGAACAAGTACGAGAATCTTATCATGGTTTCAGCCGATCTCTATGGATGGACACTTACCGAAGATAAGCCGCAGGCATATTGCTGTCCTGAGATTACCAGTGTGGAGACCATTGATGCTTGGGATGCCGCCATGCAGATTCTAAAAGACGAAGGCTATGACATCAGCGGGTTGCCTACCTTTAATGTGGGCTATAGCAGTGGGGGGTTCTCTGCTCTCGCAGTTCAGCGCTACTGCGACCAAAAGCGTCCAGACCTTCATTGGAACCTTACCTCGGCGGGGGCAGCTCCCTTCGACATAAACAGCGTATATATCAGCAACATTACCAGTCCCACCTCTGGTTATGCCTGTTCTTTTCCACTCGTGGTGGTAGCTTACAAGGAGACTTACCACATGGACTTTGACTATAAGGATGTGTTTGTAGAGCCTCTTGCCAGCAACATTCAGAAGTGGATTCTCTCCAAAGACTACGGCACATGGGAGATCAACAAACTCATTGCTGGTGGCGATGAGACATTGGCAAAAGACTGCCCCGTCAACCTTATTCTGACGCCTGCTGCGCTCGACCAAGAATCACCCATTGGTAAGAAACTTGCGAAGAA
This sequence comes from Prevotellaceae bacterium HUN156, assembly GCA_900119285.1. Classification (GTDB taxonomy): domain Bacteria; phylum Bacteroidota; class Bacteroidia; order Bacteroidales; family Bacteroidaceae; genus Prevotella. The sequence goes on from FPIT01000006.1 coordinate 24,318, forward strand.
ATTCCGCGAGAATTCCATTTGTGACAAAGATCAGAACTGGCAGCCCAACACCAAGACCAAGTACTATATTATGCACTCTGCCGGCGACAAGTACATGGACTGGCATGTGGGCGAGGAAATGGCCAACTACCTGAAGGGCCACGGCTGCAACGTCGAAACCGAGTTTGGCGACTGGGGCAACCACGTGGACTACGGACTCTTCCAGCACATCGGCAAGACCATTCTTCTGATAGAGGACTGTATGCCCGACAAAGATGCTACCAGGGAGCAGGCAATAAAGGATGCCATCGACAAGGCTGAAGAATACATCAAGGATAAGGTCTCTGAGATGACGGGTATATCCTTGTAAACAAATACAGAGGACTAAAATAAAACCATCATGATTATGAATATTAGAAAATTCCTATTATTAGCCCTTATGCTGCCTGCAGCAGGAACATGGGCACAAGGAAACCTCGGCTCGTTGCCGAAAGAGGTTGACGTGAAAGATGTCATAGTGACTAAGGTGGAGTACGCCATCTTCAGCAGTCACGATAGTATCTGTGTAAATCCGATAACAGGACAACAAGACACTATTACCGTTGATGAGGGCATGGAGATTGTCACTCCCGAGGTGTTCCAGGCTAAGCGCGAAGCCAAAACCGCAGCCATCAAGAAATTAGTGCAGCAGGCGAAAACCCGTCGTGCTTCAGCCCCTTCCGTCAGTGCAGATTCTGACTGGCATTACGAAGGCCAGCAGGAGCGCTCGATGGCACAACTCTATTACTACACCTACCCCTCGGTAGATGCTGACGGCAATCCCGTACGTCTCTCGGCAATGATGGGTGTACCGGTAAACACTCTGTTAGAAGATAGTTATGATATATTAACCACACTTACAACATTTTTCCCCTGGGGTAACAAGTTAGCACCCGACTGGAAAGTCCGCCCCAGCAATGTGGTCATTGGCTGTCACGTCACGATTACCAGCAACTGGGAATGCCCCACATCCTACGAGAGTTACGGTAATTCGAGTTTACTTGGCCTTGATAATTTCATGACCGATGCGGGCATGATGCTCTTCTACACCCGCTACGACATGCTGCGCCAGCCCTGTTGCCTTGTGATACTGCCCGACTACGAGGGCTATGGCTGCACTGTAGACCGTCCACACCCCTACCTCTATCAGGAACTGACCGCACGCCAGTGCGTAGATGCTACCCGCTACGGGTTGGCGCTCTACAATTCAAAGGTTGCCTCCGGAGACGCCCTGAAGTTGGAGGATAACTGGAAGACCGTCTGCGTGGGTTTCTCGCAGGGAGGCTCCGTGTCGCTGGCTACCCACAAGTATATCGAGACCAACGGACTGACTGACGAGCTCCACTTTGCAGGCTCCGTCTGCGGCGACGGTCCCTACAGCCCCGTCGACCATCTGCTCTACTATATGACTGACAATGGCGCAACCTACGATGGCGACAACACGACTTCCCACAAGAAAGGGCGTGTGTCGATGCCTATCGTGATGCCGCTCATACTGAAAGGCATGCTCGACAGCAATCCCTATATGCGCCAATACAGCATCACGCAGTTCCTGCGGCAGAATTTCCTCAACACGGGTGTCATCGACTTCATTGAGGCAAAGAAGAACCCGTCCAAAAAAGACCAGTATAGCACGGGCGATGTGAATAAAGAGTTCCGTAAAATAATAAAGTCGGGATTACATAATGGCATCCCCATCCTCAACATCAGTGAATTGTTCCCATACGACGATGGTGAGAACGTACATGGCTCACTGGAGTATATGCTGACACCCGCATGTTATGGTGACTTTGTGCATCTCACGAAAAATGAGGGGATGGAAAACACATTCATGAAAGACTTGGTGAAGGCACTGGAGAGCAACAACCTTACCACAGGTTGGACACCTCAGAAGCGCATCGGCTTCTACCACACTACCTATGACACCGTTGTGCCATACGTCAACCTGCTCACCTTTATAAAGAACCAAGACGGACTGACCTACTATTTCGACGACGAAACAAGAACGCGCTCGCTGGCGGCTGGGGTGTCTCCTACACACGTTGGCACGAAGAAACAGGCGGATGTTATGATTATAGACACCAACAGTACGAAAGACCACGTAAAAGCCGGTCAGGATTTCTTTCTGTTTGGCGGTGCCACATCGCCAGACTATGAGCTGATGAAATGGGTTCTTGATGGCAAGAAATAAAACAGAAAGGAGAATAAAGCGATGAAGAAAACTATATATATTTTGATAGCCCTGCTGCTGCCACTTGCAGCGAGAGCCGACTACACTCTCAGCACGATCAACGTGACTGTGGGCGGCAATACGCAGGCTGCCGTAACGCGACTGGATGCCACCAATAAGATTGCACTGCTGGGTAATGGCTATAACGCCTGTATACCTTACTGGAGCGAGGGGGCACTCACCATTCCGGGAACCGTCAGTGTGGGAGACGATACCTACACTGTAGAAGTGGGGCCTGTAGCCTTCCGGCTGTGTAGTAATCTGACAAGCATCACCATTGGAGAAGGCGTTACGAAAATCGACGACTATGCCTTTGTGGGCTGCTCGTCGGTAGCGAAGATTACACTACCGAAGACGCTGACCACCATCGAGCGTGGAGCCTTTGTCAACATGAAATCACTAAAGATCATGGTTTGCAATGCTACCTCAGCACCGGCATGGAGTTGGAACGACATCTTCAGCGACAAGGGTACGAAGGAGAGCATGACAAACATGGCGGCTGAGCGCATCATGTACGTTCCTGAAGGACATGAAAGCAGTTACCTTTCTACCAAATTCGATGGAACATCCTACGGCAAGGAAACCGTAGGATGGCAGGAGGCCTTCACACGTATCTACGAGATGAACGACGAGCCACAGGAGATTACATCGCTACAAGACTTGAAGGACTTCCGCGATGCAGTGAACAGTGGCAACAAGTATAAAGGCAGCAACAACAAGATGGTGACACTGACGGCAGACCTCGACCTGTCAAGCATTGATAACTGGACGCCTATCGGCACTTCGGTACATCCTTTCGACGGCGTCTTCAATGGTGGTGGCCATGTCATCAAAAACTTAAATGTTAGTGGAAGCTCAAACAACAACGGTCTGTTCGGGTATGCCACCAAAGCCACCATCTACAACATGCATCTGCTGAATCCCACGGTGTCCGGTCCTGACTATGTTGGCACTGTGGTTGGGTATGTTGATGGAGATAGCCATATCACTGACATACTGGTCACCAGTAATTGCGACGGTAACGATGGCTATACGGCCAAGGCAACGGATGGTAGTGTTGGCGGTATCGTAGGTCGTGCTAATAATGCCACCATTGAGCGCTGTCTGTTCAATGGATGGGTAAAGGGAACTGGTTGGACAGGCGGTATCATCGGTAATGTAAACACTAACGTGACCATCACCGACTGCTCAGCTTCCGACTTTGTACAGAATACGAAAGATTTACTTGCTGAAAAGATACCTTTCACTGGCGGCATTGTTGGTGGCGCCGGTTATGTCACCATTGAGCGCTGTTTTGTGAGAAACACTGTTAGCTATACAGGAAGCCCATCAACATTTCCTGGCATCATCGTGGGAGGCACAAACAATGTGACGACAAGCACTATCAAGAACTGTGCATATTTGGATATAGGAAGATTGTTGATAGGACAGCCTCAAGCAGGTAGTAATAATACTGAAACTGATAACCAGGGTTATACAGACCGATCAGACATGAACCAGGACAAGACCAAGAGTGTTTTGGGCGAGGACAACTGGTACTATTTCACCGACAACTACATCGACTACCCCATACCTGCTACGTTGAAGGACATGTATATTGCCAATTGCGTAGATAAGGTTGACGGCGATTTCGTTTATCGTCCGGCAAAAGCCGCTGATTCTGAATACGAGGTGGTGGCCTATACCGGTAGTGCCACATCAGTCACTGTCCCCGATACCTACGACGGTAAGAACGTCACTGCCATCCTTCCTGAAGTGTTCAAGGACAACACCATGATGACATCGGTCACCATCGGTAATAATGTGACAACCATCGGAGCGAGCGCCTTCGAGAACTGCGACGCACTGACTACGGTCAACTTCGGCTCTGGCGTGACAACCATCAACGCCAAGGCTTTCTACGACTGCGATGCGCTGACCAGCGTTGACCTGCCCGATGCCGTGACCGATGTGGGCAGTGATGCCTTTGTCAGTTGTGACGCTCTCACCACCTTCAATATCGGCAGAGGTTTCACGGACCATACAGGCAACTTCCTTGCCTATTGTCCTCAGCTGACCACGCTGACCACATCGAGAGGAAACGACAACGGCTACCTGTGTGTTGATAATGTGCTGATACATAACGTAGGCGACTATCGCAGTTATGTCATTGCGTGTGCGCCTGGCAAGACGGGTGACTATGTGATACCTGTCTCCAGCCTGACTAATTATACGGTAAATGTGTTTGGCAGTTGTTTCGCTTCCTGCACAGGGCTGACAAGTGTCACCTTCCCTGCAGGAAAGAGGTTCTCTTTAGGCAAGGGTGTATTCGACGGGGCATATAACCTGCGCTATGTCAACCTGTCGGCCATCACAGGGACTATTGAAGATGTAAAGTACACTGTCAACCGTAGCGATGCAGACTCACCGTTCTACGGTATGAGCGAATACACTATGATTTATCTGCCAAGCGGTCATAGTGCCGCTAATGACGAGGTCAATGCGGTAATAGGCGGTACGGCTACGGCAGGAATAAAGCTGAACGACGGCTGGGACTTCAATCCGCCACTTTCCATCACCGCAGGGGGCGCCACGCTGAATCGTGCACTTACAGCAAAGAGCGTTACCTACGCCAAACTTGTCACTGACTCGAATGGCGATCCTATAGTCATTGGTACAGTGCCAGTATATGATGCTAATGGAGATCCAGTATATGAGGGAGACGGTATAACTCCAAAGACACGGAATATCTACCAGACGGAGTCCGAGGTACGTCTTGATCCCTGTGGCTACACCTGCTACCTGCCTTACGCCCTGACGCTCAGTGAAGAGAACGCCAAGGTCTATAAGCCTTACACTTCAAGCGTAGAGGGAGGTGTGACCACCATCACCTTCGAGCAGGTGGAGAATAACGCGATGGAGGCATATAAACCCTACTACATCGTGGTAAGCGGAAGTAGCGGTGTTGACCTGAGCACAGATAAGAATATTACGATCGTCAGCGACACCAACGGCTCATGGACGGTGGGAGGCTATGAACTGAAGGGCACTACGACAACTATCCCCAACAGCACACTCTACGACGCAAATAAACCCACCTACATCTTGCAGAGCGACGGCAAGTGGCACAAGGTGCCTCAGAACCAGCCGAAGGCTTACATTGGTCCCTTCCGTGCTTACTTCCAAGCTACTACAAATAGTGGTGCCCGTGCTCTTAACATGGTCATAGACGACGGTGAGGCGACTACTATCGACGCTGTCATCCGCACCATCGATGCCGACGGAACAGAGCACTACTACGACATGAACGGCAGACTGCTCAGCGGAAAACCCCAGAAGGGCATGTATATCCACAACGGTAAAAAGTACATTAACAAATAGGAGGACACAGCAATGAAGAAAACATACGAAAAACCCGCTATAAGCGTGGTGTTGCTTAAATATAATTCCTATTTGTTAGCAGGCAGTCCTGTAGACAATCTGTTTGATGACGACGAAACCTACGGTGACTGGGACATTGATGGCGGTCAATAGGCTATTATAGAGTAACTCTTGATAGTACAATATGTACTATTAAGAATTCATATTGCGAAGATTAATGGGGGCGATTACTACCGTTAATCTTCGCAGTTTTTCTTTTCAAGCAGGATTTCAATAAGGCGAGGAACTGCATAATTGTCAATATCCGCTTCTTGTATCCAGATGTATCCTTCTGGTAGTTGCGGACGCTCATCAGTATCCCATACCCAAAGGTCTGCATAAATTATTCGATGAGTAAGTATATGCTTGATGTTTTGACATTGTAAGACGGCACCACTCGGAACATGCTCCACGAGCCAAGGCTCATACAAGCCTTGCCAGATGTCGCCTGCATCACGGCGATGGATGGCTGTATACCCCTTACATCTCACATAGATATATATCATGTGGCGCTCCTTTACTTTTAGCGTCTTCTTTTTCACAGGCAACCCTGCCACCCTACCCTCTCGACAAGCGATACAACTCTCCCACAAAGGACATTGCTCGCACAGAGGAGACGATGGTGTGCACTGAATAGCTCCGAAATCCATCATAGCCTGATTAAAGGCTGAAGCCTGTTGTGGAGGTAGCAGTGATTGAGCCAACTGCGTAAACTCTTTCTTACCCTCAGTAGTATTGATAGGTGTTGTGATACCATAGTGGCGAGCTAACACACGATACACATTGCCATCAACGACTGCAGCAGGCAGGTCGAAAGCAATACTGCCAATGGCTGCAGCTGTATAATCGCCAACCCCTTTTAGCGCCTTGATTCCTTCGATAGTATTGGGAAAACCGCCACTGGCTACCACCTGTTGAGCAGCAGTATGCAGATTGCGAGCACGACTATAATACCCCAGTCCTTGCCATTCGCGCAGCACCTCATCCTCCGAGGCTGCTGCCAATAGTTCTACGGTAGGCCATCGCTGCATAAAGCGCTCCCAATAAGGACGCCCTTGCTCTATGCGTGTCTGTTGCAGTATAATCTCCGACAGCCAGATAGCATACGGATCACGCGTCTCGCGCCAAGGCAGCGCTCGTCCGTTCTCCTCAAACCACTTCAGTATCGTTGTCGTGAAACTCATTACGGGGACAAAATTACAAAGAACTTAGCAAAATACCAAATTAAAATAAAAACAATAGCAGTTGTAGTCATTGTTGCGACTACAACTGCTATAGAGTATATGTAAAAAGTCTTTAGTGCTTTACTTCACCATCAACTTCTTTGTTGCCTGAGCATCGCCAGCCTTCATAGTTACTACATAGATGCCAGCAGGCAGGCTGATAGCAACATCACCATTAACAACAGTCTTATAGTTGGTCTTACCAGAGAGTGATACGATGGTTACCTCTGTATCTACATCGCTCTTGACGAGAATCTGGCGCTCACCACCCTCAGCAGTGGCAAGAACAGTCTTCTGGTTGTTGATGCCAGTAGATACCTCAAACTTAGCAACCACGTCAGTAACCTTGGTTACAACAAACTTATTACCATTGACGGCCTCGCCATTGGCGCTGACAGACTTTGTTACGTAGCCTTCTGCAGGTGCAGTCAGCACAGTCAGTTCGGTACCCTTCTTCACGGTAGTACCACTGAGAACGTCAGCATCATTATTATCCTTCAGTGTCAGCTCACCATTCTCGCTAGGCAGGATATATACATACGAGCGATCGCATCCGGCACCATCGCCCTCAGCCATCATGTTAGAAATCCAGTTCTTACCACTCAGGATAACAGTCTCTGCATGTGCCACGTCATTGCTCTTTCCTGCCTGACCATTGTCACCATCGAACCACAGCTTGGTAGCAGTAGTACTCTCTTCAGCCTCCTCACCTGGTGAAACATAGAGAGGCAACAGGTTCATGAAGTCGTTCACCGTACAAGCATCCCACTGATTGGCACGAACGTCTACATACCAGATTCCGGGGCATACAGACAGGTCGAGACCTTGCAGTTCATTACCACTTACGTTGATTTTCTCCAGCAGTGTATTCTTCGACAGGTCGAGTGTCTTCAGTTTATTATTGTTAGCTGTCAGAGCAAGCAACTGTGTATTGTTTGTCAGGTCAAGACTCTCGATGCCACAGTTAGACAACTGCAGGTCTAAGAGATTAGGAAGCTTTGTCACATCCAGTGCCTCCAAATCGTTATTAGAAGCTATCAGCACCTGAATATCCTTACAGTTCTCTACGTTCAACTCGTCAAGGAATGTATTCTTCACATCCAGAGACAGCAGCTTGGTGTTGTTCTGAAGATTCAACTCTTCAATTTCCGTTGAGTAAGCAGAAAGCTCTCTGAGCTCAGGGTTATTGGTTACATCCAGTGATGCGAGTTCCTCATTCATTGAGATGTCGAGCGCCCAGAGCTCAGGCTGATTGCTTACGTCAATGCTTGACAGTTCGTTGAAATAGGCATTCAACTGATGAATACCAGAGTTATGTGTCAAGTCGATAGCCTTGATTCTGTTATCTACACCAAAGTAAGGATAGCTCTCTACGTTGATAAACGATACGTCACCATATACCTTCACCTGAGTACCCTCAGTCTTACCATCAAAGTAGGTAAAGCCCGTATTAGAGAGAGTACCCTTTACCAGTTCTCCGTCACCCCAGTCGATAGCGATTTCGGTGTTGGGCTCATCAGCAGCAAAGCCATACTGGCTGTCCTGACCAGGATAAACATCAAAGGTGATATACTTCTGATTGCTACCAGCCCCTGCACCAAATACTGCCTCAATCTCAGCATCAGCAGTTACGAAGAAGAGAGAGTCGCTCACCAGCTCTCCGTTAATCTTTACGCCCTTGAAGGTCTTACCCTCTTCGGCCTCATAGCGGATTACGTTGACATAGCCAGGAGTCACCTTTCCATCTACAGCCTCCTCGTAGTTCTTCTCCCATACGTTGCCAGAGAAGATGCGGCGATACACCTTATACGTACCACCCTCAGCCTCTTTCACTGTCAGCTGTACTGGCTCCATAGAAGCAGTACCATTACCCTCTACGTCGATATTCCAGTTGCTATCGAAGTCGTCCAGATTCAGATAGGTCTCTGCATCAGCCTCTGTAGCACCAGTAGTATCCTTCACATAGATACGTCCGCTTCTGTTAGGATTATGGATGGTGTTATACATGAAGTTCAGCGACTGAGCCGTGAAGTTCTTACAACCTCTCAGATAGAGATAGCGCAGATTAAAGTAGTTGGCAGTAAAGTCGAGATAAGACAGGTCTGTAGCATCTGCCGACAGCGTTGTCAGATACATCAGCGGTGATACGTCGAGCTTGGTCAGGTGCAAGCTATCAACATAGAGAGAACCCAACTGCGACATATGTGCCACATCAAGCTCAGTGAGTCCTGTGCTTGAGACATTCAGTGAGCGCATCTTGCTATTGTTCTGCAGGTTCAGCTTCTTCAGATTCTTGTTGCCCTTTACTGAGAGGTTGGTCAACTCAGTGTTTGCAGCCACATTCAGTTCTGTCAACTGGTTCATACCTATTGACAAAGACTCCAAAGTGGTCAGTCCACTTACATCCAGTGTGGTCAGAGCATTATTCTCCAAGTTAATAGTAGACAACTTAGGATAGTGTTCAGGATTGAAGGTCACATCCCACAACGATGTATTGTGCAAATCCAGTGTTGTCAGACTGGGGAAGTTATATGAATCATAGAAGTGTACCAAGTCGGTATCATACAGTGTAATACCTTTCAAATCAGGGTTATTATCTGCGAAAGCCACTGTTGTCAGTTCCTTGTTACCATAAAGATCCAGATACAGCAGATTTGAGAAGTTTCTCAGGTTTATCATCTCAATCTTGTTTTCAGCGAGATAGAGCTTGGTCAGTCCGTAGGCATCACCCAAATCTGTAGTATAATAAGTCAACTGGTTTTTGTTCAGCGATAAGTTCTTCAGTTCGCTTTGCTCTTCCAGCTTCACTTCAGTCAACTGCTGATTATCGCAGGTAAACTCGCTCAACTGTCCATAAATCTTGATAGTCTGTCCCATCACCTTATGTGACTTTTGCACCGTATAGAGCGGATCAGAAGGACTTACCTCATAAGATTCCAGATTACCGTCTCCCCAGTCAATCTGAATGGTTCCTGCCACTGTAGGCACTGGTGATAGTTTGAGCGTTTCGCCATACTGTTTCGCGGTGGTTATGGTAATTACGGGCTCAGCCGTTATCCCCGTTACTGCAAAAAACAGCAACGCCAACATGTGATAAATTTTTCTCATTAATGTACTTTTTATTTGAGTTTTTAAATAGTGTTTAAAAATGTGTGTTAAAATGCAATCTTTTTCGGCCTGCAAAGTTACAAATAAGAAAATAAAAAACCAAGAGAATCCTGGCTTTTTTCTATATTATAATAAAGTATAAACAAGGAAGGCTGTCTGCAGATGTTATTCACACAACACCTGACAGACGCGGTCTTGGAAATCTTTTCCCGACTGGTTGCGCATCACACCCTGATTGATGATGCAGAAACAAAGCTGATGGCCATTAGCTGCCACGCAGTAACCTGCCAATGAAGATATACCCGTCAGTGTACCCGTCTTAGCACGCACATTGCTACTGGCAGCACCTTTCATCATGCGCTTCTCCAGCGTACCATCCATTCCGGCAATAGGTAGTGAGGGAAGCAGATGGTCGTAGATATTGCTATGCAGGAAGGCATAACGCAACAGCTTGGTTTCCAGTTCGGCACTAACATAATTATATAATGACAAGCCCGAACCATCAGCAATCTTATAAGGCTGACTGCCCAATCCCAACTTGCGGATAAGCTGTTTCACAATGTTACGGGCATCGCTGGCTTTTGCAGGACGATGATTGGTGGATGCAGCAATCTGATAGAACATCGCCTCAGCATAGAAGTTATCACTCTGCTTCATCATGCGCAACAGCACTTGATCCATAGAGTGTGTGCGAGTGGCCACATGTGTGGCATTAGCAGGACAACGACCTTCTGACTGTTGGATGCTCTCTATGACGATACTATCATTTATCATCTCGTCAACCAGAGCACTGGCAAAGATATCTTTACGCCCTACCATCAATGGCTTCAGTCGTGGGTTATCATCATCCCAGCACCAGCCTTCACCATAGTCGAGATTCTCTTTCATACTGCAATCCACGACGATGCGTCCACGCAAAGTGTCAACACCCATGCTATGCAACTCACGGGCAAAAGCCTTCACATCATCCATATCCACCATTGGGTCAAAGCCACCTACACAATAGATATCGCCATTCAGACGACCATTATTGATAGTGCCTGTATGATACAGACGGGTGCGGAACTGGTAGGCTGAGCCCAACTGATCAAGCGCAGTAATCGCTGTCACCAGTTTCATCGTAGAAGCAGGGCGCAACAGTTGGCGTGCATTATGCTGATAATACACAGAGTCGGCAGTAAGGTCGTAGACCATCAGGCCCACCTGTGAGGTTTCAAACATTGGGTCACGGAGTAGTGAGTCAAGCTTGATGCGCAGGCTATCTTGAGCCATTGACACCACAGACACACAGCTTATAAGCAGTAAAAACAGATATTTCTTCATTTCGATTGCAAAAATACAAAAATAATTTGTAATTTTGCAGCGTATAACATAAAAAAAGCATGGTTTACAAATATGATTTCCTGATTATTGGTGCTGGTGTAGCAGGTATGAGTTACGCCTTAAAGGTAGCACGAGCAAAGAAGGGTAAGGTATGTATGATCTGTAAGGCTGGTCTCGACGAAGCCAACACTTCATTTGCACAAGGCGGAGTTGCCTCAGTCACTAATCTGGAAGTAGACAATTTCGAGAAACACATCGAGGACACGATGATTGCTGGCGACTACATCAGCGATCCGCAAGCTGTAGAACAGGTAGTGCGCATGGCACCAGAACAAATTAAGGAACTTACTTCGTGGGGCGTCAACTTCGACCGTAAGGAGAATGGCGACTTCGACCTGCATCGTGAGGGCGGACACTCAGAGTTCCGCATTCTTCACCACGCTGACGATACGGGTGCAGAGATTCAGCGCGGACTGATGGAGGCTGTACGTGCTTGTCCTGATATTGACATCAAGGAGAATCACTTCGCTGTAGAGATTATCACCCAGCACCATCTGGGTGTGCGCGTCACTCGTCGCTCTCCTAATATCCAGTGCTACGGAGCTTACGTATTGAATCCCGAGACAGAGAAGGTTGACACCTATCTGTCAAAGGTTACCATTATGTGTACTGGTGGTTGCGGTGCAGTCTATCTTACCACCTCTAACCCAGTTATTGCTACGGGTGATGGTATTGCAATGGTATATCGCGCTAAGGGTACTGTGGCTGATATGGAGTTCGTTCAGTTCCACCCCACTGTATTGCATAACCCCAACGAGACACATCCCGCCTACCTCATCACAGAGGCTATGCGTGGTTATGGTGGCATCCTGAAGTTGCCCAATGGCGAGACCTTCATGGAGAAATATGACGAGCGCCTGTCGCTGGCTCCACGTGATATCGTGGCTCGCGCTATTGATAAGGAGATGAAGATTCATGGTTTAGACCATGTTTGTCTTGATGTCACTCATAAGAATCCCGAAGAGACGCGCCATCACTTCCCCAATATCTATCAGAAGTGTCTGTCGATGGGCATCGACATCACCACCGACTATATCCCCGTTCGCCCTGCAGCCCACTATATGTGTGGCGGTATCAAGGTAGATTTGAACGGACAGTCGAGCATTGAGCGCCTGTATGCTCTTGGCGAGTGCTCTTGCACTGGTCTGCATGGTGGCAACCGCTTGGCAAGCAACTCACTGATAGAGGCTGTGGTATATGCAGAGACTGCTGCACGCCACTCTTTGGAGCATGTAGACTTGTATGATTTCAACGAGCAGGTTCCTGAATGGAATGATGAAGGCACCATGACCAACGAGGAGAAAGTATTGATTACACAATCAGTCAAGGAGGTGAACCAGATTATGTCCAACTATGTGGGTATCGTACGTAGCGACCTGCGTTTGCATCGTGCTTGGGACCGTCTGGATATGCTCTATGAAGAGACTGAACGACTGTTTAAGCGTGTTAAGGCCTCGCGAGATATCTGTGAATTGCGCAACATGATCAATGTGGGATACCTGATAACCCGCTGGGCCTTAGAGCGCAAAGAATGTCGAGGACTCCACTATACAACCGACTATCCACAGCATGCTTACGATAAATAGTAAGCATGCTGTGATGCTTTTAGGTTGCACAAACGGGCTATTTTGTGCACGTTTCTTTCAATTTTGTGCAATATTTACACTTTTTCCTTGGGTAATCGAACAAAAAACACTACCTTTGCATCGCTTTTTGAAAAAGACTATACATTATTATTAATATTATGGCATTAAAAATTGTAGTACTTGCTAAGCAGGTACCCGACACAAGAAATGTGGGTAAAGACGCAATGACTGCTGAAGGCACCGTCAACCGTGCCGCATTACCCGCCATCTTCAACCCAGAAGATTTGAATGCCCTGGAACAGGCCCTTCGCTTGAAGGAGCAGAACCCAGGCTCAACAGTAGGAATCCTCACGATGGGTCCTCCACGTGCAGGTGAGATTATCCGTCAGGGACTTTATCGTGGCGCTGATACAGGTTGGTTGCTGACCGACCGTCTGTTCGCTGGTGCTGATACCCTCGCTACTTCTTATGCTTTGGCTACTGCCATCAAGAAGATTGGCGACGTAGATATCGTTATTGGTGGTCGTCAGGCTATCGATGGTGATACCGCACAGGTAGGTCCTCAGGTTGCTCAGAAGCTGGGTCTCAACCAGGTAACTTATGCTGAGGAAGTACTCAGCGTAAAGGATGGTAAGGCTACTATCAAGCGCGTTATCGACGGTGGTGTAGAGACTGTAGAGGCTCCTCTGCCCGTAGTTATCACTGTAAACGGTAGCGCTGCTCCCTGTCGCCCCCAGAACGCTAAGCTGGTGATGAAGTACAAGCGTGCCACCTGTCCTATGGAGCGTCCTGCTGAGGGTACAGCCTACGATTATCTGTACGACGAGCGTCCTGAGCTGACCCTGAACCAGTGGTCTGTAGCTGATGTTGACGGTGACGTTGCACAGTGCGGTCTTTCTGGCTCACCCACGAAGGTTAAGGCTATCAAGAACATCGTGTTCCAGGCTAAGGAGTCGAAAACTTTGACGGCTTCAGATGCTGATATTGAAGGTATGATCAAAGAATTGTTGGAAGAAAAGATTATTGGTTAATAGAGATATGAACAACGTATTTGTATATTGCGAAATAGAAGGTACTCAGGTACAGGAAGTATCTCAGGAGCTGCTGACCAAGGGTCGCAAGCTCGCCAATGAACTGGGCGTAGAGCTCCACGCTATTGTTGCTGGTACAGGCATCAAGGGCAAGGTAGAGGATCAGATTCTCCCTTATGGTGTTGACAAGCTGTTTGTTTTCGACGCTAAGGACTTGTTCCCCTACACTTCAGCTCCTCACACCGACATTCTGGTAAACCTCTTCAAGGAGGAGCAGCCTCAGATCTGTCTGATGGGAGCTACCGTTATTGGTCGTGACCTCGGTCCACGTGTATCATCATCACTGACCTCTGGTCTGACTGCAGACTGCACAGAGCTTGAGATTGGTCCTTTCGAGGATAAGAAGAATAACAAGGTATATGAGAACCTGCTCTACCAGATTCGTCCTGCCTTCGGTGGTAACATCGTAGCTACCATCGTAAACCCCGACCACCGTCCTCAGATGGCTACTGTACGCTCTGGCGTTATGCAGAAGGCCCTCTACGATGGCGAGTGCAAGAAGGAGGTTGTATACCCTGAGGTTTCTAAGTATGTTAGCCCTGAGGCTTTCGTCGTGAAGGTGCTCGACCACCACGTTGAGGCTGCTAAGCACAACCTGAAGGGTGCTCCTATCGTTGTTGCTGGTGGTTATGGTGTTGGTTCTAAGGAGAACTTCGACATGCTGTTCGAACTGGCTAAGGTGCTCCATGGTGAGGTTGGTGGTAGCCGTGCTGCTGTTGATGCAGGCTGGCTGGATCACGACCGTCAGATTGGTCAGACTGGTGTTACCGTTCATCCAAAGGTATATATCGCCTGTGGTATCTCTGGACAGATTCAGCACATCGCTGGTATGCAGGATTCTGGTATCATCATCTCTGTCAACAGCGACCCCGATGCACCTATCAACCGCATTGCTGACTATGTCATCAACGGCACTGTCGAGGAGGTTGTACCCAAGCTGATTAAGTACTATAAGCAGAACTCGAAGTAAGATGAAAGCATTAGAATATTTCCTTCTTTTTTGTGCTATTGTACTGCTTGCTGTATCCTATTACCTTAGTACGGAAGGCAATTTTAAAGTTGCTGCTTTAGTGAACTTCTGTGCTTTTATTTGTGGTACAGTAGCCGGCACAAGAATAGGAGGAAGAATTTATAAGAAGAATCAAGAAAACAAAGAATAATATTATGGCTAATTATTATAGCGATCATCCTGAGATCGGGTTCTACTTGAACCATCCCCTTATGGCTCGTATCGTTGAGCTGAAAGAAAAGGGTTTCGCTGATGCGAAAGAATATGACTACGCTCCCGTTGACCTGGGCGATGCCATCGAGAACTACAAGCAGATTCTCGACATCACCGGCGACGTGGCTGCCAATATCATCGAGCCAAACTCTGAGAGCGTTGACCTCGAAGGTCCACACCTCGAGAATGGCCGCATGATTTACGCCTCTAAGACTTATGAGAACCTCGACGCTACTCGTAAGGCTGGTTTGTGGGGTGTATCTATGCCTCGTCGTTACGGCGGTCTCAACCTGCCTAACGCAGTATTCTCTATGCTCTCTGAGATGATTTCAGCTGCTGATGCTGGTTTCCAGAACATCTGGAGCTTGCAGAGCTGTATCGATACTCTGTATGAGTTTGGTTCAGAGGAGCAGCGCCAGAAGTATATCCCACGCGTTTGCGCTGGTGAGGGTATGAGTATGGACCTGACCGAGCCTGATGCTGGTTCTGACCTGCAGCGTGTGATGCTGAAGGCCACCTTCGACGAGAAGGAGAACTGCTGGCGTCTGAATGGTGTGAAGCGTTTCATCACCAATGGTGATAGCGACATCCACCTCGTACTGGCTCGTTCTGAGGAAGGCACCAAGGACGGACGTGGTCTGTCAATGTTCATCTACGACAAGCGTCAGGGTGGTGTTGATGTTCGTCACATCGAGCACAAGCTGGGTATCCACGGTTCACCCACCTGTGAGCTGACCTATAAGAATGCTAAGGCAGAGCTCTGCGGTAGCACTCGTCTCGGTCTGATTAAGTATGTGATGGCTCTGATGAACGGTGCCCGTCTGGGTATCGCTGCACAGTCAGTAGGTGTTGAACAGGAAGCTTACAACGAGGGACTGGCTTACGCTAAGGAGCGTCAGCAGTTTGGTGAGGCTATCATCAACTTCCCCGCTGTTTACGATATGCTCTCTCGCATGAAGGCTAAGCTCGACGCTGGTCGTTCACTGTTGTATGAGACAGCATGCTACGTAGATATCTACAAGGCTCTCGAGGATATCGAGCGCGACCGCAAGCTCACTCCCGAGGAGAAGCAGGAACTGAAGAAGTATCAGCGCTTGGCTGACGCCTTCACTCCTATGGCCAAGGGTATGAACTCTGAGTATGCTAACCAGAACGCTTACGATGCTATCAGCATCCACGGTGGTTCAGGTTTCATCATGGAGTACAAGAGCCAGCGTTTGTTCCGCGATGCTCGTATCTTCTCTATCTACGAGGGTACCACACAGTTGCAGGTTGTTGCAGCTATCCGCTACATCACCAACGGCACTATGCTTGCCAACATCAAGGATATGCTTGCTGGTCTCGAGGTTAGCGATAGCCTGAAGAACCTGAAGGCTCGCGTAGAGAAGCTCGTTCCCGTTTACGAGGAGGCTCTCGCTGCTGTTAAGGCTCTCGACAATCAGGATGCTCACGACTTCCTTGCTCGTCGTCTCTATGACATGACTTGTGAGCTGACCATGTCGCTGCTCATCCTGCGCGATGCTACTAAGGCTCCTGAGCTCTTCGAGAAGTCTGCTAACGTATATGTTCGCATGACTGAGGAAGATGTACTCGGTAAGGCTGCCTACATCAAGGCATTCCAGGTAGAGGACTTGGCTAGCTTTAAGGCAAACAACGAAGAGGCTGAGGCTTAAATGACTAATCAGGAATTAGACGAGCGCGTACAGCGCGCTGTAGATAATTTCATGGCCGGATATGGCTGCTGCCAAAGTGTGGTGGCAGCCTTTTCCGACCTTTATGGTTTAGATGACACCATGGCAAAGAAGATTGGCGCAGGCTTTGGCGGTGGTGTTGGTAGGATGCGCATGATGTGTGGTGCCGTCTCAGGCATCGTCATGCTTGTTGGTCTCGACTGCGGACAGACGGAAGGTAGCGACCGCGAGGGCAAGTCAGCCTGTTACAAGGTAGTGCAAGACCTGTTGGAGAAGTCCAGACAAGAGAATGGCAGCATTATCTGTGCAGAGATTCTGGGACTGAAAGGTTACGAGAAAGCAAAAGATTGCTACGTTGCCTCTCCCCGCACAGCCGAGTATTACAAGACTCGTCCCTGTGCTGCCAAGGTAGAGAGTGCCGCCCGCATCTTTGCCAATTATCTAAAGGAGAAACAGAAGTAATTCGCCTAGCATTTTGCTCTGCAAATAGTTTATGCGTAAAAACATGTAACCTATTAACATGACAGGCCTCAAACGCCGATGTACAAAGGCTTTGAGCCATGTTAATAGTTGCCTCAACTATTAACATACTTCTAACCTACATGGTGAAGTGCACCCCAAAAAATCTGAAAAATCCGTGCCATCCGTGGTCGTAATAAAATTTGAAGTGCAAGTATAGTAGATGTAGGTTAATAGTTGAGGCAACTATTAACATGGCTCAAAGCCTTTGTACATCGTGGTTTGCGAGGTGTCATGTTAATAGGTTAATAGTTTTCGCGAAAACCTTTATTAGAATACAAGATTCCCTTACAACTATTCGAGAAATACAGCTGATTTGGCGCTGGGCACAGCTAATTCTGCTTTGAGATAGCTGTATTTGCACCCCAATAGTTATTGTATTGACCTTCAATAGTTATTGTATTGCGATGCTAAAGTGCCACTTTCGTGAGCCCTCGATTTTCTATTCAGCCTACATCCGAATAGTTTGCAGGCAGAATTCAATGAGTTTGCACGCATAATTCGAAGGGTTTGACGGCATTATTCTCCTCGAATAATGCCGTCAAACTATTTAGATTATTTCCTCTAAGATCCTATTACAGTTTCTTCAGCACAAGCGTTCCTGTTCCAATTTTATTAAAAGTGGGAGTTATCAGTCCTGTGGCTTGAACATAGGTATATCTGCCAATATATACTTCACCGACACCATCCATCTACATCTTCATTACGCCATCGCTGGCCATATAGAATAATGTACCTTTGGTAGGACCATCCTTAGTAACAGGTGACAAAACTACTTCCCAAGTACCTTTTAATATTTTATCATTTAGCTACCAATATCTAACTGTTACTCACATTACTCACAATGGGAATCATCGTGACAGGTCTTTGATTTTCATAAGACGCCCATAACACTATACGAAATCATTGAAATATAGGCAACTAAATCATTTTTAACACAAAAAAGATTGCTCTTAAAAAAAATTTGACTATATTCGCCCCAAATAAACGCTACCGAGCTGAGAATATAGACTAATGATATATTAGTGATTAAATTTACTAACCAACAAAAAAGCTTATGAGAACAAAATTACTTTTTACTTCGTTCATTGCACTTCTTTCAATGCAGGCAATGGCACAGGACATTCCTAATGGTAGCTTTGCCGACTGGGAAGATCGCAATCTGCCCGCAGAAATGGGTGGCGGAAGTTACACATCACCATCGGGCTATTGGGATACATTCAACATCTTGGCACCTGGCAGCGTATCGAAAGCAGAAGGACGTACAACAGGCTCCACAGCAGCACTGCTTGAGTCGAAGACTGTTGATATGTCTGTGGCTGGCATGCAGGGCGAGGTGTTCACCACTTCGCTGTTAAACACTGACCGCTTCCTCTCTAAGATGACTAACGAAGAGTACGAACAGGGCATTCCTACAAAGTTCATCCCTGCACACTACCTCACTTTCTGGTACAAATACCAACCCGTAGAAGGTGACATGGCACAGGTGTTTATCCAGTTCAACGAGGATTTAATTATTAGGCCGGGTATAACCCGCACCATTAAGTTCCGTAAAAAAATTACAGAGGCTGCTACAGACTGGACCTTCGGCTACATCGACTTATCTGTTGATGAAAACGGGAGAAGTTCATCCAGTATTGACTGGAATATCAATGCCTACTACATCGACATCACGTCGAGTGCAAGCAGTTTGAGTTCCAGCACTGATGGTAAGGGTGCATCAGCACCAGGTTCTAAACTATGGATTACCGAAATAAAATTTGAAGATGAGGTAGCAGCTATTCAAAACGTCTTATCCGAATCTGCAGCTACGTCGCCTGCCTATAACCTCAGTGGCCAGCGGGTTGATGCGACCTACAAGGGTATCGTTATCGAAAATGGCAAGAAAATACTATTGAAGTAATAACCTCAAGCAGAAGCGCCAATGGCGCTTCTGTTTTTATTGATTAGAAAAACACCAAATCAACGCAACAGCTTTTTATTTCTATATGATTATCTTGGCAGATTCAACAAAACTATTTATCTTTGCACCAGAACTGTAATACAAGATAACTAAATGAAGCCAATTCATAACCAAGCATGAAGCACCCCTGGTTTCTCTGATTATCTAATTAAACTGACTTAAAATGAAAAGAATTGTATTATTAGGGATATTAGCATTGTTGATGGTCAACTTTAGTAGACTGTCAATACTGGCCACTGATGCAAAGATTCTATTTGAGATACGTCCTGAGATAAACTATGTTACTCATCTTTATACGCTTGCAGGGTTAGGATTCTCTGATGAGGGATATACTGCCAGATATGGAAATACACTTCCTAAAGCTGCTATTGATACACTCCAAAAGTATAGTCAGATCTTCAACCGCCTTTCTACTATGGGCATTACTGCTCCCACAGAGTTGTATCGCAAGGGAACTATGGAGTATCTGAAGCAGATAAGGAATCAATAGGACACTTTGATTCCACAAAGAGAAACTTGGAAGATATTAGCCAAGAATATGAAGAAATGATGGTATTAAACCGAAACTAAACAAATACACAGGATGGAGAAACAAGGAAAGAACAACATGGGGCGTAGAGAGTTTCTGCGACGCCTTGGACTGGGAGCTGGCTCGGCATTGGCACTAATGGCTATGGAGCCACTAAGCGTGTTGGCTAAAGAGAAAACAGAGAAAAGCACTGCTGCCAACCGCATGACATATCGCGTACAGCATGGTTCGGGGGAACAAATCTCACTATTGGGATTTGGTATGATGCGACTGCCAAACAACCAGGACGAGGTGAACAGGCTGGTGGACTATGCCATAGAACATGGAGTGAACTACTTTGATACTGCACCAATGTATATGGGTGGACAGTCGGAGGTGCTGACAGGTAACGCTTTGGCACGACATCCGAGAGAGAAATTCTATGTCGCTACAAAGATGTCGAACCAGAACAGGCGTTTGTGGAGCTTCGAGGCTTCAAAAGATATGTATGAAAAGTCGTTTGAGCGATTGAAGGTGGATCACATAGACTACTATCTGTTGCATAGCATTGGTGGCGGAATGGATACACTGAAAGGACGATTCTTGGATAATGGTGTATTGGAATTCTTGCTCAAGGAGCGCAAGGCAGGACGTATCAAGCATCTTGGCTTCTCTTATCATGGCGATGTGCGAGACTTTGACTACTTGCTCGATTTGCACGACGAATACCAATGGGACTTCGTACAGATTCAGATGAACTTCCTCGACTGGCGCCATGCCTCGCTAAGAGGTGGACGCAGAGCGGATGCTGATGCGGAATATCTATATGAGAAATGCGAGAAGACTGGAGTACAGTGTGTAGTGATGGAACCACTGCGTGGTGGTGCCTTTGGGCGCATGGCTCCCGAACTGGCAAATCAGTTGAAGGCGGTAAGACCAGATGACAGCACTGCACGCTGGGCTTTCAGATGGGTTGGTAGTCATACGAACATCCTGACAACACTGAGTGGTATGAACCTCATGGAACATCTGGAGGATAACATTAAGACCTTCTCTCCATTAGATCCTTGTACAGAACAGGAGAACCAACTGCTGGCAGACATTGCCGACCAGATGTCTGGATTCCCCACCATCCCCTGTACCGCCTGTGAATACTGCATGCCGTGTCCCTTTGGGGTTGACATTCCTGGCAATTTCGCCTACTATAACGAGGCGGTGAATAGTCATCTGCTACCATTGCCCGACAAGCAGGCTGAGGATTTTGACACACGCAAGCAGAGCTTTATTGATGGATACAAAAAGGCACTACCCGACAATGGAAAATGGGCATCACAGTGTCAGGACTGCGAGGTATGTCTCTCAAAGTGTCCTCAGCAGATTCGAATACCCAATCAGATGGCTCGTATTGTAGAGACACTGAGAAAGAAATAGAAAAAAGCGCCGATGGCGCTTTTTTTATTGTTAGAAGACTTTCGGTTCTTCAACTTCCTTGCCACGACAGAAGCGATGGACAATCTGGCGATCGTCGCCTACATAGATGAAGCGCTCCAGACGATGCTGCAGCGAGTATTCGGCAGGATACAAAACACTATCGTCGATAACCAATGCATCAAACTCGTAACCAGGCTCAAAGCTACCCACCTTACCAAAGAAACTACCTGCCGACTTAGTGGCAATCCAGAAAATTTCGGAAAGGGTAAGGAAGGCCTTGTCATGATTCTGCTGATACTGCATCTTGCTGACCTGAATAGCGTAAACCAACATGCGGAACATGTTAAGGTCGTGACCACCACTGATATCACTACCCAAACCAATGCGGATGCCTGCATCAAGAAGATTGCGAACGGGTGCCATACCTGAAGAGAGGTTGAAATTAGAGGTAGGACAGTGGGCTACCATCACACCATTCTTCTTCATCAACTCCAACTCGCTGCCTGCAGTCCATACGCAGTGTGCCATGATGGTAGGCGTCTGTCCAAAGAGTCCGTAGCGGTTATAAGCATCGCCATAGCTCTTGCTCTCTGGCTCCAACTCTGCTACCCACGCAATCTCGGAGGTATTCTCAGAGAGATGCGACTGTACGGGCAACTTGTATTTCTTAGCCAACTCACCACAAGCCTTCAACAACTCAGGAGTACATGAGGGTACAAAGCGCGGAGTGATGATAGGACGGACGAGAGGGGGACATTGAGCATTGAACATTGAACATTGAGCATTGAACTCCTTAATCAACTGCTCATTGCCAGCGATGGCTGCATCGACATCTTCGCAGAGTTCATCGGGGCAGTTGCGGTTCATCGCCACCTTACCAACTAAAGCGCCCATGCCAGCCTCTTGATATAACTGCATCAACTTGCGTGTGCTATCAGTATGAACGGTACTGAAAACAACACTACGCATGGTTCCGAACAACCACTGGGTATGCAGGAATCGACGATACATGCGCTCGGCATACTGGACATCAGCATACTTAGCCTCCTCAGGGAAGGTATAGTTCTGCAACCACGGCAGCAACTCTAAGTCCATTGCCACACCCTGATTGTGTACCTGTGGAGCATGGACATGCATATCGTTCATCGCTGGAATCAGTAGCTTATCGCCAAAGTCAATGACCTCAGCATCTTGAGCATTAAGGGCTTCAAGGTTGGAGGCAACACCAACAACGATACCATCTTCCACAGCAATATATCCGTTCTCGTAAACCTCAAAACGGTCTTTCTCCTTAGTAAAGAGAATATGTGCCTTATATACTTTTTTCATAATAAATAGTTTTGGTTACCGACTGCAAAGATAGTATTTTCCGATGACTTTTCAAACAATAAGAAGAAAAAAAGGCAACAAGTATGATGATTCTTCATTTTTTTTACTACCTTTGCAGTCAATACATGTCATTTATAATAAAACTACTAGTATACTATGGAACATGAGCTTTTAATAAACATTTGTGGTTGGATTGCCACCTTTGGTTTGATTTTGGGCTACCTGCCGCAGGCTATTCAGACCATTAGGACACGCAATACAGATGGCATATCGCTTCCTGGTTTCATCTCTATGGCTATTGGATGCTCTGCCTTTGTGGTACAAGGATTTCTTATTGAGAACTTTTACCTGGTAATGACCAATCTCATCACCTGCACTTGTAGCGTTATCATCTTCGCTATCAAGATGCACAACGACTATTTTAAAAAGAAATGATACTTATATCAAACGACGACGGATATCAAGCAAAAGGCATTAATTATCTTATAGACATCGTAAAGGATTACGACGATGTATTAGTTTGCGCACCCGATTCTGCGCGCAGCGGTTTCGCTTGCGCATTTACTGCAAATGATCCCTTGCGCCTCACATTACAGCGCAAAGAGCCAGGCGTGGAGGTATGGTCATGCAACGGAACACCCGTGGATTGCGTAAAGATGGCATTGGCTGAGCTGTGCAGAGAAAAGCCTCGCATGGTGATTGGTGGTATCAATCATGGCGACAATGCCTCTGTCAATACGCACTACTCAGGTACTATGGGCGTTACCACTGAGGGCTGTATGAAGTATATTCCTTCTGTAGCCTTCTCACTCTGCGACTATGCTGCTGATGCTGATTTCAATCCATTAGAGAAATACATCCGTGAGATAGTACAGCGTGTATTGCGTGAGGGACTGCCCAAGGGTGTCTGCCTGAACATCAATTTCCCGAAGGCAGAGACTTTCAATGGCATAAAGGTTTGTCGCATGTCACAAGGCTCATGGTTGGGCGAATGTACCAAATGTCACCATCCACGTGGTTATGACTACTGGTGGATGATGGGACACTACCATAATGACGAACCAGAGGCTCAGGATACCGACCGCTGGGCACTGGACAACAACTATGTTTCCATCATGCCAACACGCATCGACGTGACAGCATATGAAGCGATGGAGCAGTTTAAGAGTTGGGAACAATAATCTTTCATCTTCATGAAGTATTACCTGATAGCCGGAGAAGCCAGTGGTGACCTGCATGCGTCACACCTAATGATGGAACTGAAGCGCCAAGATTCGGAGGCTGAGTTCCGTTTCTTTGGTGGCGACCTGATGGCAGCAGTAGGCGGCACTCGTGTGAAACATTATCGCGAGTTGGCATATATGGGATTCATTCCTGTATTACTCCATCTGCGCACCATTCTGCGCAATATGCGCTTCTGCAAGCAGGACATTAGAGAATGGCAACCCGACGTGGTAATCCTTGTAGACTATCCAGGCTTTAACCTCGACATCGCAAAGGATATTCATAGAAAGAGAGAAGGAGGAAAGCCCAAGGTATATTACTATATCGCTCCAAAGATATGGGCATGGAAAGAGCATCGCATCAAGAATATCAAGCGCGACATTGACGAGCTATTCTCTATCCTACCCTTCGAGGTAGACTTCTTTGAAAAGAAACATCACTACCCTATCCACTATGTAGGCAATCCTACGGCTATGGAAGTGAGACAATTCTTAGCTTCTTATACTCCCTCGCAAGAGAATAGACCCCTTATCGCCCTATTGGCTGGTTCGCGTAAACAGGAGATAAAGGAGAATCTGCCTGCGATGATTGAGGCTACACGCCATCTCACAAATCAATACGATATTGTATTGGCTGGAGCGCCAAGCATAGAGCCCAGCTACTACGAACAGTTCCTTACTGGCAGTAAGGTGCGTCTGGTAGTCAACGAGACCTATCCGCTGTTGGCAAAGGCTACTGCAGCATTAGTAACAAGTGGTACGGCAACGCTGGAAACTTGCATATTCCGTGTGCCACAGGTGGTCTGCTACAGAACACCGATGCCTCGCCTATTTGGATTCCTAAGAAAGTTATTCCTGAAGGTAAAGTATGTATCGTTAGTCAACCTGATAGCCAACCGTGAGATGGTGAAAGAGTTGGTTGCCAATACCTTCAGCGTAGACAACATTCGCCAAGAGTTGGAAACTATTCTACCTAATGGCAACAAGCGCCAGCAAATGCTGGAAGACTATGAGGAGGTACACCGACTGTTGGGTGAGAGCGATGCTCCCCAAAAGGCAGCAAAAGAAATGATTGAGAGATTGAATATCAAAAATTAAATTCATATGAGAAAAACTATTGTATTTATCATGACGCTGGTGTCTGCACTGACAGTTAGCGCACAGAACATTCAATTGCACTATGATTTTGGTCGCAACATCTATCCAGATGAAGAGGCTGGTCGCGCAAAAGCAACTATCACATTAGAACAGTTTAAGGCTGACCAGTGGGGCTCATGGTTCTACTTTGTTGACCTTGACCTCTCAAGAAACTTCATGGAGAGTGCCTACACTGAGATTTCTCGCGAATTCAACTTTGAGAAAGAGAGTCCTTTCGCAGCTCACTTTGAATATAACGGAGGCTTGAATAGATTTGGCAGTTTCCAGCAGGCAGCATTAGTGGGTGCAGCCTATAATGGTCATACTGCAGACTTCTCTAAGACATGGTCAGTACAGCTGATGTATAAGCACTTCTTCAAAAGCTACGAATACACAAATGCTTATGAGAGTGCACAGTTGACGGGTGTATGGGGAATGAACTTCCTCGACAACAAACTGCGTTTCTCTGGATTCATTGACTTCTGGCGTGGTGAGAAGGTGAATGGACATGGTTGTCTGGTTATCCTTACTGAGCCTCAGTTATGGTACAATGTTACTGAGCACTTTAGCATCGGTACGGAATGGGAAATATCAAATAACTTCGTGTATAACACCTATAACGACAAGACATTCTTCATCAATCCCACTGTAGCCATTAAGTGGAATATGTAATTAGAATACCATATAGCGGCCACTCTGCTGCATAAACACAGCTTCGTGGGCAGCTTCCTGACAGATGGTAGCCTCTTCAGCACTGATAGTAGCAGGTCTGTAGCGGTTACCATCTATTATTCTGCCCGTCAGCACCTCACACCAAGTACAAGCAGCTGTATAGCGACCAAGGGTATACGACAAGTGATAACCATCACGATTGAGAATGTCGCCAAGACGATAGCGAGCCAACTGAATAGCAATACCACTGGGGATGACACGCTTGATGCCCACCTTTGGCAACGTATTAAGCATGCTATTGACAATCATGCTATACATCTTATGCTGGTTATTATCATAAGGAGCATAACGCTCGTTGGTAAACTCTTCTGCATACGCCCATGTCATGTGCCACAAGAACGTCACATGCAGATTAGTGGTGTAGCTCTGTACTAAACGCTTCAACTGAGGCAACTTGCTGTAGGAAGACTCGATACCAGACAGATGACTGGCTTGCTGGAGAGTAATAATATCCCACTGCTCGTCACGAATGATGGAGCGCAAACCTTTCTTATTGCGTACCGCACGCACACCACCAACCACCTTACGGTAGACGTAAGCGGGTTTATCGTTGCGCAGATTATTATAGTGAGTTTCAATAGAGCATCCAGGAATATAAGCATTACCGATTATCAGCGAGTCGCCTTGGGCAGCAGCCAGTTCATAAAGATACTGTTCTACAGCATCCTGAGAAAAACTGTTGCCGATAGCCAATACTTTAATAACCTTTGCATCTGAAGACAAACAGGTAAAAAGGGTAAGTAGTAAAAACATACATACCTTTTTGCTCCATATCGTATTCATATTCATCACTCTACTCATCTCTATTCTCCCTTCTTAATCTTTTTACCCTTTTACTTTTATTATTTTTTTACCTTTCTCAACTTCCTCAATGCCTGATCACGCACTTGGCGCACGCGTTCTCGCTTCAGTCCCAGCACCTCGGCAATCTCAGCCATGGTCTGTCGTTCTGCATTGACACCGAAATAGCGTTTCACTACCTCTTGTTCACGCTCGTTGAGCACAGTGATGCCACTCAACAAGTCTGCACTCAGCGTTGTGTGTTCAACCACGGCATCCGTCTTGGGAGCATCGTGGTCTTCGAGTACATTGAGTAGTGTATAATTATTGCGACTGCCTACGGGTAGAGACTCATCGGTAGAGCGAGTCTCCACATCTACAGTCAGTTTACTGATGGCAGCCTCTATGCTGCGGCGGATATAGGGTGCAGCAAAGGTAACAAAAGGTTTACCGCGAGAGACATCAAACTTCTCGGCAGCTTTCATCAAACCAATGCATCCCTCACTGACTAAATCGTCGGTGGAGAGAATGTCACTCTGATATTGTCGAGCCAGTGTTACCACATACCCCATAGTGCCTGCCACCAGCTTCTCTTGTTCCTTAGTCATTTAATAAACGAATTAAAACATTGACAATGTATACAAGTATACAACAGCAGCAGGGATGGCCAACAACGACGAATCGAAGCGATCGAGCATGCCACCATGTCCTGGCAGGATATTACCTGAATCCTTAATACCCAATGTGCGCTTGAAGAGACTTTCTACTAAGTCGCCCCATGTACCGAAAACCACAACAACGAGTCCCAGTCCTAACCATTCGGGCATAGTGAGCATCTGTTCCTGATCGAGATAATAGCTGATGGCATAGGCTGCAGCCAAAACGAAGACGGCTCCACCAATGCTTCCCTCCCACGACTTAGCTGGAGAGATTCGTGGAAACAGCTTATGACGACCTATCAGCGAACCTACACAATAGGCTCCAGAATCATTAACCCACAGGAATACGAATACGCTCAGTGGCAACAAGGTATTAAAGGCTACGATGCCCTCATTGGTAGCATTGAATGCCAACACGTTGAGCAATGAGAACGGCAATGCGATATACATCTGGGGCAGCATAGTATAAGCCCAGTCTTGTATGGGGTCTTTCTGCTTCAGGTAGAGCTCTGCTACCAAAAGATAGATAATCGTTACGAGGTAAGGAATAAAAACCACCGACTTAGCCACGCCAGCATACATATCGCTGCAGAAATATGTCATTGCAAAGAAGAAATAAACGGCAGCAACGGTAGAGATAAAGCGGTTGACAGTGATGTCTTCGCGCTCATTGACCAATCCCGTAAACTCCCACACCGTCAATCCTGTGACAAGACTAAACAGCAGCACCATAGCTTCTGGACGCAGGAAACTGGCAACTATTGCGGCAACAAAGATAATGCCAGTAATCGTTCGAACAATGAAATTTTTCATAATGATTCTCAGTTATTTACTTTCCGTATTCTCGGTGTCTTCCGCCTTATCCTTATTATCTGTATTCTCAGACAGCAAGCCTAACTCTTTTGCACGTTCTTCTGCCATACGCTCAGCATCAGCACGCATCTGTGCTTCCAAGAGTTCTTCAGAACGACTTGTCCAAGGACGCTTGCCGAAGATTTTCTCTACATCATCAGCAAAGATGACTTCACGTTCTACCAGCAGTTGTGCCAACTGAGCATGACCCTCCTTGTGTTCCTCCAGAATCTTCTTGGCACGCTCATACTGCTCGTTCACCATCTTCAGCACCTCATCATCCATAATCTTGGCTGTGGTCTCTGAATAAGGTTTCTGGAAAGAATATTCCTGCTGATTGTAGTAGCACAGGTTGGGCAACTTCTCACTCATACCTGCGTATGCCACCATTCCATAAGCCTGTTTTGTGGTACGCTCCAAGTCGTTCATGGCTCCCGTAGAGATATGACCAACAAACAGCTCTTCGGCAGCGCGACCACCCAACAATGAGCACATCTCATCAAGCATCGCTTCTTTGGTCTGCAGTACACGCTCCTCTGGCAGATACCAGGCAGCACCCAACGCACGACCACGGGGAACAATGCTTACCTTTACCAATGGATTGGCAAACTCTGTGAACCATGAAATGGTAGCATGACCAGCCTCATGGATGGCAATAGATTTCTTCTCCGCCTCCGTCATCACCTTGGTTTTCTTTTCCAAACCACCAATGATGCGATCTACAGCATCCAAGAAATCCTGCTTGCCTACTGCCTCACGATTATGGCGGGCAGCAATCAGAGCGGCCTCATTACATACGTTGGCTATATCGGCACCTGAGAAACCTGGTGTCTGACGAGCCAAGAAGTCTATATCTACAGTATTGTCAAGCTTCAATGGTTTCAGGTGAACCATGAAGACTTCCTTACGTTCGTTCAGGTCGGGTAGATCTACATGTATCTGACGGTCGAAACGTCCAGCACGCAACAGTGCAGAGTCCAACATATCGGCACGGTTGGTAGCAGCCAGCGTGATAATACCACTATTAGTACCAAAACCATCCATCTCGGTAAGTAGCGCATTCAGTGTATTCTCACGCTCATCATTACCACCCATGGCTGGATTCTTTGAACGAGCACGACCTACAGCATCAATCTCATCAATAAAGATAATACAGGGAGCCTTGGTCTTGGCTTTCTCAAAGAGGTCGCGAACACGAGAGGCACCCACACCCACAAACATCTCCACAAAGTCAGAACCTGACATCGAGAAGAAGGGTACGCCAGCCTCGCCTGCCACAGCCTTAGCCAACAAGGTCTTACCTGTTCCTGGAGGACCTACCAACAAAGCGCCCTTGGGTATCTTACCACCCAAGTCGGTATATTTCTGAGGACTCTTCAGAAAGTCCACAATCTCCTGCATCTCCTGTTTGGCACCTGCCTGACCAGCCACATCCTTAAAGGTAATGCCCAGTTCGCCACCTTTCTCATACATCTGAGCCTTCGACTTGCCAACATTAAACAAGCCTGCGCCACCCATAGGAGCACCACCGCCCATACGACGCATGATAAACATCCATACTAGGATGATACCACCTAAGAACAGGATGTTGCCAATCAACGATGAGAAGAAGTCGTTGTCCTTACTATTATCATACGAGAACTTTCCCGTAAACTTCTTCGCTTCGCGCTCTGCATTGATAAATTGTTCTACCTGGTCAACACTACCAATCTCAACCATCACGCTGGGTTTCTCGCCAGTCTGCTGCACACCCTGATGAAAGACATCACGGATATGTTCTGGCTTGACAAACATCTCCACCGTATTCTGGTATTTGTTAACTACAATTTCTTGGGCATAGCCTTTCTCCACCATAGCCTTAAAGTCAGAATACTTCACGGTGGTAGAGATACTCGATTTCTCCTGACCACCCCAAAAGTAGAAAGCCAAGAGCCCTACGAGCACCAGTCCATAGATCCAACTCATATTGAATCGAGGCATCTGGGGTCTGTTGTTATTCTGTTGCTGTTCCAAAATATTCTTATATTATAATATTCCTATAAATAAATGCTTAGTCCTCATCGGGAATCCAAGTCATAGGAGCATCTTCCCATAAATGCTCCAAGTCGTAGTATTCACGAACGTCAGGCTGGAAGATGTGTACCATCACATCACTATAGTCCATTGCCACCCACTGGGCATTATCTTGTCCAGCTACCATCGATGGTTTCTCGCCCAGCTCCTTACGAGCCATCTCTCCCACCGACTCAGTGATAGCATCTACTTGTGCGGGTGAACTACCCTGACATATCACGAAATAGTTACAAATAGCACCGTCTACGGCATTCAAATCAACTACCACGATGCGCTTTCCTTTTTTCTCTTGTATTCCTTTGGTTATAGTTTCTACTAATTGTGTTACTTGTTCCATTAACTATTATATTATTTTAAGGCACAAAGATACAAATTTATGTGGTAATAAAGGCGAAAAAAGCATTTTTTTGCGCTTTTTTATAAAAAACACGCAATTTTTTTTGCAGGTTCGGAAAAAAGTAGTACCTTTGCACTCGCATTTCGGGAGACACCTCTTGAGAATAGCAAAAACAGTGGGGTATGGTGTAATGGTAACACTGCAGATTCTGGTCCTGCCTTTCCTGGTTCGAGTCCGGGTACCCCAACAAGAAATCGCAAGCAACTTATACAAGTGCTTGCGTTTTTTGTTTTCATCTATGTCGATAGATTATTTCTCTACCGGCAAGATTGCTTGCCACAATCTTGAGTGGCATTGCAATCCGGTCGATAGGGCACACACATTCTTAAATTCACATGCAGGAGCAACCACCAATATATTAATGTGGATGCTTAATGATACGCCAACAGGTTATAAGAAACCATATAGCACCAACAGCAACCAACATCCAAAACAGAATCTCTGCCAGATGGTCATTCAACAAGGTTACCATTGTATGAAACATATTAAAATACACACTTATTATATTTTTAAGGCTAAGGTCTATGGATGGACCTTTTCATTTTCACGCTGCAAAGTTACATAGATTTCTACAAACAATCGATTGCAAATTGTACAAACATCTTGCATTTTTCAAAAAATATATTGCAAATTGTACAGAAGCCTTGCAAATTATACAAAAGAAGAATGAGAGATAAAAAAATGCCGATTAAATCGGCATTTTTTATTTCTTATGTTTGGTACGATAATATACATTATAGGAAGGAAAACCAGATGCAAGAGCCGCAGATTCCATCGTTTCATCAGGATGATCAACTACATATTGCTCGTAATATGCTAATCGCTGACCATTAACATAAGCGGCAAACGAACCATAACAGCGCTGGAAGGTTTGACTGACATAGGTACGGCTATAAGATGTATGAGCCACCACGTCGTCAATCTTCAGATGAGGATCAAGAAAAGCCTGCAAGCCCACCACATAGCGATCAATCTCTTCAGCAATAAGACGCGTGCGCTCTTCTATTTCAAAAGCTTCCTGCTGAACATCTAATTCTTCTGAATCATTATCAACGGCAGAAGGCACCATGATTGCGCGTCGCCAAGCTGGTAATACTGTATTGAGAAGTACCATATTGAATATTGCCAAGAGCACATGCATAATAGCCATCCACAATGGAGAGTCAAGCAGATAGGCCGGCCAAACCAAGAATGTCAGGACAACGGGCATCAGCCATACACGACGTGCATAGTCAACAGGAAAATCCTCGGGGTTTGAATAGTTGGCATCACGAGCCTCGCGAATCCAATTCCACACCTGCCATATAGCCAAACCACTAAAAGCCATCATAGTAACACTGGCTACAGTAATAAGTATCTGCCAGAACTGCATACCCTCGTCACTGATGAACTGGAAAGGCAGCCAAGCATTAAGCGTGGGTGGCAGCATGGCAATGATAACTACAATACCAGCAATCCAACTGACCGTTTTCCAGCGTCCCCACTGTTTTACCGTGCCAAAGAAGCAAAGCAGTAACATTCCACAATAGAAAAAGTAGGTAGCGGGAAAGTATGATTTCATCAGTATCCATGCCGATTTATCTGTAGGATTAATGACATAGGGCAGTAAGATGGTAGCACACAGATAGCACATGACTTGCAACCTGCGGTCTGGCCAGATATAAGAGCGATGTTCCTTGGGCTCCCGACAAGTATGAAAGAAGCGAATTATCGCAAACGCCCAACACGTTGTCAGATACAGCATCGCTGCCAAACCGTAGTAATAGTATTCATTCATATTCCAAGATCAGGCTTTCTTATTTTTCAGACGTTCTAAACGCTCAAGACCATGCTGACGAGACAAGGTAATCTGATGGCGGTACACGATGCATGCCAAGGTAAAGTATGCAAGAACATGAATCCAAAGGATGCGATATTCGGTAAGGACATCGCTGAGAGTACCACCCATAGAATTCAGACGAACATAGGCACGCACACCAAAGGTTGATGGGAACAGCCATGACACTCCCTGCCAGAAGCCGGGAATATTGTTCTGAGGCCATGACACACCACTCAGGAAGAGCAGTGGTACAGATACGAATACCATCAGCAGCATGACGTTCTCTCGGAAGCGCACAATACACGACACGGTAATACCGAAGAAGATACATGCCAAGGTATAGGGCGTCATGATGGCCAAAAGGTCTTGCCAATGTGCCAAACAGGGGAAGTGGAATATTCGTGGCACAACAACGGTAAGCCAAGCACCCATCAAGATATAAATCATCAGATAGCACATCGACTTGCCCAGCACAATGCGGAAGGTACCATGATAGCGACGCTGCATAGGTACCAGGTCTTCAAAGCGGTTGCTCTCTCTCGCTGTACCAGCAGAGAGTCCGATGCCCAACACCAGAGTCTGTTGCAGAATCAGCATAAGCACAGCAGGTAAGATAAAGGAGCCGTAGCCTCCTCCCGGACTGAAAATGGGCTGACCGTCATAGTCAAGGGGTTTCGTCTGTATCTGTTCTTCGCGGGCTGTATAGTTGCCTGACAGTTTAATCTGTATCTCACTATTCATCTCCTGCGATACCAAGACTGCCGTTTGATAAGAGGCTTTATATGCCAACATCAGACTCATGTCACAATACACGCCAACAGTGGCTTGCTCCATACGGTTCAGACGTGTCTGGAAGTCGGAAGGAATATAGTAAACGGCATGAGCCACCTGTCGTCCGACGAGCATCTTTGCTTCGTCAAGGTCGGAGGCATAGCACACCACCTTTATATCAGGAGAAGCATCACACATTCGGACAAACTTGCGACTCATCTGTGAATGCGAGTTATCGACTACAACAACGGGCATATCACGAACCACCTCATTATTATATATCCACGAATAGAGCAACGGATAGACAAGCGGCACAATAAAGAAGAAGATGATAACACCCTCATCTTTGAACACCTGACGTACCTCGTCGCGCCAGATAGCTGCAGCGTCACGCATGCCGTCTAGTATTGTGCATAGAAGTCTATTTCTTATCTTCATCGTTCTCTTTCTTATGGAATATAGACATAAGTCAGCAGGGCATTCTTAATCTTTGGAGCCACAATGATTGGCATCAGCATAAAGGCCAGCAGAACCGCAATGTTCCACCATGCGTCAAGGATAGAGAAATCGTTGAGCACACAGGTCTGATAGACCATATAATAGTGGCGCAATGGGAAGAGCCATGCCAACGTCTGTAAAGGTCCATCCATACCCATTACTGGGAAGGCGGCACCAGCCATAGAGAAGCTGAGCACAGCCCACAACGAACATATACTCATTGACATACGCAGTGAAGGCAGCAGTCCGAAAGCAAAGATACCAAAGCCCATTGACGAGAATACCAGCAACAGATTCATCAGAATAATCATCCCTACTCCACCTGGATGTGGGAAGTCCATCACTCCATATACATAATAACTATAGCCAAAAGTCAGCATCAGCCAAATGAGCATATGAGGCAGGTATTTACCTGTGATAGCTTTCCAGATATTATTACCAGCGATATGCATCAACTCATGCGAGTCTCTAAATTTCAGCTCTGTACCGATGGCATAAGCGGAGATGAGGAAGATAAACAGCATCATCACGCCAGGCACCAACACAGTAGAGAGATAGGCATTATAGTCGGTGGTGGAGTTACTAATCTGGTGAAGATCAATAGTGATGGGCTGCAGGAATGCCTTTATCTGACTATCTGTGTAACCTTTAGCGCGCATCGTGGCCTGTCCTACGGCAGCAGAACCTAACACCGAAATCGTCTTCAGGTCACGATACAACAAAGAGCCCGAAAGCAGCGTCGTCATCGAATAGTAGAACGAGATCTTTGGCTGACGACTGCTCAACAAGCGCTCCGTAGTACCTTTAGGAATATACATAAAGGCATAAATCTCATTGTTCTGCATAGCTTTACGAGCCTCTGCAACAGAAGGATAGTGAGCCACTACATGGCTTGTCTGAAAGGCATCAAGACGACGAATCAGACTACGTGTAGTAGAAGAGTTATCCAAGTCAACAACACCCACCGGCATCTCTGTAGGCTGTCCTTCATCCATCAGCGATGTGAAGAAGAACATCACCGCCAAGGGGAATACAAGCATACAGGAGATATAGATGGGGTTGCGAAGGAACATCTTACACTCCCTCACAGCCAACAAATAGATCTGCCTTAGCGTTTTCAAAATAGAATATTAATCTTTAATAATCAAAGACATACCAGGACGCAAACCCTCAAATTTCTCAACAGGGCGTGCCTTCACCTCAAAGGTCTTCAGGTCGTACTGACCATTAGACTTGGTAGCCTTCCACACAGCATACGAGCCTTGGTCTTTCATATAGTACACCTTCATCTTGACGTACTTATTGAAAGCAGGCACAAAAGCGGTGAATGTAGAACCTACCGCCATATTATTGAGTTGGTCTTCGCGAACATTGAATGTACCCCAAAGATCTTTCATTACCGCAATGGTCATGATGGGCGAGCCCGTACCTACAAGTTCACCCTGCTTAGGATAGATATCCATTACCTCACCCTCCATCTGGGCGATTTGTACTGTCTCGTTAATATAAGAGCTAACTTCCTGGACAGCTCCCTTAGCACGACCTACCTGAGCAGCAGCAGCGAGTTTATCCTCACGACGGGCACCATTGACAGCCATATCGTACTGACTCTGGGCAGCCTTCATCTGCGCCTCCATCGCCTTATATTGGGCAAACACCTCATCACGCTTCTGGGCACTGAGAACTCCTTCATCATAGAGGCGTTGTACACGCCCATACGACTTCTCTGCAATTTCCAGACCAGCCTTTGCCTGTTGTAATAAATTGTAAGCACCACGAATCTGCTCCTCACGAGCACCATTCTGAGCCTTCATCTCAAGAGCGGAAGCTGCATCCTGAGCACTCTGAGCTTGCTCCATCTTAGCGCGTACCTCAGGAGCATCGAGAATGGCCAGCGTATCACCAACCTTCACGAAGTCACCCTCCTTGACACGAATTTCTAAGATACGACCAGGAACCTTACTTGACACGCGATACTCGCCGACTTCTACTTGTCCTTGAATAACTTCTGCATCACGCGAGAAGGCGAAGAAACCGATAACAGCAACTATAACTATCACCGTTACGAAACCGATGATGGCCAGCAAGATGTTGTTATGTTGTGATTTTGCACTCATATTCTTATTTATATTCGATATTACATTAGTTTAGTTATGACGATATTCTCACTCAATAAAGTGTTCCCAACGCTTTTTGCAAGTTCACCTGACTGAGTTTGACATTGATTTCGGCATCGATTTTCTGCGAGGCAGCCTGCAACCATGCCGTCTGAGCTTCCATCACAGTAGTCGAAGAAATAACTCCCTCCTGGAATCCCAGATTTGCTGTGCGTAGGTTTTCATTAGCACGTTCCACGCTGGCTCTTGCCAACTCTAAGGTTTTATTAGCTTCATTAACCTTGAAAGCACTCTGATTTACCTGCAACTCAATTTTTTCGCGAGCTTCATCCAGAGCGAGGAGAGCCATAGTGGTAGCTCCCTTTGAAGCACGCACTTTATAGGCCACATCGCCCCAATTCCATACTGGAACACGCACCATAACGCCGATGTTCCAAACACCGCCAAACTTGCGCTGGAAACCATTATAGAGATTGGGATTGCTGAAAGCATAGCCACCCATCAGTGCTACTTGCGGAAGATTACCGGCTTTCAGCAGATGGGTATTCTGCTTACTGAGATCAACTACATTCTGCAGCATCTTCAACTCTGGGCGCATCTCCATGGCCTGTTCCATATTCTTCTGAGGAACCATAGAGACGGTTTCAAGTTCTTCTGCCTCTTCGTCAACCAGCACGACATCTTCACTAATAGGCAGTCCGCAGAGTTGACAGAGCAGCATACGAGAAAGCGTCAGACCGTCGTTAACCTTCATCAGTGTCATCTCGGCCTCGTTGACCTTTACACTGACACTAAGTCCTTCAGAACGGGTAGCGACACCCTCACGAATCATTTTCTGAACATCGCCATCCAGTTTCTTGATAAGGTCAAGATACCCCTGAGCGAGCTTTTGCTTATGGCGCAGAGACACCACCTGCCAGTAAGCTTGATCTATCTGGTAGAGTGTTTCCTGACGCTTTGAATCAGTAGAGTTGGCAGCCATCTCTTCATTGATATCTGCCATTTTGTTAAGGGCTACGATGGCACCACCCATAAAGATGGGTTGAGTAACCACAACAGCTCCAGCAAACAGGTTACGCGTATCAGAGCGGAACTCATCAACGACACGCTGACCTACGCCATTTCCTGCACCTTCAATGCCACCCATGATGCCTTGCAGAGTAGGCGAAGAGCCAAGCAATGTGGCAAGTACAGGAAGCTCTTTCAGCAAACTGGCGGTAGCTGTCTGCACGTCACCAACAGCCTTTGTTCCCAGACTACCGAGTTCAGACTTCACATCGTCACTCAACAGCGAGATTTCTCTGCTGGTATACTCATAGCCACCTAATGCAGTAACATGAGGCAGATACTTTGTACGTGCTGACTTGCGTAGGTTTTTGGCTACATCTTGCTTAACACGTGACACACCAATCTGCTTATTATTGCGGAGCGCCATAGCTCTGCAACTATCCAGGCTGAGCAACTGTTGTGCTCCAGCCACTTGTGCGGCACACGTTAAGAGAAAGATTCCAAAAAATCTTTTCATGTGTAATTACTTCTCAAACGTAAAATTGCGTGAGCCAATCATATTACCATCAACAAAGATGCTGACGTTATATGAACCACCAGGCAATGTCTCATTGATAATCCAAGAAGCTGATACGGGAGTTTCCTCACCAGAGTAGTCGATAGAGCGCTTCATGGTATATGCCAACTGACGATCCTCATAGGAGAATGAACCGCCACCATTGAGCACTTCACCCATTGGAGTAGTAACACGGATGTAAATCTCACGTGTACCATTATCTGCTGTTACATTGCGAGCAATATTGAAGGATACGAGAAGAGAACGAGCCTTCTTCATCGTCTTATTATTCTTATTCTTCTTATTCAGCGGAGTCAGTGAAATATTAGTAGCATTCAGCTGAGAAGCGATAGCCACCTTCTCTGACAGTGTCATATTACTTGAAGCCAGAGCCTGATTCTGCTGACTGGCGATATCCAATTCAGAACGTACACGACTATTCTCGTTCATCAGTGCTGCATTCAACTGGTTCAGTGAGTCAATCTGCAGTACATAGCTACGCAGAACGGCACGAACAGTTGCCAGCTCTTTCTTCAGACGAGTAATCTCGGCAGCATCCTCAGCCTTGGTGTGGCGCAACTCTTCCAGCAGTTGCTGTGTGCGCTCCTGCTCACGAGTCAGCTGAGCAACGATGGAGTCATTGTTGATGCGTGTCTTCATCTCGCTGTACTGGTCAGCGAACTGCTGATACTCATTTTCCATCTCTTGTTTTTCCAAGACAGCCAGCTCCTGCATATCCTTGTTCGCTTGTTTCTCCTGACTAAGATTATAACCAAGATAAGCGACACCGGCTACAAGCAGGGCAATGACGGCCACCAAAGGGCCCACAATTTTCTTATTATTCATATACGTATCAATAAATATTTATTTGCAAAATGATGCTGCAAAGGTAAACTTTTTCTACGAAACACCAAA
Source organism: Prevotellaceae bacterium HUN156 (assembly GCA_900119285.1). GTDB lineage: Bacteria > Bacteroidota > Bacteroidia > Bacteroidales > Bacteroidaceae > Prevotella. The sequence goes on from FPIT01000006.1 coordinate 62,556, forward strand.
AAAAACTTGTTCGTTTTGAATTTATTTACTATATTTGCAACAATATTAACGCTAAAGGGAGTACACCTATGGGGATAAGAAGATGGCTTTACAAGGTCTACGACCTCTACAGAGACGGATTTCGCCACATGACACTTGGGCGCACGCTCTGGGCAATCATTCTGATTAAGCTATTCATCATCTTTGTCATCCTGAAGGTATTTTTCTTTCCCAACTTCATTCATCAACACGCAGAAGAAGGGCGGGAAGCGGAATTCGTAGCCACTAAAATCTTAAAACAATAAAATTACTATGAGTGACATCTTATTAAGCATTGACACCAGTTCTATCGACTGGGCGAGAGCACAATTTGCACTGACAGCCATCTACCACTGGCTCTTTGTGCCGCTGACGCTCGGGCTGGCAGTCATTATGGGTATTGCCGAAACCCGTTGGTATCTCGCTAAGAAGAAGAGCGAACGCAACGGAACACCTGTCGATCCTTTCTGGCGCGACACAGCACAGTTCTGGCAAAAGCTATTCGGTATCAACTTTGCCATGGGTGTGGCAACAGGTATCATACTGGAATTTGAGTTTGGCACCAACTGGTCCAACTACTCCTGGTTTGTAGGCGACATCTTTGGTGCGCCTCTTGCCATTGAGGGCATCGTAGCCTTCTTCATGGAGTCCACCTTCGTTGCCGTTATGTTCTTCGGATGGAAGAAGGTATCATCTGGTTTCCACCTAGCATCTACATGGCTCACCGGACTGGGTGCCACCATCTCTGCATGGTGGATTCTTGTGGCCAATGCATGGATGCAGCATCCTGTGGGGTGTGAGTTCAATCCTGACACGATGCGCAATGAGATGGTTTCCTTCTTCGATGTCGCTCTGTCGCCGTTTGCTGTCGACAAGTTCTGTCACACTGTTATCTCTGCTTGGATTATCGGAGCCGTCTTCACGTTTGCCGTATGTTGCTGGTATCTGATGCACAAGCGCGAAACGCGACTTGCCACAGAGAGTATCAAGATAGCAGCCATCGTAGGCCTCATAGCATCGTTGGGCGCTGGCATAACGGGACATAAGTCTGCACAGAGCGTTGCCCAGCATCAACCCATGAAGTTGGCTGCCATGGAATCATTATGTCATGGAGGCATCGATCAGGGGCTAACCATTATTCCTGGTATAGAACTACCTTATGCCCTATCCTTCATGGCCACCAACGACATCCACGGCTATGTGCCTGGCATCAAGGCCATCCTGAATGGTTACACCAAGCCTGACGGCACCGAAGAGCCGTCTGTTGACGAGAAAATCATACGCGGCAAGCGAGCCATTAAGGCACTTGCAGCCTATCGTCAGGCAAAAACCGAAGGTGCCAGCGACGAGGAGCTCACCTCTCATCTCTCAGTTCTCACCTCTAATATGCCTTACTTCGGCTATGGTTATGTGAAAGACAAGCATGATCTGGTGCCTAATGTCCCTATCAACTTCTGGGCCTTCCGTTTCATGGTTGGCATAGGATGCATCTTCATTCTCTTCTTTGGCACCATGACGATACTGGCGTTCAACATTCCATTCGTTTCCGTTACGACACGCCGACTGATGGCCTTTTTCCGCTTGATACCTAAGAGCAATGTAGAGAGTTACAACATTTCAGGACTACCCTCTTGGCACTATTGGATAGCCATTCATCTGCTGCCGTTGGCATATCTCGCCTCTGAAAGCGGATGGATTGTCGCCGAGATGGGACGTCAGCCGTGGACTATCCAAGACATGTTGCCTACATGGGTAGCGGTCAGCGACATTGAAGGAAGTTCTGTAGCCATCACCTTCTTCCTTTTCTTATTCCTCTTCACCTTGATGCTGGCAGTGGAAATCTGCATCCTGATAAAGCAGATTAAGAAAGGACCGGAATATTCCAATGCTTAATTGAGCCTGCGCATGAAGTAATCATAAAGTTCAATGTTTAAAGTTCAAAGTATATGACCTACTCTTTCCTACAACAATATTGGTGGTTTCTAATATCACTGCTGGCAGCCTTGCTCGTTTTCCTGATGTTTGTACAAGGAGCCAACTCGCTAATTGGTTCATTGGGAAGTACACCAGAAAAGCGACGACTTGTCATCAATTCCACTGGTCGCAAGTGGGAGTTCACCTTTACCACACTAGTTACTTTTGGTGGTGCCTTCTTTGCATCCTTCCCCCTATTCTATAGCACCAGTTTTGGCGGTGCCTATTGGCTGTGGATGATTATCCTGTTCACTTTTGTGCTGCAGGCTGTGAGCTATGAGTTTCAGAATAAGCTCGGTAATTTTCTCGGTCCAAAGACCTTTCAATGGTTCCTCATCATCAATGGCCTTGTCGGCCCACTCCTTTTAGGCGGTGCCGTTGCCACCTTCTTTGAGGGCAGCAACTTCATCATTGAAAAAGGCAATCTTGTTACCTCCCAGCTTCCCCCTCTCGACTCTCAACTTTCAACTCTCACCTCTCAACTTGACTTAACTCCTGTTATCTCGCGTTGGGCCAATGGCTCGCATGGCCTTGATGCCTTATTGAATCCATGGGTATTGATATTCGGACTGGCAGTTATGTTTCTAGCAAGAGTGCTGGGCATTCTATATATTATAAATAATGTCAGAGACAAAGACATCCGCGCTCGTGGCAGCAAACAACTGATTTACGCTGCCGCACCCTTCCTCATTCTCTTTCTAACCTATCTGCTACACCTTCTGTTAAAAGACGGTTATGCTTACGATGAGGCAGGTTATATCTATATGGAGCCCTACAAGTATCTTCACAACTTCCTCGCGCTATGTCCGCTTGCCCTACTCTTCCTCTTTGGCGTTGTCCTAGTGCTATGGGGCATCATCACAGAATATTTGCGAGGCAGAGGATTCTTCGCTCTTCGTTCCTCACTTTTCGCTTTAAAAGGTATCTGGTATGCTGGCATCGGAACCGTGCTCACGGTGTTATGCCTGCTGCTCTGTGCCGGATGGAACCACACGGCCTACTATCCCTCCACTGCAGATTTGCAGTCGTCGCTGACCATTCAGAATTCTTGCAGCAGTGAGTTTACACTCAATACGATGTTCTATGTTTCTCTGCTCATTCCTTTCGTCATGGCATATATCATTTATGCTTGGCGGGCTATCGACAAGAAAAAGCTCGATAAGTCTGAGCTCTACGAGGATCATTCTTATTAGGTTTTATTACACCTATATATTATAAGCGGCTATCTATTGTGGAAAGATAGCCGCTTATCTTTTTGCGTACAATTCTAATATTTTATTCATTTTCGTTGCATATTTCAAATAAATTATTGTATTTTTGCACCCGAATTTTTAAAATTAAAACATACAAAATCTTTAATCATTACTTAACTATGGGTAAAAAGAAGTTTTTGGGAATTATGCTAGCAGCTTTTCTGTTAGCCCTTCCAAGTCATGCTCAGCAGGCTGCCAAGAAAAAGACGAAGGCAACAGCTGAGTGGTTCACAACACCACAACCTTTGACGCAGGAGTCGGTCAAAGCTGCCAAAGCCGCGAAGGCAAAGGCCGCCAAGACGAAGCGTCCGTTGAAAACACCAGAGACTACAGGAGAAGTAGTTGATGAACATGGCATCATCACTAGTCCGGCTGCAGGTGTAGAGAAAACCTATGTACGCACAGGTCAATGCTACATTTCTCAGTCTCAGACGGTAAAGCAGATGGAACAGAGCGGTACCATCACTATTGTGGAGTGTAGCGATGGCACTGTTTACATCAAGGACATCATTGCCTATAATCCATGTGGTACATGGGTAAAAGGTACTAAGGAAGGTAACACCATTACCATTCCTACCATGCAGCCTCTGATTTATATCGGAAGCAAAGGTGCCAACGCCAGCATCAAATGGGGTATAAAATATCCCAATGGAACCTATGCAGTCAAAGCCGACCAAAGTGAGCCATTCACCTTTACCATTGAGGGTAACTCTATCATTCAGCAGAACACAAATGCCAATTTCTTTATGGGACAGTTCTACGACAATGACAACAGTTTCTCTCGCTATGGTATTTATAATACCGTATGGACAGAATTCATTGTTCCCACTCAAATTGATGACCTACCCTACATTCCCTCTTTCACAGATTTGTTAGATCAGAGTTCATTCACCATTATCAATGCCAACAATGACGGTGACCTTTACACATGGTCTTTCCCCTCATCTTCTGACTATGCCAGATATCACTACAACAACTATGCCGTGGCTGACGACTGGCTCATCACACCGGGTATCAAGCTGGAGGCTGGCAAGGCTTATCGCTTCGCCATCGACACATGGGCATCTTACTTTGATGAGCGCGTAGAGGTGAAGATGGGAACAGACAAGACGGCTGAGGCAATGACCGTACCTGTTATTGCTTCTACCGACGTGACATGGAGAGATGACGACAAGCACTGCTTGGAGAACAAGCTCATCACCGTGGATGAGGATGGTTACTACTATTTCGGTATTCATGCTATCTCGGATGAAGGTCAATATTTCTTGTATGTCAACAATCTGATTGTAGAGGTGAGTGCCGATCTGCAGGCTCCTACTACGGTTGACGACCTGACGGTGGTTCCCTCAACGGGTAAGTTGGCTGCCACCATCAGCTTCAAGGCTCCTACCAAGAATGTGAAGGGAGAGGACCTGACGGGCAACCTGACACAGATTGAGATTCTGCGTAATGGCGAGGTCATCAAGACCTTTGAGAATGTAGTTCCGGGCAGCGAGCTCAGCTATGTTGACGAGGACGAGGCGCTGACCATCGGCAACTATTCTTATCAGGTGATTGCTTACAACGACAAGGGTAAGGGTATGACGAGCGATGCTGTCGTGGCTTATCTCTCTAACATTGCAGAGGTTCCTTATGTCGTTGACTTCTCTACTCGCGATGCTTTCGAGAGCTGCCAGGTGATTGATGCCAACGGCGATAACTACACATGGAAGTGGGAAGATGCTGCGCACAATGCTTACTACGAGCACAACGACAACTTTGCCGGTGACGACTATCTGGTTTCTCAGCCTATCCACTTGGAGGGAGGCAAGCACTATGTCGTAACTGCCAACCTCAATGCCTTTGATGAGGAACAGCCCGAGCGCTTCGAGGTGGTACTGGGCAGAAAGGCAGAAGCAGGCAGTCTGACGATGAAGCTCATCCAGCCTACAGAGATTACTTCTCGCTTTGCTGCTGACTATTCTGCAGAGTTCACAGTTCCTGTAGAGGGCAATTACTATATTGCCATCCACGCTATCAGCGATCAGGACATGTACTATCTGGTGGCTCACAGCCTGTCAGTAACCAAGGGCGTAGAGCCTATGGCTCCTGCTGCGGTAGAGAACTTCACCGCTACTGCTGGTGCCCAGGCTGCACTGGAGGTAAATCTTGCCTTCACTGCTCCTACCACGACGGCCAACGCCTCTGAACTGAGTGGCGACATGAGCATCGACATCTATCGCGATGAGATTCTGGTAAAGACCTTTGAGAATGTGGCTCCTGGCACAGCGCTCACCTGGAAGGACGAGAACGTAGGTAATGGTAAGACCTATACCTATCAGATTATCCCAAGCAATGGCGAGGGGGCTGGTGAGAAGAGCGAAAAGGTATCAGTATATGTTGGTTACGATGTTCCTGCCAGCGTAGAAGGTGCTGCCGTACAAGACCGTTTCTCTAATGTATATTTCTCTTGGAATGGTGTAGGCACTACTGGTCCTAACGGTGCTTATGTAGATCCTGCTCAGGTAACCTACAAGGCATGGACTGTAAACATTGAGACCTATCAGGGCATGCAGTTCCCCGTACTGAACCAACAGATTGGTGAGGCTACAGGTAAGACCAACCTCGAAGTGGCTTACAACACACTGCAAGGCAATCAGGGCTATCAGTATTTTGCTATCCAGCCCACCAACATCAGCGGTGCTGGCGAGGAAGAATACGTAGCGCTCTTGACAGGTAAGCCCTATGAGTTGCCATTCCTCGAGAGTTTCACTGACAACAACCTGCATTATTTCTGGGAGACAGAGAACGCTCGTCTGCTAACATCAGAAGATGCTAGCGATGGCGACGGTGCTGCTGTAGAAATCCTGGCCAAGCAGACGGGTGGTGTATTCTTCGAGTCTGGTAAGATTAACATCAAGGATATCACGAATCCCGCCATCATATTCGACGCAAAGGGTACTGGTGTTAGAGCACTGACTGTTTACGTATCGAAGGATGGTGGTGACTATCAGATACTGCAGACTGCTCAGCTCAGCGGTACTTACAACACCTTCCAGATGCCTTTGACGGAGGTACAGGATGCCGAACAGTTTATCCGTTTCAAGTTCAAGGGTATGTATATGACTCCTAGCGAGGTGAACGTTTCAGGCAACCTTGTGTCAAAGGGCAACTATGTAACACTGGATGCCATCCGCATTCTCGACCTCTATGAACACGACCTTGAAGTATCAATGGAGGCTCCTGCTAGCATCGTTGCTGGTAATACAGCTAAGGTGAAGATGACTATCAAGAACAATGCCGAGAATGCTGCTACTGGCTTCACACTGAAGCTCACAGCAGGCAACAAGGTGATTCTTAACAAGACCTACGAGGAGGACCTGGATGGTTTCGCTACGCTGAAAGCGGAGGCAGACTTCGCAACTACGGTATTCGACGAGGCTGGTGCCGTAACCCTCAAGGCTGAGGTTATCTACGACAACGACCTGAATCCTGACAACAACGCACAGGAGGCTATCATCACCGTACAGAACCCTGAAGTGGCTGCTCCTGAGAATCTGAAAGCTCAGCAGGATGGCAAGACCGTAACCCTGTCATGGACGACTCCTACCACCATCTTTAACAGCACGATTACCGAGAACTTTGAGGATGGCATGGGCGAGTTTACCACGATAGATGCTGATGGCGATGGCGACGACTGGATACATCATATCAATATTGCTGGTGAGGAAGGTGGATTTACTACCACTTCTGGTGATGGTTGCGTATATTCTGAGAGCTATAGCAACAACACTCGTACGGCGCTGACTCCCGACAACTGGCTGGTAACACCATTGGCTAAGTTGGATGGCACCTTCTCGTTCTGGGCATGTGGTCAAGACAGGCAATATCCTGCCGAGCACTTTGCCGTATTCGTTTCTACCACGAGTGCTACCGATCCTATGGCCTTCACACAGGTTTCTAACGAGTATGTAGCCACAAAGACGATGACACAGTATAGCGTAGATTTGAGCGAGTATGCTGGTCAGAACGGTTATATTGCCATCCGTCACTTCAATGTTACCGACCAGTTTGTGCTGGTAGTTGACGATGTAACCTATACTCCTGGCAATGCTACTCCTGTAAGCTACAACATCTATGTAGATGCTGCTGCAACAGGCAACACCGTAGAGAACGCTACCGAGCTGAAGGAACTGGCTCTGGGCAACCACGTATTTGCTGTGACTGCTGTCTATGCCAACGGTATGGAGTCGAAGCCTGCCACTACTTCTCTCGAGGTGGTTACTGCCATCAACGAGATTCTGAACAGTGGCAAGTCGTTCACCATTTATACACTGGACGGTAAGCTCATCAGCAATCAGGCTACCAGTCTGGAAGGCTTGAAGGGTGCCTATATCGTTAACAACAAGAAGGTAGTGCTGAAGTAAGCACTATCCTTATAATAAAAAAGGAAGCAAAAAAACTGCTTCCTTTTTTTATTATCATTAATCATTCGGAGGTACGGCTTTCATTCACTCTGCAAGTGAATAAACATACCTCAAGTCGGGATGAGCAATGGTTTGCAACTTACCCGAGAACTGGGAGAGTACGGGTTTGAGGTTGTCGGTCAGTCCATAACCACTCAGCTTCAACACCGCCTCTTTCATGGTCCATAGTCGGGTAAACACCAGTGCGGGATTGTCGCTCTGCAATATCTGCTCCATCTCCTCATCACTCATCGTATAACGTGCCAACGACTCACTATAGCGGTGGATAGTCTCTACATCGATACCTATGGGCTTATTGCTCAGCATACAGATTACAGCCTCGCGACAGTGGCTCATATTAAAATGGATGTCGGGATGGTCCACTATCGTGGGTTTGCCATGCTCACCATACGCAAAGATGGGTGGCTCTGTGATGCCATACTCCTCGCGCAGTCCTTGGCACAACAGCAGATAGGCAGCAGCACACTGCTTGCGCCCCAGTTCGTATTTGAACTTCAGGCATTGCTCTCGGCGCTGTACAGACAGTAAGGGCAGCGCTTCGTCGAGCTCAAATTGTGCTAAGTTGTCATTTATATATATACTCATAATTTATTGTTTTTGGTATTTGGTGAGTGGTGAGTGGAAGCCCCGTACCTCCGCCCCCGTTCCCCCGAAAGGTTCCTCCCCCAGTGGGGGGAGGTTAGGTGGGGGCTTCTATTTGCGCCTTCGGCCAGTTTATCAGATATAGCTGCTCGGTAGCACGCGTAAAGGCGGTATAGAGCCAGTGCAGATAATCTATTGACAGCATATCGTCAGTCATATAGCCCTGATCCACATAGATATGTGCCCACTGTCCACCCTGTGCTTTATGACAAGTGGCAGCATAGGCAAACTTCACCTGCAAGGCATTATAGTAGCGGTCTTCTTTCAGCTTCTTCAGTCGCTCCGACTTATAGCGGATGTCGGCATAGTCCTCCATCACACCTTGGAATAGCTGTTCCTGCTGTTCGCGAGTCAGTGCCGGAGCCTCACTCGTGAGTGTATCCAGCAATACGGTAGCAGTCAACTCGTAGTCATCGTAGTCGGGAAAGGTCATCGTCACCTCGGCAAAGCGGAAACCATACAACTCGTGGATGTTTCTCACTCGGCGTACCACCGCATGGTCACCATTGGCAATAAACTCCATCGGCTTCTCCTCCTGACACCCTTCTGCAGCATCCTTCGTCCAATAATAGTTATTCTTCACTATCATCAGCAGGTCGCCCGTGGTCAGTTCCTCTTCGCGTCCCAATATCTGGTTGCGTATGCCTTGGTTAAAGATGTTGGCTCGCTTGTTAGAGCGTGTCACCACCATGGTCTCGTCTAGTCCCACCTTGCTATAGCTGCTTGCCAAAGCCTCTATCAGCTCGTCGCCAGGCATCACCTTGATATCCGTAAATCCGTCGAGCTGCACCTTGGGCAGAGCAATCAAGGGGACAGGTTTTTGATTGAACGAGTTCACATCAAACAACCTGTCCCCTTGATTGAGACGAATCCTCGTCGCATTCCACAAGATGCCACTCTCCTGACTCTGGCGTAACACCTCGCTAAGCGTACACTCATATACATGCAGACAGAAGCTACGCAATACCGAAGCCATCAGCGCAGGACTCTCCTCCTCGCCCACTGGGGGCAGCTGCGCTTGGTCACCAATCAGCATCAGTCGACAGTTGCGACCATTATACACAAAACTGATTAGGTCGTCGAGCACGCTCCTACCCTCATTGTTTAGGCTAATCATCGAAGCCTCATCCACGATAAATAGCGTATCGTGAGCATTATTATAGTTCAGTTCGAAGCCACCCTCCAGCGATTTCTGTCGGTAGATGCGACGATGAATGGTATAGGCAGCAGTGCCCGCATATTGTGAGAATACCTTTGCTGCTCGCCCTGTGGGAGCCATCAGCACCAGTTGCTGCCCCATCGACAACATTGCCTTCACGATAGCAGCTGCCAGCGTCGTCTTTCCCGTACCTGCCGAGCCTCTCATCACCATCACGGGCATCATACGACTATCCACCATAAATGTCGCAAAGACATCCATAGCTCCTTGCTGCTCTGCTGTCGGCTCATAGCCAAAAGCAGAGCGTATGCGATATTTCAGCTCGTCAGCTATCACGCTGCAAAGTTACATCTTTTTTCTGATAATCGCTAAATAGTTTATACGTAAAAACATGTAACCTATTAACATGACAGGTCTCAAACGCCGATATACAAAGGATTTGAGCCATGTTAATAGTTTGTTAACTATTAACCTACTTCTAACCTACATCACAAAATAGATTCCGAAAATGACGAAAAAAACAAAAAGAACGAAAATTTTATTATAAAATTCTGTTTTCGGATTTTTCGATATTTTGGGGCATTTTCGGAACCCCCAAATTTTCAAGTATAGTAGATGTAGGTTAATAGTTAACAAACTATTAACATGCCCGAAACGCCCTACACATCGTGGTTTGAAGGGTGTCATGTTAATAGGTTAATAGTTTTTGAAAATTTCTTTGTTAGAATATAAGATTCCATTACGAGTATTTGAGAAATATAGCTATGCCAGCTCTTGGAACAGCTAATCCTGCACTGAGATAGCTGTATCTGCACCCCAATAGTTATTGTTTAGCACTTCAATAGTTATTGTATTGACCCTCAATAGTTATTGTTTGGGGCTTCAATAGTTATTGTATTGCGATGCTAAAGTGCCACTTTCGCAAGCCTCGATTTGATTGTAGCCTACATCCAAATAGTTTGCACGCATAATTCGAAGGGTTTGTACGCATAATTCTCTTTGAATTTACGCATAATTCTCTTGGCAATAAAGGACTGCAAAATAATTAGGAAAAAACTTGCATTTCGCCTAAAAATTTTGTACCTTTGCATCTTGGAATGAAAGAGCATAAACACATACATAAAAACGGTGACACAATGACGCAATGACAGTGATTTCTATAGACCCTACGCGTACCGCGCGCGCATACGCGGTACGCGTATAGTTTCATACTTTTATTGTCATTGCGTCATTGTGTCATCACTACAGAATAAAATAACCTCTCTAAAACTGGGTGGAGTGGTGGAGAGGGTGGAGATAAAATCAAACACCATAACTCATGAAGAAGATTGTTTTTATACTGACATCACTTATCGTAGTTTTATGTTCATGCAGTAAAAATGAAGTAGAAGTTGAAGTAAAAGAAAAAACAGATAACGACTCTATCGTTGTTGTGTATAGCGACGACAGAACCAGTAACGGCATGACATTCTATGAAATTGACTTTGACAATTTCTATCTGGATAACGTAAAGTACACTTTTACTTACCCTCTTCAGGGAGATGCTCACCTCGTAGTATCTGGATATAACAAAGATGGCGACTGTTCAAATCTAAAGATTGTTTCTGCAGTTGAGATGGATGGTACAATCTTCAAAGTACTAAAGATTGCAGAGAATGCTTTTCAGGGATGTTCAAATATGACATCTTTAAAATTACCAAAAGGTCTAATAACTATTGGAAACTATGCCTTTAAGGGTTGCGATCGGCTAACATCAATCAATATTCCTGAGAGTGCAACAGAAATCGACTATCATGCATTTAGCGGGTGTGACAATCTTGATACGCTCGAACTGCATGCAGACAGAATTTGGTTGTACTCTATTAACTATCTCAATAGTATCAAGAATGTTATTTTTGGTGACGGTGTTCATAAAATTCAATCTAATGCCTTCAAGGATTGGGCAAGTCTGACCTCAATATCTCTTTCAAATTCAGTGGAAGAGATAGGTTCCTATGCTTTTTGGGGATGCAACAACTTAAAAACTGTATATTGTGAAGCATTGACACCTCCTTCTGTACACAATGCCTTTAAGTATCCGCAGACGCAGGATATGACGCTCTATGTGCCATCAGCAGCTATTGACAAATACAAGGCTCATGAAGTATGGAAACACTTTAAAAACATACTGCCTATAGACTAAGTATCATCCCAGTCAAGAGGTTGCATACAAAAGGCCCTGGCCTGCTAAGCAAGTCAGGGTTTTACTATTTAACAAGATGAACTGTTTACGAGACCTCAATGGCCTTGGTAACCTTCTCTTTCGGTTCGGACTTTGGCATCGTGATGGTCAGGATGCCGTCCTCTACCTTGGCAGAAATCTTGTCGCGGACCACATCGTCAGGCAGTGTGTAGTTCTGCTCGTAGTTAGAATAGCTGAACTCACGGCGCAAGTAGTGACGGTGAGTGTCCTCATGCTTATGTTCCTGTTTGTTCTCAATGGCAATGTTGAGGTTGCCCTCGTCATTGATGCCTACGCGGCAATATTCTTTCTTGATGCCTGGAGCTGCAAGTTCCATGATGTAACTCTTGTCATTCTCCTTGACATTGACTGCGGGTGCTGTACTGTTGGCACGAGGCATCCAATCATTGTTAAAGAAATCCTCAAATACTGTCGGCATCCAACTGTTCTGAAACATTACTGGTAACATAATCAATACCTCCTAATTATAAGTTTAAAAGTTTAACAATGTTATTAATCCCTGCATTATAGCCGCCCCTTATCAAGGGGCTCTAAATCTTGATCGCCTCGGCTTTCGCTCTGGCTTTCACCAACAAATAAGCAAAGTATATGCCCATGCGAAAAAGCACTAGTGGCCATGTCAAGATGGCAAGGATTTTAAACACAATTAAACGATGCTGACAATTCCTTAAACTCAATTAAGCATGACTGACATTTCTTTAAACTCCCTTAAACATTGGTTGGAAAATCTGTCAGTCTTCAGGTCCAAAACTCTTTTTCCCCTACTGCAACACAGGATTGATTATTCCGAAAAGATTTCTGCAAGTCTCTGCTCTACCTCCTCCCCACGATTCGCGCGAAGGAGAATGGTGCCATTAGGAGCAAACAAGATGAGTTCAGGGATGCTGTTGATGCCATACAGCTCAGAAGCTATCGCCTGCGAGTTCAGGATTTGTGGATATGGGATAGCATCATCTTTGATGGCACGCAGCGTAGCCTCGGGCTTATCCTTTACAGCCACTCCCAGCGCCGTAAAGTTGCGCTCCTTATACTTCTCGTGCAGGGCAATAATCTTGGGTATTCCTGCGCGACAGGGACCACACCACGAGGCCCAGAAGTCAACAAGCACATACTTGCCGTGTCCCACATAATCGCTCAGTCGCATAGTCTTGCCCTCATACTCCACCGCAAAGTCTCTGAATCTTCCCCCCTCCTGCGGACGTGTCAGCAGCTTGTTCAGCCTTTCCACATACTGAATGGTTAAGGGATGCTGCTTTACCACCTCGCCACACTCGCTGATGAGTGGCAATACCTTCTTGACCTCAGCCACTGTAGAGTGAGGCAGCGCAGTGAGCATCATCGCACCAGTAAGGTCGTTGCGGTGGGCAAGGATATACTCTTTGGTCAGCTGCACAGCCTTTTCCCTATCGCCAGCCTCACCAGCCAGCCCTATCTCGCGTGTAGCAGTAAAAATCGCATCGTTGAGCGGCGTACCTTCTACGCGACACGACATCCAGTCATCCTGCTTGATAACGATATCTCCCGCCTCGAGGAATAAGGGGAAGCGCTGGGTACGAATGCCGTAATCTATCTTTATCTCCAATATCAGCGCAGCCATCTGGGGCTTATCTACCTTACCGCTGATGGCAATCTTGTTATCTTTAAAGGCAAACTTCTCTGTAATAGGCTCCTGACTCACAAAGTCGGCCAGGTAGAAGCTGTCAATCTTGACATTTTCCTTAGCCAGTTCTTCACTCAGGAGAACTGGATCAAAGTTTAGCGTATAAGTATTTTGTGCTGTCGCGGTTAGTGCGGCGATGGCGAGGATGATTGATAGAATGCTTTTCTTCATAGGACGCAATATGATACGATCAGTTTCCATAATTATTAATAATATGTATGCTTTTGGGGCGAATGGCAAGTATATCCTGCACATTACTGAAGATGCTCATGATGCCAAAACTCATCAGCAGCGCGAGGGTTGTGGTTGCGATGATGCGGGAGTTCTCGGCTACCCACAATAGGATGCTACTCTCTACGCTAAGGGTAAAGAGAGGAACGTCGGTTGGCATAGAGAGGACGAATGCCATAGTGACAGCACCGCTGACAATGCCCACGACGAAGGCGGCAACCATCGCCAGTTTATAACGACGGAGGGAGGCCTCCTGATGCTGACGGACGAACTCTACGGCATCCAGGCGACGAGTAACCGTAGCCATGAAGTCTGCCTTATCGTCAAACGTTGGCTTCTGAGCGAGGAACAGTTCCTCAAGTTTTTTATCTTTTTCCATAACTGTCAATTCTTAATCATCCATTCTCAATTCCTGTCTCAGTTTGTCTCGCCCTCGTGAGAGTTGTTTCTTCACGGCATCCTCCGAGGTCTCAGTAATCACGGCTACCTCTTTGATGCTGTAACCGTTCAGATAGAACAGCGTGATGGCGGAACGCTCCTTGGGTGGCAGGGTGCGCAGGGCGAGGTAGAGTTCCTGATGCTCAAAGGCATTGTCGGCTGTGGTGCTGCTGATGAGCGTGCGGGCATCGTCGAGTGTCTCCACCGTACGACAGCTGGCCTTATGGTTGAGGAACGTGTTGTGGGCTATCTTGAAGAGCCACGAACGAAACTTCCCCTGCTCCTGATAGCCTGCAGACGAGAGGTAGGCCTTGACGATGGCATCTTGTGCCAGGTCGTCGGCATCGCTCTTGTTGCCACAGCAGAGGGCGAGCAAGAAGCTACGAAGGGCCTCCTGCTCACGCTCTACCTGTGTGATGAATGCTTCGCGGGTCACTTGTTCTCTGCCTCTGTTACCAACAACTTCTCTTCGGCCTCTATCTCCTTGGCAAGCATCTTCTTGCTTAGGCGGTAGTTAACGAGGAAGGCAATACCGACGGCTAATAGGATGCCACCTGCGAAGTATATATGAATAAGGTCGTCAGTGTTCATCCCACCCCTGAAGTCAATGAATAATCCGTAAACCAAGAAGCTGATACCGAGCAATCCGATAATGCTACCCCACAACAGCTTTGAGAGCAGTTTCTCCTTCAGCAGTTTCTTCTTGGGTGAAATCTTCTCCATGAGTTCTTCGATGTCCATATCGGGGTTCTTCTCGATAGCGGCCAGCATAATTTTTGTCCGCTGGTTGGTCTTGTTCATGCTCTCACGGATAGTAAGCCATACTATCATAATGGGAAGTACGCATCCACATGCGATGGGTACTAAGATTGAAACTAAATAATACATTTTCTTACTTATTTTTATTGTTAGACATTTTGTTTTCTGAACCGATTCACATATATAACAGTCCAGAAGAACAAAAGGTGACGTCCGTCCTTAACTTTTTACTTCCTCCAACGTTTTAGCATCGGGAAAAAGCCACGCATCATCTGCTTGAACTCTTCCTTTGTCATGGATTGAACTTCATTTCCTTATAGTTTATCTCTTTCATATCACGCAAATGCTTAATATTTGTTGCAAATTTAGTTATTTAAGGTGAAATATGAATAATAATGCGTATATTTGTGCCTGAAATTGAGAAATATTAGGATTTATGGGTAACATTAAGATAATCAAGGGTGTATTTGACACCAAACTGGAACATTAGCACAGGGGGACTGTCCCGCTGTGTCCTTAATATTAGTTAATGCTGTGGAAAAAGAGAATATTATAAGGAAAGAAACTAACGAAAAAGAAAGAAAGGAGGAACCAAATCATGTACAGTAGTGTTTTTTTCTCTGTGATATTGCAATGTCTTCTCAACTTATTGGGATGTTGGCATATAAATGGAAGTTTATCTTATCGAATTACTGAAAAAGGAGATACTGTATTTATTTCCAAAGAATCTGAAAACGTTTCACCTCAAGTGACGTTTTTATATAGTCATAAAGGCAGCATAAAATATGGTGATGGTAATTTTGTCTGTTTTAGATGGCAAGAGATTCCTGAGAATCGTATTAAAATAACTTTTTTCCATGACAGCGCTACGAATCGAATTCTTTCAGTTCAAAACACAGATGATAGGTTAGAATTGTGGGAAAATAAGGATAGTGATAGTGTTAATAAGTACATAATGAGTAAGACTGATTATATTATAGAAGAATATAACGGTAAAAAACTGAAAGTTACCAAGGAGGAATATAAATATCTTATGAATAATAACCCATTCAAAGATTTGCAGTGTTACGTTGCTGTAGGTCGTGAGAATGGTAGTAAGTTACAAATAGGAGGACAAGAGTATCTCGAAGTAATTCATCAACAACCCGATATGCAATTTGTTGTATTTGTAAAAAGTTCTATCCACCAGAAAAATATCCCTTGCTATCTGATAACAATCAGAGCGAATGGGAATGGCAAAACTTATGCAAACTATATTAAACATGTCAAGATAAAAAGATCAATCAAAGGGACATGTCCCCATGATTCTCCTAATCCAAAAGCAAATGAAATATATAATGAATCACCGGGACAGGTTTGATTCCTCCACGAAATTCTTGGAAGATTAAAGGAAAGTAATTATATTTGCAAGCAGAATAGTAAAACGAAAATACAACATGAAGCCAAATCATAACCAGGAATCAAAAAGTCCCTATGATTCCCAAGAACTATACTAATCATTTGAAGAGTTATTATGGATTTACAGACGCTTATAGAAAAAGTGCCGAGCACTCGTCTCGTGTTATATTATCGTGAGATTCATACTAGCATAAATGAAGAGTGGAAGATGTGGGCATTGGATATGATGGAGGTTGGTTATCAGCAATCGTCTATCGCACAACTTGCAGGAGAAGACCTCTCAATGAATCCTTTTGAATTTGATGCGCTAGTGGAATTGATATTCAATGAGCTGGGTTTGAAATGTCCGCAGGATATAGGCAAATACGAATATATTATATGGGTAGCTCATCAGGTGATTGAAGGTAATATGTCAGCAGAGAATGGCTTTTCTCTCTTATCGCAGGCTGCAGTCAATACTAATTTTCACAAAGCATTCCTCGATTTTTATTATCTCAATGACGATGCAGACCTTCTCCGTAGAGGTTATCCTGCATGTTATGGTGATGGCACTATGCATCAAGATAACATTGAAGAATGGATGACGGAGTATTTCAAGAAACTTTTATTTAAATGAAGCGTAACACATGGGGATCCCGTGTGCTATTAAGGCGAAAGTTCATCACTACTCGCTCTTCTTGTTTTTGTAGATAAACACACCGATAACGATGATTACTACAACGGAAATGATGTGAAGCCAATCCATAATATTGTGATATTTATTGTTACTGCTGCAAAGGTACAAAAAAATAGTCCTTGACGCTACAATTAACAAGAAAAAGTAATTAAAAGAACAGGAAAACAAAGAAAAACGAATGGATAATTGAAAATTATTTCTTAATTTTGCAAACGAAATGACAAGTATCCATAAAACAAATATCCTTTTGGCACTCGTGGCACTGGCGCTGGCCGTGCTATGCGTGTTGAGCATTATGACGTGATGGACAACAAACAGAAAAGACTTGTAATACGTGTGAGCCGAAGCAGTCTGTCGTTCTCTGTAGCGACGGACAGCGATATCGTATTCGAACCGTATGCACTGAACAGCAGCATCTCAATGACTGCCAACATGCGTGAGGCACTGCGCACCACAGCTTTGCTCAACGAACACTTTGAGCGTGTATTGGTAATGGTGGACTCACTGACACTGATGGTGCCTGCCAACCTCTTTTCGGAAGAGGAGCGCGACCAGATGTATCATCACGCCTTTACAGGACAGGAGCAACAGGTGGTGATGCATACCGTATTGCCCGACCTGAATGCTGTGGTACTGTTCTCCATCCAAAAGGATTTGCGCAACGTGCTGAACGACAACTACAATGATGTGCGCTATACGGCAGCCATCGCCCCAGTATGGCGTCATCTGCACCAGCGCAGCTATACTGGTCAGCACCAGAAGTTGTATGGATACTTCCACGACCGCAAGATGGAAGTGTTCAGCTTTGCACAGAATCGCTTCTTGTTCTGCAACGCCTTCAGCGTTAACAATCCCAACGACGCGCTCTACTACCTGCTGGGTGTATGGAAGCAGTTGGCACTATCAGCTGAGCACGACGAGCTGCATCTGGTGGGCGACATCATGGAACGTGAGAAACTGATAGAAGAGGCACAGCGATTCATCAAGCGCGTATTCTATATCAATCCTTCTGGAGAGTTTAACCGGGCTGCCGTGACACAAATCAATGGTATGCCCTATGACCTGATGACGCTATTTGTGAAAGGGAGGTAGCCTACCCCCACCCTCTCCCTTAAGGGAGGGGAGCATAACAGATAGTTTAAGCGCAGCCAATGTTCCCACGAGCTCTGCTCGCTTTGTACCTTTAGGTCAAAGAATGTTCAATGTTCAATGTTCAATGTTCAATGTTCAATGTTCAATGTTCAATGTTCTAAGTTCTAAGTTGTGAGAATTATTACTGGAAAATATAAGGGGCGACATTTTGATATTCCCCGCACGTTTAAAGCACGTCCTACTACAGACTTTGCCAAGGAGAACATCTTCAATGTACTGATACAGTATGTGGACTTTGAAGATGCTACGGCTCTTGACCTCTTCTCAGGCACGGGTAGCATCTCACTGGAACTGCTCAGCCGTGGCTGTAGTCAGGTGGTGAGCGTAGAGATGGATCGCGACCATCACCGCTTTATCAAGGAGTGTTTTGCAAAACTGGAGAAAAACAATCAGTCTTCAACGTCTAACGTACAATGTATCCGTGGTGATGTATTCCGCTTCATCAAGTCATGTAAACAGCAATACGACATCGTATTTGCAGATCCTCCCTATGCACTGAAGGAGTTGCCTCAGATTCCCGACTTAGTGATTGAGAAGCAGCTACTAAAAGAGAATGGCATCTTTGTCTTTGAACACGGCAAAGACTATGACTTCTCACAGCATCCCAACTTCATAGAACACCGCAGTTATGGCAGCGTGAACTTCTCGCTCTTTAGAGCAGCGGAGAAAGCAAGCGAGTGAGCGACTCCCACAGGCGAGGCAGAAAATGGGGATTGAGGCGACGAGGCAAGTCGCTAAGCAATACACTCTGTGACTGATCGTCCAAGAATACTTTTTTCATTCTCAGTGCAATGCCTTCATCATAGACGAAGGCGTTGACCTCAAAGTTATTTTCGAAAGAGCGGCTATCCAGATTGGTAGAACCGCAGGTGGAGAGTGTATCGTCAGACACCATCATCTTAGAATGCATGAAGCCTGAACGATAGAGGTATATCTGTGCACCAGCCTCATGCAGCTCTCGCAGATAAGAGCGCGAAGCCCAATCAGTAAGAGGAGCATCAGAGCGCAACGGACAGATGATGCGCACATCGACACCTCCCACGGCAGCAGTCTTCAAAGCGAAGAGTACAGGCTCGTTGGGAAGGAAATAGGGTGTCTCAATATAGACATAGCGACGAGCGGCAAGAATGGAACGCACATACCCCTGCATAATCTCCGGATAGTGAGCCGTAGGTCCGCTGGTAACAATCTGCACCACACAGTTGTTGGGTGTAGTGTTATGAGCAAGCGCAGGATAGTAGGCGCGGTCTGTAACGAGTGTCTGGTCAACGAAATACCAGTCAACAAGGAAGGTGCGCTGCAAAGCATAGACTGCACCACCCGACAGTCGCCACATCGTGTCGCGCCAAGGTTGCTGGCCAGTACCTTTCACATAGCGCAGGGCAATATTCATGCCTCCCACATAACCTACCTTGCCATCAATGATGATGAGTTTGCGGTGGTCGCGATAGTTGGCCTTAGACGTAAACGATGGGAAGTGAACAGGCAGGAAACCAGCCACCTCAATACCAGCATCACGCATACGGTTGAAGAAACGATGGCTCACCTTCCAACAGCCCACATCATCGTATATCAGTCGAACGGCAACACCGCTATGCGCCTTGTCTATCAAGGCATCTGCGATGAGATTGCCTAAGGGATCATCTTCAATGATATATAGTTCGAGGTGGATGTGATGGTGAGCTCCAGCAATATCCTTCAACAGTTCGGGAATATAGGCATAGCCATCGGTGATAATGTCTATCTGATTATCCTTAAAGGGCAATGCCATGTTCTGGTTGATAAAGAGGTCGACCAGTTGGCGATGACGCTCTGGCACACGGAAGTCTTCCTGTTCAACAAAACTCAACATGGAGCGCTTAGTGAGCTGATCGAGCGAGCCCTGACTGACCAGACGCTCTCTGCGATGATTGATGCCAAAAAAGAGGTAAAAGACGATGCCGACAAGAGGGACAAAGAATATCACCAGCGCCCACGCCATCGTCTTAGCGGGCTGCCGGTTGTCCATAATGACATGGATAATGGCGGATGCTATCAGTATCCATGCAAGGGCGACACCTATTATATATAATAAACCTTCCATTGGCAAGGTGAGAGGCAAGAGGTGTTAAATGATGACTTCAGAGCCTCGCTTCTTTGCCAGTTCGTTGCGTAGCTCTTGTGTCTGCTTATAGTCTTCCATAACAGCCTTGATGCGCTCCATATCAGAGCCCACCTCCTTCAGCTGTTTCTGCAGGTCTTTCAGATGCTGACTGATGATGTCATAGCGGAAGTCGAGTATAAGGTGCTGAACGCGCTGACGCAACAGGCTCTGACTTTCCTTCACCACAAAGCTCTGGCTCAGCTGATGGCTGTCGATACCCAATTGGGCAGCCAACTGACTCATCTCTGGGTCTGGGTGTTGCATGAAATACTGGTCGGCCTTGAAGTTTGCATCAGCAGAGTGCTCTACGGCTTCACGCAGTATGCGATTATAGCGCTCGTCACTAAACGTGAGATTGTCGCTACCTAAGTCGAAATCGATATACTGGGCCACATTCAGATTTACAGTGCCACCGTCTTCCGTTTCCAGATTCTCAAAGATAATCTCATCGCCATGACGGATAATATTCTGCACCAACAAACGCTCCACGGCTGTGGTCTGTTCCAATGAGGTATGCATACCCATCGGCTCAGGTGCAGAGGTATTGTCCTGTTGACGACTCTGTTCGCGGTCGGCAATTCGACGCTGCTCCTCTTGTTCGCCAGCGATATACTTATTGGTTTGAGAAATCAGTGTGGTCTCATTGACATCCAGACGGCGTGAGCACTCTTTGATATAGGTGGCGCGGACAACAGGGTCAGGAATGACGCTCACTGAGCGCACGATATTATTGATAGCCTCAGCACGCTTGATGGGGTCCTTGACATCCCTTAGCATGAGGTCTGTCTTAAACTCGATAAAGTCTGTCTGATGCTGCTCAATATATTCCTTAAACTCCTGAGCAGTATGCTTTCGACTGAACGAGTCGGGGTCATCGCCATCGGGCAGCAATAACACCTTTACATTCATACCTTCCTGCAACAGCATATCGGTACCACGCATGGCAGCATGGATACCTGCAGCATCACCATCATAAAGCAATACGATGTTGGAAGTAAAGCGGTGCAACAAGCGTATCTGGTAATTGCTGAGCGCTGTACCCGAGTTGGCCACCACATTCTCCAGTCCACACTGGTGCATGGCGATGACATCAGTATAACCCTCTACCATATACACGCAGTCATCTTTGACAATGGCTTTCTTGGCTTGATAGATGCCATAGAGCTCGCGCTCCTTATGATAGATCTCCGAATCGGGCGAATTGACATATTTCTGCTGTACACCCTTAGTGGCAGCATCCAGTTTACGACCACCAAAGGCCACCACCTTACCACTGACATTCAACCAAGGGAAGATGGCGCGACCGGCAAAGCGGTCATATACTCCATGTTCGTTCTCGACACAGAGACCGGTCTTTATCAGGTACTCATCTTTGTAACCCTTGCGACGAGCCTCGTTGACCAATGCATCACGCTTGGTTAAGGCAAAGCCCAACTTAAACTTCTCAATGATATCATCACGGACGCCACGACTACGGAAATACTGTTTACCGATAGCCATACCGTCAACATCATTCTTCAGAATGTTATGGAAATAGTCGCATGCCCACTCGTTGACCACAAACATCGATTCGCGCTCACTCTGCTCACGTTTCTCGTCGTCGCTAAGTTCACGCTCTTGTATCTCAATATTATATTTCTTGGCCAACCAACGCAGGGCTTCAGGATAGGTTATCTGCTCATGCTTCATCAGGAAGTTGATGGCATTACCACCCTCACCACAAGAGAAGCACTTACAAATCTGACGAGCCGGCGACACCATAAACGAAGGTGTCTTATCATCATGGAAAGGACATAAACCTTTGTAGTTAACTCCCGACTTACGGAGGTTAACAAACTCACCAACAACATCCACGATGTTTACGGCATCCATTATCTTGTCTACGGTCGCTCTATCAATCATAACGAGTGCAAAGTTACGAAAAGTCGAGAGAAATACAAAAGGAAAACTTGTTTTTCTTTCATTTCCGAGACGAAGTAATTTCGGCGAAGCCAGAGTTACGAAAAATTTTCAAATTTCAATTTTCAACTTTCAACTTTTTTTCGTAACTTTGCACTTTGTATGATAGTTTGTATAGCAGAGAAACCCAGCGTAGCCAAAGACATTGCTCGTATCATTGGAGCAACAAGTTCGCATGATGGGTATATGGAAGGAAATGGTTTCCAGGTGACATGGACATTCGGTCACCTGTGTACCCTGAAAGAGCCCCACGACTACACACCCATGTGGAAGATGTGGAGCCTGACATCGCTACCTATGATTCCCGAACGCTTTGGCATTAAGCTCATTGATGACCAAGGTATCAAGAAGCAATTCTCCATTATTGAGAGACTCATGCAACAGGCTGAGCGCATCGTCAACTGCGGTGACGCCGGTCAGGAGGGTGAGCTCATCCAGCGTTGGGTGATGCAGAAGGCTGGAGCTAAGTGCCCCGTTAGTCGTCTTTGGATTTCAAGTATGACAGACGAAGCCATCCGCGAGGGTTTCCAAAACCTGAAAGACCAGGCAGACTATCAACCTCTTTATATGGCAGGACTCTCGCGTGCCATTGGCGACTGGCTGTTGGGCATGAATGCCACACGTCTCTACACCCTAAAATATGGTCAGAACCGTCAGGTGCTCTCCATCGGTCGTGTACAGACCCCCACATTGGCATTGATTGTCAATCGCCAGAAAGAGATAGACAACTTCAAGCCCGAACCTTATTGGGTATTGGCTACCGTCTATCGCGACACTACCTTTACAGCTACCAAAGGTAAGTTTACTTCCAAGGAAGAAGGTGAAGAGGCTTTCAAGACTATTGAGGGTAAACCATTCACAGTAACGAAAGTGGAGAAGAAGACTGGCAAGGAACAGCCACCACAGTTATACGACCTTACCTCGCTACAGGTGGACTGTAACCGTAAGTTTGGATTCTCTGCTGAGATGACGCTGAACCTGATTCAGGCACTCTATGAGCGTAAGTACACCACTTACCCACGTGTTGACACACAGTATCTTTCGGACGACATCTATCCCAAATGTCCACAGACACTGAACGGACTTTATCAGACCAAGTTCTTTGGCAAGGCCGTGTATGCAGAATATATCAAACCTATTGGTGGAAAGCCACTGAAGAAAACCAAGCGAGTATTCGACACCTCGAAGGTGACCGACCACCATGCCATCATTCCGACTGGTGTGATTCCACAGAACCTGAGCGATGCCGAGCAAAAGGTGTTCGACTTGGTGGCTCGTCGCTTTATCGGCGTATTCCTGGATGACTGTAAGTTCTCTACCACCACGGTATTGGGAGAAGTTGACGGCATCGAGTTTAAGGTGACGGGTAAGGAAATCCTCGAACCTGGTTGGCGAGTAGTAAGAGAGAAAACCATAGAAAGCACTGACAACGATAACGCGGAAAGTGCCGAGAAGAAAGATGATGAGGAGCGCACATTGCCCACATTCGTAAAGGGAGAAAGTGGTGACCACATCCCTACCCTAACGGAGAAGATGACCACACCACCACCTTACTATAACGAGGCTTCACTGCTGAGAGCAATGGAGACCGCAGGTAAGTTTGTAGAAGACGAAACGCTGCGTGCCGCTATGAAGGAAAACGGTATCGGTCGTCCCTCATCGCGTGCGTCAATTATCGAAACACTCTTCAAGCGTCGCTATATTCGTCGTGAGCGTAAACGATTGGTTGCTACACCTACGGGTATCGAACTTATCGACCTGATTCGCGAAGACCTGCTAAAGAGTTGCGAACTCACGGGTATCTGGGAGAAGAAGCTGCGCGACATAGAATCAAAGAAATACGATGCTCAGCAGTTTATCAACGAGCTCAAACAACAGGTAACCGCCATTGTACACGACGTCATGGTAGATCCCACCAATCGCCGTATTACCGTGATGCCTGCTGAGGAAGAGAAGAAGAAAAAGAAAAGCAAAAAATAAACATTATATATACCAGCAATTACTATGACTATGGCCCCTTATCAAGCTGACAACAACCGATATGAGAATGGTATGCAGTATGAGCGCTGCGGAAAAAGCGGTGTATTACTGCCCAAAGTATCATTGGGCATGTGGCACAACTTCGGTAGTGTAGATCCCTACCAACGTAGTCGCGAGATTGTGCGCTATGCTTTTGACCACGGTATTACCCATCTGGACCTTGCCAACAACTATGGTCCTGTGTATGGTTCGGCAGAAGAAACCTTAGGGCGACTGATGGACGACGACCTGCGCCCTTATCGTGATGAGTTGTTCATCTCTACCAAAGCCGGTTACGATATGTGGCCCGGACCTTATGGCAACTGGGGCTCACGCAAATACCTGATGGCATCACTCGACCAGAGTCTGAAGCGTATGCACCTAGACTATGTGGACCTTTTTTATAGTCATCGTTATGACCCAGAGACACCATTAGAAGAGACACTACAAGCACTCGTCGACATTGTTCGTGCAGGAAAAGCGCTCTATGTAGGTATTTCCAACTGGCCATTAGAAGCTACTCGTTTTGCTATCAACTACCTACGCCAGCACGACACGCCCCAACTCATCTATCAGGGAAAACTAAATATGCTACACCGGAATCCCATAGATGAAGGCATACTGCAACTTTGCCATGACGAGGGTGTTGGCTTTATTGCATTTTCTCCGTTAGCACAAGGACTGCTCACAAGTCGCTATCTCAATGGCATCCCCGATGACTCTCGTATGTCGAAAGGAAAATTCCTACGTCCAGAGATGCTGACCGATGAGTTGTTGGAGCAGTTAAGACTGTGGAATACAGAAGCTGCCAAACAAGGACAAAGCCTGGCAGAGAAGGCCTTACGCTGGATTCTCGACCAACAAGGCGTCACCTCTGTATTGGTTGGAGCAAGCTCCACACAGCAACTAGAACAGAACATCAGATGTATCAGATAAAAAGATTATCAGCGGCGGATAGGCAATAAAACGAGCTATCCGCCGTTATTTATGCTGTATGCGAAATGTTGTGCACATCATAATTATCACTGTGTGTGCCATACTCCTGACAGGGTGTGGTGCAGAACAGGCTATGAAGAAGGGTGACCGTTTTTATGCTTTGGGCGAGTATTTTGACGCCTCTAACCAGTATAAGAAAGCCTATTCACAAACACCATCTAAAGAGCGAGCGTTGCGTGGACAGCGCGCACTGAAGATGGCTGAGTGCTATCGCCGCATCAACTATACGCAAAAGGCGATAGCAGCATACAACAATGCGGTTCGCTACAAGCAGACCGATTCTCTGACGTATTTCCATCTGGCACAGCAACTGATGAAGAATGGCAGTTACAAGGATGCTGCGAAATACTTCCAGATGGCACTTGACTCATCTCTCACCTCAAAATCTCTTACCTCTCTTGCAAAGACTGGTCTTCGCTCTGCCCTGCAAGCACCAGATTGGAAGAAAGAAGGTTCTGCCTATACAGTAAAGCGCGAGAACTTCTTCAACTCGCGCCGCTCTGACTACTCACCCATGCTGGCTGGTGAAGAGAATAATCAGTTATTCTTCACCTCTACACGCAACCAAGCCAAGGGCGATGAGTTTAGTGGTATCACTGGTATTAAGAATGCCGACATCTTCTACTCACAGAAAGACGAGAAAGGTAAATGGCAGCGCCCAGAGGTGATTGATTCAGAACTGAATACAGAAGAGGATGAAGGTGCATGCTGCTTCTCTCCCGATGGACGCACCATGTATCTGACACAGTGTAGAGCCGATGCCAGTTATCCACGCTATGCCACCATCATGACCAGCAAGCGTTCGGATGCTGCATGGAGCAAAGCCAGCGACCTTAAACTCACACGCGACACGCTCTCTGCCTATGCGCACCCTGCCGTATCGCCCGATGGCGAATGGCTCTATTTCACCAGCAATATGCCTGGTGGTATGGGAGGCTATGACATCTGGCGTGTACGACTGACGAGTAATGGTGTGGGAGGTGTAGAGAATGTTGGTGCACCTATCAACACGGCTGGCGATGAGTTCTTCCCCACCTTCCGTCCTAATGGTGACCTCTACTTCTCAAGCGATGGTCATGAGGGCATGGGAGGACTAGACATCTATTATGTGGAGAAAGAGAAACTGGAGGCTGCACGCATACTGCCCACAGACATCAATCATCCCGGTTATCCGCTCAACTCACAGGGCGATGATTTCGGTATGACTTTCGAAGGATTACTCAACAAAGGATTCTTCTCCAGTAATCGTGGCGATGGCAAGGGATGGGATCACATCTACTCTTTCTATAATCCTGAGATTGTGCAAACCGTTAAAGGATGGGTGTATGAGCAGGACGGCTATGAACTACCCGAAGCACAAGTCTATATGGTGGGCAATGACGGTACGAACCTGAAACTTAGTGTTAAAGGAGATGGTTCCTTCACGCAAGCCATCAAGCCTGGCGTAGACTATGTATTCTTAGGAACATGTAAGGGATTCCTGAACCATCAAGAGCAACTGCGCGTAGAGCCCGTTACCGAGTCAGAAGAATATGTGCTACAGTTCCCATTGGCTAGCATCACGGCTCCCGTGCTTATTGATAACATCTTCTATGATTTCGACAAGGCTACCTTGCGCCCTGAATCAACAGAGGCATTAGACAAGTTGGTGGCGCTATTAAACGAGAATCCTAATGTGACTATCGAGTTGAGTAGTCACTGCGACTATAAAGGTTCGGCGGAATATAACAAGCGACTGGCACAAAGACGTGCCGAAAGCGTAGTAGCATACCTGACAGCTCACGGCATAGCTAACGACCGTCTGAAGCCTGTGGGCTATGGTAAGGAAAAGCCAAAGACCATTCGCAGAAAGCTTACAGAGAAGTATCCGTTCCTCAAAGAAAATGATGTCTTGACAGAGGAATATATCAAGACACTGAGCGAGGAACAGCAGGAGATTTGTAACCAGCTGAACCGTCGCACAGAGTTTATCGTTTTACGTACTACGTACGGGCTGTTTCAGAAGAAATAACCTCGCCTACCCCTACAAAGAGTAAACCAAAAAGAACAGTAGCCACCATCAGTATATTGACGCTGACGGTTTGGACAGCCATGGTACGTAACATCACCTCAAACTGAACTGTCAACAAATCCCAACCATCAATGAGTACGAACAAGATGGCAAACACAACAACGCAGCAAAGCGTCCACAAGCGAGTCAACAACTTGCGGTGAGCGGCTAACAGAGAACGCTCTGGCAGATGCTGCATCACCCGCTCGCTAAATCCATTATCCTCTATCTGCTGTTGGGCAGCATCCTGGAAAAACTGCTTCAACAAAAGGTCGTTATCTTCTATCATATCCATTTTCTCTTAAATAGTTTGCTAATTTCTCTTTTCCTCTGGAAAGATGCGACTTAACGGTACCTTCCTTCATCTGTGTAATCTTAGAGATACCTACAATATCATAACCATCAATGAGTTGCAGGGTAATACATGTACGCTCGTCAGGCTTCAAAAGCGCCAAAGCAGTATAGATATCTATCTTCAATTCAGAGGTGAGGGGTGAGTGACTAGAGGTGAGAGAATACATTTTGCGCTCTTCCTGCCCTTCATTATCTGCCTCACTTCTCTGATCAGGTTTCTTACTTCTACAATAGTCGTAGAACACATTATAGGCGATACGCATCAGCCACGTCTTGAAAGACGCCAGTCCTCGGAAAGAGGTAATATTAGTATATGCCTTAATAAACGTGTCTTGTGCGAGATCATCACTGAGTTGCTCATCACCCATGGTCTGGCTCAGGAAGAACCGGCGAATAGGTGACTGATACCGACGCACGAGCTCATCAAAAGCTCGTTTGTTGCCAGATACCGCCACCTGCGTTACAAGTACTATGTCGCTGAGCAAGGCCACCTTTTCCTATCTCTCTTATCTATTCTCCAACAATCCCTTTGCAGGCATTACAATCCATGCCACGATGTAGAACAGTACGCCCGAGAAGCAGGTGCAAATCGTAAGGAAGGCATAAGCCAAACGTACAGCTACAGGATCAAAATCCAAATATTCAGCGATACCAGCACATACACCGCCAAGTACGCGGTCGTTGCTACGATATAGTTTCTTTGTCATAGTCTTTCTATCTTAAAAATTATTATTCTTATTATCAACGCTCTTGTGAGTTGTCTTAGAGACAAACACTTTACCCAGTCCGATGCAGAATACCAAAGCACCAATACCGAAACCTACTGTACCAGCAGCAAAGCCAAGGAATATCATCAATCCCACACCGATAAAGCATTGGCGAAGTCCTTTCTTGTACTCTTCGTCTCCACTATTGAATTCATCTTCCAGCAACTTTTCGGGAATAGGCTGTCCCTGCTGCATAGCCATTTGAGCCAAGCGCATCTTTTCCTTGCGATTCTTGTTGATGAAGTAGAATAAAGCAATGATAATCAATACGGGCGACAGCACGAAAACAATTATCAATATAGCCAGTACGAACAGCATTCCTGACAACTGGGAATCCATGAGATCAAATATGCGATCAGCTGTCTTGGTGACTTGGACATCATCATCTTCATCAAGTGGCCAGTTGTCATCAATCGTTAAAGATGCTGACGTCGATGTCGTATCAGAAAATGCCTCAACTGCATCTTTACTTGTTGAATCTTTCAACTCCACCTGTTCGGTCGTTTGGGGAGTGTGACGGTGTTTCTGGGCAACGGCAGCTGTGGTCATGCCTAACACCAGCAACATTGTTAAAGTAATTAGAATCTTTTTCATATCCGTAGTTGTTTACTATTTATACATGTATTATTTAACTTGTAAGTCATCTGTATCAATATCGCCAGTACCACGCACTAGTTTATTCATCTGTCTAACAGTACCTTTCATGGTAATGTCTCCAGAACCCTTTACTTGTGCATCCACCGATCCACTATTATCAAAGCCCATATCAATATCTCCAGAACCTATCACATCCAAACGAGCCTGCTGCGTCTTTACCTTATTCACAGTCACATCTCCTGATCCAATTACAGATGCGTCAATACGGTCGCATATAACATTCTTGAAATAGATATCTCCAGAACCTTTCAGATCGATAGTGAGTGTATCAGTATCCAATGGAAGAACACTCATAAAATCGCCGGAACCCATCAGGCTGACACTCAGGAAGTCGGGGGATGTAACATATACAGTGACATTCCCACTATCAACGTCTCCGAAATGAATGATACGATTACTATCTTTCATTTTTATCTTCAGAACATTACCTTCTACTATTGTCTCCACCTTTTTGATAATATCAGAAGGTCCATTCACCTTAACAGAGAAAGTGTCGGCCTGTGCATACTTTACATCCATAGACCCAAGCATTGCGATACGCTCAAAGTTCTTCAGCTGACGACTCTCCTCAACATTCGAATCGACGGTTACGCTTCTGGTAACATCAAACTTACATGAAGTTAATAATGCGAGTGCCACAGTGGCAAATAATACCTTTTTCATATCTTTTCTGTTTTTGTTTCTTATCCGTTAGACGAAACAAATATCAATTAAGTTGCAAATATACTACTTTTTTGCAGAAAAACTTTCGATGAGAGTAGAAATGTGATATCTCTACGGAAATATTTATCTCGTAAATGGCTAACTTTCAGGAATTCTTCGTACCTTTGCACCTAAATAGAATAACTAAACAAATAGAACATACAACAATGGCAAAACCAGTTGATTTTAAGTACGCTCCAATGTTTCAGTTGGGCGAAGACAAAACAGAGTACAGACTGTTGACCAAGGAAGGTGTTACGACAGCTGAATTTGAAGGAAAAGAAATCGTCAAAGTTTCAAAAGAGGCTCTGACACTGTTGGCTCAGCAGGCTTTCCACGATGTAGAGTTTATGCTGCGTCGTGAGCACAATGAGCAGGTGGCAAAGATTCTGAAAGACGATGAAGCTTCAGAGAACGACAAGTATGTAGCCCTGCAGTTCCTGCGTAACGCGGAAGTAGCAGCCAAGGGTATCTTGCCTTTCTGTCAGGATACAGGTACAGCTATTATCCATGGTGAGAAGGGTCAGCAGGTATGGACTGGCTTCGAGGATGAAGAGGCACTGAGCCGTGGCGTATATAACACCTTTACTCAGGACAACCTGCGCTACTCTCAGAATGCTCCTCTCAACATGTACGACGAGGTAAACACCCGTTGCAACCTGCCTGCACAGATTGACATCGAGGCTTGCGAGGGCGCTGAGTATAAGTTTGTGATGGTGGCTAAGGGCGGTGGCTCTGCCAACAAGACCTACTTCTACCCCATGACTAAGGCTACCATTCAGAACGAGGGTACCCTGCTGCCCTTCTTGGTAGAGAAGATGAAGTCGCTGGGTACAGCAGCTTGTCCTCCTTACCATATCGCTTTCGTTATCGGTGGTACCTCAGCAGAGAAGAACCTGCTCACCGTGAAGCTCGCTTCTATCAAGTACTACGACTCACTGCCCACAACGGGTGACGAGACTGGTCGTGCTTTCCGTGACATCGACCTTGAGAACAAGCTCTTGGAAGAGGCTCATAAGATTGGCTTGGGTGCACAGTTTGGTGGTAAGGCTCTGGCTCACGACATCCGTGTCGTTCGTCTGCCTCGTCACGGTGCTTCTTGTCCTATCGGTATGGGTGTAAGCTGTTCTGCCGACCGTAACATCAAGGCTAAGATTAACCGCGATGGTATCTGGTTGGAGAAGATGGATTCTAACCCCACAGAGTTGATTCCTGAGGAGCTGCGCCGTCCGGGTGAAGGTGGCAAGGGTATTGAGATTGACCTGAGCGAGGGTATCGATGCCGTACGCAAGGAGCTTTCTAAGTATCCCGTATCTACCCGTGTTAATCTGAAGGGTACCATCATTGTAGCTCGCGACATTGCTCACGCTAAGCTCAAGGCTCGTCTGGATGCTGGTGAGGGACTGCCCGAATACTTCAAGAAGTATCCTGTATTGTATGCTGGTCCTGCTAAGACTCCAGAGGGTTATCCTTGTGGTTCTATGGGCCCAACTACTGCCAACCGTATGGATCCATACGTAGATGAGTTCCAGGAGAATGGCGGTTCACTGGTAATGATTGCCAAGGGTAACCGTAGCGATGTTGTTACCGAGGCTTGTAAGAAGCACGGTGGTTTCTATCTCGGTACTATCGGTGGTGTGGCTGCCGTACTCTCACAGAGCTCTATCAAAAGCATCGAGTGTGTAGAATATCCTGAACTGGGTATGGAGGCTGTTTGGAAGATTGAGGTAGAAGACTTCCCCGCATTCATCCTCGTAGATGATAAGGGTAACGACTTCTTCAAGCAGTTGAAGCCTTGGTGCCCCAACAAATAAAATGGTTTAAGATGAAGAATAACCGTTTCATCATACTGCTACTACTTGCCCTGTTGCCCACATGTTTGTGGGCACAGGACGAGTGGACGGTAGTACATGGAGACTGTCTGGCCGAACAGTCGGTGCCCACTCATCGAGCAGGCAGATTAAAACTTCCTGCCATCAACAACCAGTGGGATGCCAGCAAGATCTATCGCCAGCTGGTTATTCTCATCAACTTCTCAGACAAGCAGTTTCTGAGCGAAGATCCTCAGGCGCAATATAATCAGATACTCAACGAGTCTGGCTATAACGAGAGAAAGGGTCCAGGCTGTATGGCCGACTACTTTCGCGAACAGTCGGGAGGTTTGCTGAATCTACAGTTCGACGTCTATGGTCCTTTTGACGTCAGTCAGCAAGCGCAACCCTATGAGAATCCTGACAGCAAGACGCGCAACCACGGTCAGAACACGTTTGCTGAGGCAACACATAAACTGATAGAACAGTACCCTGAGTTAGACTTTACCCCCTACGATTGGAATGGCGATGGCAGAATAGAGCAAGTGGTCTATGTCTATGCTGGTCAGCCCGGCAATCTGGGTGCTACCACCTATGGTTACACTTGGCCTAACACGGGTAGCATGAGTGCCATCACCACGCCCGACAATCTGATTATCTCCAACTATACCGCCAGTGGCGAATACTGGCCTTATCCCACACCTATATCTTGTGGTTTCGGCACCATCTGCCACGAGTATAGCCATAGCCTCGGTTTACCCGATATTTATCCCACCAATGGAGCGGCCTATAGTGTTTGCGATGAATGGGACCTGATGGATGGTGGCAACTTTACCAACTATGGTTGGTGTCCGCCCAACTATACTCCCTTAGAGAAGATGCTGTTGGGCTGGCTGACACCCATTGAACTGACTGAAGCTGCAAGCATTATCAATCTGCCTGCTGTATCTGAGGGTGGTGATATCTATCAGATTAGACACTCTGACACGGAATATCTCTTACTGGAGAATCGTCAGCACACCCGCTGGGATGCCGGTACACCCGGACACGGACTGTTGGTGTGGTATGTTGACTACGACAAGTCGGCATGGCGTGCGAATGCGCCCAACAACAGGCAGAATGATCCACGCTTCCATCCCGTCTATGCCGACGGACTAGACTATGCTGCTTGGAAGACAAAGATATCAACAGAGGGACTCTCCCAATATCAGCATTCTGGCCGTATGAACAGTCGTATTCTCAGCACAGCGCCCTACCCTTTCGAAGAGAATAATGCGCTGATAGATGAATATATTACGAATATCCAAGAGTCGGAAGATGGACTCATCTCGTTCGACTTCATGGGTGGTGCGTCAGGCATCAAGGAAATGAATGATGCAAAACTAAATAGACATGAGTATTACGACCTGCAAGGTCGCCGTATAGAGCATCCTGTGCGCGGACAGTTATACCTCACGCGCAAGTCGGATGGCAGCATTTGTAAGCATCTATATCAATAATGAGGAAATATCGCTTTATCATTACTAGTTTGTTGCTGTCAATCATTACGCTGACAGCTATTGCACAAGAAAATATCTCACTACAGGGTTGTCGGCGCGGCACCCCTCGTCAGCAGAGCATTCACCTTCGCCGTGGAAGTAGCGAGGGCAGAACACCTGGTGGCAACTTCTACCATGGCACGCGTCATCAGCTAACCATACTGCTAGCATTCAACGACCGCAACTTCATCGGCGATGAGGCTGCCACCCTACAGCAGTGGAACAACATATTCAATACGGAGGGATATCTGGAGGGACCTTTCAAGGGTTCTGTCCACGACTATTTCCTTGACCAAAGCTATGGTGACTTCAACGTTATCTTCGACCTAATATATGTGCAGGTGAGTGGTAATGCTGAGAAGTATGCAAGCAATGAGGTTGATGATGAGAACTCGCAATATCTTGTAGAGGACATCATGGACGTGCTGAAGACACTCGACATCGATTGGAGCCTCTACGATTGGAATAACGATGGCTATATCAACCAGCTACTCATCGTCTATGCAGGTCATGGCATGAACGATAGTTCTGGCCCTAACCTGATTTGGCCACACCAGTGGTGGATGAGTGAACATCTGAAGGACAATCAGGAGGGTGTGTATTGCGAACCTATCCCCGTCAACTATGGCGAAAAGAACTATTTGGTGGACTGCTATTGTGCTTTGGCAGAACTGACAAAAAATAACGACTATGGTTCTTTTGGCACCATCTGTCACGAATATAGCCACTGTTTCGGATTCCCTGACTTTTATTATGGTAGAGAGTCATTCGTTCACTCTTGGGATCTGATGGACTCCGGCAACTACAATGGCAATGGTTACCAGCCCGCAGGCTATTCTGGTCATGAGCGCTGGTTGATGGGATGGCTCACACCGATAGAACTGCAAGAGGCCACATCCATCGTTGACATACCTGCTTTGGCAGACAATGATGTAGCCTATCTTATCCGCAACGACGGCTATGAGAACGAGTATTACTTTGTGGAGAATCGCCAAGCAACAGGTTGGGATGCCAGTCTGCCCAGCCATGGTGTGCTCATCTTCCACATCGACTATGACCCTTCGGTATGGACGAGTACAGAGGTTACTCCCAACTCTTCCCGTCGCAAGCGTTATATCCTCTTCCACGCCAACAACAAGAACACCACATTCAGCACTGCCGGTTGGGCGTATCCTTTTGAGGAGAACAATGCGCTAACCAACACATCGTCGCCTGCTGCCGACCTCTTCCATGCCAACACCGATGGCACGATGCTGATGAACAAGCCCATCACCAATATCTCGGTAACCAATGGCCTAGCCTCCTTCAATTTCAATATGGCAACATCCATCAAGGAGGTAACGACCAACACCTCTCAAATTCTCTATCGCTTTGGCATGCTTACCATCTTCCGCGATGCCAACGGAAACATCCGTAAGGTTATCAGCTCACGATAAAAGTAGAATTTACGCATAATTCAAGGAGTATTTACGCATAATTCAAGGAGTATTTACGCATAATTCTCGACGAATTATGCCGTCAAACGAATTAGCTACATTCAGCGCTGAATACAGCTAATTCAGAACCGAATGAGTTGTATTAACGGATACGGGGGAAGATGCGCTCTACATTGGCTGTGGTCTGCTGGCAGATGGTGTCTTCGCTAACGCCATAGGCTTCAGCCAGCCGGGTGATGACGTGGCGGATATAGGAAGACTCGTTGCGCTGACCACGCATAGGGACGGGAGCCATATAGGGGGCATCGGTCTCTAAGACGAGACGGTCAAGGGGTACACAGGCGGGAAGAACTTCGGGCAGATGGCTCTTCTTGAAGGTCGACACACCACCAACACCCAATACGAAGCGATCAAACTCTAACAACTGGCGAGCCTCTTGCTCATTACCCGTAAAGCAATGGAACACACCGCCAGGCAGGTCGTTGGCATACTTCTTGAGGATAGCCACCATCTCGTTTTGTGCTTTGCGACAGTGAATCATCAGGGGCAGTTGCAGCTCTACGGCCCAACGCACCTGTTCCTCGAAAGCCTCTAACTGTTCTTGCTCAAACTCGCGACTCCAATAGTAGTCGAGACCAACCTCGCCGATAGCAATAACTTTAGGAGTTATTGCATCTTTGATAGTTGCTAATTGCTCACGCCAATCACCTTTTACCTCCTCTGGATGCAAGCCCAACATAGGATAACAATAGCCTGGATAACTAGTACACACATCCAATACTGTTTGACAGGTCTTAACATCAATGGCTGGCAAGAATATTTTAGCACAACCAACCTCTTGGGCACGCTGTATCACTTCGTCACGATCCTGTGCGAACTCCTCACCATCCAAGTGGCAATGCGTATCGATATAATGTATCATTATTTATTTCGGTGCAGCAATTCATCCATATATTGGCGCAACTGTGCTTTGCGCTCCTCTGGTACATTGATCTCTGAAAGAGTCTGTCGGGCTACATGGAAGTAGTAATTAATCTTCTCCTCACAGAGGCGACGGATACCAATCTCGTCGTAGAGGCGCGTAACCTCTGCCACCTTCACCTCGCGATTGAAGGTCTTAGCACCTATCCAGCGCTCCAACTCTGCACGCTGCTTATCGTTGGCACGGTTGAAGGCATTGATAAGCATATAGGTCTTCTTATTTGAGGTGATATCGCCACCGATAGCCTTACCAAAGACTTTGGGGTCGCCATAGACATCGAGCAGGTCGTCTTGCAACTGGAATGCCAATCCCATCTGCTCACCTACACGATAGAGGCGGTCGGCATCCTCCTGAGGGGCATCAGCCAACACAGCACCAATCTTCAGGGCACAAGCCAGCAATACGCTGGTCTTCAGGCGTATCATCTCGATATATTCTTCTTCAGTCACATCGTTGCGCGTCTCAAAAGTCATATCATACTCCTGACCTTCGCCAATCTCCAGAGCCGTCTCCGTAAAGATGTCAAGCACGGCAGGCATCTTGTCGGCAGGCACCTGCTGCATGCGCTGATAAGCCAACACCAGCATAGAGTCGCCAGAGAGGATGGCCTTGTTGGCATCCCAACGGCGATGTACCGTCTCGTGACCACGACGCATATCGGCCTGGTCCATCAGGTCGTCGTGCAACAGGGTGTAGTTATGATAGGTCTCCAATCCTACGGCAGGCATCAGGATGCTTTCGGGATTCTCTTTCCAGAGATTGTAGCCCATGAGGGTGAGCACAGGACGTATGCGCTTGCCACCAATAGACAACACGTATTCTACCGGTTCGTAAAGTGACTTCGGTTTTCTCTCATAGGGCAGATGGGCCAGAAAGTCGTTGACCAACTGCAGGATCTCATTAGATGTCAGCATATATCTTATTCTTCTTATTTTCTACAACTTAAATACAATAGGGATGCACACCTTGGTGCGACAGGGCTGATCGTGATAAACACCTGGTTGCCAATGGGGCATCATATTGAGCACACGCAGCGCCTCCTTGTCGCATTCGGGCGACAGCGACTTGGTGATTTTCACGCCACTGATACTACCATCCTTCTCTACATAGAACACAGCCACCACCTTGCCCTGCGTATGATTGTTGCGAGCGACAGTGGGATAGCGCAGATTCTTGGTGAGCCATTTCAGAAACTCCGTAGCACCGCCAGGATACTGTGGCAGGTCTTCTACCACATGAAAGTTGAGCGGATTCTGTGGGTCAACGGTCAAGGGAGCCAGCGCTTTATCCTCGTCCTCTTCCAATTCCTTCAGCACCTCTTCGTCTTCACTGGCCACATCAACTTGGTCGTCAACATCAATCTCTACGTCATCATCGACCACATGCAACTGTTCCGACTTTTCTTCTGGATGTCTTTCTTCCAACTGAGCTATTGTCTCCTCGTTAGACATGGGGACCAGTTCACTTTCATGCATCAGGTCATTCAAGTCTATCGGATCAATATTATCATCACCCGTTGCAGTATTCCACTCTAATGTAACATAGAACAAAGACAACACGAATATAAGCCCCAAGAGGAATCCCGTGGCACGTCGCTGTTCCATATCAGCCTGTCGTGTTTTCTTTTGTTCCATTTATTGGGCACAAAGGTAGCTATTATTTTGGAAATATGCAATAAAATAATTACCTTTGTCGTTTGAAATAAGATGAAGAAAGGTTTTCTTGCCATTATAGGCATTTTGTCAGCCCTGTTTGCGCAAGCTCAGGAGAGCGAAGAGGTATATAGCTTCTTGCGCTTACCTGTTAGTGCCCATGTAGCAGCATTAGGAGGTGATAACATCTCGCTGACAGAAGACGATCCTACTGTTATTTTCCACAACCCCGCTCTTTTGACTGGTGTGAGTGACAAGAGCATAAACTTCAATTTCATGACCTACATGGAAGGATGCAAGACCGCCTCAGCCTCATACGTCAGAGCCTATGGCGAAAGAGCATCATGGGGAATCAGTGGTCAATACATGTCGTATGGCTCTATCAAGGAAACCACTAATGAGAATATAGAGACAGGAACTTTTTCTCCACGTGACATTGCATTGGCAGGAAGCTTTGCCTATCTCTTAGGGAACAATTTCAGTGGTGGTATTACCGCCCGCTTCATCTCGTCAACCATAGGCAACTACAGTTCTGCTGCTGTGGCTGTTGATTTAGGCGTCAACTATTTGAACGAAGAAAAAGGATGGTCTGTATCTGCTGTAGCCAAGAACCTTGGCGGACAAATTAAGGCCTACAATGATGAGTTTGAGCACATCCCCTTCGACTTACAATTGGGAGTCAGCAAGCAACTGGTCAACTCACCGCTAACCTTTCATGCAACATTGTCACGTCTGAACAATTGGAATCAGGCTTTCATCAAGCATCTAGCTGTTGGTGCAGACATAGCACTCTCCCCAACAATATACCTTGCTGCCGGTTATAATTTCCGTCGCGCCAGTGAGATGAAGATTAGCGAGGCTGATGATACAGAGAGTAACCATGGAGCAGGTTTATCAATTGGTGGTGGCATACAGCTCGAACGCTTTAAGTTACAGATTGGCTATGCCAAATACCACGTATCCACCAATTCATTATTGATTAACGCTACATATTGTTTATAATATATGAAGAAGATTACCATTGCTATTGATGGCCATTCTTCGTGCGGTAAGAGTACGATGGCCAAGGACTTAGCCCGTGAAGTGGGCTATGTATATGTTGACACTGGTGCGATGTACCGCTGTGTCACCTTGTATGCTTTACGTCATGGATTATTCACTGCCGAAGGCATTCAGGAAGAGGCTTTGCGCCAGGCTATGCCCCAGATACAAATCACATTCCGCTTCAATGCAGAGAAAGGACGCCCAGATACTTATCTCAACGGAGAATTGGTTGAAGATCTGATTCGTTCGATGGAGGTCTCTAATCATGTCAGCCCTATTGCCACATTAGGTTTTGTTCGCGAGGCAATGGTTGCCCAACAGCAACAGATGGGTAAGGACAAAGGTGTTGTCATGGATGGTCGTGACATCGGTACAGTTGTCTTCCCTGATGCTGAGCTAAAGATTTTCGTTACCGCCTCTGCTGAGGTTCGTGCCCAGCGCCGTTACGACGAATTGAAAGGCAAAGGTATGGAAGCCGACTATGAAGAGATTCTAAAGAATGTTCAGGAGCGCGACTACATCGACTCTCATCGTGCAGTATCACCTCTTCGCAAAGCTGACGACGCCATCGAACTTGACAATAGTCATATGACGATTGCCGAGCAGAAAGCATGGTTAATGGAAAAATTCCAACAGGCTATTCGTTAGACAGCGCATCACGGCATTGTTCCATCAGCCACTTAGGCGTACTGGTGGCGCCACAGATGCCCACAGTTTCTATACCTTCGAGCCAAGCAGGATCTATCTCTTCAGGTCCTTCTATCATATGGGTGTTTGCGTTGACGCGCAAGCACTCATTATATAATACCCTACCATTACTACTCTTTCGTCCACAAACGAAAAGAACAAGATCGTGTTTGGTAGCAAAACTTGAGATATTCGGCATGCGGTTGGCCACATTACGACAGATGGTATCGAAACTACGGAAAGTGGCCGTAGGCGAGATGTGTTGCTGGATATACTCGATGATACGATGAAACTCATCCAGCGACTTAGTTGTTTGCGAATAAAGATAGATATCGCGCGTAAAGTCCAGACGGCTCACCTCATCAAAGTTCTCTATCACGATAGCTTCTGATTGTGTCTGTCCTACCAATCCTAATACCTCGGCATGACCTTTCTTGCCGAAGATTACAATAGAAGCACCCTCTCCACTGGGAGAAGCCTCATATTGCTTTCGGATACGTTTCTGCAATTGCAGCACCACAGGACAGGTGGCATCGATAATCTCTATATTGTTCTTTCGTGCCAACTCATAGGTTGCTGGTGGCTCACCATGAGCACGCAGCAGCACCTTGACATTGTGCAGACTAGCCATCTGCTCGTGGTCGATGGTAATAAGACCTAGCTGGCGTAGGCGTTCACACTCCATTCCATTGTGCACAATATCACCAAGACAATATAAGGTATTGCCCTTTGCCAGTTCCTCTTCAGCTTTCTGGATGGCTGTGGTCACTCCAAAGCAGAAGCCACTGCCATTATCTATTTCTATCTTTAGACTCATATATTTTTTCATAGATTATCTAGATATCTAGATGTTCTAGAGATTCTAGATTCTTATAATAGCTATCTAACAGTTGCTGCGCAGCCATAAAAGAGGTCTGCTTACCAGCCAACACCGAGCGTTCGGCATCTTGTAATTGCGCTTGTATTTGGGCATTGTTATAGAAGTGCAGTCGCAACTGTTCGTTGATGGTTTCATACATCCAATACTTAGCCTGTTCGTTGCGACGATAGTCAAAGTAACCATTCTTCTTAACGAAGGCGATATACTCATATATCATGTCCCATATCTCTTTGATGCCAAGACCATAGAAGCCACTATAGCATAACACCTTGGGCAACCATCCGCTATCAGGCATAGGAAAGAAGTGCAGCGCATTACGGAAGTTGGTTGCAGCCATTTGGCATTTATCTACATTCTCGCCATCACATTTGTTGATAACGATACCATCAGAAATCTCCATGATGCCACGCTTGATACCTTGCAACTCATCGCCTGTTCCTGCCAACTGAATGAGCAGGAAGAAATCCACCATCGAATGACAGGCAGTCTCACTCTGTCCTACGCCCACAGTCTCTACAAAGATTTTGTCGAAGCCAGCAGCCTCACACAGAATAATCGTCTCGCGTGTCTTGCGAGCCACACCGCCTAAAGAACCAGCCGTTGGACTAGGACGGATAAACGAGTCGGGATGCACGCTGAGTTTCTCCATGCGTGTCTTATCACCCAGAATAGAACCCTTAGAGCGCTCACTACTGGGGTCGATAGCCAATACAGCCAACTTGCCTCCGTGTTCTTTGAGTACATGGATGCCAAACTCATCAATACTAGTCGACTTGCCTGCGCCAGGAACACCACTGATACCCACACGAATACTGTTGCCACTATAGGGTAGGCACTTATTGATTACCTCTTGGGCTTTCTGCTGGTGGGCGGGATTGACACTCTCCACCAGCGTAACAGCTTGCGAGAGGATGGTGACATCACCCTTGACGATACCCTCTACCATCTCGGCAGCAGAGAGCTCGCGACGACGGAAGCGATGACGTTGCAGATAGGGATTAACAATAGCAGGCTGTTCTACTCCGCTATTCACCTGCAATCCTGCATATTCAGCACTATTTTCAGGATGTTCCATAGTTACTTTTTTACTTTTAGTACCTTTATTTGGCATTGATGGTTATCGTTACCTTCGACTGGTCGGGGTCATTGGTAATCATGAGAATACGAGGGCGCGTACGCACCTTCTTCAAATCATCACGCAGTGCAGTAATCTTGAGTTGGGTAGTCTCGCCTGGCTTCAGATGACTCTTACCTAGTGACACCTGAAGGCCGCCTGTAAAGAGTTGCAACGAAGAGATATCCAAGTCTGTTCGCCCCTTATTGCTAACGACAATAGCTTCTTTCTTCTTGGTCTTGTCACCAAACTCAATATCAATCGTTTTCTTCGACAGTTCCATCTTAGGTGCATACTGTTTCTGTGCATCTGTCATACCCATGAACGAGGGCAAGAGCACCACAGAGACGGGTATCTCGTTGTCGGCACTTACCTTATCGCCAGGATTACCTGCCAAGAATACAGAGGTCTGTGTCAGTCCATAGTCATGAATCTGCGTAGAGTTGAGCGTCACCGTCATCGTACCGGCACGACCTGGTGCCAACTTCTCGGGCACCATCACTGCCGTCAGATATGGTGGCAAATGCATCAGGTTAGGCTGATACTCACTGCTACTACTATTATAAACGTGTAGTTGTTGCACATGCTGGTCTCCACGATTGATATCGTCAAACTCCAAATCACTACGGTCAAGCAACAAGTCACCCATCGTGATGGGATAGTTCTTACTCAAATCCTGATACTCTCTCAGCACCACACCTTTCATCGTGATGTATATCGGCTTCGCCATTCCTGACACCTTCACTGCTGCCTGCTTATCGAAGTGTCCCAGCTGTCGGGCATCATAAGTCATACGAATCTCAAACTTATCACCGACATCTCCTTTGGGATAGTCAACCACCGTACAACTACAATCTGGTACTACTTTCTCAATACGCAGCTTACGACTGCCTCTATTTCTGAATTTAAAAACTGCAGAAATTGGCTGTTGATAGCCAGTGCGTCCTGCGTCAATGACAGTACTTTCAGCTTTCAGTTTCTGTGCGTTGGCTGTCAGCGCCGCCAACAGCATCATTGGTATAATCAGTTTTTTCTTCATTATTCTGCAATATTAAATGTTATCGATCCAGCTGTAGCACGGTATTCTGGTGCATAGGCACATCCTACAGAGCACGTACCCGTTTCATATGTTCCAGCACGGTCGATATAGTATTCTGTCTCTATCACGTGTTTACCCTTACCTAATCCACGATAGAAATAGTGAGTAGCATAGTCCTTTGGTGATACGTAGGCCCCATTATGATAACCAGACAACAGACGGACAGGTTCCATGCAGCAAGCCCTCTTATCTATTACCTGAACGAAGTCGAGGTCACGAGAGGTCTCGATAGTAATACGAACCTTTATACGGTCGCCCACCTTCAGGCTAGTAGCACTAGTCTGGCTAGTACGACTAGCATCACTAGTATTAGTAGAAGCGAGCACCTCGCGTTTCACTTTGATACCACTCTGCGCATTCTCTATATCGCTGGTCTTTTGGAAGAACTGTGCATAAACGGCGCCCCACGAAGTTCCTTCAGAAGTCTTCGTAGCTGTGAAGGTCTTTCCCTTTGGTTCATTAATGGCTGTCTTCACATAACCGATACCTGCCGTAGCCTTAGAGGTCTCGATAGGAGTTCCATCTATAGCCAGCACACTCTGCGCATGCTGAGTAGTCAGAGACTGCTGACCATTCAAGAAAGCATAGATAGCATTCACACTATTGATGGGGGTATCCCATACTTGTGTACGTTTCTCTTGCAACAGCCAACGGCGCATCTCGTCAACAGTCTGCTTATCCTGGGGCGTTACCAGTTGAATAGCTTCCATAGCAGCCACCTCTGTAGGTATCTTATAGTCATACCATGAATAGAAGGCGCGGCGCGTATCATAGTAGCGTCCCATCTCTTCTGTATATACGCTATACTCTTTCAGGCTCTTCACATATTCTGCAGCCTTAGTCTTTTCACCGCGCTTGGCCAGCACCACTGCTGTCATTGCCTTCTCATAGATGCTCTGATTCTTGATGTCTTTTTTCAGTAAAGCTGTCAAGTAGTCATTGGCAGACTTCACCTTGGCAGATAACTGGCGACCGTCAATAGCACATAGATAGAGCCAACGTAATGCCGTAAAGGATGGGAATGTCTGGCGACGACCTTTCTTTTCTTCCTTCTTCATGCGACCCACCATCTCCGTCATTTCTCTGCCGAGATAATTGAAGGCCTTGTTGTAAAGTGGTGAGGAATTAGTGGTGAGAGGTGAGGATACCATCATCTGTAAGCGGACCAGCATTTCCTCGATAGCCATTGTAACCATCGTACTACCCTCCATACCAGGATACCATGAGAAGGAACCATCACTATTCTGTAGTTCGGTCAACTTCTCCAGCGCTGTCTCTAATCGATTGTTGATACCATTCTCATCAAAGAAGTCAGCCAAGCGTTGCTTCTGTTCTGTCTCTCTATCTGCCGCATTCACCCATGGTGTCTCCGCTAAGATAAGGTCTTTCAAATCCTCATTCTTATTTAACTGAGAGGTGAGAGATGAGAGGTTTGAGTTTTCTTCACGCTTCCATTGTTCAAAGACACTCTTTACCTGTGGACTCTGATTCAGCAGACTCTTTGCCAACAGATTACTATAATAAGAAGCAGCCTGATCAATGGCGCTATGCTCATAGGGTTGTCCTAAAGTTGGCAACGACTGTACCATCAGCCATGCGGGATTGTTGGTATATTCTACGGTCAACTTCTGCTGAGTAGTTTCTTGTGGGAACAAATTGCTCAAATCGATAGTCTTCACTCCAGGTTCGTGCTGTGTATAAGGTACCGTCTTTGTTACATATTCCTTATCGGGAAGTATCGGCAGATAGTGCTGTTCTCCGTCAGAGAATCCTTCACCCTTAGCCATTACCTTACAGATAAGGAGAGATGCGTTGAACATTGAACATTGAACATTGAACATTGAAGAAGCGGAGCCGTTCGCATCGATAGTAAACGGTTGCTCTTGTTCGTAGACTACCTTTTCTGTCTCAGGATCGATGAGTTGTATCTTAGCTGTTCCACTGACGCTATGGTCGGTGGTGTTGAACAGGCGGGCAGAGATAGTGGCCTTATCGCCCTCACGGATGAAGCGAGGCATATTGGGCTGAATCATCACATCCTTCTGAGCAACGATTTCTCCCTCCAGACTGCCATACATCATATCCGTTGTATTGGCTAATCCCATAAAGCGCCATGTTGTCAGGCTCTCTGGT
The DNA here is from genome assembly GCA_900119285.1 of Prevotellaceae bacterium HUN156. Classification (GTDB taxonomy): domain Bacteria; phylum Bacteroidota; class Bacteroidia; order Bacteroidales; family Bacteroidaceae; genus Prevotella. The sequence goes on from FPIT01000006.1 coordinate 106,647, forward strand.
AACGTGAACTTCAGCGTAGCGTTGCCATCCTTGTCTGTAATGATATTGGGATAACAGAAAGCAGTCTCATTGAGGTTCTCACGGACTTGAACCTGTTCTGGTTCAGGCTCTTTGGTAATATCTGTTATTGTACCTGTCAATAATGATTTTTTTTGAACGCCATACCCTAGCACAACGACCTCATTTAAGGAAGTATCCTCCTTTACCCTTGATCTACTATCCAATGCGACACGCACACCCGGGACCATACCATTTGACCTTAAAATTACAGCATTAGGATATACATTATAGTCAAAATGACTATACGAAATCACCGTTTTATCAAATTTAGTATTGTCATTATCCGCATAATCTTCAAGATAAAGTTCGCCATTCCATTGCCATGCCGCATAAGGTTGCGACAGGGAAATCTTGGGAGTAAATAACCATTGATGCTTTGTAAGGGCGTCAAGGCTCTTATCATACAACACAGCCAACAGACTAGCATCAGCAGGTGTGCCATCAGGCTTTGTGATGGTGAGTTTCCATTCTTCCTTTTGCCCTGGTATTAATCGGTCACGGAAAGTTTCCCACTTCATCCTCAACTGCTTGTCAGGCATTGGGCGACGTATAAACTGCTCGTGCTTATAACATTTACCATCTTTTACCCATGCATAAGTCAGCAATAGTCCATTGCCATACTCCTCACGATATGTAAACTGACGATTCAACAATGCAGCATTTTTCTTGACCACGCCACGCTCTATCTCGCGATTACCAGCAAAAAGTCCATACACGATATACAAGTCCGGATCTGATGAACCAACTTGCAGAGTCACAGGCGAACCATCAGCAGGGAATTCCTCATGAGAGACATAGAACCAATCGTGAGTTTCAGTGGCTGGACGCTTATCATCAAGACTAAACACCACAAAACTCTGCTCAAGAGAATCTTCCAGACAAATAGCCTGTATGGTATGCTTACCGCTCTTTAATTGAGCATTAAATATTGAACATTGAACGTTAGCAGAGCATTCCTTCCATTTTCCACCATCAATGCGATAGCGTATCATACCAGGAATCTCTTTGCCTGCAGCATTCCGACGGTGGAAGGTGACTGACGGCATCTGGTCTGCACGTACTTGTTCGGGCAGGTCGCAGCCAAGTGTTGTTGATTTATTGCCCAATGGCAGCGACAGCGTACCATGATGCGTTTCGCCTGCCTGATCTGTAACGTCAGCCTCTACTACAAAATTGTAGAACATTGAATGACGACCTAAGCCATCAGGCATGGTTAGTGGTATATCAACGCCGAATGAACCATCATCGTTTGTGGTGGCATCTCCCTCAGAAAGAACAACTTCACTCAGACCATTGCCAATATAACTACTCTGCCAATAACGGCTGAAGGTCATCCACCAATAAGCTATGCGACGTTTCACTGTATAGTGCACCATTCCATTTTGAACAGGTACCCCCGCATAGCTCATCGCCTTGGCTTTTGCACGCACAGTGTCGCCTGCCTGATAAGATTCTTTATACTCATCAAACTCCACTTGGAAGGCTGGACGCTTGTATTCTTCTACGCGGAAACTAACCGAAGCATTGCTGGTGCGTATAGAGAAACGACCATTCAGTTTGCCTGTAGGCAGCGTAAACGTTGTAGAGCATTTGCCATATCGGTCAGTAGTCACCTCTTTTTCAGCTACCACCTTATAGTTGGCATCACGCAATTCCAACTTAACTTTCTTATCGGCTACAGTTTCCATTTCCGTTGCAGAAACTTCTTTCCACACAATTGCTGTGGCATGTACCGTTTGTCCTGGGCGATAGATGCTACGATCTGTAAAGATGTTGGTGCGCTGCTGATTATACTGACGATCATGATAGCTATAATATCCATGATTATAATTGTCTGGACAATAATAATCATCATCTGTATAAACAAAGATGTACTGAGGATTTTGTTTACTACAATCATAGGTTGCCTCGCCCTGTTGGTTACAAGTTAGAATTTTCGTTTCCGAAGTCTTTTTCCCATTGCGGGCAAAAACCAAACGCATTTTTGCTCCAGCGATGGGTTGGCCTGTTGTGGCATCTACTGCGACATAATGTTGTATTTTATCTGAGCCACCCTGATTAAGCAATCGTACACTAGAGACATAATACAAATTGCGCAACTTATCTATTTTTGGATTTGTAGAAATGCTAATCAAGTACACACCTGCGGGCAATGCCATCAAATCAACAGAATCCTTAAAGTATTCATATTCCGCATGAGGTGCAAATGTCACTGTACGTGCAGCTTCCTTCACTTCCACCAAATCTTTTTCTTTTATACTATAAGCAGATGCATCCGTATCTCCCTTCAAAGCCGTTCGATATACACGCATAGTCAACTGTTTGAGGTTACGCAATTCAGTAAATCTTACTGTCTGCGGTTTATTTACCTCATAGACTTGACTTGGTATTTCTAATTGAACATTAGAAAAAGTAAGCTCTGACAAATGCTCTTTCAATACACCGACGCGTTTCCATCCTCCCCAACGCTGAAGAGATTCTTGCAGCCACTGATATTTCTCTGCAACAGGACAGTTTTTATCTTGCATCAACTCATAGCGACGAATAGCCAACTCACCAGCCTCATCATAGTCGCCATATATAGCAATCAAAGAGTCTATACCTTCTATCGTTTCTTTTGTATGAATGGCTGTCAAGCAAGCAGCGCGACAGTTGCCCACCTTCTCATAGTAGTCCGTCATCCACTGCCAGGCATCCAGTTCCATACCTATCACGCTCAACAGGTCGTGGCCAAACACTTCGCTATCCTTACCTTTGACTATGAAAGGCTCGTAACTACCAGCAGAAGTCTTTCCCAATATCTCTGGATGAGCCAATGCTAACTTACGATAGTAAGTGCTTTTGCTCTCACTCTCTTCTAAATCATCAAATTCATCATATATTTCTGACAGTGCAGTTGCATATACAGCCTGCAGTGACACTTCACGGATATTCGCTGTCTGTTGTTCCAAACGCTTCACAGCAGAAGCTAAAGAATCGGAAGAAATCTCGTTTTGCAACTTTGCCGTCATCAATGCAGCCTTCAGCAATTGTCCGTAAGCACGTTCCTGACGAGCTTTCTTTTCTATCTTTTGGAGATGAGTTATAGCAGTTTCAGGCAAGTCTTTCTCTTGAGCTGCCTCCACCTGTTTCCACATGGCAGAATAGGTTTGTGCTACCATTGCTATGGGTATTAGCAGCCATGCTGCCATCAACATTCCAAGTTTCTTGTTCATCTTGCGTTCGTATTGGTTTTATCAAAGTACAAAGATACAAAAAACTCGTCAAATAGCCAAGCCATTAACGAGTTTTTCCAATAATATATTTCTTTTTAACTATAGCGTCATTCTTCGCAACAGTGCTCGTGACAAGGCGTCGCCACCGTTTCAAACTCCAGTGTAGAATGTCCTATGCCTTTTTCTTTCAGCAACTCTTTGAGTTGAGCCTTTGTCGTTTCCATGTGTTCTATCTGTTCCACAACCACATGTGCAGTGAGGGCATTGTCTGTTGTACTGATGGCCCAGATATGCATGTGGTGTACTTCTTTCACATGCTCCACCTGTTCCATACTTTGCTGAATGTCATCAAGTTCAATACCTTCAGGAGTACCATCAATGAGCAAGCGCAGACTACCAGACAGCAAGTCCCATGTAGAAACGAGGATTACCAGTGCGATGATGATACTAACAATGGGGTCAACGACATTCCATCCCGTCCAACTAATAATGATACCAGAGATAACCACACCTACTGATACCAGCGTGTCTGCTACCATGTGCAGGAAGGCGCCTCGCACGTTGATATCACTCTTCTGTCCGCGCATCAGCAACACTACAGTCAAGCCGTTTATCAGGATGCCAATACCAGCAGTCCACGATACTGCAGCACCATTGACCTCTACGGGTTCACTGAACTTATGAATACTCTCAATCACAATACCAGCAATAGCCACTAACAGCAGTAAAGCATTAATCAGAGAGATGAGGATAGTGGTTTTCTTCAGTCCATAAGTATAGTGAGCACCCGAGCGTACCTTTGCCATTTGGAAAGCTACCAAGACCAGTGCCAGACTAAATACGTCACTAAGATTATGTCCTGCATCTGAGAGTAGTGATAGTGAATTCTGTGTCAATCCTACCAGAGCCTCAACACCTACGAATAGCAGGTTGAGAGCAATGCAGAAAATAAAGATGCCATTCATTGAGGTCATTTGACCGTGATGATGATGGTGATGATGATGACCATGATGATGGTCGTGTTCGTGATGATGTTCGTGTGCCATATCTTTTCGTTTTTATTGTTTTCTGGGTGCAAAGGTATACAATCTATTCTGCAACCTGGTTGCAAGCGAAGATTAAATCGCGTTTTTTGCAATCCGGTTGCAAAACAGCCATGTCTGCACCACTCCACGCATCAATAAGAAAAGCAGCATTGATAACATCAATCCATGATTACCCAACGATGGAACGAATACGAATACACCAGTAAAGAACGTCGTTGCAGCTATGATTGCAGACAGTAGCATACCTCTTGAGGCGGTGATTCCGATAAACACGCCATCCCACACAAAGGCAGCCACACCTGCTATTGGTATCAGGTAAGCCCACCACACGAAACCACGTGAGGCCTCAACCACGACAGGTTCATCCGTCAACAATTGCAAGAAAGGCATACCACCCAACACATAGACTGCAGTAAAGACAACGGTCATGGCAGCACCCCATGCAAATAGCCTATGCACCGTTTCCATAAATGGCGCTCTCTGATGCGCTCCCCAATAGCGACCACCAAGCGCCTCACCAGCATAGGCAAAGCCATCCATCACATAAGAGAACAGCAAGTAGAGTTGCATCAACAACGTATTGACAGCCAATATGGTTGCGCCCTGTCGCGCCCCTATTGCAGTGAAACAAAGATTCACTGCCACCAAGAACAGCGTTCGCAAGAAAATATCCCTATTGATGCGGAAAAATGAAACTTGCGCAGAACACACCTTTTCATTAACACTCCATACACCTCGGGGCAACAATAGCAAGCCCGCGAATAGTCCTACGTATTGTGCTATGATGGTGCCGAGAGCAACGCCCTCTATCTTCATGCCTAATCCATATACCAACAAGAGTGAAACGATGATATTAGTTATATTTTGCAGGATACTGATATACATCGGATAACGAGTATTCTGCATTCCGATATACCAGCCAGTGAGAGCGAAGAGTCCCAAAGAAGCTGGTGCTCCCCATACCACATAATAGAAATAAGTGGCTGCCAATGGGCGTACATCTGCGGTAGGTCCTATCACCGTCAGCATCACCTCGCACAGTGGCCACTGAAGCAAGATGAGCAACAAAGCTATCGTACCAGCCCACTTCAGCGACTGTCTTAGCAGATGCCTCATCTCTTGTTGATCCTGTCTGCCGTATGCCTGTGCCGTCAAACCGCTGGTTCCCATGCGGAGAAATCCAAACACCCAATACACCAGATTGAATATCATAGCACCCACAGCAATCGCTCCGATATAGGAAGCATCGCCCATGTGTCCTACAATGGCAGTATCAACCAGTCCCAATAGTGGTACTGTGATATTTGTCACGATGGCAGGCATCGCTATTTTGAGTATCTGGCGGTCAGAATTATTCATATTCTTTGCAAAAGTACAAAAATAATTATGAATTATGAATGCAACGCCACACTTTTTTAGGAAAAAAGAATTATGAATTATGAATTATTACTATCTTTGCAGCAAAGTTTTTATTAACCATGATCAACAGAGAACTATTAGAGCCCCAATCGATAGTTATCATTGGCGGTTCAAACAATGTCCATAAGCCGGGTGGTGCCATTGTTCGCAACATCCAGCAAGGTGGTTATCAGGGAACATTACGTATCGTTAATCCCAAGGAAGACGAGGTGCAGGGCATCAAGGTTTTTCACGATGTCCGTGAATTGCCGCCTACCGAGTTGGCTGTATTGGTCATTCCTGCCAAGCTATGTCCAGATACCGTTGAGGTGTTGGCTCGCGACAAGGGTGCCAAGGCCTTCATCATCATTTCAGCAGGTTTCGGTGAAGAAACGGCTGCTGGTGCCAAGATGGAGCAGCGCATCCTCGATATCTGCGAGCGCTATTGTGCCGCACTGATTGGCCCCAACTGTATCGGACTGCTCACTCGCCATCACCACAGCGTATTCACCAAACCCATTCCCGCACTGAATGCCAAGGGTGTCGACTTCATTTCCGGCTCTGGTGCCACTGCAGTATTCATTTTGGAGAGTGCCGTTATCAAGGGTTTGCAGTTCAATAGTGTCTGGTCTATCGGTAACGGCAAACAGATTGGTATTGAAGATGTGTTGGAATACATGGACACACACTTCAATCCAGAGACAGACTCACTGGTTAAGCTGCTCTATATTGAGAACATCTCCAACCCCGACAAGTTGCTGTTCCACGCCTCATCATTGATTCGCAAAGGCTGTCGCATAGCAGCCATCAAGGCTGGAGCATCAGAGAGTGGAAGCCGTGCAGCCAGCAGCCATACGGGAGCCATTGCTTCAAGTGATGCTGCTGTAGAGGCGTTATTCCGCAAGGCAGGCATCGTGCGTTGCTTCTCTCGTGAGGAACTCACCACTGCCGGCTGCATCTTTATGGTCACCTCCCAACTTTCAAACTTCAAACTTCAAACTTCAAACTTCAACTTCGCCATCGTCACCCATGCTGGCGGTCCTGGCGTAATGCTTACCGATGCACTCTCTAAGGGTGGCATCAATGTGCCCAAGTTAGAAGGCGCTAATGCGGAAGCTTTAAAGGAGCAGTTGTTCCCCGGTTCTGCAGTTGCCAACCCCATCGACATCTTGGCTACTGGCACCCCCGAGCAGTTGGGTATTGCCATTGACTATTGCGAAAAGAAGTTTAAGGATATTGATGCCATTGCCGTCATCTATGGCACACCAGGTCTTACCACACTTTATGAGGCCTACGAGGTGTTGCACAAGAAGATACAAGAGTGCAAGAAGCCCATCTTCCCCATCCTACCCAGTCTGCATACCGCAGGTCCTGAGGTGGCAGAGTTCCTGGCAAAGGGACATGTCAACTTCTCCGATGAGGTAACACTCGCCACTGCACTGTCACAGATAATGCGCACCCCTGCCCCAGCGCCCTCCGAGCTTGAGCTCTATGGTGTTGATGTGCCCAAGATTCGTGAGATCATTGGCAACTTGCCCGCCGACACGAATGGTTACGTCAGTCCCGACATCGTGCGCCAGTTATTCGAGTGCGCAGGCATTCCTATGGTAGCAGAGATGGTTAGCACCGATTGCGACGAGCTTGTCAGCTTTGCCCAAAAGGAAGGCTTCCCTGTTGTTGCCAAGGTAGTAGGTCCTGTTCATAAGAGCGATGTTGGCGGTGTAACGCTGAACATCCGTACTCCCGAACATCTGAAGATGGAGTTTGAGCGCATGATGCAGATTCCCGACGCTACGGGAGTAATGGTTCAGCGCATGCTCAAAGGTACCGAGTTGTTTATCGGTGCCAAATACGAACAGCGCTTCGGCCATGTGGTATTGTGCGGACTTGGCGGCATCTTCGTTGAGGTGTTAAAGGACGTACAGTCTGGTTTGGCTCCCTTGTCGTATGGTGAGGCATACTCTATGATACGCTCCCTGCGTGGCTATAAGATTCTGAAGGGCACACGCGGTCAACAAGGTATCAACGAACAGAAATATGCAGAGATTATTGTTCGTCTCAGCACCCTACTCCGCTTTGCTACAGAAATCAAGGAGATGGACATCAATCCGCTCCTTGCCGACGATAAAGATATCGTAGCCGTTGACGCTCGTATCAGAATAGAAAAGTAAATATCACAACCGACAGAATGACACATTTTTACGTCATTCTGTCGGCTTTTTATGCTTCGGCACATAGTTTGTTCGCTGGTTGGCAAATAACAAATAAAAATTAGGAGGACAAACTATGACATTAGACAAGTTTACCATTAAAGCGCAGGAGGCGGTACAAGAGGCCGTCAACACTGCACAGCGCGGTGGTCAGCAGACCATCGAGCCCATACATCTGTTGGCTGGTATCATGGACAAAGCGAAGGATGTCGTCAACTACCTGCTGCAGAAGTTGGGAGTCAATGCCCAGCAGATAGAGATGCTCGTACAGTCGGAGCTGCAACACCTGCCCAAAGTGACGGGTGGCGAACCGTACCTGTCGAGTGCTACCAATCAGGTATTGCTGAAGGCTCAGGACTATGCCCAGAAGATGGGCGACGAGTTTGTGAGCGTAGAACCACTGCTGTTGGCATTGCTCACCGACGGTCAAACGGCAGGTCGTATTCTCAAGGATGCAGGCATCACTGAGAAGGAACTGCGTGCTGCCATCCAAGCTTTGCGCCAAGGACAGAAGGTGCAGTCGCAGTCGGCAGACGATAATTACCAGTCGCTGGAAAAATATGCAAAGAACTTGGTAGAGATGGCTCGTCAGGGTAAGCTCGATCCTGTGATTGGTCGTGACGACGAGATTCGCCGTGTGTTGCAGATTCTCTCTCGCCGCACCAAGAACAACCCCATTCTGATTGGTGAGCCAGGTACTGGTAAAACCGCCATCGTAGAGGGTTTGGCAGGACGTATCGTGCGTGGCGATGTACCAGAGAACCTGAAAGACAAGCAGCTCTACTCACTGGATATGGGTGCATTGGTAGCTGGTGCCAAGTATAAGGGTGAGTTCGAGGAGCGTCTGAAGAGTGTTATCAATGAGGTAACGAAGGCGGAAGGTCGCATCATCTTGTTTATCGACGAGATACATACGCTGGTAGGCGCTGGCGGTGGCGAGGGTGCGATGGATGCTGCCAATATCCTGAAGCCAGCCCTTGCTCGTGGAGAGTTGCGTGCCATTGGTGCTACTACGCTTAACGAATATCAAAAGTATTTTGAGAAGGATAAGGCCTTGGAGCGTCGTTTCCAGACGGTCATGGTGGATGAGCCCGACGAACTGTCGGCCATCTCTATTCTTCGTGGCTTGAAGGAGCGCTACGAAAATCATCATAAGGTACGTATCCAGGATGATGCTTGTATCGCCGCCGTACAACTGTCTGAGCGTTACATCTCAGAGCGCTTCCTGCCCGACAAGGCCATCGACCTGATGGATGAGGCTGCCGCTAAGCTGCGTATGGAACGTGACAGTGTACCAGAAGAGCTGGATGAGATAAGCCGTCGCTTGGCTCAGCTGGAAATCGAGCGCGAGGCCATTAAGCGTGAGGGCGATGAGCCAAAGATTGCGCAGCTGGATAAGGAAATCGCTGACCTCAAGGAACAGGAAACACAGTTTCGTGCTAAGTGGGATGGCGAGCGTCAACTGGTCAACAAGATTCAGCAGGACAAGCAGGAGATAGAGAACCTGAAGTATGAGGCTGAGCGTGCAGAACGTGAGGGCGATTATGGTAAGGTGGCTGAGATTCGCTACTCTAAGCTGAAGGCCCTGGAAGACGATATCGCTGCCGTCCAGCGTCAGTTGGATAGCGTTTCCAGCGATTCTGTCGCTGGAAGACTTGTCCGCGAGGAAGTTACCGCCGACGATATTGCCGAGGTAGTATCACGCTGGACAGGCATCCCAGTAACCCGTATGCTGCAGAGTGAGCGCGAGAAGCTGCTACACTTGGAGGAAGAGTTGCACAAGCGTGTCATCGGTCAGGACGATGCCATTGTGGCTGTCAGCGATGCCGTGCGTCGCAGTCGTGCAGGACTGCAAGACCCTAAGCGACCTATCGCCTCGTTCATCTTCTTGGGCACCACAGGTGTCGGTAAGACGGAGCTGGCTAAGGCACTGGCAGAATATCTGTTCAACGACGAGACCATGATGACACGTATCGATATGTCTGAATATCAGGAGAAGCATACCGTGAGCCGACTGGTTGGTGCGCCTCCGGGATATGTAGGCTATGATGAGGGCGGTCAGTTGACAGAGGCTGTACGCCGCAAGCCATATAGCGTCATCCTCTTCGATGAGATAGAGAAGGCCCATCCCGATGTCTTCAACATCCTGTTGCAAGTATTGGACGATGGCAGACTGACAGACAACAAGGGCCGTACTGCCAACTTCAAGAACACCATCATCATCATGACCAGCAATGCCACTCGCGAGCAGCTGCGCCATCTGATGCGTCCTGAGTTCCTGAACCGTATTGACGAGACCATCACCTTCCAGCAGCTCACACAGCAGCAGATTGCCGATGTGGTACGCCTGCAGATGAAGAAGGTTACCGATATGCTGGAGCCACAAGGCATCCGTCTCGAGATTACCGATGCAGCCATCAACTATTTGGCTGGCGAAGGTTACGATCCCGAATTTGGCGCACGCCCTGTCAAGCGAGCCATCCAGCATCTGGTGCTCAACGACCTGTCGCGTCGCATCTTGGCTGATGAGGTCAACCGCGACAAGCCCATCATCATCGATGAGTTTGGCGAGGGCTTGGTATTCCGCAACTAACTATATAGCGAGAGAAATATCCAATTTAATTTGGTATTTTCCTCGCTTTTTCGTAATTTTGCATCCGCTTATTACGAAGGAGAGGTGCTCGAGTGGTTGAAGAGGCACGCCTGGAAAGCGTGTAACCGGCAAAACCGGTTCGCAGGTTCGAATCCTGTTCTCTCCGCAGGTAGAACAGGTTCAAAGCTCTGAGGAAAAA
>FPIT01000006.1:117432-314399 GCA_900119285.1 Prevotellaceae bacterium HUN156
AAGAGAAAAGGATTCAAAGCTTTGAGGCAAAAGCTGAAAAGAATCCTGTTCTCTCCGCAATAGTTACTATTTAGCACTTCAATAGTTATTGTTTTGACCTTCAATAGTTATTGTATTGGACATCAATAGTTATTGTATTGCAATGCTAAAGTGCCACTTTCGCAAGCCCCGATTTGATTGTAGCCTACATCCAAATAGTTTGCACGCATAATTCGAAGGGTTTGCACGCATAATTCTCTTTGAATTTACGCATAATCCTCTTGGCAAAAAAGGACAGCAAAATAAATTAGAAAAAACTTGCATTTCGCCTAAAAATTTTGTATCTTTGCATTTCGATATGAAAGAGCCTGAAAACATACAAACTGCGACACTGCGACAGCGCGACGGCAATTTCCTAAAGACTCCTCGCGTACCGCATACGCGCATACGCAGTACGCGAAGACTCTTAGATTTTATCTGTCGCAGTGTCGCAGTGTCGCAAAACAGAATAGAAATAACCTCTCTAAAACTGGGTGGAGTGGTGGAGAGGGTGGAGATAAAATCCCAAACCTCATGCGTACCGCGCGCGTATACGCGGTACGCGTAATGTTTTATAGTTATACTACACCACTCCACCCTCTCCACCCAAAGATAATGCAAATCTTTGTTAAAGATTCGGAGAATCGCCCGATTGATAGATAAAATCATCCAGTTCTCAAAAAGGCATTTGGAAGTTGTATCATTTTTTACTAACTTTGTGTCTTCCAAAGAAAAACAACACATGAATAGACTTAAGAATGCAAACCTACTATCAGTCATCATTTGTGCAATCATTATCATTGCACTCACCTCATGTCACAACTCTTACCCTACACAATTGGTGCAAGCCGATAGCCTATTGCTATGTGGCGATTACGACCAAGTAGATAGCCTTCTTGCAGACTACGATCGTAACCCAAGTAGCAACAAATCATCACGCATGTATCGACAACTGGTGGGTATGGGGCGCTTATTCGTTGACGAGGAACTAACCGATAGTAATTTCTCCGTGGTTGACAGTCTCTGTCGCTATTACGACCACAGCTCTACCCCCGATGAATACGCTAAGTCTCTTTGCTTCTTAGGCGAGATTTATAGAACCATGGGGGACTTTCCGTCTGCTCTTGATAACTTTCTGAAAGGCATTAAGATTGCTAAAGAAAATGAAAGTAGCCGTGTCTCTTGCTGGCTATACAAAGAGATAGGAGATGTTTATTTCGACCAAAGCATGTTAGCTGAATGCACAAGCTATTATCGCAACTACTACAATATCGCTGTCAGTAATCGCGACACGTTACGTATGGCATTGGCTTCCTTCCGCATGGGACGTGTCTATACTACATATAATAAGGTTGATAGCATTATCTATTATTACCAAAAGGCAATAAATTTAGCCCAATACACAGCTCATCCAGAAAATATTGTTCCATACGCCCAAGGTTCTTTGTGCTATATTTATATACAAACTGAGGAGTTTGACAAGGCTAAGGAACAGATATCAAGAGACTCCCTCTATGATTTTAACTGGGCATATTGGCACTTAGGACAAAACCATACAGACTCTGCCATCTACTATTTCGAGAAACTTCAAGATAGATACGGATTACCTGTTCATGAAGAAGCTTATCGTTATTTAGCTCAATTAGAAGAGAGCAGAGGCAATATTTCCAAGGCACTATCCTATTATAGAGCTTTACCTGCCATAGAAGACTCTATCGCAGCACAATCACGTGTAGAAGAGACCGAGAGAGTCAATGCCCAATTCAATGTCAACCTTTTCAAACAAGAACGTGATGATTTGGCTTTTCAAAACCATATATCCAATATTCTTTTAGGCACCATTCTTGTTATAGTTGTTTTAGTAGCTTTTATCGTATTCTATGCATGGAGGTTTTATCAGCAAAAGAAGAATGCAGAGATTCTCTTAGAAAGACGTCTGCGACGAGAAAAAGAAAGACAGCATAGGCAAAGCATCAACCAGATAGAAGAAAACAAGCAGAAGATTGCCTCTCTTGAACAGCAATTAGCTGAAGCTGTACGGCGAAACGATACGGCAGCTGCAGACAGGATTAAGCTTGACACCGAATTGCTGGCATCAGAGAACCAGAATCTCGAAATCCGCCAGCAACGCAGAAATCTTGCTCAGAAAGAATTCCATGAGTCTGAACTCTATGCACACATCAAGCGACGTGATTGCGAACAAGACTTCCATCTGTCAGAAGCGGAGTGGGAACTGTTGGCCCAGTATATCGATAACATCCATGATGATTTCACCAATCGTCTGCTCAGGCTCTGCAATATGTCTGAGATGGAACTTCGTGTTTGCTATCTCATTAAGATTGACGTTCCGCCCATTGCTATATCTACTTTGGTATGTAGAAATAAAAATGCCATCTCCATGCTTCGCAAGCGCCTTTACGAAAAGATTACCCATCAAGAGGGCAACGCTAAGCAATTGGATGATTTCATCAAACATTTCTAAAACTTTGTCATTTGTATCTAAAAGCCCGCAAGAAGCCTACAAATTGAATTTGTGAACTTTTTGTGAACTCATTTTCTTGGTATCTTTTTTCATATTTCTGATATTTGCAATCGCAAAATAAAAAAACATTCTCTGATTCATAATCAACACACATGAAAAAAGTAAATTTCATAGTATTCTTGGTCTGCTGCATGATGACCTGTAACATTATACATGCACAGCAACCTAACGAAGAAAAATACAGGCCAGTATATACAGACCTATTGTTTGTGGCTTCATCTCCCCAGCACCATCTCTTACCGATGGCCTTTGATACAAATTTTGGGGTGAGATTGTCTAAAGCACTCTCATTTTTCGCTCACGGAGAATTAGGGTGTGGCTTAAATTACGAAGAAAGTCAAAAGAATTATTTTGCACATGTAGACTTAGGCGGTGGTATTGCTTACAATCTTGCTGCTATTTCTGGAATGGAAGAAGATTGGCTAGACGGTTTTGAAGTAAGAGCCATGGTAGCACATACCCTTGGTAAATCAGACTGGCAGTATACGCTTTATGAAGTTGGACTCCAACAAAGTATTGTTAAGAATCAGTTACCTGTAATGGGTATCGGCTTTCGGCACTACAGTTCTCATTCAATATCAATGCAAAATATGAATGTAATCTATGTGTCAGTTGGTTTCCGACTATAACACAGATCAGGGGACTACCCTGATTCATAGCAACACAGGGGGACTGTCCCCCTGATTTACGATTACACCTTCGAAACCAAAGGTGCATTCAAATTGGCAGAAGGTGTTAAAATAGAAAAAGGTGCTCATTTAAAGATTATAAATTCAAGAATTAATTATTAAATATTATTGCTATGAAAAAGTTGCTTTTTCTTATTATGTTCTTTTATACACAAGTTGGTCTCTTTGCCCAAGAGTATTTCCCAGAAGGTACTAAGTGGACGGAGATAAGACTGGACACGATGAAATATAATAGTTGGTATTCAAAGGTTGGCGACGAATGGGTGCCAAACTATGAAACAATAGAATACCATGTGCAAGGAGAGTATGAAAATGTAAGGTGGGATCAAGACAATTTATTCAAAAAAGTATATACCAATGGGCCAGAATGGACAGACTCTCTTGCCCTTTTGATTCAAGAGAGGGATGATTGCGTTTGGGTAACAGTATTTTACAACTATGAAGTTGAAAATCCTTATGTGTTATGCCCAGCCGAAGCTTATCAATTTGACTGGAGTGTAGGTAAAGGCCTGTATTTTGAGGATATTCTTATGTCAAATGTAACGGATAGTTACTGTTATCATTATTACTTTGGCATCATCAATGAAATAAAAGAGGGAGACTTCGGTGGGGTAAGACCTTTGAAGTATGTAGACTTGGATGGCAAAGCTCCTATTAATCCTCAACAACCAGGAAATAGAGATACAGAAGGTGTTCGCATTATTCAAGGAATCGGTGTTGCAGAATGGAAAGATGGCGAGTGTCTTTTTGGACCATCAGATCCATATTTTGCTTCATCAATGTATGCCTCCGACAGTCGCCACTATCGTTCTATGCTTGTTCACTTTGAGCGCAACAACGAAGTGCTATATGACGTCTGGCCACAAAAAGGTGTAATTGATGGAATAAAATCCATCAACAAGGATAATACACCTGACGAGAATACATTCTACGACCTCCAAGGTCGTCGCCTTAGCGATAAACCATCCAAAGGCATCTTCATCCAGAATGGCGAGAAGGTCGTGATTAAGTGAGTGAAGAACTGAACTTGTTCAGCTTCTTTCGAGCGTGAACGAGCTCGAACAAAGTTCAAGGTTGTAGTAAAGTGAGTGAAGAACTGAAGTAAATGTGTAATTTCTCAATCTGTAATTTATATTATGGCAGTGATGCAGACTATTACAGTCTGCGTCACTGCATTGCCTAACCTCTAGATTTGGAAGTTTCATCATAATGTTGTATATTTGCAGACGAAAAACTAAACGCAATAACAATGAAAAAGACTTTTATTTTGAAAATGCTTAAATGGGCATGGAACATCTTTGAAGCTTGTTCTGTGACATTCTTCCTGTTTTATCTCGTACTGAGCAGAGTATTAGATATTAAAATCATGGGATATGTTGCATTTGCCCTCTGTTTGTTATATCCTGCATTATTTCTAATTTCAAAAAAGCTACAATGTAATAAACAATAGAGATGAATCGCATCCACAGTTATATAGTGTTCACAACATAGAAGGGGGGACTATCCCTTCTGATTTATTAATCCATGAATAAAATCATCACAACTTTATTTCTGTCATTTCTTTGTCAGTTCCTGTATGCACAACAGCAGGACCTTGTCAAAGAAATGATAGGGAATGATATCCAAATAAGACAGAAAGCGCATACAGAGAAACTAATGACAGAATGGTTGAAGGATCTGCCCGTCAGAAACGACACCATCTATGCTATTCTATATGTGCCGATGGACTGTCCACGATGCGAAGCGGCTATTACAAACTTTCAAGAGATGCTAAAAGATGTTGATAAGAACCAAGAGCTAATTCTTATCACAGCCTATCCGGACTCTATGCTTGCCAAAGAATACAATCAACGAAATGGTTATATTGCAGATGCATATTTATATGATACCACAGAACATTATAAGAAAATCTTGAGGACAAACATACCTGGAGGGTTGATGGGATTACATATCTTAAAAATCGACAAGCGTAGTGGCAATCTATTAGCAGGAGGACAATATACTATACTTAACAAACTGTTCGTAAAACAACTGATTGCCTATAAAGACATGACAGAAAAAGTGGACACGATAGAGAATAGTAATTCTATAGAAGATAATGTTGACGAGAGTTTCTATACTCGTATCCCCGAGAACATTCCTCTTCTATCATCGTATGATAGTCTTCTTTTGGATTCTATAGCCCATGTGTCTACTTTGTTCGACATCCCGCATTTTATAAACGATAATCTGTTTTTTACAGACGTGCTACAGAATGGCGTCATGGTCTTTAATCAAGACAAGCACATGTTGAAATACAAGGGTCTGTTACAGGTGGCAGATACGGAAAAGAAGCGGTTTATAGAAGTAGCTGATAGTGTCTATCAGCATTTTATGAAGCATCACATGCTCTTTTATATTGCATTAGGAGCGAACATGCTGGACGACAAGCATATTGGCATATCCTACTCCATACCTAAGGTTGTTAGAGACGGAGCCGAAAATGCATATGGACTATATAACGCCCCTATTATCCTATCACGCAACATCTATGACATGAAGCCCGATTCCACCATCGTGTTAGATTTTGACTTGGAGAATGAGAGTTTTTTCTACCAACATTTTACATTTGCAAAACACCAAGACAAGATTGCTGTAGGATGCAAGAAGTTGACGTGGCCAATGGAGTATGAGCGTGAGGAATATGAGAACGAGACAGACAGGAATCCGTTCTGTCCGCAGTTCTATGACACTGATAATCCTTTTGTCGCACTATTCAACACGAATGATGGAAAACTGTATAAACGCTATGGAACACTTGACAAATCGCAGCGAATCAGCTATACGGGGTACTATTTCTCTAACCCCGTCTTTGCATCCCATAAAGACGAGTTCCTGTACGGAAATGGCAGAGTTGGAAAGGTGTCAATAGTCAACAATACTAATGTTTCGGAGACTCTGTATAGTGTCTTTGACATAGATACGTCATCCTTTCCACAGACCGACTCAACCATATTCTATACATATGATTGTGTAAGACCTTATAATAAATTCTTCAATCGCTGCATTACAGACGTTAAGTTTGACAAAAACAACATCTATTGTATTATAAAATATGCACTACCCGATAGCGACAAAGGAGCAAGATATGTATATGCCATCGTGGATAGAAAGAGCAGAAAGGTAAGAGAATACGCTTTTCCCATTACAAGCGAAACGATAATAGGTGTTGGACTTCGTGACGATAATAACAGAATAACTCCATTCCTGCTAACAAAAGACAGAATAAACACTAAGATTCAATTATATCGTTAATCTAAATTCTTATAGTTGAATCACCGGGATAGGTCTTTGATTCCATGTATATTAGGGGACTTTTCATTATACCCATAAGTCCCCTTACCCTACTTATCTCTTTTTCTGGTTAAAAAGTTTGCGTATTTGTTTGATATTTCGTATATTTGCCCGCAAATATATAACAAAAACCTGTAAATGATATTTATGAGACGACTTTTACTACTAACAGTTAGTGTGCTACTTAGTCTCTCTATGCTGGCAGGACCAGTAACGCGAGAGCAAGCACAAGAGATTGCATCCCAGTTTTTCATGAAGAAGAGTGGCACTCACAGAGCTGCTGCCAATATCTCCGTACAGTCTCAGGCTGTATTAGGACAACTCAGCGCCAAAGGCGCCCCATTGATGTATGCAGTTTCGCTGGGTAGCGAACAGGGCTTTGTCATCGTAAGCGGTGATGACCGTATGCGCCCCGTCTTGGCATATAGCGACAAGGACGACTTCAACGAGGCAACCATGCCAGACAATATGCGTGCATGGCTGGAAGGCTATGCACAAGAGATGCGCTGGCTCGACGAGCACAACTATCAACCTCAACAAACAACCAACAGAGCAATAGCCGTCAAGCAACGTATCGAGCCATTGATGGTGACAACATGGGATCAAGGAGACCCATATAACCTTTTATGCCCTATGGATGGCAGCAGCCGTTCCGTAACAGGCTGCGTAGCCACAGCGATGGCACAGGTGGTTTATTATAATGCCATCAAATCAGGAATGCCAAAATCATTGACATGCGACATTCCTGCCTATACGACTGACACAAAAAAGCTGAATGTCCCTGCAGTAACAATTGCCGACTATCCTATGGATTGGGACTTAATGCTACCCAGTTATACCAACAGTGCTACTAATGAGCAGAAAACGGCTGTAGCCCAACTTATGCGTGCCTGTGGTCAGAGCGTGAAGATGAACTATACCAGCGGTTCGTCAGGAGCCGTAACCGCATATGTAGCCGATGCCATGAAGACTTATTTCGGCTTTGATACCACCACGCGATTTGTCTATCGCAGTGGCTACTCATTAAATGAATGGGTAGAGCTAATCTATAATGAGGTAAAGAGCGGACGCGCCGTATGCTACAACGGACAGTCTTCAGGCGGTGGCCATGCTTTCGTTATTGATGGTTACGATGGCGACGAGCTTTTCCATGTTAATTGGGGATGGGGCGGTTCGAGCAATGGATTCTTCGCCCTCTCGGTGCTGAACCCAGGCGACAACAGCGGCATTGGTGCCAGCACTACCAATGATGGCTATAGCTTTAATCAGGGAGCAGTCATCGAAGCCCAATACGGCACAGGAGAGACATACGAAGTTCCTATCAGTATGACAACTATATCACTCTATTTAGAGGGAAACACCATCTATTACCGAATGTATAACAACACAGGGAGCACCTACTCCTTCGATTGTGGTTTAGGATACATAGAAGACTCCACTATCAAGCCATATGATTACACACCATTCAACGATGTTCCTCAAGGATATGGTCCTGGTACTAGGAGTCTTGAATTCACGACTGATTTGGCTAATGCCAATCAGCATATCAAACTATTCCCCATTAGTAAGTTAACGACAGTAGATACTTGGACTGCTGGGGTTAATCCTGAAATTGCCTATGTTGATGTGGTTTGGGACGAGCAAGGTGTACCGACACTGACATTCCATCCTATAGAAGATTTAGAAGCGACAAATATTGCATTTACAGGTAACAAATTCGTAAATAACAACCAACCCGTAGAATTTACCATCAAGAATAATGGCGATGAATATTACGGCAGTGTATTCTTCTTTACCAGCACGGACGAGAACAACAAAGGCCAATATAATAGCTATGGTGGCATTACCATTCTGAAGAATGCTACCACAACCATGGACTTCAGTTTCACGCCTACGACTGTTGGTACTCATCATGTATGGTTGACATTAGACGAAGAAGGAAACAATGTCATCGGGCATGCGACTGTTGATATCACTTTAAACACGTCAGGTCTTCCTTCAGCGACAGGTCCTCTGGAATTCTCTACTGTGGTTGTTGACAATGCGACTCCATGGACTATTGAAAACGACAAGATTTGTGCAGAGGTGTTGTCTAACCAACTGACAATAAAATTCTCCGTAACAAATACTTCTTCTACAGAAACAATAGGAGGAACCATTTGGCTTAATCTCCTAAAGTATAATGAAAGTAAAGATCAGTGGGATGAGAAGTATTATTTTGGTTACAACGTAACCATGTCACCAAACAAAACTATAGACACCTCGCCTTTGGATTATGGCACTTGGGATGAGGGGCTATATAAAATAACTCTGACTTACCAGTCTAGCGGAAATTCATCTGAGATACTTCATGACGACCGCTATAGATTGACGATAGTAAAGACGTGCGCCATTACAGACGAATCTGGAAATACTATTAGGACGAAGATTGAGGGCAACAGCCTTGCAGTGACGGACGCAACGGCTGCGATTGATTTATCTACAGTTGACCTAACAACTACAACAGTGACACCCAACAGCAATCCGAACACGCTGTATATCTTAAGCGATAGTCAGACAGCCCCTGCTACGCTCAATGGTAAGAACATCGTCAAGGATGGTGTGGCAGAGCAGATTACCCTTACTGACGGACAGCCGTTCTACTCACCTATCGACTTTACTGCCAACGAGATTACCTATACTCGCGAGTTCAATAAGTTCTATAGCGGTGGTAAGAACTGGTCAACAGTGGTACTGCCGTTTGCTGCCGATGAGGTAAGCAATGACCAGAAGGTGCTGCCTTGGTCTGCTACAGACCGCGAGTTCTGGATTATGGAGTTCGTAGGTGAAGACGGCAATAGCGTGACCTTCAACACCCCAACTTCATTACAAGCTAACAAGCCTTATATCATCGCTCTGCCTGGTGCTGACTATGGTGCTTACTCACTGGTAGGTCATTCTACCCTAACCTTTAAGGCCACCAACGCACAGATTACCGGCAAGACCAAGGCTGTAACTACTGGTAGCCAGTATAAATTTGTGGGTATCACTACTAATCCGGGAGCACAAAGCAATATTTATGCGCTCAACGAAGATGGCGATGGCAACAATTTCGTCAAAGGTACTGCCACCGTACAGCCCTTCCGCGCTTACTTCACTCCCACCTCCACCGCACCGGCCACCCAGAGTCTGAATATCCATATCGGAGACGAGACGACTGCCATTGACCATTCAACGTTCAATGTTCAACGTTCAATGTTCAACGTCTATGACTTGCAAGGTCGCAAGGTGACTAATGGTCAATGGTCCTCGCAACGCCACACTCTCAAAGAGAGAATGGTCAATGGTCAATTGAAGAAGGGACTGTATATCGCGAACGGACGTAAAGTCGTGATTAAATAATTTATATCTCACACAGATATCACAGATTACACAGATTTATGCTGCTCTGCAGCATTATCCGTTGAATCCGTTGAATCCGTGTTCAAATAAAAACTGAAGTATAAAAAATCTGTGAGATCTGTGTAATCTGTGTGACAATAAAAAACAAGAATGGTTATGAAAAAGAAATATATAGTACCACAAGTAGAGGTCATCGTTTTTGAGAGCAAACAATCATTGATGGTTCTTTCAGACCCAGAGCCACCTGGTATTGGTTCACGTGAAGACGACTTTTGGACAAATTTTGAATATAATTCAGATGATTTAAAACAATTTGACGAGTAAGAGATTTCGCTATGTCGAAATAATTTCTTACCTTTGCCCGCCGAAAAATACAATTAATAAAACGATGAGAAAAATAGGAATGGTGCTGATGGTGATGATGCTGATGGTTACAATGCCAGCAGTACAAGCTCAGACCCCTCAGCCCAAAGACACCACAGAAGTGGTGGGCGACACACTGGCTGCCGACTCAGCCATGGCCATGATTGATGCCGATCTCAGCGCCTCTGACGATGAGTCACTTGCCGATGGCAGTCTGCACAAGCAGTTGAAGAAGAAGTTCATCGAGGGCTCTGCCGGTTTCATGTCGCTGGTAGCTTTGGCGTTGGTATTAGGTTTGGCATTCTGTATTGAGCGTATTGTTTACCTCACCCTCTCAGAAGTCAACACCAAGAAACTGCTGGCAGATGTTGATGCTCGCTTGGAGAAAGACGACATCGAAGGAGCCAAGGATTTGTGTCGCAACACTCGTGGTCCTGTGGCATCAATCTGCTATCAGGCATTACTTCACATCCGCGAAAAGATAGACGACATTGACCGTCAATTGACCAACTACGGAACAGTACAGATCTCTAACATGGAGAAAGGCTGTTCGTGGATACGCCTATTCATCGCTGTCGCTCCCTCGCTGGGATTCTTAGGAACAGTGATTGGTATGGTGATGTCGTTCGACCAGATTGAGAGTGCCGGCAACATCAGTCCTACCATCGTGGCAAAGGGTATGAAAGTGGCACTGATTACTACCATCTTCGGTATTGTGGTTGCCATCATCCTACAGTTCTTCTACAGTTATATTCTTTCGAAGATTGACCGTCTGACCACTCAGATGGAAGAAGGTGCCATCACTCTGATGGACGGTATCTCTAAATATAAAGCGCGCAACAATGGCTGAAGCAGGTAATATCTTTTTAGCAGAAGTGATGCTGTGGCTGATGTATATCGTCATGGGCATTGCTATAGTAGCGACTATCGTCTCTACCGTGCGCTCTTTTTGGTTGAGCAACAGGAAATAGGTGAGAGTTGACAGTTGACAGTTGAAAGTTGACAGTTGAGAGTTGAAAATTGAAAGGTGAGAGTTATGATGTTCCGTCGTAAACATAGAGAAGTACCAGGATTGAACACCACATCAACAGCCGACATCTCATTTATGTTGTTAGTATTCTTCTTGGTGACATCCTCCATGGATACTGATCATGGATTAGGACGCAAGTTGTCGCCAATGGACGACCAGAAACAGGAACAGCAGGACATCAATCGCTCTAACGTATTGCAGATTAGCATTGACGATAACGATATGCTATCATGCGACGAGAAGACTGTAACACTGGACGAGTTGCGCCAACAGGTGGAGAGCTTTGTGGCTTCTCGCCAAAACAACCATCATGTGATAGCTGTTGAAACTGGACGCAAGACCAGCTATGATGCCTACTTCAATATGCAGCATGCCATTGTACAGGCCTACCACAATCTGCGTGAACGCATGGCGCAGAAAGAATATGGCTGCCACTTTGCGCAGTGCTCCGAAGGTCAGCGTGAAGCTATCATCGCTCGCTATCCACAACGAATCAGTGAAGGAATGATTAAGAGGTGAGAGTTCTAAGTTGAAAGTTGACAGTTGAGAGGTGAGAGTTGAAAGTTGAAAGTTAGCCTGCGCATAATGTTCAATATTCAATGTTCAATGTTCAATATTAAAATAAAAGAAGGGTGAGTAGATTTAAACGACAGCGGAATAGACAGGTGCCGGGATTGAACTTAGCGTCAATGCCCGACCTTATCTTCACGGTACTATTCTTCTTCATGATAGTCACTCACATGCGTGACGTTGATCCCAAAGTGCGCTATCAGGTGCCACAGGGTACGGAACTGGAAAAGGAAGTGAACAAGGCTGGACTGGTATATGTCTTTATCGGCAAGCCTGTAGATGCACAAGGTCACCAGTTGTCTGACGAGACACGCATACAGATGGGCAACCGCTACATCACCGTCGACGAGATTGGTAAAGAGATAGCCAAGGAGCGTGACCATATGTCGGACGAAGACCGTCAGCGCCTTACCGTCTGCATTCGTGCTGACCGCAATACGGAGATGGGAATTATCAACGACGTAAAACAGGCACTACGCCGGGCAGGAGCACTGAACATCAATTACTCCGCCACTCTTCAAAGCAATAAGACAAGAAGATAAAAAAAGAAAACGTCAAATATCAAAATTCAAAATAAATACATCGCTATGGCAATTCAGAAACTTGACAAGTTGGACAAACGTATTCTTCACATGATTAGTGAAGACGCACGTGTACCTTTCCTTGAGGTAGCACGTGTCTGTAATGTGAGTGGTGCCGCCATTCATCAGCGCATTCAGAAACTGACGAATATGGGCATCCTATGTGGCTCACAATTTATCATTGACCCCGAAAAGATTGGCTACGAGACATGTGCCTATATCGGACTGAACTTGAAGAACCCTGAGGAATTCGACCATGTACTGGAGGAGTTGAAGCGCATCCCAGAAGTAACGGAGTGCCACTATACAACAGGTAACTTCGATATGTTCATCAAGATTTATGCGCACAACAATCATCATCTGCTGACAATCATCCACGATAAGTTGCAGCCATTAGGACTGAGCAGCTCACAGACGCTGATTTCATTCCACTCAGCATTTGAACGCCAACTGCCCGTCAACGGACAGATTCTTGAGGACGAGGAGGACGAATAAAAGAAGTCTCTCCCATCCTCCCCCCATTGGGGGTGGAGAGGGAGAAATGAATACAACAAAAAGACAAAACCAATACTTTTTGCCTATGAAAGCTAAAACTACCCTTTTGCTATTGTTTGCCGCAATAGCTACACAGGCTATTCACGCTGGCGATATCATCAAGGTTTGTGGTCAGAATGTACAAAACTTCTTCTACTCCTTAGATAGAGGAAGAACCACAGGCAATAGCGTTACCAAGAGCAATTACAACACCGAAGAAGGGCGTAGCATCAAGCTGAACGCTATTACCGATGCGCTCTTCATTTACGAAGCCGACGTCTATGCCTTCAACGAGGTGGAGTGCTGTGCGGAATCATTAGAACTATTGGCACAATCCATGAGTACTAAGACGGGTAAAAGTTACCTGCCTGTGGCTGACGGACTGACCTACGATAAAGCTACCAATCCTGATGGTGCTATCAAATCTGGCTTTATCTATAATGCCGCCACTATCGAGCCTGTTGGTGACAACCTCTCTACGGCTTATGGCTACAACAATATCTATCCCGCCCAGATGCGTATGCAGACCTTCAAAAGCAAGGCCACTGGCGAGTGTTTTACGCTGAGCATGAACCACTTCAAGGCGAGCACCAGTGCTGACCCTTCCTACGATATCAATCAGCGTGAGGGCAACTCTATCGCACTGCTTAAGGGCTTAAACCAGGCCGTTCTCGACCCCGACATCTTGATTATGGGCGACCTCAACACCACCATGGGCGAGCTCTGTCTCAACAATCTGGAGCATGCCGGCTACGAGGAGCAGATACTCAAGCGCGACCCCTATGCCACCAGCCACTGGTACTACAACGAGGGCAACCTGATAGACCATGTATTTGCCAACAGTACGATGGCGGCACAGATAACTGATGCTCATATAGAATATGTGGCCAATCCTCATTCCACTGGCAGCAAGTACACCGCCTATTCAGACCACGACCCTTATCTCGTAACCCTCAACCTGCAGGCGCAACCTACGCCCAGCTATAGCTATACCAAGGTCACCACGCTCACCCCTGGCACCTCTTATCTCATTGCTGCGCCCATCTCAGGACTTCAGATAGCTCAGCCTGTTGCCATCGACAAGAACTACGAATATCAGCCTGCAGTAACAGTGACTGACAACGATGGTGCCATCACCCTTTCTGACAACAAGATGGCGTATTATATTGAGGAAGACGGCAACGGTTATTACTATATCAAGGATTATTATGGCCGTTACCTCTACCAGCAGGGCACCTACAAGAATACGAATGTAGGCAGCAAGAGCTATGCCGACGCGTCCGACTGCAAGTTCAGCATCACCTCACAGCCCGACGGCACCTTCAAGATTCTGAATACCACATCGAGCTACTATTATTACGCCAACATTTATAATAGCGCTCAGCAGTTCTCTTGGTGCAACTGGGCCAACCTGGGCAACAACCAGTATCTGCCGTGGTTATACCAATATAACCCCACTGCTCCTTCAGCCATCACCACTGTAGGCATCGCTACCGAGCCCGTCACCACACGGAAGGTACTCTCTAACGGACGCCTCACCATCGTCACCCCCAACGGCAGACACTACACGCTACAAGGAATACTACACGAATAACTATACGACCACAGTATTACGACCAAGAATTTAACGAATTAATCGAATTATTATATAACCGCGGATAATGTAACAACAACAATTTGAACGAATTAAACGAATATTTTAACCGCAGAGATTACGACCACGAATTTTTCGAATTATACAAATATTGGGGCGCAGTTCGTGAAATTCGATAAAAATAAGAACTAGGCGCCGCTTAAAATTCGATTAATTCGTTAAATTCGTGGTCATAAAAAACATTTCGAAGTCGCAGTATTATTCGTGAAAATTCGATAAAAATAAGAACTGTGCGCAGCTTAAAATTCGATTAATTCGTTTAATTCGTGGTAGTAAAAAATTAATTTCGTGGTAGTAAAAATTGAGCGGGCTCTTATCGAGTCCGCTCATAATCTACAAAGGCATATTCGTAGTCGTGACGCTCATCCTTCGTGTGCGCTTCCCTGTTCACCACATGCCATCCCTCGCTATAGTCGGGGAAGAAGGTGTCGGCTGCTGCTGGTGTGTCGTCAATCTCCGTCAGGCACAGGCGGTCAGCCTTATCGATAAACTGTTGATAGATGCTGGCACCACCGATAATATAAATATCCTCGTCGGCCTTACAGTTCTTGATAAATTCATCCCACGAAGCAAAGCACTCACAGCCAGGCAACTCCTTCACTGAGCGTGTCAGCACGCAGTTTCTGCGGTTAGGCAGTGCGCCCTTCGGCAAGCTCTTATAAGTATTCAGTCCCATCACGATGGTATGTCCTGTTGTCAGCGCCTTGAATCGTTTCAAGTCGTTGGGCAACCAGTATATCAGTTTATTCTCAAAGCCTATAGCCCTATTCTTGGCTACGGCAGCAATCATACTAATCATATATTCAATACTTAATGCTTAACTGTCAACTAAACAGAAACCTCCGCTTTAATATGTGGCCAAGGATCATAGCCCTCCAACTCAAAGTCCTCAAACTTAAAGTCGAAGATATCCTTCACATCAGGGTTAATCTTCATTGTAGGCAGTGGACGAGGCTCACGCGTCAGTTGCAACTTTGCTTGTTCAATGTGGTTCAGGTAGAGATGTGTGTCACCGGTGGTATGGATAAAGTCACCAGCCTTCAGTCCTGTTACCTGAGCCATCATCTGCAACAGCAGCGCATACGAGGCAATGTTAAACGGAACACCCAGGAAGGTGTCTGCTGAGCGCTGATACAACTGCAACGACAGTCTGCCGTCAGCTACATAGAACTGGAAGATGGTATGACAAGGGGGCAACGCCATCTTGTTCACTTCAGCCACATTCCATGCTGACACAATCATACGGCGTGAGTTAGGATTGTTCTTCAACTGGTCCACCACATATTTTATCTGGTCGATGGTGCCACCATTGTAGTCAGGCCATGAGCGCCACTGATGACCATATACTGGTCCCAGTTCACCATTCTCGTCGGCCCACTCGTTCCAGATGCGCACACCATGTTCCTGCAGGTATTTCACATTGGTGTCTCCCTGCAAAAACCACAACAGTTCATAGATGATGCTCTTCAGATGCAGCTTCTTGGTGGTCAGCAGTGGGAAACCGTCTTCCAAGTTGTAGCGCGACTGCGTACCGAAGATACTGATAGTACCAGTACCTGTGCGGTCGCCCTTCTGCGTACCCTCTTTCAGGATACGGTCAAGTATGTCTAAGTATTGCTTCATAATCGTTAGGGATATGAGTAGTCTTTATTCTCCATTCTTTAGGATATAGGTTGTTGGCACGAGTGCCTATATTCTTCATCTCTCCAAGTCGATAGCCCATGAAGTTTACCTCCACAATGCCTCGTGGTGTTTCTTCGGGCAACACCAAAGCTTCGCCACGCAGGTAGGCGATGGCCTGCTGATAGGAAAGGTTGACAAGGAAGCCCTCTCCCATCCTCCCCCCACTGGGGGAGGGGCTCAATGCCGCAGAATTAGATTTAGATTTCCTGCCGCCGTTTGTCTCCCCTTCTATGGGTGAGGTTCGGTGGGGTTTTGTTTCCCCCCAGTGGGGGAGATTAAAGGGGGCTGCTTTCCGCACCACACACATAAACAATCCCTCTCCTCTTGTAATTCCTGGGATAAAGCGGTAAACGGGTTCGTTGAATCCTTCCAACAGAGAGCCAGTGATGTTCCATTCCGGTTTTATTTCTATAGGCACTATCTCTGCCCCCAGTTCCTCCATCATCCAGCGCACATTCTCTTCGTTCTCTTTCGTATTAAAGGTGCAGGTGCTATATACCAGCACACCACCATCATTCAGACATTTCCATGCATCGTTTACGATTTCGCGTTGCAACTGCCAACACTTCTCTACATTCTGCGGACTCCACTCACGAATGGTTGCCTCGTCTTTACGAAACATACCCTCACCAGAGCAGGGCACGTCACACAAGATAAAATCGAAGTGGCGTTTCTGCTTGCGATAATCACGCGGATACAGGTTGGTCACCTCGTGATTGGGGTATCCCCACTTTGTTACGTTCTCCTTCAGGATGTTGGCACGATTACGAATAGGCTCGTTGCTATACAACATGGCATCTGCTGGCAACGCAGCACGCAGCAGTGTCGACTTACCGCCAGGAGCAGCACAGAGGTCAAGCGCCTGATTAATGGACAACGGGCAATGAGCAATGGACAATTGGCGCATTACCTCATCCAGAAACATTGATGCAGCCTCCTGCACATAATAGCAGCCGGCATGCAACAGTGGATCCATCGTAAAGTTAGGACGCTTAGGCAGATAATAGCCATCTTGGCACCAAGGCACCTGTTCACCCCCGACAACTTCCCATTCACCTTTCTTTATCTTCATCGGATTCAGGCGAATGCTCACGGGCGCATCCTCTTCAAACGCCTTCAAATAGCGTTCGAAGCGTTCATCTCCCATCACTTGACGAGTATATTCAGTAAATGCTTCAGGTAGTTGTGCCATATTGGCTACAAAGGTACGAATAAGTGAGCACAATACAAAAAGAAAGTTTCATTTTCTTTTTTTTGTCGAACAGGAGCAGCTTCGACCGAAGCTCAAAGGTAGTGCAAACCGAGCAAAATACAAAAACAAAAATACGGAGTTTTTGTATTACGATTTCGGGGACGTTCCTCCTTTCCTTCAGTAACTCTCTTAGAACTTGCTTTTGAGAGAAAAATGGTCTCTTAAAACTTGGTTTTGAGAGAAAATGTGTACCTTTGCAGTATGATTGGAATTACTGAAATGCAATTTGGCGGAATGCTAACTACAGCGCTACTGGCTCTGACATTAGCATTTCAATTACCCAGACGAGTAATGAAACATAAGGTTTACGGCAAGGCACGCTGGCTTATGGCTGGCGGACTAGCGCTACTCTCTGCACAGTTCTTGCTACAATATATAGGGGGATATAGACAGATGGGAGTGACACAGGCCGTATTCTGGAACCTACTATTCTTTATCCCCTGCTCCATGAGCATCAACCTGGCACTGCTCTTCGTACAGATGAAAGGAAAGCTCAGCTGGAGAAGATGGTGCTTTGGCGCTATACTATATCTAATTGCTGCAGCCATATTAGTTGGCACTGCGATAGCCGATGACATACCCTTTGAAGAGAATTCCAAAGCGCTGAGAACAGCAGAATACGTGGGCTCACTCATCTTTCTGCTGATGCAGGCACACTACTTCATGTTCCTATACACTGGCTACCGTCGCATGCAGCAGGCGGTGGATGAATACTTTGACCACGAACGTAAGGACTTGCTGGGATGGATGGGACGCAGCGTAACTATGCTGGCTATCATCACACTGTTTGTTCCCTTTGCCATATTCCAAGAGGGATGGATGCTCACATTGTTTGCCTGTGCATTCTTTACTATCATCTATTATTGTGCCAGTTGCTTTCATAGCTACGGCATCAGCCAAGATACACAGCGCGTGGAAGAGGCTGAGCAGAGCATGGAGAACGATGGCACAGAGATAGCACTCAGCGATGAAGACCGCGAGCGCATAGAGAGGGCGGCAAAGAGATGGGCAGCAACAGGAAGATATCTGAATGGCAACCAGACGCTGACCACCGTGGCAAACGACATGGATGTGCAGCGATATATGCTGAAGGCATGGTTGCAGCAAACGAAATATGGAAAGCTGAGCAACTGGATTAACAAGTTGCGCATAGAGGAAGCTCAGCGCCTGATGATAGCGAACCCAGATTGGTCGATAGATGCTGTAGCAGAGCATTGTGGATTAAGCACCTCCAGCTTCCACCGCATCTTCCGCCAAATCACCGGCATTACTCCCGCAAAGTTTCCGAGAAAGTAAATATACGACCACGGAGTATATTTACGACCACAGAATATTTTACTACCACGAATTTATCGAATTATACGAATATTGGCTACGCACTGACTCTGAATTCTATTGAATTACACGAATATTTTGGGCGCAGATAATATTACGACCACGAATTAAACGGATTATACGAATATTGGGAGCGGCAGTTCGTGAAATTCGATATGAATAAAAAACTAAGCGCAGCCTAATAATTCGATTAATTCGAATAATTCGTGGTCGTAGTCTTAAAATTATAAATTCGTGGTCGAGTCTTAGTATCCGAAGACCTCTTCGATTGTAAGTCGGCGGATAGGACCAATCTTCTCAAGAGAGGGCATGTCGAGCTCTTTCTCATCACCAAGGATGATGTAGCGATAAGGCTTGCGAGCTACATGCTGCTGTTCGAAACGGACGATGTCCTGAAGCGTTACGTTCTGCAGGTTGCGATAGGTCTGCTCGTTGAGATCGTAAGAGAGACCGAGGCGCTGCATAGAGAGGTAGAGGTTGAGCACATTCATCTTGGTGATGCGCTGGCTGGCCATCTGCTTCAACACAGCATCCTTGGCAATCTGGAAGGCTGCCTCTGACTGTGGGATAGTATCGAGAATCTGGTGGAACTGGCGTACGCAGTCCATCATCTTATCGTTCTGAGTAATGATATGGGTGAAGAAGGTCTGCTTGTCGTCCTTCTTAGAACCACGACCATAGTTGGCATAAGCATTATACGCCAAACCACGGGCCTCGCGCAACTCCTGGAACACAATACCATTCATGCCGCCACCGAAATACTCGTTGTAGGCAGTGATAGTGGCTGCCTCGTCGATGTTGACAGGGCGATTGGTGTTGTGGAACATACGCATATAGATGTTCTTAGCATCGTAGGGGGCAATCCATACCTCGTTGGTAGGAGTCTGCTGAGGAGTGAAGGGCTGACCTACGGGCACGGCCTTGAGTTGCTTAGCGGTCTTGTGCTGCTTAGCGAGGACGGCAGAAAGCTGCTTGGTGGTCATAGGACCATAGTAGAGCACAGTGTGCTGCATATCAGAGAGGCCGGCCAAGAGGCTGAGCAACTGCTGAGGATCGGTGTCGCGAAGCTGCTGGGCAGTCATATCGTCGCGGCGCATATTGTGAGGGCCATAAACGCTATAGTAATAGAGGTAGTCGAAGCAGGTGCGCTGGTCGCTCTTAGCGTCTTCACGCTCCTTGAGAACGAGGTCAACAAACTGCTCGTATGACTCCTTGTCGGCCTTGGCATGGTGGAGCACATCCTCCATCAGTTTCAGTGCCTCAGGCATATTCTCGTTGAGTCCGCTGAGGGTGATGTTCAGGGCATCGGCATTGACACTAACGCTATAGTTGCAGGCGAGCTTATAGAACTTCTGCTGGATATCGGCAGGGGTGAGCTTGTCGGTACCTACATAGTCGAGATAGTTGCTGGCCATATCATAGCGGTTGTCGTCCTCATGACCAAAGTCATAACGGAAGACGAGGGTGAAGAGGTCGTTGTCGGTGTTCTGCTTATAGAGAAGGGGTAAGCCCTTCTTAACAGTGCCCTTGGTCATATCCTTGTCGAAGTTAACAAAGACGGGCTGGATGGGTTCTACCTTAGACTGCTGGATATCCTTTACAAACTGACTGACGAGGTCGCGGTTGGTGGGGATAGGTGTGATGGCAGGCTTATCAATCTTCTTCTGCAGTGAGTCAACACCCTGCTTCTTGAAGACGGTGGCATAACCACTGGCAAAGAAGCGGTTGGCAAAGTCAACAATCTGCTGCTTGGTCATGCCAGCCACACGCTGCATCTTGCCCATGTGCTGCTCCCAAGAGTCGCCATTGATAAAGGAGTTCATCTGCTGACGTACGCGCCAGAGGTTGTTGTCAACGGAGTGCTGATAGCTCAGCTTCATATTGTTGACAATGCTGGGCAACAGATCGTCGGAGAAGTTACCCTTCTTCAGATTGTCGAGCTCGGCAAGCATCAGGGCGCGAACCTCTTCGAGTGACTGACCGGGCTTGGGCTGACCTACCAACAGGAAAGTAGAGTAGTCTTGCTGGGTCTGCATACCTGCACCAGCGCTCTGCACACGCATCTGCTGATTGAGGTTGAGGTCGAGAAGACCAGCCTTACCATTGTTCAGCATCTCGCCAATCACATCAAGGGTGTCGCAAGCCAGTTCGCTAGCTTTTGGTGCCAACCAGCCTACCCATACCTGCTCGGTCTGCTGACCAACAACAGTGGTATCTGTAGGAGCCACCAAGGGGCGCTGGACGGGGAATACGGGCTGAGGAACAAGACCAGGGATACCCGCTGTAGAAGCGCCGGGAACGGTAACGGAGGGCTTCCAACCACCGAAATACTTCTCGATGATAGCGATAGTCTGGTCGGGATCAAAGTCACCAGCCATGCAGATAGCTACATTGTTGGGCACATACCACTTGTTGAAGTAGTTCTTGATATTGGTGATAGAGGGGTTCTTCAGGTGCTCCTGTGTACCAATGGTGGTCTGAGTGCCATAGGGGTGTGTAGGTGTAAGTTTCTTGCCCAACGCACTCCATATCTTATCGCCATCGTCGGTAAGGTAGATGTTATACTCCTCATAAACAGCTTCCAGCTCGGTATGGAAACCACGGATAACCATATTCTGGAAGCGGTCGGCCTGAATCTTAGCCCAGTTGTCAATCTCGTTAGAGGGGATATCCTCTACATAACAGGTGACATCGTTAGAGGTGAAGGCATTGGTGCCCTGAGCACCGATGGCAGCCATCAGCTTGTCGTACTCATTGGGAATGAAGTAGCGGGCAGCCACCTGCGATACACTGTCGATGCCATGATAGGCAGCCTTGCGAGCCTGTGGGTCGGTAAGACGGCGATAGGCCTCATAGCGAGCCTCGATGTCGGCAAGCAGAGGAGCCTCGGCAGCGGCATCGGTAACACCGAAATGATTGGTACCCTTGAACATGAGGTGCTCCAGATAGTGAGCCAGACCTGTGGTTTCGGCAGGGTCGTTCTTAGAACCGGTACGCACGGCGATGTAGGTCTGAATACGTGGTTTTTCTTTGTTAACCGAAAGATATACCTTCAGTCCGTTATCCAATGTATAGATGCGGGTCTTGGTAATGTCACCTTCTACCGTCTTATAATCACGGGCGGTTAAAGGTAAAAAAGTTAAAAGGCTAAAAAGTAAAAATAAAGCGCCTAGTTGTTTTTTCATTTCGTTTCTTGTTTAATTTATTATCTTAATTTAATCTTCGTAATCGATTTCGTGGTCAAGTTTGGAGATAAAGTCATCATAGACTTCCTGCTCAACATCGCCCATAGCAAACTCTTTGTCAGCATCCTTGCGGATCTCGGCAATCCAGGCGCGACGGGCCTGGACATAATCCTCACGGATTCGTTCGATAGCAGAATCTGTCAGTTCATCAACACCATAATAGTCAAGAATCATCTGATAAGTCCACGTCCACTGGTACTCACGATAATGCTCATTGATTTCCTCAAAGCGAGCTGTTACCTCCTGAATACTCTCTATAGTGCCATTTTTGATATCATTGAGCAGACGTCGTTCCTCGCTGGCAGGCAGAAGGAGACCAGAAAGGTCATTCCATTGACCAAGGCCAATATCAGTAGTCGGCTTGCCCAAGAAGCCACCCTTGACGGCACGCTTCAAAACGGCACCCATATAGATACGCAGGGCGATATCATAATACTTAATACCTTTGGTCAGTGAAGAGGCATTGATGATATACTCCTGGAAATTATAAGATGATACGTTCTTGCCACCAGCCTGACGCAGATTCTCCAGGATTTTCTTACCCTCAACTATTTCACCTACAGTAAAAGGCGACAGCCAATCGAAGTTGATAATACTCTTGCGTGAGGAAGCTGCACGCTTATCGCGCTTAGGCCACTTCTTGATGTCACGATAAAGACCAACTGTGGTAATATTACGACCTGGCACAATATACATGGTCTCACCATATGCCAAAAGATAGGCAAAAGGCAGACACCGCATGTCGGGATGATTCATCAGCTTACCAAAGCATACACTGAAAGCGCCAATCTTTGCGGGCATTAGCACGTAAGCCCCAGAAGCCGTCTTCGAGCCACGTTCCAAAGTGCCATAGTGTAAAGGTCCCATCTTATAGGCATGGTTCGAGAAGTTGGTATTGGAACCTGCATTATAGAAAGAAAACTCACCACCAATAAGCAGAGAGCTCTTGTGGTGTGAAGCAGAGAACGGGCCACAGAATGCGGCACAGGCCTCACCATTAGCCATATAAGAGTTGGCGAAGAAAACACTGGCTTCAGCAGTAAAACCATTAGTAATCTGACAAGCCTCACCTACAAAGCAGTCTTGCATCTTCACAGAATTAGTGATAGAACAACCATTTGAGATGATAGAGTTCTCACAGATTACACCTGTACCGATATATACAGAATCGTCTTTAGACGAAAGAATGGTACAATCGCTCAAACGGGCAGCTCCATTGATTTCACAATCATCCTTGACAACGGTATTGGTTATCTCCTTAGAGTTGATAATCTTCACACCATTACCAATGGTACCACGCTCGGGCTGAGTGAAGCGTATCTCTTCGTTAATGAGACGGGTAATACAATCCTTCAACTGTTTATCCTTAAAATACTTCACCATAAAGGCAGCCAACTGTGAGTTCAAATCGTGGAAGAGAACCACGTTGCCATCGCCCATCTCGTTGAGCACGCTAATCAGGTGACCTTCTCCAAAAGAAGCCCCCTCTGTTGTCTCCATAGTAGAGATATTGCAGATGTAGCAGTCATCACCAATAGTATAATTATTGATGAAGTTGCCCACTTTCTCAATGAGGCAATTATCACCTACCGTAACATTGCGAAGCGTTGCATCGTTGATACCAGAATGTTTGGTGAAGCCTTTGGTCACTTCGACTTGTTTTTCGAACACGCCCAACTGGATATCACCATAGAACAAAACGCGATGGAAACCATAAGGAGAGAAATCCTCTGCAACATGAACGCGGCTCCAGTCTTCAGCCCAACAGCTGTTTTGTTCAAGCAAGGCAATCTCTTCGTCTCTTAGTTGTCTGTATTCTCTCATAAGTAAATTGTGTGTGGTTAAGTTAGTCTTCTACAGTATATAGGAAATCGTTATACGGATATTTCTGAACATGCAACTCGCGTACTCGCTGATAAAGGATGGTACGCAACTCGTCTACATTCTCTTTCTGTTTAGCAGAGATAAAAAGGCAGTCGCCACCCATCTTTGCCATCCACGTCTTCCTTAACTCATCAAGTGAGATATTCTCTCGGGTAGGAGCAGTCAGATCATCCTCATCTTGTGGTGTCCATGTGTAAGCATCAATCTTATTGAATACCAGCATCGATGGTTTATCGGCACACCCCAGATCTGCCAGCGTTTTCTCTACTACCTTAATCTGTTCTTCAAAATCGGGATGAGAGATGTCAACGACATGTACCAACATATCTGCCTCACGCACCTCGTCGAGAGTAGACTTAAATGAGTCAACTAAGTCGGTAGGCAACTTACGGATGAAGCCAACAGTATCTGCCAACAAGAAAGGCAGATTATCTATAACCATCTTGCGAACAGTAGTATCAAGAGTGGCAAAGAGTTTGTTTTCTGCAAACACATCACTCTTAGACAGCAGATTCATCAATGTAGACTTACCCACATTGGTATATCCCACCAATGCCACACGAATCAAACGACCACGGTTTTTACGTTGTGTGGTTTTCTGACGGTCAATCTCTTCCAAACGTTGTTTCAACAATGTGATGCGATGCAGGATAATACGGCGGTCCATCTCCAACTGAGTTTCACCTGGACCACGAAGACCTACACTACCCTTTCCACCACCAGAGCCAGAGCCACCACCCTGACGTTCCAAGTGAGTCCACAAACGCTGCAAACGAGGCAGCATATAGCGATACTGTGCCAACTCGACCTGCGTCTTAGCTTCAGCTGTCTGGGCACGCATGGCAAAGATGTCGAGAATGAGTGATGTACGGTCAAGTATCTTCACCTTCAATTCTGCTTCGATATTGCGCATCTGCTTAGCAGACAACTCATCATCGAAAATCACCATACCAATGGGCTGCGTCTCGCCCGTCTCATCCTCATCGGCAGCTTCTTCACACTGCTTAATATAGTCTCTTATTTCTTCGAGCTTACCCTTACCGACATAGGTTACCTGACTGGGGCCTTGCACCTTCTGTGTAAAACGCTTTACGGTAACAGCACCAGCAGTATCTGCCAGAAATTCCAGCTCATCAAGATATTCTTTCGTTTTTGCCTCATCCTGCTCCTGCGTGATAAGTCCTACCAACACAGCGGTCTCGGCTTTGGCTTCAGAGATAACAAATTCTTTCATACGGATGCAAAGATACGAAAAAACGAGAGAAAAGCAAAGGAAAACTTATTTTTTTCTAAAAAACAAATGCCGCCACCATTATAATGGTGACGGCAGTATATCAGATACATTCAGGAAGCAACTTAGAAGGTTACATTACGCTATTCTGCCTTTCCTTTTTCTGCTGTTCCCAAACATACAAGTACTAAAACCTTTTTCATAGTTTTTCCTCTTTGCCTACAGAACTCCCCCGAATTAGCTTCTAGTTATTGATCTTGGATAGGCGCAGGAAACTTTTCTGCAGTCAATCAAAGCATAAAGCTGTTACGGCACACATTCTTTGAGAGACTCTCAAAAACGCCTAATTTACACAAATACATTACTTTAGAAGTAGTTAATAATGGAGAAAAGATAGAGAAAATAATTTTTATTTGCAAATTTTAATCTATAATTTTTTCAACAACCATCCGTCATATCTAAATATTTTTCTTACCTTTGCAAGCAACATCGTTTTTTAACACTAAAACTTATGAGAGTAATTATTGAACCTAACTATCAAAAAATGTCACAATGGGCTGCAGAGCATGTAATAGAGCGTATTAACGCCTTCAAGCCCACAAAAGAGAAGCCATTCGTATTAGGTCTGCCTACCGGTTCTTCACCTGAAGGCATGTATGCATGTCTAGTAAAAGCCAACAAAGAAGGTCGTGTATCATTTAAAAATGTACTGACTTTCAATATGGACGAATACGTAGGACTGCCGGAAGACCATCCCGAGAGTTATCACTCCTTTATGGCTCGCAATTTGTTTGACCACATTGATTGCCCCAAAGAAAACATCCATATTCTCAATGGTAACGCCAACGATTTAGCTGCCGAGTGCGCCCACTACGAAGAGATGATTCGTGAGGCTGGTGGTGTTGACTTATTCATTGGTGGCATTGGTCCTGATGGCCACATCGCATTCAACGAGCCGTACTCTTCGCTAACCAGCCGTACACGCGTTAAGACACTGACGACTGATACCATTATTGCCAACAGCCGTTTCTTCGATAACGACGTCAATAAGGTTCCCAAGTTAGCTCTGACAGTTGGGGTTGGCACTGTAATGGATGCCAAAGAAGTTATGATTCTTGTGAACGGACACCACAAAGCCCGTGCATTAAAAGCCGCCATAGAGGGTGCAGTCACACACGAATGGACCATCTCTGCCCTGCAAATGCATCAGCACGGAATCATCGTTGCCGATGAACCTGCTACAGACGAGCTGAAAGTAGCTACCTACAAATATTTCAAGGATATCGAAAAAGACAACCTGTAATATAGGTAAAAATAAGAAATAAAAAGCTGCACTGTCCAATCATCGGAAGCGCAGCTTTTTTATATTGTCTTATTGTTTATTTTTTCAATTTGAATGAATTTTCAATGCTACTCAATTCTGCAGAGAATGCTTTATCGATCTTCAAACGTTGTTCGACGGTAGAGCAACTATGGATAACCGTTGAATGGTCACGTCCACCAATGAGCTGACCAATACGTGATGCTGGCATCTTGGTGTACTTTTGAGCAAGATACATCGATATCTGACGTACCATTACGAAGTCACGTTTACGACTCTTGCTAAATACATTCTGCTGCGATACATTATAGTGATTACATACTTTCTCCAAAATATCATCTACAGTCAGTGGCTTATTGTCAATCTTGACAGCGCGCTTTACGACACGCTCAGCCAATCGCATATCAATATCAGAATTATAAACTACTGAGTATGCCAACAACGAGTTAATGACACCCTCTAGATCACGAACGCTACCATTTGCCGTTTCTGCAATAAACTGGATTACATCTGCAGGTATCTTCAGACCATCACGACGACATTTCGCATTCAAAATATCAACGCATAACTGTGCATTGGGTTTCTCCAATTCAGCAATCAGTCCACAAGAGAAACGAGTCAGCATACGCTCATGCAACCAACCCAAATCTACGGGAGGACGGTCACTGGCCAATATAATTTGCTTACCCAAGCGGAAGAGATGATCGAAAATGTAGAAGAATGTTGCCACCGTTTTCTCAGCTGTAGCCCACTCTTGTACATCATCAACAATCAATACGTCAATCGTCTGATAGAAATTGATAAAGTCGTTAATCGTATTTTTACGACTTGCATCTGTAAACTGAACCTGAAACAAGCGAGCAGACACATAAAGAACACGCTTATGAGGATACATCTCCTTACAACGTACGCCAATGGCATTAATCAAATGTGTCTTACCACAACCTGATGGTCCATAAATAAAGAACGGATTGAAGGTTGACTTTCCTGGATGTTCAGCAATAGAGAGACCAACCGTACGTGGGAGCTTATTAGAATCTCCCTCTATATAGCTCTGGAAGGTCTTATGAATATCTAACTGCGGATTCAGATCCTGTGGAACGGCGCTATCAAGTGTTGATGGTGCTTTATTGGTTGTTGTTACACCACCAACAGAATTGATATTTACAGGCTCACTACCCTCTTCGTCGACAGTAATCTTATTTTTCTTATCTACAACGATACGATAGTTAAGTTGTACGTTAGTTCCGAAACAACGATGAAGCACCTTATCCAGCAATGCCACATAGTATTGCTCCAAGTACTCATACACGTACCGACTCGGTACTTGCACGAGGAGAGTTCGGCTGTCTTCGTTGTATTGCTCGAAGACGATGGGCGCGAACCATGTCTTGAATTGCTGCTCAGTGACAAGTTCCTTAATCAGATTAAGGCAGTTGTCCCAAAGCGCCTTTGGATTATTTACCATGCGGCGTTACTATATTTTTATAATAATTAAAAGACGATTGTAGTCTTCGGTTTTTGTTTCCGATTGCAAAGGTCGGTATTTTTTTTCAAACAAACAAATCTGTTCAATTTATACTTATTCAGAACAAAATTTGTAAACTCCTAATATTGCGAACGTTAACCACTTTTTAAGACTTTTTATTCAAAAAATTCCTTGCAAATATGCATTTTGTTGTATAACAGTAAGTTATAAAAAGTATGCACACCGCAAACACAGTGTGCACGCCTAATATTTCAAACTCCCCGAAAGTGTACTATATCAAGCACTTCAGAGTATCAAGTAAAAGCAACAATCAAAAAGTCTATCTATTTAGACAAATTAAAAATTGCGAATCTCTTATTTGTCCTTTTTCCCAAAAACAGAGAAGTGGACATAACGCTTAGGATGTGCCTTCAGATCTTTCATTAGCGAATCTGCACTAGCCGCCGTTGCATTTAGGTTATTATAGAGAGATTTGTCACGCATCAACAAGCCCAACGTACCTTCGTTACTATTGAGTTTTTGCGTCATCTGTTCTACATTAGCTAATGTTTTGTTGACCTTCGCTGTCATTTCTGCTACATCAACAGCCGAGAGATTTGCCGTCAACTGTTGTGTATTATCCAGGACTCCATTGGTCTTATGCAACATCGCAGGCATCTCACGATTCAGCGTTGCAGACAATGCCCTCAACTCCTTACTGGTTGCATTCAGGTTATTCGTCATACCTTCGACATTATGAAGTGTATTACGTAACGCGGGATCAGCCAGTAAAACATTAAGATTTATCATAATGCTATCCAACTTAGGAGCGATATCTAAAATAACAGGCATCATCTCACTAACTTTAGTCATAATGCCAACCTCCATAGCTCCACTAATCGTATCGCCTGCTGCAATCATGTTTAACGGGTCACCACCAAGTACAAGATTGATTTTGATATTGCCCAACAAGTCACTAGCCAATTCTGCCCGCGAACCACGAGGGACACGCATCTCTTTATTCAGACCAACCTCTGCAACAATCTTTCCATGAGGATTATAATCATAATTAAGAGACTTCACTACACCCACACGATAGCCATTGGCATACACTGGAGATGAAACAGACAAGCCCGTGGCGTCACTGAAAGACACATAAATTGTATTATCATTAGAGAAGCCCGTCAATCCTTTTAAGAACTGTAGTCCGAGAAATAGCGTAACAATACCAACAATTGAGGCCAATGCTATTTTAATTTCCTTAGTTAGTTTCATGTCTATCAAATTTTAATCTTTTACTTTTTTGCTTTTTTATTCTTAAATTCCTCTATAGCCAGACGTACATCCATTTTCTTTCCATCTTTGAAAGCAATAATGAAAGCCTGGGGGAACTTTTCTAATACCGACTTACGCAATTGGGATATTTCATTATAGTCAGTTGAGGCTCCTATGGTAAACTTATACAAGCCCCCTTCTTCATAGCTATCAACTCCCTCTTGTCCTTTCAGCTGAGGTGAAGAGGAAGGCAACTTCGAAGCACTTGCTAGAATCTGGACCTTGAATATTGGTGTTGAAGTAACTATAGAATTGGATGAAACTGAAGTAGACGACGTAGCAACAGTATCTACAGGTAGAACCTGAGGATTCGATACCTGTTTCACCTGTACCTCTACATCCTTTGATTTTTCTTTCTTTTCTTTCTTACTGTTTTTTTTCAGTTCCTGTTTATCGGTTTCAGGTATTACCGACGGAATAGACACCTCTTGTTGAGGTTCCGGCTTATAGGGAACACCGACGTGGGTATCATATTTGCGCTTATAATCCAAGAACGCCTGATAAATGCCACGACTCAACTGACTGACACCAGCACTAGAATCCAGAAAACGTTCTTCATCGGGTGTAGAGATAAAACCAAGCTCTATCAAGCAGCTTGGCATTGATGTCTCACGTAACACGAGGAATCCTGCTTGTTTCACGCCTTTATCAGGGCGGCCTGCAGCAACACACGTACGACGCTGCACATACTTAGCAAGTTCTACGCTCTGTGCCATATTATGATCCTGCATAAACTCAAACATGATATAACTCTCTGATGAATTGGGATCAAAACCTTGATAACGCTGCTTATAGTCTTTCTCATAGAGGATTACCTCATTCTCTCGCTTAGCCACCGCCAGATTATCAGCAGCACGGTGCATACCCAGCGTATAAGTCTCTAAGCCTCGCGAGATACGTCCTTTCGGCAATGCGTTGGTATGAATAGAGATAAACAAATCGGCTTTATTACGATTGGCGATGTCAGCTCGAGTATGCAAAGGAATAAACACATCAGTCTTACGAGTATACACCACTTTCACATCTGGACAGTTCTGTTCCACCAGTTGTCCAAAAGCCAAAGCAACATTCAAGTTGATAATTTTCTCTTTCGTTATAGTACCCACTGCACCAGCATCATGTCCGCCATGTCCTGCATCAATAACCAATGTAAAGCGTTTGTTAGCAGCAAAGCCAATCACTGCCACCAACATCAATATATATAATATATATAATCGTCTCACGTTATTATCTTACCTTTTCTATTTATCTTTCTATAGTCATTTCCACACTAGCGCCCTTACAATCAGCTCCCATTGGCGGGTTGCACTTCGTAACACGGACATTTAGGGTTTTCACCTGTGGAAAGTTGTCCAACACACGTTGACCTATTCTGCCTGCGACATGCTCTAACAAACAAGAGGGCTGTGACATTTCCTTAGCAACGACACGATATAGTTCTGCATAATTTAGCGTATCATTGACGCTATCACTTACGACAGGTCGACTAAGATCTGCATCAACGCACAACGATACAATATATTCTCCACCTACCCTGCGTTCCTGTTCTATCACGCCATGATAGGCATAGAAACGCATGTCATGCAGATGTATGCGACTCTGAGTTATCGTCATACTCTGTTTCTTCACCATCTCCCAGATATTTCTTCAAAGCTCGCTCCACACCATTCTTCCAAGTATTGATACTCTCCGACTGTAATTGCAACGAAGAGACAAGCTTGATGACATGTTCAATAGGCATACGATAACGCAATACGCCACTGATGAGTTTAGCATAGTTCCAATATTCGGGATTAAACTTCTCCGACAAGCCCTCTACTGTGATCTTGTAACCACGCGTATTTTCAAACTGGAAGTCATAGCGTTTCGAACCATCTGGATTCATTTGCTTAATAATCTTACCTTTGGTAACAGATTTAGGCAACAAAATGCCCTCTTCATCATCCTGCAATCCAGTAAAGATTTCATAAGGATAACCATTGAGCAAACCTACCAAGGCCACCCACTTATCCTTATTATTTTGGAAGCGCACAACGTCACACTCCAACTCATTCGGTCGAATTTCCGTCACTTCAGGACGTTGATTCTGTATAATTTCCTTCATGGCTATGTCACCAACGGTTGTCACTAACTGTTGTTCTTCTGCAGTCAATGCACCCAACATTTTACTCAACAACTGCTGAGCCTGCTGCTCCGTCAACGGGTTTCCTGTGTGCTGGCTGGCAGTTGTCATACGACGAGCCAGTCGATTTACCAGCGTCACTTTCATTTCTGTCATAATAATCAATAAACGTTTATCGATTGCAAAGATACAAAAAAGTTTCCATTTTGGGATAACTTTCTTTCTTAAAATAAACAAAAAGTTGTCTGTTTCAGTATTTTTTTGTACCTTTGACGCCATGAAGAATTTAGCAACACGGCGAAGCATTCGTCAATATAGTGACCGAGAAGTAAGCTCAGAACTTCTCAGCAAGTTGCTGACAGAAGCCAGCAGAACACAGACAATGGGTAACTTACAACTATATTCCGTCATAGTCACACGCAGTGAGGAAATGAAGGAACGATTGTCACCTGCCCACTTCAATCAACCAATGGTTAAGCAGGCTCCAGTAATATTAACCATCTGTGCAGACTTTCGACGTACGACACGTTGGTGCGAAGAGCGAAATGCACAACCTGGCTACAACAACTTTTTATCTTACCAAAATGCAGCCATTGACGCACTACTCTATACTCAAACATTGTGCAACCTGATGGATGAAGAAGGACTTGGCTATTGCTATTTAGGCACAACCGTCTATCAGCCCCAACTGATTATTGACATCCTACAGTTACCCAAGTTAGTAATGCCTATTGCCACATTAACTGTTGGTTGGCCTGCCGAAGCGCCTTCACTCTCCGACCGTCTTCCTTTGGAAAGCTTTGTTCATAACGAAACATACAAAGACTATACATCAAAGGACATTGACACTTATTATCACAACAAAGAGAATTTGGAAGAGAATCGTCATTTCTGCGAGATTAACCACAAGGAGACATTAGCTCAGATCTTCACAGATATCCGTTATACTAAGAAAGACAACGAAGCTATGTCTGCCACATTAATGGAGACACTCAAGAAACAGGGATTTATCTGATTATCGGCTACGACGGCTGCCAGCTTTAGACATCGCTTGAGAGAATTTCAAAGCACTATCATTCAATGGGTCTATGTCCAATATCTTATCGGCATAGACCATTGCTGTTTTATAATCAGCTTTAGCATAAGCATAATAGCCCATCATATATCTATATGCCATCACCAATCGTGACGCATTAGCCCCCGTTGGCGCCTCGCCATCTGCCGTCAAAAGGCGTTCATAGAGATTGATGGCAGGAATACCAACACCAGACTCTGCCGTTGGGTCTATCTTGAAATAGATACTAAATATTCGTACTGCAGCAAACGTAACAGCGTTACCTTTCATCTTAACATTTGCAATAGCATCTTCCAGAATTTTATCAGCCTTCATCAGAGTAGCCACTTTCTCCTGTCCATTCTGTTCTGCAGACCAATCTATGTAGATATTGGCAAGCGTATAGTTCATCATATCATCAAGTTTTCCCTCTGCACGACGCTTTGCAATGAATTCTGAATAAAAATCAATTGCTTGCTGATAGTCGCCCATATCAGTATAATCCTTTACCCTGGCCTGCATACATTGATTGATGTAGGTATTCGTTGCATTTCTATCGTTTTCCGACAAATGAGGTTTGGCAAGGATTTCATCATAAAGAGCCATTGCCGCATCAAATTTCTTCATACCAGCCAATGCCGCAGCATAGTTGATTGTATCACGAATCTCAAGAATAGAATTCTCAGAAGCTTTCAAATTATCAAAAGCAGTAATAGCCTCAGCATATTTCTTCAAAGGTATTAATGAGCGGAAATAGAATCTGTTTAAGGCAAGACTTCGAGGAAAATATTTCAGTCCTTCTTCTGCTTGCAAGTTACACTCATCATTTTGTCCAGAATAGAAAAGACTCATAACATAGGTTTCCATATCACCCTGTGTCATTTGCGATTTATCAATCTTTCCGTAATATTCAGCAACTTGTGCACGATATTCATTTCCTTTTACGTCAATCTTATCATAAATACGG
Organism: Prevotellaceae bacterium HUN156; assembly: GCA_900119285.1. GTDB lineage: Bacteria > Bacteroidota > Bacteroidia > Bacteroidales > Bacteroidaceae > Prevotella. The sequence continues at coordinate 151,025 of FPIT01000006.1, forward strand.
GCTATATAGAGGTTAACAGGGAAAGCTGGATTTATCTTCTTAAATTCTTCCAACTTGGCGACTGCAGCGTTCAAATCTGTTCGGGCCAGAATCGTGGCATTAGCCAAGCACAGAGACGAATCATTCGGATTCTGTTGTTCTCCTCGATGCAACCACTTCAGGCCTTCATCCGTTTGACCATCATAGTCCAAGATGTCGCATGCAGTAACGTAAGCTTCTCCGTACTTAGGGTCTATTGATAATGCACGACGGATATACTTGAAAGCCATTGTCGTATCATTCCTATGAAACTGTCGAATCTTATGGAACATGTCTTTATATTTATCCGACTCTTCATTATAATTATAGTATGACTTCGCAATACGAGTAGCCATATATGCAGTTTTACGTTTCTCAAAGGCATCCTCAACGATACGATCAACGATATTAGTCTGAGTATATACACGGATAATCGTATCGACAGCAGCTGCCAAAGCACGTTCATCGTTTTGTGCTTTAACAGGCATTACTGCGATCAACATCAGTACCATGCACATTACATATCTGATTCTATGATTCATCTTCATATCACACATCCCTTTTATCCATTTAGAAACTATACTGTGCACCAAGATTGAAAGTATTTATCAGTTTCAACTTAGTAAATTCAATACCAGGCATCTTTGTGGTACCCAACATATAGAGTGTTGGTATGAATACTGCACTTATCCTATTTGTAATACGATATTCCATTTTCAGCCCCAGATGAGCACCTATGCCAAAGCCCACCTTACTTGCTTCTTTAGGCTCTACCGCATGATTCAGCATCAGTCGTTCCAGATTTGACAATTGTTGCGTGTACTTCATCACATAGACGAATGTCGGTCCACCAAAAGCATAGAGGCGGAACTTCTGGGGTTGGTAATGCATAGTGAGATAATTGAGATCTGCCATGCCACTTGTCGTAATAAGGAAGAATGAATACTTATGATTTATTAGTCCATTACGCTCTACTGGAGCATTTCCTGCCTCAGGATAATCCATATTGTAATCAATATATGGTGTCAAGTTCAAACGCTGGAAGTTAACAAACTCCACTCCTACGCGAGCACTCTTTAGCCTGTCAAAACTATATTCGCCATATACCATTCCGTTGTATCCTATTCCAGTACCAGACGTAGAACCACGTTCTGTCTGCAAGAAGTGTGTACCTCCAGCAAGTCCAACTTTTATCTTACGCAACCGGTCATTAACGAATTCTTCCTCATAACTATGTTCATAGTATCGTTGGTCATCACGGAGTTCTACTGCCATACCCAAATTTACTGAGATATAGTTATCTGAATAACGTTTTACCCATTCGACATTAGTATATGGAATTTTATAATCGTTATGCATAAAGCGTGGCTCCACAAACACTTTCATTCCTGGTGTCATCTGATACCACAGGTTAATACCACCACCCCATCCTATTGTACTACAACTCAACACCTCAGCCTGCGACTTGAGTAACCATCCAAGTTCTACACCACCCACCAAATAGAAACCCAGAGGCGCATCCCAATAGAAATTCTTTAAGAATCCCAATGGGTTAAACATTGCCTCAAAACGGCCGCCAAGGGTCACATTGTGCATATCTAACTGGTAGACAGTCTTTGAATTCTGACCTAAGACATCTTGTGTTTCTTTTCTCCAAACATTCGCTCTTGAATAGATGCTTCCTCTGAATCCAGCAACAGGAGACAACCATCTACCTGCCGTCAGCATTACTTCCGAGCCCAGTGTCTTGCTCATGCTTAGATTAGGTTGATCCTGCATCATGGCTGCACCAGTAGACAATTGTACGAACCAAGGCTGTTGCCATTTCTCCATCAGCGAGTCAACAGACATTCTGTTACGAGCGCTCTGCGTTCCAAGCAATCTGCGTTTCGACTCTGGCGACAAATTATTATTGATATAATACACAAAGTTTACATTTGCACCATAGAAGATGTCGGCTTTACGCCAATTTCGATTACCACTGACATCCATTTTATCACCGCCGATTCCCACATATGGTTCTATGCTCATATACGCCTTCGGTCCTGTGAAGAAACGGAACTGTAAGCCAAAGTGTCCCTCAAAAGACATTCCACTATCATCCAATTGCATCTTCGAGTACTGTGCACCCACGCCTAATATGGTAGACAAGCTCATCAATCGAGTCGGATTAAAGCCCGACATATACGAAGACAAATTATAGAGATGTTCTACTTTCAGCCCATATTTAGTCAATGTCAATTCTTTATATTGCTGATGTCCCCATGCACTATGAAACATTGCACGAACAGCATGCAAATGATTAAGATCCTTTCCTACGCCCAATTGAACATAACGCATCAGGGAAATTTTATAATCATTTGTTGGCGGATTAATCTGTTCCAATCCAACGCCGCCCTGAACATACAGATTTCGCAGCCATTTAGGAGTATTCAGAAATGTTTCACCCACTGGCACATAGCGACCTTCCATAACATCGTTGATAGCATTATAGCCATCAACCACCAAGTCGCGAGCCACATGTGTATTTCCTTGAGTGGCCGTTCCATTCTCATCTTCCTCCGTATCTTCTCCATAGCGAGTAGTATCAGCTGGAATGGCCAGCGATGACATTACCACGGGCTTCGCCATGCTCTGCCCTATCGCCATCATAGCTAACAACAGGAGTATCGTCAGTCGTCTCATGCCTTTGTCTCCTCCTTTCCTTCATTGTCGGAGTCCCCATCAGAGGCATCAGACTTCTCATTTTCATTAGGTTCACTTACATCACTTTTCTCTGCATCGCGTTTTTTCAGCAGTTTGAACATCTCACGATATAACTCGCGATTTTTCAATTTATACTTATATACTTTGCGCAATTCCTCATTGACATGACTCTCATTATGATAATAGCGGAGATATGTCTTTGTTGCATCTAAATCGAAACAATGCTGGAAATAACCCAGATACTGTGGAATACCCTTGAACCTATCCACATCAACCACTGATGAAGTCTTATTTCTGTGAGAGCTAACAGATTCAGGAGCAAAAGGAGGCTCCTCATCATTATGTTCTTTTTTATATTGCAACAACTTCTGTTTATACTCCTCTAAAGCTTTTGCCTTTTCAGGATCATCCCACTGGTCTGCTTGATATTGCTCCAATTTCTCAGGACTCCAACGATAGAATTGTCCATCACTTTCTTCCTCACTATCTTCTTCCCCATATGAAGTCAGAGGATCTTCGCTCTTGTTTGTGTGCAGATTAATGGCAGCCAAAATTCCTTTCAGATACCATTTGCGTGGATTATTATCATCCATCTTATTGATCCATTGCATGGCATGGTCACGCTGTCCCCATTCCTCAATCTCCGTATAAAGGATAGCTTTATTTTCATCACTCATAGCCAGCACAGCACTTTTAGCGCGCTGATAGTCTGCTTCTTCCTTGGCAGTACGATTACCTTTGAAGTGCAACTTCTTCAAGTTAATAAGGTTCTCCAACTGTTCCGTACCTTCATCTTCAACCTTACAGTCTTTCAACCATTCTATAAGAAACAACGCTGTATCAACTTTTTGTTCCATATAGTAGCAAGCAGCCTGATTTGCAACTATCTGTTGGCGATTAAACTTAATGTTACCACGTCCAGTCACATACTGATCTACATTGATACCATAGCCAGCTCCGACCTTTCCTCGACGTTTAAAGTCGATAAATGGTTTGAGAATCTCCACGTTCGGTGTTCCACGCTTCATCTGCTGCATAGCCATCAGGTTACAGACATATGGCGATATCACGTTTTCCTTCTCATAGTCAGGCATGCTCACTATCTCGCGATAGGCAATAGTAGTCAGCGTATCTATCTCTAAACTATCTTCCAGCAAGTCATACAGATTATAGAAGTCACCCGTAGAAAAGTGCTTAGTACCTTCCCAATAGTCTTTTCTGAAAGTGCGGAACGCTTGAACACACTCTTCAGGTTCCATCGGACGATTGTTCTGATACATATATTTACAAGTCATCGCGCGCTGATTGTTCAGTATAGGAACGATATCATATTCATAGAAATTCAGTGTTTTAATCTGACTATAACGAGCCTGATCATCAGCTGTAGCCTCTATGATTTCCTCTATCTTCTCAGCCTGTAGCACTTTATCCATATCGCGCAATGCTTTGGCCACATCATTCCAAGTATGAACCTCAGTTGTTATACGCGGCGTAACAGCAACACGTCCCAACATATTCTTTGCCACACTGGCACGCTGGCGTGCAAGTTCCTCATTTACTTTCATCGAGCCGTCAGGCGATGCACCACCCACAATAGTCAGTTCTACCAACGAGTTACCATACGATGCAATCTCCTTAACGAACTTATTCTGTACTACAGCGTTCAACGAGTCTTGAATCAGCTTGCTGGTACCAACCTCAAAGCGCAGGTCAATCTTTGTATTTTTCTTTTGGAACTGTGACTCCGCTTTTTCATAGAACTCCTGTGTCAGTTCTATGTCATGCAAGGCAGCAGTAAAGTCCAACATCTTAAACGGGCGACGCTTCAGGCACGTTCCCTCCAAGTCTTTACGGAAATAGGGATGATGAAAGTCTTCAAACACATAGGTACATGGACCACGGAACGAGCGATCTTTCATTGTTGAGGGTTTCGGCCATACCAGCGTTGTATCCAACACAAAGCGCTTATCCTCTCGCAAGACGGCATTACGGCGATAATATCTTGCCAGTTTGTCGTTCTTGTCATAATCAAAAGCCATGCGTTTATTCTGCATATGGTGATACATATCACCCTCAAAGACCAACGAAGCCAGATAGCCTAGCGTATCTTCCGTTTGACAATCCACTGCAAATGTCTGAATAATCAATCGTGAATCGGTGCGTGCCGTACCAGGTGCAAGTTCGATATGCAAATTAAAACGTTCATTACCATCATCCGCATCATCAGTACTTACCACATTGATGTCCATCTGTCGTAATTCACCCGTAGCGACAACCGTCTTTGTCTGTTTTAGTTTCATGACGATGTCCTTATACTGTGTCTTATCCTTCTCAATATCCACCATCAGGACCTCACCATTCTCCTCATCAACAAAGATCAATGCCATTGATGCCATAGCATTCTTCTTGAACACACCACGCTTGGCACGAGCATCTATACTATATTCATTACGAATATTCGTCATCTCCACTTCGCGTTCAGCATCATCCTTCACCTTGGCAAGTTGCAACTTGCGATAAGCCTCACGAGCCACCTTTTTATCCAAGACACCATACCACAACACATCAGGACCGTCCACTCGCTCACCAGCATCGTTAACGAACTTGATGTTACCTCTGACCTGCATAGTCTCAGAGCCTTCCTCTTGAGCCATCATCGTCAGGGGTAACAGAAGCAGCAGTATTGCGAGTATTTTTCTCATATTCGTTCCTTATTATTGAGTATAATTATCTCAGAATGTACGACACCGATATACCGACACGTGTAGGCAACAAATAGTAGCCAGTAGCATTAGAGCGTTGAACGCCATCGACAGCATAGTCTACATCATAATTATCCGTCATGAAATACTCCTTGCGAGTATAGAAGAATAATCCGAAGCCACTATGAAAGTCAATGCTCAAGCGTTCTGTCAGATTCCATACATATCCGTAGGTAACACCCACACCAAATCCATAACCATCATATACCTTCCCTTTCCTTTTCACATCGAAAAGTGCAGCGATGCCACCGCCGCCCACAAACCACTTATTAATGGGACGTCCAGAAAACCAATAGCGATATTCTGGTTGAATGGCAGAAATCTTAAAATCCTTTCCTAAAAGCCCTTTACTATACAAAGCATTAATACCAATAGAGCTACGATTGCCCGTTACAATCTCTAATCCCAGGCTTGGAGCCATCAGCATATCGCTAGTAGCTTCGGTATTCACCACCACCAACTGCGCCTTTGTCTCCATGCTGAAGATTAATAGCGATATAATAGCAATTAATAGTTCTTTCTTCATTGTTCAATTCCTTGTTTTAATAACAATGACGGGGCCGATGGCCTTGCGGCCCCGTCATTGCTCAGAAGGTCAACTCCATAGATTAATCGGTTACATCTATTGTGTCTTCTTCTTCATAGTCATCAAGCTGAGCAGTCATCTGTCCGCGAGTCTGATCCATAAAGAAGATATTGCCACCGACAGACACTCTAACTGTATAAGATTTACCACTCTTCCATCCTCCCTTATCCTCAGGATCTGCAGGATCTGCCTCTGGAGCAGCCACCTCTATGGGCTGCAGCGTTGTATACAGATTCCCATAATTATCCCGCAGGAATACCTGCAATTTGATAGTAGACTTAGAGTGACTCTTGTATACAGGTGGTATCATGATGCAATCACCTACATCTATATAATCATTGGTGTTAAGAACGTACTTATAATTTCCATTCACTTTCTCACCAATGCTTGAGTCATCAACATCACGTAGCCAGAAATGTCCGTTCACCACTACCTTTTCCTCTGGTTGTCCGTTTACAGTAACAGTCTTTGTTGGCAGATCATTCTTCAATTTCTGAGGCATATAATCGTCCATATTTAAGACGAAATTATAGTTATTCCAGTTATTGATAAGCTCACCATTATCAAACTTTGCCAACGACACCTTCATGATATTGGGGAAGTCTGTAAAACTAATACTGTCTACATGCATTTCACGTTCGCAATCCTCCTTTAACTTCACCTTAAACTTCAATCTGCTTGTCAGATGCTTGAAGTTATAATACGGTTTGTGGTCAGGAGTGACATTATCAACACCCACAGCTTCGAAATACTGCTGACTATATGCCTTCGCGTCAGTTTCAGGATCGATACTAGCATGAGGATCATCAGCAATAGCAGTAAAGACATCATCATTACCATCAATAGGAATAAATGCCATAACTGCCGATTCAGACCTCACAATATAATCTGTTCGTGGGTGATAAGCTGCAAACTTGTATGCATACCAGTCCTTTTTGGGATAGTAGTGTCTCTCTTCTGGATTATCCCATGCGATATATCCCTCATTGTTTCCATTATTAAGAGATTCAACATGAGCACTTACGTTTTCCAGCCATAGATTCAGAATTTGCCATAATGCAGTGTTGTATCCACCCATCTTAGGTTCTTGTGCATCTACCTCATTGATTTTCTTTGCACCAATACAATAGATACCCATTGTCCCTGATTGGAATGCACCATTGACATTAGAAGAGCCTCTGGTCATTTCAACAGTAGCACTACCTCCGATACTGGCAAATTCTATAGGAACATCACCCATCAAGTCATCACGAGTGACATTCTCTACATCCATATCTGGCACTACTGGTCTTTCCACTAACAAATCATCATTACTTGAGCAACCTGCCAGCAGAAACATCATCATGCCATATACAAAATATCTTGTCTTCATGAATTCAAAGTATTAATTAGACCTTGTTGGATTCGTGAAGGGGCAGCAGCCCCCTATCGGGGTACTGCTGTCCTATACAATCAGAATAATTGACTTACTCATCACCTGCGTCAAGGTCACCACCATCTTCCCAAGGCTCAGAAGTAGCTTCACCATTCAGTACCTCACCATCAGAGTAGAGGGTAATGGTTACATTGTAGTTCTTACCTGGCAAGAATTCGCCTAATGCTCTTGCACCACCAACAATCGTATAATTGTTAACCTTAATTGCTTCAGTAGTCTTTTCTACTTCAACAGCCTGACTTGCAGTCTGCTTCTTCCAATACTTATAAGTAACTTTTACCTGATAGCCACTATTAGCTGCATCGTTAGAAGGAGCAACCAGCATTGGTTCACCAACCTTTGAAACAGCAGCAGTACCAGCAGCAGCGGGAACTTCAGCGGTATAGACGATCTGGTAGTATTTACCATCAGCAGTATTGTGATAGAACATACCATCGTTAGCCTGAACTGTAGCAGCAGTCAATCCTGCATCATCAACATCTCCACCCTGAACTGCAGGGTCAAGTGCGCCATATGCAGTTGCATCCATTGCCGGCTGTTCAACAGCATCTGTATGTGCAGCAGCACCAGCAGAATAACCAGTCCAACCAAGGACAACGGGATCTACATCAGCATTATCTTTGAATGGAACAAGGTCACTTGTTACACCAAGTGAAGTAGCCGTATAGTCACACTCATAATTCTTTGCTGTTGACTCAAAAGCAATACGATCTGTTTCATTATAAGTCAGGATATAACCGGTAACATAAGGATCTGTTGACGCATCCTTCAAGGCTTGAAGTGTAGTCTTATGTCCTGTAGGAAGCCCCGTCTCTGCGTCCTTTACATCACTATCATAAACATCCATAGTCAGCAGATCAGCACCGATGGTATAAGAATGATTACCAGCCATATCCACATAACCTGCAGGATAATCAACATTAAGAGTTGCATTTGATCTAATGGGAACCATCTCAATAACTGCAGCATGGGCTACTTCTCTCTTGCGGCACTGTAACTGGAATGTGGCAAGATCGTCAGGATTAGCCCAACTCTTAGTATCGTCCCAAATAATACGATTAGCAGGTTCATCACCAGTATAAGCAACAATCAGTTCACCGGTAGACATAGACTGCAGAGTAATATTGGTAATCTGATAACCAGGCATCCAGTTTACATCTGTAGTTGGATTTGTTGCAGCTGTAGTGATATCTCTTGACTTTGCCTTAACCTTGAATGTCAAGCTGGTCAACAAGTGCTTAAAGCTCAGGTTAGGAACTACACCATTGCGGGCTGACTTTGCTGAATAGATATTAGCAGGATTAGCATCAGCATACGCAGCATCTGAAGGAGCAGTTGTTGCAACCATGATATCCTGTGTACCATTGATTTCAAATGGAACTGTAATCTGAGTTGCAGTTGCATCATCATAGCCATTAAACACAGGAGTACCTGCCGTTGGGGTTTCACTATTATCTAAGCGATATCCCCAGAAATCATAAACTGCAGTAGCGTTAGGGGTCGCTGTAGTTGTAGGATAGTAAACAGCATCATTATCCAAAGCAATAACGGTTACGCCATCAGCAGTCATCTCTGCACCTTTGAAGATTGGAGTTTGACGAGCCAGATCCTCATAGGCACCCAACATAGTACCCTTTTCCAGCATCAGAACGCTGAATTTCTGACCAGCCCACTGTGCATTAGCAGCACCAGCTACATCACCCACACGACCAGTACCACGAGAAACATCTACAGTTGGTGCAATACCAATTTCAATCTTTGCAGGAGCATTCTCGTCAAGCGCATTTTGACGCGCATTACCGATAACGTCATCAGACGAACAACTTGCGAACAGCGCTGCTGTTGCGGCAAGTGCTAAATAAAACTTTTTGTTCATAAGCTTTAAAATTAAGTTAATAAATAAGGTAAATTCAAATTTGTTCTCGATTTCAATCTATATTTTATAATAAAGATTAGTCACTACCATCTTCCAGCGGATCACCTTGTACATCGATATTACCACCTTCCTCCCAGCCTTCAAGACCGACATTCATCTCTAATGGCCGTAAGCCATACACACCTATATTTATATTATAGATTAGACCACCCAAGAACTGGTATTCGCCAGTCTGTGGATTCATACTCTCTTCAAGTTTAGGAGCTGTAATAGTATAGATGGCACTAATCTCGTTAGAGTTTCGTTCTCCTGTCACAGGATTAATGCCGCTCAGCTCTTGGGTATAGACAATATGTAATTTATATTCTGTATCAGGAGCTAACAACAAATCATCACCAATAACAGTGCCACCATTCTCCATCCAATTCTGCGAATCCATACCAGGTTCCCAGTTTACAATGTTGTTCTTTGGTGTCAATGGCACATAAGGAGAAGATGGATCTCCATCAGGATTGCGTTCACCCAATGCAATATCTATACGATCATCATCGAATGAAGAGAAACCAATATCCTTAGAATCTGCACTGGCTACCACAAGATTTCCTGCATGACGACTACTCAAAGTGATTCGTTCAATCTGCACCTTATTGGCTGAAGGATCTGCAGGATAGCAAACAAAACGGATACGAGGCAACAAGTGATTAATTGTCACGATTGGATCAATACCATGATCGGCAGCATAGCGACTGTAGTTTCCTATATTCAGAATATAGTTACGCTCATCTGCAGACAATTTATCCACCGCATCAGGATAGCTTTCATAAAGCACTTGCGGAGTAAGTCTTGGCGAAGAGCCTACCATAAAGTCACGAGCGCCATCTATCTCGACATCATAAGATATCTTATCTGTCTCACGATGCGTATTCTCTGCTGTTGGAACAAAGTCATCAATATGATAGACAAAGAAGTTATATCCCTTATCAGCATGACGACTATAATAATATAAGGTACTATCAGCTCTTTGGCTAATACGCTTCATGTGCAACTTAATATCACCTTCAGGATCCAGTTTGGCCACCATACCAACTAACGGAGTAACACCATCAACCAGACAGTCACCATGACTATCACTCTCATCACCCGAACGCTTAGTGAAGTCTGGCGTTACGGCATCCTTACCTATTTCATCACGATGGTCACGGAATGCGAAGATATGGAATATAGCTTGATTATAGTGTTTCGTAGCATAGTCATCAGTACCATCAGGCACAGTAAACGGACCAGTACCACGAGTAGCCTGAGAGATACTGAAGCTATTGGCACCAATCAGCACATTGACGGGTACCTTACCATTAGCATTCATGCTGCTCTCATCATTGACAAGGTCTTCCGACATATGAGGGTCGTATTCTATGCCAGGATACGATTCACTGGAGCAAGCTACCAAGCTCGCTACAGCTATCATCACCACTATGTACTTTACTATATATCTCATTTCCTTTTAATTTTCCTCTCTTGATGGACGACTCACAACTCAAGCGGTTCCCCATTTACGTCAGTACTAACATCAGTACAGAATGTCCAGTCATTGATACCGCCTTGCGAGGAGGTTCCTTGAATGGCGTTTGGTGTGACCACTGCCGTTGTCTCTATCTCAAGAACGGCATGATCAACGCGCTTCGTCGCGTATTGATAGTCATCACTATATTCTATCAAATCGGCATCCACCAATGTTTGATAGAGATTCAAGCGCCCTTGCACACGACGAGTTGGACCTTTTTGCACCACACCAGCATCATTCATTTGTTCTGTATGACTATAAATAGCAATCTGCATGATACCAGGCCCAGACACATTAGCAGGATGCTCACTATGCAGGATGCTCAGAACATTGATATTACCATGCACACGTAGTTCCTCATTAGTAGTTGTATCGTCTATCTTATTTCCATTTGTATCTTCCAGCGTGGTACGGAACAGCATCTTCCGGGTCTTTGCCAGATAAAGGTGACCATCAAATACACTCACTCTACTCGGGATACCTGATATCTCAGCTATCACAGAGTCAACGACAAACGGAGTTTCATCTGTCATCTTCTTAATATTAAAATAGATATCCAGATTCTGCGTCAACATCTTGGGCTGGAACTGAATGTTCATATCAGCATTCTGTCCAATCTCTAACAGTTCCTTGCGATCTATATAGATAGCAGGGCACTCCGTACGGATATACTTGAATCCCTGATTATAGTCTTGGTAGTTCTTACCCGGAACATACAGTTTCTCATCGTCCAACTCCAGAACTTTATACTCCAATCCTATCTCTGTATATTGCAAGCCCGTACCTGCTGCATTCAGATACTCAACGACATTGCGATAATACACATTCGAGGTATCTGTCTCCATCGTGAAGAAGTTATAGGTACCTGCTGGCAACGTGAAGTGATCAACCACAATCTCTTCTGAAGTTGTTGGATCCGTTTCTTCTTCCTCACCCTTATTATTATTATTGGGATCCTCGCCACCATTATTCGGCTTTTCCGGATCTACTACCACGCCAATGACTGATGGATCTGGTTCTGGCTTGGGCTCTGGGTCCACAGCATCGGGATCTACCCACTCTGTTACATTAGAGGGAGCATTGTAGAAATAATGTCCACGCAGATTCTCGGTAGACACTATCATACCGAATTTACGATGATTCACCACACGCACAGCCATGATAGTCATTGAGTCTGGCGGCGTTGTACCGTCTGGCCATTCATAATTGATACGCACATTACTTTGATGAGCAGCATGAGCACCGTCTTCACAGAGGCTGGCTTCTGTACAACTACATACAAGCATCAAGCACACAACAGCAGAAAGTAGTATCCATTTATTCCTCATGGCCTTCCTCCTTTCTTTTGGGCTCTACAGCCGCTGCAGAATCCTTTTTAGATGCTTTAGCCTTCTTGACCTTCTTTTCTTTCTTTGCCTTTTCTGAAGACTTCTCTGACTTTGCTGACTGCATCTGTTGTATAGACATCAGATGATTGGCTTTGTCAACTCGGGCAATAGAATCATAGACGTGCCAGAACTTACGAAGTATCATATTGTAGTCATGCTCGTAGTTCTTCACACTATCACGATAGTTATAGCGTCTGTCGCGAATATCATCCTTCTTTGCATTATAGTCTAAGTCAACATCACGACGATAGCGGTATTTTGCCAATACAGGAACGTGGCCTAAGCGATAGACCAGACCAACACGAAGCTCATTCACCATCGGCAATATTGCAGCAGGCTTCTTCTCCACCAATGGATAACAGTCGTTTTCTATATCATGTGTATAGACTTCATCCTTGTAGTACATCACACCTCCGCTGACACCAAATTCCAAATCGATAGAGTTACCGTTTTGGAAAGCAAACATCGGACGCACGAATCCATAGGTTACACCACCCATAAAAGCAGTTCCCTGGTGTCCGTTTGTGCCAAAGAGTATAGAATACTTATTATAGGAAGCAAAAAGGCCGCGATACCATGTAATAGCCTTATGCTTTACTTTTGAACGACGGATAGAGAATATCTTATCGTAGAAATGTTTATGAGGCTGATCCTTATAACGGGCATTCTCACGTTTATCTATCTGGCGGGCACGCCAATATTGACGACCTTCAATGCGTGCCTCAAAGAGGTTATAAACCATTGAGGGATGATAAGTGTGACTGGTTTGCCAGTTATAGCGCAGATTAATTCCTACAGTCCACCTGTTCCAGTTAGTATTACGGATATCAAATTCGGCTCCGATATTAGGAATCAGCATAGCCCAATCCACCAAATTAGTGCGCAAGGCAAAACGGTCGAGCATCGACAGTGTATCAACACCGGATGTCTCGACTGGGACCATCTGATTGACAGGAGCAAATGTTTTTCTTGTCTTAGGTTTGTTAGTAGTCCCTCGGTTTTGATTTTGTGCCTCCAGTACCATTGTCAAAGCGGACAGCAACACAACTAGAAGGTATTTTAATCTACCTTTACGCATTAATAATTTGTTTTCAATACTTGAATTGCGGACAAAATTAATGTTTTTTTGCTCTTATTGACGTACATTTGTGTTATTATATGTTAAATACTTGCAATTTTAACAATTTAGGCAACATTTCACAATCTTTGCAATTACACTTATTTAACGATTAGAATCACTTCAAATGCCCATTCATACACAAAAAGGAGAGATTTGCAGATAGATTTCAAGAGAAAATAGACAGTCCTCTTTCGCCACTTACAAAGCATTTCGTTAAAATAAAGGTAAAAATACTTGATTATATCACGATAAAAGAACGAGTATATAATAGGTTTTCAATGAGTACGGAAGCTGAAATACTGCAGTACGGAAGCTAAAGTACTCGAGTACGGAGCCTAAAATACTGCAGTACGGAGGCTCCGTACTGAGGGCGTACTGGAATTATAGGATTTACAACTAAAGAAGAGAGGATGCGCCACAACACATCCTCTCACTTATTTCTCCAATATAAAATTGCGTAGAACGCTTATTCTACAACAACTGGCATGTATTTTGGTACAAGAATCTTCATGATACACCATCCGATAAGGTAGGCAACAGCACAATAGCAGAACACTATCATATAGCCTGCGGTCTTACCTGTCTCACCAAAGAAGGTGAATGCCTGACCTTGTGCTTCAGCATAATCGAACAACACACCAGAGCCTTTGTTGATAGCAAAGCTGCACAATCCGCCAAACATGGTTCCGATACCTGTGATAGTAGCTACTGCTGATTTGGGGAACATATCGCCAATGGTAGAGTAAAGATTAGCCGACCATGACTGATGGCCTGCGCCAGCTATGCCAATGATAATGGCTGGAATCCAGGGAGAGATACCTGAAAGTGGCTGTGCAAACATGGCGAAGATGGGGAAGAAGGCAAATATCAACATGGCGCGCATACGACCAGCATAGGGATTCATTCCGCGCTTCTCGACAAACAGTTTGGGCAGATAGCCACCATAGATTGATACCACCGTAACAATAAGATAGAGCACAAAGATGAGCATCTTACCAGTCATCGTGGTAACAGGATAACCTAAAGAGTTGAAATAGTCAGGAGCCCAGAACAGGAAGAACCACCACACACCATCGGTGAATAGTTTTCCTACAATGAAGGCCCATGTCTGACGATACTTAAAACAGTCTATGATTGACAGTTTCACACCATCGTCTTCTGACTCATCCTCGGCAGGCTGCGGAGTGGTATCTTCATCAGACTCGATATACAGTAACTCTGAGGCATTGACAAACTTACTCTTAGATGGTTTGGTATAGACAAACAGCCACAATCCTGCCCAAGCAAAGCCAAGGGCACCAATGATAATAAATGCCATCTCCCATCCATACGCATCAGCAAGTGCAGGAATACTCAGGGGTGCTACCAAGGCACCGATAGAGGCACCAGCATTGAAAATGGAGGTTGCAAAGGCACGGTCTTTCTTGGGGAAATATTCCGCAGTAACCTTGATAGCTGCTGGGAAGTTGCCTGATTCACCCATAGCCAATATCATTCGACAACCAATAAATAGCCAAACACTTACCGTCAGTCCGAAGAGTCCCATCTGCGATGCTTTATCCATCGTCTTCAAAACCGCCATGCCGTCAACGCCTTCAATCCAGCATGTAGCAATACCGCATGCTGCATGCATACAAGCACCAATGCTCCACAGGATAATAGCAAAGATGTATCCCTTCTTAGTACCCATCCAGTCGATGAATTTACCAGCGAATAGAGAGATGGCTGCATAGAAGAGAGAGAAAACGGCTGTTATGGTACCGTAGTCATCGTTATCCCAATGGAAGTCTATCGAGATATAGTTAGTGTTTAACAACGACAGGACCTGACGGTCCATGTAGTTAATGGTTGTAGCAAGGAATAGTAGACTACAAATAACCCAACGGAAGTTGGACATCTTAGATGTTTGAATAGCGTTCATTTTTTAGTTTTTATTATCTATAAGGAATTAAATTAGTCTTGGAAATATACCTTCTTCACGCGATTGCTTACACTTGTCAATACCTCATAAGGGATGGTATCAAGAACATCAGACAATACGGTAGCAGGCAGATGCTCACCGAAGATTTCTACCATATCACCCTCCTTACAAGGTATATCCGTCACGTCAATCATAGCGACATCCATACAGATGTTGCCAACGTACGGAGCCTTCTGACCATTAACCAGACAATAGCATGCGCCACGTCCCAGATGACGATTCAAGCCATCAGCATAACCAATAGGAATAGCGGCTATCACACTATCACGCGTCAGTATGCCCTTGCGGCTATAACCCACTGTATCTTCTTTCGGCACATGGCGCAATTGCAGTATGGTAGTTTTAAGAGTAGATACGGGATGCAGAGGTGCAGAGCCAGATGTACGAGGATCATAGCCATAGAGTCCAAGTCCTAAGCGGCACATATCCATCTGACGCTCGGGGAAGTGCTCGATAGCCGCACTATTATCCATGTGGCGCAGTATCTTGTGATTAAAGGCTGCCTGCAACTGGCGACTGGCCTTGTCAAACTTCTCAAACTGCATAGACGAGAAGTTATCAAAATCGTCACTATCGCTTCCTACGAAGTGTGAGAATACAGAACGAGGGATAATGGCTTGTTGACCTTTCAGTCGACGAATAACCTCTTCCATATCATGTTCAGGATCGAAGCCTAAACGATGCATGCCTGTATCCAACTTAATATGCACAGGCCAACCTGTGATACCCTGCTGCTCTGCCGCACGGATAAGAGCATCCATCAAACGGAACGAATATACCTCTGGTTCAAGGTCGTAGTCGAACATCGTCTTAAATGCCGTCATCTCGGGATTCATAATCATGATATTCTGCGTAATACCATGACGACGCAGCGTAGCACCTTCGTCAGCAACGGCAACAGCGAGATAATCTACACGATGGTCTTGCAATGTCTTTGCCACCTCAACAGCTCCAGCACCATAGGCATCAGCCTTTACCATACATACCAGCTTGGTTTCTGGTTTCAAGAAAGAGCGGTAGTAATTCAGATTATCTACTACGGCATTCAAGTTAACCTCCAAAATGGTTTCATGCACTTTCTGCTCCAACTGTTCCGAGATTCTATCAAATCCGAAAGCACGGGCGCCCTTAATCAGGACCACCTCGTCGTGCAACGAACGGAAGGCATCACTTGCCAAGAAATCATCGGTAGTAGCGAAGAATAAGGATTTCTCAACATTGAATGCTGAGCGCTGAGCTGTAACACGCGGACCAATGCCTATCAGTTGGTTAACACCACGCTTTACACATAGGTCGTTAACCTCACGATAGAGGTCTGCATCTGTTCTGCCACTCTGGGCGATGTCACTAAGAATGAGCGTACTCTTACCCTGACTACGACGTTGCATGAAATCGAGGGCGATATCCAGTGAATTGATATCACTGTTATACGAGTCATTAATCAACAGGCAACCATGCTGGCCTTCCTTCACTTCCAGGCGCATGGCAACTGGTTCCAGCTGAGCCATACGTTCTGCCAACTGTTCTGGAGTAACACCCAGATAGAGGGCAACGGCAGCGCATGCGAATGAACACTGCAAAGAAGCCTCATCAAAGAAAGGCAACTGATACTTGGCTCGCGTACCTTTATATATATATGATACGACCGATGAAGATGGCACGGCACTATCGGTAGCCACCTTTTCTATATAAAGAGGAGCAGAGATATTCTCACGACTCCATCCAATCTTCTCGCCTTTATATCCGCTGCGACGAATGCAACGACTCACTGTATCATCATCGCTATTATAAGCTATTACCTTAGCACCACGGAACAACTGTAGCTTCTCCATGCATTTCTCTTCCATTGAGCGGAAGTTCTCCTGATGGGCAGCACCCAGTGAAGTCAGCACACCAATAGTAGGCTGAATGATATCACAAAGTGATGCCATCTCGTCGGGTTGACTGATTCCTGCCTCGAAAAGTCCCACCTCGGTCTGCTCATTAAGCAGCCAGACAGAAAGAGGTACACCAATCTGCGAATTATAGCTCTTTGGCGAACGAGTCACTGTCATTGAGGGCGACAACAATTGGTTGAGCCACTCCTTGACCATGGTTTTACCATTAGAACCTGTAATTCCCACAATAGGACAGTTGAACTCATCACGATGACGCTCTGCCAAACGCTGCAGGGCTTCTAAAGGAGAAGGGACAACAAGAAAGTTACAAGCCCCCTCCAACTTTTCCCAAAGGGGAGCAGCATCGGCAGAGACCACAAAGTTGCGAACACCACGGCGATAGAGATCAGCAATATAGCGATGACCATCATTACGTGAAGTCTTTAATGCGAAAAACAAAGTCTCTTCAGGGAAACAAAGGGAGCGGCTGTCTGTAAGTAACCAGCCAATGTTCGCATCAGCAGTTCCAATGCGACGCGCTCCAAGGAGCGTAGTAATTTTTTCTATTGTGTAATTCATCTTATTGAGTATTTTTGTCTAAACGCAGCCAAGAGTTCCTGCGTGTGTTTTTGGAACGCTTGGTATTCTGTAGAATCAGGATTAAAGGGTTTGTGTGCCAAGGCTTGCTTGATGGGGCGCCATTCATCAAGATACTGACGAGCTGCACCACTAAAGCAAGTATCGACTAAACGCTCCCAGATATAAGCAACAGCCTGATCTGAAGGATGTAGCATATCTGAAGCATAGAAGCGGTAGTCACGAAGTTCATCAAGGATTAGTTCGTAAGCAGGGAAATAAGATAGCCTAGAATTGTCTAGATTGTCTAGAGTATCTAGAGGTTCTAGAGATTCTAGTCTCATCAGCTTATCTACTGCCAATAGCAGGGTTGCCTTTGATAGTTGACTCTCATGATAGCCATATTTGCGATAACGAATAGGACTTACCGTAAAGACAACCTGGATGTCAGGGCGATGCTTCTGCAAAAGCACCACAGCCTGACGAAGATAGTCTACACAGGTATCTACCGAGAGTACCTCTTCTTGGAATAGTTTTTGTGGACGCTTCTCACAGTTATCAACAATCTCACCAGTAGATTTGAGACGGTAGACGTGGTTTGTTCCTAAAGTCAGGAATACGATACGAGGAATCCTTCCCTCCTCTTTTTCTATCTGTTGTGGAATCCAGCGTTCTATTGTATGAAGAATACTGGCAGGATTATACATCACACCATAGGGATTGACGGTGACAGGAAATGCCTCATCACTGAAGCGATGACCTATCGCATCTGCGAAACAAGAGCCGACAAAGAGGATTTCTTCACAAGGCTCTATCTGAAAATGAGGTTTGTCAATATCTACTTGTGTACGAAACTCCATTATTTTCTTTTGCTAATAATAGCGATGGTTTAGCCCTACTGACGACGTTTTCTATAAGCTGTCCATACTAATGCTACTATGATAAGCAGCAACAGCACGTAAGCCATATAGGCAATAGTTTCTGTACGATCAATACTCTTCGGGAAGAAGCTGAGTACAACCTCGTGCTTGCCAGGCTTTACCTGCAGGGCGCGCAATACATAGTTGACACGTCCCAACGGCTGTTCCTGACCATCTACGGTTGCTGTCCATCCTGGATAGTATATCTCTGAGAATACAACGACACCACCTTTACCAGAGTTCACCTCGTAGGTCAACTGGTTGGGCTCGTAGGCAGTAATCGTCACACGGCTCAAGGTATCTTGCTCTACAGACTGTCCCAATTGCTCTTCGAACTTCTTATCGGCTACAGCCTCATGGCGCAATGCCATGTGTCCAAGCATCTCTAGTTCCTGATTGGCATTATCCACATAGTTAACATGATCTACAAACCATGCATTGCCATAGGTATAGGGGTTAGCCAAAGGTACTGTCTGTCCACCCTGCAAAGGAAGAATAAAATACTTTGTATTCAGCATGTTCAGCACAGGATAGATACTATCGCCATTCACCTGTGTCATATCTCCTGAAGCATCACTGACAGCCTTGAATACGCCATTCATCTCAGGAGAGATATAAGCATCTATCAGCTCTTGATAGCGACGCAACTTTGCAGCATGATAGCCACCAATACTCTTCAGGTAGAAGCTGGTCTCATTTTCATTAAATGTTGATGATGCCAAGTTGAGTACACGATAGTCAAGCGACTTATCCTGCAGGATATGATCTACGGCAGCCGTCTTAGGCATTGGCTCTTCACGAACGGTCTTCGATACAAACATCTCATCGTTCAGATAGCGCTTATTTACCGTCCACATATCAACAAGACAGATGACCAGAATAATACCAATGGCATATTCTTTCTTTAGCTTACCGTATAGCATAGCCAGCAGAATGCCCGTACCTACCAGAATGATATAGAATGAGCGCCAGCAGTCTTCTGTGAATATTGCCACACGCATCTCCGTCAGATTCTTCAGTAATGGAGTCAGCTGGTCTTCAGGAATCTGGCGCAGTGCCTGCATCTCATTGTAGCTGATAAAGTCTGGGAAGAAGAAGGTAGGCATCAGCGCAAAGAGCAATGCCACACCACCCGTCAGTGCGAATGATGTTATCAGCCATTTACGTTTGGTCTTTATGAGTTCTGGTTCATCAACCAGTTTCTTCAGAGCCAGCATAGCCAAGAGGGGAATAGTAAACTCTGCTATTACCAAGATTGACGCTACCGTTCGGAACTTGGCATACATCGGTATGTAGTCAAGGAAGAAGTCTGTAAATGGCATGAAGTTTCTACCCCACGACAGCAATACCGACAAGATGGTCACAGCCAGCAATGCCCACTTCATGGGACCCTTCACAATGAACAAGCCCAACACAAAGAGCATCATAACGAAGGCACCGACATATACAGGACCAGCCGTCATAGGTTGATTACCCCAATATTGTCCCATCTGCTGATAGATACCCATATAGTAGTCATCAGCATGCTTCATAGCAGTCTTACTCTGAGTCAACGGAACACTCGCACCACCTTTGGTATTGGGTACCAACAGTGTCCAGGTCTCATCAATGCCGTAACTCCACTGGGTAATATAATCGCGATCTAGACCGCTATCTGTCTGATTGGCACTATTCTTTTTGACCAATTCGCTCTTACCACGCATCGATTCCTGACCATAGAGCCAGGTGTGATACAGGTTTGAGAGGTTCAGACTGATACCGATGGCAGCACCAACAAGACAGGCTGCCGTGGCTTTCATCAGATGATGATACTCCTTCTTCAGCAAAGCATCGATAGAGAATGCGATAACCATTGCCACGATAATAAACAGATAGTAATAGGTCATCTGCACGTGGTTGGCCATGATTTCCAAAGCAGCAAAGAGTGCTGTCACCAGCATACCCCACAAGTATTTGCCACGATATGCCAATACCACACCGGCAATCATTGGAGGCAGATAAGCCAAAGCCATTACTTTCCAGATATGGCCTGCTGCAATAATAATGAAGAAGTAGCTGGAAAACGCCCATATCACAGATCCTAACGCTGCCAGATACTGACGGAAATCGAAAGCTCGCAATAGGATATAGAAGCCAAGCAGGTAGACAAAGACATACCACACATTCTCAGGAAGTCCGAGATGATAGGCTGTCTCCACCTTTGCCAACAGATTGGTACTATTATAAGAAGGTGCCATCTGATAGGTAGGCATACCTCCAAACAGTGCATTAGTCCAGCGGGTACGCTCACCCGTACGTTGTTGATACTCTGAAGCCTCTTGTCCTGCTCCACGTCCAGCTGACGAGTCATGACGATAGAGCACCCTACCCTCTATATCGGCAGGGAAAAAGTAAGCAAAAGAAATTCCCACAAACATCAAGACTACCAACACGTCAGGCAGCCACTGCTTCCAATTTTTCATAATTTCTCGTATTTTGACTGCAAAGATACAAAAAATTCGTATCTTTGCACACAAATAAAGAGAAAAACAATATGAAAATAGGTATTATCGTAGCAATGGATAAAGAGCTGAACCAGTTGCAGGCTCTTTTCAATGATGGAAACGTACGTGTTGAAAAGTGCGGCATCGGAAAGGTGAATGCAGCATTAGGTGCTCAGCGTATGATCAACGAGTTCCACCCCGACTGCATTATCAGTAGTGGTTGTGCTGGTGGAAATGGTGATGATATCAACGTTCAAGATGTCATCGTCAGCACCGAGCTATGCTACCATGATGTCTATTGTGGTGCAGCCATCGACAACACTACACAGTTAGGGCAAGTTCAGGGTCTCCCTGCTCGCTATCCTGCCGACCCTTACCTATTAAGAAAGGCACGTCAGTTATCTATTGTACCACGTAATTTACTCGCTCATTCTGAAGGTCTGAAAAGCAACCAATTCGCCATTCATACTGGCCTTATCGTTACTGGCGACTGGTTCGTTGACACGAAAGAGAAAGCCCAAGAAATTATTAGTCACTTCCCTGACGCAAAGGCTATTGACATGGAGTCGGCAGCTATTGCACAGACTTGCTACCTCAACAAAGTGCCTTTTATCTCATTCCGTGTCATCAGCGATATTCCTCTTCGCGACACCGCAGCTTCTCAGTATCATAATTTCTGGGATACTGTTGCTGAGAACTCATTCCAAGTAACAAAGACCTTTGTCGAGTCTCTCTAACTATCAATTATTAAATAACAGACATGGAAGTAATTCAAAGTTTTACTATTGATCATACTCATCTGAAGCCAGGCATCTACGTATCACGCGAGGATAAAGGCTTCACCACATTCGATTTACGCATCACCGAGCCCAATCAAGAGCCTGCCGTTGCTCCTGCTGCCATGCACAGTTTGGAGCACCTGATGGCAACATGGTTCCGCAATTCTGAAGCCAAGGACGATGTCGTATATGTCGGTCCTATGGGCTGTCTTACAGGTATGTATATCATCATGACTGGCAACTACACCGTAGAGGACATGCGACGCCTCACTATCGAGTGCCTCAAATGGATTCTTACACAAGATGAGGTGCCTGCCACCCGCCCTGAGGCCTGTGGTAACTATCTGCTTCACGACCTCCCCATGTGCAAGTGGGAGAGTGCTCGCTATCTCGACCGCTTGGAACACGATTTCCATTGCGAGTACACCAAACTACAGATTACGCTTGAAGACGGAAAAGTCTTCGCTGATGCATAAAGAAAATAAAAATCCCTCGCCATTTGACGAGGGATTTCTTATTGTTTTTCAGCCTTTTACTGCTTGTTAGCTTTCTTACGCTGGTCGTGATCAAGGATAGCCTTACGCATACGCATTGACTTCGGAGTAACCTCCACGATTTCGTCTTCCTTGATATACTCCAGACATTCCTCCAGCGACATCACCACCTTTGGAATGATGCGAGCCTTGTCGTCAGTACCTGATGCACGCACGTTGGTCAACTGCTTAGCCTTGCATACGTTGACTACAAGGTCGTTGTCATGAACATGCTCACCCACAACCTGTCCCATGTACACATCCTCACCTGGATCGATGAAGAACTTACCACGGTCTTGCAGCTTATCGATAGCATAAGCAAAGGCGTTACCAGTCTCCAGAGCAATCATCGAACCATTCACGCGGCGCTCGATTTCGCCCTTATATGGCTGATACTCCTTGAAGCGGTGTGCCATGATAGCCTCACCCTGTGAAGCTGTCAACACATTGGTACGCAGACCGATAATACCGCGTGAGGGGATGTCAAACTCGATGTTGGTGCGTTCGCCCTGACTCTCCATTGAGGTCATCTCACCCTTACGACGAGTAACCATATCAATCATCTTAGAGGCAAACTCCTCGGGTACGTTGATGGTGAGTTCCTCGATAGGCTCACACTTCTGACCATCAATCTCCTTATAGATTACCTGTGGCTGACCTACCTGCAGTTCATAGCCCTCACGACGCATGGTCTCAATCAATACTGAGAGGTGCAGCACGCCACGACCACTAACAATCCACTTATCCGTACAGTCCTCGAAAGGCTCTACACGCAGGGCGAGGTTCTTCTCCAGCTCTTTCTCCAAGCGGTCGCTGATGTGGCGGGAGGTCACAAACTTACCTTCCTTACCAAAGAATGGCGAGTCATTAATCATGAAGAGCATCGACATGGTAGGTTCGTCGATAGCGATTGGTGGCAGGGGCTCAGGATTCTCGATATCGCAGATGGTATCACCAATCTCAAACTTCTCCAAACCGATCACCGCACAGATATCACCACACTCTACCTGATCGATACGCTGGTGTCCCATACCATCAAACACGTGCAGCTCCTTAATCTTGGTCTTCTCCATCGAACCGTCACGATGAGCGATAGTTACCTGTTGACCATCTTTCAGCGTACCACGATGAACACGACCTACAGCGATACGTCCTGTATAGCTGCTATAGTCGAGTGAGGTAATCAACATCTGAGGCGTACCCTCCAGCTGCTTTGGTGCAGGGATTACCTCTACGATTTTATCCAAAAGATAGGTAATATCTGTTGTGGGCTTATTATAGTCTTCACCCATCCAACCATTCTTAGCAGAACCATATACGACGGGGAAGTCCAATTGGTCTTCTGTAGCATTCAGCGAGAACATCAGGTCAAACACCATCTCGTATACCTCTTCAGGACGGCAGTTAGGCTTATCCACCTTGTTCACTACCACGATGGGCTTCAGACCAATCTGCAGAGCCTTTTGCAGCACAAAGCGTGTCTGAGGCATAGGTCCTTCGAAGGCATCTACCAACAGCAGACAACCATCGGCCATATTCAAGACACGCTCTACCTCACCACCGAAGTCAGAGTGTCCTGGAGTATCGATGATATTAATTTTTGTTCCTTTCCAATTGATACTAACATTTTTCGAAAGAATCGTGATGCCTCGTTCGCGCTCCAGGTCGTTAGCGTCCAACACCTGGCTCGACAGGTTCTGTCCCTCACGGAACAGGTTACCGGCCAGCATCATCTTGTCCACGAGCGTTGTTTTGCCGTGGTCTACGTGTGCGATAATCGCAATATTTCTGATATCCTGCATATAGTAATTTTATTTTCGAATATTCTAAATTCGGGTGCAAAGTTACAACTTTTTTCTGAAATATTTGGTATTTTCTTCAATTATTCGTACCTTTGCAGCCGCTATTCGGAAAATCCGATGCATTCGAAGATGTGAAACAGCTCTGATTAAAGGCTATGGAGCTTCTGAAGGATGTTATGGCAACAGTATTTTTAATCAAAAAACAAACATGTATTTAGATCAGGCTAAGAAGGTCGAGATTTTCGGCCAGTATGGCAAGGACGCTAAGGACACAGGTTCTGTAGAGAGCCAGGTTGCTCTTTTCACTTATCGTATTCAGCACCTCACCGAGCACTTGAAGAAGAACAAGAAGGACTTCGGTACCGCTCGTTCTCTGACCAAGATGGTAGGTCGTCGTCGTAAGCTCCTTAAGTACCTTTACAACAAGGACGTTAATCGCTATCGTTCACTCATCAAGGCTCTCGGTCTTCGTAAGTAATACGATTAAGCGTAGAAATAATAAAGCCCTGCAACATTGCGGGGCTTTATTATTTTCTCACCTCTCTCAACGGAATCATCACAAACTCACGTTCATGCATCAAGGGATGGGGAATCTTCAAGTCAGGCTCGTTGATTTCCAAATCGTCATAGATTAAGATATCTATGTCCATAGGCCTGTCAGCATAACCAGCAGAACCACTCTTCCTGGTTCGTCCCATCTCACGTTCTATCTGCTGTGTCAAGGTCAGCACCTCACGAGGAGTATGCTCTGTTTCTACGAGGATAACGGCATTCAGGAAGCGATTGTCAGATTCAAAGCCCCATGGTTCTGTCTCGATAAACGATGATTGGCGAACCACCTTTCCGATGCGTTCACCAATCAACGTGATAGCCTTCTCCATCAGAGCATGCCTATCACCTAAGTTGGACCCCAGTCCTAAATACACTTTATGCATCATATTAAGCTCCCCTCCCTTCAGGGAGGGGGTGGGGGTAGGCTTTAATCATCCACAATCAGCATTGCGTCGCCATAGCAACCAAACTTATAGCCGTTTTCTACAGCCATATCGTATGCCTTCATCACGAGGTCATAACCACCAAAGGCAGCAGTAGCCATTACCATGGTAGACTCAGGATGATAGAAGTTGGTAATCATAGAATCTGCCAGTCCGAAGTCGTAAGGAGGGAAGATAAACTTATTGGTCCATCCGCTAAACTCCTTCAGCAGTCCATCTGCACCAGCAGCAGTCTCCGTGGCACGCAGTGTGCTAATACCAACAGCACAAACATGATGTCCGTCCTCCTTGGCTTTGTTGGCAATATCGCAGGCCTCCTGCGAAACAATCATCTGCTCAGAGCTCATCTTGTGCTTGGTCAGGTCTTCCACCTCGATGGGGTCGAAGCAGCCCAAACCACAGTGTACAGTGATGAATGAGAAGTTGACACCACGAATCTCCAAGCGCTTCATCAGCTCACGACTGAAGTGCAAGCCTGATGCAGGAGCCGTAACAGCACCCTCGTGTTTAGCATAGATAGTCTGGAAGTTCTCCATATCGTCAGCTGTAGCTGGACGCTTGTCCACGATATAGCGAGGCAGTGGAGCAGAACCCAATGCATACAATTCGCGCTTAAACTCGTCGTGAGGACAGTCGTAGAGGAAGCGCAGCGTACGACCGCGGCTTGTGGTATTGTCGATAACCTCAGCCACCATCGGACCCTGTTCATTGAAGAAGAGCTTATTACCGATACGAATCTTACGGGCAGGCTCTACCAGCACATCCCACAGGCGCAACTCTTCGTTGAGTTCACGCAGCAGGAATACCTCAATCTGAGCGTCAGTCTTCTCCTTCGTTCCATATAGACGGGCAGGGAACACCTTTGTGTCGTTAAACACAAACGTATCACCTTCATCAAAGTAGTCAATGATATTGCGGAAAGTCAGATAGTTCTCAGTCTCCTTTCCGTCGGCATCCTTTTCAAACATGTCGACAGTCTGACTCTTGCGGTGCACCACCATCAAACGACATTCGTCGCGACGATATACCTTTTCCTCTGTCCCGTCCTCGTTCTTAAACACACGATGGGGAGGTTCCAATGCCACCTGTTCCTCAGGCAACTTGAATTTGAATTGTGACAGCTTCATATATTTATCTCTATATTACTTTCGTTATTATGTTACTTCGTTATTACGTCATCCATCACCTCGAGGCTCTGTTGTTCAAGCCATTGAGGGAATTCGTCGATAGTGATACATTCTTCGATGCGCACACCGCCCAGACGTGTACGGCACAGTGCCGTCAGATAGGCTCCACTCTTCAGTACCCTACCGATGTCGCGAGCCAGCGAACGGATATAAGTGCCCTTACCACATACCACACGGATACTCATCTGCATGGTCTCAGGGTTAAAGTCGGTCAGCTCTATCTCGTCCACGTGCACCGTCTTCGCCTTCAGTTCCACCTCCTGGCCTTTTCTCATCAGCTCGTAGGCTCGGTCTCCGCCAATCTTGCAGGCAGAATATTCGGGTGGCACCTGCTGTATCTCACCCACAAACTGCGTGAGCACCTGTTCTATCAGCTCTCTGGTGATATGCTCCGTAGGATAGGTTGCATCCACCTCGTGCTCCATGTCATAGCTGGGCGTGGTAGCTCCCAGCTGCAGGGTTGCCGTATATTCTTTGTCGTGCAGTTGCAGGCGTTCTATCTCCTTGGTTTTCTTTCCAGTGCAGAGTATCAGCACGCCTGTTGCCAATGGGTCCAATGTACCTGCGTGGCCTATCTTCACCCTTTTCACGCCCACCTTTCTTGATACTCGCGTGCGCACGAAAGCCAGTGCACCAAACGAGGTCATGCGATAGGGCTTGTTGATATATATAAATTCGCCTTGTGTAAAGTTCATTTAGTCAACCATTGCGAGTGAATGTCCCGTGAGCAGCAGGATGATGATAATGCTGCCTACCACGATACGATAGATACCAAAGGCCTTAAAGCCGTATTTTGTCAGGAAGTCAACAAACCATTTCATAGCCAGCAGAGCCACCACGAACGAGATGACGCTACCCAGAATGAGCATGGTGATGTTATGACTTGTAGCCCATGCTGTGTCTTCCTTCAGCAGGTCGAGCAGGTCGAGCAATGTAGCTCCTGCCATGGTGGGCACAGCCAGGAAGAAAGAAAACTTGGCAGCACGACGACGAGTAAGTCCCTGTGTCATACCACCCACGATGGTAGCCATCGAGCGCGACACACCAGGGATAACTGACAGACACTGATAGAAACCAATCTTCAGCGCTCTGCGCTCCGTCACCTGATTGTCCTCACTGCCCTTGTTAAACAGCTTGTCGCAGAAGAGCATGAAGATACCGCCCACTACCAGCATCACTGCCACCACCTCAACGCTGTCGAGCAACCAGTCGAGCAATCCCGACTTCTTTGCCAGCAGACCGATGAATACGGCAGGCAGCACACCCACGAAGAGCAGCCAGTAGAAGTTGTACTTATGTTTCAGTCGCTGCCACAGTGTACTGTTAGCAGGACATGGTGTCTTGTCAATACTGAAGAAGCGCTTCCAGTATAGGCATACCACCGACAGGATGGCACCAAACTGGATGATGAATGTAAAGGCATGCACAAAGGCATCACCCTGAGGAACACCCAACAGGTTCTGCACAATAATCATGTGTCCTGTAGATGATACTGGCAGAAACTCTGTCAGTCCCTCAACGATAGCAATGATAATGGTTTCTATCCAGTCCATTCAGTTTACTCCTTCACTCCTTTCTCTTCTGAATCCTGAAAATCGTTACCAGCCTCCTTCTTTCTATATACCACGGCAAAAATCATTGATACGAATCCTGCCAGACAAACCAGCGGAGCCACCTTGATGCGTCGTGCGCTAAAGATGTCGGGGTTATAGGCAGTCTCCGTAGAGCCTGAGCCGCTCATCAGCAGGAAACCAAGAATTACTACAGCCATACCGATAGCCAGCAGGATGTAGTTCATTTTATCGAATGCAAAATCTCTTTTCATATTTGATGTTTGAACTTTGATGTTTGAACTTTGATGTTTGAAGTTTGATGTTTGATGTTTGATGTTTGATGTTTGAAATTTATGATTACTTCTGCACTTGCACTATCCTCCCAGCTCCCCTCCCTTCAGGGAGGGGTTGGGGGTAGGCTCCCTTATATCTTATACAACTCCTGCGCCTTCATCCTCAAGAACTTGTTCACTGCCAACCAAGCGCAGAGTGCGGTAATCACGATACCGAAGGCCAATACAGCAGCAGCCGTAATGCTCAGCACCTCCCACGTCACCACGTCAAGGATGTCAGGCTCCGCCAGATACAGGGCATAGACACCAGTTCCCAGCACGCCATTGGCCAGCACAGCAGCTATCACGCCCACCAGTACTGCCTGACGCAAGAACGGCTTACGGATAAAGCCCCATGAGGCGCCCACCAGTTTCATCGTATGGATCACGAAGCGGTTGGCATAGATGCTCAAGCGCACCGTATTGCTGATGAGCGAGAACGACACGAATGTCAGCAGCACCGCCAGCACCAGTAGCACGATGCTGATGCGACTCAGGTTGATATTCACCTGATTCATCAGGTCCTCCATATACGACAGGTCGCTCACCCGATTGTCCTGTTTCAGCTCCTTCACTATCCATTTCAGCGAGTCGCGATTGGCATAGTCAGCATTCAGACGCACCTCCAATGTGGCTGCAAACGGGTTAAACTGCAAGAACTCCGTAGGGTCGCTACCCAGTTCCTTCACCAGCTCACTCTTGGCCTGTTCCTTGCTGGAGTAGTCGATGGTATGCGCATAAGGACGGTGATACAGGTCACGACAGAACCTATGGGCATCGTTCACCGATACCGAATCCTTCAGCATGATGGTCACTGTGAAGTTCTCTTTCATGTGTGCCGACAGGTTGCGAGCCGACAACACAAAGAACACCACCATGCCCAACAAGATGAGCACCATGGTAGTGCTTATACATAAGGTAACAACCTGCAAACCTCTGCGGCTGCGGGCTTTCTTGCGTTTTTTACTTGCCATATTTTTAGACGTAATACACCTAATTTCGTGCAAAGTTACTACTTTATTTGAACTTTGAAGTTTGAAGTTTGAAGTTTATGATTTGATATTAATCTTATTTAACACTTCAAGAATAAAATGTTCCATGTTCAATGTTCAATGTTCAATGATTTTTATACCTTTGCATCCACTATGAGTACAGTCATTTATCCATCGCCCATTTTCGGGCCCATCCACAGCCGTCGCCTGGGCATATCTCTAGGCATCAACTTGCAGCCTGCCGACGGCAAGGTGTGCAGCTTCGACTGCATCTACTGCGAGTGCGGTTTCAATAGCGACCACCGCCCTACCCTTTCCCGACCTTCGCGCCAGTTGGTAGCTCAGAAGTTGGAAGAGCAGTTGCAAAAGATGGTTGCCGACAAGCAGTTGCCCGACGTACTCACCTTTGCCGGCAATGGCGAGCCTACCAGCCACCCCCACTTTGCCGAGATTATCGACGACACCATCCGCTTGCGCGACCAATACTGTCCGCAGGCTAAAGTCTGCGTACTCAGCAATGCCACGATGACTCATCGCCCACAAGTCCACGATGCCCTGATGCGTGTTGACGACAACATCCTGAAGCTCGACACCGTCAATCCCGACTACATCCGCCTTGTTGACCGCCCTGTAGGCCACTATGATGTCCGTCAGATTATCGACAATCTCAAGGCCTTCCATGGTCACGTCATCATCCAGACCATGTTTATGCGAGGAACATTCAATGTTCCCACGAGCTCTGCTCGCGCAGCCAATGTTCAATGTTCAATGTTCAATGTTCAATCTTCAACATTCAACGTCGATAACACTGGCGAGGCCTTTGTTGCTCCTTGGCTCGAGGCTGTCAAAGAGATTCAGCCCCAGCAAGTCATGGTCTATACCATCGACCGTGAGACACCTGCCCACGGTCTTTTGAAGGCTACCCACGAGCAGCTCGATGCCATCCGCGACCGTGTTATTGCCCTTGGCATCCCCTGCACAGCCAGCTACTAATCCCTCATGCCATATAACGCAAAAACACCCCGACCTTCTAGGTCGAGGTGCCGTAAGGGGTAAATCTATACTGAGTACGAGATATACTCAGTAATATATCTAGTACACTATCTATTTACATGGCCTTTTGAATAGAAATAAAAGCCACCGACATTAGCGATAATAAAGATGAACAACATCATTCCAATTGCTACATTCATACTTTTATCCTTTCTTCTTTTTATTAACGGAGTCGTCTTCTTGTACCAAAAGCAAGCCCCATCCTAAGGATGCTCCGACTACAGCGACACCAGTAATTAGTAAATACATTCTATTCTCAATCCCCTCAAAAATTGAGGATATAATAACTGCGGTCGTGATATATTGCAATATCCAACAGCCAGTTAGCGAATTTGTCTTTTCTTTTTTTACCTCTGTTCACGATGCAAATATAAAGAGTTTTTTTGAATCTTCCAAATATTGGAGCAGCGAATGCAGAGGAAAATTTTATTTCTAAGATTTTCGTCCTTTTCGTTATTTTCTTTTTTTTCGGAATTAAAAACACAGCACCTTTTCGGAATAAGCAAATAAATCCCTCCCCCAGTGGGGGGAGGTTAGGTGGGGGCTTAACAAAGTGAGGGAGCGCAGACCGCTGTCTTTGCTCCCTCCCCACGGAATTTGTAGGTGATTCATTCCGTTGCTAATTATCTAATATTTTATTACTAGTTTCGCCTCACGGCGTTATTGCTAATCGCACAGGGGGACTGTCCCCGCGTGTTAAGAGACTATTCTCATGTGAATTCATATTATTCGAACTTCACCCTAATACGGGCGTAACCATTACCAAGATGACCATTCTCTACAGTTCCTGAGGGACTGTTGAATCCACGAGTAGTCGTAGCTTTACTACTATTCCATTTATAGCCAGCTCCATCCCAAATTTCCGCATCTGAGAACGTATATTCCACATTGCTATATTTTACGACGGAGACATTGCTACTACTACGGTATCCAGACCTAGCCTTACATCCTGAAAATCCAGAAACGAAAGAAGATCCACCGCCACCACCAATCTCGGCACCATTACCACCATTTGGACTTCCGTTATGAGGGTGATCATTTCCTCCACTTCCGCCAAACCAGCCGCCACCGCCGGCACCGAAGTATCCACTGCCACCAGCACCAAAGGAGCCGTTTTGTCCAGGTAAACCATTATCCGATCCTGTTTGCGTTCCACCTTTTTCTTGTTCACCTCCAGTATTACCCTGACTTACATTATCATCATATGTTCGGCTACCAAAGAACGGACCTATCAAGCCTCCCGCATCGCCACCTTTACTATGACCCTGCCAGAGATTCCATCCACCGCCGCCACCTGCAACCATAATTCGAGAATTAAGAGATGTCGCATTACTCCAAGTTCCATTAGAGTATAATCGGATATCTGTAGCGCCACCACCGCCACATCCAGCATTGGAGGTATTTCCACCACCATTGTAGCCACCAGTATTTGAGATATATCCATCCCTATACTTAGTTCCATTAGGGGGTTGTGGTAATCCCATTCCACCGAGATAGACATACAAGGTCTTTGATGACGACAGACTAATACTTCCCTTCACATAACCGCCATATCCCAAGTACCTTATATTGTTCGGTGCTACAGTTGTTCCATCGTCTGAGGATGCCCCCCAACACTCAATGGTGTATTTTCCTGTAGTTGGTGCTGTAAAGGTGAAATATGATGCGCTAATTCTTGTTCCTGTTTTGGAATAATTATAAGTATAGTCATTAATAATCACACCATCACGACAGTCTTTTACCGTAACCATCTTGGTATCGGAGGTACACTCTCCAGCGGCGAGTGTAATATTTACAGCTTCCTTCCAATGATTAGCGTCAGATGGATTACTATTAAACGTTGTTATCACATTAGCTTTCGTAAAGAAGAAATAGATACCATTATCACCTAGATAAGGCGTATTATTTTCAAAATTGGTAGAAGGATATATTGTCGTAGGAGTGCTACTCTGCTGATTATTATTCAAGAATACTTTTGTATAAACCGTTTTCTTCGTTGCAAACTTGAAGCGTGCCAAACCTACCTGACGCAACATCGTAGCCTTAATCGTTGAAGCATGACCTTCATCTTCTGCTTTAGCAACCTGCAGATCGCTGGCAATATGATTAGACGGACTGCTCTGATCAGTCTTTATGGAGAAATACTGTATTACGCCTTCAAAGAAGGTAGGAGCATCTGCCTTCAGCTCCGGACACTGTTCGGGATATCCTAATGGCTGATTGTTGCTAACTGTGCTATATGGATAGTAGAAGTAGAAGGACTCCCCTGGAAGCTTGTAAATAGTACCCTCAGAAGTGGTGTGGTCAATATTCCACTTCGTACCGTCGAAAGTTACTGGAATATTCTTATGCTTCAGTTTGAGGCCATCAGAACCTACCACATACATACCCACCTTATCGCCAGCAGCCCACTCACGCTTATAAGCCCCCTCTGGTGTATCTGGGAACTTTATCGATGCAATCTGCAACGTGGTCAGTTTCTTGGAAGTGATCGCATAGGTAACCGTCTTACCAGCCTTCCATGTCTGACCTTTCAATGGAGCACTGACGATATAGTCAGTATAGCCATCGTTATACACTACCTCAATCGTTGCGGCATCATCATCGGCAAACGTATGAGGAATCATCAGGAAGGTCTCGTTCGGAGCTGTAACCGTCTCACCAGGAGTGTCTGTAACAGGCTTATCCATGTTATAGCTGATGGTAAAGTTACCCTTCTTAGTATCATCCAGCGTCCAGTTGCCACCAATGGTATATTTACCCTCGGTATAGACACCCTTCAGAGAGATGCTCTTCACCCAGCCCTTCAGGAACTGGTCGCCCAACACAAAGCGGACACCAGTGAGATGGTGGGTAAAGTTAAGACGGACGGAAGGAGTCTCACTGGCACTGGTATGTGCAGTACTGCTGGCCTGCGCAGTCATGAAGTCTGCCTGATCCTTCACTACCGTGTTCACCTTAAAGGTAATCACCTGAGGACCTTCGGCGGTCTCTGCTGACAAACCCACATTACCGTCACCATAAGGAGCATAGGCAAAGAAAGACAGCGTCTCATTGCTTGCGGGCCAGTAATAGTTTGTTGTCAGTTTAAACTTCTCCGTGCCCGCAACCTTCGTAGCCTCCATATTATAGAAGAAGTCGGGCTTCAGATGGTTATCTGCCAGGTATTCGTTCAGTGTCTTGCCAGAGGGAATGGCGCCATGCTTAAAGGCTGACACGCCAAAACTGCTCAGCTCGCTGACGGAATTAATCTGAGTGCCACGTGTAGCATCGCCAGCCATCGGAGTCTCCGAGGGCATCAGCCACAGATTCAGACCGTCACCTGTCAGCGGCAAAGCCTCCGGAGCAGAGACTGAACGGGTTTCATCCTCTGTCATAATGGTCTGCGCAGTAAAGGTAACACTATTGTCATCGTTACCGGCAAAAAACTCCTGCGCAATATCCTGTGTACAGGCAGTCAGCAGCAATACCGCTGCCACCGCGTATATAGAATGATCGTATCTCATAGCTTCTGTTTCTTTTAAAAAGTTGAAGTATTTGGATTACACACCTTACTTATTTCAGCTCTGCCTCACGCTCTGCAGGCTCGCTTGTCCACTCGGCTACGGTAACCGGCGTAATGGAGTATTCACCGCCAATGCGGTCCACCGTAACATTGAAGCGATAGCGGTAGCCGCTCTTCAGCCTCAAGTCATTAACCTTTACATAGGTGTCGTTATCCAGGTATCTGATGTGAATAAACTTGCCGTTGACCGTCTGAGGGACAACAACGGCTGCGCCGCAAGCCTGTTTGCTGACGTCGTCGGTAACAACTGTCGCAACAGTAATGGTGTCCGGCTCACTGGCATTAGAGAGCATCAGTTCACGTTCAGTATACGTTGCCATCGTGTTGGCTTTGTCGGGACGGAACTGAACCTTGGTCTTGACACCCAGCAGTTCGACAGTTGCCTTAGCGGAAGACGATGCGTCCGTCAGATTGTCGGCAGTAAAACCGCTGCCGGCTATCAGCGCTACTTCTACTTGGGATAGCAGATGTTTAAACTCAAGAGCCACAGGTTCGCTCGTTGGAACCACATTGCGATTGATGGCCATCACCAAATCGGATGTTTGATAGTCGTTGTCTGTTATCTGCGTCGTCTTGATGGTATGTGTCAGCAACTCAGGCCATTCACTACCAATCACTTCGCTGGTCTCCTCGACGAAGTCCTCGCTGAAGTTACCATGTAGCGTGTAAAAACTTACCTTGTTGTAGGCAGGAAACATCTTTGCGGTATTAGTAGAGAACTTAGTCGTTGTACTAGATACGGTGAGCTGCCATGCATTGAAGTATGTGGTAGTCTCATCGTCCTGGTCATCGTACATATCTGCCCACACCCAGAATTTCTGTCCCATGTTATAGGTAGTGAAGCTACCATATGCACGCGTAACATCGGCATTCAGACCGGTCAGATTGCTCGTAAAGCGAATCTCGTAGCGGGACGTCTCCCGAACAGAGGGCTCATCCACATTGCTGCAGCCTGCCAGGCACAACAACGCAAACACTGCCAGGGAGAGAGATATTAATCTGATATATTTCATAATCATAGTCCTTTCTTATTCGTTAGTTAATCCATATTGGCATGGGTATTCACAATATTGCTACCATCTTCCTCGTCAGACCAAGGATGCATCGTATAGGTCACATCCAGACTATTCTGGTTGACGGTAATCACAAACTTATACTCATGGCCAGACTTGAAGTTCAGCGTCTGTGTACTGTAGTAGTAGATAACATCGCGGTTTGCAAGCCTGATACGGAAGAAACGGCAGGGATCGATATCCTGCGGAGGAATAATACAACTCTGCTGTGTGCTGCAGTCGTCGGTAACGGCTATTGTACCACGCGAGCCATGAACATCGCCCAACTGACCAGTGACACCAGAGAAATAGATGTCGCGATAGACATTATAAAGCGTTACCGAAGAGTTTTTGATGTTTGGACTACCCGTACCCGAAACTACCTGTATCGAAATCTTCGTCATCAGATGCTTGAACTGCAGCGTCTGTACCTGAGAGGTTGGTGAAGGAATCGTATCGGTAGCCACCATCAGGTCACTGGCCTTATAGGCAACATTGGTCTTCTGCTCTGCTTCCACGCTGAAGGTAGTAGCACCATTGTTCACGGCTGTAGGATAGATAGCCAGCACCGTGATGCCACGTCCGTTGGTGGGGAAGTAGGGATAGGTGTTGTTCTGTGGAGAAAGGGCACCGGAGGCATTGGTCGTGGTATAGACCAACGGTGAGTATTTGGTGGTCACCGTCTGACCACCTATGGTAATCTCCTTCAGATATACATTGATAGCTGCGCCCTTTTCAAATTGGCTATTCTGCAAGCCACTGCTGGCACGCGTCATATTCTCCACACCAGCACGCAGGTGAATGGGGATGCCGTTGCACTGACTCATGTCAGCAACAGGCCCCTCATCGCCGCTATTGCAGGCTGTGAGAAGCAGAAGGGCGGAAGCCATATATAAAACTATATTTCTCATAATCGTAATTTGCTTTGTTTGATGAATATTTATCATTTACCTGTATATGGATCTGTATTAATGGGTATCACGCAAATCGTCTGAATTCATCAGCGTCACATGCTGCACCCAGTCGTCAAGCTCCGTACCCATCAGAATGGTCACACCATCGGTAGCAACACCGTCAATGGTTTCATGCTGATTCCATGGGGTAATCCGCGAGCGGATGGTCATCTTCGTCAGTGACGTAATGTCGAGTGTATAGGTAACCTTCTTACCCTGCAGCCACTCCTTGCCACCAAGGCTGGCAACCAGCACGTGGTCATCGCCGCCACAGTTGATGGTAACCTCTAGCGTAGCATTCTCAGGAAGTTTCTGAGGAAGCATCAGGAAGGCATTCTCGTCAGTCATTACCGGCTGTGGAATGACCACAACCTGAGTACCATCAAGTTTAGTCTTGGTTAGCGAAACCTTCTGACTCAACTCGGCAGAGAAGTCGGAGTAGTCATCAGGGTATTCATCATAAGGCTTGGCATCCCAGCCGTCGATGCGGTATTCACGAAGCAGATTGCCCGTCAAGGGATCTGTCAGAAAGGTGCCGGGATTGGCGGGGTCTTCTACATATTCCTCGGTCTCGCTGAGATGATAGTTATTCTTGTCCAACACCTTCTTCAGCGTTATCTTCGTGATACGACCGTTTTCACTGCACTTGCCTACCTGGAACTTGATAGCGGTCAGCAGATGACTCATCTTGATGGTTATCTCACTAGCCTTGCGGAGGTCCTGAGAGGCGATATCGCCTACAGAACGACCTGCCATCAGGTCAACCTGCTCTTCCAGTTCCTTAGGTACTGTATATGTAAAGTCGGGAGCACCCTGAGCCTCTGGAGCAGAAAACTCTAAAGCGTCGGAGATACCGAACGGATAGTAGGCGTAGAAACGCATCAGGTAGCCTGGATCTGGCTGATCAAACGTATTTACCGTCTGCCAGTAAGTACCATTAAACTGCATTTCCTCGTCGAACATAAAGTTCGGGCCTGTTGTTCCCCAGTCTTCAAAAAGGTAGGCAAAGAGCCCCACACTCTCGTCCATATCGTTGCTCACATAGCCGCGCGTATCCTCATAGCCATCGAATGACAAGGCGAAACGAAGCGGGTTCGTCTTCATGAAAGAAGACGAAGCGCCGCTGTCGTCTGACGTACATGATACTAGCGAGACGGAGCAACAGCACGCTACCACCACTGACATAAATGCCAGTGACAGGACTTTGAATGTTTGCTCTTTTCTCATAGTAGTTCGTCTTTTAATCAATTTATCAACCAATAATTATATTTAATCTTCTTCTTCAGGATCTTCAATGTCACCACGTTGTCCAATCGTTCCTCCAATACCTAAGCTTGTACCGCTACCTGCCAAAAGAGTCACTGATTCTATCTCAACCACATTCATTGCGGGAGCCATATAAAACTTCTTTGTTTCCATAATTATCATTATTTTTGTTGTTATTTACAATTTGTTTTTACACACTATAATGTTATTGTCACAGAGTTATCGGTGTCGTCTACCCAGTCTTCTGTAGTAGTGATTCCTCCTTGAACACCTTCTATAGAAGTATTTTCCAAGTTTCCATCTCCAGAATATTCCTTCAGGAAATCGTTACCTTCGTAGGTATAGCCACCCGTAAAGTCAAGAGAGACAACCTTTGTTGTTCCGAAAGGTTGCTTGGCAGTAACCCAAGAAGCAGCCTTAATAGGATAATACACTTCTGCCCAAGTTGTAGATGTACATCCTATATAACTACCATCATCTTTCTTAGTAATACGGCACTTTACAGAAGCATAGGCCTGCTTATTGGCATCAGCCTCAGCAAAGCCACTTCCTTCTACGAACTTAAATAGCTTTGGATTCTGGGGCATCACGAATAGCATACTATCAGTTTTATGCAGTGTCAACGTTTTATTATAAGTCAACGTAGAATCCTTAGGCAGCATGAACTCATAGTCAGCATATGCATCATCATCAAGTGTCCATGAACCTGTATTAGCTTTATTATTATCCATTGTGAACTTTCCCGTTGATTTCAGATTGTGCAACTTGACACTATGAATCGTAACGTCAATATCTGGATTGGCCAGTTTAGACTGAAATCGCAGATAAACGAACAGGTGCTTGAAGTTGAACTTGATGATATTATTCGTGGAATTACGCGTAATTCCCATCAAGCTCGAGAACATGAAGTCTGTCTGCTGAGCATTAGTCGTCGGTAACGTATGTACAATATACTTTTCCTCTGGCTGCATCTTTGAACTTGTAATCCAACTTCCCGAGAATCCAGGAGCCATTGCATAGAAGTCCATTGCACGAGTCGCAGTTGGGAATCTGATTACCTTTGATTTTTTCCATGCATCGCCAGGCTTATCACGCGTCAGGATGCTATTATTCAGATACACTTTCTTTGTATCATTATAAAAGCTGTAAGCTGCATACCTCGTGAGGTCAGCACCTGCTACATAGACAGCACGTGTATCGTCTTCACCTATCTCGATAATTGCTTCTGGCTCATCATCGTCCGATAAAGCTCCAACATCCTTGTCTAGTCCATCTGCACAGCCTATAGTTGTCATCAGGAGAAAGGTTAGGCTCAGGAATAAAGAGCCCCCACCTCTCGCTAAGTGATTATATATTTTCATTATTCAAAAATTCTATAATTAATCCTTAATAGTAACACCAGAATATACTGCTTCATGTGTTTCTGGGCTCACAGCCTGCGACAAATTAAAAGTCAATTTATAACGGCCACCAGCCTTCAGAACCTTCTTTGTCTTGCCTTCAGCAAGATCAAGAGGAACCCAGTAGTGAACAATGTAGTCATCATGATTCAACACCTGAGTTATACTAGCATTATTCAACTTTGTAATATTCCAACGATTTGCCGTTCCCACATATCCCGCATCAACTTCGAACTGCTCGCTATTATCTGGATCATACGGGCCACCAACATTGGTAGACGTCTCATATAAAACAAGACCTTCAATTTCTGCATAGACACCACTCGTTACACCAGTTATAAGACCATTATCTTTTGTCCATACCGTTTTCTCTAAGCTTTGAGGAATCACATACAATCCACCATCAACGGTATATTCTGCATCTGTAGCTGTATAGACAGCTTGCGTGATGTCATAATCATCCGTCCCGGTATAGGTTCCTTCAGAACCCTCTTTCTTAGCTAAAGGTATGATGTATGAAGCTTCTACACCAGCTACAGGAGTACGAAAATAGTTTGGAAGTCCATCTATATTACCACGACTTGTATTTTCAGCAAACTGTGTAGCTACACATTCAAACAAAGAAGAATTGGTTTGATCTGGTTCTTCGTCAAAAATCTTATAATTATTATTTTCTAATTGAAACTGCGGAAGTTCTACATGATAGTCAGTTGGTGTTTTTTGTCCAGTCCATGTTCCATCTTTGTAGGTTGTATTACTCCATGTGTCAGGGAATGTATATGTACCAGTCGAATTAATATTATGCAGTGTTACACTCTTTATGATAAGCACATGATCGTTAAATGGATTTTCATCATCTTTAAATTTGAATTCAAGCTGTGCTATTTGAGCCAAAGCATGCTGGAATGGAAGAGAAACGACTCCTCCATTATCATCTGACTTTTTATTCATTGCAGCCGCTACAAGCAAATCTGACTGAGAATTATAATCTGTAGGTACTGTATAAGTAAAATTACGGTTTGCTGCATCTAGATGTTCAGCCTCCTGGTCACCACCTTGTCCATCATCTTCAGTTGCGAAGGTTGCATCACTTATTGCATAAAAATCATAATATGTTACGGGATCCGTGACTGCTGGCCAAACAATACCATCTGCATTAGTAAAATCGCCAGTATAAGCGCCAGGATTACCTGTATTATCAGTATTACCAAACACAACACCTGCACTTGTACTAGGATTAAGCGCATCACGTTCACCTAGCCAACGATTGGTTCCACCGTGTTCTGTACTATACAGTGTAAAACTAGGAAGAGACGTTGCTGTCCAGTCTGTTCCACGAGTTGCATCCGTAACCTTAATAGTCAAAGGGGTACCTTCGATAGTTTCCTCTGGTACATCAGGCTTCTGTTGTACCAAATCATCATTACTCGAGCAGGCCACAAAGGCTGCTGAAAAAGCCATAAAGGCTGACATAACTAGAATTTTCTTCATAATCCTTACGTTTTTAGTTAATATTACTTTTCTAATTTTCTATAATCACACAAATAAATGCACACACCATTAGACCACCGGCTCTCCCTGCACCGGTAGAAATATTTTACAGAAAACGTATGGATACAAAAAAAGGCATGGGAGTTTCTACATCTCGCCCATCCCTGACTTCAGGCCTTCGCATTGCCCCTACACAAGGATAAGCAACGCAGATAGCCCACGCCAAGTGACTTATACTAGTCCTTACGACATGTTATAGCACAACTTATTATATATATTTGTGCATAACAGTCGTAGGAAGATAATTCACCCACGTAGACGTTTCGTTGCACTACTTCCTGTGTGTAGATTCAAAGTTGCGAAGTTTGAAGTCACAGAATGTAACGTTTGTAAACGCCTTTCGAGACCAGCCCTACAAGTGGCTTGGTGGTCTCTGTCCATCGATGTCTTGACGCCCCGTCCCACCCTCTAGTGAGCTATTGCGTCGGGGCAAAGATAGAAAATGTTTTTGAAACTTCCAAATTTTTTCTTAAAAAAATGTAAAAATACGGCAAAGATAGGAAAGAATGAAAGATTAATTAGAAAAAACAATCAAAGAAAACATTGTTCACATTCACACGTAAATCACTGATACTATGTGCTGTAAGTG
The DNA here is from genome assembly GCA_900119285.1 of Prevotellaceae bacterium HUN156. Taxonomy (GTDB): domain Bacteria; phylum Bacteroidota; class Bacteroidia; order Bacteroidales; family Bacteroidaceae; genus Prevotella. The sequence goes on from FPIT01000006.1 coordinate 191,916, forward strand.
TGAATATTATTTAGATAAGGAGGTAAAGGAGGGAAGGAGTAAAGTAGAATAGTTTTGTAGTTTTAGCAGTTATAAAACATGCTGTTTAGAGGTGCAATAGTGGCACTATTGAAGGTTAAAAGTGGCACTATTGAAGGCTAAAAGTGGCACTATTGAAGTCCTAAAGTGGCACTTTCAGCGCTGAGTTAGGCTAATACGAAGCGGAGATAAGCTAATACAGAGATGAGATAAGCTAATACAAAGTTGTAGAAGGCTAAAAAAATGTTCACACCTAACACCCTATCAAACAAGATGTTAGATGTGAACGTGAACTTTATTTTCTTATATTAGAAAAAGTCTGAGAAATTACTTCACAGTGAGGTTGACAGTCTGACGGTCTACCTTGACAGCATAGACGCCTGCACTAACGGGAATGGTTATTGACGATTGACCATTAACCATTGACCATTCTTTAATGCGGCGTCCATCAAGGGTATATACACTAATCTGCTTGCCCTGAGCACCACGAATCACGATAGCACCAGGCTGAGCGGTGATGGTGGTGAGTGGTGAGTGGTTATTGGTGATGAGTGTAGCAACAGAGGCCTCCTGATTAGATACGGTGACAACAACGAGTTGTATGGGGTAAACATTAAGCATGAAGAATGAAAAGAGAGCCGTTCTCAATGGCGAGGACGGCTCTCTTTCTTTTGTATAGGATATTGTCTAGAGTTTTCTAGAGATGATTCCCATCTCCGTAGCTTTCAGGAACTCGACGATGTGGTCAATCTGTGGGCCTGCGGGCACCTGTTCCTCAATCTGCTTGATAGCGTCGAAGAGCGCTGTCTTGCCGTGGAATACCAAGCGGTATGCGTTGGCAATGTGCTTGATGATTTTCTCATCTACATGATGCAGACGGGCTACCTCGGTATTAACACCGCCAAAACCAGCATCATGGTTGCAGACGATATAGGGAGGAACATCCTTCGAGAAGGTGGTGCCTGCCTGAATCATAGAACCCATACCTACACGGGTCTTGGCATTCTCGATGACACTGCTGGAGAAAATGACAAAATCTTCAATCAGACAGTCGCCTGCAATCTTGGTACCATAACCGAAGACACAACAATTGCCTACCTTGGTGTCGTGAGAGATGTGGGAGCCTTCCATGAGGAAGTTGTCATTACCGATTACGGTCTGTCCACCGGTATGGGTGGCGCGATTGATGACAACATTCTCGCGGATGATATTGTTATCGCCAAGGATACACTCTGACTTTTCACCACGGAACTCAAAGTCTTGGGGCAGCGCACCGATGACAGCACCCTGATGCACCTTATTGTTCTTTCCCATGCGCGTACCATTAAGTATGCTTACGAAGGGGAAGATGACACAGCCATCGCCAATCTCTACATCGTCTTCGATATAGGCGAAGGGGAATATCTTTACGTTGTCGCCGATTTTCGCCTTTGGGCTTACCTCAGCTTTTGGACTTATTTCACTTGCCATAAATTGAGCCCCCCTCTTATCCCCCCTAAAAGGGGGAGGCCACACAGGGGCATGGGCCATATGTTATTGCATTAGCCTCTCCCTTTAGGGGGGAGGTTGGAGGAGGCTTTACTTACCTCCTCCACCAAGAGCAGTGTAGAGAGATACTACTGCCTGCATCTTATTGAAGTCGTTGGTAACCTTATTCAGACGAGCAGAGAGCAACTGAGTCTGAGCAGTGAGCACCTCAAGGTATGAAGAGCCACTAGACTGATAGAGCGCCTGAGTATCGTCTACATTCTTAGCGAGCACCTCAATGCGCTGAGCCTCTAACTTAGAGTTGGCATCGTAGCTATTGTAGTTGACAAGAGCATTGCTCACCTCATTACCTGCCTTGAGAATGGCATCCTGCCAAGTGTTGAAAGCCTGCTCGTACTGCAGCTTAGACACCTTGAGGTTGGCAGTGAGGGCACCACGCTGGAAGATGGGCTGCGTGAGCGAGCCAAAGAGTGTGGTGAGCCACTTGCCGGGATTCAGCACACCATTATTATTAGTAAAGGCTGCTGAGGCACCGATGGTAATAGATGGATAGAACTTAGAACGGGCTGTCTGAATATCGTGGAAACAAGCAGCCAGTTTCATCTCTGCATTGTGCACGTCGGGACGATTCTGCAACAGGGCAACACCTACACCAGTAGAGAACTCGGTGGGCAGCGACTGAGCAGCCAGAGAACTACGAGAGATTTGCTGTCCTGCCTGTCCGATGAGCAGGCAGAGGGCATTCTCCGTAGAACGAATCTGACGACGGAAGTCGTTGGCCTGAGTCTGGGTAGAGAGGTAGGCAGCCTCAGCACTCTGTACGCTGGTAGAGCGTACACGACCGAGTTTATACTGCAGCTGCATCATCTCCCAAGTGTCTTTTGCCATCTGGCCCATTGAGGTAACGATAGCCAACTGCTCGTCGAGCATGAGCAGGGTGTAGTAGGCATTGGCAATACCACTAACCACCTGAGCACGCACTGCCATCTGGTAGTCTTTCATGCCCAAGAGTTGCATCTGGGTAGAACGCTTCTGCGAAAGGATATTGCCAAAGAGGTCGAGTGTCCAACTGGCAGAAACGGGAATAGAATAGCTCTTGGTAGTGACCGAGGGGTCGGTATAGAGTGTAGAGATACTTCCTGTAGGAGTGGTAGCGCCAATCTGGATAGCAGGAAGGAAGGCCAGCTTGGCAGCCTTCAACATGGTCTCATACATCTGCACACTGAGCACGGCATTCTGCAGGTTGGCATTCTTCTGCAATCCCTGCTCGATAAGTGCCTGCAGTTGTGGGTCGGTGAAGACGGAACGCCAAGGCAGATTGCCAAACGAGGCAGTATCCTCTGGAGCAACAGCCAGCGTGTCTCCATCACTCACAATGTCGCGAATGAGGCCCTGAGTCTGAACATTGTCAGGGCGCTCATACTTATTATATAAGCCACAACTACTCATGAGTAGTAACGCGGCACCAAAAATCATAATCTTCTTCATACGTCTTCTCTTACTTCTCAGGTTCATAATCTACTGGACGATGTGCATACTGGGCAATCTCGGTAGCCACATCAGCCTGATTTTCATCATCGAACTTCATGGGAGAAATCTTCTCCTGTAGGCTCTGGAAGATGACAAATAGGCCTGGAACCACGATAATCTGGAACAGCGTACCAATCAACATACCACCAACAGCTGCAGCACCCAGAGTCTGGTTACCATTCTTACCTACACCTGAGGCAAACATCATAGGCAGCAAGCCGACAACCATTGCCAGAGAGGTCATCAAGATAGGACGCAGACGAGCAGCAGCACCCAAGATGGCTGACCACGTGATGGCCATACCCAAATGGCGACGCTCCAGGGCGAACTGTACAATCAGGATGGCGTTCTTAGCCAACAGACCAATCAGCATAATCAGTGAGATCTGCATGTAGATATCGTTGGCGTGACCAAACATCATGGTGAAGAGGAAACAGCCTGCCAATCCGAAAGGAATAGAGAGTACTACAGCCAAAGGCAGGATGTACGACTCGTACTGAGCTGACAGGATGAGGTAGATGAAGATGAAGCACAGCACGAAGATGATGGCTGTGGTGTTAGAAGCCTTCGCCTCCTCACGGGTAAGACCAGAGAAGTCGTAAGAGTAACCTGCGGGCAGTACGTCGGCAGCTACCTCACGGGCGGCATTCAGAGCCTCACCGGTAGAGTATCCGTTGGCAACAGTTGCTGTTACGTTGATACTGGTAAACAGGTTGAATCGGCTGATGTTCATAGGACCATATACGCGCTCCAACTGGCAGAACTCCTGAACGGGAGCCATACCGCCTGGTGTACGTACATAGATGCTCTTCAGTGACTCTGGTGTCATGCGCGACTCGGGAGTACCCTGAATCATCACACGATAGAGCTTACCGTAGCTATTGAAGTTTGACGCATACAGACCTCCGAAGTAACCCTGCAATGTAGAGAGCACAGTGGTGGGAGAGATACCCGACTGCTTACACTTAGCAACATCTACGTGTACCATATATTGTGGATAATTCGGGTTGTATGATGTCTGTGCGGTCTGGAACTCAGGACGCTTGTTCAGCTCAGCCAGATAGTCCTTGACGATGCCGAAGAACTTGTCTAGCGAGCCACCGGTACGGTCTTGCATCACCAGCGAGATACCACTGCTGAGTGAGAAGCCAGGCACCATAGGTGGAGCAAAGGCCAGAATCTGGGCATCCTTGATGTGGGCAGTCTTCACAAAGATTTGTGCGATGACACCCGTTGACTCATAAGGATTGAGGAAGAAGCGATAGATACCATCGCCCTGCCACAGACCACTAATCTTCCACCAGAGTCCCTTCTGACGCTCAGAGAATGGTTTCAACTTCAGGATGAAGGTAGCCTGGTCTGAACCAGAACCTGCAATGAAGTTGTAACCCTGAATCTGCTCACGGCTCTGAATGGCTGGGTCGGCAGCAAGGATAGAGTCAACCTGTGCTACAATCTCCTTGGTGCGAGCCTCAGAGGTAGCAGGAGGCATAGTGATGGTACAGAAGAGTGTACCGGTATCCTCGTCGGGCACCAGACCTGTCTTGGTGAACGAGAATGTTCCTACCATCACAACGATAGCCAAGATGACGGTGGTGATGACGGGAATGGGTTTGTGAACCAGTTTCTGAACCTGTCCCTTATACTTACCCAGAATCTTATCGTAGGCAGTATTGAAGGCCAGGTGGAAACGGTCTATGCGCGACAATTTCTTATGGCCATCCTTATCATGAGGTTTCAAGAAGATAGCACACAGGGCTGGTGAAAGGGTCAAGGCGTTCAGCGCCGATATAAAGATGCTGACAGCCATTGTTACACCGAACTCACGATAGAATGCGCCTGAGGTACCTCCGATGAATGATACAGGGATGAACACAGATGCCATCACCAGCGTAATAGAGATGATAGCGCCCGAAATCTCGTTCATGGCGTCGATTGATGCCGTCAACGTAGATTTATATCCCTGGTCGAGCTTAGCATGCACGGCCTCAACAACCACGATGGCATCGTCCACCACGATGGCAATAGCCAGCAGCAAGGCGGACAGCGTCAGCAGGTTGATAGAGAAGCCCATCACGTTCAGGAAGAAGAACGTACCAATCAGTGACACAGGTACGGCAATCAACGGAATCAGCGTAGAGCGCCAGTCCTGCAAGAATACATAGATTACTACGAATACAAGGAAGAGCGTAAAGAAGAGGGTAAAGATTACCTCTTCGATAGACGCATACAAGAACTCTGTAACATCGTAGTTAATCTTATAGTACATGCCCGGAGGGAACAGCTTTGACTGCTCTTCCAACTCTGCCTTTACCTGCTTGGCAATCTCGTTGGCATTAGAACCAGCCACCTGCTGAACCATGGTCATGATAGAAGGAATACCGTTGTTCTTCATTGATACTGAGTAGCCTTCACCACCCAGCTCAATCTTGGCAACATCCTTCAACTTGAGGGTCTGACCATTTGTATCACTCTTGATGATGATATTGCCAAACTCCTCGGCACTACGGAAGCGACCGGTATAGCGCATCGCATACTCGTAGGCCACACCCTTAGACTGCTCACCAAACTTACCTGGTGCTGCCTCGATATTCTGCTCAGCCAGTACGCCAGCGATATCAGAAGGCATCAAGTTGTGTTGTTTCAGCACATCAGGCTTCAGCCATATACGCATAGCGTATGTCTTGGCGCTGAAGCTTGAAGCATCACCCACACCCTGAATACGCTTCAAGGCTGGTACGATGTTGATGGCATTGTAGTTAGTCAGGAACTCATCGTCGTAGCGTCCGTCAGATGTCAACGAAATCATCAACACCTGTGAAGACTGACGCTTTACCACACGCACACCAATCTGGTTAACCTCGGAAGGAAGCAACGGAGTGGCCTGACTCACACGGTTTTGTACATTCACCGCACACATATCTGGATTCATGCCCTGACGGAACATAATCTGAATCATGGCAGAACCAGGCGAAGCGGTACTGGTGATATAGTCCATGCCTTCCACACCATTGATACTTTCTTCCAACGGGGTGATAACGGCATTCTTCACCGTCTCTGCATCGGCGCCAGGATAACTGGTCATCACCACGATGTTAGGCGGTGCAATATTGGGATACTGCTCAATAGGCAGCGATACCAATCCAATGAAACCCAGCAACACGATGACAATAGAAATCACCGTAGAAAGCACTGGGCGCTTAATAAAATTAGTAAAAGTCATATTCTTGTACTTTGAAATTTGATGTTTGATATTTGAAGTTTTTGATTTGTCCTCTATGCTACTTGTTGGTATTCATAAATTTCAAATTTCAATCTTCAAACTTCAAACGATGTTATTTCTTCATCGCTCCTACGATGTCGCCAGCAGACATCTCCTTAGCCTGCTCGGCAATCTTCTGTTCATAGCGCTCTGGAGTGATGGGTACAATCTCCATACCATCGGTCAGTTTGGTGATACCATTGGTAACATACTTATCACCTACCTTCAGGCCCTCGGTTACGACATAGTTCAGACCATCGTCCTGAGGATCTACCTTAATCTCAGAGTACTTCACCTTGTTGTCAGAGCCTACCAAATAAACAAACTTCTTGTTCTGTACCTCTGATACGCAGCGCTGTGGAATAACGATAGCACTGGAGGTCTGACGTGGGATAATAACAGTACCAGTAGCACCGCTCTTCAACACCTTCTCAGGATTGGGGAAAGCAGCGATAAGCTGAACAGAACCGGTGGCCTGGTCAATCACACCACTCATCTTGGTAACAGTACCCTCAGAAGCGTAGATGCTGCCATCAGCCAACTGGAGCTTAACAGCAGAAAGTTTATCCAAGCCTGTCTGAGAGAGGAGCATAGCGTCCTTCTCTGTAACAGAGAAGTAAGCCTCCATAGAAGAGTTGTTAGAAACAGTGGTCAGCACATTAGAGCCACTAACCAAAGCGCCCTTCTTGAAAGGCAGAGTACCTACGACACCTGCAGCAGGACTCTTAACAAAGCAGAAGCTGAGCGACTCCTTGGCAGAGGCCAAAGCAGCCTGAGCCTGTGCCAGCTGAGCCTGTGCACTCTCGTATGTATTCTTTGAAGTCTGCAGCTCATAGTCACCAATGACTTTTTTCTCATGCAACTGCTGAGCGTTGTCATAGGTCAGTTTGGCTGTGTTGCACTGCTGCTGAGCAGCATTAACGGCAGCCTGAGCCTGACGAACCTGAGCCTGATAAGTCTCGTTGTCAATTACAAACAATACCTGACCAGCAGATACGGTCTGTCCTTCTTTCACATTAATCTGGGTCAGGAAGCCCTGAACCTTTGGACGAATTTCAACATCCTGAATACCCTTAATAACAGCAGGGTATGTGGTTTGCATGTCGGCATTTGAAGTACCCACTGTCACTACAGGGAACTCATTGTCTCCGAAAGATGGGCGGCCACCGCCACCTCCACAAGAAACCAGCATTGCAGCAATAGCCACAAGAGTTACAATTTTCTTCATTTTCATTACTATTTAATTTATTATTCGAATAATCTTATCAGAAAACTCAAAACATCCCGTTTAGTTTTCAATTTGAAAAAATAGCAAATAATCCCCATAACTATATCTTTGATATAGCATATTTAACAAACTTTCATAACCCGTGTGGGTAAAATTTAACAAACTTTACGTAGTCTTCAACCCCATTGATGCGGCTTTCTGCATCAATAGTTGCATCAGCGGCTCACGCTCATTCTCCACCTTATTGTCTAAAACAGCATCCTTCAGATATTGCTTTAAGACACCCACCTCGCGAGATGGTTGCAGGTGGAACATTTCCATAATTTCATTACCATCAATAACAGGCTGCAGAAGACGCTTATAGTCTTTTACCTGAAGGTCGGCTAACTTCTCACGCACAATACGGAAATTCTCTAAGAACATTTTTTTCTTAATATCGTTTTTAGAGGTAATGTCGGCCTCACAAAGTGTCATCAGATCATCAATATCATCGCCAGCATCATTGAGCAGACGGCGTACAGCAGAGTCAGTAACCTCACTGTCGGCAATCACCTGTGGACGCATATGAAGGTCAACCAACTTTTGTACATATTTCATCTCTGCACCCATTGGCAGTTTCAAGCGACGAAAGATATTAGCTACTTGCTTGGCACCTATAATATTATGATTATGGAAAGTCCAACCAATACCAGGTTCCCATCGCTTTGATTTTGTCTTACCAATATCATGCAACAAGGCAGCCCAACGAAGCCAGAGAGAAGCCTCCCCCAGTGGGGGGAGGTTGGAGGGGGCTTTAATTACATTTTCCAGCACCTCCAACGTATGATAGAAGTTATTCTTATGGGCACGACCGTCTTTCTTCTCTACAATATCAAGGGCAGCCAGTTCGGGCAAGATAATCTGCAGAAGTCCTGAGCGCTGCAAGTATTCGAAGCCTATGCTGGGATGTGGCGCCATCATAATCTTGTTCAGCTCCACCTCGATGCGCTCACCACTCACAATCTTGATACGGTCAGCCATACGCTGCAGGGCTTCGAACGTCTCGGGTTCGATATGAAAATTCAGCTGAGTAGCAAAACGAATGCAGCGCATCATTCGCAAGGGGTCATCACTGAAGGTCACCTCAGGATCCAAAGGTGTAGCAATGATGCCATCCTCCAAATCAGCAATACCATTAAAGGGGTCTACCAATTCGCCAAAGCGAGTCTTATTCAAGCATATAGCCATCGCATTGATGGTAAAGTCGCGACGATTCTGGTCATCCTCCAGCGTACCATTTTCCACAATGGGCTTACGTGAGTCATGACTATAGCTTTCCTTGCGAGCCCCCACAAATTCAACTTCCACCTCTTGACTCTTGCCTGCAGGTCCTTTGCTTCTATATTTCACCTGTGCCGTACCGAAGTTGCGGAATACCGATAAATGCGCCTTTTTGCCCAGTTGTTTCTTCAGTGCCGATGCCACCTCAATACCACTACCAACCACCACCACATCAATGTCGTTGCTAGGACGCTCAAGGAAGATATCACGCACATAACCACCCACAACATAGCATTCCACTCCCATCTGATCAGCTACTTCACTGATTTGATGAAAGATATCCTTATCCAATATTTTCGCTAACGCTTCGTCCGAATACAGTTTCATGGCTGCAAAGTTAGCACAAACCGAGAGAAATACAAAACAAAACACGAAGTTTTTGATTTTATTTCCGAGGTGCAGCCTAATTTCGACCAATAGGTCAAAGGTACGAATTTATTTATAATTCAGTAGTCATAATTGACGATGATTATTATCTTTTAACGGAGTTCACAACCTTTGGTTCACATTATTTTATTACCTTTGCAGCCAAATTGTAAGAAAATCAAGTGAAAATGAAGAGATGTTTACTGGCCGCAATGGTAGTAAAAAGTTTGAAATACATATCACTCATCGCCATCGTCATCTGCCTTGCCGCATGTGGCAACAATCGCGAACAAGAGATGGAGAAATTCCGTCAGAAAGTGCGCGAGCAGTATTTGGAGAGAAAATTGATTGAAGCCCAACTGCAGTTGGCTCATACCGACAGCCTACTACAAGAGAGAGAGGCTCACGAGGATAGTATTCATGCTCCCAAACGCGCCTATCAGGATTCCCTTGAACTCGCTGCCGACGTACAGGGAGCTCAAATACGATATATCCACAAGAAGCAGAAAGAACTGCAATAATTTGGTTATTTCGTTGTAAATGTGTAATTTTGCCTGCGAATTATGGCTAATAAAGAAGCAAAAACAAACGCTCAATTTGAACAGGTCATACAAGAATGTAGATCACTGTTTGAGAAGAAGCTCCATGACTATGGTGCCTCTTGGCGCATATTGCGTCCCCAGTCGCTAACCGACCAATTGTTTATCAAGGCAAAGCGCATCCGCTCTCTTGAGATTAAGAAGGAATCACTGGTCGGCGAAGGCATCCGTCCCGAATTCATCGCACTTATCAACTACGGCATCGTCGGACTGATACAAATCTATCATGGTTTTAGTGATACGGTAGACATCAGCAACGAGGAAGCCATGAAGCTCTATGACAAGTATGCGACAGAGGCGCTGGAACTGATGAAGCGCAAGAATCACGACTATGATGAAGCATGGCGAGGCATGCGCGTCAGTTCATACACGGACTTCATCCTCACAAAGATAGAACGCATCAAGGAAATCGAGAACTTGGGTGGTGACACGCTCGTCAGCGAAGGAATTGATGCCAACTATATGGATATCATCAACTACGCTGTATTCGGAGCGATTAAGTTGGGAGAGAAGGAGTAAGGAGAACAGACGGTGAGAAAGGTTGCAGTAAATATTGCCCGCGTAATACTGGCCGTAGTCCTAATATTCTCAGGATTTGTAAAGGCCGTAGATCCGTTGGGCACGCAATATAAACTCACTGACTATCTGACAGCGATGCATATGCAGACGCTGGCACCAGACTTCCTCACCTTGGGAGCATCCGTCATATTATCAGCTGTAGAGTTTGGATTAGGCATCTGCCTGTTGTTTGCCATCCGAAAGAAGACATCAACAACACTGGCACTACTGCTGATGGCTGTGATGACACCATTGACTCTCTGGCTGGCAATAGCCGACCCCGTCAGTGACTGCGGATGTTTTGGTGATGCCATCGTGCTTACCAATTGGCAGACTTTCGGCAAGAACGTAATACTGCTCATCTTTACATTTATGGTGTGGAAGTGGCCTCACGACATGGTACGCCTGATATCTGTTTCCAACCAATGGATTGTTGTCAACTACTCGGCAATATTCATTCTTGCAGTATCAGGATGGTCACTATACGACCTACCCTATTTCGACTTCCGCCCCTATCACATAGGGACAGACCTGCGAAAAGGATGGCAAGCGATGATGGAGGGTGAAGAATCGCCCTATTCGGAGTTTTTCTTGCAACGGGTTGAGGATGGCGAAGACATCACAGACTCTCTGCTAAACAGTAAGGGATATCTATTCCTACTGATTGCACCCCATTTGGAACAAGCAGACGACAGTCAGTTGGATCTGATAAATCAGGTGTACGAATATGCAGAAGACCAAGGGTATCCGTTCTATGGTGTAACAGCCAGTGGAGAGAAAGGGATAGAACTATGGCGCGACAGGACTGGAGCAGAGTATCCTTTCTGTCAAACGGACGATATAACACTGAAAACCATCATACGCAGTAACCCAGGACTGCTGTTATTGAAAGATGGTGTTATTATCCGGAAATGGAGTCACAACCGTATTCCTGACGAATACGTACTGACCAACCATTTGGAGAAGTTGGAAATAGGAAAGATGCCAAGCGACTCTATGCCTCGCAAGATACTGGCCATCGTCCTCTGTTACATTCTGCCATTGGTATTACTCGCCATTGCAGACCGCCTGTGGGCTTGGTCTAAGTGGCTAAAGAGAAAAGAACAATCAAACAAGATATATCAACTTTTTAAAAAGAAACAGAAAATGAGAAAGAAAATCGTAGCAGGCAACTGGAAAATGAACCTGAACCTGCAAGAGGGAGTGGCACTGGCCAAGGAACTGAATGAAGCTCTGCAGGCTGACAAGCCCAATTGTGACGTTGTTATTTGCACACCATTCATTCACCTGGCATCTGTTGCTCAGGTTCTCGACCAGAACATCATCGGTCTGGGTGCAGAGAACTGCGCAGACAAGGAGAAGGGTGCTTTCACCGGTGAGGTAAGCGCTGAGATGGTAAAGAGCACAGGTGCTCAGTATGTTATCCTCGGCCACAGCGAGCGTCGTGAATACTACAAGGAGACTCCCGAGATCCTGAAAGAAAAGGTACAGCTGGCTCTGAAGAATGGTCTGAAGGTTATCTTCTGCATCGGTGAGACTCTGGCTGAGCGCGAGGCTAACAAGCAGAACGAGGTAGTAAAGGCTGAGCTCGAGGGTTCTGTATTCAACCTCTCTGAGGAAGACTTCCGCAAGATTATCATCGCATACGAGCCAATCTGGGCTATCGGTACTGGTAAGACTGCTACTGCTGAGCAGGCTGAAGAGATTCACGCTTACATCCGCTCTATCGTAGCTGAGAAGTACGGTCAGGCTGTTGCTGAGGACACCAGCATTCTGTATGGTGGTTCTTGCAAGGCTTCAAATGCTCCTGAGTTGTTCGCTAAGGTTGACATCGACGGTGGCCTCATCGGCGGTGCTTCACTGAAGTGCGCTGACTTCAAGGGTATCATTGATGCTTGGAAGAAGTAAGAAATAGTAAAGATGGTAAAAAAGTAAAAGAGTAAAAAGGAGAAGCGTATGGAAACAAAACAGTATCAAATCATCAAAAAGGTATTGGTGCTTTTACCATTTTGCCTTTTTACTTTTTTACCTTTATCTTTATCCGCTCAGTCTTTCACTCAGCGCATCCAGAAGCAACCTGCTGCCGGACAAGGCTCTGTAACCATTCATCAGAGTGATTCCATCGACCAGTTGGTTAACTCAACGGTGCTTTCAGTGAAAGGAACAACAACGAAGACTAGCAGTCCTAGTTCTTCTAGTACTTCTAGCCCATCTAGTCATACTAGTCAGGCTAACACAACAAATAAGACAACAACCACTACCCCACAAAGCACAACGACAACCACAACTGAAGAGACTACAGAACAGACTCAGAAGATGATACGTGGTGGTCATAAAGTAGTGGGATATCGCGTGCAAGCCTTTGCAGGAGGTAATTCACGCAAAGATCGCCAACAGGCGGAACAGATACGCAACAGTATCAAGAGTCATTATCCTAACGTACCCGTATACGTTCATTTCTACTCTCCACGATGGATTTGCCGTGTAGGAAACTATCGCACTTACGAGGAAGCTCACCAGATGCTTACCAGTTTGCGCAATCTTGGCTATACACAGGCCTCTATCGTTAAAGGAAAGATTACAGTAGCAGACTAATGTATCCAGAAAACGAAATATTCCGTGACGGCCTCGATGATCTGGCCGGACACTACAAAGAAATACTCACCCTCTTAGGTGAAGACCCTAGTCGTGAAGGATTAGAGAAGACACCCATGCGCGTAGCCAAAGCCATGCAAGTATTGACACGCGGCTACGAGATGGATGCCCATCAAGTTCTCCGTGACGCACTTTTCAAGGAAGACTACAGTCAGATGGTTATCGTCAAAGATATCGACTTCTTCTCCTTGTGCGAACATCACATGCTCCCTTTCTATGGAAAGGTACACGTGGCATATATTCCTAATGGTTACATTACTGGACTCTCTAAAATTGCCCGCGTGGTAGATATCTTCAGCCACCGCCTACAAGTACAAGAGCGCATGACACTGCAAATCAAAGAATGCATTCAAGAAACGCTAAAACCTCTCGGCGTGATGGTTGTTGTTGAAGCCCGCCACATGTGTATGCAGATGCGTGGCGTAGAAAAACAAAACAGCATCACCACCACCAGCGACTTCTGTGGTGCTTTCAATCAAGCCAAAACACGTGAGGAGTTTATGAACCTCATACATAACCGATAACACATAATACACCTATTATTACTAATAACTACAACTATGGAACAGTTCAACAGAGACAAGTACAAAAGGCAAACGCTACTTCGTGAGTTTTTCAACAGCTGCTTTGGAAGAATTGTTATCTTCATGGGCATCCTTTTTGTCCTTTACATCTTAGCACTCCTGACAACACCGTCTTCTAAGAAGATGATGGCAGATACCATGGACAATATCCATGAGTGCCTGCAAGACAACGACAGCATCAAAGCTGACGAGTTGGATGAAACCCTCAGCAACATCAGTCGTACTATGACAACAGCCGATACCACATTAACGAATCGGGAAGCATTGAAAATGTTCCATAAGTATAATCGTCTAGCAGTCTATCGCCATGCAGGCTTTAAGACTGTTCACGTCATCAACGGTATCTATCCTCAGGGCCGTCGCATCAGCATTGGCATCTTCGGAACAGTTGTCTCAACCATCCATTACGGAGACTTAGTACTTTCAACAGGTGCAATACGCGGAGAATATGGAAAGCGACTGAACGATCCCTTGGAGAATGTTCCTGATGATGACTTCGGTGAGAATCCTCATGTAGAACCCTACCACTATCAAGGTAATCCTGATAACTAAAATGAAACAGCAATATGCCGTCATAGTACTCTTTGTACTGATTATCGCTTCCAGTCTCACCAGTCTTGGCAGTTATCATTCTACTAGCCAATTGGTAAACGAGGATATGAGCAGGGCGCTTGCTCTTACTTTGAAGGAACAGCAGGGTGACGTCATTAATCAGGACACTATCCGTACTTTCAACAGTCACCTGCAGATAGCTGCATTACGAGGAAAGGCGACGCTGGCTGTAGACACTCGCGGGCAGAACTTCAAAGCCTATGCTCATTGTTCTAAAGCGACCATCATCAGTCTTTCTAATCAGCGACCTGCTATCATACTCTGGATACTAACAGGCTTTTGGGCATTATTTATATGGCATCGCCGTCAGCAGGCCAATACCATTCATCAGTTACCTATCGCCTTGGCATATAGCAACACAATTGGCGGTCTGTCCTACTCAGAGGAAGATAAACGTTTTTATGCGGCAGATGGCAACCAAGTACAGCTTACCCCCATGCAGCATCAGCTGATGGAGATGTTCTTTCAATCTCCCTCACATTCATTAACAAAAGCAGAAATCTGCAATGCTCTTTGGCCTAAGAAACCAGATGCCAGCGACACACTCTACACACTTATTCGCAGACTAAAGCCAGTAGTAGAGCGGTATTCCAGCCTCAGAATTGAATCAGACAGAAGTAAAGCTTACACCCTGAAAGTCAAATAGATAACAATACTGTCATTATCCTGACAATCAAATGTCAGACAAATGTCAGATTGCTTTTTCGCACCTTTAGTTGTTTATTGCTACCTTCGCCGAAAAAAATAATCAAGCGAAGCATTATGCGACAAACAACATTCTCAAGAATCAACACCTACACGGCATGGTGTCTCTTCATCATTGCCGCCATTGTCTACGGACTAACCGTTGAGCCTACGGCCAGTTTATGGGACTGTCCGGAGTTTATTGCCTGTGGCTATAAATTAGAGATAGGACATCCACCTGGAGCACCTTTCTTTATGTTAGTAGCTAATCTCTTTTCTCAGGTAGCTTTTGACAGAGCCCATGTGGCAATCATGGTAAATCTATTGTCTGCCCTACTCAGTGCAGGCTGCATCTTCTTTTTATTCCTCACCATCACGCATCTTGCAAAAAAACTGATTTGCTCAGAGAATGAATCTATGACCATTTCCAGAGCTATTATTATTGAAGCATGCGGCGTGACGGGTGCACTGGCTTACACTTTCAGCGATACCTTTTGGTACTCTGCTGTTGAAGCAGAAGTATACGCCTTCTCCAGTTTTCTTACAGCCCTCATGTTTTGGCTAATCCTTAAATGGGAAGACAAAAAGGAAGACCGATGGATTATTCTGATTGCCTATATTACAGGATTGTCCATTGGCGTCCACCTGCTATGCCTACTGTGTTTGCCGGCAATGTCCTTCGTGGTGTATTACCGACTAACGAAGCGTGTTACACTCATTGGTTGCCTGGAAACGTTGATAGCAGGTGCCTTACTTGTGGGGATCATACTCTTTGGGATTATTCCCGGTGCAGTAAAACTGGGTGGTTACATTCTTCTACTCATTGGAGTACTTATCGTTGCTTATTACAAGATACGTCAAAGACTACTCAAGTTGTCGATTGCCTGCCTATTAATGATACTCGCTGGCTACAGCAGCTATGGTGTCATCTACATTCGTGCACATGCCAACCCTCCGATGTGTGAGAATGCACCAGATAATTTCTCCACTTTGGGCAGCTATCTAAACCGCGAACAGTATGGAGAAAAGCCACTTTATCCCCGTATCTATTCTATGCGACACGCAAAGGCTTACGAGGACTGGATGGGCGACATCAAGACTAACGACGGCATTCCGACCAAAGAGGAGAATCTGCGTTTCTTCATCACTTATCAGATGAACTTCATGTATTGGCGTTACTTTCTCTGGAACTTCGTAGGTCGACAGAACAACATTCAAGGCTATGGTGAAGTGGAACATGGCAATTGGATAACGGGCATTCGTTGGATAGACGACAGGCTGTTAGGGTGTGACACGTCAAAACTTCCATCAGACCTTTCACAAAATAAAGGGCGAAACGAGTTCTATGCCTTACCGCTATTACTTGGGCTGGCAGGCATCTTCTGGCAATGGCAACGAGGCAGTAAGGGCAGACAGCAACTATGGATAATCTCTTTACTATTCGTTATGACGGGATTGGCCATTGTAGTCTATATCAATCAGACACCACTCGAGCCACGTGAGCGCGACTATGCTTATGCTGGTTCATTCTATGCCTTCGCCATCTGGATTGGTCTTGGAGTAGCCGCTGTCTATGAATTGCTGAAGAAAAGGCTGAAAAAACAGCAAGTATCTCTTGCTTGTCTGGTAGCATTAGCATGTCTTATAGTACCTTTACAGATGGTTAGCCAGACATGGGATGACCATGATCGTTCAGGACGTTACACCTGTCGTGACTTTGGCATAAACTATCTGGAAAGCATGCAATCGGAAGGGAATCCCATCATTCTGACAAATGGCGACAACGATACCTTCCCTTTATGGTATAATCAAGAGGTTGAGGGCATAAGAACTGACACACGGGATTGCAATATGGAATATTTACAAACCGATTGGTATATCGACCAAATGAAGCGTCCTGCCTATAACTCACCTGCATTACCCATCAGTTGGAAGCACAAAGATTATCAAGCAGGCAAACGGGATTATATCTTTATTCGCCCAGAGTTAAAAGCAGAAATTCAGCAATTGATGGTGCAAAATCCCGATAAGGCAAAGAAACTGTTAGGAGAGCAACCGTTCGAACTGAGAAACATTATCAGCAAATGGATTCTCAACGACCAAGAAGAGATGCAATGCATACCGACAGACAGCGTCACCATTGGCGATATGACAATCTCATTCAAAGACAAGAAGGTACTATACAAAAACGACCTGATGGTTCTTGAGATGCTGTCACACGCCGATTGGAGCCGTCCCATTTACCTCTCCATCAGCACTGGTCCTAACTTGTTGTCATTTCTCCGCGACCATTTAGTACTGGAAGGACTTGCCTATCGCATCTCTCCTTCTACCAAGCATCAACGTATAGATGTAGAACGACTCTACGAAAACGTCATGTATCGTTTCCGCTATGGCGGCCTCAGCACAAAGGGTATCTATGTGGACGAAGATGTAAAACATCTAGCAAACACGCACCAACTGGTAATGAGCATACTCATAGACTCTTTGCTCCAACAAGAGGACACAAAGAGAGCTTTAGCAGTATGCAGAAAGTGGCAACAAGTAATGCCAGCAGAAAATGTACCTTACACCAACGATGCCCTTTCTATGGCTCATTGTTTCTACCTCACTCATCATGCCAAACAAGGCGATGAGATCGTCAACAATCTGTTACGTCGCTCTGAAGAGTGGCTCTCATGGATAGAGACCATCCACCCCACCCGACGCGCGGGCTCTCTATATTCTCAGTATACCTGGCTGCAGACCATGCAACAAGCACTATCCATAGCCAGACTATTTGAAAGAAACAAAATCTATCATCAATACAGCAATCAATATGAATACCACATCCGACAATACCCACAAGACTAAGTTTTCTGTTTCCTTATGCACACCTAGTCGCCTCATCATCCTTTCTGCTTGCATTCTGATAGCAGTTGGTTACGTGCTAATGACAGGTTCAGGAAGTACTGAGCAGGCTTTCAATTCAGACATTTTCTCACCTCGTCGCATTGTCATAGCGCCAACGTTGTGTCTGGCAGGTTACTTGTTAATCATCATCGGAATTCTCTATAAGAAGTAAGTCCATGAGTACGGGCCTCAGTACAGAGGCTCCGTACTCCAGTACTTTAGCCTCCGTACTCGAGTATTTTAGGCTCCGTACTGCAGTATTACACGCATTGTACTCCTCGAAATCAGGTAAAAAAAGAAAGAAGTTACAGCCTTTTGACTATAACTTCTTTAACTTTCGTCGGGATTACTGGACTCGAACCAGCGACCTCGCGCCCCCCAGACGTGTGCGCTACCAACTGCGCTAAATCCCGATCGTTTTGCTGTTAAGCGGCTGCAAAGGTACTACGTTTTTTTGAATCCTGCAAATTTTCCATGTACTTTTTGCCAAAAAATTATATAATTAATGTAATTCCTTGGTGCATCATCAAATATTTTGTACTTTTGTGAGTTATTATAAATATAATAAACAACACGAAGCACATGCATTACGATATAACGGCCCCTGCCCTTCTGAACCAGACCGTCAAGTTACCGGCATCAAAGAGTATCTCTAACCGTGCCTTGGTTATCTATGCGTTGTCTGGTGGAGACATTCTTCCTGAGAACCTGTCCGACTGCGATGACACAGAGGTCATCATCAGTGCACTCAGAAACAATCCCTACGAGATAAACATTAAGGCCGCAGGTACTGCTATGCGCTTCATGACTGCTTATCTGGCTACTCGTACTGGTGAAGAGCATATTCTCACAGGAACCGAGCGCATGCAGCATCGTCCTATTCGCATCTTGGTAGATGCTTTACGTCAGTTAGGCGCCGACATTGAATACCTTGGCGAAGATGGATTTCCTCCTCTTCGTATCAGAGGACGTCAACTAGAAGGTGGACAACTAGAGGTAGCAGGCAATATCAGTTCACAATACATCTCTGCATTATTGCTTATCGGTCCCTGTCTTCGCGATGGTCTGACACTGCGTATGACGGGCGATATCATCTCACGCCCATACATTGACCTTACACTTTGGACAATGCGCGAATTTGGCGCAGAAGCTGAATGGAGCACCTTTGGTACTATTACCGTAAGCAACAAGCCCTATCAGAAGCGTCCATATTTCATTGAAAACGACTGGAGCGCCGCATCCTATTGGTATGAAATGATGGCTCTTTCAAAGAATATGGATGATGAGATACGATTGGAAGGACTGATGAATGCCTCTAAGCAAGGGGATTCCAGTGTGCGCTACATCTTCAGTTTGTTAGGAGTGAAGAGTTCTTTCGGTACTACTCAAGAGGGAATACCCACCACTGTCACACTACGCCACTCCGGTCGTTGTGTGCCACGCCTTGAATATGATTTTGTCAACTCGCCCGACTTAGCACAGACCTTTGTAGTCTGCTGCGCCATGATGGGTGTACCATTTCATTTCCACGGACTATCAACACTGAAGATTAAGGAGACCGACCGCATAGAAGCACTCAAGACTGAGATGCGCAAACTGGGATTCGTTATCCGCGACATTGATGGTTGTGAATTATATTGGGACGGCGAGCGCTGTGAACCACAATATGAGAGTGGCATTGATACTTACGAAGATCACCGTATGGCACTGGCATTTGCACCAGCCATTTTCCGCTTAGAACATCTCCGCATCAACAATCCGCAGGTTGTTACCAAGTCATATCCCAAGTTTTGGGAAGACCTCAAAGCCGCAAGTTTTGAAGTAAAAAGTGAAGAGTAAAAGATTATGCAATTTCTGTTGATAGTCGTTATATCATTAGTGGTGCTGGGCATCATTGCTGCTATCGCTTCCATCGGTAGCACGGACGAACCTATCGTACAGAAAGAGGGCGACTGTGCATCATGCACAAGCAGTACGGATTGCAAATTAAAGGAACTGAAGGAAGATATTAGAAAGAAGAAAGAAGAAAAGTGTCATCATCATTCAGAGGTGACCCAAAATACTAATCTCTTACTTCTTGCTTCCTGCTTCTTGCTTCTTACTTCCTGTTCCACCAAGAACAACACCGCACAGAGCCGCTTCTGGCAGTCATTCACTGCCCGTTACAACACGTACTACAACGGTTCTGAAGCATTCATTGATGGAAATCTTGAGAAGGAGAACGGCAACAAAGACAACTATACCGAGCTCATTCCACTCTACCCCGTTGGCAATAAACAGAGTCGCGACTTAGGTAAGAGTCAGTATGACCGTGCTATTGAGAAGGCGGAGAAGGCCATCAAGATGCATAGCATTAAGAAGCGTCCTGAATGGAACAAGAGTCGTCGCAAGACAGCCAAAGACATTGAGTGGCTCAGTCGTCGAGAATATAATCCATTCCTATGGCATGCATGGTTGCTACTGGGTAAGTCACAGTTTCAACAAGGCAACTTTGAAGAGGCAGCAGCCACATTCTCTTATATGTCGCGCCTCTATCAGACACAACCAGCCATCAACGGCATTGCCCGTGCTTGGCAGGCTAAAAGTTATACAGAGTTAGACTGGCTCTACGATGCAGAGGACATTATCACTAAGCAGCAACGCGACACAATCCACTATCGGGCAGTAAAGGACTGGGACTACACACTTGCAAACTATTACATTCGCAGTCAGCGCTACCAAGAGGCACTTCCCTATCTCCGCAAGGTCATCAAGCATGAGACGCGTCGCAAGCAGAAGGCGCGTGAATGGTTCTTATTGGGACAGATTCAGAGTCTGTTAGGTCAGAAGCAAGAGGCATACAAGTCGTTCAAGCATGTAGTACGTCTCAACCCTCCCTACGAGTTAGAGTTTAATGCCCGCATTGCCCAAACCGAGGTAATGCCAGCCACCGATGCTAAACATAAGATCAGCAAACTGAAGCGCATGGCTCGCTCTGACAACAATAAAGAATATTTAGACCAAGTATACTATGCCATGGGTAATGTACATCTTACTCAGCGCGACACCACGCAGGCCATCGAAGCCTATGAAGAAGGTTGCAAGAGGTCAACACGCAATGGCATTGAAAAAGGTGTGCTCTTGTTGACATTGGGCAACCTCTATTGGGACAAGGAGAAATATGCCGATGCCCAACGCTGCTATGGTGAAGCTATCGGTTTGTTAGACAAAGAGCGCCCCGACTACAAGCAGTTGTCTGAGCGTTCTAAGATTTTGGATGAGTTGGCGCCCCACACCAGTGCTGTAGAGCTACAAGACTCACTGCAACGTCTGGCTCTCATGTCTGAGACACAACGCAACAAAGTTATTGATAAGATTATCGAAGACCTTATCAAGAAAGAGAAGGAAGAACGCCGTGCCAAGGAAGAAGAGGAAGCGGAGAAAAAGCTGCAAGAGGAAGAAGCCAGAAATGGTGCTGCCGGCAATAGGAATAGAAACATACCAACAACTCCTGCCACCTCTACGCAGTCAGGACAATGGTATTTCTATAATCCTCAAGCCGTTAATCAAGGTAAACAGCTTTTCCAGCGTCAATGGGGTAAGCGTGAGAATCAAGACAACTGGCAGCGCATCAACCAAACGGTGGTAAACTTTGCACAGGAAGGAGAAGAAAAACTAGACTCTCTAGAAGATCTAGATAATCTAGAGGCTCTAGACAACCTAGAGAGCAAAGACTCCATCGCCAGCGGGGAGCCAGCAGACACTAGTGCTCTCGACCCGCATAAGCGCGAATACTATCTGGCACAGATACCTTTCACGGATGAGCAGAAGGCAGAGAGCGACAACCTCATTAAAGACGGATTATTCCATTCGGGCATTATCTTCAAAGACAAGCTCGACAATCTTCGTCTCGGTGAGAAAGCCCTTCATCGCCTCACTACTCAATATGCCGACTATGAGAACAATGACGAGGCACTTTATCACCTCTTCCTGCTCTTCTCACGCCAAGGTCGCACCACAGAAGCCAACAACTGTCTGGCAATGCTGAAGCACGACTATCCCGAAAGCAATTGGACCATTCTGTTGTCTGACCCCAACTTCGCAGAGAATCAGCGTTTTGGTGTTCATATCGAAGACTCCATCTACGCTGCCACCTACCAAGCTTTCAAAGACAACCGCTATCAAGAGATACACTCCAATAGCGCCCTCTCCGAGCAGCGCTTCCCCTTGGGACAACATCGTCCTAAGTTCCTCTTCATCGATGGTCTTAGTCTGCTGAACGAAGGCAATGCGAAAGCTTGTATAGAAAGCATGCAGAAAGTAGTAGAGCAATATCCACAGAGTGAGGTCAGCGAGATGGCGGGTATGATTATTCGTGGCGTTCAACAAGGCAGAACCCTTCATGGTGGCAAATTTGATATTGGTGATGTATGGTCACGCCGCTCCATCGATATGACCAGTGACTCTACACGCACTGACACGCTTAGCATTGAGCGTAATGCCAACTACATCTTCCTCTTGGCTTACCAGCCAGACTCCATCAATCAAAATCAGCTGCTCTACGAGATGGCGAAGTATAACTTCAGCAACTTCCTCGTGCGCAACTTCGATATCACCATCGACCAAGATGAATATGGATTAGCACGCATGCTCGTCAGTGGTTTCCTCAACTATGACGAAGCTCGTCAGTATGCCCGTCAGCTCTATACCGACAAGGCAATGGCGACATTGCTTCGTCCTTGTCGCAGCCTCATCGTCAGCGAAAAGAACCTCCGCTTGCTGGGCACCAACTATAGCTATCGTGACTACGAAGAGTTCTTCGAGAAAGAGTTGGAGCCATTGGATGTTTCTCCCGAGCCACTCCTGGATGAGCCCGAGATTATTACCCAAGAGGAGGAAGAGGATGTGCAGCCTGCAACGAATAGCAACCAACCTGCAGCCAATGATGACGACCCCTTATTCAATGATTTGCCCCAACAGCAGAACAGTGGATATATGGAGTTTGACGATGATTTCTGGAGATAAACCAAAAATTTTTGTTCTTTTCATGTCACAAAATATATCCTTCTACGTATTATAGGTAAAGAACAAAGATAATAACAATGAGCCAAGAAGAGTTTCAACAGGCAGTACGCCAACTGCGACCACACATCACAGAATTGGCACAACACTACCTGGCAGACCACGAAAAGGCTGAAGATGCCACACAAGATGCACTGCTACGACTATGGCAGATGCATGAGCGGTTACACTCTCCTATCGACGGTCTGGCGAACACTCTCACTCGCAACATCTGCATTGACCAACTGCGTCGGCAGCATCCTACCATCTCCACCAGTCAGATAGAGGCAGAAGATACGGAGCCGACCAATCATCAACAGGTAGAACGCATAATGCAAGTTGTAGACTCCTTGCCAGAGTTACAACAAACCATTCTCCGACTACGCCACATGCAAGGCATGGAGATGAAAGAACTGGCAGCAATGCTTCAGATGAATGAGGCTGCAGTGCGAAAGGCGCTCAGTAGAGCACGTATGGCAGTAAGAGATTTATATTTAAAACAGCAAGGATATGAATAACAAAAATGATATAAGGACACTGACAGAGCGTTTCTTCCTAGGAGAGACAACGCTTGCCGAGGAGCAACAGCTCTACCAGCTGTATCAGCGCGAGGAAATTCCTCAAGACTTGCAGCCCTATCGTCAGATGTTTCTCGATATGCAAGCCATCGCCCCTGACACTGTGGCTGAGGTTCGTCCTCTTCGCAGCACCCATATCCGTCGCTGGCTTGTGGCAGCCTCTCTTGCACTGGTCATCGGTTTCAGCACTTTCTTCCTATTCCATCATCAGCAGCATGAAGAATGCGTGGCTTACATCTATGGGCAGAAGACCACCGACATCAATGTCATCATGGCAGAGATGAAGCATTCTGCAGAAGCGATGACTACCGACGCGCAGCATGATATCGTTGAAAGTCAACTTAATGAGATGTTCAATATAGAATAATACTATAACTTATGAAAAGATTAGTAATATTATTAGCATTCACTGCCTGCCAACTCTTTGCAATGGCGCAGAAAGAGCTACACATCGGACCATTGTTCGAGGGAAAGATTGTCCCACACGACCAGATGGTTGAGACGCGAGTGCGTGGTCGTTCGCTCAGCAAATATGGACTCACCTATTTCCATAGTCTGCGTTTTGAACCAAGCGGCAAAGAAGAGAAAACGCTCAAAAAGCTGCTGAAAGAAGATATGGCAGAAAGGGCATCACAAGAATACAAATGTTACATTGACGATGAAAAAGACCTCTATCAAGTATTTATGCAATTACCTGCTGTCAACGGCAAGAATCGTATGCTTTGTTATAAGCAACACTACGACAGGGTGCTCGTCATCTACATGGAAGGCCCAGGGGCTTCTTTTAATACTTTAGAAAAAATGTCAAACAAATAACTCAACACAATTATGAAAAAGATTCTTTTAGGAATGGTACTGCTTACTGCCACTGCAGTACAGGCTATGGAAGACAATGACACAACAATTATCAACAACGCCCATAAGGTAATGGTTATCACCAACGACTCACTACAGCAAATCAAGGTAGTAGGAAAGGATGAAGATAAGCAATATGTTTATGAGAACCTCATCCAGATTGTCGACACCAACTATGTCAGTGAGACACGCACCTATCGCGAGTTAAATGCCGTCAACTGGAAAGTCGGCAAGAAAGATCAGGATGGTTGGAGCAGTGATTGCGTTACACTGCATTTCGGACTGGGTGTATCTAATCCCACTAACGTATCTAATGGTATTGACTTCCGTCCTTTCAGTTCTTGGGAGGCAATGATTTGGGCACAGTACGAGCATACTCCCAAACATAAGTTGCAGACCTATTCGGTTGGTCTCGGTTTCACATCACGCGGCTATGGTATCCGTGACGACAAGATGTTGTATAAAGGCGAAGATGGCGTCGTTGGATTGTATGATTATCCCACTGGCGCTGCTTCCAGAAGTTCACGCATCACTATTAGCAGTCTTTCTGTACCTTTCCTCTTCAAACAGAAGTTTGGTCACAAAAGTCACTATAGCTTGACCCTGGGCCCTGTAGTTAATTTCAATATAGCAGGCACTCTAAACAACAGCTTTGAACTTGAAGATGACGATTACAATGTTACCACCAAGAACATCGGTTATCGTCCCGTCACCGTTGACTTCATGGGTATCTTCCGCGCTTATGGCTTTGGCTTCTACGTCAAGTATTCTCCCATGAGCGTACTGAAGACTAACCGTGGACCAGAGTTCCGTGCACTCTCTTTTGGCTTATACCTCTAAGCCTCAAACGCTTTTTTCTGTTAATATAAAGGCTGTAATAAAAAAAATATGTATCTTTGCAGATAAATTGTGAATCAGTTAAATCTGCAGATATGACAAACGGACTATTGCTATGGGCTGACGATGAGATGGAATTACTCCGCGCCCATTTGCTCTTCCTGGAGAAAAAAGGCTACGAGGTGGTAACGGTTACCAATGGTACCGATGCCATCGAGGAGTGCAAGAAGCGTACCTTCGACCTGGTATTACTCGATGAGATGATGCCAGGTCTCTCTGGTTTAGAAACCTTGCAGCGCATCAAGGAGATTACGCCGCAGGTTCCTGTTGTCATGGTCACCAAGAGTGAAGAGGAAGACATCATGAATCAGGCCATCGGTCAGCAGATTGCCGACTACCTGATTAAGCCTGTCAACCCCAACCAGATTCTGCTAACACTGAAGAAGAACATCCACCGTAGGGAAATCATCACGGAGACTGTACAGAGTGGTTACCAGCAACAGTTCCAGCAGCTGAGTATGCAGATTATGGATTGTAGTACTTGGGAGGAATGGACCACTATCTATAAGCGTCTGGTTCGCTGGGAACTGGAACTTAGTGCCACCGATTCACAGATGACCGAGATGCTGGAGATGCAGAAGCAAGAAGCCAACCGTGGCTTCGCCAAGTATATCAAGCAGCATTATATGGACTGGATGAATGGTAGCGAGCATCCATTAATCTCTAATGAGTTATTCAAGACCAAGATATTCCCTCTGCTGAATGCCGGTGAGAAAGTATTCCTAATTGTATTGGATAATTTCCGCTACGACCAGTGGAAGACGTTAGAGCGTGAGATTGGCGACCAGTTTGACATTGAAGAGGATGTTTATTGCAGCATTCTCCCCACTGCCACACAGTATGCCCGCAACGCCATCTTCTCTGGTTTGATGCCTATCCAAATAGCACAGATGTTCCCCGACCTGTGGGTTGACGAGGACGAGGAAGAAGGCAAGAACCTCAACGAGGAACCACTCATCCGCACACAGATAGAGCGCTACCGCCGTCACGACACGTTCTCCTATCATAAGATTAACACCTCGCAAGAAGCTGACAAGTTGCTCAATCAGTTAAAGTCTTTGGAAAAGAACGACCTTAACGTGGTAGTTTTCAACTTTATCGACATGTTGAGCCACGCCCGTACGGAGTCTAAGATGGTACGCGAACTGGCCAATAACGAGTCAGCCTATCGCAGCATCACACTATCGTGGTTCCGCCATTCTGTCATGGCAGACCTTTTCCGCCAACTGGCACAGAGCGACTACCGCATCATCATCACAACTGACCATGGTAGCATCCGTGCCACTAATCCCGTAAAGATTGTCGGCGACCGCAACACTAACACTAATCTGCGCTATAAGTTAGGTAAGAATCTCTCCTACGATTCCAAAGACCTATTTGTCATCAAGGAGCCACAGAAGGCCCATCTGCCTGCCCCCAACTTGTCGACCAGCTATGTCTTTGCCACAGGCGACGACTTCTTCGCCTACCCCAACAACTACAACTATTATGTATCCTACTATCGTAACACCTTCCAGCATGGAGGCATCTCGATGGAGGAAATGATTATACCTATAGTAACACTCAAAGGAAGAAAAAGGTAAATAAGTTTAGATATGGACATTATTATTAAGGATACTGAGCACATCCGTGAAGCAGCTCGGGAGTTTATCAATCAGATTGGCGACCGCCGTGTCTTTGCTTTCTATGGCAAGATGGGAGCGGGTAAGACCACCTTTGTTAAGGCAATCTGTGAAGAATTAGGTGTTGATGATGTTATCACCTCACCCACCTTCGCCATCATCAATGAGTACACTATTGACAAACTTCAAACATCAAACATCAAACATCAAAGTATCTACCACTTCGACTTCTATCGCATCAAGAAGATTGAAGAAGTATATGATATGGGCTATGAGGATTATTTCTATTCTGGTGCGCTCTGCTTCATCGAGTGGCCCGAACTAATAGAAGACATCCTGCCCGACGATGCCGTACATGTCAACATCACCGAGCAGGAAGATGGTAGTAGACTGGTCACATTCTGATCAGTCTATTTTTTGCTTTATTCCTTTACAACAAAGCCTGGAACTTCTCTTCAATCTTAGCCTTAGGCTGAGCACCGACCATTTTGTCGACTACCTGACCATTCTTAAAGAACAGGATGGTGGGGATATTACGGATACCATAATCTACAGCGATATCCTCGTTCTCCTCAACATCACACTTGCCTACAACAATCTTTCCGTCATAAGCCTCTGCTAACTCAGAGATAACAGGACCAACCATACGGCAAGGACCGCACCATGTAGCCCAGAAATCCACTACTAATGGCTGTTCGCCATTCTTCAGGCTCTCGAAATTCTCACTTGTGATTGTTACTTCCATAATCTTAATTACATCTTACTGATTAATAATATGTTTCGTTCTCTCTATGCCTCTTACAAATATCGTGCCAACTTTTCTCAGCAGGACTGAAATAACCATTAATTGATTTTATAATCCAATCCTTCCGACTGCTCAATAAACTGTATCAGCGAATTCTTCACATCCACCTCTTTACTGGCACTACGCAACAGCACATGTTTTTTGCCACTGGCATCATGCAACTGGAAGAACAGCTTGGTCTTTCCGGGATTAGCACAGATCAGTTCTCCCAACTCTGTCACCACCTGATCATCCAACAATTCTGTAGTCAGTGAGATAGTGATACGGTCTATGGCACGGTCCTTGATCGTCTGCAGATACTCCACAGAAGAGATGTTCAAGTCTTTCGGACCCTCTGGATTATACGAGAAACGCGGTCTGACCTTTGCTGTCACATACACAGAAGCACCGTTAGTAAAATAGCCCGATTTCTCGCCCCATGCCTCGCCAAACAGAGCCAATTCGCCAGAGCCTGTAAAGTCCTCCAAAGTCACGATACCATAAGGTTTTCCATTCTTAGTAAAACCAGTACGCACGTTAGTAACGATACCTCCTAAAGTAACATCTTCGCGCCCGTCCAACTGACTCACATCTGCCAATTCGTCACATCGTGTATTGCACAGATTATCAAGCACTATCTTATATTCGTCCAGTGGATGCGCTGACAGATAGATACCCACCAGTTCACGCTCCTTGTTCAGTCGTTCAATGTCACTCCAGCGCTCGTCACCCTTTGGCAATGGTGGAGTCTGTATCTCCAAGGCATCGAAGCCACCAAACAGCGAGTTTTGTGCCTGCTGCTTCTCCGCCTGATACATCTGTCCATAGCGGATAATGGTCTCAATGAAGGTCTCATCCTTTATATTCTTGGCGAAGAAATCTTCGCGACGGATTCCAAAACTGTCAAAACCACCACTCAGCGCCAACGACTCAAATGCCTTACGGTTAATCTGAGCGAAGTTAATGCGCTGCACAAAATCGAAGATATCCTTGTATGGTCCATTCTTCTCACGTTCATCAATGATAGCCTGAGCCACACCGTCACCCATGCCCTTGATAGCTGCCAGTCCGAAACGAATCTCACCCTTCTTGTTCACACCAAACTTTTGGTACGACTCATTCACATCAGGACCCAGCGTAGCGATACCCATCGTCTTACACTCATCCATAAGCTTGGTGATTTCCGTTATCTGATCACGACGACGACTCATGATAGCTGCCATGAATTCTGCAGGATAGTTGGCTTTGAGATATGCCGTCTGATAAGCCACCCATGAGTAGCAAGCGGCATGCGACTTATTGAAGGCATACGATGCAAACTTCTCCCAGTCAGCCCAGATCTTTTCCAAGATCTTCGGATCGTGCCCGTTCTTCTTACCGCCCTCCACGAATTTAGGTTTCATGGCATCAACGATATCTTTTTTCTTCTTACCCATCGCCTTACGCAAGGCATCACTCTCACCACGCGTAAAGTCTGCCAACTGCCTTGACAGCAACATCACCTGCTCCTGATATACCGTAATACCATACGTATCCTTCAGGTATTTCTCCATGCAAGGGATATCATATTTGATTTCCTCTTTACCATTCTTACGCGCGATAAACGAAGGAATATAGTCCATAGGTCCAGGACGATATAGAGCATTCATTGCAATCAGGTCTTCGAATACCGTTGGATGCAATTCGCGCAAGTATTTCTGCATACCATTCGACTCAAACTGGAACGTGCCGATAGTGCGTCCCTGCTGATAGAGTTCGAAGGTCTTAGGATCGTCAATGGGGATATGGTCCAAATCCACATCTATGCCACGTGTCTGTTTGATGACAGCGCAAGCCTCCTTCATCTCCGACAGTGTCTTCAGTCCCAAGAAGTCCATCTTGATAAGACCAGTCGACTCAATTACGTGACCGTCATACTGTGTACAGTTGGTCTTCGTATCCTTGAAGTCTGGGTCATCGGCAGTCGACACTGGCACCCAGTCACTAATCGGGTCACGACAAATGATGAATCCACAAGCATGAATGCCCGTACCACGCACCGTACCCTCCAACATCTTCGCATACTTGATGGTATTGCGCAGCGCTAGATCGTTCGACGCCTCTGCATCGCGCAACTCTGGCGTACACTTGATGGCATTGGGCAGATTCATCTTCATGCCCTCTGGCAGACGGTCGGGAATAGCTTTACACAACGCATTGGTAATGCTCAGAGGTACCTTCTCCACGCGTGCCACGTCCTTGATAGAGTTCTTGGTGGCCATGGTGGCGTAGGTAATGATATGCGCACAGTTCTCGTGACCGTACTTATCCTCTACCCACTTCAACACTTTACCGCGACCATCATCGTCGAAGTCAGTATCAATATCAGGCAGTGAGATACGGTCTGGATTCAGGAAACGCTCAAACAGCAAGTCGTACTTCAGCGGGTCAATCTTGGTAATACCTAGACAGTAGGCTACCACTGAACCGGCAGCAGAGCCACGACCAGGACCTACCCATACATCCAGTTCATCGCGTGCTGAGTTGATGAAGTCTTGCACAATTAAGAAGTAACCTGGGAAACCCATCGTCTTCATGATATGCAGCTCGAAGCGGATACGGTCGTCCACCTCCTTGGGTAATGACGAATGTAATATGGCGTATGAGGATGCAGGATTACCAGTATCCACCTTCACCTTTTCAATCACCAGCTCTTCGTTGGGTGAATAGCGCTCTTTACCTCCCTTATACGCCAGTTCTGCCAGGAAGTCGGCTTCAAACTTAATGCGATAGAGCTTGTCGTAGCCACCCAGCTTCTTGATTTTCTTCTCACCATCTTCGCGCGACATGGGATTATTACCATTCTCATCGCGAGTAAACTCCTCGTAGAGTTGTTCCTCTGTGATGCGCGCTCTCCACTGCTCCTCCGTACCAAACTCCTCGGGGATAGGGAAGAAAGGCATAATCGGGTCGTGGTCGATGCTGTATATCTCTGTCTTTTCCAGTAGTTCGAGGGTATTGCTCAGTGCTTCGGGCACGTCAGAGAACACCTCGTTCATCTCCTCACGTGTCTTAAACCACTCCTGCTTAGAGTAGAGCATACGCGTAGGATCATCCAAATCCTTTGCTGTAGCCAGACACAACAGGTGGTCGTGAGCCTCTGCATTCTCCTGATCTACGAAGTGGGCATCATTCGTACAAACCAGTTTGATACCATATTCGTGAGCCAGTTCTATCAACACCTTATTGGCTTTCTGCTGCAAGGGGAACGTCTCGCGGTTGGCGCGTTGTGAGGGGTCCTTCACTTCATGGCGCTGCAACTCCAGATAGTAGTCGTCGCCAAACAGGTTGTGATACCACTCAATAGCCTCACGGGCTCCAGCGATGTCACCATCCAATATCTTCTTGGGCACCTCACCGGCAATACATGCCGAGCATACCATCAGTCCTTCGTGATATTTCTCCAAGTCGGCACGGTCGGTACGTGGACGCATATAGTAGCCGTCCACCCATGAGTTGCTGACCAACTTAATCAGGTTCTTATAACCCTTATAGTTTTTCGCCAACACAATGAGGTGATAACCGCTCTGGTCCTCTCGACCGTTCTTCTGTTCCTTCGGTCCATGCTTAGCCACATACATTTCACAACCGAAGATGGGTATAAACGGATCGAGGCCTTCCTTCTTGCGTCCCTTATTGATGCCACCCACATAGTCATGAAATTCCTTGATGCCAAACATGTCACCGTGATCGGTAATAGCCATGCCTCGCATGCCATTAGCGATAGCCTTGTCTACCAGTTTCTTAATGCTCGACTGGCCGTCAAGGATAGAGTAATAAGTATGTACATGAAGATGAATAAAATCTTCCATAAAGTATCTTTAATTGCTGTTTTTGAGGTTCAAAGTTACGAAGAAAAAGGGGAAATAACAAAAAATTTCATAATTATTAAGCTGTCGAAATAAAATTCTTCACCTTTCACTTTTCACTTTTCACTTTTTTTCGTACCTTTGCATGGAATAACAATACTATGACTACCCCATGGGAGAAAGAATTAAGAAACTAAAAAAGATTAGAATACACCGTGAAGGCACTAGCGAATTGCTTTATAGTGCCATCTTCATTATTGCTCTTTGTACAGGTCTCTGGTACCTGCTTTACCATGTCAATCCACTTGTCAGTCACATTGTCACCCCAATCTTTAGCGGTGTCTTGATTGTGGCATGGCTGATGGTGCTCAACTTCTACCGCTGCCCTATCCGCTACTTCAATGGCGATACCGACAAGCTGGTGGTAGCTCCTGCCGATGGAAAGATTGTGGTAGTGGAAGAAGCTGAAGAGAACACCTACTTCCACGACAAGCGATTGATGATTAGCATTTTCATGAGTCCGCTGAACGTGCATGCCAACTGGTTCCCTGTTGATGGTAAGGTAAAGTTTGTTAAGCACTTCAATGGCAACTACCATAAGGCATGGTTACCCAAAGCCAGTGAGGAGAACGAGCACGCAGACATTATTATTGAGACTGCCGATGGTCAGGAGATTCTGGTGCGCCAGATTGCCGGAGCCATGGCTCGCCGCATCGTTACCTACGCCAAGGAAGGTGAAGAGTGCTACATCGACGAACATTTGGGTTTCATCAAGCTCGGCTCTCGTGTAGATGTCTACCTGCCCCTTTCTGCTCGTGCTTGCGTCACGATGGACCAGCCTACCACTGGCGACCAGACCATTATCGCTAAGTTAGCATAATGTTTGAAGTTTGATGTTGATGTTTGATGTTTATGATTACTTCAAGCGCAGCCAATGGTCAATGTTCAATGCTCAATGTTCAATGTTCAATGCTCAATGTTCAATGTTCAATGATTAAAGTTCAATGATTAAAAAGCATATTCCCAATACTATCACCTGTCTGAATCTTATTTCAGGCTGTATAGCTACTATGTGGGCATTCGATGGCAACTATAGAATGGCTCTATTGTTCATCATCATCGGTGCTGTTTTCGATTTCTTCGATGGCATGT
Source organism: Prevotellaceae bacterium HUN156 (assembly GCA_900119285.1). Taxonomy (GTDB): domain Bacteria; phylum Bacteroidota; class Bacteroidia; order Bacteroidales; family Bacteroidaceae; genus Prevotella. The sequence continues at coordinate 224,488 of FPIT01000006.1, forward strand.
CGGCACGTCTGTTACATGTCTCATCACCTATTGGCAAGGAACTCGACTCACTGGCAGATGTCATTACCTTCGGCTTTGCGCCCTCTGCCATGATTTTCAGCTACCTGTCCACGCTTTGCGTGGTGATTGATTTCACTCTCATCACTTTCGACACCGTCATTCCTTTCCTGGCATTTATCATGGCAGCATTCTCTGCTTTACGCCTGGCAAAGTTCAATCTCGACGAGCGTCAGTCAATGGGATTCATCGGACTACCCACACCAGCCAACGCCCTCTTCTGGGGTTCGCTGATTGTAGGCATGTACGACTACACCCCCGAGTTGGTGACATGGAGTTATACAGACCGCCTCGCTTATTCTCCACTGATCATGTTGCTTATCTGCGGCATTCTTATCAGCAGTTTTCTGTTGATTGCCGAGATACCCATGTTTGCGCTGAAGTTTAAGACGTGGGGCTGGAAGGGTAACGAGATTAAGTACATTTTCCTGTTGACATGCATACCGATGTTGCTGCTTTTAGGCATCTTCGCATTTGCTGCCATCATTGCATGGTATGTCATCCTGTCCGTCATCAGTAGTTTCAAAAATAAATAATTATTTTCGAGAAGATGTTGACCGTATTTAAAGCCATGTTAGGTGTCATCGCTTTTATATTCTTCCTCGTCATACTCATTCTGTTGCTGACGTGGGGATTCCTTTATCGCACCTATAGAAAAATACGCGTAAACAGTAAGCGTGAGTCGGAGCGCAAGGCTCGTCAATATCGCGAGGAGACAGGTCGCCAACGCCAGCAATACGGTTTCTATCAGAAGGCTCAGCACACCCAGAGCACTAAAAGCTACGAAACCACGACTGGTGAGACCATCATAGATAATCGCCATCAAGAGCGTGAAAACCAAAAGATCTTCGACGACTCCGATGGCGAATATGTTGACTATACGGAAGTTGACAGTTGAGAGTTGAGAGTTGAAAGTTGAAAGTTCAATGTTCAATCTTCAATGTTCCCACGAGCTCTGCTCGCTCTGCACCTTTAGGTCAGAGAATCTTCAATCTTCAATTATGCACTAACGTTCCTATCTCCTCACCGTCCATTACCTTTTTCAGATTACCCACAACATCCATATTGAAGACATAGATGGGCAGATTATTGTCTGAGCACATGCAGATAGCCGTCAGGTCCATCACCTTCAGTCCACGCGCCAATACCTCTTTATAAGTAATTGCATCAAACTTTGTTGCAGTAGGATCCTTCTCGGGGTCGGCGGTATAGATGCCATCCACACGGGTACCCTTCAGCATCACGTCAGCCTCAATCTCAATGCCGCGCAGTGATGAGCCCGTATCTGTAGTAAAGTAAGGAGAACCAGTACCTGCAGAGAAGATACATACATAGCCAGCCTCCATCGCCTCGATGGCCTTCCACTTGGTATAGAACTCACCGATAGGCTCCATGCGGATAGCTGTCATCACCTTGTTCTTCACACCGATAGCGCCCAGTGCAGAACTCAGTGCCAAAGAGTTGATGACGGTAGCACACATACCCATCTGGTCACCCTTCACACGGTCGAAGCCCTTCTGTGAGCCCGACAGTCCGCGGAAGATGTTACCACCACCGATGACGATACCAATCTGTACGCCCATCTCGCTTACTTCCTTAATCTGCTTAGCATAGTCGCTCAGTCTCTCAGGGTCAATACCATAACCCTGCTTACCCATCAGACTCTCACCTGAGAGCTTCAGTAGTATTCTCTTAAATCTTGCCATAGTATATTTTGAAATTTGAATTTTGGACTTTGAAATTTATGATTTCCTCATGCGTAGCTTCACTATTCGTTATTCACTACTCACCAAAAACTCCACTTCTTTAAAGGCATATCGGTTTCCACGTCCGTCCACATCGCGCAGCCACAGATGCCCGTCAGTCTCCACCGTGAAAATCTTTGCGGTGAGTTCTCCCCATGCATTACGGAAGTGATGGAAGCCCTTACGCCAATAGAGCTGTTGCAGGTAGCGCCCGTGCACCCGTTCCAAGTCTGCCCATTCCTCATCGAATGCCTCCAGCAGCTCTTGTAAGAGTGCCTCTCTGTCAAACAGGCGTGCCGTGATATTGGCGAGTGATATGGGATTAGGCGCATCACTTACGAAGCTTAGCTGATTCACATTCAGCCCCACCCCGATGATGCTATCCTTGATGACACCACCCTGCAGGCGATTCTCTATCAGGATACCACATATCTTCTTGTCGCCGACATAGATATCGTTGGGCCACTTCACGCAGACCTCTCTCGTATTTAAGGTAGAAGCATCGCATGCACTTTCCACATGATTCCTCACTACCTTTGCAATGCTGTTAGCCACTGCCATCGACACCACAAACTGTTTATTGACGGGAATCTCCGTAGGATGAATCATCATTGAGTATAGCAGGTTCTTGCCTCGCTCACTCTCCCACTTGTTAGTGCCACATCCGCGCCCAGCCGTCTGATAGTCAGCCACCACCACACAGGGAGCCTGTCCCTCTGTGCAATTCACTGTCAACCAGCGATTCGTTGAGTCCGTCTCGTCAATATGAATAATTTTCCAATTCACGCTGCGAAATTACAAAAAACCGAGCGAAAATACAAATATATTCTACTAAATGCCGTTGAAATGGACGAAAAATTGTATTCAAAATAATATTTCGAACACAAAATTCCTCTCAAAGCCAAGTTCTAAGACAACTACTCTAAATAATTAAATTATTTTTTGTACCTTTTCACTCGGTTTTCAGGTCATAAACCACAAATAATGAATTTCGTGAGAGAAATTTAAGTATAACATAAACAACCAAATCAACAACAGAAGTTACTTCTATCGACGGCAAGGTCACCTTCGTTGGTCAGTACAATCCGTTCACTATCGATGACAGCAACAAGGATTGTATTCTGATGCTGGGTAGTGGCAACAAGATTGCTACTCTAAGAACGACCGCACGCTGAAGTGCTTCCGTGCTCACTTCCAGATTAACGACGTTAATGCTGTTCGTGAGTTCAATATGAATTTCGGCGATGAAACGACTAACATTCAGCAAGTTGAAAGTGGAAAGTTGAAAGTTGAAGGTTATTACGACCTGCAGGGCCGCAAAGTAGCCCAGCCTACTAAGGGACTGTATATTCACAATGGCAAAAAGGTAGTTATTAAGTAGAATTTATCTCTCACACAGATGTCACAGATGGCACAGATTTTTAATTCGATTAAAGATATATAATCGACCACGGATTGAACGGATCTAACGGATAATGCTGCTTTGCAGCATAAATCTGTGTAATCTGTGAAATCTGTGTGACCAAAAAAATCCGTAAAATCTGTTTAATCCGTGTTCGAATAAAAAGGAAAAAGAAAAGTCAATGAAAAAAGAATATATCAATCCAGAGTTATGTGTCATTGAAGTAGAGACACAGGGCATGCTGGCTGCCAGTCAGGTAACCAGTCTTGCTCCAGGCAATTCCGCTGACTTAGACTTTGAAGATGATGGCTTCGACGATATCGTCGATGACCTCTAATTAAACAATTACTATTTTCGGGGGATGTAGAGTTGTGTAATGCGCTCTGCATCCCTCTTTTTGTCGACACACGGGGATGACCCGTGTATCAATAATCACGGAATACCCCATTTTGTCCTTTACCTGTGAAGAAAAAAAATGCGGAAGGCTGCTGGGACAAAACTATTTATTTAGAGAATTAATATATTCACGCTCACGTGTAATATACAATATTACAGCACGTTAAGTGTGAACATTGTTTTTTGAGTACATTATTCACCTGTAGCTATTAAAATCGCAATTATCATTGTAATAGATAGCAGTCCACAGCTGTCTTTAGTTCCTGATACTATTAGACTGATGGTGCGATGGCTGTCGAAAATATTTGCGATGGCTGTCGCAGATATTTGCGACGGCCGTCGCAAGTTATGGGTAAGCAGTTGTTGGAAGATAAAAGGACAATATCATGACGATTACTTCTCTATTTATGCAACTTGCTACATAGTAGCTAATTGCGCAATTTAAACTGGCAATGACAGATAGATACATACCTTCATCTTAAGACATTTTCCCCATGATATTAACATTTATTTTGATTTGTTTTTCTGAATCTCCTCGTTCGAAATAACACAAAAACAATGTTCACACTTAACGCTATGTATTACAATATATTACGCGTGAGTGTGAACATTATTTTCTATATATTAATTTAATTATATCAATTCATTACGACACACGAGGATAGTCTCCGTGTGTCATTATCGGCTCATTTTGAGCTGAAAAATGCATAAAAAACAGATATTTTGAGCCCATTCTTCCCAAAATAAGAGAGAGAGCATCCGTAGAGAATGCACCTCTTCGCTTTTATAAGAAGTAAGATTCTATTCCCTCTTAGCGAACAGGAAAACAGAAGTTTGTGCTAAAAATGTTTCTCCCAAATAAATAATACAATAAGATTACATGCTAACTATTCGGCTACTAGGATATCAACTAATTTGGAGAAAACGAAAAAAAACAGTATCTTTGCAACATGGAACAACAGAATAAAGACGAACTGTATATGCGCAAGGCGCTGGACGAAGCCAGACTGGCCTTTGACGAGGGAGAGATTCCCATTGGAGCCGTAGTGGTATGTCAAGACCATATCATTGCGCGAGCACACAACCTGACGGAGATGCTGCACGATGTGACAGCGCATGCCGAGATGCAGGCCATCACGGCTGCCGCCAACGAACTGGGAGGAAAGTATCTCACCGACTGTACACTCTATGTCACAGTAGAGCCCTGCACCATGTGCGCAGGAGCCTTGGGCTGGAGCCAGATACCTCGCATCGTCTATGGCTGCCGCGATGAGAAACGTGGATATAGCGACTATGCGCCACACGCACTACATCCTAAATGCACCGTAACTGGCGGCATTCTTGAGGATGAATGCCGCCAGTTGATGCAAGAGTTTTTCCAGCAGAAGCGCTAAAAATAATAAGGGGAGTTAATGGGAGTTAGCAGGAGTTAACAGGTTTTCAGCCTGTGAAGTTAACGGACGAATGATCTGCAGTTGAAGTAATGTCCGATAACTCCACGAGCCAACGGCTCGTTAACTTCAGGTAACTCCCGCTAACTCCCAATAAAATTATATTGCCATATCTCTCTGTCGCCAGAAACGATAAGTGATGTCTTCAAACTCACCGTCGGGACGCTGACGATAGAGATGCTGATTGGTCGTAGGTGACTTCAACGGGCCTAAGTGCTTGATATAGGGACCAATCTTGATGTAGTTGAAGTCTTGCTTGTTGACAGCCGATGAGAGGCGGATGCGTCCGCTATACCACGCCACCTTGAACTGCGGGTATGTCTCATGGATATATTGTGCCAACTGGTTAACACCCACGGGATCGGCATCACCGCCCATGAATGACAGGCAAGTGATGTCGGTACCGTATTTCTCGATAAATGCATCGATGGCATCAGTATCCAAGGGAAGCCCAATATCTTCCCAAAGGTAATGGCTATGGCACCCAGGGCAGTGACATGGACAATTGGATATATTGATGGCCAATGTCACCTCGTCGGGAATCTCCTGAAATACTATGCCGGTGTTTACGTATTTAAGCATCTTTATTTTTTGAACTTTGAAATTTGAAGTTTGAAGTTTAGGATTTCCTCCGTCCTTCAACTATCCTTCAAACTCCCCTCCCATGGGGAGGGGATGGGGGGGGAGGCTTTTACTCCGCGTGTGCGTAATAACGACGTGATGCCTCTTCCTGGCGAGCCTGAGAGAAGTTGCTGACGCGCTTCAGGTAGCCGATGATACGAGTCATGTAGTCTACATTCTTAGAGTGGCAGTGTGGGCACTCCTTGAGGTAGCGCTTGTCGATATGACCGCAGTCGTTACATACGGTGTTAGGAATGTTGAATGTGAAGTAGTTACAGCCTTCCTTGGCAGCTACCTTCAACAGGTGCAAATACTGCTCTTTAGAGAGGTGCTCGTCGAGGTTCATGTGGAGAGCAGAACCACCGGTGAGGTGCTCGATGTAGGGAGCGCCGTGGAGCTTAAACTTGTCGATAACTGACAGTGAGTCGTCCTCTACTACATAGAAGTAGCTGTTGTAGCAGTCGCGTGGTACAAAGTAGCCGTCCTCACGATCCCACTTAGCATGCTTAACACCTACGTTCTCGGCAGGAATCATCTCACAGTTGAACATCACATCCTTAGTGCGATACTGCTTGTTGTACTTCTCAATGAGTCCGAGGATGCCCTGTACGAACTTCTTGTAGTCATCGTTAGGAGTAATCTTCAAGCCCATGAACTCAGCAGCCTCTACCAGACCATTGATACCAATGGTGAGATACTGACGGGCAATATTGATGTAGCCAGCATCGAAGAGTGGTAACATACCGTGGGCCTGCAGGTCTTTCAGATTCTCATTGTAAGCCAACTGTACCTTATGGCAGAGATCGATAACTCCACTCAGATACTCCAAATAATCAAGCTTGTGGTTAACAGCATACTGTACGCAACGGTTCAGATTGATGGTCAGTACAGACTTAGAACCTGTAGATACACCACCTGCACCCAATGTATAGCTGAAGCCATTGTCGGTAATCTCGTTGCGCAGACGGCAGCAAGAACTCAGTGAGTCGGCATTATCACTCATATAGGTAAAGAATGAGTGACCTTCTGAGTACATCTCGGCAGTGAAATCGCCCCACTCCTTATCCTTGCACTCGCCATTCTCGTCAACGAGCAGTGCCATGGTCTCAACAGGGAAGGTGAGCAATGTCTTGGTGCGCTCGTTGTTGAACCACTTCATGAAGCGCTTCTGCAACCAAGAAAGACCATTCCAGTCGGGCTTAGAACCATCGGGGAAGTAGAACTCACCGAAGATGCTGTCGAAATAATACTTATCGTAGTAAGCAATATTCCAGAACACAGCCTGATAGTTGCGAGCACCAGTAGGCTGGTTGAGTGTATAGACAATCTGCTCGAAGTAGTCGGTGATAATCTTATCAATGCTACGCTTCTTCAAGCTGAGGTCTGCCTGTTCGTCGGCACGCTGATAGTAATCCAAACCATATTCCTTGCCCATGAAGTAGTTCATGTACATCAGGAACTCAGGAGTAGCACACGCACCAGAGAGCATAGAACTAACCATGAACACCATATTAACAAAACCGCCAGCAAACGACTTCATGTTGGTAGGAGCGGTAGAGTTACCACCGATGGCTACAGTGCCACCGATAAGCCATGGATACATGGTGATAGAGGCGCAATAGTTGGCAAGGCTGGTCTCATCGTTCTTATATATAAAGTGGTGAGTCAGCATGTCAATATACTGGTCTGCCAATTCCTTACCATACATCTTCTTGATGCGGTCAGTAAGCAGACGACGATTCAGGCGAATGAAGTTAGACTTAGGCAACTCGCCAATCAGTGTAGCGATGTTCTTGTGCTCTACGTTAGCATTGGCATCATACTTAGAACCTGTAGCGGCATTCACAGACTCTACATACTCAGCCAAGAACTGCAACTTAGCCAGCGTCTCACGATCTTCCGTGTGCTGCTGACGATAGAGCATGAACGACTTGGCCACCTTGTAGAAGCCTTCACGCATCAATGCCTCCTCTACCTGGTTCTGAATATCCTCAACCGTGATATCATCTTTGATATCCAAGTGACTGAGAATCTTGGAAATAGTTCCAAGTTCAGCAGGTACATTAACACTCTCGAACGCCTTAACGATGGCATTCATGATTTTGTCTAACGAGAACTGGTCCTTCGAACCGTCACGCTTTGTAATAGTAAAGTTCTTAATCTCCATTTTGTGCCTATATTTCTTTTAGTTATTGCTCTCAAATTTAGGTTGATACCATCTTTTGATGCACTCACTTTCTCAGGAATTCAATGAAATAGATTGTCCTCTTCTTTGTTGTAAAGTTTTCCTTTTTGGATAACTTTTGAAAATTTCAATCGCTAAAAGTTTCCCGTTTTAGAAAACTCTTAGCGACTGCAAAGATACAAAATATAACCAAAAACTTGGCATATTTTGCAGAGAAATAATTGCAAAAAATAGTTAATGTAAGAATACCTTACAAAGCTATCTTAGTTCTTCAGTGAGTAAGTTACTGTAGTGACTACGCGTACCTTTTTAATATATGGTGTGTTATCGTCACGGTTCTCGATAGAGAACTGCCCCTGGTCGGCAGTAACAATCTTTCCGAGGTCGCACTCGCTGGCCTCAGCAAACTGTACTGCGGTCTTCTGAGCGTTCTTGATAGCCTCAGCCATCATCTCGGGTTTCATCTGCTGGAATGACGCATATTCGTACTGCGGATAATTCTCGCCCAGTGCTACACCCTGCTTCAGGAGCTCAGCTTGACTGGAGATGGCCTTATTGACTTCTGCCACCTTATTAGTAGCCACCGTGACAGTGGTATTGACGATATAGCGAAATGCCCTATGATTATCACTCCACTCACGAGCCTCCAAGTCGGAGATAGAGGGAGGATTGACTGTAATCTCCTTTTCTGGCAGTCCATACTTCAACAGAAACTGCTTAATCTTTCGAGTCTGTTGATTGATATCTTCATAGAGCATAGGCAGGTCATTACCTGTCACCTTGGTACCAATACTCCACGTCACCTTGTCGGCAGGCACCTCACGTTCAGCCAGACCTTTTACCGTTACGTGGCGATCTTTGTTGGCAAAGTCATCAATACCAGCCTTGACAAACCAGCCCAAGCAAAGAATGCCTAAAGCAATCAGGGCTGCAGCAATAATGCGATTGTTTTCTTTCATAATAAAAATAGGTTTTATGGGTAATAATAGGGTTAATAGGGTTAATAGGATTCGTGGGAATCAGCAAGGGCAAAGTCGAGCTGACGCTTCTCAAGATTAGCACGAGCCACCTTGATGCGGATTGGATCGCCCAACTGATACTTATGGTGATGGCGGCGACCTACCAGGCAGTAGTTACGCTCATCAAAATCGTAATAGTCGTCATCGAGGTCGCGCATGGGCACCATACCCTCACAATGATTCTCGTCAATCTCGCAATAAATGCCATACGATTGGATACCACTGATATGAGCATCGTACTCATTACCTATCTTATCCTCCATAAACTCAACCATCTTATACTTAATGCTATCGCGTTCTGCCTGTTGAGCCACTTGCTCCATATCAGAACAGTGCTCGCAGAGTTCTTCAAACTTATCCTGATTGGCAGAACGACCAGCATCCTGATATCTGGTGAGCAGGCGGTGTACCATCGTGTCGGGATAGCGGCGAATAGGCGACGTAAAGTGGGTATAGTATTCGAATGCCAGACCATAGTGTCCGATGTTATGCGTAGAATACTTTGCCTTCATCATGGCACGCAGTGCCACAGTCTCGATGAGCTTCTGCTCTTTCTTTCCCTGACAGCCATCCATCAGTGCATTCAGTGACTTAGAGATGGCACCTTTCGTACCTGCCGTCTTCATCTTATAGCCAAACTTAACTACGAATTCGCGCAGCGCCTCCAACTTAGTGGGGTCTGGCTGGTCGTGGACACGATAGACAAAGGTCTTCGCCTTGCTAGGATTACCATCCTTACCAGCCTTCTTGGCCTTACCAACATTTTCGGCAACGTATTTATTTGCCAGCAGCATAAACTCCTCAATGAGCTGGGTGGCATCATTAGACTTTTTGAAGTAAGCACGTGTGGGTTTACCTTTCTCGTCAATATCGAAGTGCAGTTCTTCGCGATCAAACTTAACAGAACCACCCTTGAAGCGACGCTCACGCAACTTCTTGGCAAGGCGGTCGAGGGTAACGAGGCAGTCTTTTTCGCCAGAGAGACTAGAGAGCCCAGATGGACTAGCCTGACTATAATTGTTAGGCTGACTAGCATAATTCTCTGTCAATATCTCCTGCACTTCCTCGTACGCGTACCTTCTATTACTCTTTATCACGGTATGCGCAATCTGATAGCTCTTCACGTTGGCATCTTCGTCTAAAACAAAGATAACACTGTAGGTCAGTTTTTCCTCGTCGGGGCGTAGTGAACAGATGAAGTTACACAAGCGCTCAGGCAACATAGGAATGGTGCGATCTACGAGATATACACTTGTGGCACGCTTTACAGCCTCCTTGTCTATAATGCTACCTTCCTTGACATAGTGACTGACATCGGCAATATGCACACCCACCTCATAATACTTATCTTTCTTTCTAATACTTAACGCATCATCAAAGTCTTTTGCATCCTTCGGGTCGATAGTGCAGGTCCAGACGTCGCGCATATCAATACGGCGTTTTATCTCATCGGGGGTGATACCCGGTTCTATCTTCTCGGCAGCATCCTCAACATTCTTCGGATACTTATAAGGCAGACCGTACTGCGCCAAGATGGCATGCATCTCTACATTGTTGTCACCTTCCTTACCCAAAACATCGATCACCTCACCGACAATATTCTTTGAGTCTTTAGAGGGCCACTGTGTAATCTTTACTACAGCCTTATCGCCTGACTTACCACCCTTCAACTTCTTTTTGGGAATCAAGATGTCGTGAACAAAGATATTACCTTCGGTAATGAGGAAGGCAAAGTCTTTCTCTACCTTCAGCTTACCTACTGCCTGATCCATCTTGTGCGACAGAATCTCTACCACCATCGCCTCCTTGATATGTTTCTCGCGGCGAGCCATCATAGCAACCTTCACACGGTCGCCATTCAGGGCAAACATTGAGTTACGCTCAGAGACAAAGATAGGTTTGCCACCATCGTCTGGCTGGAAGGAGTTCTTGCCGTTAGCCTTACGGATAAAGGTACCCTCCTGCACCTGTGTCTTCAGGTTCAGTCGGTAAGAGTTGTCACTAACCTTAGACAGATAGTCATCCCATGCCATCTCCTCCATCAAATCGATAGCCAACATTTTGGTTGGATGGGTGTCCAACTTCAGGGCCTTAAAGATCTGCTTAAAAGAGAATGTCGTATCGGGATTCTGCTGAAACAGAGTCTGTAACATTTCTGCAATCTGCTTCTTATTCAGTCGCTTTCCACCTTTTTTCTTACTCATAATAGGCTATTTTTAGATTTCTACAGGCAAAGATACGAATTATTCTGGAAATGTAGTTGCCAATCTCAACTTTTTTTGTACCTTTGTTCCCAATTTCTAATCCAATTATAATTAAAGCCATAACAATGAAACTTTCCGTATCAACACTGATCTTCATGTTGGCATGCGCGTGGCTTACTGCTACAGCACAGGATAACATCAACACAAAATTTGGAAAACCAACCAAAGAAGAGATGCAGATGACGACTTACGCAGCAGAGCCTGACGCTAACGCTGTGATACTCTGTCGTCTTACCGAAGTAAACTACACCATTCAGACAGACGGCTACCTCGTGGACTATCACGAGAAGTTCCGCATCAAGGTTCTCAAGCCAGAAGGAGCTAAATATGCCAACGTCACCATCCCCTACTATATCATTCCACAGGGGGAGGCAAGCAGATATAACTCTCAAGTGGCTCTACGTCCACAGCACATCGCCATCAGCGGTGCCGTATCAGCTGCTATGGATGAGACCACAGGCATCATCTCGGAGAGCATCGTCACCAACTACATCCACGAAAGTATAGAGGACATCAAAGCCACCGCATTTAACATGAAGGGAGGCAAGACGACGAAGACCAAGTTGCAATCAACAGATATCGTGGACGAACAGGTGGACGGCGAGAACTGGCAGGTGAGATTTACCGTACCGGATGTCCGCGAGGGAACAGTCATTGAGTATGAATATACTCGTCATAGCGAACTGTTCTATCGTCTTCACGACTGGCAGGCACAATGCGAGATTCCCGTTGCCTACGCACGACTCGACATGACTATTCCGCGTCATCTCATCTTCAATGTTGAGCAGCACGGCAGTCAGACTCTTGCAAGCAAGCGAGATAATGTCACTATGAAATACAAGTTAGAAAGCGATCCCCTCGCATTACCCTCTTCGGTGATGGCCTATCACTATACCTTCACAGGGCAGAACCTCAAGGGTGTAGCCAACGAGTCCAATATCTGCATGGCAGACTACTGCACGGGCATTACTGCCGAACTCAGCAGTTTCAGTCTGCGCAGTACAGCACCGACAAACTATGCCAACACATGGGAGCATATAGACGAGCTGCTGATGGAAGACGATGACTTGGGCGGAAGAATGAAAGAACAGAGTCCACTACACGGACAGTTGGAGGCAGAAGGCATCCAGAATATTGCCAACGAGCAGGAACGCGCAGCTGCCGTATGCCGCTTGGTACTGAATCGTGTGAAATGGAACGGTAAATATGCCCTGTGGGCAAGAGATACTCACGAGACACTCCAGAAGGGAGAAGGCAACAATGCCGATGTGAACATGCTACTGCTACAGACCTTGCGCGATGCTGGTCTAAAGGTTAGCCCTGTTGTACTGCGCCAGCGTGACTTGGGAGCGCTGCCCATGAACTTCCCCACCATCAGCAAGTTGACAACCTACATCGTATCCATCAAAACGAGAAATGCGGGCACGATCTATATCGACGCATCATCGCCAGAAGGAAAGCTCAACACACTGCCCGAGCAGTTGCAGGTAGAGCGTGCACATATCATAGGTAGTCCCTCAACAACGCCGTGGGTGAACCTACAGAAAGCAGTACACTCGAAGGGCAGCCATTAGTATTGAAGAAAGAGCAATATTATAATATATGAAGATACTCATCACAGGAGCCAGTGGTTTCATAGGTTCCTTCATAGTGGAAGAAGCACTGCGCCAAGGATTTGAAACGTGGGCAGTAGTACGCAAGAGCAGCTCACGCTCGTTCTTGCAAGATGAGCGCATCCACTTTATCGAACTCAACCTCTCATCGGAAGAACAACTGAAAGAGCAGTTGAAAGACCACCAGTTTGACTATGTGGTACATGCCGCTGGTGTTACCAAGTGCCTGCATAAAGAAGACTTCTTCCGCATCAATACAGAGGGCACCAAGAATCTGGTGCGTACATTGATTGCACTGCAGATGCCCCTGAAGCGCTTTGTCTATATCAGCAGCCTCAGCATCATGGGCGCTATCCGCGAAGAGCAGCCCTATCAGGAGATTCGCGAGAGTGACAAGGCGCAACCCAACACCGCTTATGGCAAGAGCAAGATAGAAGCAGAAGAGTGGCTGGAGTCTCTCACCTCTCCCTTCCCTTACGTCATCCTTCGCCCCACAGGTGTCTATGGTCCACGTGAACGCGACTACTTCATGATGGCAAAAAGCATTCAGGCACATACCGACTTCGCCGTTGGCTTTAAACAGCAAGACATCACCTTCGTCTATGTGACCGATGTGGTACAGGCAGTATTCCTTGCTATGGAGAAGGGACAGACGGGCCGCAAGTATTTCTTGAGTGATGGCGAAGTATATCAGTCGAGCACGTTTAGCGACCTGATACGCAAGGAGCTGGGTAATCCCTGGTGGATTCGCATCACCGCACCAATCTGGCTGTTGCGCGTCATTACTTTCTGCGGAGAGTATATCGGACACCTAACTGGTAAGGTTACAGCCCTCAACAATGATAAATACCACATTATGAAGCAGCGCAACTGGCGCTGCGACATAGAACCAGCACGTCGCGAACTAGGTTATGAACCCATGGTCAAACTGGAAGAAGGTGTACGCCGCAGCATCCAATGGTATAAAGAGAACGGATGGCTAAAATAGAATAACAAATAAAAAAGGATATAAGATTTGGATCTCAAGCAACTGATAAAGACCGAGGAAAAGCCCCACAAGGGACTATTGGCAGCAGAATGGGTGGTAATAGCCTATCTGATATTCACACTGGTAATGATGGCATGGCTATGGGAACATCTGGACAATCCTGTCTCTATGCTGTGGGGACGATGTCGCTATCTGGTAGTCACCATAGCAATGTGGCTCATCTATCGCTGGAAGCCCTGTAGACTACTGTTCTTTGCCCGTGTCTTAGTACAAATGGCATTTCTCAGCTGGTGGTATCCTGACACCTACGAGCTCAACAAGGCACTGCCTAATCTCGACCATGTGTTTGCCTCACTGGAACAGAGCATCTTCGGTTGTCAGCCATCATTGCTCTTTTCACAGAAGGTGCCCTATGGCTGGTTCTCTGAGTTGATGTGCTTGGGCTATGTCAGTTACTTCCCCCTCATGCTGGTCACCTACCTATATTATTTCTTCCAGCGCTATCACGAGTTCAAGTTGGCAGCCTTCGTTATCATGACGTCCTTCTTTGTCTACTATGTAATCTTCGATCTTTTGCCCGTAACAGGTCCACAGTTCTACTACTTGGCAGTAGGTCCTGAGCGCATTGCCGAAGGAATCTTCCCAAACTTAGGCGACTGGTTCTTGACACATAGCGAGCGCATGGCGGCACCAGGCTGGAGCGATGGTTTCTGGTACCACCTCCTCGACCTGACACACGATGCCGGTGAACGTCCTACAGCCGCCTTTCCCAGCAGTCATGTCGGCGTAACCACCGTCTTGATGATGATGGCTCTACGCACACGCAGTTGTAAACTTACGCTGTCTATGTTACCTTTCTATGTATTAATGTGTTTCTCTACAGTATATATTTATGCGCACTATCTGATTGATGCTATTGCAGGATTTATCACGGGCCTCCTACTCTACTATGCTCTCTGCATCATTTATGCTAAGTGCCTACAAGACAAAAAAATGGGACTCCGCTGAGCCCCTAACCTTTGTTAACCTTAAATCTAATACTATGAAAAACACATTGCAAAGATACAATATATTTTGAGACTTGCAAGAAAACACACATACAAAATAGTGTTGGTGTAACACTTTCTTGATATAAATCAAGCGAAAAACAAAATATCTCGATTAAAATTTGGTCGGATGAGAATTATTTCCTAACTTTGCAAACGATATAAAAACAAGTCTTAAGAGTAAGAATTCTTAGATCTGAGGGTCTAGAGTGTGGTGAGCATTCCGACGAGACGAGTCGGAATTCTTTCTTTTTTGCATCTTAAACCAAAATTGTAAATAGTAAAAACATTAGATTATGGCATACATGTCACAAGAAGGCTATGACAACCTCATAGCAGAATTACACCGCTTAGAAGCGGTAGAGCGTCCCAAGGCTTCTGCAGCTATTGCCGAGGCTCGTGAGAAAGGCGACCTGAGTGAGAACAGCGAGTATGATGCCGCCAAAGAAGCGCAGGCACATCTTGAGGATAAGATTAACAAGCTGAAGGCTACAATTGCTGAGGCAAAGGTGGTTGACACCTCACGTCTGAGCACCGACTCTGTGCAGATTCTTACCAAAGTTGAGATGACTAATCTCACCACTAACACTAAGATGAGCTACACCATCGTTAGCGAGAACGAGGCTGACCTTCGCGCTGGTAAGATTTCTATCCAGACTCCCATTGCACAGGGACTGCTGGGCAAGAAGGTTGGAGACGAGGTAGAAATCACTATTCCTCGTGGCACCATCAAGCTGCGTATTGAAAACATCTCAATTGCGTAATTTGCGCTACTACGTTATATCGTCATCACGTTATTCCGAAAGACTATGGACATTTTCAGTAAGATTGCTGCAGGTGAGATTCCCAGCTATAAGGTAGCAGAGAGCGACGAGTTCTACGCCTTCCTTGATATCAACCCATTGGTGAAGGGACATACATTGGTGATTCCTCGCAGAGAGGTTGACTACTTCTTCGATATGGATGATGACGAGCTTGCTCGCTATCAGCAGTTTGCTAAGCGTGTGGCTATTGCCATCAAGAAAGCCTTCCCCTGCAGAAAGGTAGCGCAGGTTGTACTGGGCTTGGAAGTGGCTCATGCGCATATCCACCTGATTCCTATGAAGACTGAAGCCGATGCCGATTTCCGCAAAGAGAAGCTGAAACTTAGCGAAGAGGAGTTCAAGGAGATTGCGGCAAAGATTCAGAAAGAATTCTAAGAAGCCATAGGTGAGAAACTATAGATATGAGATGCCGATACAATATGATTTGTATCGGCATCTTTTTTTATTCCTTCTGTTTGGTAAATACCCAACGCAGTATCGTAAACTGAACGATAACACAAATACCCATCACAAAGATGGGGATAATCAGTTCATCAACACCCAAGCATAAAAACAGGCTAAACAGTGTGACATGCAATCCGAAGTTAATGGCATGGCTACCAGCAAAACCTATAAAATGTTTCCACGAGGGGTGTGTACGGAAAGTATAGCAGTTGGTAAAAAAGTAGTTACCAACAAAACTTACAACATATCCTATCACATAGGCAATGGTAGCCTTCAGTACAAAAAGCAAAAGATAATAGATAGCATAATGGGCTGCCGAAGACAATAATCCGACAACGCCAAAGCGCGCAAACTGACGCACTCGCTCATCACTCCACAGTTGGTTTATTTTCATAGATAACCACTTCATTTCGATGCAAAAGTACAAAAAAGACATCAAATAAGCCCGTATATTGAAAGTTTTTTGTATTTTTGCACACAAATCAACTTAATAGTCTGGGAAAAATGAAACTATCGATAGTCTCTCCCGTATATAGAGGGGAGAAAATGCTAGAAGAACTAGTTAGGCGTATTCATGCTGCTATCAGCCCGATAACGGATGATTACGAAATTGTGCTTGTGAATGACTGTTCACCCGATAATTCTTGGGAGAAAATAGCCGACATTTGCACTAACGACCAAAGAGTAAAAGGCATCAATCTCAGTCGCAACTTTGGACAGCCCTATGCTATCACTGCAGGACTCACCTATGCCAAGGGTGACTACATTGCCGTGATTGACTGCGACTTGCAGAATAAACCCGAGGATCTGCCTGCTATGTATGAGAAAGCCCTTGAGGGCTATGATGTGGTAAGTGCGCGACGTGTGGTTCGCGACGACACCTTCCTCAAGCGCATGTCTTCTGCTGTATTCCATAAGGTTTACGACTTCCTAAGTGGCTTCGACACCGACAAGGCTGTGGCAGAGTTTGGCATCTACAGCAAGAAGATAGTAAAGGTGTATTGTAGCATCCCCGAATACTCACGCTCATTTGTGGAACTCATCCATACGCTGGGATTCAAGAAGACCACCGTTGACGTATCTCACGATCACCGTCTAGAGGGAGAGAGCTCTTATAACTTACACCGCCTATTGGTATTATCATACAACAGTATCATCTCTAACAGCAACCGTCCGCTTTACCTGTCGGTAACGCTGGGCTTCCTCATGTCACTTCTGTCATTCCTGATGGCTGTATACAACATCTTTGCCAAGTTTGCAGGACTGAACGAGGTGGCAGGTTACACCTCTACCATTTTCTCCATATGGTTTGTAGGCGGTCTGTTGCTCTTTATGATGGGCATCCTCGGTCTTTACATTGGCAAGATATTCGACCAGGTGAAGGGACGCCCGGTATTTATTGTTAGCGAAACATTGAACATCGAAGATAAATAATATTATGATACCTTTCAACAAACCATATTGTTCTGGACGCGAGTTGAGCTACATAAAAGAAGTATGCCACTCTACCACCATGTCCGGAAATGGTGACTTTACCAAGTTGTGTCACGGATTCTTTGAAAAGCGATACGGATTCAAGAAATGCCTGTTGTGCACCTCAGGCACTGATGCGCTGGAGATGTGTGCTATGCTGTGCGACTTACAGCCTGGCGATGAAGTCATCGTTCCCTCCTATACCTTTGTATCCACTGCCATCGCTTTCCTTCGTGAGAAAGCCTACGTGCGCTTTGCCGATAGTGGCAGTGCCAATCCCAATATGACAGCAGAACAGATAGAGCCACTCATCAACGAGAAGACAAAGGTGATTGTGGTAGTCCACTATGCTGGCGTTGCCTGCGACATGGATGCCATCATGGCATTAGCAGAGAAGCATCACCTTTTGGTGGTAGAGGATGCCGCCCACGCTGTAGACTCCTACTACAAGGGACGCCCACTGGGAAGTATTGGTCACATGGCAGCCTTCTCTTTCCACGAAACCAAGAACATCAACTGTGGCGAAGGCGGAATGTTTGTTGCCAACGACGAGCGCTTTATCCGTCGTGCAGAGATTATCTGGGAGAAAGGTACCAATCGTGCCGAGTTCTATCGCGGCATGGTAAACAAATACGGATGGTGCGACATGGGTTCCTCTTTCCTGCCTTCTGAATTTAACGCTGCCTACTTGTGGGCACAGCTCGAGCAACTCAGCGACATACAAGGACAGCGCCGTCACATCTGGGAGCGCTACGACAAGGCGCTGCGTGGTCATCTTCCTGCAGGATTCCGCCTGCCCGACATTCCCGACTATGCCACCAACAACTACCACATGTATTATCTGCTATGTCCTTCGCTCGTTGTTCGCACCAAGCTGATGGACTATCTGAAGAACAATGGTGTGCAGGCCACATTCCACTATCTACCCCTTCACTCCAGCAAATACTATGAGGACAAGCACGACGGACGCGAGTTGCCCAACTGCGACTGCTATGCTGACACACTGATGCGCCTGCCCTTGTTCTATGAACTTAGCGACGAGGAGATAGACCATATCACCAAATTACTCTTAAACTTCAAGCTGTAACATATCATGATGAAGAAGATAGCCAATGGCATTAAGTGGTTCTTCAGCAACCCAACGTGCGTGTTCTGTCTGGGACTGCTCATTGTATTGTTAGCCACCTCACTGGAGGTCTTTCGTGGTAGAAACACCAACTACTTTGATTACCAGGATGCTACTCGCATGTTCTGGGAAGGCATCAGTCCCTACAACCTCGAATATGTTCAGACCAACAGCATCTATTTTCTGTATAGTCCTGTCTTCAACGTCATCTTTGCCCCTATCTTCCTCTTGCCGTGGTGGTTGGGTCCCTATGTATGGAATGTAGGCAACTACTGTCTGTTCACGTTGGCCATCAAGACACTACCCCAGCAATTTGACCGCTATAAGCACTGGATATTTCTGTTCCTGCTGTCGGTAGTATTGCAAAGTATCTTCTGTTATCAGCACAACATCATCGTCTGCTACATTTATATCTTTGCCTTCTCCCTACTCGAACGAGGCAAAGGCTTTTGGGCGGTGCTGCTCATCATGATATCGGCAACTACCAAGGTGTATGGTGCCGCCGAGTTGGCCATCCTGCTCTGTTATCCTAAGGTATGGCGCAACCTCGGCTATGCCGTGCTTTGCGGTGCAGGCCTCATCCTATTACCAGCTATCAACACCTCGTTTGATAATGTCTTTGTACTCTATCAAGAGATGTTCGACATGATAGCCAGCCACCATAGCGACTCCGACTTCATCGGTATTCTCTTCGCTCGTGGCTTAAAGCCCTTCCTTTTGCCCAACTATCGATTGGTGCAGCTTACGGTCTTTGCCTTGCTCTGCATTGCCTTCTTCGCCCGCTACAAGCGTTGGAAGGATTTCCGTTTCCGTGTTCAGGCATTGGCTGTGCTCACAGGCTTTATGATACTCTTCAGCGATTGTCCCGAGACTCACACCTATATCATCACCCTACCTTTCTACGCGATGGCATTCTGGTTGCAGCCCCGACGCACATGGCTCGACTGGACGCTCTTCTGGCTCTTGCTTATCAACTTCGGCATACTGCCCACAGACGTTCTTTGTCCAGCATGGCTGCATAACTATATCCACGAAACCTTCTGGATAGATGTATACACCTATTTCTTCTGCTGGCTGCGCATCATCTGGCAGGCAGTAGGTCCGCAGACGCTTCCGCCATCCGTCAAGAAAGCAGCTGTAGTCTTGTTACTATTCTTAATACCTGCAGGCATCAGTGCTCAGAAGACTTTAATCTTCAAGGTGAAAGGCATCGAGTTTAAGATGAAGCCCGTAAAGGGAGGCACCTTTACGATGGGAGCCCTACCTAACGATAAAGAAGCCGATGCAGACGAGGTGAGACATCAGGTAACACTGAAGGACTATTATATCGGTGAGACTGAGGTAACACAAGAGCTTTGGGAAGCCATCATGCCCAAGAATCGTTCTAAGCACAAAGGCCCGAAACTGCCAGTAGAATACATCAGCTACGATCAGTGCAAGGAGTTTATCCAGAAGCTGAACAAGTTGACAGGGCGCCACTTCCGCTTGCCCACAGAGGCTGAATGGGAATATGCCGCCAGAGGAGGTCAGCAGTCGAAAGGCTACCTCTATGCAGGTAGCAATAAGCTCGACGAAGTAGCACAAACATTCCCCCACATACCTTCAGACATGGAGCAGCCAGTGGCACAATTAAAGCCCAACGAGCTTGGACTATACGATATGTCGGGCAATGTATGGGAGTGGTGCGAAGACTGGTATCAAAAGACTCCCAACAGTAAACCTTCCAGCAATTTCCACGTTATTCGTGGTGGCAGCTATGGTTGCAGTCCGCGCTATTGTCGCGTCACTAATCGCTATTTGTTCGACCAACGCCGCCGCAACCTCGTTGGTTTCCGCTTGGCATTATAGTTATACGCATCGTTTTCACTAAGGAGAAAGAACATTTTCGCTTAGCGAAAACGATGTTTTCCAATAGGGAAACCATCGGTTTCCTGCGTAGAAACCATCGTTTTCTGCCGTAGAAAACACATTTCCCGATGATGTGTCGGTAGCTGCAGAATGGTAGTGCCAACAAAAAAAATGAAAAAAAGTTCAGAAAAGTGCGGGATATTTTCATAAACCTGTCGTATAACAAGTAGAACCAAGAACAAAATGATTGCTCTAACCGAAGCCGAAATAGTGGAGGCAGTCCGTCAAGGACAGCGCGAGGGACAGACAGAACTGGTCGGTCGCTATGCGGGGCGCGTCTACGCCATGATAGCCAGACAGGTGAGCGACGCAATGGATGCCCAGGAGCTGACACAGGATGCTTTCATGCGTGCTTTCGACCATATCGACAGCTACGATGCGCAGAAGGCTTCACTCTCCACTTGGCTCTGTCGTATAGCATACAACCTGACGCTCGACTTCCTGAAGCGCCGACGACCGTTGATAGTATCTATCGAAGACCATCAAAAGGAAGAGAAGGATATCAGCGACGATGAGTTAGAGAAGGAACTCTCTACGGGTAGCGAGGAGCGAATAGAACAGTTACAGGAGGTGATAGACCAGTTGCCTGACGACGAAAGGATGCTGCTGACGCTCTACTACTACGAAGACCGTCCACTGACGGAGATAGCTTACATCATAGGCGTTGAAGCCAAACCACTGGCTAACCGACTATACAGAACGAGAAAGAAGCTGCTGAAGCAGTTGACAAATGACAATGAACAATGGACAAACAATATAAAGACACGGATATACGCGAGGCGCTGAGAAGGAAATACTCAGAAACGCCACAGCTGCCAGCCGACTTCATGGCAAAGATGGAGCAACGGCTGGACAGCGAGAGCAAGCCCGTAGCACGGACAAGACGTCTGTGGCCTTGGCTGGCGGCTGCCGCAAGCGTACTCATCATAATAGGTATAGGCTTCCTGATGCAGCCTGACAATGGTGAGCCTCAAGCTCCTCTGCTGGCAAAGACAAGCGTAGAACCGAAACAGGAGCAGCCTGCTACTCACGAAGAGAATACTCAAGAGACAGAACAAGCAGAGAAGAAGCTGGAGAAGGCTACTCACAGTTCTGCAACAACTCCAGTAAGTCGCAAGCAGACAAAGAGCAAGCTGACTACAACGCAGAAGGCTAAGATTGAGGAAGAAGACGAAGAAGCGGAAGACGGCGTCCTGCACTATGCTTCACAGAAAACCAGCACGGAAGCCATTCCCTATCAGGATCCAGCCCGCGTGGATAGCTTTATCAGTAAGTTAGCTATTGCCTACAAGGTGAAAGAGGGACAGCTGAAATGCTCTCAACCCATAGATAGCAATATAGTAAGTATGGTATATGTATTCCCTGACAAGGAAGAAATCAATGTATTTGGACGACTGCTGCAAGTGGCTTGTTGGTATAAGACTGAGACACCAGGTTATCGCCTGAACTTCTCTAATCAGCAGTTCTTCTTCGAACTGAAGGACATGCACCAACAATTGAAATATCGCTGGATAGCCGAGCGCATCAATGGAAAGATACTGCTCTACGGCACCCATGCACCTTTGGACACCCCAATGATGTCCTCCTGTTTTCAAGAATATCGCGATGAGCTCATGCATATAAATAGTATTAACAAAAAACCGAAAAAGATATGAAGCGTATCGTAATCCTTAGCCTTATGGCTATCGCCTGCCTCAGTATGCAGGCACAAGAAAAGAACGATGTTGTGCTTTTAGCAAAAATGAGTGGTTATTGGAGAGCGCCTTCTGCAATTACCAAAGACAAGAAAAGTAAGAAGACGATTGCTCTCTGGCCTAGAACTGAAAAGGACGACTGGTTTGAACCTTCTGGCTTGGTATTAGACAAAGTACCAACGATTGACAATTTTGACGAGTTGTTTCCTGAATTGAGAGAAACTATTGCAATTGAACCTTCTGATGATGATCCCTCATCAGAGGAGGTCTACTCACCTATGCCATGGAGATTGACAGAAGAGAATGGCGAAACCGTATTGCATTGCTATATGGGAATGCCGGCAGACATTGTGGAGAACTTCTGGGTGACTGACGAAGAGGGAGGTATTCTTGACTTAGAGACGGGTATCAGTTATCGTGCCCGCCGAATAGAGCCAGATTGCTATTACAAGCGCTTTGCCTTTAAGGGCAAGAAAGGCTCTGTTGTTGACTTCAAGATATTCTTCCCTAAGTTGCCTGAAACCACCAAGAGAATTGCCATCTATGGCGTACCAAACTGGCAATTAAGAGGTACGGAGGTAGTCATCAACCGTTCACCAGAAGAAGCATCCCGATTCTATGGAGAAGCAAGGTACTACGACAACAAGCCCGAATTCCATCATCCAACTCTCGTAGCAGAGGCTAAGAATTACGACAAGGACAACTTCTTTACTTGGTCGGAATATAAAGATGTGCATCTGATTAAGCCCGTTGAGGAGGGCACAATGGCAATGTGGCTGACTCCTGAAGCTACCTATGTCGCTATCGCTACAGAACTGAATTGGCACAGAGAATATTTTGGCAGAGGAGATGGCACCTTCCTAATCGATAATTCTGGTCACCAGTATAAATGTAAGGATGTGATAGACTTTCCTAATGGACCATTATTCTGGGTACAAGGTGTATCTGGTGACTACTTCGCTATTGTCTTAGTATTCGACCCACTACCTCTTAATCTTGACAACATTACCTATATTTCTCCTGAAGGCGAACCATTTGCCGCATACAATGCAAGTTGGGAGGGCGACGTTAAGCCAGGCCTCAGCATCAAGGAGCTTCGCAACAACCAACACCTCTTTGAATATTTCCCACGCAAGATGGTAGAATAGATAATCTTTCTACAAAAAGAATCCTGCAAAGCCAAACGCTCTGCAGGATTCTTTTGTATGATTATGTCATTACTGATTCTGACGCATATAGTCTGGGAAGGTCAACGACCAGCGAGACGAACGCCACTTGCGCTGCAAAGTCTCATAGTCTGCCAGCTTCTTATAAGGCAAGCGCTTCTGAAGCCATGGGCGCAAAACCTTCTCGGTAACAAAGTTGCCATAAAGTTCGAACTCAGAGAAACCTGCATGGCAATGGCGGTCGTAACTCTCTAAGATGGTTTCTATCCAAGGACGACCAGACTGCTGGCTGAGTGCCTCATGCAAAGCCTTGAGCTGTTCTTTATCGAACAGCATCTTATGGTCTACATAAGACAAGGGCGCTAGCTGCAAGTCAGGCAACAGGCGATGGATATTTGTATAGTATGGCTGGTGTTCCTCATAGCTCATATAGAACACGGTCTTGCGGTCTTCGGTCAGGAAGACATGAGGGTGCACCAACACATGATCGGCATCAATACACAGATAGTGTTGGCAGGTGCCTATCGCTCCACTAAGTTTTATCAGCTGTTGGAAGAGCCAACCACTGCGATTGATAGTACTATCACCAACATTCACCTGCAGATTGAGGTCTTTAGGACCAAAGCCAAAGACTGAGGTCTCGTCGACAAATTGCAACTGATACTTATCGCAGAACTCGATAATCTCAGGTTGATTGGGCGCGACGATATATATCTTCTTAATAGGATGTGCCACACAGCGACGAACGCCCTCCAGACAAAGCGGAAGGATGCGGAGGTCTTTAGCGATAATCGGAATAACGACATCGATGGCATCAGAAGCAGCATGCAGCTTGGGAAACCAACGCCAAGAAAAGAGGCGGTATCTTATTTTACGAAGTTGTGACATATACTATATAATTCGCTTAAACCAATAATCAAACAACTTGAAATCATCCAGAGAGAGGGCATCACTCTTGACACAGTCCATACGACAGAGGGGAACATCTCTATACATCGCTGCCACCAGGGAATAGGTGCTTGGCGGACCGATGATATAATCGCACTCTGACAACATATACAGGTCTTCAACGGCATTGCCATTCAACAGGTGAATACGAATACGCTGATCGTTAAACATCTTACGGAACGTACCTGTAGACACATCTGAATCGTTGGTAGACAGACAAATATCTATCGTCTGGTCAGGAAACAGGTTGGCAAACTGACGGATATAGTCTCCAAACGTCTTGTCATCGTAGCAATAGGCTCCGCCTTGCCAAGAAGCATAGTCACCACGACGAATATGAACACCCAAACGAATACCATCCCAAGACTTCATCTTTTCCTTAACAGGCATTGTGTACTCCTCATCTATCGTGAACAGTTCGCAGATCTCCTGACGATATTTCAGGAAGAGATCATAGAAACGAGCATGCCATCCGCTGACAACGAAATGGCGACGGCGCAGCATCTGCTGCTCTAAAGCCTGCACATCGCATGTATCCTCTTTGAAACTGATAGTAGGCAATAAGTGCAGCACTGCCATATATTTGGCAAAGAGATACCAACCGAAATTGGTCAGCGAGGTATGACAGATATGGAAATACCGATACTTATAACTGAAACGCATGGAGATAACTTTCTGTCCATGTTCCCTACCCCATGCATAAACATGGGCATACTGCAACAGGTTGTTGCACATCTGACTTTTATCGCGGGCAAATATCATCTTTCTATCGTTTATCTAAATCATCGTATAACTTCTGCAGATAGGCTTTTGACTTCTTCACCAGCAGGTCTGTATCTGCTCCTTCCGCTTTATGTATCTTGCCAGAGGTATTGTCATAGATTGCACGACCGCTATCTGTCACAATACCCATCGCATCAGGGAAGGTGAAGAAAGCGAAATGAGGTGCTTTGGCATCCAGCAGATCCTTAGAGTATAGGAACTCGCTATGGTCGATACCCAACAAGCCCAGCAGGGTGGCTGCAATATCTATTTGCGAACCAACGGTGTGACACTGTCCCGTCTTAGGCAGCGCACCACCCAAGAGGATGAAAGGCACCTTGAAGCGCCACCACTGGTAGTTGTCGGCCTTATCAGGATAAGCGCCCAGATGGTCGGGAACAATAGCCACAATAGTATTCTTCCAACAGGGTTGCTTCTTCAGTTCACTGATAAACTGTCCCAAGCAGTGGTCGGCATAAGAGAAGGCATTGAATATCTCGTTGTCTTTTATCTTCTGGTAGTTGGGCACATCAAAAGGTTCATGACTACTCTCCGTCATCACACTACGGAAGAAAGGCTTACCAGAGTGGTCAGCCTTGATATCTGCCAGCATACGGTCGTACACTGCGCCATCGGCCACGCCCCACTTGCCTGTATGCAGTTTAGCGGGAAAATCGGCATCGGATACAATCTGCTGGAAGCCTGTACCCACGAAATAGGAGCGCATATTGCTATAGTTGACATCGCCTCCATAATAGAACGCGGTATGGTAGCCGTGCTTACCCAACTGTTGGGCAATAGAAGGCAACGAGGTGCTCTTGCGAGGCATATCCATCACACTCATCGTAGGCTGTGCAGGCAGTGCACTATGGATAGACACCAAGGCACGGTCTGTACGGAAACTATTGGCATAGAACTGGGTGAAGCTGAGTCCCTCCTGCTGCAACTGCAAGAGACAAGGAGTAACACCCTTGACATGCATGATGCTATCAGAAAAGCTCTCTAAGACAATCAGGATGACATTAGGTTGCTGGGCAAAGTGTGTAGTATCTTTGCGCAGGGATGTGTAGGTCATATCCTGAAACAAAGCATCAGCCTCATCGGCAGGCATGAAACGATATTTAGAGCCTATCTCCTCTTGATGGACAACGGCTTCGATAAAACTAAAGATAGGATTCACTGCCGCATGATTCAGACGGATATCGGTAGAGAAATACACACTGCCGGTATGATTAGTACCTGTGCCCACTCCACCACGAATGGGGAGCAGCAAGGAGGCCGTCAACAGCAACAGTAATACAGACGATACGGTCTTCTGCTTCATCTCATAGCGCCCTTTAGGATAGAGCGGTGCAGAAAGTTTATAAATCGCGAAAGTGGTCAAGATGATAACCACTGGCGCCAATATCAGTTGCCACCACGTCATACTGGCCATCGCATCGGCAGGCGACGTTTTGACATACAACAACGGGGTGTTATCTAATGGGAATCCCCAATAGCCATACAAGCCGAGATTGGCGATATAAGCTAATGACGACAAGAAAGCGGCAAGCATGAAATAGCCATTCCAAAACCAGTGTATCAGCTTGCGTCGACTCCATAGCGTTAACAACAGCAACAAGGCAGGAATGATGGTTACATATCCTGCCACTGCGATATCCAGTCGAAGGCCATACCAGATGACCTGAGAGAGTTCAGAGAAACTTGCTTCCGCGAACAGCGAATGGTACATCAAGAGAAAGACTCCCTTACTAACCACTCCTACAAGTGTCCACAACAGGAAAACAAGTATAAAAGTGCGTATGCGGTTCATTAATTCTTGGGTTTTATACCTCCATGAGTTATTCTTAGCCACTCTTCTTTGGTGCGCTTCCAACGGCGATGGCTCCACAGCCAATAAGAAGGAGCACGCATAATGGTGTGTTCCAGCAACTTGGCATACTGGTCTGTTATCCAGAACTGCTCCTGATTTTTCGGTTCAGTAGTGATGCGCTTGTACTCTGCTACATAGTAGCCACGCTTGATTCTGCGCACATCCAGATAATAAACATCCATATCCAACTTCTGCATGATACGCTCTGCTCCCGTAAACCATGGGGTCTCGTGATGCAGGAAGTCTGACCAAAAGTAGATGTTATCCCAGAAAGGTGCCTGGTCAGCGATAAAGCCTACAAGTACAGGCTTACCCTCGTTGCGGTATTGTACCAGATACTTGATAGACTTATCCATCGTGATATTGACGCCACCCCAGCGACGACGGGTATAAAGAACCAACTGGTCGGTTACATAATTCTCCAAAGAATGATAAAGCTGAGCACAGGTACACAACTTCGGATCAATCCACAATGGCATACTGCTAATCCACTCCCAGTTGCCATAGTGACCGAGGAACACACCACAAGAGCGTCCTTTACGGAAAGACTCTTCCAATAACTCCACACCTTTGAACTTCATACGGCGCTTCAGATTCCACTTCGAGATAGAGAAATACTTCACACTCTCGAACAGGAGGTCACTGAAATGGGTATAGAAACGACGCTCTATCATCCAGCGCTTACGAGGCGACATGTCGGGGAATGAAGTGGCGATATTCTCGTGGACCACCTCTCGACGATAGCGAATCACATAGAACAAAATGATGGACACAAAAGAGGACACCCCATGCCAGAACCACATGGGTAACAACGATGCCACATACCACACACAAAAGAGGATGTAGTAGGCAATATTTTTCAGCGTTCTGTATCTTTCCTTGTTATAGCTCATTATCTGTTGCTTACTTTAATTAACACGGGTATATTTATATAGCAAACGAGATTTTCCCACTTTTATTGTAAATTACTTGCATATTTGGCAATTTCTACGTAAATTTGCATCGCTTAATCAAAAGAATTAGCAGTAATAATGACGAACTACGATATACGCCAACTTCAACAAAAAATACTGGGAAACCTGCTTGCAATACATCAGGTTTGCGAGGAGCACGGCTTACGATATTACCTTTGGGCAGGCACCATGTTGGGAGCTATCAGACATAAGGGTTTTATCCCCTGGGACGATGATATCGACATCGCTATGCCCCGCAAGGACTATGAACTACTAATGGCTCATGCAAAAGACTGGTTGCCAGAGCAATATGAAGTGGTAAGCTACGAAACAGACCCCGAGAATTATCCTTTACCTTTCGCTAAACTACAGGATGCACACACCACACTGATAGAGCGTGAGCATCTGCGCTATGTGGGAGGCGTATATTTGGACATCTTCCCACTTGACGGCATCACAAGCAACAAGCTGATGCAGCGCCTGCATTTCATGAAATATCAGTGGTATAAGAAGGCACAATATTTTGTACACCGCGACCCTTATCGTCATGGTCATGGCGTATCATCATGGATACCCCTGCTGTGTCGCAAGATATATAACATGCAACAGATACAGAGGAAGATGAAGGAAATGCAGAAGATGTACGATTTTGAAAATTCTGACCTAATTGTAGATCACGATGATGGTGCGAAAGGAATTATGCAGAAGGCTATCCTCGGCAAACCTACATTGGTAGAATTTGAAGGACATCAGCTATACGGAGTAGCCGATGCCCACACCTATTTGAGCAACAAATATGGCGACTACATGGTAATCCCATCAGAGAACCGTCAGAGACAGCACAACTTCCACTATTTGGATTTCGACAAGAGTTACAAAACATTCTTACATTCTTAAACAAAGATCTATGTTTACAGGGTTTTCCATTCTGATTCCAACATGGAACAACTTATCCTTCTTGAAACTATGCGTAGAGAGCATACGCGAGAACTCAAGTCTGGAGCATCAGATTATCGTTCACATCAACGATGGTTCTGATGGCACACTGGAATGGGTAAAGGCTGAAGGAATTGACTATACCTATACACCACAGAACGTAGGTGTATGTCTAGCAATGAATATGATGCGTACAAAAGTCGCCACAGACTACATGTATTTTGTGAACGACGACATGTACGTACTGCCAGGATGGGACACCGCACTGATGGATGAAATCAAGCGCCTAGGGCACAACAGGTTCTTCTTATCATCAACTATGATACAGCCGCACGACAAGAATGACGTAGGACTGTGCGTGGACTATGGAGACAGCATAGAAAGTTTTCAGAAAGAAGAACTGTTAAAACACTATATGGATATCCCCTATCCCGACTGGCAGGGCGCCACACGACCACCCAACATGGTGCATCGTGACATCTGGGATATGGTGGGCGGCTATAGCATTGAGTTATCGCCAGGTATGTATAGCGACCCTGACTTTGCTGCCAAGTTGCTGCTTATCGGCATTACCCACCTGAAAGGTATCGGTAGTAGTAGAGTGTACCACTTTGAGACCAAGACTACCCAGCGAGTAAGAAAGAATCAGGGAAGACTGCAGTTTTTATTGAAATGGGGCATCACCAACTCTTCTATGCGCAAATATATCACCCGACAGGGTGAAGACTGGGCACAGAAAGAGACACCCCTAGACCTCGCTCTGCTGGAGAAGAAGCGCAAGATGTCAAGACTCAAGGCAGTTTACTACTTGTTAACCAAAGGATTTGGCATCATCCATCATATCGAAAATCAAAAGTCATGGATATAAAGATAGGCATCGCATATCACAAACCCTCAGCAATTCTACAAGGGGAACACTTCCTGCCGATACAAGTAGGAAAGGCAGTATCTGACGTTGACCTGCATATTCAAGGAGATGACGAGGGTGACAACATCAGCAGCAAGAACCCACTCTATTGTGAGTTGACTGGACTTTATTGGCTGTGGAAGAACACCTCTGCAGACTATAAAGGACTGATGCACTATCGCAGAATATTCACTAAGAGAAATTCTTTTTCATTCTTTAAATTCCTACTTAGAGTCAAATACAAAGAGAGACAGTTTGCTTCACTATGGAGTCCATATAGAAGTATGGGTGTGAAGAAGCAATACAACTGTCAGGATATTCATGTATTTCAACAGAGAGCCAAGGAATTCTCTTCACATCTGGAAGAGCTCCTGAGCGATGGCACCAATATGCTGGTGCCTCATCCTGGACGATTCTATATCAGCATCCGCCAGTTTATCTACCAGCATGCTAATAAGCAACAGATAGACCTAATGGACGAAATTGTAGAGAAAACATTCCCCGACATCTATCCCTCTTATAAGAAGTCATTAGACGGACAGAGGCTATACAACTGCAACATGTCGGTGATGGACAAGGAGTCGTTTGATGAATACTGCAACTTTATCTTTACAGTACTCAAAAAACATGAAGAGGAGGTAGTTAATCGCGGTTTCCTGAATTCTTCGTCAGAGAAGACCTATGCCCGAGTACCAGGATACTTGGGTGAACTATTGACCAACGCTTACATCCAATACAGTTTTCAGAAGGGTAAGAAGATTAAAGTATTGCCCGTATTATTTCTTGAGGAAGAGAACACTCAAGAAAGAAAAAACGCCCCTATACAACTACTGAAAAGACTTTACTATACTTATTTCAGAGGAGTACACAAGAACCTACACTTCCCCTACATGTTCCATGGCTGTCTGATGCAGATATTGCCGAACGCATGGTATAGACTCCAATTAAAGAAGAAACTGAATGCTTTCGATTCTCTACCAGAAGAAGAAAAGAAATACATCAAAGATAGAGTAGATTATTACTGCAGACTGGAAGATGGTGCAAAGGTGTGCGACATCAACGAACACCTGCCACGAATCAAACGCGCAAGCAAGTCGGGAACCATCAAAGACTACAAATTCAAGAACAAGGTGGGCAATACCTCATATTTCTTTGATACCTACGAATACATGCGCTACTTCCCAACGCATTTCAGATTCCTTACGATACCTGGTGATGTATTCTATCATCTGCCAAGTCCTGCTATTGTCAAGAGCAGACCGATAGCAGTGCCTAATATGCCATCTAACGAGGTCATTCTTAATTTGGATAAGATACGCCACTTCACATGGATTAACGATCCTTTCAAGTGGGAGGACAAGGAATGTCGCATCTTGTTCCGTGGTGAGATTACCAACAAGCCTCGTCGCTGTCAATTCTTTGATATGTGGAAAGACCATCCACTATGTGACCTGTCTGACACTAGTTCGATGTCAATCTACGACCACCTGTACTATCGTTATATCATGTCACTGGAGGGTAATGATGTGGCTTCTAACTTGAAATGGGTAATGTCAAGTAATTCAATAGCCGTAATGCCTCGTCCTACTTGTGAGACATGGTATATGGAAGGACAGCTGATTCCTAACTATCACTATATTGAGATTGCGTCCGACTACCACGACTTGATAGACCGCATCAACTATTATGAGGCACATCCTGAAGAGGCAGAAGCCATCATACAGCATGCGCATGAGTGGGTGGCACAATTCCAAAACAAGAAGCGTGAGGACCTTATCTCACTGATGGTACTCGACAAATATTTCCAAAAAACAGGTCAGCCCGTTATTTAACGGGCTGATATTGTATTCTATAAGGAGTGAGCTATTAAGACAAAGTCCAGAACTTAGGATGTAATATACGATATACCAGCATCCAAAATACGAGTCGGTAATATCCACCCTTCTTATACCATCCCCTCAGATAATACTTACGTAGTTTGAAGTGCTCAAAGTTTGCCTGCTGTAGCATCACACGTGCTGGTTCCATATACTTCTCATACAAGTCCTTGGAGATACACACGTTCATCAGCAGACTATAAACCATGATACCCCAAGCCTCTTTCACATAACGCATCTGGTTACTTCTCACCTCTGGAGTAGAAGCAGGATGATTGCTGATATAAGTCAGCATGTGATATAACACCTGCGAGATATGACCTAAGTTTCGTTTAACAGAACTCTGACTGGTACTATTACCCTCTCGACCTACGAAGTAGTTATACAGATAGATATCAAAGATAATCAACTGTTTGATACTGTCAAGCGGAACAATGCAATAAAGCATATCGGTATAGCAGATACCATGAGGCAATACTAAGCCCGTCTGTCGGAGAATCTCAGTTTTGTATGTCATGCTATGCATATTAAACTCCACCAGTTTTGAGTATTTTGTAAACTCAAAGTGGGGGGCATCATACAAATGATTATATTCCACTCCGTGAATAGGCAGTTTCTCTACCTTCCAAGAGCCATCGTTCATCAACTTCCACTCTTTACGAAGAGTAACTACCAAATCTGCATCAGTAGCTTTTAACTTCTCAATAAAGGTATCAAGAGCTTCTGGTTCAAACCAGTCGTCAGCATCAAGTATTCTGAAGTATTTTCCCGTAGCCACTTGGAGCGCAGCATTCAGACAAGAACCATAATGGCCATTGGGTTTATCTATTACATTAACCGATGGACATTCTTGTTCATACTTCTTTGCAATCTCAAGTGTCTTATCAGTACTTCCATCATTCACTACCAAGATCTCCACATCTTCTATATGCTGGGCTTTTATTAAATTGTCCAGATTCTTAGGGAGATACTTCTCCATATTAAATGAAGGTATAATAATAGTCAGCAGTTTCATATTCTATGACTTAAGATTAGTCTATCTTAATGGCAAAAGCACGCTCCATAGTAGGAGCCATATCGTAATATTTATATTCAGCAAGGCGTCCACCGAAGAGGACATTCTTTTCAGCATTTGCCAGTTCTACATATTGCTTATATAGCTTGTCGTTCTTCTCGTCATTAACAGGATAATAGGGTTCCATACCCAGATGCCACTCGGTAGAATACTCACGAGAGATAACTGTCTTCGGATTCTTGTCAACATCGGCGCCGAAACTCTCAAAGTGCTTATGCTCGATGATACGGGTATAAGGAATCTCGCGCTCGGTATAGTTGACCACCGCATTGCCCTGATAGTTGGAAGTAGACATTGTCTCTGTTTCAAAGCGCACTGTACGCCACTCCAGATGTCCTAAGCGATAGTCGAAATAGCGATCTATCTCACCAGTATAGACAATCTGATTTGCCTGTTCATTCCAAGCCTCACGATTCTCCAGATAGTCCACACCCAATCGCACATCACAACCCTCCAGCAGTTTATTGATAAGCACATTATAACCACCCTCAGGTATTCCTTGGAAGCGATCATTGAAATAGTTGTTATCAAAAACAAAGCGCACGGGCAGTCGACGAATGATAAAGGCAGGAAGTTCTGTACATGCTCTTCCCCACTGCTTTTCCGTATAGCCTTTAATCAGTTTCTCATAGATATCCCTACCTATCAGCAGCAGTGCCTGTTCTTCCAGATTACAAGGTTCAGCTACTCCCTGTTGTTGTAACAACTGGCGAGCCTCAGCACGCTGTTCTTCTATCTTCGCAGCAGCCTCAGCAGGTGTCTTCACGCCCCACATCTGGTAGAACGTATTCATATTGAAAGGCAGGTTATACAACTTACCCTGATAGTTTGCAACAGGGCTATTGGTATAGCGGTTAAAGGGCACCAGTGAGTTGACAAATCGCCATATCTCCTCATTGTTGGTATGGAAGATGTGCGCACCATAACGATGCACATTGATGCCTTCCACTTGTTCACAATAGGTATTACCACCGGTATGTTCTCGACGATCAATCACCAGACATGTTTTACCAGCCTGACGGGCACGCCAAGCAAAGGTAGCTCCAAAGAGCCCCGCTCCTACTATTAGATAATCGTATTTCACTAATCTATATATTTGCGTGCAAAATTACAAATTTTATATTATAAATCATTATTATTCATCTTATATTTTCATAATTCTCCCAAATTCACTATCTTTGCAATCTAAAACAAATATAGTAATGCACAAGCTACCTATCAAAATATCGCTAGACGACTCTTTCTTCCAACCAGAGGAATTATGTGGTCATTATGTTACGCAACAGTCTAAAGAGCACTGGGCTGTGATACTTGACCTGATGGTTGAATTTGACAGGGTCTGCAAGGAGCATGACATTACTTATTTTCTAGACGGCGGAACACTTCTTGGAGCAGTAAGGCACCAAGGGTTTATCCCTTGGGACGATGATGCCGACCTTATTATGTTCCGTGCTGACTTCGAGAAGCTCTGTGCTATTGCGCCGACAGCATTCAAGGAGCCTTACTTCTGGCAAACCAACGAGACGGATCCAGGTAGTTTGCGCAGACATGGACAATTAAGAAATTCTCTCACCACTTGCATCCTGCAATCAGAAGCAAGGAATGGTAAAGCACAATACCGTTTCAACCAAGGTATCTTCCTAGATGTATTCATCTTGGATGAAGTGCCCGATGATGCAGAGGAACTGTCTCACTTCAGAAAAGAGCTGCAACAGCAACTAAGATTATTATTTAATCTAAAGGACTGGTACAGAATCTATCATGGAGAACCATGGATAGAAAAGATACAGCAGATTGCTTATGAGAAGTTCGAAGCCACCGTATCTCGTTATAATGGTACCAACCAGCAAAAGGTAGTCAACATCTCTCTTATTCCAGAGGCTAGCGAGAAACGCTTTATTCCTAAGGAAATCTACAAAGATTGCACCACCTATTGTTTCGAAGGCTTTTATTTCCCTGCTCCCAAAGAATACGATTTGTTGTTGACTGGAATGTATGGAGACTGGCATAAATTTGTTAAGGGAACATGTCTACATGGTGGCATCATCCTAGACTGTCACCACCCCTATACAGAATACTTAGCAGAGCCTGCCAATCCTGCCGAAGAGGAATCTATCCTAGCATTCTTTGAGAAGGAAAACAGAAGACTGCAAGGGCTGAGAAAACTAAAAAGAATCTATAAAAGGTGTGCTATAGCCTTTGCCGTCATTTCCGTCATTTTGGCTATGCTGCTTATCTTCGGCTAACATTCGTCGCTATTACAGCATACTTAAAAGCATTTACCCATCTTACCACCTCTTGCGCTTCCTCCTCA
The DNA here is from genome assembly GCA_900119285.1 of Prevotellaceae bacterium HUN156. Classification (GTDB taxonomy): domain Bacteria; phylum Bacteroidota; class Bacteroidia; order Bacteroidales; family Bacteroidaceae; genus Prevotella. The sequence continues at coordinate 259,555 of FPIT01000006.1, forward strand.
GTAATCACTTGATTCATGGGAATAGAAAGCTCCTGCTTGTGTATCTTCTCCGTGATGGGATACGAACGATTGTTCCATTCCCGATAACACTCCTGTTGATGGGGAGGAATGGGATAGTGTATCAGCGTCTGTATACCATGTTCTGCGAGAAAAGCCTGCAGCTCGTCTCTCCTTTCACAGAAGATGGGGAACTGGTGATAAACATTCTCTTCGTCGGCAATGCGCTTAGGCAATGTTATCAGTGGATTGCTGATATGCGCATAATAGTAGGCTGCCAACTGCTGACGCTTCTTATTGTCTTCATCCAAATACTTCAACTTCACACCTAACACAGCAGCATCCACCTCCGACATTCTGCTATTGATGCCTTGGTATTTGAATACATATTTCTTCTGACTGCCATAGTTGGCAAGGGCACGGATTACAGTAGCCAATTCCGTATCATTGGTGGTTACTGCACCGGCATCACCAAAGGCTCCCATATTCTTACCTGGGTAGAAGCTATGGGCTGCTGCATCGCCGAGAGCACCAGTCTTTATAAACGTTGAACGTTGACCATTGACCATTGACCATTGACCATTGAAGCCACATCCGTGACTCTGCGCACAGTCTTCCATCAGCTTCAGATGATACTTCTCGCAGAGTGCTTTTAGCTTATCATTATAGGCGATACGTCCATAGAGGTGTACCGTCATGATACCTTTTGTCTTGGGAGTGATAGCCTCTTCTATTCTATCAATATCTATCTCAAGATGCTCCCATGTAGGTTCCACCAATACGGGAGTGAGATGATTATCCGTAATAGACAGAATAGTGGCAATATAAGTATTGGCAGGAACAATAATCTCGTCGCCTTCATGGAAGATGCCCAACTCCATATAGCCTCTCAGTATCAGCTTCAAGGCATCCAACCCATTAGCAACAGCTACGCAGTGTTCACTACCGATATATCTGGCATAGTCTGCCTCAAACTGCTGATTCTCCTTACCCTGTAGAAACCAACCGGATTCTATCACACGATTGACGGCAGCCTTGTATTCATCGCCATGCGCCATCGTTATCTTTTGTAAGTCGAGCAGCTTAACCATTACTTCTGCGATTTGATAAATTCCAAATACTCTTCGTAGGTACGGATATAGTCGTCTTCGTCATATTCATGACTGGCCAATACCAGACATATACTACCCGACGAGAATCCTTGTTCTGATGCCCAGATGCCTGGTGGCACGTGCAACCCGCGGAAAGGTCGGTTCAGTGTTACAGTGCGCTTATTAGTGCCATCGTCCAACACCACTTCAAAGGCTCCCGATGCTGCCACTATCAATTGGTGGCACTGTTTATGGGCATGAGCACCGCGATCTTCGCCAGCAGGAATATCATAAGAATAGAATACCCTGTTGATGGGGAAAGGTACGTGGATGTTCTGGTAAACATACGTCAGGTTTCCCTCAGGATAATGATATTTGTTCAGCTCAAACAGTGAGCAGTCGAATACGTTTGCCATTATTCTTGCCCTCCTCTCCAGTTGATGAATTCCTGATAATCGTACATATAGTCCTTCTCGTCATAGTCGGTTGACGAGAGAACGAGTGCCAAAGAGTTGGTCGAGAAGTTATTCATCGCTCTCCAGATGCCTTTGGGGATGTATAATCCATAGTAAGAACGACTCAACTGTACGGTCTGCTTCTTCTCTCCATCGTCCACCTCTACATCAAAGCTACCTGATAAGGCCACAATAAACTCCTCGTTTTCTTTGAAAGCATGACCACCTCGCTCTATACCACCAGGCACATCATATATCCAGTGTACCCTCTTGATATCAAAAGGTATCTGCTTAAACTGTTCGATGATAGAGAGGTTCCCTCGTACATCAACAATCTTAGGTAACTCAATGAGCTTACAGTCGTTTACTTTCATCATAGGTGCTTATAGCTGCTGCATATCGTAGAGACGCTTATAGTAGCCGTTCTTAGCAATGAGCTCGTCATGCTGTCCACATTCTACTATCTCACCCTCATAGAGTACATAAATCTCATCGGCATTCTTAATCGTAGAGAGACGGTGAGCAATAGCAATGGTAGTACGGCTCTTCATCAGGCGCTCCAAGGCTTCCTGTACCAGTCGTTCTGATTCAGTATCGAGGGCTGATGTAGCCTCATCAAGAATCAGAATAGGTGGATTCTTCAGGATGGCACGAGCGATAGATACACGCTGGCGCTGACCACCACTCAGTCGTCCGCCACGGTCACCAATCATGGTGTCGTAGCCATGCTCAGACTCCATGATAAACTCATGGGCATTGGCTATCTTGGCTGCCTCGATAACTTGTTCCATCGTGGCATTCTCTACGCCAAAGGTAATATTGTTATAGAACGTATCATTGAAGAGGATGGCCTCCTGGTTTACATTGCCTATCAAGGCACGCAACTCAGAGATGCGTACGCTCTTGATGTTCTTACCATCGATAAGCACCTCACCGTCCTTCACGTCATGATAACGAGGTATCAGGTCAACCAGTGTTGATTTACCAGAACCCGACTGACCAACCAATGCGATGGTCTTACCCTTGGGCACCTTCAGGTTGATATTCTTCAATACAGGTCTGCCCTCGGTATAGCTGAACGATACGTTGCGCAGTTCTATCTCCTCCTCAAACGAAGGCATAGGCTGTGGCTGCTCAGGTTCCTTGATGGGGTTCTCGGCTTTCAAGATAAAGTCGATACGGTCCATTGATGCCAGTCCGACAGGTATCTGATAAGTAGCCTTCGACAGGTCCTTCAGCGGATTAATCACACTATAAAGGATAACCATGAAGAAGATAAACGTAGGAGCGTCAATCAGGTTGGAAGCACTCAGGATAAGATAGCCACCAAACCACAATACCACCACGATGATAATCGTACCCAAGAACTCAGACATGGGGTGAGCTGCACTCTGGCGCATAGCCATAGAACATACATCATTACGATATGCCTCGTTGATATTGACAAAGCGCTTCATCATCTTGTGCTCGGCAATAAATGCCTTGATAATTCGAAGGCCTCCCAGTGTTTCATCGAGTTGTGCTAGCATATCGCCCCAACGACCTTGTACAGTTGCCGACTGCGACTTCAACTTACGGCTTACCTTACCCATTACCCATCCGGCAAGTGGTGCTACCACAATCACGAATACAGTCAACTGCCAACTCACTGTCAGCATGGTTGCAAAACATACGAAGATGGCGATAGGCTGACGTATCAGCATATCGATACTGCTAGTGATAGAGTTCTCTACCGCACCTACGTCTGCCGACATACGAGCAATAATGTCGCCCTTACGCTCCTCAGAGAAGAAGCTCAGTGGCAATTTCAGCACTTTCTCATATACCTCAATACGAATATCGCGAACAATACCCGTACGCAGTGGTATCATGATAGCCGACGAAGCGAAGTAGCCAAACGTCTTCAGACCCGTCATGATGATGAGTGCCAGTCCCATATATACCAATGTCAGGAACTCACCGTTGGCAGCGATAATATCCTGCACCCATGCATAGGCATTATTTACGACAATGTCTTTATCCAGTGTATCCCATGTCCATGGCTTATACGAATAATTGGCAGTATCTATCTTAAAAAGAATGTTCAGAATAGGAATCAATACAGCAAACGAAAACACGTTCATCCACTGTGACAAGAAGTTAATCACTACTGACCAAGCCAGATACTTTCTATATGGCTTGAGGTAGCGTGACATCACGGAGAAAAATTGCTTCAACATATATTTTTATTTCTTTTGGCTACAAAGGTAATCAATTATTCTTAATTATCAATTATCAATTAAAATTTTTCATCGTTCAATGTTCAACGTTCAATGTTCAATGTTGCTTTCAGCGACACCGCTCATCGTTCAACGTTCAACGTAACCTATCCTGCGTCATGCGCTCCATATACTGCTGGATGATAGCTTTCAGTTCGCGCTCTTCCCTACTCCATCGGCCCTCATCCTTCAGATTATGCTTCATCAGCGAATCAGACAAGGCATAGACGGCAATAGTCTTCTGACCATCAAACTGTAACACGTGACCATGCTTCACATATTGGTAGATACCATTCATGTAGTTCACCGCCCACGTATCTTCTGCAGGCGTATTCAGCACATCGATACCAAAACCGAAGTAAGGTCTCGGATAGTGCAACAGTCCCATCACGGTAGGTAGGATATCTATCTGCTGGGCTATCTTCTGCTGCATCTCTGGATGCTGGTCGGTCACACCTGGCTCATAGATGATGATGGGCGAACAGAAACCACCCAGGTCAGTCTGGTATTCGGCATGGTCGCTCATATTGGTATGATCGCTCGTCAGCACGAAGATGGTATTCTTAAACCATGGTTCCTTACTGGCCTTCTCAAAGAACTTGCCTATCGCCATATCCGTATAGCGAATGCACTTATGCATCTCCAGTCCCTCTTCGGGATAAACTTTCTTGTATTTCTCGGGAATCTGGAAGGGATGATGACTGCTGGCAGTAAACACGGCAGTCATAAAGGGCTCCTTCATTTCCGACATCTTGGTAGCATAGTATTGCAAGAAAGGCTCATCCCAGATGGCCCACATACCATCAAAGTCCTCATCGCCGTTAAAGCGCTTGTCGGCATCAAAGTCTTCTCTGCCATAATAATCCTGAAAACCCGTGCTACGCGCAAAGGCCTGAAAGCCCATAGACCCACGCTGTGCACCATGGAAGAATGCCGTTTGATAACCTTCTGCTGCCAACAGCGATGCGATACCATCCACATGGTTCATCGAGGCTGGTGTCAGGAAGAATGGTTCTACAAACATGGGGATTGACGAGAGTATCGAGGGCATACCATCTATCGACTTGCGACCATTGCAATAGCTATGGCTGAAGGTAATACTCTTGCTGATGAGTTCGTCAACACAGGGGGTATAGCCACGATAGTGTCCATTCTCCAGTGTCTTGTTCAGTGCACCGATATATTCTCTGCCAAAGCTCTCCACTATCAGCACCACCACATTCTTTTTCTGCATCGGCACTGTATCGTTAGCGGCATGCACAGGATGATATACGGCAGCCATCTCCTCCTCACTGCTAAAGTATGTTGGCACCACAAACACTGCCTTACCGATGGTACGATACATCGAGAAGGGCGTATTCAGCACCAGCGCAGCCTCCGTAGGACGATCTACATACTGGTTGGCATTAGAGATAGTGATGGGGCGCACAGCAGTAGAAAAGCCTCCTCGGATACCTGCCACCACAAAGGGTGCTATTGCTACTAACGACAGCAGACTGGCCACATTATAGTGCCACCAGCGATACTGTTTTCTAACCTCTGTCTCTCTATACAACTTATAGGCAGCCCATATCAGCACCACAAAGAGTACCAAGAGGTAGATATGACGGAAAGTCTCTGTTAGGAAGATGTTGCCCAGATTGCCTTCATTAGAGAATTCGCCGAACACCGTGGTCGTGGTGCGACGCATGGTGAATCGGAAATAGACGGCATCGCAGAGATTCATTGCCAGTGCCACACCATTGACGGTGAGGAACAGTCCGCGACAAATCTTCTGATATATTTTCTTTGTTGTCACCTGATGTAGTGGCAACAGCATCATCACGATATACAAAGAGTTGGTCAGCATAATGGCGCTGGTGTCAAACAGCACACCACCACTAAGCATTTCCCATAGATGCGAACCTGTCAGACCAGAAGAAAAATAACTCCAGTTCTCCAACAAATAAGCAATACGCGCTATAAAATATAGCGCATAAGCCAGCAACAGGTTACAGCAGGTAGCAACTAACGGTGATAGCAATCCCAGTCTCTTCATCGCAATGGTCAATGATCAATGGTCAATCTTCCACGATTGACCCTAAGAGTGTAGCACTCGTGCTACCTGTGATACGTACACGCACGGTCTCACCAATATGGTGCGAGCCCTTATCTACCACTACGGCCTTATTCTGCTCCGTGCGGCCCATCAGTTGCTCACGACTACGCTTAGAGAAAGCCTCCAACAGTACATCAAACTCCTTGCCCTCATCCTTCTTGTTCTGCTGGGCTGAAATCTCAGTCTGCAGGGCAATCATCTCGTTCAGTCTGCGAATCTTCTCCTCGTCGGGAATATTGTCGGGCAAGTGCTTAGAGGCGTATGTACCAGGGCGCTCAGAGTATTTGAACATAAAGGCAGAATCATAACCCACCTCACGCATCAGTGAGAGACTCATCTGGTGGTCTTCCTCTGTCTCTGAGTGATAGCCTACGAAGATATCCGTACTCAAACCACAATCGGGAATGATACGACGGATAGCAGCTACACGCTCCCTGTACCACTCGATGGTGTACTTACGGTTCATCAGTTTCAGAATACGATCCGAACCGCTCTGTACGGGCAGATGGATATGCTTACATACGTTGGGCACCTCGGCAATCACCTTCAGCGTCTCGTCGCTCATATCCTTAGGATGACTCGTAGTGAAGCGTACTCTCATCTCAGGCACTTCCTCTGCCACACGGCGCAGCAGGGTTGGGAAGTTGATATCCTCAAAATGATAACTGTTCACGTTCTGTCCCAGCAGTGTCACTTCCTTGAAACCACGGTCTCTCAAGTCGCGCACCTCTCTCAAGATACTTTCGATGTCACGGCTACGCTCACGACCACGAGTGTAAGGCACGATGCAGTAGTGGCAGAAGTTGTTACAGCCACGCATAATGCTTACAAAACCGCTAATCTTCGCACCGTGCAGGCGCTGAGGAACGATATCCTTATAAGTCTCTGTCGTTGACAGTTCGATATTCATAGCCTTATGTCCCAGCTCAGCCTGAGCAATCAGGTCGGGCAGCGACATATACGCATCAGGGCCAGCCACCAAGTCGCAGTGATGATTCTCCAACAAGTCATCCTTCACGCGCTCAGCCATACAGCCCAGCACACCGATAATCAGTCCACGCTTACGCTTCACAGCATCCAGCGCATCCAGTCGGTGATAGATTTTCTGTTCCGCATTGTCGCGGATAGAACAAGTGTTCAGGAATACGGCATCAGCTTCCTCCAGCTGTTCCGTAGTCTCGTAGCCAGCCATCTGCATCACAGAGGCTACTACCTCAGAGTCTGCCACATTCATCTGGCAGCCATAAGTCTCAATATACAGTTTCTTCATAAATAGTCTTTTTCAAGGTGCAAAGTTAGTGCAAATTGAGCGAAAAACCAAATATATTTGAGTTTTTCCGAGGTGCAGCCTACCTTCGAGACGCAGTCTCAAAGGTACGAATAAGTGAGAGAAAATGCAAATATATTTGCAATTTTCCGAGCACGAGTACCTTCGAGACGGCTAGTACGGATGAGTACATACGCTAAAGTACTCGAGTACAGAGCCTAAAATACTGCAGTACGAAAGCTATAATACTGCAGTACGGAAGCTCCGTACTCATTGTCCGGACGTTGCGGACAAAGTGTCCGAAGCCTCCGGACATTTTGTCCCAAGTATTCGGACGAATTCTGGGACTTTAGTTCTTGGCCACTCTTTTCTATGTTTTTTTATTTTTTCTAAAAACATCTAACCTTCTACCCCAACAGGGCTGTAGCCTCGATGTACAGGACGTTTCAGGTATGTTAATAGTTTGCCAACTATTAACATACATCTACTAAACTTGCACTTCAGATTTTATTACGACCACAGATTGCACGGATTTTTCAGATTTTTTGGGGGTGCACTTCAAGCATGTAGGTTAATAGTAGGTTAGAAGTTTGCAAACTATTAACATGGTTCAAATCCTTTGTACATCGGCATTTGAAGGGTGTTAGGGTAGAAGGTTAGATGTTTTTGCACAAATCCTTCTTTTGTTTGCAGCCTACATCCGAATAGTTTGAAGCCTAAATTCTCATCGAATTCAGCGTAAATTCGATGAGAATTATGCGTGCAAACTCATCGTCTTTTTTATCACAAAAAAGTCTGCAGAGCTGAATAATACAACTCTGCAGAACTTGAACATTTTAATTTTGTTTCTTAGATTCCGTGAATCCTTGAAACCATATTAATTACCATGAATTACCTGGATCTCCACCTGATTTATCATAATCCAAGTCATCATCAAGACCTGTAGTATTGCTTCCCTGAAGTGAACCAGCGAGCAGGGCGCTCTGCTGTTGCAGCACTACTACCTGCATATCGGGATTAATATATTCTTTTTTCATCTTCTTTACTTTTTACTTTACAATCTTTTTACCATTCACGATATACAAGCCCTTAGTAGGATTAGCCACCTTACGTCCCTGAAGGTCATAGTAGCTATTTGTAGCATTCGTTGAATTCGTGTTCGTCAACTCAATGATTCCTGTGGCGGTCTCGCCATCATCAAAGTTCATATTGAAACTACGAGCACTTTCTGCATCGCGCAACTGGAAGTAAGCACGGAAGCCATTCATATTGGCTGTAGCTGTAGGATAGGTCAACGTGTTACCACCCTTGATAAAGAGCACAGACTTATCGCCTGCTGTCAATTCAGTTGGGTTCATCACTGGTACGAAGTTCACCTCAGCAGTCTCTGTAGTGGTAGTTCCATCAACAATGCTCACGCCATTGAATACAGGATTAGCCACCGTTGAAGCAACCTTTACCAGATAAGGCTTACCAGCCTCAATATTAGTAGCCTCAACAAAGTTCAGTGTCAGCACATCGTTACTCAGTGATGAGCTTGACAATTCTCTCACCTTAACTCCAACGCCGAATACGCTCTCAATCTGGGCGCTGCTGATTTCGAATGGAGCGCAGAAGGTATTCCAACCACCAGCTTGCAGAGTGCGACCACTTAGAGTAACCTCATACACCTTTCCGTCAGCTGCAACAGCTGCGATGTCCGTAGAATTATCAGCATTATCTGCTAAAGTCAATACGTTCTTAGTTCCCTTAGCATATACCAATACATCGAAGGGGATTGTGGTAACATCATCACCTGTACCATCGGCTGCTGTATTCCAACCACCAGTGAGGGTATAGCCCGTACGAGTAGGTTCTGCGGTCTGGAGTGTTACATGACAAGCTCCGTGAGTTGAGTTATGTTCATCAAACATCAAATCAGCAGAATTAGCTACAGGATTGAACGAACCAGCAAAAGTAAGATTGCCGTCGCTTGAGACTGCCGCAACAGGAGCAGCATTGTTGATGGTAACACCAGTAAACACAGGATTACTAATATTGCTACCGCTTGTCCACTTGATGATAAAAGGAGTACCTGCAGGAATCGTAGCAGGAGCATTGATAAAGTCAAGTCTCATCACGCCATCAGTCATATTTGATGAAGAGCTGAACACCTTAGCGACAACTCCGTTTCCATCAAGCACACTACCTGCGATAGTCAGGTCGAATGGCAGACACAATGTATTCCAGCTACCATTTTTATAGAGTGTACGTCCTGAGAGAGTAACACGAGCAATCTTTCCATTCCATGTTGAGAGTATAGCATCATTGTTTGAAGAATATGACATATTGAAGACATTCGCACTAAATGAAGCACTGATGCTTACAGCCTTTGAGGGCATAGTGAATGTCTTGCTACTGGTAATATTATGATTACTACCATCGTTATAGGTCACACTACTAACGCTATAGCCATCGTTGGGCGTAGCTGTTACTGTTACAGTAGCACCTGCCTTAAAATAATCCTTTGAGTTATGGGTAACAGCCTTCGTTGCAGCAGCAATAGTACCATTGCTTACGGCATTAAGTGTAACCGCATAAACAGGCAGGCCACCATCGTTGGCAGATACATCTTGGGGAGATTGGGGAAGGTTCTGGCTATCAGTTCCCCTACCGATACCATTATCGGTAGTATAGGCTACTTCTCCAATCGTTACCGTACAAGGAAGATAATAGTTGTTTTGTAGACTTCCTCCATTGTTCACAGTAATGGCACCAGCACTGCGTTTGTAATAATTACCTCTACAAGTCACATTATCTCCATAATAGAAACAATCTTTAAGAGTGGCGTCATTTCTACCTACAACACCAGCAATATAATTTGCATAATCACCACTACCAATAACCGTTGCTGCAGAAGTACAGCCAGAAACAGTACCTCTATTGTTTTCGCCCAAGATGCCACCAACATTATATTGACCTTTTACAAGAACATTCTTAACGTGGCAATTAGTAATTTTGCTTTGTGCAACATTATCACCCGAGTATCCCAAGACTCCACCAACGTGGTAACTTGTTGACGTAATACGTGCATCATCAAGTATCACGTTCTTAATTTCAGCATCGTTGGTATACAATTTTCCAAAGAGACCAACATATCTCTCGGTCTCATAAATACGAAGACCACTAATGGTATGGTTGTCACCATCAAAATGGCCACAAAAAGTTGGCCAACCTATACCAATTGGTGTAAAATTACTAGTTGTGCTATTCTCCAAGTCCCAAGTATCGTTAGCAGCATGGCTAAAGGTGATGTCGGCACCTAACTTAAAGTATTTGCCTTCGTAGTGTTTAAATGTAGAATCGTCATTAACCTTTGTGGCAAGGAGATTAAGGCCTTCGACAGAGGTAATAACATAAGGATGGTTCTCCGAACCATCGGCTCCACCTGCCAATCCCCACAGGTCATTCATCACGCCCGTAACAGTGATATTCTTGCTAGGCATGGTAATGCTATACGTTTCATCGCTATTGGCAGTTACTGTAACATTATTGTTAGATGCATCCTTAGCGGTCATCGCTGCAATGGTAACACCTTCTTGTCCAGAAGTAACAACATATTTGAGGACAGCTACATCGCCAGATCCAATATAGAGATTACCGTTATAATAAACACCTGCGCTGCTATTAGTAGGAACAACCGCTTCGGGAAGTGCGGCTGTATAGGCAAATTTACCCTGTGTAGTACCTAGGGCTGTTGCATAGTAGCAGTAGGTCATGGTGTTAGCACTGCTGTTAACAAGTGAATAGTTGCCTGAGGTATTGACTGACACAGAGGAAGGAACAAACAAGCACTTAGTCATGTTCAGTGTTCCACTCTTCTTACCTACAATACCACTCCATGCAGAAGTATTGCTTCCCTGCATTCTTCCTGCAAAGACGCAATTGTTTATATTGAGCGTACCTGAAGCAACCTCACCAACCAAACCGCCATGGTTTGCTGCTCCGCTATAGGTAGAACTGATAGTAACTGTTGATACAACATTTTCGATAGTCGCTGTACCACCACTTACCTTACCCACCAATCCTGATGCATTTTTATAGCTGGTAGAAATAGTACCTGCAATATTTACATCATGAATGGTTGCGCCATTGATATTGGCAAAAGGCGCACAATAGTTACCTGTAGCTGTTGCATTGAAGGTGATTGTGCGGGTTCTGTCATAAGTATCTACACCATAGAAAATGCCCTTGAAAGGATGAGTACTGTCACCAATTGGTGTAGATACCGTTACATCATTCTTCATACGCAGCGTCTTGCCACTGAAGTCAACACCTCTAGCCACACATTCTGCCACCATATTCCAAGTTCCCTCATCATATACCTCGTAACAATCATAGGTAGAGTCATAAGGAGGCATATTACCTTTAAAGACGAGCGTAATGTCATAGGAAGGCATCGTATAACTATTATCTACACTAGTAGCAACAGAAGAGTTGTTGGATGTTCTATTTACATCAAATGTACTAGTTCCGCTTCCGTTTGCAGGGAATACATAGAATGTACAACCTGCTGGCGTATAGTATTTGTGATTGAAGAAAAGACCATTATAATAAGAATTCTTATGTCCTTGTTCTCCAGAAACTACAAATTGAGAAGGAACTGTTACTGTATAAGCAAAAGTAACATTGCTATAACCACTTATGAGTGAACTGCTGGTATAGTAGTTATTTCTTATTGTTCCATTAGTGTATTTACCCACTACGGCAAAGTTGTTGGTATTCGTTGAGAATGAAGATATCTGCATAGTACCTGCGAACACGCAGTGTTCTATCGTAGCGCCATTGAGCTCACCAACCATACCTCCCATGGAGTTATAACCACCATTTGCATAACTCAACGTAATGCTGGCTTCTGAAATACAATGACTGATTCTACCTCCACGTGTAAATCCAACAATACTACCATATTGCGAACCATTGGGGTTGATGGCATTCAGTACCACATCGCTACCGATGGTACAATCCTCAATTGTTCCTTCGCTGTAACTGGCAATAATACCTGACTGATTCCATGCACTAATTTGCGTATTAGTCACCTTCAGGTTCTTTACAACACCATTCCCACCGATAGAACCAAAAAGGCCCTTTCCCATTTCACCAATACTCATTCGTACACCACTAATGGTATGGCCATTTCCATTCAAAACACCTTGGAAGTAATAGCTACCAGAAGCAATTGGTGAGAAATTGTTAGACTGAGAGGAATTAAACGCAATGTCACTGGTTAACTCAAAGTAGACACCGTCAAAATTGTTCGATGCAGATTGAGATCTCAGAGTATTGAGATCACTCACTGAAGCAATTTTGTACGGATTACTTTGCGTACCCTGACCATCCCATGCCCACGCCGTCACGGTCGAGAGCAACATCACGAGCAGCATCATGGCTACACGCGTAAGAAAAGAGTTTCTTTTCATCTTGTTGTTAATTTTGTTACTGATTAAGTTATTCATTATTTTGAGTTGATTTATTCCTGAATACAAAAAAAATCGGCTTCTATTGTCTATGGACAAAGGAAGCCGTATCCTGACGGCGCAGCAAACTGCGCCATATAAACAGTGGTATATGCAATATCTTTACTTACGTATTTCATTCTTAATGGTTTAGGGATTTATTAAACCGGATGCAAAGATACAAAAAATTAAGAAAATACAAAAGAAAAAATGTATTTCTTTTCATTTTTAAATACATAGGCAAACAACTAAAAAGTAAACGCCCACCACACTTTAATTAGCATGGCGGGCGTAAACGCGTATAAGTAGGAAATTTTGTTATTTTATTCCATTACAGTCTCCTCGGCAAAGTCGAGAACATTCTTCTTGTTAGCTTGCATGCGCTCGTACTCTTCCTTTGAGCCAACGATGATCTTCTCGAACTCGCGGAGACCAGTACCAGCAGGAATGAGGTGACCGGCAATAACGTTCTCCTTCATACCCTCCAAGTGGTCTTCCTTACCACGGATAGCGGCTTCGTTAAGAACCTTGGTTGTCTCCTGGAACGATGCAGCTGACATGAACGACTTGGTCTGCAATGCAGCACGAGTGATACCCTGCAGAATCTGAGTAGATGTAGCGGGTACAGCATCGCGAACCTGTACGAGACGGAGGTCACGGCGCTTCAGGCTTGAGTTCTCATCACGCAGCTTGCGGGCAGTAACAATCTGACCCTTCTGCATGTTCTCTGAGTCACCTGCGTCAACAACTACCTTCTTACCCCAGATGCGGTCATTCTCCTCAGCGAAATCGAGCTTGTCGACAATCTGCTGCTCGAGGAATGTGGTATCGCCTGGATCATTGATCTCAACCTTACGCATCATCTGACGTACGATAATCTCGAAGTGCTTATCGTTGATCTTCACACCCTGCAGACGGTATACGTCTTGTACCTCGTTAACGATGTACTCCTGTACAGCCGTGGGACCCTTGATGGCAAGGATGTCGGCAGGAGTGATAACACCGTCAGAGAGTGGTGTACCAGCGCGAACGGCATCGTGCTCCTGTACCAGAATCTGCTTAGACAGTGATACGAGGTACTTGCGCTGCTCGCCAGTCTTAGAAGTAACGATAATCTCACGGTTACCACGCTTTACCTTACCCATGGTTACCTCACCGTCGATTTCGGATACGATAGCAGGGTTAGATGGATTACGAGCCTCGAACAACTCTGTTACACGAGGCAGACCACCGGTGATATCACCACCCTTGGCTGCTGCACGTGGAATCTTAACGAGGGTCTCACCAGTCTTAACGGTCTGACCGTCCTCAACAACAACGTGACCACCTACAGGGAAGTTATAGGTACCAACAACCTCGCCGTTAGCATCGATGATGTCGCAGGTAGGAACCTTTGACTTATCCTTAGACTCGGTAACAATCTTCTCGGTCAAGCCGGTAGTTTCGTCGGTTTCAGCACGGAAGGTAATACCCTCGATAACATCGTGGAACTTCAGTGTACCTGCGTACTCGGTAACGATGACAGCGTTGAATGGATCCCACTGTGCAATCTTGTCGCCCTTCTTAACAACGTCGCCGTTCTTGAAGTAGAGTGAAGAACCGTAAGGTACGTTAACGGTAGAAAGTACGATGTTGGTATTGACATCAACGAAGCGGAGTTCACCCAGACGGCTTACTACCATCTCGCACTCGCGACCATCCTCATCGAATGGTACAGTACGAACCTCTTCGAGCTCGATACGAGAATCATTCTTAGCTACGATGCTGGCATTTGCTGCTGCGTTGGCAGCCACACCACCGGCGTGGAACGTACGCAGTGTCAGCTGAGTACCAGGCTCACCGATAGCCTGAGCGGCAATCACACCGACAGCCTCACCCTTCTGTACCATCTTACGAGTTGCGAGGTTACGACCGTAACACTTCTTGCAGACACCATGCTTAGACTCACAGGTGAGCACTGAGCGAATCTCAACACTCTCGATAGGAGAGTCTTCGATAATCTGTGCGATAGGCTCGGTAATCTCTTCACCAGCAGCTACGATGAGCTCACCAGTAGAAGGATGGATAATATCGTGAACGGATACACGGCCGAGGATGCGCTCATAGAGCGTAGAGATAACCTCATCACCATTCTTCAGAGCGGTGCATACGAGGCCACGGAGTGTACCACAGTCATCCTCATTAATAATAACGTCGTGAGAAACGTCAACCAGACGACGAGTCAGATAACCAGCGTCGGCAGTCTTCATGGCGGTATCGGCAAGACCCTTACGAGCACCGTGGGTAGAGATAAAGTACTCGAGCACTGACATACCCTCCTTGAAGTTAGACAGAATTGGGTTCTCAATAATTTGAGCGCCCTCAGCACCTGCCTTCTGAGGCTTAGCCATCAGACCACGCATACCAGAGAGCTGACGAATCTGGTCCTTACTACCACGGGCACCAGAGTCAAGCATCATGAATACAGCGTTGAAGCCCTGGTCAGCCTCGGTCATCTCCTTCATCAATACGTTACCAAGGTCGTTGTTGACGTGAGTCCAGGTATCGATAACCTGATTATAACGCTCGTTGTCGGTGATGAAACCCATGTTATAGTTCTCAGTAATCTGCTGCACCTCGGCATTACCCTTAGCAATCAAGTCTTTCTTGGCCTCAGGAATAATGATGTCGTCGAGGTTGAACGACAGACCTGCCTCATAGGCCATGCGGTAACCGAGGTTCTTAATACCATCGAGGAACTCACATGCCTCAGCGAAACCTACGTTCTTGATAACATCGGCAATGATGTCGCGCAGAGACTTCTTAGAAACAATCTTATTAACGAAACCTACCTCCTTAGGAATGATGCCATTTACGATGACACGACCAACAGAGGTCTCAACCATGTGACGAACAGGCTTGCCGTCAACGATATCGTCAACGAGCACCTTAACCTGAGCGTGCAGGTCGCACTTGCCCTCGTTGTGGGCAATGATAGCCTCTTCTGGACCATAGAAGGTAAGACCTTCACCCTTAGCGCCTGGACGAATCTTAGAGATGTAGTACAGACCGAGTACCATATCCTGTGAAGGCACAGTAATAGGAGCACCGTTGGCAGGGTTCAGAATATTGTGGCTCTGGAGCATCAGAATCTGTGCTTCCAGAATAGCTTCATTAGACAGTGGGAGGTGGACAGCCATCTGGTCACCATCGAAGTCGGCGTTGAACGCGGTACAAGCCAGTGGGTGCAGCTGGATAGCTTTACCCTCGATGAGCTTAGGCTGGAAGGCCTGAATACCCAAACGGTGCAGTGTTGGTGCACGGTTGAGGAGTACAGGATGACCCTTCATCACATTCTCCAGAATATCCCAAATCACGGGCTCACGGCGATCGACAATCTTCTTAGCTGACTTAACAGTCTTAACGATGCCGCGCTCAATGAGCTTACGGATAATGAATGGCTTATAAAGCTCGGCTGCCATCAACTTAGGCAGACCGCACTCACCCATCTTCAACTCAGGACCTACAACGATAACGGAACGGGCTGAGTAGTCAACACGCTTACCGAGCAAGTTCTGACGGAAGCGACCCTGCTTACCCTTCAGTGAGTCAGAGAGTGACTTCAGAGGACGGTTGCTATCGCTCTTAACGGCTGAAGACTTGCGGCTGTTGTCAAACAATGAGTCAACAGCTTCCTGCAACATACGCTTCTCGATACGCAGGATGACCTCAGGAGCGTGAATCTCCATCAGACGCTTCAGACGGTTGTTACGGATGATAACACGACGATAGAGGTCGTTCAGGTCGGAAGTAGCGAAGCGGCCACCATCCAGGGGAACGAGAGGACGCAGCTCAGGAGGAGTAACAGGGATAATCTTCATAATCATCCACTCAGGACGGTTGATACCCTTCTCTACTGATGAGCGGAAAGCCTCTACTACCTGCAGGCGCTTCAAAGCCTCGTTCTTACGCTGCATAGAAGAGTCGCTGTTAGCGCGATCACGCAGCTCGTAAGACAATGAGTCGAGGTCAAGACGGATGAGGAGGTCGTAGATAGCCTCTGCACCCATCTTACAGATGAACTTATTGGGATCGCTATCGTCGAGATAGTCGTTCTCAGGAGAGATCTGATTGTCGATAATATCGTTGTACTCCTCCTCAGAGAGCAGGTCGTACATCTGAGAACCAACAACAGGATTGCCTTCAGCGTCCTTCTTGCCGGCCATCACACCTGGCTGGATAACCACGTAGCGCTCGTAGTAGATGATAGCATCGAGCTTCTTAGTGGGCAAGCCAAGCAGGTAGCCAATCTTGTTGGGCAGTGAACGGAAGTACCAGATATGAGCTACGGGCACAACGAGCTCGATGTGACCAGTGCGCTCACGACGTACCTTCTTCTCGGTAACCTCTACACCACAACGGTCGCAGACAATACCCTTATAGCGGATGCGCTTGTACTTACCGCAGGCACACTCATAGTCCTTGGTAGGACCGAAGATGCGCTCGCAGAACAGACCGTCACGCTCAGGCTTGTAGGTACGATAGTTGATGGTCTCAGGCTTTGTAACCTCACCAAATGAACTCTCGAGAATCTCCTCAGGAGAAGCGAGTCCAATGGTAATCTTGGTGAAGTTTGTCTTTATCTTTGTATCTTTCTTGAAAGCCATAATTTTCAATTTTCAATTTTCAATTTTCAATTATCGATTAGTCCATCTTGATGCTCAGACCCAGACCCTTCAACTCGTGCAGCAGCACGTTGAGTGACTCAGGAATACCTGGTGTAGGCATGGGCTCACCCTTAACGATAGCCTCGTAAGCCTTAGCACGACCTACGACATCATCAGACTTGATGGTAAGAATCTCCTGAAGCACGTGGCTGGCACCAAAGGCCTCCAGTGCCCAAACCTCCATCTCACCAAAACGCTGACCACCGAACTGGGCCTTACCACCGAGTGGCTGCTGAGTAATGAGAGAGTACGGACCAATAGAACGGGCGTGCATCTTATCCTCAACCATGTGACCGAGTTTCAAGAAGTAGGTGATACCTACAGTAGCAGGCTGGTCGAAACGCTCACCGGTCTCACCATCATACAGATGGGTAGAGCAGAGGCGTGGCAGTCCGGCCTTGTCGGTCCACTCAGCGAGGTCGTCAAGCTTAGCACCGTCGAAGATAGGAGTAGCAAACTTCACACCAAGACGCTTACCGGCAGCACCGAGGATAGCCTCGAAGATCTGACCAAGGTTCATACGAGAAGGCACACCCAGAGGGTTCAGTACCAAGTCTACAGGACGACCATCCTCGAGGAATGGCATATCTTCCTGGCGTACAACCTTAGAAACGATACCCTTGTTACCGTGACGACCGGCGAGCTTATCACCAACACCGATCTTACGCTTCTTGGCAACATATACTTTAGCCATCTGCAGGATACCTGAAGGCAGCTCGTCACCAATAGTGATGGCAAACTTCTTACGCTTCATCTCGGCATCGAGCAGCTTGAACTTCTTCATGTAGTTGATGATCAGCTTACCGATAAGCTCGTTCTTGTGCTCATCGTTAGTCCAGTTGCTGATCTGGATATCACCGTACTCGAGGTTCTTCAGGTTGGTAACAGTAAACTTGCTACCCTTAGAGATAATCTCTGCACCAGTGTAGTCCTTCACACCCTGTGAGGTCTTACCCTTGGTGAGGGTCATCAGCTTCTCAACCAGAATATCCTTCAAGTCGTCGCACTTAGCCTCGTGCTCC
Organism: Prevotellaceae bacterium HUN156; assembly: GCA_900119285.1. Lineage (GTDB taxonomy): Bacteria > Bacteroidota > Bacteroidia > Bacteroidales > Bacteroidaceae > Prevotella. The sequence goes on from FPIT01000006.1 coordinate 277,944, forward strand.
TCGTCAATCTTAGCAAGAGTAATCTTATCCTGCTGCTTGGTCTGACGAGTCTTCACGGCACGAGTGAAGAGCTTCTTATCGATAATAACACCAGTCAGTGATGGGTTAGCCTTGAGTGAAGAATCCTTCACATCACCAGCCTTGTCACCGAAGATAGCACGGAGCAACTTCTCCTCAGGTGAAGGATCGCTCTCACCCTTAGGTGAAATCTTACCAATCAGGATGTCGCCTGGCTCTACGCGGGCACCGACGCGGATGATACCGTTCTCGTCGAGGTCCTTAGTAGCCTCTTCGCTAACATTGGGGATATCGGCAGTGAACTCCTCAGCGCCACGCTTAGTCTCACGAACGTCGAGAGAGTACTCATCAACATGTACAGAGGTCAGCACGTCCTCACGAACGATACGCTCGTTGAGCACGATAGCATCCTCATAGTTGTAACCCTTCCAAGGCATGTAAGCTACCAACAGGTTGCGGCCCAGTGCGAGCTCGCCATCCTCTGTAGCGTAACCCTCGGTCAGGATGTCGCCCTTCTTCACACGCTGACCCTTATCACAGATAGGACGCAGGTCGATAGTCATGTTCTGGTTGGTACGACGGAACTTTGGAATACGATACTCCTTCAGAGCGGGTTCGAAGCTTACGAACTCCTCATCCTCAGTGCGATCGTAAAGGATACGGATGGTGGTAGCATCAACATAGTCGATAACACCCTCACCCTCGGCAGTAATCATCGTGCGAGAATCCTCACAAACCTGCTTCTCAATACCAGTACCTACGATAGGTGCCTCGTTGTGGAGCAGAGGTACTGCCTGGCGCATCATGTTAGATCCCATCAGTGCACGGTGAGCATCATCGTGCTCCAAGAAAGGAATCAAAGATGCAGCGATAGAAGCAATCTGCTGTGGAGATACGTCCATCAGGTCAACCTGTGTAGGAGGCACAACGGGGAAGTCGGCATCCTGACGACACTTAACAACAGGACGGATAAAGGTGCCATCGTCGTTCAGAGGTGCATTACCCTGACCGATTACGTGACCTTCTTCTTCCTCGGCAGTCAGATATACGATATCGTCGTTATTCAAGTTGGCGACACCATTCTCAATCTTACGATAAGGAGTAGAGATGAAGCCAAGCTCGTTAATCTTAGCATATACACACAGTGATGAGATCAGACCAATGTTAGGACCTTCAGGGCTCTCAATTGGGCAAAGACGACCATAGTGTGTGTAGTGTACGTCACGAACCTCGAAACCGGCACGCTCACGTGACAGACCGCCAGGACCAAGAGCAGAGAGACGACGCTTGTGAGTAACCTCAGCCAGCGGGTTGGTCTGGTCCATGAACTGTGACAGTGGGTTGGTACCAAAGAATGAGTTGATAACGCTAGAAATGGTCTTGGCATTGATCAGATCGGTAGGAGTGAACACCTCGTTATCGCGAACGTTCATGCGCTCACGGATGGTGCGGCTCATACGTGCCAGACCTATAGAGAACTGATTTGAAAGCTGCTCACCAACAGTGCGTACGCGACGGTTTGACAGGTGGTCGATATCGTCGACAGTAGCCTTAGAGTTAATCAGCTGAATCAGGTACTTAATAATCTCAATGATGTCTTCCTTGGTCAGCACACGAACATCCATCTCGGTGTCAAGACCAAGTTTCTTATTAATACGGTAGCGACCTACATCACCCAGGTCGTAACGCTTATCAGAGAAGAACAGGTTCTGGATAACCTCACGAGCACTGGCATCATCGGCAGGATCAGCATTACGCAACTGACGATAGATGTAGAGCACAGCTTCCTTCTCAGAGTTTGATGGGTCTTTCTGCAGGGTGTTGAAGATGATTGAGTAGTCCTGAGCTACAGACTCATCCTTATGAACAAGGATAGTTGCAGCACCGCTCTCCAAAATGTCGAGCATGTTCTCCTCAGTAATCTCTGTCTCACGCTCCATGATAACCTCATTACGCTCGATAGATACTACTTCACCGGTATCTTCATCAACGAAGTCCTCGTTCCAGCTCTTCAGCACACGGGCAGCAAGCTTACGACCAAGAACCTCCTTCAGAGACTTCTTGTTTACCTTTACCTCCTCGGCAAGGTCGAAGATCTGCAGAATGTCCTTATCAGCTTCGAAACCAATAGCACGCAGCAGAGTGGTTACGGGCAACTTCTTCTTACGGTCGATGTATGCATACATGACGTTGTTGATGTCGGTAGCAAACTCAATCCATGAACCCTTGAAAGGAATGATACGGGCTGAATAGAGCATAGTACCGTTAGCGTGTACGTTCTGACCGAAGAATACACCCGGTGAACGGTGCAGCTGTGATACAACAACACGCTCGGCACCATTGATGACGAAGGTACCATTAGCGGTCATGTAAGGAATAGGACCAAGGAATACGTCCTGAATCACCGTGCCGAAATCCTCATGATCGGGATCGGTGCAATAGAGTTTCAACTTAGCCTTCAAGGGTACACTATATGTCAGGCCACGCTCCAAACACTCATCGATGGTGTAACGGGGTGGGTCGATATAGTAATCCAAGAACTCAAGGACGAAATTATTACGAGTATCGGTGATAGGGAAGTTCTCTGCGAACACCTTATACAAACCGTCGTTCTTGCGTTCCTCAGGCGGAGTGTCCAACTGGAGGAAGTCTTTGAATGACTTTAATTGCACATCGAGAAAATCCGGAAACGGCATCGGATTCTTGACGCTGCCAAAGTTTACTCTGTTATCTATTACTTTTGAAGCCATAAATTATTATTTTTCTAGATGTTCTAGTACTCCTAGATAATCTAGAGATTCTAGAAAATCTAGCATGAAAAGACAAGAAAATGGTCGGGAACCCTCTACTGGAGAGCTCCCAACCATAATGTTTATTGTTGTATCTGAATTACTTCAGCTCAACTACGGCACCAGCCTCTTCGATAGCCTTCTTCAGGTTCTCAGCCTCGTCCTTAGACAGACCTTCCTTCAGAGTAGAAGGAGCACCGTCTACGAGATCCTTAGCTTCCTTCAGACCCAGACCGCAAGCTTCCTTAACGGCCTTAACTACCTGCAGCTTAGCAGCACCAGCTTCCTTCAGAACTACGTCGAAAGAAGACTTCTCCTCAGCTGCAGCGGCAGCGCCACCAGCAGCGGGACCAGCAGCAACAGCAACAGCTGCAGCAGCGGGCTCAATTCCATACTCGTCCTTCAGGACTGTTGCCAACTCTTGTACTTCTTTTACTGTGAGGTTAACCAACTCCTCAGCAATAGCTTTAATATCTGCCATTTTATTTAATTTTTTAATTGTTTTAAATGTTAATGTTACTTATTTTCGCTTATTTGTTACGCTCAGCGACAGCGTCAAGCAGCCCGTGGAGCTTGCCACCAGCATTCAGTCCAGAAACAACGTTCTTGACTGGAGACTGCAGCAAAGCCACAACGTCAGCAATAAGTTCGTTCTTGCTCTTGATAGATACCAGTTCCTCAAGCTTGTCAGCGCCAACGAAGAATCCTTCTTCTGCATAAGCAGCTTTCAGGGTTACCAGGCCATCCTTCTTATATTCTTTGAGGAGCTTAGCGGGAACGTTTGCAGTCTGTGCGAACATAACTGCGGTGTTACCCTTCAGGCTATCATAAAGAGGTGAGAAATCAATATCTGAAGCCTCGAAAGCCTTGTGGAGAAGAGTGTTCTTCACAACGACCATCTTGATTTCATTCTTGAAGCACTTGCGACGAAGATCACTTGTCTGCTCCGCATTCAGTCCGGCAGTATTTACCAGATAGAAATGAGGAAATTCCTTCAGCTTCTGTCCAAGTTCTACTACAATTGTATCTTTTAATTCCTTTTTCATTCTACTAAACTTTTACGAGTTATTCAACTGATTTAGGATCGATCTTGATACCAGCACTCATAGTGCTTGAGATAAAGATACTCTTAATGTAGGTACCCTTGGCAGCAGCTGGCTTCAACTTAATAATCGTCTGCATGAACTCCTTAGCATTTTCGAAAATCTGCTGTGGAGTGAAGGTAATCTTACCGATAGAAGTATGGATAATACCAGCCTTATCTACCTTGAAGTCAATCTTACCCTGCTTTACTTCCTTAACTGCCTTAGCAACGTCCATAGTAACAGTACCGCTCTTGGGGTTTGGCATCAATCCACGAGGACCGAGGACACGGCCGAGGGGACCTAACTTACCCATGCAAGAGGGCATGGTGATAATTACATCAACATCAGTCCAACCCTGCTTAATCTTGTCGATATACTCATCAAGACCAACATAGTCGGCGCCTGCTTCCTTAGCAGCAGCTTCCTGATCAGGAGTACAGAGAGCGAGGACACGTGTAACCTTACCAGTACCATTCGGCAGCGAAACAACGCCGCGAACCATCTGGTTAGCTTTACGTGGGTCTACACCCAAGCGTACATCGATATCAACAGAAGCCTCAAACTTGGTGGTGGTAATTTCCTTCACCAGCTCTGCAGCTTCCTTCAAAGAGTATGCTTTCCCTGCTTCAACCTTATCAGCTACCAACTTTTGATTTTTTGTCAGTTTACTCATTTTCTTAATTGAAGTTATTTATTATTTACCAGGGAAGTCCCCTTTAACAGTGATACCCATGCTACGTGCTGTACCAGCGATCAGCTTCATAGCAGACTCGATAGTGAAACAGTTCAAGTCAGCCATCTTATCCTCGGCGATAGCGCGAACCTGATCCCAAGTTACGCTAGCAACCTTCTTACGGTTAGGCTGAGCAGAACCGCTCTTAACCTTTGCTGCCTCTAACAGCTGAACAGCTGCAGGGGGAGTCTTGATAATGAAGCTAAAAGACTTGTCTGCATAGTAGGTGATAACAACAGGAAGAATCTTTCCTGCCTTATCCTGGGTTCTGGCGTTGAACTCTTTGCAGAATCCCATAATGTTAATACCCTTCGAACCCAGTGCAGGTCCTACGGGAGGAGAGGGATTCGCAGCGCCACCTTTAATCTGTAATTTGATTAATCCAGCAACTTCTTTAGCCATTTCTGTTTTTAAAAATTTATTGAGTTATATATATGAGTCACGAGAGTGGAAGCCTCCCATAACCGTATATAGAACGAGCATTCCGTAACAAATGCCCTATTCTTTCTCTACTTGTGTAAAAGACAACTCCAGTGGAGTCTTACGTCCAAAGATTTTCACCATTACCTTCAGTTTGTGCTTCTCAGTATTTACCTCCTCGATAATACCACTGAAACCACTGAAAGGTCCATCGGTAACCTTGACAGTCTCGTCAACACTATATGGAATATTGAGCTCAGCGCTCTCAATTGTTGTTTCCTCAGCAGTACCAAGGATACGGTTGATATCAGCCTGCTTAACCACCTGAGGATTATCCATACCCCCAAGGAATCCTAATACATTAGGAATAAAACGAAGCATATGAGCAACCTCACCCTGCAGCGATGCCTGTACGAGCACATAGCCAGGAAGGAAGAGCTTTTCCTTGATGACACGCTTACCATTACGAAGCATGGCATATTTCTCAGTAGGAAGAAGAACCTCACCAACGTGAGAACCGAGCACATCGTTATGCTTCTTAGCAGCATCGATATACTCTTTTACTTTGCCTTCTTTTCCACTAACGGCACGCAATACGTACCATTTCATTCCTGATACTTCAGCCATCTTATTATTAATTAGGATAAACTGCACTCATGACTGCCTTGAACGCCACGTCCATCAGCCATACCACTACTGCAATAATTAACGAGGCCGAAAGAACAACCACAGCACTCTGGGTAAGCTCTTTGTATGTAGGCCAAGTTACCTTATGGGCAAGCTCTTCATAGCAGCCCTTACAATAATTGATGAAACTCTTAATAATCTTCATATTGTATTCTATCTATGCACGGGAAGGAGGACTCGAACCCACGACCCTCGGTTTTGGAGACCGATGCTCTACCAACTGAGCTATTCCCGTAAGTAAGCCCCCCACCCATAAGCAGGGGGCTTGATTTATCTAGTTTGCTAGATTTTCTAGATCGTCTAGAGAGGGGAGGATTAATCCTCGAATACCTCAGTGATCTGACCAGAACCAACGGTGCGGCCACCTTCACGGATAGCGAAACGCAGACCCTGGTTCAGAGCAACAGCGTAGATCAGCTCAACAGTGATCTCTACGTTATCACCAGGCATTACCATCTCAACACCTGCAGGGAGAGTGATCTCACCGGTGCAGTCCATGGTGCGGAGATAGAACTGAGGACGATACTTGTTTCCGAATGGAGTGTGACGACCACCCTCTTCCTTCTTCAGAACATAGATAGAAGCCTTGAACTTCTTGAAAGGCTTGATCTGACCTGGATGGCAGAGTACCATACCACGCTTGATCTCGTTCTTGTCGATACCACGGAGAAGCAGACCTACGTTATCACCAGCCTGACCCTCGTCAAGGATCTTACGGAACATCTCAACACCAGTTACAACTGACTTCTTATCCTCACCGAGACCGAGCAACTCAACCTCATCACCTACGTGGATAACACCAGTCTCGATACGACCAGTAGCAACAGTACCACGACCAGTAATTGAGAATACGTCCTCAACAGGCATCAAGAAAGGCTTGTCAGTAGCACGAGGAGGCTCCTGAATCCATGTATCACAAGTATTCATCAGCTCCATTACCTTCTCTTCCCACTTAGCAACACCATTCAGTGCACCAAGAGCAGAACCACGGATAATAGGAGTATCTTCTTCGAATTCGTACTGAGAGAGAATCTCCTGAACCTCCATCTCAACGAGCTCCAGCATTTCCTCATCCTCAACCATATCACACTTGTTCAGGAATACAACCAGACGGGGAACGTTTACCTGACGAGCGAGCAGAACGTGCTCACGAGTCTGAGGCATAGGACCGTCAGTAGCAGCAACAACAAGGATAGCACCGTCCATCTGAGCAGCACCAGTTACCATGTTCTTTACATAGTCGGCGTGTCCTGGGCAGTCAACGTGAGCGTAGTGACGAGTAGCAGTCTCGTACTCAACGTGAGCGGTGTTAATAGTGATACCACGCTCCTTTTCCTCAGGAGCATTGTCAATCTGGTCGAAAGACTTAACCTCAGAAAGACCAGCCTTAGCAAGCACAGTTGTGATAGCAGCGGTCAGAGTAGTCTTACCATGGTCAACGTGACCAATTGTACCAATGTTTACGTGCGGTTTGGTGCGCACAAAATTCTCTTTAGCCATAGCTTTTCTGTATTTATTGTTTTATTAAAAGTAATCCGATTTAAATCGTCGTTTTCACAAGAGCTGTTACCGAGACTTGAACTCGGGACCTCTTCCTTACCAAGGAAGTGCTCTACCACTGAGCTATAACAGCGAGCATTGCATTATTACTAATGCGAGGTTGCTTTTGCTCGGTAGAAAGCAAGCTTTCTGCACTCACTTAATCGCAACTTTGAGCGGAAAACGGGGCTCAAACCCGCGACCCCCAGCTTGGAAGGCTAGTGCTCTATCAACTGAGCTATTTCCGCAATACTTCCTTGAAGGAAGTGGGTGGTGATGGATTCGAACCACCGAAGTCGAAAGACAACAGATTTACAGTCTGCCCCATTTGGCCGCTCTGGAAACCACCCTTTTTCTCCTTTCTCCTCAGTTGAGAGCCTCTTGTCGGATTCGAACCAACGACCCCGAGATTACAAATCACGTGCTCTGGCCAACTGAGCTAAAGAGGCCTGCTCTAAGCATCCGCTCCCCGAATGGAGTCTTACTATCGGAAAGCGGATGCAAAGGTAGGCATTATTTTCGAATTACCAAAACTTTTCGAGGTTTTTTTTATCTATTACGCAATTTTTCCTTGAATTTCTGCAGTTGAACCTTCATAGAATCCACACAAAGGTCTGTACTTTCCTCAAAAGTGTCACTTGTCTTCTCTACAAAAAGCGTTGTGCCTGGCACAGCCACACTCATACTTACTTCCTTATTTTGTGCCGTGGCCGGTTTCACCAGTTTACATTGCACCTCAACTTTTTGAATATCCTCAAATGCTTTTTCTAGCTTGGCGACTTTCTTTTCGATAAACGCCTGCAATTTCTCAGTAGCGTCAAAATGAATTGACTGAATCTTAATTTCCATAGTTACCTCCTATTTTTAAAGGGTAAATAATTTAGGTTAGGCCCTTGGGTGGGCATTCTCATATACTCGTTTTAGTTGTTCGAACGTTGTATGCGTATAAATCTGGGTTGTAGCCACGCTCTCATGCCCCAGCAACATGCGTACACTTTCCAATCCAGCTCCATTATTCAGCATTGCCGTAGCGAAGGAGTGACGAAGAACGTGAGGAGAGCGTTTCTTCAGAGTTGTAGTTAGAGACAGGTAGCGCTTTACGATTACCCCAATCTGCGAACGAGTCATTCGCTTCCCTTTATTACTAAGAAACAAGGCAGGATCATCATGAATGGATTGAGCGTTACGTTGCTGTAAATACTCATGCAGTGCCTTCTCCAATTCTTCTCCAAAAGGAACAATACGTTGTTTATTACGCTTTCCTGTTACTTTCAGCTGACGGGCGGAGAAATCTACATCCGTCTCATTCAGGCCAATCAATTCAGCCAAACGGATTCCCGTCTCATAAAATAATATTATAATGGTACGCGCGCGAAGACCAGCGAAACCACTTTCCCACATCTCGTCTGTATCCAACAGACGATTCATTTCTTCTTCGCGCACAAATTGAGGAAGAGGCTTTTGTTTTTTAGGCCCTTTTACCAGATGGGCAGGATCATTTGACACCATCTTTCTGGTTAGAGCAAAACGAAAAAAGGAACGCACGGCACTCAACGAGCTATTAACCGTTGATGCCATGTCGCCTTTATCCATCATACTCTCCATCCAGTCACGGATGATGTCCGAGTCTACCGACTCCCAAGAGAGCTGACTATCTCGATTTTTGAAGTACGATTCAAAGCCTCTTAGACTCTGTTCGTACCTGCGCACCGTCAATTCTGAGCGGTTTCGTTCATAACGCAAGTAGTTCAAAAAATCGTTTGTCATCATATTCGTTGCATCTCTTATTCGGCAACGAATTTACAAAGAATTCTTTAAACCACCAAATTTTTCTGCGTATTTTTTATTCTTCGGTAGCGCGCAGCTTCTGTACGTAAACAGCGTGTTCCATCTTGAGGCGCTTCAGTACAGATGGCTTATCGAACTGCTGACGTGCACGAAGTTCCTTAACGACACCTGTCTTCTCAAACTTTCTCTTAAACTTCTTGAGGGCCTTCTCGATGTTCTCGCCTTCCTTTACTGGTACAATAATCATGTTGTTTCTTGATTTTAAATTTTAAATTAGACATATCTTTTCGGCACTATGCCGACAAAGCGGGTGCAAAATTACTACAATTTCGCCAAACAGCCAAGTTTTTTCCCGTTTTTTTCATCTTTTGGGGTGTAATTTCTTCAAATCGAGGTCGTTGCACGGGTCAACCAAGCCTTTTCTTCGACTGTTAAGTGCGGACTTAACAAACGGAAAACACGCTCATGATAATCATTCAACCACCTCGTCTCTTCTTCCGTCAATAGTTCTTTGATGATAGGCTTTGTATCTATCGGGCAAAGTGTCAGCGTTTCAAAACGCAAGAAGCGACCACACTCTGTTTCTTCAGCAGGAACAATCAGCAATGTATTCTCGATGCGAACGCCAAAGCGGCCTTCTAGATAAACCCCAGGTTCGTCTGTTACCGTCATTCCAGCACGTAATGGAGCAGACTTCCATTCCATACGAATCTGATGAGGGCCTTCATGAACATTCAAATAGCTTCCCACGCCATGTCCTGTGCCATGCATGAAGTTCAATCCATGCTGCCACAATGGTTGACGGGCGATGGCATCCAACTGAGTACCTCTTGCTCCGTCGGGGAAATGTAGCAGTTGCAGATCGATATGACCTTTCAGTACCAAGGTATACACCTTTCTTTGTTCTTCAGTTAATGGTCCTAAGGAGATAGTACGCGTAATATCGGTTGTACCGTCTTGATACTGCGCACCACTATCCAACAGCAACAGCCCTTTCGCCCCCAAAGGAATATCCGTTTCTGGTGTAGCTTCATAATGTACAATAGCACCGTGAGCCTCATAGCCAGCAATGGTATCGAACGACAATCCACGATACTTGGGTTGTTCAGAACGTAATGCCTCCAACTTGCCTGCCACAGAGATCTCCGTCTGATTAGGATTTTCCTCCAACCACTTCAGGAACTTCACCATTGCCACACCATCGCGTACCATTGCACGACGGAAACCTTCTTGCTCCGCCTCAGTCTTAACGGCCTTCATCATAGGCACAGGCGAAGATTCCCTAACTATTTCACGCTTTGCAGCCTTCATCAGTACATAGTTTACCTCATCAGGATCAAGCAGGATATTGTATTCAAAGTAGTCGCGCAGTCCTTGAGCAACACTATCGTAAGGTTCAACCTTAACATTGTGTTCTTGGAGATATGCCTCCACCTCTGTTGGAACTTTCTCCTTATTTATATATAAGGTAGCGCCCTTGCTATCAATCAACAGATAGGAAACAAAGACTGGATTACAATGCACATCCGAGCCACGCAGGTTGAGCGTCCACGCGATGTCATCAAGCGCAGCCATCAGCATACCATCAGCATGTAGAGAACGCAAAGCCTTGCGGATACGCACCAGCTTCGAGGATGTATCTTCACCCGTCAGCTCAACAGGTTGTATCTCTATGATGTTTTGTGGTATCGAAGGACGATCTTTCCAGATACGTGCCAACACATCAAAGTTTGTCTGTAAGGTGATACCGCCCTGAGCACGCAGGTCCGAAATCAGCTGCTCCACCGAAGCCGCGGATGCTGTCATACCATCAATGCCTACCGACTTATCCGTCATATCCGCCAGCTCTCTGCCCAGCCATTCTGCAATCGTAGGTGTTCCATCCACCTTCAGTTTCATCAACTGAAATTCTGTACCTTCCAACTGTTCTGCGGCAGCAATGAAATAGCGCGAGTCGGTCCATAGTGCAGCACTCGTCAGTGTTACCACTGCTGTTCCTGCAGACCCGTTGAATCCACTAATCCACTCCCTACCCTTCCAGTGGTCGGCAGTATATTCACTCTGATGCGGATCAGACGTCGGGAAAATGTATGCAGACAGTCGTTCACGCTTCAGTTCTTGGCGCAACAGTGCCAAGCGATCCTTTATTTCAATTCTATCTATCATCTGTTATTATAAACAATGTCTTTGCAAAGTTAATGCTTTTTTTAGAAACAAAGAAGGCTGTCGGAGTTTATTAATAGAAAACGAACACAACAAGCCATAGCTACTTTTAAAACAACTTGCATAAAAATATTATTCACATTCACGCGTAAACCACTGAAATATCGGCCGTTAAGTGTGAATATTATTTTTATCTGCCAATCGTTCCTGCATCTATAAAACAAATCAAAATGAATGTTAATTTCCGACCATATTATTTGAGTAGCATCATAATTATTACCATCCATTTCGACATAACACCCTCTTATAACTGGCTTATTTTCAGATACTTAAGCTAAAAGATTCTTGTATCCTTATCAACTATTCCCATCTTCTTTGTTAGCTTTTCCAGTTTCGTGCGACGGCCGTCGAAAATATATGCGACGGTTGTCGCAGATATTTGCGACAGTCATCGAAAGTTAAATATCAGCATGATTTGTCAGACAAGATAGATGCATCCAGGCGATAAAATAGTTATAGTCTAAGCCCTCAAACTCCCAAACATTTGGCGATTAATGGATTTTTTAGTATCTTTGCAACTCGCAAAAACGAATAAAACCTATATCAAACATGAAGCAGATTCTCTTTACTTTACTACTACAAAGCCTCATCGTTAGCACGGCTCGCGCCACCGTTGTAACACAAATCAGTAATGTCATGGCTCGCCAAACGACATCGCTGAACGGACAATGGAACTACATCGTAGACGTGCAGGAGGAGGGCTACTACGATTACCGCATGAACCTGAACCGCTGGGGATTCTTCTTGAATGCCAAGCCTCAACAGCCCGAGGACCTGATAGAATACGACTTCGACAAGGCTCCTACTATGCAGATACCTGGCGACTGGAATACTCAGGACGAGAAACTATTCTTCTACGAGGGCACCGTTTGGTTTAAGCGTTCCTTCGAATGGCACCAGACTGCAGGACGCCATACGCTGCTTTACTTCGGAGCAGCAAATTACGACACTCACGTATATGTAAACGGCAAGCATGCTGGACATCATGTAGGTGGATTCACACCTTTTAATCTGGACGTAACTGAACTGCTGAAGGATGGTGAGAATGTGGTTATCGTAAAAGTGGACAACAAGCGACGTGCAGAGAATGTGCCTACTCTCATTTTCGACTGGTGGAACTATGGCGGCATCACACGCGATGTTTGTCTTATAGATGTAGCAGAAACGTATATTGAGAACTTTAGTCTACAACTTGATAAGGCTATCAATGGAAAGAAGCGCACACTGGATTTCTCACTGAAGCTCAACAAGCCCGTTAATAATCAGCAGGTGACACTCAGTATTCCGGAGTTAAAGGTAAAACAGCAGTATATGACTGATGCCGAAGGCAAAATTTCCAATTGTCAATTATCAATTTCCAATTCAAAACTGACGCTCTGGTCACCCAAGAATCCTAAGCGCTATCGCGTGGAAGTCAGCATGAATGGCGAAACACTGGTAGACTCCATCGGATTCCGCACCATCGAGACGCGAGGCAAGCAGCTGCTACTGAATGGCAACCCCATCTTCTTGAAGGGCATCAGCATCCATGAAGAGAAGCCCAATGGTGGCGGACGCGCCAATGGAACGAGCGACGCTCACACACTACTTTCGTGGGCAAAAGAATTAGGATGTAACTTTGTACGTTTGGCTCACTATCCACACAACGAATATATGGTTCGCGAGGCTGAGCGTATGGGAATCTTAGTGTGGAGCGAGATCCCCTGCTACTGGACCATCGACTGGAAGAACACAGAGACTTACAATAATGCACAACAGCAGGTGACCGACATGATACAGCGCGACCAGAACCGTGCCAACATCATCATCTGGAGCATTGCCAACGAGACACCCCACTCACCTGAGCGCGACCAGTTCTTGGGACGTCTAGCACAATATGCACGTAGTCTCGACAATACCCGTCTTATCTCTATGGCAATGGAGGTTACATCGGCATCAAATTACAAGAACCGCCTACAAGACAACATGAGCAAGTATGTTGACGTGGTATCTTTCAATCAGTATATAGGCTGGTATCGCGATGTAAACGACGCGCCTAAGATGGTGTGGGAAATACCATACGACAAGCCAGTCATCATCAGCGAGTTTGGTGGTGGCGCTAAATATGGCCTACATGGTGCGAAGAACCAACGTTGGACAGAAGAATTTCAGGAGAATCTGTATCGCGAGAATGTAGCCATGCTCGACAAGATTGACGGACTGGCAGGTACCTCGCCCTGGATTCTCAAAGACTTCCGCTCACCTCGTCGCGTGCTGAATGGCATCCAAGACTACTATAACAGGAAGGGACTCTTCTCTGATAAAGGAGAAAAGAAGAAAGCTTTCTACGTACTCAAACAGTGGTATGAGGGCAAATAGCAGCGAATTTTGTCATACGGACTTTGCAAAGCCGATAGTTTTCATATTTAATAACATATTATTTTTGAATAATGATTTATCTTTTATGAATTATTTCGTAACTTTGCAGACAGTTAAATTCTAAACAAAATATTTTATTATGGCATTTTTAACAGACGAGAAATTGGTGATTGTTGGCGCCGGTGGTATGATCGGTTCTAACATGGTTCAGAGTGTGTTGATGCTGGGTCTGACTCCCAACATCTGTTTGTATGATATCTATGAGCCCGGTGTTCATGGTGTATATGATGAGATGTGCCACTGCGCTTTCCCTGGTGCAAACATTTCTTATACCGTTGATCCTAAGGAGGCTTTCACTGGTGCTAAGTACATCATCTCTTCAGGTGGTGCTCCCCGTAAGGAGGGTATGACCCGTGAGGATCTGCTGAAGGGTAACTGCCAGATTGCAGCTGACTTCGGTGAGAACATCAAGAAGTACTGCCCCGATGTAAAGCACGTGGTAGTTATCTTCAACCCCGCAGACGTAACAGCTCTGACCGCTCTGATTCACTCAGGTCTGAAGCCCAATCAGCTGACCTCTCTGGCAGCTTTGGACTCTACCCGTCTGCAGCAGCAGCTCGCTCAGGAGTTCGGCGTTCGTCAGGACAAGGTAACTAACGCTTACACCTATGGTGGTCATGGTGAGCAGATGGCTGTATTCGCAAGCAAGGCGCTTATCGATGGTAAGCCTCTCTCAGAGCTTCCTCTCTCAGACGAGCGTTGGGCAGAAATCAAGCACATGACAACTCAGGGTGGTAGCAATATCATTAAGCTCCGTGGCCGTTCTTCATTCCAGAGCCCCGCATATCAGGCTGTTAAGATGATCGAAGGTGCTATGGGTGGTGAGCCTTTCAAGTGGCCTGCAGGTTGCTATGTTAACGCTTATGGCTTCAAGAATGTAATGATGGCTATGCCTACTACTATCGACAAGGATGGTGTTCACTTCACTCAGCCCGAGGGTACTGCAGAAGAGATGGCAGCTCTCCAGGCTTCTTACGAGCACCTGCAGAAGATGCGCGACGAGATTATCTCTCTCGGTATCATTCCTGCTGTTGAGGACTGGGGCAAGGACAATGCAAACTTGTAAAAGTTGAAAAAATGAAAGTTGAAAGTTGAGGACTTGAGACTTTCGTAATAAAAAACGAGGCGTTCGCAGAATCTTTTTGCGAGCGCCTCGTTTTGTTTCTATCTTTGCACCATCGAAGAATTTAGAAACCTTCGAAAAAGTTTAGTAGTTTTTTCATAGTAATTGGATTGTTTTGCCCGTCGAGAAGACGGGCATTTATTATTTCCATTCAGAACATATAGCTCAGAGACAGTTGTATATTACGATTCTTTCCGCCATTATATGCCTTAGAAGTATCGGTAAGTCCGTGAATATAGCGTACATTATAAAACAGATGTTCAGAGAGTTGACCACCTACACCTACCACTAATCCAAAGTCTACCTTCTTTGATATATCATAGGTATAATCCGTATCCTCATCATATAGCTCATTCTTTTTCCATAAGAGATACCCCACCTGCGGACCACATTCAAAATAAAGCGCACTCACTGGATAGAATTTCAATGTTACAGGAACAGTTAAGTAATGACTGGTAACAGAGTATTCTTTCTTGCTCGCGCCTTCTTCAGAGCTATACTCATAGTATTCGTCTTTATACCCCTGCATAGAATAGATGAGGTCAGTTTCTACATCAAACTTCTTCGACAACATCCAGTTCATGACACCACCAATGTGGAAACTCTTTTTCTTCTTAAAACCAGATTCAATATAAGTGGATACTTCATGACCAGATTCGTCAGAAGCACTTGTAACAATGTGTTCATGATCTGACTCCCAAGAAATATTCGCTCCAGCCTTGACACCAAACTGGACATTCTGGGCATAGCCACAAATAACACTCATAAGAAAGATTCCTGATGCAACAATTCTTTTCATCTTCATATAATTTAGTTGTTTCTTTTAAAAACGCATTTTCTTACAAAATATTATAAAGAAAAAAATAAAATGTTAGAGCATCTTCCTCACATTATACAAATAAAAAAGCCTCAACTATGAGGCTTCTATATATCAGCATTTAATATCTGCAATCAGGATTCTCGTCCATATAAATCTTGGCATACTCTACATAGTGTTTCGAGTTATCTGTCTGCCCAGGTCGGACGGGTTTGAGATATTTGGCAGGAACGCCACCCCATATCTCACCTGCAGGAATCTTCGTATTCTGCAGCACTAAGGCACCAGCAGCAACTATAGAACCTTCACCGACCTCACAGCCATCAAGCAATGTAGAACCCATACCTATCAATGCTCCATCATGAATGGTACAAGCATGAACGGTGACATTATGACCTATGGTTACATCTGAGCCAATAAGGGTGGGTCCCGTCTCATGGGTAACATGAATGCATGAACCATCTTGCACATTAGTGCGATTACCAATAGTGATGGGAGCAACATCGCCACGCACTACAGCATTGAACCAAATGGAACATTCATCGCCCATTGTGACATCGCCAATAATAGTGGCGTTCTCACTGAAGTAGCAATCCTTGCCCCATTGAGGAGTGAGACCTTTGTAACTTTTTATTAGTGCCATATTATTTAAAATACGGAAGAGAGAATCTTCTTTGTTGCTCCGGAAAGACTAGCGACATATGCACCAGACTTCTCTCCAAGTTCATGAGCCAACGTCGGATGCTCAACAAAGCCCTGCATAATACGGTTGAAATCATCGGCATTACCAATCTCCATTCCGCCACCACAAGCTTTCAAGCCCTGAGCCTCTTGGAATCGCTGGTTGTTGGGACCAAAGATTACAGGCACATCCCATACGGCAGCCTCCAATGTGTTATGTATACCAACACCGAAGCCGCCACCAACATAGGTAACATCGGCATAGTGGTAGATACTGCTTAGTAAGCCAAAGCAGTTGATAATGAGAACCTCTAGTTTCTCTAGTTCTTCTAGATTATCTAGCTTTTCTAGAGCCGTATAACGTGCAACCTTACGACCAGCCAACAGTTTCTCTATCTGTTGCAGATGCTCTTCACCAATGACATGCGGAGCAATAACGAGTTTCCAATCAGGATGCTCATTGAACCAAGGAATAAAGACTTCCTCATCGGGTTGCCATGAAGAACCAGCAATAAAACATTTACTATTACCCTTGAACTGATCAACGATAGGCAACTGCTTAGCAGCCTCCTTTATTTGCAGTACTCGGTCGAAACGAGTATCACCCACAACAGTAACATCGTTAATGCCTATTGTAGACAACAACTCACGGCTTTCTTCATTCTGCACAAAGAAATGAGTGAAGCATCTCAATACACGAGAATACTGATAACCATACCAGCGGAAGAACACTTGACCAGGACGGAAGATGCTGCTGACACTGTAGACAGGTACGCCACGATGGCGAAGGATGTGTAGGTAGTTATACCAGAACTCATACTTGATGAAGAATGCCATCACTGGACGGATAGTACGCAGGAAACGACGTGCATTCAGTATGGTATCGAGTGGCAAATAGCAGATAATATCTGCCCCCTCATAGTTTTTACGAACCTCATAACCCGAGGGTGAGAAGAATGTAAGCAGAATCTTATACTCTGGATGCTCGCGACGCAACTGCTCCATCAAAGGACGCCCTTGCTCAAACTCACCCAGTGATGCAGCATGGAACCACACATACTGAGCTTGTGGGTCTAACTTCTCCTTGATGGTGCGGATGGCATTACGCTCACCACGCCACATCTTGCGCACCTTCTCATTGAAAATACTGAGAACGGCAACACCGCAGAGGTAGAGAAATATGACGAGATTATACACTGGATTAAAGATTAGACTTATTAAACATCAACCAAGTGTCTCGATAGCGCGCTTCATGCGCTTCAAGGTCTCTTCCTTACCAAGGAATGCAGAAATGTCGAACATGCCAGGACCCTTGCCTTCACCGACCAGAGTCAGTCGCCAAGCATTCATGATGTTACCCAGCTTATACTCCTTCTGCTCTATCCATGCATGGACTATCTTCTCCTGATTCTCCAACGAGAAGTCATCGATGTCTTCCAACACGCCCATCAGCTCAGTAAGCTGAGCAGCAGAACCCACTCCTTCGGAGGGGTCAGAACCATCAACTTTTTTCCAACGCTTCTTTGCCGTTTTCTCGTCGTACTCTGTTGGAGCAACGAAGAAGAAAGAACAGAGAGGCCACAACTCATGAACGAATGACACGCGGTCTTTCATCATGCGGGTTACCTCCAAGATACGCTCAGAAGTCTCATTGGGACAATGCTCCTTAACGATTGGCTCGAACAAAGCAGCAATCTCCTCGTTAGACTTCTTCAAGATATATTCGTGGTTGAACCAAATAGCCTTCTCATAGGCAAACTTGGCACCAGCCTTTGAACACTTTGAAATATCGAACAGAGGAACTAACTCATCGAGGGTAAACAACTCCTGCTCTGTTCCAGGGTTCCATCCCAATAGAGCGAGGAAGTTGATAACAGCCTCGGGGAAGTAACCATCCTCACGATAGCCACGAGAAGTCTCTCCACTCTTTGGATCTTTCCACAACAATGGGAATACAGGGAAGCCCAAACGATCACCATCGCGCTTAGAAAGCTTACCCTTACCATCAGGTTTCAGCAACAAAGGCAGGTGGGCAAACTGTGGCATGGTATCCTCCCAACCAAAGGCACGATACAACATCACGTGCAATGGAGCAGAAGGCAACCATTCCTCACCACGAATCACATGAGAGATTTCCATCAAGTGGTCATCTACAATGTTTGCCAAGTGATAGGTGGGCAGTTCATCAGCACTCTTATAAAGCACCTTATCATCACAGATATCACTCTTGACGCGAACCTCACCGCGAATCAAGTCATTAACCAGAATTTCCTGACCAGCCTCAACCTTGAAGCGAACAACATACTGCTTACCTTCGGCAATCAGCGCATCCACCTCTTCTTTCGACATCGTCAGCGAGTTGCGCATCTGATTGCGGGTATGGCAGTCATACTGGAAATTCTGAATCTCAGCACGCTTCTGTTCCAGTTCCTCTGGTGTATCAAAAGCAATATATGCTTTATCAGCATCCAATAACTGCTTGACATATTTCTTGTAGATGTCACGGCGCTCACTCTGACGATAAGGACCTTTGTCTCCGCCAAATGATACGCCTTCATCAAACTTGATGCCAAGCCACTTAAAAGATTCGATAATATATTCTTCAGCACCAGGCACAAAACGGTTAGAATCAGTATCCTCAATACGGAATACCAGGTCGCCGCCATGCTGCTTGGCAAACAGATAATTATACAATGCTGTACGCACTCCGCCGATGTGCAAAGCCCCCGTGGGGCTAGGTGCAAAACGCACTCTTACTCTTCTTTCTGACATATATTAATGGATATTTCTTACTATTTTTGTGCAAAAGTACTCATTTTTTTTGAGAATATGCGCATTTTTTTGTATTTTCGCACTGTAAAAGCAAATATATCGTATGAAAGAACTTAAATGGCGTGATATTCTCACCCGTACATTCCTTGTTATCGTCACTACAATGATCATCGTCTGGTCGATGCCACACGATAGTCGTAGCTACTTTCATGTAGAGCAGGGAAAGCCTTGGAAATACTCTGAGTTTACGGCTCCATTCGACTTTCCTATCTACAAATCGGATGCAGCTATCCGTGAGGAACGCGACAGTGCCTTGCGCCAATATGAACCTTACTACAAGTATAATAAAGAAGTAGAGGTGCAGATGGTGCAGAAGTTTAATAGCGACTACGCTGACGGCATTCCCGACCTACCCCCACATTTCATGACCATTATCTCCAATCGTCTGCAAAGTCTCTACCAGCAAGGAATCATTGACCAGAAGGACTATACAGACCTGTTGCGCGACACAACCAACATGATACGTATCGTCAATGAGAAGGAAGCCAGCAGCGTATCTGTCATGGAGGTATATTCACCCAAGTTGGCATACGAACAACTCTTTCAAGACGAGAAATTGGCTCCTCAGCGCACAATCCTTCAGAAGTGTAACCTCAACGAATATATTACCCCAAACCTCATCTACGACAAAGAGCGCAGTGAGTCAAGCAAGAACGACCTGCTGTCAGGCATTGCCTTGGCAAGTGGCGTTGTACAAAAAGGACAAAAGATTGTTGACCGAGGAGAAATTGTAACGGAGAAGACGTATCGCATTATCGAGTCATTTAAGAAAGAAAACGAGTTGCGCAATGAGGATGTAAAACACAACCATCTCTCTCTCTTCGGGCAGATTCTCTACGTCTTTATATTTATGTTGAGTTTTACCATCTTCTTAAGTCTCTATCGAAAAGACTACTTCGAAAAACTGCGTAGTACGACGATGCTTTATGCGCTGATTATCATCTTTGCAGTACTGACTGCACTTTTCATGCGCAACACATTCGTCCACGTCTATATCCTGCCCTATGCGATGGTGCCCATCTTTATCCGTGTGTTCATGGATTCGCGAACAGCCTTTATGACGCACATCACGATGGTACTTATCTGCGCCGTCATGCTACAACACCCGTTTGAGTTTATTGCCACTGAAACTGTAGCAGGTTTGGTGGCTATCAGTAGCTTGCGTGAACTTTCACAGCGCTCACAACTCTTTAAGACTGCTATCTTTGTCACCATTTCCAGTATTGCGGTAAATATGGCTTTCGACTGGATGCATGCTGATGCCTTGACGCAGATTGACTACAGTTACTACAACTATCTGATAGCAAACGGCATTGCTCTACTCTTCGCCTATCCACTGCTTTATCTCATCGAGAAGGCTTTTGGATTTACCAGTGACATCACGCTGATTGAACTCTCTAACACTAATAATGAGTTATTGCGTCGCATGAGTGAAGTAGCACCAGGCACCTTCAACCACTCCATACAGGTAGCTAATCTGGCAGGCGAGATTGCCAACAAGATTGGTGCTAAAGCACAATTAGTGCGTACAGGTGCACTCTATCATGACATCGGTAAGCTGGCTAATCCTATCTATTTTACAGAAAACCAGTCAGGTATTAACCCACATGAGACGTTAACAGATATAGAGTCGGCACAGATTATCATCAGCCATGTAACAGAAGGTTTGAAGATGGCCGACAAATACGACTTACCTAAGGTAATTCGCTACTTTATCTCTACCCACCATGGACAGGGCAAG
Source organism: Prevotellaceae bacterium HUN156 (assembly GCA_900119285.1). GTDB lineage: Bacteria > Bacteroidota > Bacteroidia > Bacteroidales > Bacteroidaceae > Prevotella. The sequence goes on from FPIT01000006.1 coordinate 298,838, forward strand.
GCAAAGTATTTCTATGTACACTATCACAACGAGCATCCCGATGAGCCCGTTGATGACTTGCTATTCACCTATCCTGGTCCTAATCCGTTTACCCGTGAGCAAGCCTGCCTGATGATGGCAGATACGGTAGAAGCAGCTTCACGCTCACTACCTGACTACACAGAACAGTCTATCCGCGAACTTGTTGAACGAATGATTGACGGACAAGTAGCTGATGGCTATTTCCGTGAGTGCCCTATCACATTCCGCGATATCCAGTATGCGAAGACTGTACTTATCGAGAAGTTGAAGACGATGTATCATACCCGTATCAGCTATCCTTCAGAAAAGAAGAACTGATTATTGGCTAAAAGAAGAACAAAATATTTCACTTTTTGCTGCACACTTTGGCACATTTGTGCATAAAGTGTGCACTTTTTAGTTAATAAGCCTTAAAAACAACTGCACTTTTGCAGCAGTTTTGTGCAATACGCTTACCTTTGCAGCCGTTTTAAGCAAATTTTAATTAAAAAACAATGAAGAAGATTGTATTATCGTTGATAGTTTTCACGATGACATCGGTGAGCGCCCTCGCTGGCGGTATCCTCACCAACACAAACCAGAGTGTTTTATTTTTGAAGAATCCTGCCCGCGATGCTGCTATCGGCCTCGACGGTGTATATTCTAACCCTGCAGGTGTAGCATTCATGCCCGAAGGTTTTCATGTAGCCTTCAACTGGCAGTATGCCCACCAGACACGTACTATTACCTCTACCAATCCCGTATTTGCATTGGGCAAAAACAACAATGGTAACGTAAAGGAATTCCAGGGTGTAGCCGATGCTCCTATTATTCCTTCTCTGCAGGCTGCCTATAATAAGGGCGACTGGAGCATTCAGTTCAACTTCTCTGTACCTGGTGGCGGTGGTTCTTGTGAGTTTGGCGATGGTCTAGGTTCTTTCGAGAGCGTTGTCGGTAACATCGCCAACCAACTGAGAGGTCTCGATCAACTCGCTACAGCATTAGGCATGGAGGCACCTGGAGTAAGCGGTTACGATATGAATGGTTATATGAAGGGCCGTCAGTACTACTATGGCATTCAATTGGGTGCAGCCTACAAGGTTAATAAGAACCTCTCAGTTTATGGTGGTCTGCGTCTGCTCTATGGCGATGCTACCTATAAAGCAAAGATTAGCAACATTCTTGTAAAGACAGCTGGTGGTTATGTTGAGTTTGGCGACTTCATGCAGAATGCCAACCAACTTGTAGAAGGCGGATTACAAACAGTAAACGCAGGATTAGCACAAGTAAATGCTGACATTGCTCAGTGTCAGAATGCTGGCGCTGCCGTTCCAGAAAAGCTTTTGGCAAAGCAGGCTCAGTTGACTGCTACTCAGGCCCAGTTAGAAGGCACCAAAGGTAATATGGCTACTCTTGCTAAATATTCAGAAGGTGTAAACCTGCTCTGTAATCAGGACGGTATGGGTATTGCTCCTATCATTGGTGTTGACTGGAAGTATAAGAACTTCAACTTCGCTGCAAAGTATGAGTTCAAGACTCAGATTCGCATGAAGAACGAGTCAAGCGTTATCAAGGCCAGCGAGATTCCTGCTGTTAACAAGTATAAGGACGGCGAGAAGGTTAACGAAGACGCTCCTGCTCTGCTGACTATCGGTGCACAGTGGAAGCCTATCAATGAGGTAAGTCTTAACCTTGGTTGGCATCATTACTTCGACAAGCAGTGCAACTGGTATAACGAGGCGCAGGATTTGTTGAAGCACGATTCTAATGAATATCTGGCAGGTGTTGAATGGGATGTCACTGACAAGCTGAACGTATCTTGCGGTGGACAGCTCACTCGCTACGGACTCTCTGATGAGTACATGAACGATATGTCATTCGTTGTCAACAGCTATAGCCTCGGTTTTGGTTTCAGCTACAAGGTTAAGGAGAACATTACTCTCTCAGCTGCTTACTTCCAGACTATGTATGACAACTACTATCGCGAGAACTATCCTACAGTAGGCGTAAGCGACACCTTTACTCGTACTAACCGTGTATTGGGTGCCAGCTGTCAGATTGATTTCTAATACAAGAGACATATTATATAATATATAGTGGAGTTGCCATAAGGTAGCTCCACTATTATTTTTTCCTAGAGAAGAAAAAGTTTGTAAAACATTTTGTCGATTCATTATTATACATTATCTTTGCATCATTAAACGTAAAACTAAAAATAATAACACACAATCTATCATGAAGAAAAGACTATTAAAGTGTACAGCCTTGACCTTGTTGATCATGCTGCCCTCTATGCTGTATGCCCAATTAAATCCTAAGCAGGGCTATGTTATCACTAATCAGAATGACACCATCTATGGTACGATAGACTATCTATCGGACACGAAGTGTGCCAACGAATGTCATTTCCAAGCTAATGGGGAGACCGATTACAAAGTGTATCTGCCTGGTGAAATCAGTGCATATCGCTTTGCCGACGATGGTGTATTCTATGTCACTAAGACTTTTGAGGTTGAAGGCAACACGGAAACATTCTTTGCCGAATACCTGTTGCAAGGTGGCGTAAGCCTATTTCACCACAAGAGAGCAGGCATAGACTATTATTTCTTTACTGATGAAGAGGGCAAAGTTGCCTCTGTCAAAAACATTGGAAGCTTGTTGGAGTACTCAAGTCGAAGCAACACGAATGCAGCAAAACGAGCTGTACTAAGAGAAGTGAGTCAAATGTTTGCTAACAGCGACAAGGCTCAACATGACTTATGGGTAAAAGACATCAACACTAAGAACCTCACACAGATAACTCGTGACTATGACATGGAGTATTGTACGTCTGCTGGAGATTGTGTCACATTCCGTCATAATGAGAAAGCTGCGCGTAGCATTACTACAAAGTTACGTTTCCAAGCAGGAATCGGAATGGGTAGCAACAAGTTAGAGCCAACCAACTATGCACTCGAACTTCGTTCTGGTTCTCTAACCATGAATGGAATTGTGCCACAGATAGGAGTGGGATTAGACTTCTTATTTCCACGTTCCAACAAACATTGGTCAGTACAAGCATTAGCCCTTCTTAGTAAATGGAACTTGTCGGAGGATTACAAAAAATATAAATTAGATAACAGATATTGTACGGGCAAACTGAAATATCTAGATATAGAGGGGCAAATAGGAGCAGCTTACAGCTTTATGCCCGAATCAAAATTCTCTCCCATTTTGCGTGGAGGACTTTCATTTGATCATCCTATATCCCTGTCTTCAGAAAGACTTAGAGCTTTCAAATACATTGACGAGAATTGGACAAGTCAACGTTTCTATGGTTACTACGTAGGAGCTGGTATTGATATCGCTGTCCAAAAGCATGTTATCCGTTTGTCAGCTGACTACAGATGGGCGAACTTACCCGGTGTGATTACCAAATCCTGCATCTCTATCAACGCAGGTATCAGACTCTAGAAATTACAGCGGATCTACATCGTAGTAGACCTGCAAGGTAGAATAACGTTTGTCTGCGAGTATCTGTGATTGCGCAAGCAACAGATATTCGCGGACTTTTTTCATGTCGATACCCAACTCTAGCTTGAGCACGAGCTTGCGGATATTCTGTGACTTTACTTTTGCCACAGCTGGTTTATCGGGACCAAGAACACGGTCAGAAAACCATTGACGCAGACGTGAGCCTAGTTCTATCGCTGCCGTATTCACCGTACTATCCTGACGATGACGCAAGAAAACGTATATCAGGCGATAGTAAGGAGGATAGCGGAAGGCTTGGCGCTCAGCAATCAAGTCTTTATATAGTGCAATATAATCATTGCGTACCACCTGATGAATCACGGGCAGGTCCTTTTGTTTAGTCTGAAGGATTACCAGTCCACGCTTATTCTTTCGACCAGCACGACCACTAACCTGTGCCATCATCATAAAGGCATGTTCGTAGGCTCGGAAGTCGGGATAGTTCAACATTCCATCAGCATTAATGATACCCACCACGCTAACTTTATCGAAGTCCAGGCCCTTGCTAATCATCTGCGTACCTATTAATATATTGGTACGACCAGCAGAGAAGTCGCTGATGATGCGCTCATAGGCATTACGAGTGCGAGTAGTATCCAAATCCATTCGAGCTATGCGAGCTTCAGGGAATGCCTCGCGCACCTGTTCCTCAATCTTCTCCGTACCATAACCACGAGTACGCAAGTCGGTAGAACCACAGCAAGGACACTCCGTAGGCACTCGATAGGTGAAACCACAATAGTGACATGTCAACTGATTTAGCTGACGATGATAGGTCAGCGACACATCACAGTGCTGACAGGTGGGCACCCATCCACACTGACGACACTCCACAACGGGAGCAAAGCCACGACGATTCTGGAACAAGATAACCTGTTCGCCACGTTCCAAAGCCTCTCGCATGCGTGTCAACAACAATGGCGAGAAGGGGCCAATCATCATCTTTCTATGTTGCAAGTCGGCAGTATCCACCACTTGAATCTCGGGTAGTTCTATACCTTGATAGCGCTCCGTCAGCTCCACCAGTCCATATTTACCTGTCTTTGCGTTATGATAACTCTCCAAGGAAGGAGTAGCAGTGCCTAATAAGACATGAGGAGTGAGAGGTGCAGACTGGGCACCAAGCATTATCGCCGTATTCCTAGCATGATAGCGAGGAGCCGGGTCTTGCTGCTTGTAAGATGTTTCATGCTCCTCATCAACGATAACAAGACCTAAACGCTGGAAGGGCAAGAATACGGCTGAACGGGCACCGAGAATGACATCGTAGGGATTAGCAGACAACTGCTTCTGCCAAATCTCCACACGTTCTGCATCCGAATAGCGCGAATGATAGATGCCCAGGCGATCGCCAAAGACACGTTGTAGGCGCTGCATCATCTGTACCGTCAGCGCTATCTCAGGCATTAAGAACAGTACTTGCTCCTTACGCTCCAAAGCCTGCTGTATCAGATGAATATAAATCTCCGTCTTTCCACTCGATGTTACACCATGCAACAGCGTTACACGCTTTTTCAGCATCGAGAGTTGTATCTTGTTGTATGCATCTTGCTGGGCTGCACTCAGGGGCTTTACCAACTCTGGGCGATAGGGGCCACCATGATTCAAGCGTCCCACTTCCACCTCATAGCATTCCAGCAACTGACGCTTTACCAGCTGATTCAGAGTAGCTGCAGAACCACCGCTGACATTCATCAGTTCTTCGCGAGTCACCTCTTCGGGTTGAACACCATTTTCCATCTCGTCCCAATGCGACAGGGCAAGATATTCGGTAAACACATTCAACTGATTCTTAGCACGCGACAAGACATTGAGTGCAATATGCAATGCTGCCACATTGCGATACTGAGCAGTCAGTCGCACATAAGTTTCCGTCTTCGGACGATAGCCCTCTTCCGCCTTCAAACCTGCAGGAAGAGCAGCTTTATATACATCGCCAATAGGAGAAAGATAGTAATCCGAAATCCACTGCCACAACCTCAACTGTGACTCCATGACCACAGGCTCCTTATCCATCACCACCTGGATGACCTTCACCTCATAGCCCGTAGGCTTTTGATCATGCAATCGCATCACCACACCCACGTATGACTTTGAACGTCCGAAGGGTACCAGCACACGCATACCTACCCCTACACTCATCCCTTCTGGAACAGCGTAAGTAAATGTCCCATACAAGGGTACGGGTAATATGATATCTGCGTACTGCATTGGCAACGGCTTGTATTCTTGAAAATCTCCACAAAGTTAAAAAGAAATCTTGTAATTACCAAGTCTTCATATCAAAAACATATAACCCTGCAGTCAGTAAACAAGCTTCTTACTTTCTGTCCATACATTGCGGACAACTTGTCCGGAGGTTGCGGACAGTGTGTCCGGTGCCTTGGGACAAAGTGTCCGGAGCCTCCGGACATCTTGTCCCAAGATTTCGGACAAATTCTGGGAACTCTGTTAACGACTCTTAATTTCGTACTTTGAGATTGCAAGCATAAAAAAACGGGCTCTGATTAGAGCCCGCCTATATTTATTGATTGTCTAATTACAAAGCGAATTTATAACCTACGGTAAACATTAATACGCTGTTCTTATGAGATGCGTCACCATTCTTATTGCCCTTTGTCAGACCCAAGTTATAACGTGCGTCAATCACAAAGTTCTCGAACTCGTAAGAAGCACCAAGAGGAATAGAGATATCTACCTTTTTCATTTCGTCTTTGAAGCTATTACCATCATTGTCTTTTGCAGACATCAGGAAGCCAGGCTGTATACCTGCCTTAATAGCCAGACCAGGAATTACATAGTAGTTAGCCAAGATAGGAACATTGATGTAGTCAAGCTTCATCTTGCCATCACCTTCTTTTGCCTTGCAGCCCTGCATAGAATACAGTACGCCACCAGTAATGCCAAAGTTCTCAGAGATACCGTACTCTGCCTCAACACCTGCTACCAAGCCAGCCTTCATCTTGACATTATCAAAATCAGTAATTGTTGCCAATGTCATACCAGCCATTGGCTTCAGAGTAATCTGACCAACCTCGTTCTGAGCATTTGCACTCAACGTAGCAACCATCATGGCTACAATCATTAAAAGCTTTTTCATAATAATTAAGTTTTAGTGAATAAAAAAAGTTTTTAGTTCTTTAATACTATTTATTTATCATCATATCGTCATTTGCAATGACATTGGTCATTATAACCACCGCAAATATATGAAAAATGCCCTTAGGTCCTATTCCTAAGGGCATTTATTTAATGTTTATTAACTATTTCTTAAAAGAAGTAAGCCAAAGATACCTGCCAAGCATTAAACTTAGCACTTCCTACTGCCTGCCTTACTCCATCAAAAGTTGCTTCTACTTCACCAGTCTTACCCAGCGCAACATTGTAGTTGAGCTTAGCCTGCAACTTGCTCAGAATGGTAGCACCAATACCGAAGTTTGCGCTGAGGTTAGAAGTCTTCAATCTCCAGTCAGCAACCTCGCCGAATTCATCCTTTACTGATTTGTTACCACTCAACTTGAAACCGAACTGAGGACCAGCGAATGCGAATATCTCAGCAAGACTGCCCAAACCGACACCATAACGCAAGTTAATAGGTATCTGGATAGATGAAGACTTGAGGACCTCATTATCTGCCTTACCTTCACGCTGGTCATACAAAGCAGCAGCATCGATGCCAAGACCAACAACAGGCAATGTGAACTTAACAGTCGGACCAATAAAGAAGCCCGTGCGGCTCTTTACAGCATCCGCCTTACCGCCAGCAATCTCTGTTGCAGTAGAAACGTTTGACATGTTAAGACCTGCTTGCACACCGAATTTAATCTGTGCTTTTGAAGGCATTGCGAAAGCAACAGCCATCAGCACTAACGCGAAATACTTTTTCATAATCAATAATTGTTTTTAGGGTTCATACTTGAATCTGCCGACAAAAGTAAACAATTAAAACGAAACAGCCAACTTTTTTGTCAATTATTTAATGACGCTGGCGACGAACACTCATGCGGACAGAGCCTGAAGAAGAACCACTGCTGCTCTTAGCAGGCTTAGACTTCTTTACAGTAGCAGTGCTACGGCGACTAGTTCTCTTTCCTTTCTTAGCAGCCTTCACGTCACGAGGATCAAGCTTGGCAATAGAATCAAGCGAGTCTTTGCGAGCCTTGTCGCCAAAGATATTCTGCTCAAAGGCTTTCAATTCAGCCTCAATACGTTTCTGCTCAGCATTGAGTTTTACAGTATCATTACCACAAATCTGCGCCAAGGTCTTACCTAACATATTATTGGTCTTATAGATGGTACCTTCATAGCGATTCAGCGTGAAGTAGTCATCCATAGACATCGTAGCAGCATTATTCAGATTGCTGGTCATTATTGACTGACGACTGAGGAAAGGTTCAAGATCAGAATACTTCACCCAAAAGAGTGGATACTTAGAGTATGAATGTGAGTCACTTTCCAATGACAAAGAACCGCTGTCAAAGGCGTCATCTGATGACAAGCTGCTATAATCGTCCTCACGAAACATTACAGGACAGAGTGCAAGCACCTTGCGGTGGAAGCTTGAATTTGCCTGGTCATAGTAGGCACTCTCCTTAAGATAGTAGAGTTTAACCTCAGCAGAGGGGATGTCACTATTATCTACATGCAGTTTGCCATTACTCTCAGTATGGTGAATCTTGTGGTTTTCAAGAATTGTCTTTATATCTACACGTGATGAGTCAGAGAAAGACTCATTGCCATCAAGGCGATACTCATAAACAGGAATATAGCCGTTGAGCGCCAGCTTAAAGATATAGGTAAAGAGGTTTACCTGACGGTCGATAGGCTCTACGGGATAGTAGAGTCCGCCATTAGCATTCTTGGAGAGGTCTATCTCGCGATAGATATCACGACGCCACACCACATCCTCTGGCATGTCAATAGCAGTGGGGAACATCAGACGAGCACGCATAGACATACCTTGGTTCTGCGACTGTGCGCCCTGCTGTTGTGTCTGTTGCTGACGACGATTCTTAGGCTGTGCGACAACTGTTCCAGCCATCAGCGTTATCATCAATAAGAACAATACTCTTTTCATATTTCTAATAGTTCTTTATAATTTCCAATTTATCTCCCCTACCCTTAGAAAGGATTTTGGGGAAGGCTCTTTACTTCACAATAATCTGCATTGCACTCTTCAGTTTGCGCTGGATTCCGTCTGGGCCAACAACAACCACATCAGAGATATAGAAGCGACGATTACGAGACAGCTTGCGGAAGGTGTCTTTCTGACGAGCAGAGAACTTATCACCATCGCCCGCCATTGGTACTGAGTTACCCATATTATCATGGAAGACCGTCTCAAACGATACTACCTTGAATCCAATATCAAGGATACCATCATCAATGGCTGCACCAATACCATCAATAGACATCAGATGACCTTTCTGCAAGCCGCCTCCTCTAAAGCGAACAGGAGAGCCACTATCATCCTTCATCGCAATATATGGTATAGGATCGGGCAGACGACGTACACGGAAGGTAAACTGTCCCATCTGCTGTGGACGACCCGTATTGGTTGAAGTAACTGTAATCGTTACATTCTGACCTACAGCTGTTGGGCGAGCAATATAGCGACCAGGACCTACGGGCTGCAATGTACCACCAGTCATTGTGGCCTGTACCTTATTAACAGGAACACCAGGAACTGAGACACTCAATGGGTTACTATAGCCCGCATAGAGTACATTCATCAAGTCAGCACTAACCGTAGCTGATGGATCTACTACCGTATATTTCTGTTCGAAGTCACGCTTGATATATTCGCCATTACCATTCTGCATCTGTATATAGCCGCTCAGTGTAAAGTCACCTGTTCGACCAGTAACTGTCTCATAGATACCATTAGGCAGATTAACTTCCTTACCACCAATAAATATCTGTGGAACCTGTGTGGTATCGACAGCAGCCATCACGATGCGTGCCGAGAACTTATCGCCACGAACGATGGTCTGTGAGTTAGGAATGACAAAAGCATTGAGGGCATTAACACGAATATCTTTCACGTCGATATTGCTTACCAGTGTATGCAGCACCTCACCCTCTGCATAGCGAACATCGTTCTGCAGTTTAGACAATAGTGTTACAGCAGCTGCGGCAGGCATTGACTCAAACATATACTCCTGCCAGTTCTTACCCATGGTATGTGCATTCTTAGGAATCTCAGTAGTCAGATTAGAAGCAATCATCTTCTTCTGATGCTCATCAGTAACCATCGTAAGCATCTTTGCACGATAGTTATTGATAGCTTCAAAGAGTTCCTTGCCACGACCATGATTAGGAGATAGCATTACATAGTTAGCAGGTTCCTGATCTTCCTTGTTACGAAGATTACGAGGATCGCCATCTTTACCATCAGCCTCTTGAGCAATAGCAATCTTCAACTCTTCAACAAGATTATAAAGCGCGTCGCTCATTTCCTTCACCTGTTGAGATTTGTCGAACCACAGTTTAACCTTCTGTGGATTCTTCTTCATCTGCTCGGCGAAATCATCATATATAGCCTGATTCTCCTTGGTGGCATTATTAGTGGTGCGCTTCAGGCTCTCCTCTACAATGGAGAAACCGTTGAGCACCTCGTTAGAGACGTTCAATGCCAGCATCGCCATCAGTACCACGTACATCAGGTTAATCATCTTCTGGCGTGGAGAAACCGGTCTTTTCTTAATTGCCATCTTTCTTTTGGCGTTATTTCGTTATTACGTTATTTCGTTATCACATTGTTATTGAGCAGCGGCGCGAACCTGCATAGCCTCAATCATACGAGCATAAATCTTATTCAGCTCGACAATCTGCTCTGCCATGTGGCGTGTCTGATCGTTAATCTCATCAATGGTACTAATCTGAGCACTAGCACTCTTCAACTGCATCTCATAGACACGACTGATACCTGTCAAAGTACGATTCAGATTCTCCATTTCCTCAGAGTCACGTGTCAGACGCTGACTTTGAGCTGATACCTCTGCCAACATCTCTGTCAAACGATTCAACTCATCAATATAATTTGAAGTTGCTTCCTTCATCTCCTCACCCATCGGCAATGTTTCTGGCTGCTGCATACCTGCAACAACAGGACCACTTGCAAAGTTGATAGCACCACCGACTCCGTTGGCAGCGACATTCTCGCTACTTACAGTTTCAGTTGCAGCACTGCCCACAGCACCACCGCCATTGATAACAATAGTACCGCCACCAACTACGCCACCATTAGCAACAGAATGAGCCTCTGGCTGGTTCTCATTGGCCATATGAATATCGAGATCCATACCATCAGTTGTCTTATCAAATGGACGGTCGAAGGCAGAGATAAAGAATACGAACACCTCTGTACCCATACCCAAGAACAGGAATAAATCTGCTCCATCCAAGTGGGTCAACTTAAACAATGTACCCAAAATAACGATAGAGGCACCCCAACTATAAGCGTAGTTCAGGAAAGTTTGTCCTGCCACGCTGTCCATCCACTTCTGCAAGCGATAGACGAAATTCAGTTTACTATATGTTGTCATTACTTCTTTCCTTTCTTTACTTTAACCTTATCACTGGTAGTATTAGCCAACGAACGAACACAACGGAATCCGATGTATGAACGAGGCTGATTTTGATATTCATAAGAGCGCCATGCAGAACGAATATAGCTCTCAGGGTCTTTCCATGAACCACCACGAACACTCTTCTTCTTCAAACGGTATGGGTCCTCCTTCGCTGCATTATAACGCAGTTGGGGATTGATATCATTCATGGCTTCTACCCCTGCCTCAGTATAGATGGTACTACACCATTCGGCCACATTACCTGCCATATCATAAAGTCCATTAGAATTAGCGGAATAGATACCTGTGCGACTGGTAATCAGGTTACCATCCTTAGTATAGTTACCATTATCAGGCTTGAAGTTAGCATAGAAGCAACCATTACCACTTGCTACATCTTCATTATCCCATGGGAACTCGTTCTGGTCTTTACCACGAGCTGCATATTCCCACTCGGCCTCACTGGGCAGACGATAGCGCTGTACATAGCGAGCTGCTGCGCCCAAGCCCTTCAACAGATATTCTGTACGCCAAGCACAAAATGCATTAGCCTGTTCCCACGTTACACCGACTACAGGATAATCATTGTATGCGGCATTAGAGAAATAGTAGCGCATATAGCTCTCGTTCTCAGCATTGGGGAAGTCATTTACCCAACAAGTAGTATCGGGATAGATATTCACAATATACGTATTCAGGAAATCCCAAGGACCTGTATACTCGCGATTGATGGTTTCACGAACAATCTGTCCTTCGTCATTCACATAAGCAGTATCCTTTGAAATCCAGATCTGTTCGTTAGGATTAGGACGTACATCTGTATTAAGAATACGCTCTTCTGGATTTGTACGATACTTGCGCTTAGCAGCTTCTGTATAGTCATAAATCTCATAGCGATAGTTCAACTGTCGCCAATCGAGCATTTTCTCACCTGTAACGGGATTGGTAGCATATAGACTCTCGAAAGCACGCTGCTCATCTTCGTTGGGTTTGCGAGGTAATGGCTTCTTCCAATTCAGATGGGGCTTTACTGGATCACCATTCTTGTCTTCCTCAATCTTGTATGACTCATCGCCACCATAGGCAGGATCTGCCAAGCGTTCACGCAAGATAGAGTCACGTACATAATTGACAAACTGGCGATACATAGAGTTGGTGACCTCACGCTCATCCATCCAGAAACCTTCAACGGAGATATCACGCACAGGAGTTTGCTTTCCCCAAGAGGAATCTTGCTTTTCAATACCCATACGCAGATGGCCACGCTTGATAAGTGTCATACCATAAGGAGCAGGCTCACTGAAGGCATGACCGCTAACGCCAGTTACCTCACCACCAGTTGATGACACTATCTTGCCACCAAAACAGCTAGTCATGAAAAGTAAAAGGGTAAAAAGGTAAAAAGGTAAAAGCCTTTTTGCCCACTTGCCTTCTTGCTTCTTCATATTTACACGTTCTTTCATATATTTCTTTTTATACTTTTTCTCATTTACAAGATTCTCACACTTTGATGACGGTTGCGTCCTTTCTTCTGGAAGTTCAAATCCGTCTGATAGCCGACAAACAACTCATGACTGCCATTACCTATCTTCAGAACACTGGTATACACCTCATAACTATAGCCAAGCCAAATACCATGGAAGGTACCACCAATAAGTGCTGTTACTGAATTAGAAGGACTATAAGCGACTCCCGCATACATCATCTTCTTCTCATGCGTATATTTCAGACGCGTGGTCACATTCACCCGATGAGTGGTGCCATCTGTATGCGCCAACACAGACGGGTGTATTGATAAAAACGGATTCCTCAACTGAATATTGTATCCGCCTGTCAAATAATAAGCTCTACTAACATCATAAATGGTACGATCGCCTAACTCTATAGAGGGAGCAGTAGCATGTAAGACAGATACTCCAGCATACCATTGACGATGAGTATAGAAGAGACCTGCAGAGAGGTCTAATGCCACACCAGAGACATCTGATTTATTAAAAGCAGGATCGTCAGTTCTTTCCAAATCCAATTCGCTACCATTAAACTTCTCACTGAGCATACCAGCTTGCAAACCGATACTAAGTGTTCCTCCGAATAGCGATTGTTTTAATGCATACTGTCCCACAAGTCGCTGATGTGAGAACAAGCCAATCTGGTCGTTCACCAACTGCACACCTACTCCATGGAAACAACCCAGAGCATAAAAAGGCATATCAGCCCCAAAATGCATCGTGCGTGGTGCATTTTCAAAGCCTGTCAACGTCATTGCATAAGCTCCCGTAACGTTCAGTTTGGATTCTTTACCTACTGCAGCAGGATTAAACGAGGGTTCCATCGCCCAATAGTGAGCGAAGGAAGGCTCTTGCTGTGCTCGCACATTGAGGGCCAACAACAAGAGAGAAGATAATATAACTATTTTTTGCTTAAGCACGTAGTATATAACGCACTATCACCTTATTTATTGCATATAATAGGTGATAACAAGATAGATTTCCACGATAAAGTATACAGAAAAAGTGGCACATATGCCACTTTTTCTGTTTTAGTATTCATCCTCGTTGAAAAGGAAGTCTTCCTTTGTTGGATAGTCAGGCCATATTTCTTCGATACTTTCGTAGATATCGCCCTCATCCTCTATCTCTTGCAGATTCTCCAGCACTTCAAGTGGAGCACCTGAGCGGATGGCATAGTCTATCAATTCATCCTTGGTTGCAGGCCAAGGTGCATCTTCCAATTTTGAAGCTAATTCTAGTGTCCAATACATAGTTTAAATTGTTATAGTTATTAATTTGCCCGCAAAAGTAATATAATTTTTCTTATTTACAAGCATTCTCCCATATTTTTTCACTCCGACCAGCAAGAAAATTCATCTTTTTTGCTAAAACGAAGAAATAATCGCTCAAACGATTGACATATTGCTGCACTTCAGGACTCACTTTTGTGGTTTTTGCCAGTTCTACAATACAACGTTCAGCACGACGGCAAACTGTACGACAAACATGCGCTTGAGCGGCCTGACAAGTTCCTCCAGGAAGGATAAATCCTTGGATGTCGGGCAATTCCGCAATAATGTCATCTATCTCTTTTTCTAATTCTTGAACTGCGTTATCTGGAAGGATAGCTGAAGCATGTAATGCTGTCACTTCCTGATCGGTTGCAAGATTGGCGCCAATATTGAAGAGATGATTCTGTATACGCACAATAACATCTTTTTCATGTCCATCAGGCAACTGCGCAGCAAGCAGTCCTATATGTGCACTTAGTTCATCTACTGTGCCATAACTCTCTAATCTTATACTGGCCTTAGACACACGCTGGCCACCAATAAGTGAAGTTTGTCCTTCATCTCCTTTTCGAGTGTACACTGTTGTAATTTTCATAGTCGGTTAGAAGTTTATTATATAGTTATGTTTATAGCGTTTGGTATCCAAAAAGGCAATGCCACAATAATAAAGATCGAAGGTAGTACCGATACGATCATCATGTTCTATTTCATGCCATCGTTTTCTATCACGATATATTCCTTGCAAAACAAGTACCGACATCTCATTACACATCGGCAGATATTTCTCTAAGGACTCCGAATCCTCAATATCAATTCGTAGCAAGTCAACTGTTGTCAACTCATTCGAAAAATGCGTCTTTTTACAACCAGCATGCCACCATACCTGATAAGAATCCTGCAACATCACATTAGGCTGTCGCCAATTTGCAAGACGAAAATATAGCATTCCCAACTTATCATCCAACCAATTACCTGTTCGAAGAATATCATATGCATAATATGGCCAATGTTCATTTACAACATAGCGTACAAATGCATAGTCTGTTGGTGACTGTATACCAAAGCCCCGACATTTGTGAATACGACTTAGCCAAACAAAGCAACGTTTTAGATGATTCATGACTGCAAAGATACAACATTTCACGAAGAAATAAGAAAAAAAGGAAATAAAAAGAAGCCCTGAGCAACATTTTAGAACAAAAAAGAAGCCCTCTCATCGTTATGATGAAAGAGCTTCACACTTAAAAGTGGCGGCCTCCTACTCTCCCGCATTGCATTGCAGTACCATCGGCGCAAGCGGGCTTAACTTCTCTGTTCGGAATGGGAAGAGGTGGGACCCCGCCGCAATAACCACCTGATAAATCGTCATTGAACATTCAACATTGAACATTGAACATTTTACTGCAAAAATTCAACATTGACATGCCAACGTATAAGGTGACAATCTTCACAAGCAAAACCTCGATTGAGATAACTCAACACCTGAAAATATGACTGTTGCTCTGGGAATGAATCCCTGAGCTGCGAAAGCATTCGGGCAATTAGTAAGGCTCGGCTTTGACGTCACCGTCTTTACACCTGCCTCCTATCAACGTCCTCGTCTAGAACGACCCTCAATGGAGTTCTCATCTTGCGGATGGCTTCGCACTTAGATGCTTTCAGCGCTTATCCAAACCAGACGCGGATACCCGGCGGT
>FPIT01000010.1 GCA_900119285.1 Prevotellaceae bacterium HUN156
ACAATGCAAAGGTACGATGATTATGCCGAATAACCAAATTTCGGCTATCGATAAGGGGCGATTTTCAGCACGGTTTGCACGATTTTGGACGTTAAGTAACACACGATGCTCGTTGCCGTAATTTTCGATGCAGTTATGTTACGGATACGATTACGCGGCGAGGTAGGGTGCTTTGGGGGGCAGTGATGACAGATGACAAATGACAGTTATTGAAAATCGGGGTGACAGTATAAGATTAGTATTATATATATTATAATATATATAATACTAATAACTATTTTCTTCTCTTTTTCGAAAACTGTCATCTGTCATTACTGTCATTTGTAATAACAGAAACTTAGTTACTTTTGCTGAGGCAGAAATTAAATAAATAATTCTTCTAATTTCATGCGCTTTCATACGCATAACTCATCGTCGCTGATGACTCCTATCTGCTTCACGTTGATGAGCCAATCGGTATCAGGATGTTCATCGTTCCATTTGTCTGCCGCTTCACATAATCCCTGCCAAGTAGCGGCAATGTTTTTCCCAATGTAGGCGGATAGGTGGTTGCAGGCTTCTTCTATCGTGTCGAAGTATTCTATGTCGGGTTCACAGTCTACGATGTACCGATTGGAATAGTACTTGCCTTCTGCATCATTTGTCAGATAGGCATCCCAATCGTCACCCTCTGCAGAAAAGTAAAATGATAGTGATGGATAGACTTTTTTAATCAGTTTAAGTAGTGCGTATGGCGGTTCCCATGCTGTCTCTGTAAAGAAATAGAGGTAGTTTTCTGTTAGTCTCAGGTCGCTCCATGTTCCTCGGCAATACACCTCATGCCAGTCAGTTCCAAGTCTCGTTACCAGATTTCCTAACCACCGCGTAGGATAATAATAACCATTTTCCACTAGCGGTTTCTTTCTCTCTTGTAATCGCTTCATTTTTCCATAGAGCGACTTTAGTTCACGTTTTTTTCCTTCGAAGTAGACGGACATAAATGCAGGATTCGACATAATACTTTTTCGACAAAGGTCGGAGATCCCATTGAGAAGTCCAAAAGAATTATAGTTGTTTAGATCGAATTTGGATAGTTTAGATCACGCCAAAGCCTCAATTTTTGTTTAAATACTCACATTTCCAAATATTTTTCGAACATTTTTCATAAAGTTTTTGTATCTTTGCACAAATAAAAAACTATATTTATTATGAGCTACAATATTGAAACACGTTCTATATCTGAGTTCGTAACTGACGGTAAGATAAAACTGCCACGCTTTCAACGTAAGTCTACATGGACTGCAAAACAAAATTTTGAGCTAGCAATCAGTATATTCCAGGAGTATCCTGTAGGTGTCGTTATAATAAATGATGAAGGACATACCTCGTGGTTGCTTGACGGCAGACAGAGAAGAACTGCCCTGAGAGAACTCCGTGCTAATCCTGACTTGGTTTATGAATGGGCTCGTAAGTATATCAAGTTTAAGAGCAATCAAGACGTGAAGGAAGTTAAGGATATGTATTGGGAAAAAATTGATGCATATCTACAACAAGAGGAACAGGAAGATGAAGATGTTACAGTAGCCTCAGAACCTGCTTTTGATGAGACGGAAATTGATGAAGACATTAATAAGTTCCGTCAACGTAAAGGCTTGCAAACGCTTCTTGATATTATCCTTATGGTGCATCAGAAGACTGCGAATGGTGGAAAATGGGAGCGTATATTCGCCGACTTAAATAAGTCTTTATCACGTCCTCCATATGCGCCCAAGCGTGATGGCTTCAGAATTAACCCAGAGGATTTGCGTCAGTTTCTCCTCGATTATAAAAATAAGGTAGGAACACCAACAAAGGAAAACTTCATCCAGTATATGGATGATTTTGGAGGTGCTATAAAAGATGGCAAAGAAAAAGATTTTCGAAATCAGGTTGACCAAAAGTGGGAAGATATTGATAAGATTATTTCTGTTATTGCTAATTCTGAACAGATTATAACTGAGGCGCGTATTGGAGTTATTCTCTTGAAAAATGTGACTCCACTTGATGCACAAAATATATTCTCGCGAATCAATAGTGGCGGAACACAACTGAAAGCAGAAGAATTGTTGTCAGCAAAGCCATTTTGGAATGAAAAGGTTGTAATGGTTGATGAGAAGATGACGCAATTAGTTAACGAGTTGTATTCTCGTCTAGGAGTAGAATTACCTCAAGATGGCAGTGTCGTTCGTTGGGACTATGGAGCAACATTGATTTCGCGAATAAATGATCAACATCTCATTTTTGAGGATTATCAAGAAAAGACAGACTCACAGGAGATAGACCTAACTCAAATTACCTTAGGCTTTAAGATGATGAGTGCTTATTTTAACAAGGGTATATCCGCTGTAGTGGTAAATGAACTTGAACGAAATAAGAACATTAAATGGGGAATGAGCATTGATGACTTAGTTGATGACATCAACACCATTTGTGAAATACTTCTAAAAGATGAATTTTTCAAATATTTGCGCAGTTGGCGAAAGCCGTTGTACAAACTTTTGGGAGCAGCTCCAACGCTAGAATATATGACAATCCTACTTCTTGATTGGCAGGAGAAAGGCTCTCCACATGTATCTTCAGCAGAATATAATACGTTCATCCGTGATGCAAAAGCTCTTTTCGATAGGCTAATCTTTGAGTATTCAATTGGTTCTTGGAGAGGTTCTGGTGACTCTAAAATGGCTAATCACGTAAAGAATTGGCACGATAGACTTGTGCCATTGGATGAAACCTCTTGGAAAACTCTAATAGATAGTTCCTGTAAAGGAACCTATAATGGACAACCTCTTGATATAAAACATCTAACACCTATCCTGTGTTATCAATATGCTCTACAAAAGAAAGCTCCCAATACGGTTTTGGAAGAGACTTCTGAAGTAGACCATATAATTCCTAAAGCTAAATTGGATAATAACTCCATGATTCCTAGTGGGTATCGTGATGCACTTTTTAATCTTGAACTGCTTCCTAAGGGTGATAACATTCAGAAGAAGGACAAAACGCTACAAGAGGTCAATGACACTTTCTTACAGAAAAACATTTCTAGGTATACAGATATCAAAATTGAAGATTTCCAAAAATATTCTGATGTTTCGCATATCGAGGAACTTAAGGAGGAAAGGCAAGCTTTGTTGTCGAAAGTCTTTGGAGAGATAAGAAAGACTGAGTTGGCAAATTGATAGACAATATTCAGTTATGGGCTACAACGAAGATTTTATCTTAAAGTACACAGCAAGTACACAGCGAAGCTAACCGTACTGTGTATTAACTATTATTTGCAAATATTTCTGGGCTGCCGATTCGGTAAGCCCAGTTCTTTTTTGTACCTTTGTACTTCAATAAAAGAAAACGTATATTATGAACAATCTAGACAATTGCAAAGAGTACATTCAGGATAGTGTCGTCAACCAACTGGAGCGTTTGATGGGTAACAACAAAGTGGGTGAAGTCAACCTGTGGGAGAAATATGGCTCAAAAGGTCTTACACCCAAGAAAGACTCCGTTTATACTAGTTTGTTGCATGCCATGATGGTGCCTTATTACAAAATGTATCTTAATGGTGACATACGGCTTTGCTGTGCCGGTAGTAAACTGGAGAGTATTGGGAGGAAGATGGAATGTATCATAGAAGAAGATAATCAGTTTGGCAGTTGGGCATCGGATATGAATCTGATTACTTGCGCAGAATGCTGGGGTGACAATATGAAACACTATGAAAGTGAGTCTAAACGCATCAATCGTTTTTTTCATGTGCTGGAGGCATTGCTCAAATCCGATTGTCAGCAGGATTGGAAAAGCTTGTCTGGGGAACTGAAAGAAATGCTTTTTAAGTCGGAGGTGTGCTACGACTATAAGACCGACGAAGTGCTTTGTGTACTTCATGCTTTCACGATGATTATGCAGCAGGAGTGGACAAAAGAGGAAAAGCAGCAACAGTTTCATCTGCTTAACCAGCACTGGCTATTCCTAAAACATTACTATTCGGTGATGACTAGGCATATTATTGGCGTAAAGTGGACTAGTTTCCGTAAGGTTGCTGAGACGGTAATGACGGCAAGCCAATCGTTCAAACCTCATCTACATATTTTTTACTGTGGATTGATGGATTGTATGGATAAGTTGCATTTGGAGCGTGCTAGACAGCGCAGAATGGACAAGGTTTGTCTTCAGATGCAAGAAGAACTCAATAGATGCGAGCCTTCTGAATTGCTTTACAAGCTGTGCGATGCCCTATTCCCCGAAGATTTCCAACGCATGCTTCGAGAGAATAAGCCCAAAAGCTATAAAGAGGTGGAGAACGAGAGCTACCAAAAGGATGAACTTATCCAAGAGATGAAAAATCAAACAAAGCAGTTGCATAAACAACTTGAAAAAGCGGAAGAAATCCTGCAACAGATGGTGGAATCGGCCATTCCTATTGAAGATATAGACAAAGAATTAATGAAATATCCCTCAGGTACGGCATGGGATATACTCTGTACACTACAAGCAAACCCAGCAATAAGTATGCAGCCTGCATGGCGAGAGCATTATCCGACTTTGCTTGAAAAGTATCGTAAACGCCTGTTTGAACCATTTGACCAACAAAGAAATCTGACCGATGCCATGATGAAAGTAGCCAATAAGAAAACCATTGGACAAATGGTGATGGAGCAGAATAACTATGGCGTGCAGCCGAGTTTGCCAAATGCAGAGAATGAAGGCAGAGCACTACAACTGCCCTTATAATTACGATTAACAGAAATATTGGATTGTTATGACTGACGAACAAAAAAGACAAATGCTGGGCGACATACTCGACAGAGTGGGTATGGATGGGATAGGGCAATTAGTATTGGAACAGAACAATACTTTCAACATCGGGCAACAACAGCCAGTGCAGATGCCACCATACCTCAGTCGTGAATGGGCAGTAGAGATATACAATTTCCTGATTGAAAATGGTTATATAGACAAGCAGACACAGGCTGAAGACTTCCTATACCTGATGGGGGTGACAGCTACTGCCCCGTTAAAGATGAAACCTATCAATTGGCAGACCACAGTCCAACAGTTACGCAGGATGTTGGAGCTATCTTTTAATGAACCGCTTAGTCGTGGTTCGCTCAAGAAGGCTGAGATAGAACGCAGAGCCACATATTGCTTCTTGAATAAAGGCAAAAAAATGAAGGAATTAGCCAAGCCATCAGCCGAATACAGTATGGACTTGGATAAATTGGAAAACTTCTTCCGACAAAAATAGACTAACTGATAATAGGCTGAATTACTGAGTAATACAAGAATGTTCCCGACTATTTCTAACTTCAGAAATGGTCGGGAGTAATTGTTTTGTTTCCTTTCTCGCATCAAGATTCTGATGTAATTTTGCATCGTGTTAAACAATTAAAGCCCGCTGAAAAGGCAGTGGGGTGCTGAGACGGAGTGAAGGTAGTTTTCACGTGAAAGATGGCCATCGGACAACTGGAACTTCTTCGAAGCCGAATCAGCAAAAAATGAAAAAGGAAAATTACAAGCAGCAGATTCTGCACAACGTCCAGATGGACACCCAGACAACATTTATGAACAATGGCGACATTAATATCTATCCCTGTGTATGGGAGCAGGATAAGGCACCCGTAACGGCCAATGGTTGCAGTAGAATCCGTTATCGTGCAGGAGTAACGGTGGATGAAGATGGTAGAACTCGTATGAAACGTTATCGCGATGGCATGAACGGCCCTAAGTATGAGACGCTCTTTGAAACGGCTCATGGAGCTGTGAAGTCAACCAGAGCGTATTATCGCAAGACTGCGGTCAAAGGTCACAAAGTAGGTGAACGAATGTTGGACAAAGAGCAGGTGTATGTCACCTTCAAGTTCCCCAAAAAGTACGGACGAGCACTCATTATGTCTCTTTATCAGGAGGAAGCTGACCAAATAATGTCTTACATGAAAACAAGAAAGGAGGAAATTGTATGGTAAACCGTCTGATAGCACTGAACACAAAGCATTTCTCCGACAAGTCAAAGAATAATCGGGGATATGCAGAGTCTCAAACTGGAGAGCAGCTTGATGAGCTGCTCCATCAGGAATGGCTTCGCCAAGATGTAGCAGATATTCGTGCAGGTAAGGAAGAAAAGAAGGATTGGTTGCCATTTATCTGTCCTCACTACACAGCGTTCAAGGATAACCATCGTTCGCAGGATTGCATCATACCAGAGACTTTCACCTTTATGACGTGTGTGGATATTGACAACCCTAAACTGGTGCGCGAAGCCTTTGAGAAAGCGCTGGAAGTGAATAAGGACGAGATGTCCGAGTGGTACGACATGGTGCTGCGTGAGGCTTATTCGGCTCGTGGTAAAGGGCATATCTATATTCGTATTCCTAAAGGAATGACCATTGAGGAAGCGCAGCGTGCTTTTTGCGAGGAAATAGGGTTTAATGCTGATGAGCTGCTTGATGCATCGTGCTTCACCCCTGAGAGGTACATTTATATAACAGGTATTGATCAGGAAGTTTTTCGCTCGGAACATTGGCTGGAACCTATCGATGGTGAAGAGTTGGAAGAGCGTCGAGAGGCATATCTGCTAAGAGGGCTTGATGCGGATGGTCGCCCATTAGTTCAGAAATGCTCTTCTCATGTGCAGTCCAGTTCAGAGCAATGCACTATGAACTGTGAAATAAAAGAGGCAGATGCACGTACATTATATATCTTCGATGCCTGCATGAAGGAGGCTGAATTGACAGCCGATGTGCTTATCGTGGAAGGTCATAGACACGAGGCACTGAAAAGCATTCTCTCTGTGGGTGCTACTCAGTTGTTGAAGAAAGAAGAACTACTCGGTGTGCTGAAGGTTCGCATGGCGCAAAACTGGCAAGATAAGAATATCCAGCAGCTGGTGGATGATTTCTACTCGAAATACTATGACCCTAATCAAAAGATGTCGCAGTTTCAGCGCAAGGTGTTGGCTAAGTCGCTGAAAATGGCAAAGGCAGAATCTATGAGCCATCAAGTAGCAGTAGATAACCATTCGATGACTGTTACAGCTGAGCCATCTTTGCCACCAGAGATGCCGAAGAGACTACCGAAGGTGGTGCAACTGCTCACCTCGAAGACTCCCGACATCTATAAGCCAGCTGTAGCTCATGCTATCTTTCCTGCATTGGGCGCTCATCTGTGGAAGGTACGCTTTCCGTATATTGACAATGTGATGCACGAGGCCACCTTTATGAATGTGCTGATGGCAGGAACGGGTGCTGGTAAGGACTGTATCTCACAACCCATCAATCGCATCATGGCTGACATTCGTAAACGTGATGCAGAGAACCTGAAACGAGAAGCCGACTGGAAGAAAGAGGTGAACTCGAAAGGCTCTAATAAGGATAAGCGACAGAGACCAGAAGGACTCATCATCCAAGAGGTAGATCCCGATATGACCAATCCTGCCTTCGTGATGCGTATGGCAGAGGCAGACGAGCATTTTCTCTATACAAAGATGAATGAGATAGACCAGTTTGATGCGCTTCGTGGTTCGGCTCATGGCTCACAGCAGTTTCAGATTATGTGTTTGGCTTTTGACCCTGACAACCGTTATGGACAGACGCGCGTAGGTACGCAATCGGTCACAGAAAAGGTCTGCATCCGATTCAATTGGAATGCTGCGACAACCATTCAAAAGGGACAGCGCTATTTCTCACGAGTGTTGACGGATGGACCTATCAGTCGTATTAACTTCTGTACCATACCAGAACGTGAGATAGGAGCCGATATGCCCGTCTATGGTACGTATGATTCAAGTTTCGATGAAGAACTACGTCCTTATATCGACCGTCTCTGCCGTGCTGCTGGCGTGATAGATTGTCCGCAGGCATTCCGTTTAGCTAAAAAGCTGAAGGATGAATGTGCTGAGTTTGCCCGCCTCTCACAATCGAGAGTATATGAAAACTTGTCGTTCCGAGCCAATGTGATAGCCTATCTGAAGGCTTGTGTGCTCTACATCTGCAACGACTACAAATGGGCGAAAGAGATAGAGGATTTTGTACGTTGGAGCCTTCAGTATGACTTGTACTGCAAAATGACATTCTTTGGCGAGGCTATCGAGAATGCTAATCGTAGTGCAGATGGGCAGACGGGTCGTCGTGGTCCTCGTAATCTGCTGAACCTGTTGCCCGATGAGTTTACCATCCATGAAGCAGACCTTATCCGACAGGCCAATGGTATGGATACTCGCGGAACTCGCAATATGCTCTCACAGTGGGTTCATCGTGGCTACCTCTTACAAATGACAGATGACAGTTTTAAGAAATTGAAAATTAAACATTAAAGATTATGGAACTAATATTAGAACGTATAGCAAAAAAGAAAGATTATACAATAGGTAGGTTATATATACAATACTCTGTAGATGACGAGTATCTGGCTGGTACTAAGAAAATCTGCTTGTGTGATACTCTCGAACCTACATGGCGCGATTATGCGCACGGTGGGCGCAAGATAAAAGGACACTCGGCAATACCAGAGGGAAGGTATGCAGTGGTAATCTCTTATTCGCCTAAGTTCAAACAATGGCTACCCATCTTGCTCGGTGTGCCTAACTTCAGCGGAATACGCATACATGCAGGGAATACAGCGAAAGATACTGAGGGCTGCATCCTCGTGGGTGAGAACAGAGAAGTGGGCAAGGTGCTGGACTCCCGCAAGTGGCTGAAAGGTATCAAACATAAGATAGTGGCTGCGAAGGAGAGGGGAGAGCCCGTGTGGATTACGGTACGTTGACCATTGAAGATTGACCATTGAAGATTGAACATTAAGGGCTGCGCAAGCAGAGCTCGTGGGAAGATTAAGGGCTGCGCTCAGAAGTGGGTGCGGCTCTTTATTCATTAGTGACAGATGTTTTTACCTCAAAAATGCCGAACGAATTACCTCAAAAATGCCGAACGAAATGTAAAGGATAACGAAAGTAAGACCTACAATTAAAAAGAATAGTAATTCTTATGGTGCAATAAATCAGATACTTATATATAAAAACAAACCGATATTTTCTAATGAAGTAAACACCAGAAGATTTTAGATATCGTTTTTGCTTCTGCTATAAAAATATTTGCCGATTTATTTGGAAATATCGAAATCTGTTAATACCTTTGCAGTGAAAAAATGATTGAAGACATGAAACTGACTAAAGACGAAGCAACGAAACGTCTAAAGAGCGCTTTGAATCGTAAAAAGGCTTGGGAAGAGAGATTTGAGGCGAAATATGGTGAAATCTAAAACGAAACCAAGTAGAGCCACGATGTGCGGAACGGTGGCATCTGCGTGATGATGAGCAATTCGACCTTGCCGCTTGGTTTCTTTCACTAGAATAATGTTTAGTTTCAGTTAAAGCATTATGAGTAAGAAAGCATTAACACCTTTTGTTGCAACTCATCCTGGAGAAATGATAAAGGATGAATTGAAAGAGCGTAATATGACGCAGAAGCAACTAGCAGAACTGACAGGTATCAAAGCCTCTGTTCTTAGCGAGACAATCAATGGCAAACGAAATGTTTCGCTCAGTGTGGCTATGGCATTGGAAAAGGCTTTGGAGATTCCTGCAGATATCTGGATGAATCTTCAGACACAATATGATCTGGACTCTGCCAATATAGAAAAACGATCAAGTCAGCGGGAGACGGTTGCAGTAACAATACCTGTTCGTGATCGTAATCTACTGCAAGAACTTGTTCGCAAGTTCGGATGGGCTTGCGTATTCTGAACCGCTTGGTTTCTTTCTATATACCTTTGCAGATATAACATAATTAATAATAACCTGAAACTATGAGGAAAGAGAATGTGTGGGTGTGGGCTGCCACCGTATTTTGCAGCATCGTGATGGTGTCGTGCGCTAATAAGAGTGGGGACATCAGTGCGGAGGATGATAGCGAGTTTGTGATGCTGACGGATGCGGTGCCTGATGCAATATTGGAGATACGCTATTATGGTACGTATAACTTCGTGGGCAGTCGCATAGATGGCTACGAGGAGCCTACAGCACTACTGACAAAACAGGCGGCAGACAGCTTGAAGGCGGTGAGTGATGATGTCATCAAGCTGGGATATAGACTGAAGATTTATGATGCATATCGTCCGCAGAAAGGGGTTGACCACTTCGTGCGTTGGGCAGAGAATATTCCTGATACGCTGATGAAAAGATACTTCTATCCGGATCTGGATAAGAGCGTGCTATTTGAACAGGAGTATATCTACGAGAAGAGTGGACATACGAGAGGCTCTACGGTGGACCTGACGCTGTTTGATATGCAGACGGAGAAGGAGGTGGATATGGGTGGTACGTTCGACTGGTTTGGTCCTGAGAGTCACCCTGACTTCTGCGGTAATCCTGAGACAGGTGAATATACTGGCGACAACAGCAAGAGCCCTGCAGGGAGAAGCATCACGCAAGAGCAGTTCTGCAATCGTATGCTGCTGCGCGAGGCAATGTTGCGTCACGGATTCAAAGCGCTGGACTCTGAGTGGTGGCACTTCACACTGAAGGATGAGCCTTTCCCTAATACGTATTTCACGTTTCCAGTGAAGAAGAAATAATACTTAATAATCCGACCACAGATTGCACTGATTGAACAGATTATTTATGGTCACACAGAAATAACAGAAATCACAGAAATTTTATGCTGCGCATAATGTTTAGAAACGAACACGAATCTCTCGAATCTGACGAATTGTTCATTTAATAATGAAAGAATGCCAGAGGTGGGATTCCTCTGACATTCTTGCCAATATCAATTTTTTATTGTCACACAGATGTCACAGATACATGCTGCTATGCAGCAATAATTCGTGAAATTCGTGGTTAAAAATAATGTTCAATGTTCAATCTTCCATGTTCAATCTTCGTTACTTCACTACGAAGTCGAGCGCCTTCAGGTCTTTGTCGAGTGACGAGGTGCCATAGAGTATCTGGTAGCGACCAGCCTTAACAGCGAGTTCGTCGATGTTCTCGTCGTAGTATTCGAAGGCTTCACCATCGAGCTGGATGGTGGCTGTCTTGGTCTCGCCAGCCTTCAGAGAGAGCTTCTGGAAGCCCTTGAGTGCCTTGATGGGTGCACCAGCATCGTCGAGTGCCTTGATGTAAACCTGTACGGTCTCAGTGCCTTCACGCTTACCTGTATTGGTTACGGGTACGGTGAGCTTGATGGTGCCGTTCTTCTTCATAGACTTCTTAGAGAGCTTGCCCTGACCAACGTTGAAGGTGGTGTAGCTCAGACCATAACCGAAGGCGTACTGAGGAACACCAGTGAAGTAACGATAGGTGCGGTTCTTCATAGAGTAGTCGAGGAAGTCGGGCAGATCGTTGTTAGAACGATAGAAGGTGACGGGCAGCTTACCACCGGGGTTGTAGTCGCCAAAGAGTACTTCTGCCAATGCCTGGGCACCGCCCTGACCAGGATACCAAGCCTGCAGCAGTGCGTCGTACTCTCCCTCTACGCTACCAAAGGCAAGGGCAGAGCCAGAGCAGTTGACGAAGATAACGGGGCGACCAGTCTTGTGCATAGCCTTCACGAGCATCTGCTGTACCTTAGGCAGTTCGATGTCTTGCTTGTCGCCACCTTCGCCTTCCATCTGGGCAGAGATACCACCAATGATGATGATGGCATCAGCAGCGCTGCACTTCTTAGCCAAATCGGTGAAGTCAGCAAGGTTGCGCTCGCAGATATCACCACGCAGCATAGCAAACTGACCATTGCCGTGCTTGTATTCAATAACGATGTCGTAGGTCTTGCCAGCTTCTACGGGGAATGACTTGTAATCAGCACCACGACGACCAAAGCCAAAGCCGAAACCACGACGGCCACCAGCCTTTGCCTCTTCAACTACCTCGCCATTGACCTTCAGTACATAGCCATTGTCGGTCATCAGCGTGTACTTCATATCGCCAGTGAAGTCGGCAGTGTATTTACCACTTACACGAACAGAGAGTGTGTCGCGATTGACACCCTGAGCAAAGCCCCAAGCACCAAAGGTAGAGAAGTTCAGCTCGTTGTAGTAGTCAGTCTTAGCGGGCTCGCCAGCCAACTCCTTATTATTGAAGAACTCTACGAGGGCACCCTTACCGTCATTGAAGTCCTTGAGGTGGTGAACGGTGGTGTATTCATCGTTGAGCTCGCAAGCCTTCTCGTAGATAATCTTGGCACCAGGAACGGCATTCTTGATACCTTCAAGGAGTGAGTGCTTATGATTGTCGGTAGGAGTGCCACCGTAGTTACCATTGAGCAGCTCGATATCGTCTGCGTTAGGGCCAATGACTGCCAAGGTCTTAACAGACTTAGAGAGGGGTAGGGCATTGCCATTGTTTTCGAGCAGTACCATAGACTCGCGGGCTGCCTGAGTAGCCATAGCATTGTTCTTCTCGCTACTGATGGCGTCAGGACCGATGTTGGCCCAAGGAAGCAACTCTGCGGGGTCGAACATACCCAGTTCGAAGCGGCCCTTCAGCGTTCTGCGAAGGTGCAAATCGAGGTCGCTCTCCTTGATGAAGCCCTTCTTCAGACCTTCGGTGAGTGACATGAAGACCTTACCACACTCAAGGTCGGTGCCATTGAGCACAGCATCAACAGAAGCAGAAAGGGGGTCCTTATGGGTTTCGTGCTGACCTTTGTTATAGAAGTTGTTGATGGCGTCGCAGTCGGTAACCACAATACCATCGTAGCCCCACTTATTGCGAAGGATATCGATGAGCAGGCGGTCGCTGGTGCAACAGGGTTTGCCCTCGAAGCGCTGGTAAGCACACATCACCTCACGAACATTACCTTTCTTAACCAAAGCTTTGAAGGCAGGGAGATAGGTTTCCCAGAGGTCGCGGTTGGAAGGCTCTACATTCATAGAGTGGCGCAGAGGCTCTGGACCGCTGTGTACGGCATAGTGCTTAGCACAAGCGTGAGTCTTGAAGTAGTGGTCGTCGTTGCCCTGCATACCTAATACAGTCTGCACACCGAGTACAGCGTTCAGATAGGGGTCTTCACCACAGGTTTCCTGACCACGGCCCCAACGAGGATCGCGGAAGATGTTGACATTAGGACACCAGTAAGTGAGTTCAGGATTGCCTGGATAATAAGTAACGCCCATGGGCACATTGAAGATGTTATGGTCGGTGCGGTTCCAGTTGGCGCGAGCTTCGTCGCTGACCTGAGAGAATACATCATAGACCAGTTGAGCATTAAACGCTGCCGCCATTCCGATAGGTTGAGGATAGACAGTGTAGCCGCCCTGACGAACACCATGACAGGCTTCGTTCCACCAGTTGATAGAAGGAATACCGAGACGGTCGATAGACATCGACTTATTCATCATCAAGCCAACCTTCTCCTCAGGGGTGAGCATCTTCAGCAGGCTCTCCACACGCTGGTCGATGGGCATTTGAGGATTCTGCCACTCGTATTTGGTCTGGGCAGAAGCATTGAAACTACATGTCGCAAGTACGAAACTGACGGCAAGGTTTACGATTCTTTGTTTTTTCATACGCAATAAGTTTTTATAGATAAGTTAGTTATTCCTGGATTTTCGCCTGCAAAGATACAAAAAATATGGCATTCACCTATGAGTGATGCCATTTTTTTTACTAAAATAATTATAAGTTTTCTGGTGGGCTATCTCCTCTTGCGCTGAAACAGCCAACTATAGGTTTTCATCAGTTTGCGCACCAAGAGGAAAGCATCAATAGCTGTGACACTATTACTGATGAGATTGGCTATCAACTCGCCCTTGCTGTTGGCTGGCTTGGGAAGAGTGAGGTCACGCCACAGTTCACCCATCTGCTCGGACTTGCCTTGAAGCTCGGCACGAAGCTCGTCTTTACGGAGTTCGATGTCTTCTAATGTGTTATAATGACTTACGGGCATGACGCTACTAATTTAATAAGGTGTTAGCCATGAAGCGCACCAATGGACGCTCTATCCACGACTTGCGGAAGATGTAGACCAAGGCGAGAAGCACAGCAAAAAACAGGGATACAATAAAGAATGCCAAACCAAGCCCCGTCAACGGTTCAAGCCAATAGACTACAGCAAACGAGAGGTAGAAGAGTACTGCCACACCAAGGATAATGAAGACCACAGCTACAGTGAGAGCCGTGACCAAACGGACAATCTTCTCTATAGCGTTGAGCTCCAGATATTCCTTCTGAAGCCCAACGTATTCCTTTAACGCCTCAATGAGTTGGGCAATAGATTCTACATTCTTGTCGCTGGACAACATAACTTTTGATTATTGAACATTGAACATTGAACATTGAACATTTTGGCTGCGCATGAAGTAATCATAAAGTTCAATCTTCAAACATCAAACTTCAAAGTTGAATCTTCAATGTTCAATGTTCAATGAGAACCTACTCCTGTGCCTCTTCGAGGTCGTCAACCAAATCACTTACTTCCTTGCGGCTGAGCTTGATGTTATGCTTCTTCATGAAGTCCTCAACAGCATCAGAAATCTTTTCACGGGTGTCTGCACCTTTTTCGGGAGCAACTAGTAAACCTACGACTGCACCGGCGAGAGCTCCGCCAAGAAATGCGCCTAAATAACCTAAACTTCTCATAATATTCAAATATTTTTAATCAGTAAAACGATTTTCTGTGGGCAAATATACGAAAGTTTTCTAAATTAACAAACTTTATGCAGCTTTTTTCGTGACTTTTGCTTGATATTTTGTAATTTCGCAGAGAAAATTAGACAAAAACAGATAATTAACAAGAAAACATAACATCAAGAAAAAGTATGAAGAAGTACACATTGTTATGCGCAGGACTGTGCGCAGCTATGGTTTTTACAAGTTGTAAATCAAGCGAGAGTGCCTATAAGCAGGCTTATCTGAAAGCTAAGGCGCAAGAGGAAATGCAGCAGAAGGCACAGGAAGAAGTCCAGCAGGTTGCTGTGGTAGAGCAGGAGAATAATGTAGTAGTTCCTTTGGAGGAAAAGCCCGTTACTCAGGCTCAGGTAATGGATAACGCTGATAATGTTCCTGTTCGTCAGGAGACTGTATCTGTAGTAGCTGGTTCTGGTCTGAAGAACTTCAGCGTAGTAGTAGGCTCTTTCTCTCTCAAGGCTAACGCAGAAGGTCTGCAGCAGACTCTGAAGACTCAGGGATATAACGCTTCTGTAGTGGTAAACAATAACGTTACTCCTGCTATGTATCGTGTTGTGGCTACTACTTTCGACACTAAGGGCGAGGCTGCTGCAAGTCGCAATGCACTGCAGGAGAAATTCCCCGGTGCTTGGTTGCTCTACGCAAAATAATCAGAGATAGTGGCACGCATCCTTTCTATTGACTACGGAAAGAAGCGTACGGGATTAGCAGTTACCGATCCGCTGCAACTGATTGCTGGCGGATTGGCAACTGTTTCTACTTCAACGCTTTTTGAATATCTTACACAGTATGTGGCGAAAGAAGAGGTAGAACGTATTGTTATCGGTGAGCCACGACAACCTAACGGACAGCCAAGTGAGAACTTGGAACGCGTAAAGCAGTTTGTGAACCGTTGGCGCAAGGCTATGCCACAGATCCCGATAGAGTTCTACGATGAGCGATTCACCTCGGTGCTGGCTCATCAAGCTATGCTGGAAGGAGGACTGAAGAAGAAAGCCCGTCAGGATAAGGCACTGGTGGATGAAATCAGTGCAACCATCATCCTGCAAGATTATATGCGCTCCAAGAATTTGTAAAATAGTAAAGTTGTAAACTTATGATATTACCTATTTATATATATGGTCAGCCCGTATTGAGAAAGGTGGCTGAGGATATACCATTGGACTATCCCAATCTGAAGGAATTTATTGATGATATGTGGGAGACACTGGCTGCCAGTGAGGGTATTGGTCTGGCTGCTCCACAGGTGGGTAAGGCAATACGCGTGGTAGTTATCGACCTCGACGTATTGAGCGACGATATGCCCGAATATAAAGACTATCGCGAGGTGTTTATCAATCCACACATCGTGCAATATGACGAGACGGAAACTGACGCTATGGAGGAGGGCTGCCTGTCGCTGCCTGCTATCCACGAGAAGGTTACTCGTCCAACACGCATCCGCGTACAGTGGACTGATGGTCAGCTGAGACCACACGACGAATGGGTGGATGGCTACCTGGCTCGCGTGATGCAGCATGAGTTTGACCACTTGGATGGAAAGATGTTTGTAGACCGCATCACTCCACTTCGTAAGCAGCTGATAAAAAGCAAGTTGAAAGCACTGCTTCAAGGTCGTTACCGCTGCGGATACAAGACGAAGGTGAGTAGACGTTGAAGATTGAACATTGAATATTGAACATTGAAGATTGAAGATTGAACATTGAAGGCTGCGATTAAGCGAGAGCAGAGTCAAAACGAGTTTTGAACTATGCCGAGCGTGAGCAGGCTCGATGTGAAACATCAACATTGAAGATTGAACATTGAAGATGAAACAGTTATTCAGGAAACGATTGATGCTAGTATTGCTGGCATTGCAATGCTCATTGTTTAATGTTCAATGTTCAATGTGTTTTGCCCAGTATAATACCGACCGTTTGTTGAGAGTTGGTCGCTCAGCATTATTCTATGAGGATTACGTCCTTTCTATCCAATACTTTAATCAGGCTATCTCTGCCAAGCCTTATCTCTTTGAGCCTTGGTATTACAGAGGAATAGCAAAGTATTATCTGGACGACTTTGCTGGTGCGGAGAAAGACTGCTCGGAAGCTATCCAGCGTAATCCTTATGTGGTGGGCATCTATGAGTTGCGTGGACTCTGTCGCATTCAGCAGAAGAATTACGCTGACGCTATCAAGGACTATAATACTGCACTAAAGTATGAGCCAGAGGCTATCAACCTTTGGCATAACAGAGCACTCTGTCGCATACAAGAAAAGGACTACGAACGTGCGCTGGCTGAGATAGACACAATGGCTGTACGCTGGAGTAAGAATGCCAAGGTGTATGCCATGCAGTCGGAGGTGTACTTGATGCAGAAAGATACGACGAAGGCCATTGCCTCGTTGGAGAAAAGTCTGGATTTGGATGCCTATAATGGTAATACATGGACCATGCGTTCAGTGATAAGTCTGGCACGACAGCAATGGAAGGAGAGTGAGACTTATCTGGATAAAGCTATCCATCTGTTGCCTAAACAGGCTGGTCTGTATATCAATCGAGCAATGGCTCGCTTTAACCAGAACAACCTGCGCGGTGCGATGGCTGACTATGACCTGGCACTCGACTTTGAGCCCAACAACTTCTTAGGTCACTATAATCGTGGTTTGCTAAGAGCGCAGGTGGGTGACGACAATCGTGCTATCACAGACTTTGACTTCGTACTGAAATTAGAGCCCGACAATCTGATGGCTCTCTATAACCGTGCATTGTTGCTGGAGAAAACGGGTAATCCAAGAGCAGCCATCCGAGATTATACTAAAGTAATCAATGAGTATCCTAACTTCTGGACGGGTCTGCATCAGCGCGCTCAGTGTTATCGCAGTCTGGGAATGACCAAACAGGCTGAGATGGATGAATTCCGCATTCTGAAAGCACAAATCGACAAGCGTTTCGGTAAGCAGCCACGACTCTCTAAGAAGCAGATGCGTAAGCGTAGCGATGAGGATATCGAGAAGTATAACCAGCTGGCGATGGCAGACGAGCAGGAGATGGAGCATGAATATCAGAGCGATTATCGTGGTCGTGTGCAAAACCATAAGGTAGGTATGGATTATCAGCCAATGTTTGCACTCTCTACGGAGCGATTCCAGAGTGCCGTGAAGCATGATATCGCTTACGATCGTCAGGTGGACTTAATCAATACCAAACTGCCTGCTGGTAGTCATCTGCACATCACTTGTAGTCAGACAACACTTAGCGAGGCTGGTACTCAGCGCTATTTCAATCGTATAGATAGTCTCACCCAGCAGATTATGCATCAGAAAAAGGAAGTAGAAATACTGCCTCTGTTGATGCAGCGTGCTGTGGCATATAGCGTGATTCAGAACTATGAGGGAGCCATTGACGACTTGACAACTTATATCATGAGCGACTCACTATCAGCTGTGGCTTATTGGCAGCGTGCCGTTTGTCAGTCGCGCCTGAACGAGTTTAATGCTGCTCAGGGAACAGATGTGAAGTTGCAGACTGCTCGTGTGCTGGCAGACTTGTCGGATGCTATCCGTCTGAATGCATCATGTGCATACCTTTATTATAATCGTGGTAATGTCTATGTGCAACGCAACGACTACCAGCATGCGATAGATGATTATTCTCGTGCTATAGAAATAGATCCGCATCTGGCTGAAGCATTCTATAATCGTGGCTTGGTACACTTAGCCCTCAAACAGCAAAAAGAGAGCGTAGCCGACCTCTCTAAGGCTGGCGAGTTGGGACTCTATCAAGCTTATAGCATTATTAAGCAGAATAGGAAATAAGCCTATCCCTTCCTAATTGCAACGCCACACCTTGCACCTTTAGGTCAAAGAAGGAAGGGGGACTTAGACAGAGCTAGGGGGAAACTTAGACCTTTAGGCGGATATAACTGCGGTCGTCGAAGGAGTTGAAATCAGGATGGAATGCTTTGGTGGCTTGGAAGCGACTGATGTTCAACGGGTCTTCTTCACGTAACTTACGCAATTCTTCTTCACTCTCTGCCAGAGTAGGGCGGAGAATAGGATAACCATCGCTTGCCAATACGATTTCCCATGGACGGAAGTCGAGAGGAATGATGCGCACATGCTGGCGGGCAATGCGGAAGCCATCAATCACACTATAGCTGATATTCTGTTGGCGCATGGTTTCTAACATGCGAGGAATAATCACTTCACGAGCTTTGTCATCACGTAACAACTCGTCTTGTGACATTCCTGTGGCCAACAGTCTCTTAGCTTCTTCAGCACGCATAGCAGCCAGTTCGGCTTCTGATGGTTTAGGATTGTCGAAGAACTCACCATTTATCATACACTGACAGTCGCCCACCATCCATATCTCACGATTCAGTCGACTATAGACAATAGCAGAGCAGGTGAGGCGGTCTTCAGGATGCTCTTGCAAGCGAGGCAGCATAGACTTCTTATAATGCTTGCGGATATATGCCGTCACACCACGGAAGAATTCCTCACTGGTGATATTCTTAGGCATACGACGAATATAGCGCGCAGTCAGTTGCATGGCATAACGGCCATTAGAACGAAACAGACTGTGGCGATATTGACTCTTAGAGGTACTGCCGTCGATAACAGCAACAAAGTTATCGCTTATGACGATTCCGTCCTCGCTTTTCTTCTTTGGGTTCTTGGCGACGACTGTCTTTTCTATAATCTGCATGTCTATAATCGGTGTGTGAGTTTCTATTATCTGTACGCGAGTTCCTATTATCTGGTCGTGGACCTCTGAAATCAGAATGAGGACAGAGTTCTTTGATTAAGTCGGGACGACCAATGCGACGCAAACTCTGCTCAATGCCTCGACGCTCTTCAGGCTTATACCAGAAGAAATACTGACGCTGAGCCAACTTGTCGCGCTGAGTCTTTGCACTCTGAACAGGCTCCAACGTATAGGGGTCGTATCCTGTATACCATGTTTCCGTTGATACCGTCATAGGAGTAGGCGTGAAGTCTTGAACCTGTTCCAGTTGGAAATCAAGTTGCTTGGTCTTGACAGCCAACTCAGCCATATCCGCTTCCGTACATCCAGGGTGACTGGAAATGAAGTAGGGGATAATCTGCTGATTGAGGTGTTCCTCACGATTGATGCGGTCGAAGATGCGCTTGAAGTCATAGAACTGTTGGAACGATGGCTTACGCATGAGGTAGAGAACACGCTCGCTGGTATGCTCAGGGGCAACCTTCAGACGACCACTGACGTGATTCTTGATGAGTTCACGAGTGTATTCCATAGCAGCCTTATTCACTGCTTCATCCTTACTCTTATGCAGTAACAGGTCATAGCGAACACCACTACCAATAAAACTCTTCTTAATGCCTGGCAAGGCATCAACGGCACGATAGACTTCCAAGAGTTTGGAGTGGTCGGTATTCAGATTAGGACATACCTGTGGATGAATACAACTGGGGCGCTTACACTTCTCACAAGCCTTATGGTTACGACCATGCATGCCATACATGTTGGCAGATGGTCCACCAAGGTCGCTGAGATATCCCTTGAAACCATCCATCTGGATAACCTTCTTCACCTCCTTAATAATGCTCTCCTTAGAGCGGCAGGTGATGAACTTACCCTGATGGGCAGAGATGGTGCAGAACGCACAACCACCAAAACAGCCACGATGAATATTCACCGAGAACTTAATCATCTCATAGGCAGGAATACGCTTGCCCTTATATTTGGGATGAGGTACACGAGTGTAAGGTAAATCAAATGAAGCATCCAACTCGGCAGTTGTCATAGGAGGATAAGGTGGATTGACCACAACAAAGCGGCCATCTACACCTTGTAGCAGTCGCTGGGCATGCATCATGTTAGACTGTTCCTCTATGTGACGGAAGTTTTCTGCCTGAGAACGCTTATTCTTCAGACATTCCTCATGGCTATGCAAGACAATGTCTCTCTCGGTAATACCACCAGGGATATCTTCTTTGCGGGTGAGGAATACCGTTTGCGGAATATCTGTAATCTGACTTATAGGCAATCCCTCGCTCAACTTCTGAGCCAACGCAATGGTAGGCTTCTCGCCCATGCCATAGGTAATCATGTCGGCACCAGAGTTGCAGAGAATACATTTCTCCAACTTGTCTTGCCAATAGTCATAGTGAGTGAGACGGCGCAAGGATGCCTCGATGCCACCAAGAATAATGGGGACATCAGGGTAAAGCTCACGCAGAATCTTACTATAAACAATAGTAGGGTATTCTGGACGCATGTCGTGACGTCCGTCAGGACTATATGCATCTTCTGAACGCAGGCGGCGATTGGCTGTATACTTGTTGACCATCGAGTCCATACAACCAGGAGCAATGCCAAAGAAGAGACGAGGACGTCCTAACTTCTTGAAATCTCGATAGTCTCCATGCCAGTCGGGTTGCGGTACGATAGCTACCCGATAGCCTGCAGCTTCAAGGGTGCGACCAATAACGGCAGCACCAAATGAAGGGTGATCAACATACGCGTCTGCAGAGAAGAGGATAACATCTACCTCTTCCCAACCGCGCAACTCTAGTTCTTTCTTTGTTGTCGGCAGAAAATCTGTCAGTTTATAATCCATGAATACCTTACTCTTTCTCTCCTTTCTTTAGTTAGACGTAGCACCTTCGTCGGTACTTGTTATTTCTGGTTCGCTATTATTACGATTTTTCCAGTTGATGAAAAGCAAAACGAGCTGTTGCAGACCATATGCTTTCATATTGCTATGATATATAACATCGAGACAGAGGTCGAGCAGACGCTTGTCCTTGCCAGACTCAGACTCTAACAGCGAACGGATGTTCAGTTTTAACTTATCAAGCACTTGCTCATCAACATAACCATTGGAGTCAATGAGATCAAGGAAGAAGTGATAGTCATCAATGGTCTGCAAATGCTCATCACTGATTTCTATACTGCGTGTTCCGCTTTGATTGGTTTGAATTTTGTACATAATATCCAGTTGTTCTTAGTTATTTTATTAAATAGTTAATGATTCCACGCATGATGGATGAACGCTTCTGAGCACCTTGTATGCACTCGAATGGGAAACTCATCACGAAAAGACGATAGTCATTACCCTTATATGCAACTGCAGCACTGTAGCCATCGGTATATTGCATAGCAGTATATGCAGGCTTGACAGCTTCCAGAATGTCTGTATGAGTAGCTGCATAGTGCGTCTCGTTCAACTCTTTCCAGTATAGCATCTCTGTGCCCAGTCCCTTGACAATATTGTCTTGCGACTGAGCAGTACCAGCATAGTGACACTTTAATACGTTAGCCAGGAACTGCTGTTCGTTTTCAGCAGTCATATCGCTACCGATATAGGCTCCACTAACCAATAAGGCTGTACCACGACTAAGCGCCTCTTGTATGGAGTGTTGCATAGCAGTACTGAAAGTCTTATAATAATTGAGACTATGTCCATCGTTACGCTCCAAACCTAACAGGAGGTCAATGGCAGCATAATCGTGATGGCGAAGTCTGGCACTTTCGAATGCTTCGCTGGAACAGCTTACAATGTTGTATTGTCGGGCAGAGGCAATAGCTTCGGCATGCGTCTTTACATAATTGAAATCATTGCCCGCAATCAGCATACCTTCTAACTCAGTACCAGAATAGCCAAGTCCATTAGGTTCAATACCCATCTGGCTGCGGTCGAAATTGAGCTGTCGTCCACACCAACCGAAAGTAGGACCATAGGTAACGCCTGGGTCTTCATCAAGGTCAAATCCCTGTTCCTCGGAAGTATTGCGAATAGCAGGAGACGACAGGCGATGGAAACCATTGACTATCATAATGGTCTTTTGAGCATTGGGAGTATAGTAGGCAGATAGTACTTCTGTTGTGAAGCTCTTTCCGCCACGATTAACTGCTGCAACCTTAAAATGATAGAGCTGGTTGGGATCTAACGTCATCTCATATTCATTTGCAGAACGGATATACGTTCCATTATCAAAATCTGCATCGCCAATGGCTGTGTAAAGAATATAGCCTGTGGGCTTTGCTGTGGCTTCTTGTGGATCGATAACAGCATCCCAAGTGAGGCGAATCACATTGTTATCTTTGAATTCAATACGGAAATGGTCAGGAGCCAAAGGAGCTACTATAAAATGCTGACCATGCTGATCGTTGACATAGCGCAGAATGGTCTTGTATATAGAGCGTGCCAACGTGAAACGGAAGTTAGGGTCCAATCCATATCGCATGTCAGGGAAGCTCTGATGCGACATCGTTTCAAGGATTGCACTGGGAACCTCAGGAAGACGAGTCTCGGAGTAGTTGCGGTCGAATAATTCACGACGATTCCACTGACCGTATTTGTATTTCAAATCAAGTGTCTCATTGCTCAGTAGTGCATCGGCTAAGTCGCGTGATGCCATACGTGAGATGCCAGCATTCAGCTTTCCATCATTAAACTTTGTTGTACATACAGACAGTGAACCAATGAGGCTTTTCCCGTCTTTAGCATAGCCTGCATCACTATGAACAGCAAGTGATAACTCAATAGGCACCTTAAGACCTGTAAGAGTGGGCATATAGCAAGATCCACCACCAATATAGTTAGTCATGTGAGAACGGACATTGATGTCATCGCCATAATCATCAACACCAGCCTTGCTGCTATATACATCATAAGGCATTCCAGCCCATTGTGCACTATAACGAGCACCCTCCAAACAACGAGGCAAGCCACTGGTTTCGCCAAAGCGCTCAATGTTGCCCATTCCTCCTCCGAAACGAACGGCATCAGTCGTTACAATACCATTTTCGCTACTATGATTAGAAACGGTAACACGATTAAACTCACTATAACCAGCATCAAAATCGAATGTTCCTAAGTATACCCAGGTATCACCACCCATGCGTTGGTTGACATGAAACTGAGTACATTCACCTTTATGCCATACAGTATAAAGTGCATCACTGATACTATGAGGAAGTGTCTGATAACTTACATATACAGCATAGCGACCAGCTTTCTTGAAACGAGGCTGATAGTTAGCAATGCTATTATGTGACTTGCTGGAGGTAGTTTTTGCCATACGGGCAGTACCTGCTACAAAAGGATTTTCTAAATCCTGATAGTTGCCTTCATGCCATCCAAATCCTGCAAGTGATGTATTCTGCCAGCGTTCTCCAGAAATAATCTCGAAATAATAATTTTGTGAGCCATCGTTATCTACGATAATCTCTTCTTTCTGCCAGTCGCGTTCACGAGGAGTGAAGACAATAGCTCCAGCATTTTCGAGCATAGGAATGAGATAGGGAACAACAATAGTCTGAGTAAACAGGTCTTCTGTTGTGGCAAAGAGATTAGGACGCTGCCAGCGCCAGTAGCCTTTGCTCTGATCGTAATAGCGTCCATGACTTGCCCATAGAGAAATGTGCCTGTTCTGTAAGCCATGTGTGTATTTCACAGGCTGAGAGATATTCTTTACCCAAGGCTCACCGTCGTAGTCAATGTCTCCCCATAATCGCGACTTGTCTATGTTTTTAGACAAACGATTAGGTATCAACTCGTCAATCGTCATTCCGTTGGTCATTACCGTTACTTCATAGTCTTTATACGTCTTGGGAAGTTCGCCCTTAATCTTCTTATAGATATGTTCCGTAATCTCAGGGGTAAACTCTTGTGCTGCAAAAAACTCATCAGCAGTAATGACCAATGTCTGGGATGTGTTGTCGAGTTGATAACGAAGCATCTTAGGTGCCTGCGTCAGTCGGGTACCTTTAGGTTTGTATTTCGCAAAGTAGTTATTCAGTCGTTCTACTAACTTGGCTTCATCTTTCGCAGTTTGTGCATGTGAAGCCATAGATAAGAGTAGAAGAAGGAATATCGTCAGTCTGCGCATTACTTATAACTCTCCTATGGTAAACTTTTCAGGGCATCGGCCTTTGAAGTCCTTAAAGTACAACTTTATCTCTCGCATCTGACTCTCGATATCGCCATTTGGGATTATTGTCTTAGTGCATTGAATGTGCTTTTTTTCATAATCCACGCCATAGAGTAGGATAGGGATACCTGCCTTTTGGGCGATATAGTAGAAACCTTTTTTCCACTCAGGATTCAGCGAACGTGTTCCTTCTGGAGTGATGCACAAATGAAAGACATCCTCTTTACGAGCTGTCTCTGCAAGATTATCCGTCATGCTGGTATGCTTAGAGCGCCATACGGGAATACCACCCATACTTTTGAAAATAGGACCTAATGGCCAAAAGAACCATTCTTTCTTCATCAAAAAGTTACTCTTCAAGCCTTGACTGATGCTGAAGAGTTTACCGATGAGAAAATCCCAATTACTTGTATGAGGTGCTAGACAAATGATATACTTGTCGGGATGTGGTTCTGTAATATCGGCCGTCCATCCCATATACTTAAACAGTAGCCAGTTACAAAATGATTTCATCATATGTTGTTGATTTGATCAATAATGTCGCTAGCTTGTGCAATAAAGTCCTCCTTCAATTTCTTATAATATTTCTTGGCTGGCATTCCTGGCTCAGGATGAGATATACGACAAATGAAATCGCTCTGCATCTTTAGTATACTGTAGATAAGAGCCTCGCTGTTGTCACCGCTGTTTCCATACAAAGAGGCTGCAACACATTCTGCGAATATTTCCTCGCAAATAAGATTGATAGTACGTTTTAGTGATCGTTTGTTAGACATAATTTTATCCTCCTTATTTTTATTAATTATATGATTTCAATCGTCAAAGATACGGATAAAAATTGATATAGCAT
The DNA here is from genome assembly GCA_900119285.1 of Prevotellaceae bacterium HUN156. Classification (GTDB taxonomy): domain Bacteria; phylum Bacteroidota; class Bacteroidia; order Bacteroidales; family Bacteroidaceae; genus Prevotella. The sequence goes on from FPIT01000010.1 coordinate 25,388, forward strand.
ACACATTTGCTACAAAAAAATATTAAAATGCTGTTTTTCTTTCTCTTTCTCGTGAAAAATGAGTATTTTTGCAGTTCGAAAAATCATTATTCAACAAAATAAAACGTTTTATAGAATGGAAAAAAGTGCATTGCAGAAAGCTCGTGCTGCTTATCAGCCGAAGTTGCCTAAGGCTCTTCAGGGAGCAGTAAAGATTAAGGAAGGTGCGCCTACTCAGAGTGTTGGCGACCAGGAAGAAATCAAGAAGTTGTTCCCCAATACCTACGGTATGCCTATCGTAGAGTTTGAACCCGCTACAGAGGCTAATAACAGCAAGATGAATGTTGGTATCATCCTCTCTGGTGGTCAGGCTCCTGGTGGTCACAACGTGATTACCGGTCTCTTCGATCAGATTAAGAAGCTTAACCCTGAGAACCGTCTCTATGGTTTCATCCTGGGTCCTGGCGGATTGGTTGACCACAACTACATGGAGCTGACTGCTGACATCATCGACGAGTATCGCAATACTGGTGGTTTCGATATGATTGGCTCAGGTCGTACCAAGCTGGAGAAGATTGACCAGTTTGAAAAGGGTCTGGAGATTATCCGTGAGCTCGATATCAAGGCTATCGTAATCATTGGTGGTGATGACTCTAATACCAACGCTTGCGTATTGGCTGAATACTATGCTGCTAAGAACTACGGCGTACAGGTTATTGGTTGTCCTAAGACTATCGATGGTGACCTGAAGAACGAGCAGATTGAGACCTCTTTCGGTTTTGATACCGCTTGTAAGACTTACTCAGAGCTGATTGGTAACATCGAGCGTGACTGTAACTCAGCCCGCAAGTACTGGCACTTCATCAAGGTGATGGGTCGCTCTGCTTCTCACATCGCTCTGGAGTGCGCTCTGCAGACACAGCCTAACATCTGCCTCGTATCAGAGGAAATCGAGCAGAAGGGTATGAGCCTCGATGATATCGTTGACTATATCGCTAACGCAGTATGTCTGCGTGCTGCTGATGGCAACAACTTCGGTACCGTTATCATCCCTGAGGGTGTTATCGAGTTCATTCCAGCTATCAAGAAGCTCATTGCTCAGCTCAATGACGTTTTGGCTTTGCCTGAGGCTAAGAACCTGGATCGTCACGAGTCAATCGACTTTGTTAAGGCTCACCTTACCGATGAGAACCTTGCAGTATTCAACAGCCTGCCTACAGGTGTTGCTCGCCAGCTGGCTCTTGACCGTGACCCACACGGAAACGTACAGGTATCACTGATCGAGACCGAGAAGTTGCTTAGCACTATGGTAGCTCAGAAGTTGGAGAAGATGAAGAAGGATGGCAAGTACACAGGCAAGTTCTCTGCTCAGCACCACTTCTTCGGTTATGAGGGACGTTGCGCAGCTCCTTCTAACTTCGATGCCGACTACTGCTACGCTCTTGGTACCAGCGCTGCTCAGCTGATTGCTAACGGCAAGACTGGCTACATGGCTATCGTTAAGAATACTACAGCTCCTGCCGAGCAGTGGATTGCTGGTGGTGTGCCCATCACTATGATGATGAACATGGAGAAGCGTAATGGTGAGATGAAACCCGTTATCCGTAAGGCTCTCGTTGAACTCGATGGCGCTCCCTTCAAGGAGTTCGCTGCTCATCGTGACGAGTGGGCTCGTAAGACTGCTTACGTATATCCTGGCCCAATCCAGTACTGGGGACCCACAGAGGTTTGCGACCAGCCAACTATGACTCTTGCTCTTGAGAAGGCTTAATTGAATGCCCCCCAAGAGGACAACACATAGAAAAACGACATCCGGACGCCGAACGAGGCCTGTGCCATATAGGCGTCCGAATGTCTTTATCCGTTTATTACAGCATTTGCCTGGTTGGGCGTGGTGGATAGGCGGACTTTCTATTGTTGCAGTCTATGTTTATTTCTTCTATTATATTTTTGTTGGTCCGTTTGGCTTCCGTTGGCGTGCATTATATGGCGACATAAGTTATCCTGAAGGTTATGAGATTCACGGTATTGATGTGAGTCACCATCAGGGAAAAATCGACTGGCGTAAATTAAGAGATCAGGGAGTAATAGACAAATTCCCCATACGTTTCGTAATGATTAAAGCTACGGAAGGGGCTTCTCGTATTGATGAGAATTTTAAGGAGAATTTCTTCCAAGCACGTGAAAACGGTTTTACTCGTGGCGCATATCATTTTTATAGCATTTATTCTCCAGCTAAGAAACAAGCTGAATTTTTCATCAAGAACGTCAAACTTGAGAATGGAGATTTGCCACCTGTGCTTGACGTGGAACATAAACCAAAGAATCAGACCGACGAAGAGTTTGTAGCCAGCATTCGCGAATGGTTGGATATAGTAGAAAATTACTATGGAGTAAAGCCTATAATATATACTTACTATAAGTTTAAGACTCGTTACTTAAACGACTCAGTATTTGATGATTATCCGTATTGGATAGCTCACTATTATGTGGATGAAGTTGAGTATGAAGGTGCTTGGAAATTTTGGCAGCATACGGATGCTGGACGACTTCCAGGAATCAAGGGACATGTAGACTTTAATATCTATAATGGTTCTTATTATGATTTACGTAAACTCACTATTGGTTCTCGTGAATTGATAGGTGAGGATGCCTACGCAGATTAATGGTTTCAAAATATAGATATTTAAGTGGACTTTAGCGACATTATTATCCACTAATATCTTGGGTTGCCTAAAAAAGAATAATTTCTTTTTGTAATGCTCGCAACATTTATTATCTTTGCAGGCAATACACAAATCCATTAAGAAACCATGTATAAATACTTATTACTATCGTTGACTTCACTAATGTTGGGGACAACGACGGCAATCGCCGACAAAGCGCCAGAATGGCGTAATCCATTAGTAAATCAGCAAAACCGTGAGGTTCGTCATGCAAATTTCTTTGCTTTTGAGAGCGAACAGGCTGCAAAGGCTGGTGAGAAATCTGTCTCTAATCGCTACTTGTCAATGGAGGGCATGTGGCGTTTTAATTTCGTGAAAAACCATCAGGATGCGCCAGCAAACTTCTGGGCATTAAATTATGATGATTCTAAATGGGAAGATTTTCCAGTTCCAGGTTTGTTTGAGTTGAATGGTCATGGTGACCGTATTTATAAAAATATTGGCTATGCTTGGTGTACTACTTTTGAGACGAATCCACCTTTCATAGGTGAGACAGAAAACTATACTGGTTCATATCGCCGCGAATTTACGCTTCCTGCAAACTGGGATGGTCAACAGGTGATATTCCATGTGGGCTCTGCTACTAGTAACCTGAAGGTATGGGTTAATGGTAAGTATGTGGGCTATAGCGAGGATTCTAAGATAGCAGCAGAGTTTGATGTTACCAAGTTTCTAAAGAAAGGTAAGAATCTGATAGCTATGCAGGTAATGCGTTGGTGCGATGGCTCTTATTTGGAGGATCAGGATTTCTGGCGCTTTACAGGTATAGCTCGTGAAGTTTATCTTTATGCTCGTCCGAAGACATATATTTCCGACTACCATGTGATGCAGGACTGGAATATGGAGACCAATCGTCCTGAGATAGCCTATTGGATAGACGTAAAGAACGGCAGTGGCGCCAGTCTCGAGGTTTCATTGGAGGATAAAGACGGGCATGTAATATTCAAGCACGACGGACATAAGTTACCCTACTATCAGCACGAACACTTTCTACTTGATGAGAAGGATGTAAAACCTTGGACAGCAGAAACTCCGAACCTATATTCACTGATTATCACACTGAAGAAGAAGGGCCAAGTGCTGCAGGTGGTTCAACAGAAGATGGGCTTCCGTCATATCGAGATTAAGGACGGACAACTGCTGGTTAACGGTCAGCCCATTCTGATTAAGGGTGCCGACCGCCATGAACTTGACCCTGATGGAGGGTATATAGTTTCTTTAGAGCGTATGAAGCAGGATATCCGCATCATGAAGCAACTCAATATCAATGCGGTGCGTACTTGTCACTATCCTGATGATCCTCGTTGGTATGACCTGTGTGACTCTGCTGGTATCTATGTGGTGGCAGAGGCTAATCTCGAAAGTCACGGAATGGGGTATGGCGAGGGGACTCTTGCCAAACGCGAAGACTTTCAGCAAATGCATCTTGAACGCAATCAGGCTAATGTACTGACACTTCGCAATCATCCTTCAATCCTAATTTGGAGTTTGGGTAATGAGGCTGGCTATGGTCCTAACTTCGAAAAATGCTATGAATGGATTAAGAGCGTAGATAGTCGCCCTGTTCAATACGAACAGGCTGGCCATTGGGGCAAGACTGATATTTTCTGTCCGATGTATATGGGATATGAAGATTGTGAGAAATACGCTAAGACTGATAATCCTCGTCCACTTATCCAATGTGAATATGCTCACGCTATGGGTAACTCTATAGGTGGTTTCAAAGAGTATTGGGATATCATCCGCAAATATCCAAAATATCAGGGTGGTTTTATCTGGGACTTCGTAGATCAAGGTCTACGTGATAAGAGTCCGATTACTGGTAAGGAAATATTCACCTATGGTGGTGACTATGGCCGCTATCCAGCCAGCGACTATAACTTCAACTGTAATGGTATCATTGCTCCAGACCGACGTCTGAACCCTCATGCTTATGAAGTGCAGTATTACTATCAAAATATATGGATTATCGATAAAGGCTTGAAGGAAGGACGTATCGAAATTTATAATGAGAACTTCTTTAAAACACTAGATGATGTTGAACTGGAATGGTTTGTAGGTGGAGCCAATGGTAAGCAGCATCATGGTGGCAATCGTCCGGAAGGAATGACTTTTGGTCATGGTGGAAAAGTCGATATTAGTGGTATTGCTCCTCAACATCGTAAGGTTATTACCATTGATGCAATGAAGAATACCATCACCCGTGTACTTGGACATCATGGTGATCAGGAGATATTTGTTATATTCCAACTGAAAGCAAAAGACGATAAACAACCATTTATTGATAAAGGGCAGATAATTTCTCGTCAACAGTTTGCTCTAAACTCTTACGACTTTCCTGCGATTGAAGCTGAGCAGTCAAAAGTTGCTTCCGAAGAAACAAAAAGCTATATTAAGTTATCTGCCGCAGGTACAACACTTACTGTTGGAAAACAGTCGGGTTTGATAGATTATCTTGATGTCGATGGTCAGCCTATGCTAGTCGATCGCCAAAGCATCGCTCCGGAATTCTGGCGTGCTCCAACAGACAATGACTATGGTGCATGGCTACAGCAGCGTTTCGGTCAGTGGAAGAATCCACAGACGAAGACTACCAGTGTTACTTTCACTGACAATACTATTGTAGCTAATATTGATATTCCAGCTACGAAGGCAAAGCTCGTAATGACCTATACGTTGCAAGCTGATGGTTCTGTGATAGTTCGTCAACAGATGCATTGCGAACAAGAGGGTAGGGATGCTTACTTGTTCCGTTATGGAATGCAGTTGCAGATGCCTAAACAATATAACAACGTGAAGTACTATGGTCGTGGTCCTCATGAGAACTATTGCGATCGCAATTCAAGTGAATTTATTGGGGTCTACGAGAATAAAGTGCTAGACGAATACTATCCTTATGTTCGTCCACAGGAAAGTGGCAATCACACTGATGTTCGTTGGTTCCAAGTAACGGATGGTCAACGTGGATTACAGTTCAGTTCCAACGCTGCGATAGAATGCTCTGCTCTACCTTACTTAGTTGAGGATTTAGATGCTGGTGCTATGAAGGATCATCGTTGGGGACAACATAGTGGTGACCTTATTGAGCGTCCTCTTACTCAGGTCCACATCCAACAGCGCCAAATGGGTTTGGGTTGTGTCAACTCATGGGGAGCTCGTCCACAACATAAATATATGTTGCCAGCCAATAAAAACTACGATTTCACCTTCATTATCGAACCTATTCGATAATGAAGGATTTTACTAACCTATTTTACAATATTATATATGCGATATTCAGAATTGGGAAAAACAGGAATGAAGATTTCCCACTTGAGTTTTGGTGCATCATCGCTAGGTAGCGTATTCCGCGATACCAACGAGAAAGAAAGTTGCGAAGCTGTAGAGGCTGCTATTGAAGGAGGTATCAACTTTATAGATGTTAGTCCTTACTATGGCCATTATAAAGCAGAGACAGTTCTAGGTAAGGCTTTGAGTAATATTCCTCGCAACAGCTACTATCTCAGCACCAAAGTTGGACGTTATGGTAAAGATGGCTTTAACACGTGGGATTATTCTGCCAAACGTGTGACTGAAAGTGTGTATGAGAGCATGGAACGATTAGGTGTTGAACACATAGACTTAATCAATGTACACGACATTGAGTTTCAGACTGTCCGTCCAGGTGGTTTACAGTTGGTTGTTGACGAAACGCTGCCAGCACTATTTGAACTTAAAGATAAAGGTATCGTTGGTCATGTTGGAATTACAGACTTGCAATTGGAAAACCTAAAATGGGTAGTTGAACAATTTGAAAAGGCTGGCGATAGACGAGTGGAAAGTATTCTAAATTTCTGCCATTACACACTTAATGATGATGCCTTAAACGATTATATTGAATTCTTTGAAGCAAAAGGTATTGGCATCATCAATGCCTCACCATTGTCAATGGGGTTGTTATCGCAGCGTGGCGTTCCAGCATGGCATCCAGCTCCCAAGCCTCTTGTTGAAGCATGTCAGCGTGCTGCTGTTCACTGTAATGCCAAAGGATATCCCATTGAACGATTAGCTGTTCAATATGCTGTTAGCAACAAGCGAATCACTTCGACTCTATTCTCATCGGCAAATCCTGAAAATGTGCGTCGTAATATTCAATGGGCGAATGAAGAGCCTGACTGGCAACTTGTGAAAGAAGTAAAGGAGATTATTGGTATCCAACAACGTGTAACATGGGCAAACTCATAATTGATGCGCATAGTCATTTGTGGCTAAAGCAAAATACTATGGTTGATGGCAAACGTATATTGTCACTAAAGAACGGACGTAGTATTTTTATGGATGAAGAGGTGCAGATGATACCTCCATTCATCATTGACGGAAAGAATACTGCAGAGGTATTTCTTTCTAATATGGATTATGCGCAAGTTGGTGGTGCTGTTGTAGTTCAGGAGGTGATAGATGGTAATCAAAATTCTTATCTCACGGAGGTGCAACAACGTTATCCCAATCGTTTCTGCTGTATGGGTATGGCTTGGAATGTGGAGGAAGCCAAGAGTGTAATAGACGCTGGTCTAAAGGGAATTGCCTTCCCAGGTCATCGGTTGAAAGAATCACTATTAACACTGCTACCTGTATTTAAGTTGATGGAAAAAAACGGTTTGATTTGCTCTATGTGTCTTGCTGATGATGAACAACAGATTGGTCAGATGGCTGAAGTGATACAGGAGTGCCCACAATTAAAGGTTGCCATTGGTCATTTCGGAATGCCTACTACAAAATCTTTCAAAAGTCAAGTATTGTTAGCACGTTTAGGCAAACATGTCATGATTGAGACAGGTGGTATAACTTGGCTCTATCATCCTGAATTTTATCCTTATCCAACGGCAGTACGTCGTATTTGCGAAGCTGCAGAATGGGTCGGCATAGAACGACTTATGTGGGGATCTGACTATCCTCGCACTATAACTGCGATTACTTATAGGATGTCGTATGACTTTATCGAAAAGAGTAGTGAATTGTCAAACCGAGAAAAAACACTGCTATTAGGAGAAAATGCATATGACTTCTATGGCTTTAAGAATCTTCCTGAATTACCTTACATTAAAAACATGTCAGAATGAAAAAGAACCATTTGGCCTTAGGATTAATCTTTTGCCTATTTTTCCTATGGGCTATTAGTAGCAATCTGCTACCTACCATGATAAGGCAATTAATGAAAACCTGCGAACTAAATACCTTTGAGGCATCGTTTACAGAAAGTGCCTATTGGCTAGCCTATTTTATATGTCCAATACCTATTGCCATGTTCATGCGACGTTATAGTTATCGTGTAGGCATTATTACAGGACTATTCATTGCAGCTTGCGGTGGATTACTATTCTTTCCTGCAGCATTGGTGAAAAGTTATGGTGTATATCTTTGCATATTCTTTGTCATTGCTACGGGAATGTGTTTCTTGGAAACGGCAGCCAATCCTTATGTAACAGTCTTAGGTGAACCACAGACTGCTCCACGCAGACTAAATCTGGCACAATCATTCAATGGATTAGGTGCTTTTATCTCTGCTATGTTTTTGAGTAAGTTGGTGTTAAGTGGTCAGTCTTATACGCGAGAGACCATTCCTGCTAACTATCCTGGAGGATGGAATGGATATATACAGATGGAAACAGACGCAATGAAGACTCCATATCTCATTCTGGCTTTGGTTCTCATTGCTGTTGCCATTCTGCTTGTGATAGTGAAACTGCCAAAAGTAGGAGATGAGGAGGATAAAACTAATATATCGAATAGCCATTCAGCCAAACTGATAGATTTCTCTACTCTTAAAAAGCCTCATTTGAAATGGGGAGTTATCGCACAATTCTTCTATAATGGTGGTCAGACTGCAATTAATAGTCTATTTCTAGTATATTGTTGTACCTATGCTGGCATTGATGAGGAGACTGCAACGACATTCTTCGGCCTCTATATGTTAGCATTCCTTGTAGGTCGTTGGATAGGTACAATGATTATGACAAAGATTGCTCCAGACAAGATGTTAACTTTCTATGCGCTTGCAAATGTTATTCTCTGTTTGGTCATTATAGGCTTTGGTGGTTATGTGGGACTTTATGCGATGTTGGCTGTATCATTCTTTATGAGTATTATCTATCCCACACAGTTCTCTTTAGCACTGTATGGATTGGGGGAGCAGACAAAATCTGGTTCTGCATTCTTGGTGATGGCTATCGTCGGTAATGCCTGTGTTCCCCAGTTTACTGCATATATCATGCATCAAAACGAAACTTTCTATCAAATAGCATACGTTGTTCCGATGATTTGTTTCGCAGTATGTGCATATTATGGATATCGATATAAAAAGTTGAAAGACATGACTATCTCAGAATTATCAAACATATAATTATGAAAGCAATACAAATTACTCACTCACAAGAGTTAAACATTATTGAAAAGGAAAAGCCACAGACTATTGGCGTAGGTGAAGTGTTACTGAAGCTTTGTTATGTGGGATTTTGCGGTTCAGATATCAACACCTTTATGGGACGTAATACGATGGCATTGAATCCTGTGATACCAGGTCATGAAGTCGGTGCTATCATTGAAGCTGTTGGTGCTGAAGTACCAGAGAACTTGAAACCAGGTATGGTAGTAACCTGCAATCCATATACCAATTGTGGGAAATGTGCATCGTGCCGTAATCAGCGTTTTAATGCCTGTCAGCATAATGAAACATTGGGCGTTCAACGAAATGGAGCCATGATGGAATATATTGTACTCCCGTGGGAGAAAGTTATTCCTGCTGGCCAACTTTCGCCAAAGGTATGTGCATTAGTAGAGCCTATGAGTGTAGGTTTCCATGCCGTAAATAGAGCACAGGTAACAGATATCGATACTGTGATGGTCATCGGTTGTGGAATGGTTGGTATGGGAGCCATTGTTCGTGCAATGTTGAGAGGTGCCACAGTTATCGCGGCTGATATTGATGATGAGAAGCTGGCATTAGCAAAGAAAATGGGTGCCACCTATACCATTAATACTAAGACGGAGGATGTACATCAGCGTTTAGCATCTATTACTGAGAACTTTGGCCCAGATGTCATCATTGAAGCTGTTGGCAGTATACCCACCTATCAAATGGCAGTCAATGAGGTCGCATTCACCGGTCGTGTAGTATGCATAGGATATGCCAAGTCGGAAGTATCATTCCAGACAAAGTATTTTGTACAGAAGGAACTTGACATCCGTGGTTCTCGTAATGCACAGCCATCCGACTTCCGTGCTGTTATCCGCTATTTGGAGCGTCTCACAGTTGACTCTTCTGCAGATAACAATACTATTGAATCACTCATCACTAGAATTGTAAAACCAGAAGAGGCCCTTGACACTATGCGTTGGTGGAGTGAGAATCCTGGAAAGGTATTCAGAATTCTATTGGCATTCTAAAGAATAATCATTAGGTGAAAGATAAATAGTGATAACAAAAGAAAGGCATCCACGAAATGTGAATGCCTTTCTTTATTGAAATCAATCGTATATTGATTATGCGAATGGATTCTCTGTGGGGTAGAAGTCACCCTTGGGGAAGTTATAGTCAATCTCCTCAACGGGGATTCCCATGTACTTGAGAACCTCCCACAGATACTTACCAGCGTGCTCGAACATAACAGCTGCGTGGTGTGGGTAGTGCTTCTCGATGAGGACGTGACGATAGAAACGGCTCATGTTCTTGATACCGAAGGTACCGATAGAACCGAATGAGCGAGTAGCTACAGGCAGGATCTCACCCTGAGCGATGTAAGCGCGGAGCTTAGTATCGGCAGTAGACTGCAGACGATATACTGTAGCCTTACCTGGCTGCAAATCACCCTCAAGTGTACCGTTAGTTACCTCAACAGGCAGAGCGCGAGCCATAATGCGCTGGAAGCACATCTTGCAGTCGCAAACCTTAGAAGAAGCAGTGTTACCGCAGTGGAAGCCCATGAAGATTTCCTTGTCGGTGTATGTATCGCACTCGAACTTCTTACCCTTGATGCTCTCCTCGTACATGTCGCGAGGTACAGAGTTATTGATGTCGAGCAGAGTAACGGCATCCTGAGTGATGCAGGTACCGATGAACTCAGACAGTGCACCGTAGATATCAACCTCACAAGCTACGGGGATACCACGACCAGTCAGACGGCTGTTAACGTAGCAAGGTACGAAACCGAACATGGTCTGGAAAGCAGGCCAGCACTTGTTAGCCATTGCTACATACTGGCGAGAACCCTTGTGACCCTCAATCCAGTCAAGCAGAGTCAGCTCATACTGAGCGAGCTTAGGCAGAACCTGAGGAATCTTGTTACCAGTTCCGAGCTCATTAGCCATATCCTTTACAACCTCGTCGATACGTGGGTCGTTAGCGTGCTTCTGGAAAGCTTCGAGCAGGTCGAGCTCTGAGTTCTCCTCAATCTCAACGTCGAGATCATAGAGGGCACGGATAGGAGCGTTACAAGCGAGGAAGTTGTTAGGACGTGGACCGAAGCTGATAATCTTCAAGTTCTGCAGACCTACGATAGCACGAGCGATAGGCAGGAACTCGTGAATCATCTCAGCGCACTGAGCAGCGTCACCTACGGGCTCCTCGGGGATGTAAGCACGGGTCTTACGCAGAGAGAGAGAGCCTGGCTAGCGTTCAGCATACCGCAGTAAGCATCACCACGACCATCAATCAAATCGTTCTGAGTCTCCTCTGCAGCAGCGCAGAACATAGTGGGACCCTGGAACCAGTCAGCAATCATGGTCTCTGAAATCTCAGGACCGAAGTTGCCGAGATATACGCACAGTGCGTTACAGCCAGCCTTCTTAACGTCCTCAAGAGCCTGCTGAGCGTGGATTTCACTCTCAACGATGCAGATAGGGCACTCGTAGATGCCATCCTTACCGAACTTCTTCTCATACTCAGCGATAACTGCCTTACGGCGGTTAACTGCCAATGACTCGGGGAAACAGTCGCGGCTTACCGCAACGATACCGATTTTAATTACAGGTACATTTTTCATGTTAATAATAGTTGTTATAAAAAGTAATGTTTAATTTATCTGAATTACTGTTTTCATGATACGAATGAGTGTATCAGCTACAAATTTACTCATTTTTGCTCGGGTATTTATCTTTTTAGTTAAAAATTTGGCTTTTACAATATTTTTTAGTAATTTTGCCACGTATTTTTAACAAATTTAATGATTTTTCGTTTGTAAGCGTGCGGAAAGTATACGGAATATTATTTGTGCTGATGATGGTATGCGTCGGTTGCCAGTGGAAGTTAAAACCCACTGAAACAGATGCTACAGGTAAACGTATTGGACTTCAGCGTTTCGACCGTATTGAGATTCTCTATCTGACTACAGGTGATTATTCAGCTTTGCAGCAAATGAACACTTACTTTCCTACGGAAACACGTGTTTTAATAGAAGATATGTTGCATCTTGGACGTGTTGATGCGCCCGAAATCAATACCCGATTCCTTTATTTCTTTCAAGACTCTACACTTCAGCAGATGCTATACGATGTGCAGCAACAATATGCCAATATGGATGATATTGAAGAGCAATTAACTGAAGCATTTAAGAATCTAAAAGAAGAAATGCCCGAGGTGGAAATTCCTTCTGTTTATACTCAAATAGGTTCCTTCGATCAGAGTATCGTGATATCAGGAAACTCTCTGGGAATAAGTCTAGATAAGTATTTGGGAGCAGACTATCCTTTCTATCGCACTCATTATAGTGAGCATGAACGTAGTTTAATGAAACGCGATATGATAGTACCCGACTGCCTCTGTTTCTATCTGCTCAGTGTATTCCCACTTCCTAAGGATGCTCAGCAGGAGGAACGCGACATGCACATTGGACGTATCCTATGGGTAGTGAATCGACTCATGCAGCGACAGGTGTTTGATACGCCATATGTTGCCAAGGCAGCAACCTTTATGCATAAACATCCACACACTTCCTTAACAGATTTTTTGACCGAAAGACAATACTAACAAATATGCCCGAAGATAATAAGACTACCACAAGACGCCGCAGACAACAACCTGTGGATAACACATATGCTCATGTTCAGCCTCAGGCTACAGAGATAGAGCGTGCCGTATTAGGTGCGCTAATGATTGATAAGGATGCCTACGCTGTTGTTTGTGAGGCTCTCACTCCTGAAAGTTTCTATGAACCACGCAACCAGAAAGTTTATCGTGCTATCATGGAACTCTCAATACATGAGTTGCCCGTTGATGTTTGGACTGTTACAGAACAACTTGCCAAGCAGGGAGACTTGGAAGATGTTGGGGGGCCTGGCTATGTGACAGAGATTTCATCGCGCGTGGCCTCTTCTGCTAATATTGAGTATCATGCTCGTATTATTGCTCAGAAGTCGTTGGCTCGCCAGTTAATACAGTTCTCGAGTAATATCCAAACAAAAGCTTTTGATGAAACTATTGATGTTGACGATTTGATGCAGGAGGCTGAGGGTTCACTATTCGAGTTGGGGCAGCGCAACATGAAGAAGGACTATACACAAATTGATCCTGTTGTCGAGAATGCCATAGCGGTCATCCAAAAGGCTGCTGCCAACAAAGATGGTTTAACGGGTGTACCTACAGGTTATCATAAGCTCGATGATATCACCTCTGGTTGGCAACCTTCTGACCTTGTGATTATCGCTGGACGTCCGGCCATGGGTAAGACGTCGTTTGCCCTCTCTATGGCGAAGAATATAGCAGCAGACTATCAGGTACCGATGGCTTTCTTCTCACTGGAAATGTCGAATGTGCAACTGGTAAACCGTCTTATATCTAATGTCTGTGAGATTCAGGGTTCGAAGATTCTTAATGGTCAGTTGCAGCAGGATGAGTGGGAGCGTTTGGATAAACGACTCAACAAGCTGTTGGGTGCGCCATTATATGTCGATGACACCCCAGGATTGTCAGTATTTGAGCTACGTACCAAGGCTCGTCGCCTGGTTCGTGAACATGGCGTAAAAATCATCATGATTGACTACCTACAGTTGATGAATGCCAATGGAATGCGTTTCTCTTCTCGTCAGGAGGAGGTATCTGTTATCTCACGTTCGTTAAAGGGATTGGCGAAGGAACTAGATGTACCCATCTTGGCGCTGTCTCAGTTGAATCGTGGTGTTGAAAGTCGTGAAGGTTTGGAAGGTAAACGTCCTCAGCTGAGTGACCTTCGTGAGTCAGGAGCTATTGAGCAGGATGCCGATATGGTACTCTTTGTGCATCGTCCGGAATACTATCATATCTATCAGGATGATCATGGTCGCGACCTTCATGGTATGGCACAGATTATTATTGCCAAGCACCGTAAGGGTGCCACAGGTGATGTGCTGCTAACCTTCCGTGGTGAATATACTCGTTTCGAAAATCCTGAAGAGAAGACTCTCACTCCAGATACTGCAAATGATGGTGATGGGGAGATATTGAGCAGTAGAATGAATGGCGGCACACAAGACTTTGCCAATGCGTCGCCATTTGACCCAGGAGAGCCAACTGGTCCTCTACCTTTTTAAATATTAAATTCTTACAACTTTAATAATTGTTTAGCGTTAGCGATGGCTGCTTCTGAGACATCGCTACCGCTAACCATTTGAGCTATCTCACGTATACGTTCCTCGTTGGTGAGTTCATGTAGATGACTAGTCGTGCCATGTGTAGTTTCTTCTTTAGAGACACGATAGTGGTGACTACCAAGTGCAGCAATCTGTGGTAGATGGGTGATAGAGATAACCTGTCGATTGGCTTCTCCCATCTCGCGCATCATCTCTGCCATCTTCTCAGCAATCTTTCCACTCACACCAGTATCTATTTCATCAAAGATGATAGTAGGCAGTTTAACAGCGCCACTAATCATTGCTTTCAACGATAACATTACGCGTGCAATCTCACCACCACTAGCCACCAGTGAAACGGGTTGGAGTGGGGTAGACGTATTGGCTGAGAAGAGAAACGAAATTTGATCTTGACCACTTTTTGCTAATTCCGTTTTGGTTATGCTTACTGAGAAACGTACATGAGGCATTCCTAACGGCACTAAGCGTTTCTGCATCTGCTGTTCAATCTCCTTTGCTGCCTTCTGACGCTGTTTCGTCAACATATCTGCCAACTGCTGACTCTGAGTTTTTAACTGTTGACATTTTGCTTCCAATTCAGCAACAGCTTCATCGCTATTTTCAATAGCTGCCAACTGTTGTTTTAGAGTATCGCGCTGAGTTATCAGTCCTTCTACATTTTCTGCATGATACTTCTTCTCCAGTTCGTAGAGACGATCCAGCCGGTTATTGATTTGATCTAACTCTGCTGGATTGAAATCTGTACGCTCTAATAAACGGCTTACCTCATCAGCAATATCTTTTAGTTCAATATGACAACTTTCCAGACGTTCCATCAGTTCGTTTGCAGTAGGTAAAACGCTACTGATACTACTCAGAGCATGATTAGCCTGACGTACAGCACTTACGGCACCTTGCTGTTCACTATTCAGTTGGTTGTCTGCATCATAGAGTGCACTTTTGATTTCCTCTGCATGCGACATTGTTTCGCTCTGCTGTTCCAGTTCTTCCTGCTCTCCTTCTACAAGGTTTGCCTGTTCAAGTTCTTCAAATTGAAATTGAAGGAAGTCTGCCTGTTGACGATTACGCTCAATATCCTCACGAAGGGCAGAAAGTTGTTGTAGTGCTACCTGATAGTCATGATAAAGTTGTTGATACTCATTCAGCGTTCTATGGTTGTTCGCAATAATGTCAACTACACTCAATTGGAAATCTTGCTTGTTTAATAGTAAGTTCTGGTGCTGCGAATGGATATCTACCAACTGTTCACCGAGTTCTTTTAGCATCGAAAGTGCTACAGGAGTATCGTTGATGAATGCACGACTCTTAGTACTACTAATCTCACGACGAATAATAGTGTCGTTAGCATCATATTCTATGTCATTATCATCAAAAAATGGCTTCAATTCATAGCGTGACAAGTCGAAATGTGCCTCTATCACACAGCGGTCTGCTCCCTGTTTGATGGCCTTTGAATCAGCACGTTGCCCTAACAGCAGTCCGATGGCACCAAGTATAATACTCTTACCAGCGCCTGTCTCACCAGTCATCACAGAGAAGCCCTCGTGCCATTCTATGTCGAGTTCATCAATCAGTGTAAAATTCTTAATATATAATTGCCGTAGCATCTTCTTTTTTTGTTCAATGTTTAACTATTGTTTTATCTTCTCCCACGTATTATTCTGCGATGCATTGATTGAGAAGAGGAGTTCATACACTTGTTCTTTCTCTTTTTGTGTTCCCTTGCCTTTATAAATGTTTGCAAGTTCATCGCGCTTATAGTCTGTCCATATCTGTGGCAACAGGCTCAGTGGTTTGTCCTGATGTGCCTGCTTCAGATTGTTCAGTGCTTCAGATATATTTGTTCGTCCACGTTCTACGTTGGTTGACATTTCGTCAAGCCCTTTGCGATAGTAGTCATACTGCAACTGGCGGAAAGGCTTCATTGCTTCATCAAGATAGTCATTGATGATGGCAAAGCGGTTTCTGCTATCCTCAAAAGCTTTCCATCCTGAGAATCCTAAATCCTGCGCATTATTTGTTAGGTTCATACAACGCTGCAAGATTTCTGTTCCTCCCATTGGCGAAAAGCTATCAAGGTCAAGACCAATAATCAGATATGCATAATAAGCCATCAGCGCTGTCAATTGGTTATCAATCATCTCCTCATTAAAGTTCAATTGGTCAAACTGTACAAAGTCGAAGTTGAAATCGCCATCCTTATTATTATAAAGCGTGGTATTATATGCTGAATTATAGACAGGACGGTTGGCTTGTATCATTGCTGTACAGGAAAAGCGGTTGTTGGCTTTATCATACTTATTGACAGTAAGATTAAAATTCACGGTGATGCGCTCATTCTTCTGAAATTGCAATTCTGTCCATTGACGATCATTCATCCACTGTTCCAGTGTCTGTTGCAAGTTCTCAAATACTGCTTTATCAGAACCTTCCACCTGTGAGCTATTGATGGTTATCTTTACCTGCAGTTCTTGAGCCATAGCACTGTGTACAAAGCCACAGAGACATACTAATATAATAAGTATCAGATATTGCCGTTTCATTCTACTCCTTTTTTTGATTACAAAGATAGTTTAAAGATGCGAATTTTTATAATAATAAAGATAAAAATTAAAATATTTTGGCATTTACCTTGTTCCTATCTTCTTACTAATTTGTATATTTGCAGTATGTTAAGTTATTCAGTAATTGGAACAGGTGCCATTGGTGGCTTCTATGGAAGTTATCTGGCTAAGGCAGGAAGACAGGTGCGCTTCTTGCTTCATAGTGACTATGACTATGTAAAGAATCACGGATTAAGAATTGATAGTTGTGATGGCGATTTTGTCCTTAACAAAGTTGATGCCTATCACTCCACCTCTGAAATGCCCACAAGCGATGTCGTGCTGGTAGGCTTAAAGTCTGTCAATAATCATTTGTTGCCAGATATGTTACGTCCTATCATCAATGATGATACCATTGTAGTATTGATACAAAACGGAATCGGATTGGAAAAAGATTTGCAGAAGCAGTTCCCTCGTCTACACATTGTAGCTGGTTTAGCGTTCATCTGCTCTGCCAAGCTAGGTCCTGGACATATATCTCACCAATGTTTGGGACATATCAATCTTGGCAACTATTCTGCCCCGCAACAAGATTTTGTGGCATTATTAAAGGATATGCTTGATGCTGGCATCCAAGCTGCCGAGGTACCTTATTTAGAAGCCCGTTGGAAGAAAGCTGTATGGAATATGCCTTTCAATGGTATGACTGTAGCCTTGAATACAAGTACCGACCAATTGATGAAGAATCCAGCCACTCGTCAGCTTATCTACGAGCAAATGATGGAAGTTATTGGTGCAGCCAACGCTTTAGGTGTTGATGCCCTAAAACCAGACTTTGCTGATAAAATGATGCAGATGACAGATGAGATGGTGCCTTATAGTCCTTCTATGAAACTCGACTTTGATTTCCATCGCCCGATGGAGATTCCTTATCTCTACACCCGTCCTATTATGGAAGCAAAGATGGTTGGATTTGATATGCCTAAGTTGGCTATGCTTGAAGCTGAGTTGCGTTTTATCGAATCTCATAACTAAATTGGACAAAGTGATTATAAGTATGAAAAAAATGCTAACTGTCGCACTTATGGCGTGGGGTGCATCAATTGCTATAGCCCAGTCATTAGGAACATTGGAAGTGAAGGAACTTAAACTGAGTAACGGACTGACAGTATGGCTGAATGAAGACCACACGCAGCCAAAAGTTTATGGAGCCCTCATAGTGAAAGCTGGCGCTAAAGATTGTCCTAACACGGGCATTGCCCACTATCTGGAACACGTGCTTTTCAAGGGTACACAGAAGATTGGTACCATCAACTATGCAGAAGAGAAGCTATGGCTTGACTCTATCTCAGCCAAATATAATGAATTATCTCGCACTACAGAACCTCAGCAACGTCTAAAACTACAACAGGATATCAGTCGTCTGAGCCAACGTGCCGCCGATTATGCCATCCCTAACGAGTTTGACCGTCTTATCTCCCAATATGGTGGTTCAAAACTCAATGCCGCTACCTCGTGGGATTATACGCAATATTACAACACTTTTTCGCCACAGTTTCTTGAACAATGGTGTGAACTTAATTCCGAGCGAATGCTCAATCCCGTATTCCGCTTATTCCAAGGTGAGTTAGAGACAGTTTATGAAGAGAAAAACCGTTCGTCCGACGATATGCTGACCACAGCCGTAGAGAAGCTTTTGGGAGCAGTATTCAAAGGACACCCTTACCAGTATCCTATTATTGGTAGTACGGAAAACCTAAAGAATCCTCGTTTATCGGATATGGAAGACTTCTTCCGTCGTTACTACGTTGCTGGTAATATGGGACTGATGCTAAGTGGTGATTTCACGGATGAAGGTATCGTTCCACTTTTAGAACGCACCTTCGGACGATTGCCCAAAGGCGAGGCTCCCCACAGAAACATTCCTGCCTTAGAGCCTTTCAATGGTGAAACATTGAACATCAAAGTGAATATGCCTATTATCAAGGCTCTTGGCTTGCTGTTTCGTGGTCCCCTAGATAAAAATAAGGATGCTAAAGCATTACAGTTGGCGATGAGTCTGCTGACCAACGACAATGGTACTGGCATGCTCGATTCCCTGCGTACTGCCCACAAGGTTATGTTTGCTTATGGTCAGCGTTTTGCCTTACAGGAGGGTGGATTAGCAGGGTTGCTCATTATTCCGAAGCTGCCTTTTGGTTCTAAGAAGAAAGCCGAACAACTTTGCTGGCAACAAATAGAACGTGTCAAGCGTGGCGACTTCTCTGAAGCTAAGTTGGAAGAGCTGAAGCTCGAACTGATTCGTAATTCTGCATTGGAATTGGAGGATGGCACCGATCGTGCAATGATGATGGGAGAGGTCTATGCCCAAGGACGTTCTTGGACTGACTATCTGCAACAAGAGGAGTCTGTTAAACAAATCACCAAGGCTGATGTGGTAGCTGCTGCCAATCGTTATCTGCTTTCTGACCACTATATGCGTGGCGTCAAGAAGTTTGGAAATTATCCCAAGGACAAAGTGTCTCAGCCTAACTACAAGCCAGTTGTACCTAAGCATGCTAGAGAGCAGTCTGACTATGCTCGTGAGTTGGCAAAGATTCCTGTTGCTGATAAGGCTCCCAAACTTGTCGACCTCCAGCATGATGCAGAGATTACTCCGCTTACCAGTCATGTTCAGCTATACAAGGTGGCTAATCCTAAGAACGACCTTTTCACCTTCACAATGAAATGGCACAAGGGCGAACGCGATGATGCCAACTTAGCTCTTGTCGCAAGCTACCTTACTGAGCTTGGTACCGACTCGCTGACCAAACACGAGATTGGTGAAGCATGGCAACGACTGGGCACCACCTTCGAAACCTCTTCATCCGACAATTATTTCTCGATGACGCTTACAGGCTTCGAGTCCAATCTCGCTCCCTCACTCAATCTTTTGCGCCATCTGCTCACCTCGTTGCAGGCTAACAAGGATGCGATGAAAGAGTTGAAGAGTGAATATAAGATGTCACATCATCAGCTCGACCGTAGCAATTCAAGTGTATTCCAGATGGTATTACAGAAGTTGTCGAAGGGTGACCATTCTAGTTATCTGCGTCAACCAGCTGTTGCTGAAGTTAAGAAACTGTCAGGCGAAGACCTGTTGCACCTATTCAATGATGTACTCCAGTATGACTGTTCTGTGCTTTATTGTGGCACTAAGTCATCAGCTGATGTTGCCGACCTCTGTAAGAAGTATCTGCCACTCAGTTCATCACATTTACCAAAGTCGGATAATGAGGTTCCCCTGCAAACATATAGCGAACCAATCGTTTATTTCTATAATATGCCCAGCAGTAGGCAGACACTCTTGGGCGTCTATGGCAGCATCAAGCCCTCTCTCAGCGATAAGGAGGAAGCCCTATTGAGCATGTGGAGTCAGTATATGGGTGGTGGAATGGGTAGTGTCATGTTCCAGGAGATTCGTGAGTTCCGTTCCATGGCATATTCTGCCCATGGTCAAGAGATTACTCCCAACCGTGCCCGTCATCGTGATAACCCTTCTGCTTACATCATGTATCTAGGTACACAGGGCGATAAGACGATGCAAGCGCTTCACGTGCTCGACTCACTCATTACTCAGATGCCAGTCAATGAGCAAGAGGTTACTACTGCCAAACAGGAGATTCTTAATAATGTCAACAACGACTATCCTTCGTTCCGAGAGTTGCCCTCTTTCGTCTCCGCCTACCGAACGGCTGGCTATAGCGAAGACCCTCACACCAACATCACGCGCCTTGTGCCTACGCTGAATACCAACGATATGCTCGACTTCTATCGCCAGAATATACAGAGTCAGCCCCACGTCATTTTCATCGTTGGCAACAAGAAGCACCTTGACATGCAGGCGTTGTCGAAATATGGTAAACTGGTAGAACTAAAGAAGGCAGACGTTCTCCGCTAGTGGTTCTCAGTTATTATTGAAAAAACAAAAAGAGAGCATCCATAGCAATGTGGATGCTCTCTTTTATTATGTTAATGGCCAATAATTAATGTTCAATGATCAATGATCAATGGTCAATGGCCATTTACGCATTGTACTCCTGCCAGCTCTTGATCTTGATATCCTCCTGATTCAGCGCAGTAAAGGCTTCGATGAAGGCCTTAGCCAAGCGAACGTTAGTCATCAGAGGAATGTTGTGGTCAATAGCTCCACGACGGATGCGGTAGCCGTTGGTCAGCTCACGCTTAGTGTGGTTCTTGGGCACGTTGATGATGAGGTCGAACTGGTGGTCAGCAATCATGTTCATCACGTTGTTCTCACCCTCCTCATCAGGCCAAGCCACGGGAGTAGCATCCACACCGTTCTCGTTGAAGAACTTAGCAGTACCGCCTGTAGCATATACTTTGTAGCCCTTCTTCACCAGATTCTTCGCAGGCTCCAGCAAGCTAACCTTACCCTTGGCACCACCAGAAGAAATCAGAATGTTGGCACCCTGCTTTGGCATGCGATAGCCTGTAGCGATGAGGGCGTTCAGCATAGCCTCGTTCAGGTCGTCGCCCAAGCAACCAACCTCACCCGTAGAGCTCATGTCTACACCCAATACTGGGTCGGCATTCTGTAGACGGGCAAATGAGAACTGGCTGGCCTTTACACCGATGCGGTCGATGTCGAACTCTGAACGGTCAGGACGAGAGTAGGGGGCATCCAGCATAATCTTCGTAGCTGTCTCAATGAAGTTACGCTTCAAGATCTTAGATACGAAGGGGAATGAGCGTGACGCACGCAGGTTACACTCGATAACCTTCACCTCGCGGTTCTTAGCCAAGAACTGAATATTGAAAGGACCACTGATGTTCAGCTCAGCGGCAATCTTACGGGCAATCTTCTTAATCTGACGAACGGTAGAGAAGTAGATGTGCTGAGCAGGGAATACCATTGTGGCGTCACCAGAGTGAACACCAGCATACTCTACATGCTCAGAGATAGCATATTCTACAACCTCGCCCTTATCGGCAACAGCGTCAAACTCAATCTCTTTGGTCTCCTGCATGAACTGTGATACCACAACAGGGAACTCCTTAGACACCTCAGTAGCCATGTTCAAGAAGCGATGCAGCTCCTCTTCGTCGTAGCAGACGTTCATGGCAGCGCCAGAGAGCACATATGAAGGACGAACCAGTACGGGATAACCCACCTTGGCTACGAAGTCCTTGATATCGTCGAATGAGGTCAGCGCGCGCCATGCAGGCTGGTCAATACCCAGCTTATCAAGCATAGCAGAGAACTTGTCGCGGTTCTCAGCACGGTCAATGTCAACAGGACTGGTACCCAGCACAGGTACACCCTGACGGTGCAGCTTCATAGCCAGGTTGTTAGGAATCTGTCCACCCACGCTGACGATAGTACCACGAGGCTGCTCCAAGTCGATAACATCGAGCACGCGCTCCAATGACAATTCGTCGAAATACAGGCGGTCACACATATCATAGTCGGTAGATACCGTCTCAGGGTTGTAGTTAATCATGATACTCTTGTATCCCAGCTTGCGAGCCGTGTTGATGGCATTTACAGAACACCAGTCAAACTCTACTGAGCTACCGATACGATAAGCACCAGAACCCAATACTACTACAGACTTCTCATTCTTATAATATGGAATGTCATGACCATTCACAGCATAGGTGAAGTAGAGGTAGTTGGTCAGATCGGGATGCTCTGAAGCCACCGTGTTAATGCGCTTCACAGCAGGTACTACGCCCTTCTGCTTACGATATTCGCGCACTTTCAGGTTCTCCTTCTCCATATTTGTTCCCTGAGTCTTCAGTACGAAGCGTGCAATCTGGAAGTCAGAGAATCCAGCCACCTTAGCCTCTTCCAAGAGAGCGTCGGGCAGTTCTTCCAAGGTGTTATATTTCTGCAACTCGTGCTTCAGGTCTACGATATGCTTCAAACGCTCCAAGAACCAAACATCAATCTTGGTCAGCTCCTCGATGCGCTCAATGGTGTAACCCTCTTCCAGCGCCTGTGCAATAGCAAAGATACGCAGATCGGTAGGATTCTCCAGAGCGTCGTCCAGGTTGTCAAACTTCGTGTGCTCATTGCCAACGAAGCCGTGCATGCCCTGTCCAATCATGCGCAGTCCCTTCTGAATCATTTCTTCAAAAGAGCGTCCGATAGACATGATTTCACCAACAGACTTCATGCTTGAACCGATATGGCGGCTAACACCAGCAAACTTAGTCAGGTCCCAACGAGGAATCTTACAAATCATGTAGTCCAGCTGTGGAGCCACATAGGCAGAGTTTGGAGTACCCATCTCACCAATCTGGTCGAGGGTATAGCCCAAAGCAATTTTAGCAGCTACGAAGGCGAGGGGATAACCCGTTGCCTTTGAAGCCAATGCAGAACTACGGCTCAAGCGAGCGTTTATCTCAATGATACGATAGTCGTTGGTCTTTGCATTGAAGGCAAACTGGATGTTGCACTCACCTACAATACCCAGGTGGCGAACACACTTGATGGTGATGTCCTGCAGCATCTTCACCTGCTCGTCAGTCAGCGAACAAGTAGGAGCTACAACGATAGATTCACCAGTGTGGATACCCAGAGGATCGAAGTTCTCCATAGAGGCAACGGTGAAGCAGTGGTCGTTGGCATCGCGGATGCACTCAAACTCAATTTCCTTCCATCCCTTCAATGATTCCTCAACGAGAATCTGTGGAGCGAAGGTGAAAGCACTCTCTGCCAATTCCTTGAAAGCCTTCTCGTCAGGACAGATACCTGAACCCAGACCACCCAGCGCATAAGCTGAGCGAATCATGATGGGGAAGCCAATCTCGTGGGCAGCCTTCAGAGCGTCTTCCATATTCTCTACGGCGTGACTTACTGGAGTCTTCAGCTGGATCTCGTCGAGCTTCTTTACAAAAAGGTCGCGATCCTCAGTGTTCATAATTGCCTCAACACTTGTTCCAAGGACCTCGACCCCATATTCTTTAAGAATACCCTTTTGATACAGTTCTGTACCGCAATTCAAAGCGGTTTGCCCACCGAAGGCTAATAAGATGCCATCGGGTCGTTCTTTCTTAATAATCTCTGTAACAAAATGAGTGGTGACGGGTTGGAAATAAACCTTGTCGGCAATACCTTCAGAAGTCTGAATGGTAGCGATGTTGGGGTTTACTAACACGGAAGAGATACCTTCCTCACGTAAAGCTTTCAGAGCTTGAGATCCAGAATAGTCAAACTCACCAGCTTGTCCGATTTTCAAAGCGCCAGAACCTAAGACCAGCACCTTTTGCAATTTCTTTGTCATATGGTTTGCAATGTTTGTTGGTGTTATTCTGGGCTGCAAAGATACGAAGAAATTAGAAAATATCAAAATGAAATCTCAATTTTCTTATAAAAAATATAGGGAAGACAAATTTGCCTTCCCTACACCTTAATATATATGCGATTATTATTCGCCCTTCTCCATCTGAGCCTTCAGCTGAGCCAGAACGTCGATGTCACCAAGAGTGGTGCTAGCTGCAACGTTCTCGATCTTTGGAGTATCGTTCTTTGGAGCACGAGACTTCTTAGCTGCGGCCTTCTTCTCCTCGCGCTGAGGATCCTCGAAGGTACGGCTGTGTGAGAGGATAATACGCTTAGAGTCCTTGTTGAACTCGATAACCTTGAAGGGCAGAGTCTCACCCTGAGCGGCCTGTGAGCCATCCTCCTTAACGAGGTGCTTAGGAGTAGCGAAGCCCTCAACGTTCTCAGCGAGAGATACAACAGCGCCTTTTTCGAGCAGCTCTACAATCTTACCCTCGTGGATAGAACCAACGGTGTACTTCTCCTCGAATACATCCCAAGGATTGTCCTCGAGCTGCTTGTGACCGAGAGAGAGACGACGGTTCTCCTTGTCGATGTCGAGTACGATAACGTCGATCTCTGCACCAACCTGAGTGAACTCTGAAGGATGCTTAACCTTCTTAGTCCAGCTGAGGTCGCTGATGTGAATCAGACCGTCAACACCTTCCTCGAGCTCTACGAATACGCCGAAGTTAGTGAAGTTGCGTACACGAGCAGCGTGCTTGCTGCCAACAGGATACTTAACCTCGATAGCCTCCCATGGATCTTCCTTCAGCTGCTTGATACCCAGAGACATCTTGCGCTCGTCGCGATCCAGAGTCAGGATAACAGCCTCGATCTCCTCGCCAACCTTCAGGAACTCCTGAGCTGAACGGAGGTGCTGGCTCCATGACATCTCTGAAACGTGAATCAGACCCTCAACACCAGGCTGAATCTCAACAAATGCACCGTAGTCAGCGATAACGACTACCTTACCCTTAACGTGGTCACCAACCTTAAGATTAGCATCCAGAGCATCCCAAGGATGTGGAGTGAGCTGCTTCAGACCGAGAGCGATACGCTTCTTCTCCTCATCGAAGTCGAGGATAACAACGTTGATCTTCTGGTCGAGCTCTACTACCTTGTGAGGATCGTCTACGCGGCCCCAAGAGAGATCTGTGATGTGGATCAGTCCGTCTACACCACCGAGGTCTACGAATACACCGTAAGAAGTGATGTTCTTCACTACACCCTCGAGGATCTGTCCCTTCTCCAGCTTGCCGATAATCTCCTGCTTCTGGGCCTCGAGCTCAGCCTCGATGAGAGCCTTGTGAGAAACAACCACGTTGCGGAACTCCTGGTTGATCTTAACAACCTTGAACTCCATGGTCTTGCCAACGAACTGGTCGTAGTCACGTATTGGATGAACGTCGATCTGGCTACCGGGCAAGAATGCCTCGATGCCAAATACATCAACAATCATACCGCCCTTAGTGCGGCACTTGATGTAACCCTGAATAATCTCCTGAGCCTCGAGAGCAGCGTTAACACGCTCCCAGCTCTTAGACATGCGAGCCTTCTTGTGACTCAGAACGAGCTGACCTTTCTTGTCCTCAGCGTTCTCAACGTAAACCTCAACAACATCACCAGCTTTCAGCTCGGGGTTGTAACGGAACTCGCTAGCGGGGATGATACCATCGCTCTTGTAGCCGATGTTTACAACTACCTCTTTCTTGTCTACGCTGATAACGGTACCTTCTACTACCTGGTGCTCGCTAACCTTGTTAAGGGTCTCGTTGTAGGCCTTGTCCAGCTCTTCCTTACTTACGTTTGCAGATGAGCCATTCTCGTACTGATCCCAGTCGAAGTCCTGTAATGGCTGGACGTTCTTTGTTAATTCTGACATAATAATTATAAATGTTTGCCTTCTCTTGCGATAGGGCAGGGGTCTGAACAGACGTTTCCCAGACCATATTTTAAAGGGTTAATAATGATAGGAGTCAGCGCCTGTTCCGGCTCCTATTTGCCCTTTAGGGCATAAAACGGGTGCAAAGGTACTGCTTTTTTCTGTAACTGCCAAATTTTTAGGCAATTATTTCATTCTTTCCATATTCTTCTCGTTCGGAATCAGAAAAATATTTGGCTATGTGTAGGCAAATGATTACCTTTGCGCCGTTTTTACAGAAAGTTCATCAAAAAATAATGGCAATAGAGAAAGCAATATTTCGCAGGTCAGAGCTCCTGTTAGGTGACGAGGCGATGAGTCGCATCGCAGAAAAGCGTGTTATTATCTTCGGTGTGGGTGGTGTAGGCTCTTGGTGTGCTGAGAGTCTGGTGCGCTCAGGCATTAGGAAGATGACCATTGTCGACTCCGACCGTGTTTGTATCACCAACATCAATCGCCAGCTGATGGCCACTACGAAGACTGTTGGCCAGGTGAAGGTGGATGCCCTCAAGGAGCGCTTGCTCACCATCAATCCTTCTGCAGAGATTACCGCTCTGCAACAGATTTTCACGGAAGAGACTGCAGAGAGCTTCGAGCTTGCTTCCTACGACTATATTATTGATGCCATTGACTCGCTGAAGGACAAGGCGCTGCTCATTATGATGGCTACAAGCCTTCCTGCTCAGCGTGGCGACAAGAAGGGAACCAAGTTCTTCTCTTCGATGGGTGCTGCCTTGAAGTTAGACCCCACTCATATCAAGATTGCTGAGTTCTGGAAGGTTACTGGCGATCCTTTGGCTCGTGCTCTGCGCAATCGCTTCAAGCGCGAAAAGCAGTTCCCCAAGCGCAAGTTCCAATGTGTCTATTCTGACGAGCTGTTAGAGAACAAGGGACACAATTCCACTTGTGGCACAGAACAATGCATGTGCCCTAAAGCCAAGAATGGTCCTGGCGACCCCAAACTGCTGAATCACGAATGGTGTTCGTCTAAAGCTCAAATCAATGGAACTTTGGCGCATATTACTGCCATCTTTGGCTTTATGCTGGCAGGACTGGTTATTCAGGATGCCGTTGAGTAAAGAAGGCTTTTCTATTCCACCTCATAGCCCTTCACGATTATCATCGGGCAACCAGGAATCTTCTTCATCTTGCCTTTCACTTTGTGGCGGGCATAACTGCTCTTGAAATTGGCAGGGAAAGACAGTCAGCCTTTACCTTTCATTTCTTTAAGTCAATTTAGTTTATTCGTTTTATGTTATTCTTGAGTGTTTTTTCGTTGAAACTTGTCTTTCAGTCGTTTATACCCTTCAACTCCAAGAATAGTAAGCCCACCATATTGGCAGGTTTTTGCCAGTCCGAAGAGTACTGTCCACAGGATGCCCTTGGCTGTTACGCTGATGGGCAACAGCATCTGAGCAAATGAGAGAACATAGAAGGGAATGCAGCTTAGCAATACGATAACTCCCGTCCTGAAAGAGAGTGACTGCAACCATTGTTTGATGTGTGTTATAACCATTTTTGTTTTTTGTGCGCAAAGATAGATATAATCGATAGAAATTTAGTAAATTTGCATCGACTTTTTGATTGTTTATAATAAAATCAATGAATAAGCGAGAATATATTCAGGCAAATAAGGACTGGCTCACGGCCAAGTCTAAGGAGGAAGGAGTCAAGGCGCTTCCCAAGGGTATATATTATAAGGTATTAGAGGAAGGCAATGCTGCAAGTGCTCAGCCCTCTGTTCGCAGTATCATCACAGCCCATTATACTGGAAAGACCATTGATGGCAAGCAGTTTGACAGCAGTCGTGGCGGAGTGCCCTTGGCTTGTCGTCTCTGCGACCTCATAGAGGGTTGGATTATTGCCATGCAGCAGATGCACATTGGCGATAAGTGGGAGGTTTATATCCCTGCAGAGATGGGCTATGGCAAGTTCTCACAGCCTGGCATCCCTGGCGGTTCCACGCTCATCTTTGAGATAGAGTTGCTGGGCATCTCGTGATTGATGCCCAAGCCAACTACTTTTTCTCTTTTGCCTGTTTTGCAAACTCAAATAGCGCTACTGGCAGGTGGCAGTATCCGTCTGGATTCTTGTCGAGATAGTCCTGATGATACTCCTCTGCTGTATAGTAGTTCTCCAAGGGCAGCTTCTCCACAGCCAGCGGTTGCTCATAATTCTTCTGCTCTTCAGCAAATACCTTTTCTATAACTGCCAAGTCCTCTGCATCGGTATAATAGACTCCTGTGCGATAGCGTGTTCCCTCGTCATGTCCCTGCTTGTTGAGACTTGTAGGGTCTATGGCCTTGAAGAACATCTTCAACAAGAATTCAAGGCTCACCACCTCAGGATTATACTTCACATGAACCGTTTCCACATATCCTGTAGTGTCAGTATAAACCTCTTTGTAAGTTGGGTTAGCGGTATTTCCGTTGGCAAAACCAACTGAAGTTTCCACCACGCCCTCAATCTGTTTGAAGTAGTGCTCTGTTCCCCAGAAGCACCCTCCAGCTAAGTAGATTTCCTTTTCCATCATCTTTATACTTAAAATAATCTCCGCAAAAGTACAATATAATAATGTAAAAGGAGAATCTTTGCTGAAAGTTTTGAGAATTATTAGGAAATCTGTATTTCTCCATAAAAGGGAAATCCCCTGAAACTGTAGGGAAAATCACCCCACAGAATAGGATAATTCACTTTCATATCCCCACATTTCGTCCTATCTTTGCAATGTGAAAAGGAACTAAATGTTGAATCATTTAAAGTATAGGAGATAAGATTATGAAGACAATGAATAAGGTGATAGCAACCATGATGATAATGGCCATCACAACAGCAATGCCAGCAATGGCAGGAAATAAGAATCCTCGCAACGACAGAAACAACAAGGCTGGGGTAGTGCACCGCGACAACAAGGGTGGCTCACACTTCGATAAGGTTGACAGAGCATTGTCGCATTCTAATGCTCACAAGCACGCTTATCGTCCAGAGATAAAGACTTGCACCTTTAAGGTTAGCCGCCATGCCTCTCACAAGAAGGTTGCTGCCAAGGTAGAGCGCATGAAGGGCGTTATCAATACCAGGTGGAATCCTCGCACTCGTGAGATGACCGTTATCTACGACGCTAAGGTTACCACAGCCCGCCACATCAGGCACTTCATGGCTTAATAGCCATTCTATATATTATCCACAAAAAAGAGAGGGCACCCAAGAATGGATGCTCTCTCCTTGTGTATAGAAGGGGTTAGCGCAGAACCGCCAACCACACTTGTTCTTAGTCTTCCCAGTTATGACTACGTCATGACTGCTCGTACGTTCGGTAATGCTCAAGCAAGCTTGGCATTACGCTCACTAATCCTCCCAGTTCTCCTGAGTCTTGCGAACGTAGCTCTTGTAACGGAGCTGAGCCATACGCTGTGCTTCAGCGAAGAGCTCTTCGGCCTCGTTAGGATAAGCCTTCTTCACAGACAGGTAGCGAACCTCGCCGAGCAGGAAGTCGTGGAAGTTCTCCCAGTTAGGCTCCTTAGAGTCGAGAGAGAATGGGTTCTTGCCTTCCTCAGCCAGAGCGGGGTTGAAGCGCCACAGGTGCCAGTAACCGCACTCAACAGCCTTCTTCTCCTCAGCCTGGCTCTTACCCATACCGCCCTTGGCCTTCAGACCGTGGTTGATACATGGAGCGTAAGCGATGATGATTGAAGGTCCGTGCCATGCCTCAGCCTCGCGGATAGCCTTGAGGGTCTGAGCGTGGTCAGCGCCCATAGCAATCTGAGCTACATAAACATAGCCGTAAGTGGTAGCAATCATACCGAGATCCTTCTTGCGGATGCGCTTACCCTGAGCAGCGAACTGAGCGATAGCACCGAGAGGAGTAGCCTTAGAAGCCTGACCACCAGTGTTAGAGTAAACCTCAGTATCGAGCACGAGGATGTTAACGTCCTCACCAGAAGCAATCACGTGGTCGAGACCGCCGTAACCGATATCGTAAGAAGCACCGTCACCACCGATAATCCACTGGCTGCGCTTTACGAGGTAGTGGTCCAGAGTCTGGAGCTCCTTGCAAACAGGACAACCCTTGGCAGCGCTCTCTGCGATGCACTTGCGAAGCTTTGGAGCAATCTCCTTAGTCTTCTCAGCGTCTTCCTTGTTAGCAATCCACTCCTGAGCCAGAGCCTTATACTCGTCGCTGGCGTTGCCGTCAATCATCTCCTGCAGCAGCTTAGTTACGCGCTCCTTCATCTTCTTGTTACCAAGAGCCATACCGAGACCGAATTCGCAGAAGTCCTCGAACAGAGAGTTGTTGAATACAGGACCCTGACCCTTAGCGTTCTTAGTATAAGGTGTAGAAGGAATAGAAGCAGAGTAGATTGAAGAACAACCAGTAGCGTTGGCAATCATCTGACGGTCACCAAACAGCTGTGACAGCAGCTTCACATAAGGAGTCTCACCGCAACCAGAGCAAGCGCCAGAGAACTCGAACAGAGGCTGAGCGAACTGTGAGTTCTTAACGTTGCTCTTGATGTCAACGAGATCCTGCTTAGACTTAACTTCCTTAACGAGGTATTCCCAGTTCTTAGCCTCCTGAACCATGTCGGCTGCATCAGGATTGAAGGGAACCATTGTGAGGGCCTTACCAGTCTTAGGATTACCTGGGCAGATGTCGGCACAGTTGCCGCAACCCAGACAGTCGAGTACTGAGGTCTCAATGCGGAAGTGCATGCCCTTCATAGCTGCAGGAGCCTTCATCTCGATAGTATCCTCGGCAGCAGCGAAGCCCTTCAGCTCCTCGTCGTCGAGTACGAATGGGCGGATAGCAGCGTGAGGACAGATATAAGCACACTGGTTACACTGGATACAGTTCTCCTTGTTCCAAGCGGGAACGAAGGCCTCTACACCACGCTTCTCATAAGCAGCGGTACCAACCTCCCAAGAACCGTCAACGGTGTTGTGCTTAACGAAGTCTGAAACCTTCAGCAGGTCACCAGCCTGTGCGTTGATAGGACGAACCAGTTCCTTAACGAATGCAGGAGCGTTGTCCTCCTTAGCCTCGTCGTCTGGCAGGTTAGCCCACTCAGGCTTAACGGTCAGCTGCTGATACTCACCACCGCGGTCGATAGCGGCATAGTTCTTATCAACAACGTCCTGACCCTTAGCGCCGTAAGACTTCAGGGCAGCAGCCTTCATCTTCTCAACAGCCAGCTCTACAGGGATAACCTCCGTAATACGGAAGAAGGCAGACTGCAGGATGGTGTTGGTGCGGTTACCCAGACCAATCTCCTGTGCAATCTTGGTGGCGTTGATAGTATATACAGTAATGTTGTTCTGTGCGAAGTAGCGCTTTACCTTGTTAGGCATGAACTTCTCGAGCTCGTCGGCGTCGAAGATAGTGTTCAGCAGGAACTGACCATTCTTCTGCAGACCACGAGTAACATCGTACATGTGGAGGTAAGCCTGAACGTGACAAGCTACGAAGTTTGGAGTAGTTACCAAGTAGGTAGAGCGGATAGGAGTATCACCGAAACGCAGGTGAGAGCAGGTGAAACCTCCTGACTTCTTAGAGTCGTAAGAGAAGTAAGCCTGGCAGTACTTGTCGGTGTTGTCACCAATAATCTTAACTGAGTTCTTGTTAGCACCAACGGTACCGTCAGCACCCAGACCGAAGAACTTAGCCTGGAACATACCCTTACCACCGAGAGCAATCTCCTCAACCTCAGGAAGTGAAGTGAAGGTAACATCGTCTACGATACCAACAGTGAAGTGGTTCTTAGGCTCGGGCATAGCCAAGTTGTTGAATACGCTGATAATCTGAGCGGGAGTAGTATCACGGCTACCCAGACCATAACGACCACCAACGATAAGAGGACGATCCTCTACGTCGTAGTAAGCATCCTTAACATCGAGGTACAGAGGCTCACCGTTAGCTCCGGGCTCCTTAGTGCGGTCGAGCACAGCAATACGCTTAACAGTCTTAGGAACTGAAGCGAGCAGGTGCTTAACTGAGAATGGACGATACAAGTGAACAGAAATCATACCAACCTTCTGACCGTTAGCGTTCAGATAGTCGATAGCCTCGCGAGCTGCATCGGTAGCAGAACCCATCAGGATAATCATGCGGTCAGCGTCCTCAGCTCCGTAGTAAGAGAAGAGGTGATACTCACGACCTGTAATCTTAGAAATCTCACCGAGGTACTTCTCTACAACCTCAGGAACGTTGTTGTAGTGAGTGTTGCAAGCCTCACGGTGTGTGAAGAATGTCTCAGGGTTCTCAGCAGTACCGCGAGTAACAGGGCGCTCAGGGCTCATGGCACGATCGCGGAAACGCTTAACAAACTCCTCGTTAACCAATGGACGGATATCCTCCTGATCCATCATCTCAATCTTGTGATACTCGTGAGAGGTGCGGAAACCATCGAAGAAGTTTACGAAGGGAACGCAGGTCTCGAGAGTTGCCAAGTGAGGAACGGCGGTGAGGTCCATAACCTCCTGAACAGAACCTGAGCAGAACATAGCGAAGCCAGTCTGACGGCAAGCCATTACGTCCTGGTGGTCACCGAAGATACACAGAGAGTGAGAAGCCAGCGTACGAGCAGAAACGTCGAATACGCAAGGAATCAACTCACCGGCAATCTTATACATGTTAGGAATCATCAGGAGCAGACCCTGAGAAGCGGTGAATGTGGTGGTCAGGGCACCAGCCTGCAGCGAACCGTGAACGGCACCAGCGGCACCAGCCTCTGACTGCATTTCCTGAACTGAGACGTTCTGGCCCCAGAGGTTCTTACGACCACGGGCAGCCCATTCGTCAACATGCTCCGCCATAGGAGATGACGGGGTGATGGGGTAGATAGCAGCTACCTCCGAGAACATATAGCTCACGTGAGCTGCAGCCTCGTTACCATCACAGGTGATAAATTTCTTTTCTTTAGCCATTTTAATAATCTAAATGTATTAAATGATGTAATATCTATTTTCTATTATTAATACCTAAAAACGAGTATTTGTTTATAAACGCGTGCAAAGTTACAAAAAAATCTCTAATTGCAAAGCAGAGTTTGCAAAATATTACTAAATATTTTTTCTTTTCCTCCGATTAGTAATATTCATGCAGATAATATAGAGAATTTAGAGGGGAGAAGGGAGAGGTGAGAGATGAGAGAAATGTTTCTGAGCTTAAGGATATAAAAAAGCCCCTCCTTCGGGGAGGGGTGGGGGTAGGCTTTGAGGCCTTACCCTTCTTTCTTCTTAATTCCGTTCAGGGGCAGCTCTTCAGCCTTTGCTCCTTGCAGGAACTGCTTGATGCGGTTGCCAGCAGCGTCGGTGGAGCGCTCGGGCGTGAACACCACATGCATGCTGCGGATATTGCCTGACGCTGTGAAGTCCTTGGCGCTTTCTGCACCATTCGAGCTGATGCCGATTTTGAAGGAGCCGAAGCCGTCCAGCTTTACGCGCTTAGAGTCTTGCATCTGGTCGCGCATGGTTTCTACCAGCTCGTCGAGTACTGCCAAAATATCCGACTTCTTCACGGTACAGTTGCGCTGCATAATCTCAGCCAGCTGTCGGGTGTTGATTACTGCGGTAGGCACTGCTCGTGCATACCATTTTCCGCTTCGCACGGTGTTCTTGCTCTTGTCTTGATGCAATCTGTAGAATACTGACATAACACTTAAATTATTAATGGTTAAAACTAATGGTTAAATATCTCTTTGTGATTATGTTACAAAGGTACGAAAAAGTTTTGATTTATCCAAATTTTCAGCACTCTTTTTTCTCGTTTCCTGCAAAAAAGATACTAATCTTTGCAAGATTTTTTATCGATTTTTTGGAGTGGAACTGATTTTTGTGTACCTTTGCAGGTCGTTAACATTAAATCATCTTAAATTCATATCATAAACAAACAAATGAAAAAGAAAATCTACGAACAACCGACCGTGCAGGTCGTAAAACTGCAGCACCAATGTGCTCTGCTGCAGGCCAGTAATCCACCTTATGACTCTGAGAGTTGGAGCCGAGAAAGTGATTTAATCTTAGATGACGACGACCTGATTACGAATGAGGAGAACCTGTAACATGAAGAAGACTATTAACATTCTGAGTGCGCTGACGATAGCAGCAGTACTCACCACTGGCTTTACTGCTTGTAATAGCGAAGACATTGCTGCCCAGCAGCCTACCGGGCAGTCTGCGGCTGCAAAGACCTTTACCATGAGTATTCCCGCCACGATGCCCACCGACGACACTCGCGCCATGGCATTCAGCGGCACCACAAGTACGCGAACATTCCAGATGGCGGAGAAAATCTATGTATATAACGCTACGAAAGGTGCTATGTTTGTAGGCTATCTGCAGCCCGCTAATATTAGTGCCGATGGCAGGGGCTGCGACCTGACGGGCACTCTTGATGGCACCATTGAGGCTGGCGATGAGCTTCAGCTGTTTTATAATATGAACAGTATTTGTGACGTTCCTGCTGACGAATATGACATTGAGGAAAATCTGTTTTATTACACTGACCAGGATGGTACACCGTCAAGCTTGGTTGATGGCGCCATTGCAACGGCAGAGGTTGACGATTTCTCAAGCAATGTGCTGACCACTACTGCTACCGCTTCGTTCCAGCCGGTGCAGTCTATGTTCCGCTTCCAGTTCAAGGACGAAAACAACAATCCTATCAATGTAAGGTCGCTTGAAATCAAGTCTAAGCGCAACGCACTGGTAGACTATTACATGCCACTTGCATCAAGCCATGATAGTCAGAACCAACATGGGAAATATAGTGTTAGCCTCGCCACACCTACTACCGACTTTATCTATCTGGCCATCCGAGTAGACGAGAACATTAGCAATGGCGACGAGCTGAGCTTTACCGCTGTTGATGCTGATGGCAACGGCTATGTAGGCACCAGGAATGCTCCTGCGGGAGGCTTCAAGAATGGCAAGTACTACTATAATACATCGGCCATCCAGCTGACCAAGGCTGTGCGAGTAGCCCCCACCATCACATGGACCAGCGTTGAGAATGG
This sequence comes from Prevotellaceae bacterium HUN156, assembly GCA_900119285.1. Taxonomy (GTDB): domain Bacteria; phylum Bacteroidota; class Bacteroidia; order Bacteroidales; family Bacteroidaceae; genus Prevotella. The sequence goes on from FPIT01000010.1 coordinate 60,502, forward strand.
TACAGCAGTAACCCCCAATGAGGATCACCGCTATGTGGTTAATGCTCCAAATGACACCGATCCCATTGAAATCTCTATTAGTGGCACCAGTATCGGTTATACCTTCTATTTCGGAAGAAACGCAACTATCCACCTCGACAACCTTACTGCCACTGTTGACAAGGAGGATTCGTATTTCTATGGTAATAGAGATATAACCCTTGATATCAATGGTGCAAATAGCGTCAGCTGTGTAAACCACTTCGTGTCTATCTGTGCTGTTGAAAATCTGAAACTTACGGGTAATGGCACGCTGACGGTCACAGTAAATGATAATGAATATTGCAAACGTTGTGGTATCTGTGGATTCTATAATTACACAGATTCAGACAGTAGCGAAGCAAGATACAATTACCATACCACGATTACTGAGCTTGACGTTACCCCACAGCTCGCTCTCAACCCAGCGAAGACTACCGTAACGCGCAGCGCCCGCACGGACAACGGTGACGGCACCTTCACGTGGACATACACCGTGGTGACGAATCCCTAAAGTGATTTTGACATCTCCCAAAAATACTGATAAGAAGTGGGCAAACCATCGCGGCTTGCCCATTCTTTTTTTTAGCCTAATATACACAGCAGGACAGCCTGTCCCGCGAGCGTATCAGTCTGATACGAGCACGTATTAGCCTGTCTTGTTCTTCAGATAATACTCGCTAAAATCTTTACAGCCCACTGGCAGCTGAAGATGCTCTAAGTTGGGCAATAGCTCCTTGAGTTGCAGGAACAATCGCTCGCCAGGCTCATCGCGGTCAGGATACATTCGGAAGGGAGTTGAAAGTTGACAGTTGAGAGTTGACAATAACTCCGCATCCTTCCTTTTCAAGAGCGTGGCAGAGGGTATGGCGATGGCCTTATGACCAGCCGAGAGCATGGCCCAGCAGTCGGAACAGCCTTCGGTGATGTAGAGCGGCTCGCCGGGCTTGAGCAGATTGAGCACAGGCAGATTATAGATGCCACACTCCGAGCCCTGCGGAAAGCGGAAACGGGGAGCGCCCCCTCCAACCTCCCCCTGAAGGGTGAGGCTCCCATCTCCTTTAGGAGAGGGGATGGGGGTGAGGCATAGATTGCGGTTCTGAATGCCCACCAGCTTGCCCTCGCGGTCGTAGTAGGGAATCTGCAACCACGCCACTCCCTGCCTGTCGCGCCAAGAAGTGAGGCGGCACCAACTGACCACCCGCTCGTCCAGTCTGCGCTCGTCAAAGAGAAACCTTCGCGCCTCGTCGATGAGCCAAGGATGCTCGAAGTGGCGAGTATAACGCGAGGCATCAAAATTACGCACGGGAATGCCCCCGTTAATCGGGGGAACGGCCTCGCGCCAGGGGGATTTTGCCTCACTGATGACGATATTGTTTTCGTCTGCCAGCCATTTGGTAGCCTCCAGAAACGGCTTGTTCAGATAGCGCATCACGAGGTCGATAGTGCCGCCCGATGCTCCGCAGACAAAGCAGCGATAGGTATTTCTGCGCACGGAGAACGACAGCGAGGCATGGTGATCATCATGGAAGGGACACAAGCACTTGTGCATCCTGACCGAGAGTCCAAGTCGCTCTGCGACCCCCTCTATGGGTAGGTCGCGGAGCTTCTGAAGTTCGTACTTTTCCATAACGTTCAATGTTGATGTTTCACATCGAGGCTGCTCACGCTCGGCATAGTTCAAAACTCGTTTTGACTCTGCTCTCGCTTAATCGCAGCCTTCAATGTTCAATGTTCAATGTTCAATGTTCAACGTCCCCTTCAGATATTCGCTGGTCTTCGTATAGAGTCCTGTCTGGGCAGAGTACTCGATGAACTTGCGGTTTATCCAGTTGTGTAGCTGTCCCTTCGTTCCCTCCTTGCTCTTTTCAAGACTGGTGCGGAGTGCTTCCAGCTGCGCCTCGTTAAAGCTATCAGGCAGGTCGTCGAGCATATTCTTCGGTCCGCGTCGCTGCGTCTCGCTCTCATGGAAGGTCTCCTTGCCCAGCATGTCGCCAAAAACGGTCATCTTACTCCAGATGTCGTGATATACGAGCCACTCTATGAGTTCGCCCATAGATTTAGTCCACGCCTGATTGTTGAGCACCCAAAGGACGCAACCAGCCTTCCAAGCCGAGACCAGTGAACGGTGTGATATCTCAAACATCAGATCATCGTCAGTCAGGTCTGCCAACGAGGCCATATCCTCCGCCAACTTGTCAATCAGCTTGTTCAAGGGACGGATGATGTATCGGCCCTTACAAATATCGAGACGCAACAAATACTCATCCAGCTTCTGATAGAACTCCTCATCATATTTGCCCTGTCGAGGAATCTTGCCTTTGCGTTCGCCACGAGGCTTGTAGGAGAAAACCATTCGGCCGAAGGTGCCGTTGGTAAGTTCATATCTATAAAACTTGCGAGTGGAGTCAGGATTGGATGCGATGGTGATGCAGGCTCTGAGAATGGGATTGCCAGTAACACCATCAGAGGTAGCACGCAACGCTCCAGCTTGGGCTCTATCATAGACGTTGCGTAACAACACCGACACTTGCCTGTGACTGCCGCATAACTGGTCAGCCATCTCCACCTCGGGCAGGTTGAAGTACTGCGTTCTGCCACCCTGTGCCTCCAGTGCTATCGCATTCTTCAGGAAGGCAGGCTTGGTAGTGTCTGTTGGCGGAAACCAGTAGCTCAATTGTGGTTCTGCAGGTTTATCCTTGTTGGCACCTCTGGAGTTCTTCAGATTCTGCCATTCCAGATATTTTTTAACTTCATCATCATCGTGCTTACTGAAGTCGCGACAAAGAGCATTAGCAAGAGTGGTTAATTGACCTTTATTATCGCCCGAATGAGCCACCAGATTGGCCATCATGCCCGTTGGTTCCTTCCAACTGTTGTCTGGATACTGAAATTTAGTGCCACTAATGTGTGCGCCAAGGATAGGGAAGAACATCGGAACAAGGGGTTCGTGCATGTCTTTTGATGCCTGCGAGAGGAGTAATTTGATACATTCCATGCCCTTTCCAAGCGTTGGCATTGCGGGTGCTGTCTGTTTTGAAATGTCGTATTTCATTGATTTATTGCTTTTTAGATGAATTATAAGTTATTCAGTTGTTCAGTTGTTCAATTGTTCAGTTTGTATTCTATGGTACGCCTATCATCTTCTTATATATATAACTTATTAATTATTAATTAGTTATAATGTATTAAGAGAGAGATATTTTGTCACTTTGACCTTTTTGAATAAACTGAACAACTGAACTATTGAACTCCATTTCTCTGCCTATTTCTCTACGAGGCCATTCAGTCCGTTGCGAATTTCTCGATACACCTCAAAGGCGTAGTAGTCGATGCTCATCGTTTCCGGTCTCGGCTTGAAGTTCAGTCGCAGCGAGCCGTCATCGCGTCGGGTAATAGAGATGAATTTCCCGTTGAATACGCGCGGATTGCGCTTCGTGCTCCAAGGCTCCACCTCAATGAATGTGAAGTGAGCATCGCGACACAAGAACTCATCATCAATAGCATCCGAGTCGCGTCTCAATACGCCCTGGTATTCCTTACCCGTCTTCATGCGCTTCTCGCTGCGCATCATGGTCTTAATGTTCACGGACAACTCCGTGTTGTTGTGCCAACCGTCGAGGCAGGCAGTCTGATTGTTATGCATTTTTACATCTGAATTAAAAATGCCCTCTCGCACTTGCACGATGATATAGAAAGGCGTGTTTCATCCCGTGCTCGGAGCCGTGCTCAGCCGTTAGTCCGATGTTAGAATTCTGACGCGAAGGTACAACGAATGGGGGAATACGAGAAATAAGGTTAAAGCAAAAGCATTAACCGGTGAAAAGTGAACAGATAGTTAACGAAATGGTTAGCGAGATGGTTAAAAACGCATCAGGCAGCACAACTATTGATAATGTCTTCAAGCAGCGACTCTATCTGCTTGCCGTCTTTCTTCAGCCTCCAGAATTTCGGATTCTTGTTCGCAGGGTCGTCATAGGCTATAAGCGCATTAGTATCGTTGGCATCAGTACGCTGCTTCATATTATTCTCCTGATTGCCAAGCTCCATCCACTCAAGCAGTTTACCGAACACCGCCATAGAGCACTTTCTGGTTACCACACCTCTCAGTCGGCACACAAAGCGCACCACATTCCAGTCCTGCAGATGATGCTTGTCTATCCAGTTGCTTACAGCGCCCTTCATGGTATTCACGAATTCCGAGAATAGTTCGTCATCGTCTATAAGTATCTGTCTGGCAACATCATCGGGTAGGTCGGCTAAATGATATTCTGCCTGCTTATTATCCTTCGGAGTGGCAACGGCAGCACCGCTCACGGTTTCATTTTCCGCATAGCCCGCAACCATCTTCTTCATCAGCTCCGCCTCCTTGTATTCATCTTCAAGACGTTGCGTAACTGCTGATTCCAGCAACCCCAACTTCGTGTGAAAAGCCTGCTTCGCACTATTGCGGGTGATGCTTGTTGCCAAGCAATAGTTATCCAACGGGAAATACTTCTTTTTCCACGCCGTTTCAATCCATTCCAACGCAAGGTCAATGAGAGGTTGCTCCCTGACAAAATAGAGAAATTGGTATATGAATTCATCGTCCCAACTTCTGGTGGCGAGTTCCATATCCATGCCAAGAAAATCAGGCCGAGATGTCATAAACATCTTGGCAAGTTCCTCTGCGCTGTATGTTTTGGGTGGTGTGATAGCAGCACTACTATCCAGTTGGTGTTCTCGATTAAGGCTATTACTCATCCTGCTTAACAAAAAAACGGATGCAAAAGTACAAAAAATAACTGGGCTATTTCAGTCTATTGCAGAAAAATATTTGCAAACAATAGTTAAAGTCACGTTTCCCAACAAAATGAAATGTAGACGGATAGAGTGTTAAAGACAGAAATAATTGTGTCGGTATATAAAAAAATAACTATATTTGCAAAAAAATAGGAATATGATGAAGAAATTTATTTTGCTTTTGTCTTTGTTAGCCAGTTGTGGATTAACATCTTTTGCTCAATCAAAATATGAATTCTATGTGGAAAAGAGGAATGAATTAGAGCAATCTATCAAGAAGTATTTAACTGTGAAAGGCTTAGAGTTAAAGCCCGGGCTTAAGATGGATGATGCTTTACGTTACTTTGAGTCTAAAGGATTCTCAAAAACGGAATATTTTGATTATGCCAAAGAGACATTTAATATTTATGATTTAGAAGGCAGCTTTTTCAATTATAGTAAGTGTGGAGTCAAAATATCGCCGCTTAATGAAAATAAAAATATAGTCAGTATGATAGCTATCCATTTTCCTGATGCAGATAGCTTTAAAAGGCTTAAAGAAGAATATGATGAATTAAAAGCATCATTATCAGAAAAGTATTACCTTATAAGAAATACAGAATCTTTTGATGACGATTATGTAAATAGAAGTACTTCTGATTATTTAAAATTGAATGCTTTATCTAATAATGAATGTAAGTTTGAATCGACATTCTATATATCAGAAAATCCTTATAGTTTCTTACTTGGTCAAATTATACTTAGTATAGCAACACTTAAAGTAGATTATCATACGACATATTATGTATCACTTTTATATATTACACCAGATAGTGCATTAGAATATACATCTGCAAAGGAAGACGATTTATAATTTAAGATTGAGATAACAATTCCCTGCAATCCGATTAAGAATTGCAGGGATTTTTTGTTTTCTATATAATAATTCCCCCTGAGGCATACTGTTTGTGGCAATAATTGTGTACCTTTGCAAACTGAATTGACAAAACGACAGGAATTAACCAAATGCCTACATCTAAAGAAGAACTGATACGCAGAGGGATTCCTCTGCATCCTATACAGCACAACCAGCATCGGCGTGCCGAATGGCACAACTATAGTAGCGTGGGGCTATATATGATTACGCTCTGTGTCGATGGACGCCAACCGCTATTCGGACACCTGGAGGGAGATATAAGGGCTAAGCGCGAGGGGGCAGATTTTCCGCATATCGTGCTTAGCAGTCTGGGGCGCACCATCCTTAACGAGGAACTGCCGAAGATTCACCACTTTTATCCGCAGATAGAGCTGTGGAAGGCGGCCATTATGCCTGACCATATCCATCTGTTGCTCTATGTGGCACAGCCATTGCCAAAAGGCAAGCACCTGGGGCATGTAATGAGCAGCTTTAAGGGAGGCTGCTCGCGAGCTTGGTGGGCGGAGAAAACGGCGGGAACAAGAACCGCTGCAGGAGCGGCGGTGAGCAGAGAGGGAACCGCTGCTGACGCAGCGGGGACAGGCGCGGCAGGAGGAGCGGGAACAGGCGCGGCGGGAGCAGCGGGGACAGGCGCGGCGGAAGGAGCGGGAACAGGCGCGGCAGGGATGGTTCCCGCAGCATTAGCGGCGGTGGATAAGGCTCCACTCTTCGAGGAGGGCTTCCACGATCGCATCATTAAGCGGCCAGGGATGCTGGAGAACATTAAGCGCTATATGAGCGATAACCCGCTAAGGGCCTTGATGCGGCGACAGCTGCCAAGCCTGATGGAGAGACGCCTGCACCTGCGTGTCGGTAGCCATGATTATGCGGCATTTGGCGCGCTCTTTTTGTTGAAGCGAGCAGAGAAGGAACAGGTGTTCTATCATCGCAAAGACAAGAAGACGGGCATGCCGACAGAGCTCACAGAGAAATACCGAGAGAAACGCGAAGAGCAGTTGGCGGAAGCGCGTGAGGGCGTGGTGCTGGTATCGCCAGCAATATCGAAAGGGGAGAAGCTGGTGATTGATACCGCTATCGATGAGGGGCTGCCCGTGATTCATCTGCAGAAGGAAGCGATAGGGCGCTACTGGAAGCCGGAACTGAAGCGCTTTGAGGCTTGCGCCCGTGGGGCGCTGCTGATATTAGCGCCGTGGGGGCTGGATGAGGAAATAATCAAGAGCGCTGCGGAGAGGAAAGGAACCGCTGCTGACGCAGCGGGGACCATAGCGGGAGCAGCAACGGCAGGAACGGCAGCAACAGCGGGAGCGGCAGCAGCAACGGCGGCAGCTACAGACTATGCGCGCTTTCATAGGCTCAATGATTTGGCGGAGGAAATCTGCGCTTTTCATGGAGAGGTAAGGATTATTAAGGACTAAAGGCGCGGCTGGTTTTTGCCGTGGTGCAGGGCTTTTTATTGCCCCGATTATTTGCGTATCTCGGTATTTTTTTGTATCTTTGTATTCGATAACGAACCATGAATATTAACCCTTAAAATCAAGAAAGCTATGAACAAGACAGTAAAGACCGTGCTTCAGATTCTCAGTTATGTCATTGCCGCCATACTCGGTGCGGCTGGTGAATGTACCATGATGTAGCAAGAAAAAGCCCCTGCAAATCATAATAAGGATTGCAGGGGTTATTTGTTTCTGACAGCAGCTTATTTCTTTCCTGTCTTGGCCTTCTTCTCGGGCTGTGCTTTCTTCTCCGTTTGCGGTTTCTTATCGGTTTGCGCCTTCTTCTTGCGCTTGATATTGAAGAGGTCGCGGAGACTGTTGAAGTCTTTCTGCATGATGATACCGAGGCCCTGGGTGTTGAGCGACGACTTGGTGAAGTAGCGGTCGTTGGTCTGGTTATACACCTTGAAGGCGAGGTTGCCGTTGGGGTGCAACAGGTAACGAATGTCGAAGTCGCCAATGAAGGATGGGGTAGCGGTGGCGGTAGTGGCATTGTCGCGATAGCCAAACTGACCGTTGATGAGCAGGCGGTTGTTGAGCAGTCGACCGCTGATGAGTCCTTCGTATTCGGCATTGTTCCAGCCCTCGTCGCCCGTAGAGATGTTGGCACCAAAGCTCCAGTTGTTGCTCTTGATGACGCGAGTGAGCATATCGTTGAGCTGACTGCTAAGGGTGCCTGACAAGAGGCTCTGCATGGCGAGTGAGGTCTTGCTCTGACCGCCATTTTCCTCGTTGGCAGCATTGTTGGTGCCTTGTGGATAGAAGCGACCCACGGCCAGCAGATAGATAACCTGTTGGTTCATCTCCTCCTCGCTATTGATGATGGAGCGCAGCATTTGCTTTTCATCGGAGTTGACATTGGGAATGTCGAGGTCGAATTCGATGATGGGAGCGCGTGGCTGTCCGGAGATGTTCATCAGACAGTTGACACGAACGGTATTAGAGAAGCTCTTGCCCACATTGAGATCGGAGAGACTGACACCATTGACGGTGTGCTGTGCCTGCATGTTGAGGTTGGCATTATAGGGGTCGCCATTAAAGAGGATGGTGCCGCCTTCCTTGAACACGAAGTTCTTCTTGATGATGTTCTGAATGGTGATGCCATAGGTGCCCTCGCTGATGCGATAGGTGCCAAACATATTGAAGCCGCCCTTATTGTAGAAGGTGGCCTGCAGGTCGCCATTGCCTCGAAGGGTGATATAGTCGTTGGTGGTGGCATCCATCAGCAGGCGGATGGCAGCATTGGGGTTGGCATTTATCTTGAGGCGCATATTGATGTCGGTGCGAGATTCGGAGAGAGTTGACAAGTGAGAGTTGACAGTTGACAGTTGAGGGGTTGGGCGACTCGTATTCTTAGAGCCCCACTGGATAAACTCCTGGTCGGTAATGACATCGGGCGAGGCAGCATTATAGACAAAGACGGTGCCTCGCTGTGGGGTGACATCGGCCTCGATGAGCAGACTGCCGTCGCGACCGTGGATGGCTACATTACCATCAGCAAAGACGGTGCCGCAGAAGGTGTCGCTGCCAAAGCTCTTGAAGTCGTAGGCCAGCAGATTAGTGGCATCCACATAGATGTCGTAGGTGAGATTGGTGAGGTCATCGTGATGGATACCTCCCGTGAGCAGTCCCTGATTGCCATAGGCGTCATAGACGAGACAGTCCTTGAAGGTAATCTCATTGTGAGTAAGCTCAAGCGTGTCGTTGCGCAACTCATAGGTGCAGTTGAGGGTGCTGACATGAGCCTTGCCATTAACCACCAATTCGCCATAGAGATTGATGGCGCTCAAGGGTCCAGCCAGCTTCACAGAACCAAAGCCATAACCATCGAGCTTGTCGATGAAAGAAGAGGTGAACGAACGGGCGAAATCAAGGCTTGTACCATCGGCAAGGATGTCGAGATTGATGTATTCACGCTTGGGAGATACATAGCCGTTGATAAGGGTTTTGGTGTTAGGACCATCGTCGGCAATCGCCTCAATGTCAATCTGTTCTTTCTCTTTGTTCCAGTTTACCTGCGCATCGAGTTCGCCCATGCGACCATTCTCAAACTTGAAGCCTTCTACCTTCAGTTTGGCATCGGCCTCCAGCTCTCCCATAACGCCTCGCAGCACACCGCCGCCAGTGGCCTTTCCGCTGAAGCTGACAGCATCGAAATCTACCAGATTCAACACGTAATCTACATCGATGTCGCGCATATTCACCTTGACAGAGTCGCGACTGCTTTCTGAGGCGATTCCACCGAGCTCAAGGAACTGCTGGTCGTGGCGCACAGAGAGTCCGTTGATGGCGAGTTTCTTGTTGCTATAGGTGATGGTGGCGGGCAGAATGTCCCACTCGGTATCCATCACCGTCATCTTTGAAGAAGCCAACTTGACAAAAGTGGAAGAGGTACCATCAAAAGCGGTATCGAAATTGGCCATAGCCGTCAGCTTACCGCTGGTGCGCAGCTCGGCATGGTCGTCCCACAGGAAAGAGGCAGACAACTGGTTGTTGTGGGCACTACCGATAACCTGTAGGTCGAGGTTGCCGCCATCCTCTCTGTGTTTGGTGATGCTGACATCATATTGCAGCGTGTTGAGGGGCGAGAGGATGCTGATATGACCATTGTCGTAGCGGCTATCGTTATAATAGAACTGCGGCATGTGGCACTCCATGAATATCTGCTGGCGGTTGTCGTTGAGCGAGCCTTGCAGCGTAACAGGTTTAGTAAGGTACACGGGCATGCGCAGGAGACGCTGAATCCAGCCGGACTTGGTGATGGTGGCTTGCAGAGAGAAATTATTGTGAATATGCTCCTTGGCCTTGGGCAGTCCGGGCAGGGTAGGAACGCGCGTTGTCAGGAAGTTGGTGAAGCTCTGTGGCAGCGTGTTGTAGTCAAAGTCGCCACGAATGGAAGCCTCGCCAAAGTCACTCTTCATATTGATATAGTGCATGTCGCCCTCATAGCCAAAGTTCAGGAGCAGCTCGTTGAGGTCGTAAGAGCCGTCATGGCCCTGCATGGAGAAGTCGGTGAGCACTAATGTGCCCACAGCATCGTTCAGGTCGCTGGCAGTATAGTCAGCCTTGATGTCGCCAAAGAAGCGGGCATCCTTCCATTTGTCGGAGAGGTTGATGGCAAGAGGTGAGAGATTAGCAAAGGAGACATTCACCTTTACATCGCGGCGCTTGCCAGTCTTAGTGATGCTACCCTCGGCCACGAGTCCGATATTGGCATCGTCAATCTTGGCGCGACCATGAATGTCGGCATCACTATAAAGGCCGTTAATATTGATGTTTTGATAGTTGTAGCCCTTGAAATCAAACTGATGGATAACGCCATCAGCCTTAACCATCAACGGGCTACCGTTAGGAATCTGGCCGCTTAGCTCAATATCAGTAGAGAGCATGCCAAACTGGTCGTCGTCGAGCACCTTCTTCAGATTGAAGTCCTTGGTATCGATATGTCCGCTGAATTGGCGTTTTTCGTTGATAGCCAGCGTCATATTCACACTACCCGCATCGGTGGAAAGGAGATGGTGAGTCTCTATTTCTTCTACGCCCCTGCCATGAGCATGACCTTTCAGGTGGATGCTTCCCATTCGCACGATTTCATCGGGAACTTGCAGGCGCTGGCCTTGCAGATTTTGTGAGATAAATCCAACGGTTTTAGCCGAAAGCTCCAAGTCGCGAATATCGGCATTCCATGATGGGGTGCTGAGCAGGTGTTTGAGCCAGCCCGTGACACTCATGCTGACATCACCTGTGGTAGAGCTGATAGAAAGCATGGGAACCTCTATCGCCTCGCCATTGCCACTGAAAGTACTGGAGACAGACAGCGTGCTCTGGAATGTCTTGAGTGAAGGCAACAGGCACGACAGGTCGGAGAGGGTAATGGTGGAAGGCAGGATGCTGCCAGAATACTTGAGCGACGGCACCACAAAGTGATCGTCACGGAAGCGGTAGCTGGCCTTGATGTCACCTAATTGTATATTAGTACCAGGCATGCGCAGGATAAACTCCTTGAGATAACTGCTATGCTTGCCACCCTCGAAATGGAGCGTGAGACGCTTGACGTCCAGACCGGAGCGCTCCTTGAACGAGAGGCGCTTGATGTTGACATTCAGCGAATCCTCTGTCAGCGTCTTCAGCACAATATGCGAACTGATATTGGAGAGCTGCAGGTGGTTGGGATTCAACTGGCGCGGCGTTTGCGGGAGGTCGTAGCGGTCATATTTCACGCTGGTATTGCGGATAATGAGCGAATTGATGCGCAGATTGAGCGCGCTGGTAGAGGTGGTGTCCTTAGAAGCCAGCGAGTCGAGCACAAACTGGAAGTTGGGCTTGCTGTTGGCATCGCGCTGGTAGAGGCGGGCATGAGCGCCAAAGAGCTGGGCAGTAGAGATGGATACCTTGCCATCGGTCAACGGCAGCAGATCAACACGAGCAGAGATGCGGCCTGCCGTCAACATGTCGCGACCTTGCTGGTCCTTGATATTGACCTCATAGAGCGTGAGATGACTGAAAAGCCCGTATTCCAAGCGACCGACACTAACGCTGGTGCCCAGTTTGCCAGCCAATACCTTAGCAGCACGACCACCTAAATATTCCTGTACGGCAGGAATACTAAAGGTGAGCATGAAGAGCAGATACAGTCCGAGAATAGACCATATCAATATGTTAAATATGTGCTTTAGTATCTTCAAAACTGGCAAATAGAGATTGCAAAATTTTCATTCTGCACGTTGTTGGCTACAAAATTACATCAAAAAGTTGTGAAGCGGGTACTTTTCATCGTTTTTTTGTCTTTTATATGCCTTTTTTTTAGTAATTTTGCACCATTCAACAAGAAAACTATTCAAATATTCATCAGATATATTCATGGCAAATGTAATCAAGTTACACAAAGGCTTGGACATTCACCTTCAAGGCAAGGCTGAGGAGAAACTGATTCAACTGAAGTCTAACGGCCAGTATGCACTGGTTCCAGATGACTTCGAGGGAGTCACTCCAAAGGTCGTCGTCAAAGAAGGCGATATGGTCAAGGCCGGGGATGCTTTGTTTGTAAATAAGCAGTATCCCGAAGTGAAGTTTGCCTCTCCCGTCAGCGGTAAAGTCGTTGAGGTAGTGCGTGGCGAACGAAGAAAAGTTCTGTGTGTGAAGGTGCAGGCAGATGCCGAGCAGCAGCATGTAGACTACGGCGTGAAAGAGGTAGCAAAGATGGATGGCAAGCAGGTAATTGACGCTCTGCTCGAAGCCGGTATCTTTGGCTATATCAATCAGTTGCCCTATGCTGTTTCTACCAATCCTTCTGTAATGCCTAAAGCCATCTTTGTCTCTGCATTGCGCGACAAACCATTGGCAGGCAACTTCGAATTCGAAGTAAAAGGAGAGGAAAAGAACTTCCAGACTGGTCTCACAGCATTGTCGAAGATTGCTAAGACCTATCTGGGTTGTGGCGTGCACTCCAGTTTCGAGAACTATCAGGATGTAGAGGTCAACATTTTCGACGGCAAGTGCCCTGCAGGTAATGTAGGCGTACAGGTGAATCATCTTAACCCAGTCAACAAGGGTGAGGTAGTTTGGACCATCGGCGATCCAACAGTTGTATTGTTTATCGGACGATTGCTGAATACCGGTAAGGTGGACCTCCGTCGTCGTGTAGCCCTTTGTGGTAGTGAGGTTACAAGTCCTGCCTATGCAGACATGCTGGTAGGTGAGGAGCTGTCAACGCTGCTTTCTAACAGCTACGACGACTCTAAGAATGTTCGTATTATCAATGGTAATGTGCTGACAGGCCGTCCCACTACTAAGGAAGGTTTCCTCGGTGCACACACCAGCGAGATAACAGTTATCCCTGAGGGTAACGATGCTGACGAGATGCTGGGATGGATTCTTCCACGCTTCAAGCAGTTCTCTGTGAACCGCAGCTACTTCTCTTGGTTGCTGGGTAAGAAAGACTATGCACTGGATGCCCGTGTTAAGGGTGGCGAACGTCATATGATTATGAGTGGCGAATACGACAAGGTGCTGCCTATGGATATCTATGGCGAATATCTCATTAAGGCTATCATCGCTGGCGACATCGATCGTCAGGAGGCTCTGGGCATCTATGAGGTAGCACCAGAAGACTTCGCGCTGGCTGAGTTTGTAGACTCTTCTAAGTTAGAGCTGCAGCGCATCGTTCGTGAAGGTCTCAACATTTTACGTAAAGAAAACGCATAAGGACTATGAGCGCATTAAGAAATTTTCTCAATAAGGTAAAACCGAATTTCGAAGAGGGTGGCAAATTGCATGCCTTCCGTTCGGTATTCGATGGCTTTGAGACTTTCCTGTATGTTCCTAATGATACAGCAAAGACGGGCGTGAACATTCACGACTCGATAGACTCAAAGCGCATTATGAGTATGGTGGTCATCGCCCTGATGCCTGCTATGCTGTTTGGAATGTATAATATCGGCTATCAGAACTATCTCGCTGCTGGCACGCTGGCTACAGCTTCATTCTGCGAGATTTTCGCATACGGCTTCTTGGCTGTGCTGCCCAAGATTCTGGTGAGCTACATTGTAGGTCTGGGCATCGAGTTTGCCTGGGCACAGTGGAAGGGCGAAGAGATTCAGGAGGGTTACCTCGTATCAGGTATCCTGATTCCCCTGATAGTACCTGTTGGCTGTCCGCTGTGGATGCTGGCTTTGGCTTGCGCCTTCTCCGTAATCTTCTGTAAGGAGATATTCGGTGGCACGGGTATGAACCTCTTCAATCCCGCTATTGCAGCCCGCATGTTCCTGTTCTTCGCTTATCCTTCAAAGATGACGGGCGACCAAGTATGGGTAGCACAAGACCAGATTTTCGGTCTCGGTAATGCACTGCCCGACAGCTTTACTGCTGCTACACCTCTCGGACAGATAGCACAGGGCGTAACTCCTGACAGTTCTGTACTGGATATGGCTATCGGTCTGATTCCTGGTTCTATTGGTGAGACTTCAGTTATCGCTATTGCTATTGGTGCTGTTATCCTGCTGTGGACGGGTATCGCTTCATGGCGCACCATGCTGAGCGTATTTGTTGGTGGTGCTGCTTTGGCACTTCTCTTCCAGCAGACTGGCAAGTCAGATATGATTTGGTGGCATCACTTCGTGATGGGTGGTTTCGCTTTCGGTGCTGTCTTCATGGCTACCGACCCTGTTACCTCTTGCCGTACCACTACTGGTCAGTACATCTATGGATTCCTGATTGGTGCGATGGCAGTTATTATCCGTGTGATGAATGCCGGTTATCCTGAGGGCATGATGCTTGCCATCTTCTTCGGTAACATGATTGCTCCTACTATCGACCACTTCGTTGTGGAGCGCAATATCTCAAAGAGATTGAACAGAAATAAATAAGGAGGGTAGTAGATATGAAGTTGAATACAAACAATAACGCGTACATTATAATATATAGTGCGGTACTCGTAGTTATCGTTGCCTTCCTGTTGGCGTTTGTCTATCAGGCTCTGAAGCCTATGCAGGATGCTAACGTAGCTCTTGATGTTAAGAAGCAGATTCTCTATTCACTCAATATCCGCAACCTTGATGGTGCTGAAGCTGAAGCGAAGTATGCTGAGGTGGTAAAGAGTGAACCAGGTGGAGAATTTGCTTACTATTCTTGTGTAGTAGATGGTAAGTCTGTCCATGTATTCCCATTGAAGGGTATGGGCCTTTGGGGCGGCATCAGTGGTTTCATAGCTCTATATGATGATGATGATACTGTATATGGTGTTTATTTCAACCACGAGAGTGAGACTGCAGGACTTGGTGCTGAGATTAAGGACTCACAGGAGTGGCAGGAGAAATTCATCGGCAAGAAAATTCATAAGGACGGTGTTGATGGCATAGCTCTTTCTGTCGTAAAGAAAGTGACCGATTCTGAAACGCAGGTTGATGCTGTAACGGGAGCAACTTTAACATCTAATGGTGTAAGTGAGATGTTGCAGAATTGCCTGAAAGGATTAAAGAAAAGAGTAGAGTTTTGTGCTCCAGAAGTAACAGAAAACGATTCAATTCAGTAAACTATGGCATTATTCAGTAAACAAAATAGAGAGGTTTTCACAAACCCGTTAAATGTAGATCATCCTATTCTCGGACAGGTATTGGGTATCTGCTCAGCACTGGCTGTAACCAGTCAGTTGAAGCCTGCCATCGTGATGGGTCTGGCTGTAACCGTTATCACAGCCTTTTCAAATACGATTATTTCGATTATCCGCAACACTATTCCTAACCGTATCCGTATCGTGGTACAGCTGGTGGTTGTTGCTGCGCTCGTAACTATCGTATCTCAGATACTGAAGGCTTTCGCCTATGACGTCAGCGTTCAGCTTTCTGTATATGTAGGTCTGATTATCACCAACTGTATTCTGATGGGACGCCTCGAGGCTTTCGCTATGCAAAACAAGCCTTGGCCTTCGTTCCTCGATGGTGTGGGCAACGGTCTTGGTTACGCCATGATTCTCGTTATCGTTGGTGCCGTTCGCGAGTTGCTGGGCCGCGGCTCTCTGCTGGGCTTCCAGATTATTCCCGATGCCTGCTACGATTTCGGTTATGTGAACAATGGTATGATGACGATGCCCGCTATGGCACTGATTCTTGTGGGCTGTGTGATTTGGGTACATCGTGCTTACTTTTATAAGGAGAAATAAGATATGGAACACGCAATATCATTACTATTCCGTTCGATTTTCGTCGACAATATGATTTTTGCCTTCTTCCTCGGCATGTGTTCTTACCTTGCTGTTTCGAAGACGGTAAAGACCTCATTAGGACTCGGTTTAGCTGTAACCTTTGTGTTGACAGTAACCGTTCCCGTCAACTATCTGTTGCAAACTAAGGTGCTCGGTCCCGACTGCCTTGTTGCGGGTGTTGATTTGAGCTATCTGTCATTTATCCTCTTTATCGCTGTCATCGCTGGTATGGTACAGTTGGTAGAGATGACGGTTGAGAAATACAGTCCTTCGCTCTATGCTGCGCTGGGTATCTTCCTGCCACTGATTGCCGTTAACTGTGCTATCATGGGTGCCTCACTGTTTATGCAGCAGCGCATCCTCATGGAACCCACCAATTCACAGGCTATCACATCAGTATGGGATGCCATTGTCTATGGCTTCGGTTCTGGTATCGGTTGGACACTGGCTATCGTTGCCTTGGGTGCCATCCGCGAGAAGATGCAGTATTCAGACGTACCCAAGCCCCTGCAGGGCCTCGGTATCGTATTCATCACCGTAGGTCTCATGGCTATGGCTATGATGTGTTTTAGTGGCCTGAATATATAATGGTCAATGTTCAATGTTAAATGTTCAATGAATATATGGCTCAGTTTATAGCATATAGTATAGGAGTTTTCCTCTTGGTAATCATCCTGTTGGTGATTATCCTGCTCGTAGCGAAGAAGTATCTCTCTCCCTCGGGCAATGTAAATATCGAGATTAACGGCGACCGCACCATCAACGTACCCCAGGGCAACAACCTGATGGCTACGCTCAACGAGAACGGCATCTTCCTGCCCTCTGCTTGTGGTGGTAAGGCCAGCTGTGGACAGTGTAAAGTGCAGGTACTTGAGGGTGGGGGTGAGATACTCGACTCTGAGAAGCCTCACTTCACTCGTAAGGAAATCAAGAACCACTGGCGCCTCGGTTGTCAGTGCAAGGTAAAGGGCGACCTGAAGATTCATGTTGACGAGAGCGTACTCGGTGTTAAGGAGTACGAGTGTACCGTTATCTCTAACAAGAATGTGGCCACCTTCATCAAGGAGTTCAAGGTACAGCTGCCTGCTGGTGCTCACATGGACTTCCTGCCCGGTTCTTATGCACAGATTAAGATTCCTGCATTCGACTGCATCGACTATGATAAGGACTTCGATAAGAGCCTCATCGGCGATGAGTATCTGCCTGCATGGGAGAAGTTCGGACTCTTCCCACTGAAGTGTAAGAACCCCGAACCCACCATCCGTGCTTACTCTATGGCCAACTATCCCGCTGAGGGCGACGTCTTCATGTTGACTGTTCGTATCGCCACACCTCCTTTCAAGGCAGACCGCAGTGGTTTCATGGAGGTGAACCCAGGTATCGCTTCGTCTTACATCTTCTCTCTGAAGCCTGGCGACAAGGTTATCATGTCTGGTCCTTATGGTGACTTCCACCCACACTTCGACACCAAGAAGGAGATGATTTGGGTAGGTGGTGGTGCCGGTATGGCTCCATTGCGTGCTCAGATTATGCACATGACCAAGACGCTGCATACTACCGATCGCGAGATGCACTACTTCTATGGCGCTCGTGCCCTCAACGAGGTGTTCTATCTCGACGACTTCCTCGGATTGGAGAAGGAGTATCCCAACTTCCACTTCCATTTGGCACTCGACCGTCCCGATCCTGCAGCCGATGCAGCAGGCGTGAAGTACACCCCAGGCTTTGTTCATCAGGTAATGCTCAACACCTATCTGAAAGACCACGAAGCTCCCGAGGATATCGAGTACTACATGTGCGGTCCTGGTCCTATGTCAAAGGCCGTTGTCTCTATGCTCGACTCACTGGGTGTAGATCCCGAATCAATTATGTATGATAACTTTGGTGGCTAATGCGTAGCGCCATCCTCTGCATACTCATCCCTCTTGTACTGGCCCTCATCTCGTGTGGTCAGCGCAAGAGGGATGCTTTTTTCTACGAGCAGATGGTGGACAGCATTCGCAAGGCTGAACAGCTGAAGGAGATGAAGCGACAGGCAGGCGTCTACGATGATCCTGTTGATGCTTTTTATGATACCTTGCAATATTGTTCGCTACCAATTCAGTCTGCACGTGGCACATTCAGTAAGTTAGGCCAGTTTGGTCGAGTACCAGCTACAGTAGCCTCCAGGTTAGGCTATCCTGCCGACAGTCGCCTGAAAGCTCTTTTATTGCCTAAGGCTTATGGACATCGCATGCTTCTACTCTCTGAGCAACAGGACTCTATTACTTCTACGCTCTATCTCTATACACTTAACCATGAGTATAAACCAATAGACCATATCTGTCTTTACGAAGAGAAAAGTGAAGATAGGTCTGACGACTTCGGAAAGGTTTTTTCCGACTACTACATTACCAGCGAGTTTGAAGTGACGCTGTTCTATTTTTATATTTCCTATACCACCCAAAAGATGGAGGCTGAACAGAGTCGTCGCTTCGTTATCAATCGTGACGGCTATTTTGAAGAAGAGGTTATAGAACTATAACCATTAACCGATAATCGTTTCCATTGTAGTCTTTTGCACTTTCATGCCCATGCGCTGATAGAAATTCAGAGCAGGGGTGTTGCCTTCCCAGACATTTAATGTGATATTGTTGCAAGCAATAGCCTTTGCATAGTTGTAGACATGCTCATACAAGGCTGTACCAACATGTTTGCCACGAGCACGCTCGTCAACGCAGATATCATCAATATACAATGTCTTGATGTCTTCCAATAGTTGATGGTCTCTCACTTCCGTAATCTGGCAGAAAGCATAGCCCTCAACTTCTCCATCGTCAAAGACAAAGATGGGTTTGCTATCATCGTGGAGCATTTGCTCCAGTTCCTGTTCATTATACTTTGTGGTATAGGGCTTGAATAAGTCAGGGCGAATCACGTGGTGCACCATATTCACCTGATGCAGCAATTCGATAATGCGTTTAATGTCTTTAGTTGTTGCAGTTCTAACCATAGTTTAGTTTTATTGAAAATGTTACTTCTTTACAAATCCCTTTGTGCGCCATTTACCAGAACGCCAGCGACGCATTAGGATGACGCCTCGGATATTCTCATCAAGGGCAAAGCCTATCCACATTCCAACAAGTCCAAAACCCAATGGAATACCAATGACATAGCTAACACCTACAGCCACACTCCACTGGAAGATGACACCTATCACGAAAGGATAGACCACATCGCCTGTAGCTCTCAAAGTACTGCCGGCAAAAATATTTGATGTGCGTCCTACCTCCAAGAATATATCAACAAAGAGCACCCAGACACCCATTTTGATAATCTCCTCATTATCTGTGAAAGCACTCAGAATGTTCTCTCCTGTAATTGCAAGCATAATGGAGCCTGTCAGAGTGATAATCATTGACCAACGGAAGAAGTAGTTGCCCAAGACGTAGGCCGCCTGATGACGCTGCTGACCAACCAAGTGGCCCACCAATATATCACCGCCCTGCGTAATGCTCAGACAAAACAGGTAGACAAACATTATCATATTGTGACAATAGGTGCGTGCAGCCAAAGCCTCGTTGCTAATCTCATTGATGAAATATGTAATGACTACCTGTGAGAGACAATAGCTGATATTCTCGCTCATGGCTGGTATACCGATGTGTAGCAGATTCTTCAGCTCTTGCCATGGCATCGGACGGAAATACTTCATGGGGAAACGTGGAATGTGTACCTTGAAGTGGATGACACAAAGTAGAATCATCGCAATAGCTCTACAGGTAGCGGTAGAAATAGCAGCACCCTCAACACCTAATTGCGGGAAGCCCCAATGTCCGAAGATGAGTGCATAGTTACCTAGAATATTGATGACATTCACAATACCTGTCACCACCATCGGATAGACCACCTTGTCTGCACTTCGCAGCGATGCAGAAAATGTCAGCGACAAAGCCTGAAAAAATGATAGAGCTCCAGTAACTTGAAGATATATCAGTCCATCGCCCATCAATTCAGGGCGAAGTCCCATCAGTTTCAGAAGTTCTTCGGCATAGAAAAAGAGTAGGGCACTCACACCGAAACCCACTATCAGGTTGACCACCAAAGCCATGCCAACTACCTGTACCAGTCTTTTCTTCAGTCCTGCTCCGATATACTGTGCACACAAGATAGCGGCACCCATTGAGAAGAACTGATAGACAAGAAATACAAGTGAGATAAGCTGGTTGTCCAGTCCCACTGCAGCCACACTATTATCACTATAGCGGCTCAGCATGACGGTATCTACGGCTCCTAACATCATGACAAGAGCCATCTCAATAAATACTGGAATGGTGAGTACCTTCAGTTGGCGTTTTAATGAAGTATCTGTTGTTTCTTTTCCCATTAAATTTACTTTTTGGGCTGCAAAGTTACGAAAAATCAGTCACTTTCAGCTCTTTCTACGCCATAAAAGTTTTGTATTTACACAAATACTACTGATTGTATTCTTGATGTTTTGAATCGCAACATCCTTACGCATAGCCTCTTCTAGGCTGATATTCTCAGGATTGATACACCTAATGTCAGCAAAGCCAATTTTACGCAAATCCTCTTCATTATTTATCCTACCTGCTATGAGGCATACTGGCACATCACCAGATTGCCGAAGAATGCCCATGGGCAACTTTCCCATCAGCGTCTGTTTGTCTGCAGAACCTTCACCTGTAATCACAAGATTGGAATCGCTCACAATTTCCTTGAAGTTGATAGTTTCCAATAGTAGCTCAATACCAGGTTTACAGGTTGCATTCATATATTGCAGAAAGGCATAGCCAATTCCTCCAGCAGCTCCTGCACCAACACTATTCTGACAATCATAGCCAAAGTGCTTGGCCGATATCTCTGCAAACCTTCGTGCACGATCATCTAATTGACGAACCATATCAGGCGTAGCACCTTTTTGAGGAGCAAAAACGAAGGCAGCACCATTCTTTCCACATAGCGGATTCTTTACATCGGTGGCTATCGTAAAGTGCACATCCTTTAGCACTTCTATATCATCCCAACGACGAGCAAAGTGGGATGGGGCAAAGGTGTCGATGAGTGCACGAAGCATTCCGATACCCGCATCACTAGTAGCACTACCTCCAAGTCCAACGATTATGTGTTTTGCTCCTCGTCTTACAGCATCGGCAACCATCAGTCCTGTACCATAGCTAGTAGCCACCAGTGGATTACGTTCTTCAGTCTGCAGTAGTGTCAGTCCGCTAGCTTGTGCAATTTCTATAACTGCTGTCTCTCCCTGCAATAGATATCTGGCAAAGATGGGGCGCATCAGCGCATCTTTAGTGGCCACCTTTATTTCATTTCCACCAATAGCAACACGAAAGGCATCCAGAAATCCCTCACCTCCATCGCTGACGGGCACCTGCACAATCTCTGCATCTTTCATTCTACTTCTAATAGCCTCTGTAGCAGCCTCATTAGCCTCCACAGATGTCAGACAACCCTTAAATGAGTCTATCGCTATTATTATTTTATTTTTCATAAGAGTCTGTCAAAATGTATTTTAATATTAGAAAAATAAGGAGAATTTGAGCAAATAAAATGAGTGGAAGTCCAAATCTGAACTTCTTATGCAGCGTTTTATGATGCCAGACATTCATTCCCAATAAAGCACCAATGCTGCCTCCGATAATCGCAAGCATAAGCAAACAGGCCTCAGATATGCGCCAACCGCTCTGCTTAGACTTCCACTTGTCAATGCCATAGACAATGAAAGTAAAGATGTTAATGCCTATGAAATAAACCATCTTGTAACGTTTGTTACAAAAGTACGACAAAATGATGTAAAAAGAGTATCTTTGAAGAAAGATTTGAGAATTATTAGGATTTGATTGTCTATAGAATCAAACGAATAATATTGTAATATAAAAAATAATGAGGCCATCCATTGTAGATGACCTCATCAATATAATATATACCGTCGTTGCAGTTTAGTAGCTGCGAGCAATAATAACACGATACTTGGCAGGCTTACCGCTTACCATATCGGTACCTGGAGTCTGCTCGTAGGCGAAAGGTACGCAACGGATAGTAGCCTGTGTCTCTTCCTTAATCTTCGCCTCGGTCTCAGCTGTGCCGTCCCAGTGGCAGAGGAAGAAGCCGCCGTCTTTTACCTTCTCCTTGAACTCCTCGTAGTTGTCGCACTCGTAAACGCGCTCATCGCGATACTTGCGAGCCTTCTCGAAGATGTTCTTCTGGATTTCTTCCAAGAGGTTCTCAACATACTGAGCAATACCTTCAATAGGACGTGTCTCTTTCTCCAGAGTGTCACGACGCATCACCTCAATAGTGCCGTTCTCTAAGTCACGAGCACCGAGTACAAGGCGTACAGGAACACCCTTCAACTCGTAGTCGGCGAACTTGAATCCAGGACGCTTGTTGTCTGAATCGTCGAACTTCACGCTGATTCCCTTCTTGCGTAACTCCTCTATGATAGGAGTTACCTCCTTGTTGACGAGCTCCATCTGCTCGGGCTTGGTGGCAATAGGAATGATGACTACCTGAATAGGAGCAAGACGTGGAGGAAGTACAAGACCATTGTCATCAGAGTGAGTCATGATGAGCGCACCGATGAGTCGAGTAGAAACACCCCATGAAGTAGCCCATACATATTCGGGCTTGTTCTCCTTATAAAGATAGGTAACCTCGAAAGCCTTAGCGAAGTTCTGACCGAGGAAGTGAGAGGTACCGCTCTGCAGTGCCTTACCATCCTGCATCATAGCTTCAATAGTATAAGTATCGAGAGCACCAGCGAAACGCTCTGTCTCACTCTTTACACCCTGCAGCACGGGAACAGCCATCCACTCTTCAGCGAACTTAGCGTAAACGTGCAACATCTTCTTTGCTTCCTCTTCGGCTTCCTCGCGGGTAGCGTGAGCAGTATGACCTTCCTGCCACAGGAATTCTGAAGTGCGAAGGAATGGGCGAGTGCGCATCTCCCAGCGCATCACATTACACCACTGGTTGCACATCAAAGGCAGATCGCGCCATGAGTGAATCCAGTTTTTATAAGTGTTCCAGATAATAGTCTCTGAGGTAGGACGAACGATGAGTTCTTCCTCCAGCTTAGCTGCAGGGTCAACGACTACACCGCTCTTATCCTCGGTTGCCTTCAAACGGTAGTGTGTTACTACAGCACACTCCTTAGCGAAACCTTCTACATGCTCTGCCTCTCTTGACAGGAACGACTTTGGAATCAGCAAGGGGAAGTAGGCGTTCTGTGCACCAGTCTCCTTGAACATGCGATCCAGCTCGCGCTGCATCTTCTCCCAAATAGCATAACCGTAAGGCTTGATGACCATACAGCCACGAACAGCAGACTGCTCTGCGAGGTCTGCCTTTACTACCAAATCATTATACCACTGGCTATAGTTGTCAGCTCTTTTTGTTAATTCTTTTAGTTCTTTTGCCATATTTTTGAATGGAATTCTTAAATTTTGCTGCAAAGGTACAAAATAAATATCAAAAATCAGTTGCGAATTATCAATTATTTACTATCTTTGCACTCAGAAAACTAACGTTTCACTTAAAACAACTAAAATTATGAAGACAAAAATTCTATCTTTGTTGCTGTGTGTAGGTATATGTGTTGCATGTAATAACACGCAGAAAGGTGCAGGTATTGGCGCCGGTGGCGGTGCTTTGTTAGGTGCGATTATTGGCCATGTTGCTGGTAACACAGCTGTTGGTGCTGCTGTAGGCGGTGCTGTAGGTGCTGGTGCTGGTGCAATCATTGGTAATCGTATGGATAAAGCTAAGAAGGCTGCAGAGCAGGTTCAGAACGCTCAGGTACAGACTATTCAGGACGCTAACGGCCTTGAAGCTGTAAAGGTTACTTTTGATTCAGGTATCCTGTTTGCTACTGGTAAGGCTGACCTTTCTCAGAGCGCAAAGAGCTCTTTGGCTAAGTTTGCTCAGGTGCTGAACGAGAACAAGGATTGTGACGTTGCTATCATCGGTCATACTGACAGCACTGGTTCTGACGCAGTTAACCAGCCTTTGTCTGTAAACCGTGCAAAGAGCGTTGATACATATCTGAAGTCTTGTGGCGTTAGCAATGCTCAGATTAAGAGCGTTGAAGGTCAGGGTTCTACTAATCCTGTTGCCGACAATGGTACTGAGGCTGGTCGCAAGCAGAATCGTCGTGTAGAGGTTTATATGTACGCTTCTAAGAAGATGATTGAGGAAGCTCAGAAGCAGGCTAACAACTAATTGAAAAAGAGTTTTGAAGCAAAAACTGAGTTTCATAAAAAAAACAATAAAATGGATAGTGGTGGCGTTTTTCGCCTCCACTATTCTTTCTGTTATTGTGCTGCGATGGATGCCCGTTTATTATACACCACTAATGTTTATCCGTTTGGCACAACAGAAAGCAAATCATCAGGAGTTGACACTCCACCATCATTGGGTGCCTATCGAAGAGATAGCTCCCTCATTGTCAACAGCCGTTATGGCATCCGAAGATTCTCACTTTCAAGAGCATCACGGTTTTGACTTTAAAGCCATTGAACAAGCTGCCATGCGTAATATCAAACATCCCGACAAACGGAAACATGGCGCTTCAACCATTAGTCAACAGACTGCAAAGAATGTTTTCTTATGGCCAGGACGTTCATGGCTGCGTAAAGGCTTTGAAGTTTATTTTACAGCCATGATAGAACTCTGCTGGTCAAAACAGCGCATTATGGAGGTCTATCTCAACAGTATAGAAATGGGCGATGGAATTTATGGTGCAGATGCTGTAGCAAAGTGGCATTTTGGCACCTCTGCCAGTCAACTGACGAAAGGACAAAGTGCACTTATAGCCGTTTCTCTGCCTAATCCGCGTCGCTTTAATTCTGCCCATCCCAGTAGATATATGCTACGTCGTCAACAGCGTATTCTTCATGAAATGCGCTTTGTTACCCCATTGTCACATGAGTAAAGATACTCATCTGACACCTATATTATAAGAAAATCGGGTAAATGCTTTGTGCTTTGCCCGATTTTTTGTAATTTTGTGCCCGATTTAAAGAAATCGTATTTATACAATCAGAAAAGAGTAAATTTACAAAGATGAATATATCGTATAAATGGCTAAAGGAGTACGTTGATTTCGAACTCACACCACAGCAGGTGTGCGATGCACTGACATCTACAGGTTTGGAAGTTGACGCACTCGAAGAAGTACAGAGTATCAAGGGCGGTCTGAAGGGACTTTATGTCGGCAAGGTGCTGACTTGCGAGATGCATCCAGACTCAGATCATCTGCATGTAACAACAGTAGACTTAGGTAAGGGCGAGCCTCAGCAGATTGTGTGTGGCGCTCCCAACGTAGCAGCAGGTCAGAAGGTGATTGTAGCCGATCTGGGTTGCGTGCTCTATGATGGCGACAAGGAGTTTGTCATCAAGAAGTCTAAGCTGCGTGGCGTAGAGTCGCTGGGCATGATTTGTGCCGAGGACGAGATTGGTGTAGGTACCAGCCACGATGGCATCATCGTATTGCCTGAAGATGCTGTTGTGGGTACTCCTGCCGCAGAATATTACAACTTGGAGAGCGACTGGCTCATCGAAGTTGACATCACAGCCAACCGTGCTGACGCTCTGAGCCATTGGGGTGTAGCACGCGACCTGTATGCGTGGCTGAAGCAGAATGGTTATAAGACCGCACTTCACAAACCCACAGCCAACGATTTCGTTGTTGATAATCACGACCTTCCTATTGATGTGGTTATTGAGAACACCGAGGCTTGTAAACGCTATGCTTGTGTAAGCGTAACTGACTGTGAGGTAAAAGAATCACCTGAATGGCTAAAGAACAAGTTAACTACTATCGGACTACGTCCCATCAACAATATTGTAGATATTACCAACTACGTAATGATGGCTCTTGGTCAGCCTCTCCACTGCTTTGATGCAGATATGGTGACTGGTCATAAGATTGTTGTAAAAACAATGCTAGAAGGCACACCATTCCAGACTTTGGATGGTGAGGAGCATAAGCTCTCTGACCGTGACTTGGCTATCTGCAATGCTGAAGAGCCTATGTGTATTGCTGGTGTATTCGGCGGTAAGGGTAGTGGTACCTACGAAACTACAAAGAATGTAGTCTTGGAGAGTGCTTACTTCCATCCAACCTGGATTCGTAAGTCTGCTCGTCGTCATGGACTCAGCACTGACGCTTCATTCCGTTTCGAACGTGGCGTAGACCCCAACGGAACAATCGATGCACTAAAGTATGCTGCTCAGCTCTGCAAAGAGTTGGCAGGTGGTAAGGTGTCAATGGAGATTAAGGATGTATATCCTGAAGTAATGGAGAACGCAAAAGTTACGCTACGCTTCGATTATGTCAATTCTCTCATTGGTAAGGAGATCTCCGTTGAGACTATCAAGAGCATCTGCGAGTCTTTAGAGATGAAGGTGCTCAGCGAGAATGCAGAAGAGCTGGTGCTCGAGATTCCTGGCTATCGTGTAGACGTACAGCGTCCTTGCGATGTTGTAGAGGATATCCTGCGCATCTATGGATATAATAATGTGGAGATTCCTACTCAGCTGAAGTCAAGCTTGGTTATCAAAGGCGATGAAGACCAGAAGCACAAGTTAGCTAATCTGGTGAGTGAACAGTTGGTAGGTGCAGGATTCAACGAGATTCTGAATAACTCGCTGACAAAGGCTGCATACTATGAAGAAGAGCAGCAGGCTCAGCTGGTAAAGATTATGAATCCGCTGTCAAGCGACTTAAATGTGATGCGTGGCACACTGCTATTTGGCGGTTTGGAGAGTATAGAGCATAATGCTAAGCGTAAAAATGGCAACTGCCGTTTCTTTGAGTTTGGCAATGTATATAGCTTCGACCCAGAAAAGGAGAATCAAGACGATCCTATGCAGGCTTATAAGGAACAGAACCACATGGCTCTGTGGCTGACTGGCAAGCGTGTTGAAGGCTCTTGGGCTCACCAAAACGAGGACACCTCATATGCTGAGCTGGATGCATACGTTCAGAATATTTTGGCTCGCATCGGTGTACAACCAGGTATGTTGGTTCGTAAAAAGTCTGAAAACACCATTTTTTCTAATGGTCTTACCATTGAGAATCGTGGTGGTAAGAAGCTCATCGAGATGGGTGTGCTGACAAAGAAGTTGCAACGCCAGTTTGATATTGAGACTCCTGTTTACTATGCAGAGTTGAACTGGACAGCCTTGATGAAGGTAATCCGTAAGCAGAAGGTACTCTATACAGAGATTGCTAAGTATCCTGCTGTAAGTCGTGACTTGGCTCTGCTGATTGATAAGAACGTAGAGTTTGCACAGATTGAACAGATTGCTCGTCAAACAGAGAAGAAACTGCTGAAGAAGGTAGAATTGTTTGATGTATACGAAGGCGACAAACTGCCTGCTGGCAAGAAATCGTATGCCGTCAACTTCATCCTTCAGGATGCTGAGAAGACCATGGGCGACAAGCAGATTGAAGCCATCATGAATAAGTTGATTCAGAACCTAAAGAAGCAGCTCAATGCAGAGCTTCGATAATTAATAATTAAGCATAAAAAATTAAGAATTAAAAATATGGGAAGAGCATTTGAATATCGCAAAGCTGCGAAATTGAAGAGATGGGGCCACATGGCCAAGACATTTACAAAGATTGGTAAACAGATTGCCATTGCCGTAAAGGCTGGCGGTCCAGAGCCCGACATGAACCCTGCACTGCGTGCTATCATCGCAAACGCTAAGCGCGAGAATATGCCGAAGGATAACATCGAGCGTGCTATCAAAAACGCTATGGGTAAGGACCAGAGCGACTATAAGGAGGTAACTTACGAGGGATATGGTCCTCACGGAATAGCTATCTTCGTAGATACACTGACTGATAACACCACACGTACTGTAGGTGACGTTCGCTCAGTATTCAACAAGTTTAATGGTAACCTGGGCACTCAGGGTTCTCTGTCATTCCTGTTCGACCACAAGTGCGTATTCACTTTCAAGAAGACCGACGGTCTGGATATGGATGAGATGATTCTCGACCTTATCGACTATGGAGTAGAGGATGAGTACGATGAGGACGAAGAGGAGAACAGCATCACCATCTATGGCGATCCTTCTTCATTCGGTGCTATTCAGAAACATCTTGAGGAGAATGGTTTCGAGGTAACAGGTGCTGAGTTCACTCGCATTCCTAACGACCTGAAGGACGTTACTCCCGAGGAGCGTGAGACCATCGACAAGATGATTGAGAAACTCGAAGACTTCGATGATGTACAGACTGTGTACACCAACATGAAGCCCGAGGGTGTTGAAGAGTAATATAAGGTTAACGATTAGCGTTAACGATAATCAGATTTACGGAACGTTGCTTCAAAGAGCTTCGTTCCGTTTTCTTTTGCCGAATAATAAGTATAACGGAAGTTATAGCCAGCGTCCTTATAGAGTTTCAGATTGGGAGTGTTCTTTACTTGCTCAAGCAGACGTTTGCGTGGGTCGTTGCTATTGATGACAACAGAATCATCGAGCTCGCCTTTCACCGTATAAATATATGCAATGGTATGGGTGGCTTTATCGAAAGTCATCTCGTCCATTATGATGTCATCTGCAATGAGAGCAGGGCAGTGTTTCTTTGTATATTCCTTAGCTTCGCGCTCACAACGGTCTTCCAGCGACTCCTGACAGGCAGTCAGCAGCGTAACACATAACAATGACAGCAATATTTTCTTCATAATTATTCGGTATTTTGTTGCAAAGATAATAATTTTATTGGATATTTCAAAATGTTTTTATACCTTTGCACACCAATGAGAAATGAATATATACAATGGGATGATGCCCATGCAGAAATAGCCTGTTTTGAAACGGGAGGCAACGTAAAGGAGTATCAGGTGATGATACATGCCAACGACGTGACAGCGACCTTTCAGGCACAACTGACTGCAATCATAAACGGCTATAAGAAACTAAAGACTGAAACCTTGAATGTCGCTACGCCTATCATCATGCGTTACTTCCTGAGTGATGTAGCAAACCAAGGCGAAGAAGTATTGAAGGCTGATACTACAGACTGTGCTAAGAGTATAGTCGGTCAACCACCTTTGGACGGTACGAAGGTGGCACTATGGGTGTATCTGATGACAGATGTTAGTAGTAGAAAACTTCCTAACGGATTGTACGAGGTGAAGCATGGTAACTTGCGCCATCTATGGAGCGCTTCTGCCAATTGTATGGGAGCTGATTCTGAACAGCAGACACTACAACTCTTTAATGATTATATTAGTCAATTACGTCAAGAAGGTTCAACATTGGCAGACAACTGTCAGCGCACATGGCTCTTCGTGAATGATGTGGACAACAACTATGCAGGAGTAGTGAAAGCCCGCAATACAGTGTTTGCCACAGCAGGACTGACAACTGATACGCATTACATAGCATCAACGGGTATTGGCGGACGTGCCATCAATCATAAAGTGCTGACTCAGATGGATGCCTATGCCGTTGCGGGAATCAAAAAAGAACAGGTACATTATTTATATGCACCTACTCACCTGAATCGTACCAGTGAATACGGTGTAAGCTTTGAGCGTGGTATTTATATTGACTACCAAGATCGCCGTCAAGTGTTTATTTCTGGTACAGCAAGTATCGACAATAAAGGACAAATTGTACATCCTAAGGACATCATCAAGCAGACACAAAGAATGTGGGAGAATGTTGACGCATTACTTAGTGAGGCTGACTGTGGTTTTGAGGATGTGAGCGTGATGATAGTCTATCTGCGTGATACGGCAGATTATCATGTGGTAAAGAAACTCTTTGCCGAGCGTTTCCCAGAGAAGCCTTGTGTTATCGTACTAGCTCCAGTGTGCCGACCTGGTTGGCTAATCGAGATGGAGTGTATCGCTGTCAAGAAAATAAGCAATACAGATATGCCGATATTCTAATATAAGAATACTGAAACAAAAAGAAAGGGAACCATTTCGGTTCCCTTTCTTTTTGCGGAGAGTGAGGGATTCAAACCCCCGATACCCGAAAAGGGTATACCGGATTTCGAGTCCAGCGCGATCGATCACTCTGCCAACTCTCCGAGTAAGCGAATGCCAACAAACGTGTTTGTTGGGCTGAGTGCGAGGAGAGTCAAATATGTTTAAACTCTCCGAGTAAGTGAGCGTCAGCAAGTAATGCTCCTTCATTTTTTCGCGAATGCAAAGGTACTATATAATTATGAAACGACCAAATTAAATGGTAAATAAATGAATATATTTGGCTATGTCTTAGAAAATGAGTATATTTGCATCCGATTTAGAAAAAACGTTTTAAAAATAAATAGAAAATGAAAGCATTTGTATTCCCTGGACAGGGTGCACAGTTTGTTGGTATGGGTAAAGACCTGTATGACAACAATGAGACTGCAAAGGAATTGTTTGAGAAAGCTAACGAGATTCTTGGCTATCGCATCACAGACATCATGTTTGCTGGTACTGACGAGGATCTGAAGCAGACCAAGGTTACTCAGCCTGCTGTCTTCCTTCATAGTGTAATTTCTGCCTTCTGCATGGGCGACAAGTTCCAGCCAGAGATGACAGCCGGTCATTCATTGGGTGAGTTCTCTGCATTGGTTGCTGCTGGTGCATTGTCATTCGAGGATGGTCTTAAATTGGTTTATGCTCGTGCTATGGCTATGCAGAAAGCTTGTGAGGCTGCTCCCTCAACAATGGCTGCCATTATCGGTCTTCCTGATGAGAAGGTAGAAGAAGTTTGTGCTGCTGTCAGCAAGATGGGTAAGGGGGTTTGCGTTGCAGCTAACTACAACAACCCTGGTCAGTTGGTTATCTCTGGTGAGATTGATGCTATCAACGAAGCTTGCGAGCAGTTGAAGGCAGCTGGTGCTAAGCGTGCTCTGCCTCTGAAGGTTGGTGGTGCTTTCCATTCTCCTCTGATGCAGCCTGCTAAGGATGAGCTTCAGGCAGCTATCGAGAAGACTGAGATTAAGACTCCTAAGTGTCCTGTTTACCAGAATGTTGATGCTAAGCCTCATACTGATCCCGCAGAAATCAAGGCTAACCTGATTGCACAGCTCACAAGCTCTGTTCGTTGGACTCAGATTGTTCAGAACATGATTGCTGATGGTGCAACTGATTTCACTGAGTGTGGTCCTGGCAAGGCTTTGCAGGGTATGATTGCAAAGATCAATAAGGACGTTCCTGCTCACGGAATTGAGTAATAATAAACAATAGATACTGATGGATAAGCTTATTATTTATCAGGTTTTTACACGACTTTTCGGCAATCGCGATGTCTCTTGCAAGGAGAACGGCACGATTGCCGAAAATGGTTGTGGAAAGATGAATGACTTCACACCAAAGGTATTGAAGGATCTTGCCAATATGGGCGTAAGCCATATTTGGTACACTGGTGTTATTCGTCATGCTACACAGACCGACTATACAAAGTATGGTATTCCTCGTCAGCATCCTGCAGTAGTGAAAGGCAAGGCTGGCTCTCCGTATGCTATTACTGATTATTACGACATAGATCCAGACTTAGCTGTTGATGTAGAGCAGCGCATGAAGGAGTTTGAGGCACTTGTAGAGCGTACTCATCAGGCAGGAATGAAGGTCATCATCGACTTTGTGCCTAACCATGTAGCTCGTCAGTATCATTCTATCTGTAAACCTACAGACATAAAAGATTTAGGAGCGGAGGACAATCCCCAACATGGCTTTGACCCTCAGAATAATTTCTACTATTGTCCTGGTCAGCGCTTTGAACCTTATCTTGATTTGTATAAGGGTGAGAAAGAAGCATACTCCGAGGAACCAGCAAAAGCTACAGGTAATGATTGCTTCAACAATGCACCAGGCATGAACGACTGGTATGAAACGGTGAAGCTTAACTATGGTCTCGACTATTATGCTGGTAGAGTAGGGTACTTCAATCCTATTCCCAATACATGGGATAAGATGACCGATATTCTCTTGTTCTGGGCATCTAAAGGTATTGACGGTTTCCGATGCGATATGGCAGAGATGGTGCCTGCCGCCTTTTGGCATTGGGCAACAGACAAGGTCAAGTATCGCTATCCTGATATTCTGTTTATTGGTGAGGTGTATAATCCTGCGGAATATCGTAACTATA
The DNA here is from genome assembly GCA_900119285.1 of Prevotellaceae bacterium HUN156. Taxonomy (GTDB): domain Bacteria; phylum Bacteroidota; class Bacteroidia; order Bacteroidales; family Bacteroidaceae; genus Prevotella. The sequence continues at coordinate 92,537 of FPIT01000010.1, forward strand.
TCGGAGCAGGCTTTGATTATCTATACGACAAAGTAGGCATGTACGACACTATCCGTGAGGTGATGTGTGGAAGACAGTCTGCACATGCCATCACAAACGCTTGGCAGCAGACGGACGACATCCGTCAGCACATGCTTTACTTCTTAGAGAATCATGACGAACAGCGTATCGCCAGTGACTTCTTTGCAGGCGATGCTCGCAAGGGAGTACCAGGACTAATTGTCTCAGCACTACTGCAACAGAATCCGCTGATGATCTATTTTGCTCAAGAATACGGTGAGCGTGGTATGGATCAGGAAGGATTTAGTGGCAGAGATGGTCGTACCACCATTTTCGACTATTGGAGTGTTGACACGATGGTTCGTGCTGCCAAAGGTAAATTGACAGATGCCGAACAGTCACTTGCCGCCATATATAAGAAGGTAATGACTATCGCCCGAAAGGAGAAGGCTGTTACTGATGGCGTTTCCTTTGACTTGATGTATGTAAACGGACAACTGCAGCGTCAGTATGCTTTCCTTCGCAAAGCAGGTGCAGAGGTGCTACTTGTGGTGGCAAACTTCGATACACTTCCAGTGACGACTACTGTGAATATTCCTGCCCATGCTTTCGATTATCTCCATATGAAGGAAAAGAACGCAATGGCTACAGATTTACTCTCAGAACAGAAGATAAAACTCTCACTCCAACAAGACGGAAGTATTCCTCTAACACTTGAACCACTTAGTGCTATTATATTGAAGTTCAAGGTATAATATATACGCAATTATCTCATAACGATGGCTGATTATATTCTTAACGAGCACAACAAAGAGGAGTTTCCTCCTGCTCATACTGCGGAACATTTGCTGAATCAGACAATGATTCGCATGTTTGATTGTGGACGTTCATTCAATGCCCATGTGGAGCGTAAGAAGAGTAAGATGAGTTTTCATCTTGCCCAGAAACCCTCGCGTCAAGAAGAGCGTGAGATAGAGCGACGAATGAATGAGTTGATAGAAGATGATCTGCCCGTAACCTTCGAGTTTGTTACACGCGATGAGTTACCTGCAGAAATCTCTTTAGATCGTCTTCCTGACGATGCCTCAGAAACCATCCGTCTAGTACGAATAGGTGATTATGATGTTTGTCCGTGTATTGGCAAGCATGTACGCTCTACTTCTCAGATTGGTCGCTTTGAACTGCTGGGTACTAACTGGGACGAACAGGAACATTCCTTCCGCGTAAGATTCAAGATTGTTTGAGAGCAGAAAAATAATAAATCCTCGCCACTTAGCGAGGATTTATTGTATATTTAGAGTGCTATCTTCATAAATATAGGATAGTGGTCAGAGTAAGTCATCTCAGTTTTATAATACGAGATACCTTTCAGACTCTCATCGTGGAAGATGTAATCAATGCGTACAGGCTTGTGCTTGCTGCGATAGGTATACATCCATCCGGCACCACATTCCTTAAAGCCATCCACCATGTCGCCCAATACCGTATTATACACGAAAGAGTAGGGCACATCGTTGAAGTCACCACACAGAATGACAGGTTTCTCTGATTCTCTTTTCTCGTTGGCAATGGTAATAGCCTGTCCAGAACGGAACATCATGCCCAGCGTATAGTTACCCCAGATAGCATTCAACAGTTTGTTTGTATCAACCTCACGGTTTTGTACCATCATCTTACCTGCACTATGGAGCGTGCGATTGATACCTGTTGTCTCCAGGTGGATATTAAATACTCGTATATCTTTTCCCTTGACATCGATATCTGCCCACATCGCACTATTGTTTGTCTCATCAAAGAGCATCTTCTTATGTGCTTTAATGGGATAACGGCTGAAGATAACCATATCCTCACGACCTACCTGCATATAAGGGAAGTAGTCTTTATAACTCTCGGAGTTCTTTTTGTCGCCACTTATCTCGTTGTACTCTTGTATGCAGAGCACGTCTACCTTCTGGCGTCGCATCTCAGCCAATATATCCTGAGCCATAAATCCTGATGTCTCGCGTCCGAACATCGCCACATTATAAGAAGCAATCTTCAGTCCTTTCTCTGTATTCTCTTGTGGTTTATCAAAACTCAGTTGATAGATAGTTCCAGAATAGGGAATGCAGCAAGCAATAGTAACTATTGGAATCAGAGAAAACAGCCAACGACGGCGCACTAACCAATAGATTAGCATCAGGAAATTTGCGATAATGAGTAGTGGAAGGATATAGACACACATTGCACGCGCCATATTGCCTACAGGTGTGACATTACCACCAAAGAGTCCCATAAATGTAAACAATACCAATATAATCTGGATTGTCAGAAACATGGCTGACACATACTTATATACTGCTAACTTACCCATAGGCTACTTTTGTTTTTTATGGTAGGTGAGATGCTCTTTGCTGACTGCTTTAATCCTTGATATATTTCTGTACCATATCCAGCAAGTCTTCTACGCGGAAGGGCTTTGCCAGGAATTCATCACAGCCTGCAGCCTTTGCCTCGCGCATGTTCTCATCGAAGGCATAGGCACTGAGAGCAACGATGGGGATATCGTGATTTACTTCTTTGATGATGCGTGTGGCATCAAGCCCATTCATATCTGGCATACGGATATCCATCAATATCAGGTCTGGACGCTCATCTTCACAGAATGTTACTGCTTCAATACCATTGATAGCACGTACCAGTCGATAGCGCTTAGACAATACTATTTTTACCAGTTCGTAGTTGCTGTCCTCGTCTTCTGCCACAAGAATAAGTGGAGCACTCTTCACGTCGGTCTTGGTGCTTACTCGGATGGTTCGCGAATTGGTAGTGATGCGACTGTTCTTATTCATGCCTCCAATAGTTCCTTCGAAAGGCAGGATGAATTTAAAGGTAGAACCTTGTCCCACCTTAGAGTTTACGCTAATAGTACCACCCATCTTCTCAACGATAATCTTACAGAGAGACAGTCCCAAGCCATAGCCATTCTGATTCTCTGCGTCACGTGACATATAGGTGGTGAAGATATGCTTCAAGTCTTTTTCTGCAATACCGCTACCAGTGTCAGTTACAAAGAACTCCACCTCTTGACCATCGTTGATGAGTCGATAGCCGTAAGTAATCTTACCCTCGGTAGTATGCTTCAGGGCATTGCTGATAAGGTTAGAGAAGATCTGTGTCAGTCTGTTGGCGTCAGTGTTAAGTGTCACCTTCATCGTTGGATTATTCCATGACAGCTGAACACTGTCTGAGCAACGGAACTTGAAGATAAGTTGAATGTTCTTGCACAATTCTGACAAGTCAGTCATACTCTTGTTGATGGTAATCTCGCCAGCCTCAACACGTGAGAGATCAAGAATCTCATTGATGAGTGCCATTACGCGATTGTTGTTACCTTCAACAATCTCCATATATTTCATGCGCTCTTCGGCAGAGTCGGTCTCTGCCATCACGCGTGCAAATCCTTCAATAGCATTTAGTGGTGTGCGTATTTCATGGCTCATGTTTGCCAGGAAGAGGCTCTTCATGCGGCTTGCTTGTTCCGCCTTCTTTGCCTTCTCCTCATATTCGTTTAGTTTCGTTTTTGCGGTATCCAACTCTCGTTGTATAGCCTGCAATCGGGCATTTGCTTCTGCCATCTTCTGCAGTAGCATTTCTCTTTCGTTTTGGGTCATCTTAGTTCTTCTCTATTTATCATTGCAAAGATACAACAAAACTTTCAAATTACCAACTTTTTTATCCTCTTTTTGCTTTTTCCCATGTTCCGCCACCTTTATGTGTTCTTAGATAATTGATTCCATGAAACACATTAATGTTCATAAACAGGAAATAATAGGGCAAATAGAGTAGACGATGCTTATGGCCGCGTTCTGCCAGCACGTATCCGCCGAAGGCTGCCAGATAAAACAGTATCTGACCAATCCACACCAATGTGTATAATGTTCCAGCCTTCATCATGACGAGAGCCACGTTAATAGGTATGAGGGCAAACATTGCCACTGGTGTGATGCTCCAGCGCAACACGCGGTGAGATATAAATTGGAAAGATACCAAGGGATAGCGGAATGGGTTCATCAGACTGCGCAACCACCAGCAGCTCTGTAATCCACCAGCAGCAATGCGACGCTTTCTCTTTGATTCCTCATCCATATCTGCCGAGCCATATTCCATTGCGTAAGCATCTGATGTATAAGCAATTTTATATCCTCGCTTAATCATTTTCATCGACATAACAAAGTCATCCAGCAAGGCATTCTCTGGCATTGGTTCATATAGTTCTGTGCGGATAGCATTCAGCTCGCCAGCTGCCCCCATGGCAGAATACAATTCACTGTCAAGATGCTTTAATGCGCTCTCATATTTCCAGTACAGTCCTTCACCTTCTCCTGCAGCCTCACCTTCGTTGCGAGCCTTCACTCGTTTCTCACCAGCCACGCAACCCACCTTCGGGTCTTGCATGCAGCGTACTATTTCACGAATTGCCTCGCTGTTCACCATGGTGTTGGCATCCGTCATCACCGTTATCTCGCTCTTCACTTGACTGATGCCGTGATTCAGCGCAGCCGTCTTTCCTCGACGTTCTGGCGAGTACACAATCTCCACCTCAGGATAGCTCTTCAGTCGTTCATTGGTATTATCTGATGAGCCATCGGTGACCCACATAACATGCAATTTCTTCTGGGGATAGTTCAGTTGTTGGATGTTTTCCATCTTTACATTCACGATATCTTGCTCGTTATAGGCACACACTAAGAAAGTAACGTCAGGTAGCGCATCGTCCTCGGGCAACTCTCTACGTTTCGTTCTTCCTTTTATCATTCGTTTGATGCACACCATCAGATATAAAATGATGCCATAGCCCACATTGGTATAGATACAGATAGCCAGGCAAATCCAAAATAGAACCTTAAGTACAGTCATGATACAAATTATTACGATACTGCAAAGATAAAGAAAATTCTCCGAACCGCAAACGATTCGGAGAATAATTTTTCTGTAGTCGGGTAGGATAGTGTTCCTACGAGTTTGTCTCAATCTCTTCCTGCATGTCAATAAACTGACGGTCCTTGTCGTAGAACTCATACTGCAAGAATGCCAGTTTCTGCGATGGGATGATGCGTATACCCCAACCATACTTCATCTGCCATTGACGCTTCAGCGACCATAGTCCTTTGTTGATGTAAGCGGCTACGAATGGGTGTACGTGCAGGGAGAAGCTGTGGATGCCAATCTTGTTGACTAGGCGGTCAATCTTGCTCTCCAACTGATCCGTAAACAGTATTGACGACTTAATCTTTCCCTTACCAAAGCAGGTAGGGCAGGTTTCTTCTACATTTACATCCATTGCGGGGCGAACGCGCTGACGCGTAATCTGCATCAGTCCGAACTTCGACAGCGGTAGGATGTTGTGGCGTGCTCTGTCTTTCTGCATGTTCTTGCACATGCGCTCATAGAGCAGTTGTCGGTCTTCTGCGAGGTTCATGTCAATGAAGTCTACCACGATGATGCCACCCATATCTCTGAGTCGCAACTGACGTGCCAACTCGTCGGCAGCACCGAGGTTCACCTCCAATGCGTTTTGCTCCTGACCGTTTTCTGAGCGAGTGCGATTTCCCGAGTTGACATCTACTACGTGCATAGCCTCTGTAGACTGGATGATGAGATAAGCTCCACGCTTGTAGTTCACCGTTTTGCCAAAGCTTGATTTGATTTGTTTAGTAACGTTGAAGTTGTCGAAGATGGGCACCGTACCTGTATAGAGTTTCACGATGTCTTTCTTCTCTGGAGCAATCATTGAGACGTAGTCCTTCACCTGATTCATGATGTCGGCATCATTTACGTAGATACCGTCATAAGTAGGATCGAACAGGTCACGCATCATAGCTACAGCTCTACCAGTCTCCTCGAAACACAACTGTGGAGTCTTGGTAGCCTTTTGTGCCTTGGTGATGGTGTCATCCCAGCGTTTCAGCAACATCTTTAATTCTCCGTCGAGCTCTGCCACACGCTTGCCTTCGGCCGATGTGCGCACAATAACACCGAAGTTCTTTGGGCGGATGCTCTGAACGAGTTGTTTCAGACGTGCTCTTTCCTCGCCTTTTTTAATTTTTGAAGAAACCGATACTTTATCTCCGAAAGGAATAAGCACCATATAGCGCCCAGCAAAACTAAGGTCGCATGACAGGCGTGGTCCTTTGGTATTGATAGGTTCTTTCACCACCTGTACCAAGATTTCCTGTCCCTGCTTCAGCATTGTAATGCTACCTTCTTTGGGCACGTCTGGTTGGCGTGTTGCCTTTGAAATGGGATAAAGTTTCTTCTTGTCGCTTTGTACCTGTTTAAGGTACTTTTCGTAAGAGTTGAATTGAGTTCCTAAGTCAAGATAGTGCAAGAAAGCATCGCGCTCAGAGCCTACATCTACGAAGCAGGCATTGAGTCCAGGCATCAGCTTGCGCACTTTGCCCAGATAGATGTTGCCTACAGAGTAGCTTGCCTCTTCTCGCTTCTCGTTCTGATATTCCACCAGATTTTTGTCTTCGAGCAGGGCGATAGAGATCTCTTTCGGCTGTACATCGATAATTACTTCACTTGTCATTCTCTTGTCACTTTTGGTTTTTCTTACAAGAAAGGAGCGTGCTTTCTGAACGAATCGCTCTTCAAGTACACTCCTTTCATCTTTTTCTTTTTAGCGTCAGAGCTTACTTGCTCTTATGACGATTCTTGCGCAGTCTCTTCTTACGCTTGTGAGTAGCCATCTTGTGGCCCTTCTTCTTTTTTCCGTTTGGCATAATACTAAATATTTAAATATTTGAATGTTAATTATTTCATCTTTGCGATAAAGCTCTTGGCAGGCTTGAAAGCGGGAATGTCGTGAGCATCGATAACCAGCGTAGTATTCTTTGAAATGTTACGTGCGGTTTTCTGAGCGCGATGCTTTACTGAGAACGTACCAAAACCTCTCAAATAAACATTCTCCTTACGTACTGCCATGCAGTCGCGAATTTCTTCCATAAATGCCTCTACTGTAGCGGCTACATCTTTCTTGGGAAGACCTGTTTCGTCGGCGATTTTACCGATGATTTCTGCTTTTGTCATCTCTATATTCTTTTAATGTTTTATTTTCGGACTGCAAAGATACTGTTTTTCAGTGGGATATGGAAATTTTCCTGGAACTTTTTTCAAAAAATGTGTATTTTTACATAATGGAGTCCTATTTTCCTTTGCTTTTCTCTAGTTTTTTCGTAACTTTGCAGCAAATTAGAGGGAATAAGCACATGAAACAGACAAAGATTGTAGCATCAGTAAGCGATAGGCAATGCAGTGTTGACTTTATTCGTCAGCTGTTTAATGCCGGAGTAAACGTAGTAAGAATGAATACCGCTCACGCCTCAGAGGAGGGCCTTAAAACTATAATAAGGAACGTGCGCGAAGTGAGCAGTCACATTGGTATCCTTATTGATACCAAAGGTCCTGAGATACGTACCACTGGCTGTGATGTTCCCATCGAATACAAGACTGGCGATGTCGTAAAGATTTTCGGTCGTCCAGAGATGGATTCCAGTCACGACATCGTGAATCTTTCCTACGAGAATTTTGCTGCAGACATTCATGAAGGTGATCATGTGCTCTTCGATGATGGCGCACTCGACATGCTGGTTATTGGCATCAATGGTCCAGCCGTTATTGCTCAGGTGCAGAACGACGGAGTATTGGGCTCTCACAAGAGTGTCAATGTGCCTGGCCGCCATATTGACCTGCCACCTCTTACTAATAAAGACCGCAAGAACATCCTCCTGGCTATTGAGCAAGACATCGACTTCATTGCTCACAGCTTTGTGCGTTCTGCCTCTGATGTCCGTGCCGTACAGGCCATTCTTGATGCCTACAACTCCGACATCAAAATTATCTCAAAGATAGAAAACCAAGAAGGTGTCGACAATATCGACGAGATTATCGATGCTTCTTACGGTATTATGATTGCCCGTGGCGATTTGGGTATTGAGGTACCTATTGAGCGCATTCCTGGTATTCAGCGCCAAATTATCCGTAAGTGTGTGCAGAAGAAGAAGCCCGTTATCGTGGCCACCCAGATGCTGCATTCAATGATACAGAATCCTCGTCCCACACGTGCCGAGGTTACCGACATTGCCAACGCTATTTACTATCGCACTGACGCCCTCATGCTCTCTGGCGAGACAGCCAGCGGAAAGTATCCAGTAGAGGCTGTTCAGACGATGGCTGCCATTGCCGAACAGGCAGAGCGTGACAAGATGCGTGAGAATGACATTGAGGTTCCTCTTTCACCCAATTGTGATATTCGTGAGTTCATGGCTCGCTCTGCCATTGAAGCCACAGAGAAGTTGGGCGTGAAGGGTATCATAACCGATTCAAATACAGGCGATACCGCTCGCAACCTTGCAGCTTTCCGTGGTCCCAATCCCGTGCTTGCCATCTGCTATAACGACAAGTTGCAGCGCCTGCTGAACCTCTCTTATGGCGTTATTCCCGTATTGCAGAAGGAGCACATCGCACCTCAGCAGCTCTTCCTTGCTGCTGTTCGAATGTTGCGCCAGAAGGGTTACCTCGATTTGTCCGACAAGATAGCCTATCTTAGTGGCAACATTGGTGCTGGTGGTGGTACCAAATTCTTGGAGATAAACATTGTCCGAGAGCTCTTCGACAAGCACTACCAGTTCCACATGCCGAAGATATAATAAAGAAGATTTTTCTTCAAAACATATAACCTTGTACCATAACATATCCAAAACACCTATTTACAAAGGGTATGAGCTATGGTACATGTTGAGACAACATGTACCATACTTGTACTAAACTTCCAATTCTACAATTCATTTGTAACAACAAATAGCCTAGTACGGATGAGTACGAACGCTAAAGTACTCGAGTACGGAGGCTATAATACTCGAGTACGGAGACTATAACACTCCAGTACGGAGGCTTCGTACTCAATGTCCGAACTTGTTTATAATATGGTGCACTTCAATATGTATGGTAGAAGTATAGTACATGTTGAGTGAACATATACCATACCTCAAATACCGATGCACAAAGGGATTGAAGGCAGTCATGGTATATGGTTACATGTTTTTGCACAAACACTATTTTGTTTGAAGCCTACATTCGATTAGTTTGCAGGCTAAATTCAAGGAGAATTTACGCATAATTCTTCTCGAATTATGCCGTCAAACTATTTGTTAACATTTTTTCTTGTAATCATTTGGATTATTCCTCACCAATTTGTATCTTTGCAGGCAGAACCGAAAAATAAATTAATCTTAGACATCAAAAAAGGTAGTTAAAAATTTCAAGGCATATTAAACAAAACCAAATACTGGTATGAAAGCAAAAATAATGATGATGCTTGTGGCACTAATGATGGTGACTGCAGCAAATGGAGAAAACAAAAAGGTTACAGCAACTCTTAAGCATGTAACGGTATTTACCAATGGTGCCCAGGTGGAACGCACCCATAGTGCCAACCTACTGGCTGGAGAGCAGGTGATAACCTTTACTGGTTTCTCGCCCTATACCGACGTGAAGAGTATGCAGATAAAAGCACGTGGAAAACTAACTGTTCTTGGAATTAACTATCGAACCATACATCCTGATAGTCTACAGCGTATCAAACAGTTGCGTGAGGCAGAGAAACAGGTGAAGCTCACGGATGATAAAGAACGCGAGCTAAAGGCACAGTTAGAGGTGATAAATGCCCAGTTAGAGTTGGTGAAGACCAATTGCTCAACGAGCAGTCGCACCGCAGTTACGCCATTGGCCAACATCAAAGAGCTCAATAACTATTATGCCCAAGAAACACTTGAGTTGAAGAAGAAAGCCATCGCCATCGACCAGGAACTTGCCAAACTCACCGAGATACGCGAGAAACAGGAAAAGACAGTCGACTCGATTGCTCACCTCAAGCTGAAGTCTATCATCGAGGCCGATCTCAAACTGCAATTGCCTCAGGCTGGCAAAGTGGAGTTCAACCTTACTTATTATGTAAAAAATGCAGGTTGGTATCCTACCTACGACATTCGCTCTGATGGACTTGGCCAACCTCTACAACTTTCCTATAAGGCTCACATGTTCCAGAAAACCAAAGAAGATTGGAACAATATACCTGTAACACTCTCGTCAGCTAATCCCAATCTATCAAATATTGCCCCTGAATTGCGTACTTATTGGCTCAACTATGGTAAACAGGCGCCTCGTTACGACAAAGAACTAAGCATCGATGGCGGTGTCTCGGGTATAGTATTAGATGAAGAGGGCGAGCCCCTAATTGGATGTACTGTTATGGTAGTAGGTACAGGTCTTGGTACAGTTACCGACATCAACGGACGCTATAGTATCGCTCTACCTCGTGGCAAAGACCAGCTCAAATTCAGTTACGTCGGATTTTTGAGTCAGACACATAGCGTAAACAGCTCTATCTTGAATGTCAAAATGAAAGAAGACGAATCATCATTACAAGAAATCGTCGTTGCTGGTTATGGTGTCAGTAAAAAAGGAAAGGGAAAATCCAGTCGTAAACAGGAAAGTGTTAGTAAGGATCTTAAGGGAATTATCCCGGGAATTGCAGTCTCAAAGGATACAGAAATGCCTGAGAGCGATTTGATTGCCGTGAATGAGCAGAAGGCACAATTCGGCTACGAGTTCGACATCAAACAGCCACTCACACTGTTCTCCGATGGCAAGACCACAACAACTGAGATTGCCCGCTATCAGTTACCTGCCACATATCAATATCTTGGCATCCCACGTGCAGATAAGGATGCGTTCCTAGTAGCCGATGCCACCGATTGGCAAAAACATAGTTTGCTCGAAGGAGAAGCCAATGTATATTTCGAGAACTCATTTATTGGCAAGACCATACTTGACCCGACAGTAGCCAACGATACCTTACATTTCTCATTAGGCAGAGATAAGGGTATCCGTATTCAGCGCACCAAGGTGTCAGCCCGTTCAACCCGCCGCTTGTTGGCTTCAAGTCAAGAACAGAACATGACTTGGCGTATCACTGTTAAGAACACCCGCCAAGAAGCCGTTTCGCTCACCCTACAGGACCAGATTCCTGTATCAGAGAATTCAAATATTACCGTTACAACCGAGGAACTCAGCGGAGGACAACTTGACAAGTCTACAGGTTTCATTTTATGGCAGCTACAACTCCAACCCAACGAACAACGTGAGTTCATCGTACAGTATCGCGTAAAATACCCCAAGAATCGTAATTTGGTTGTGGAATGAGGGATGCCATAGGTGCCTAACACTTCGTCAAATAATCCATAAATAAAAGGTTCACACTTACTGCGCAACAGGTCAAAGAGTTACGCGTGAGTGTGAACCTTAAAATTTATAGGAGCTTCTAGGAAAAACTAGGTGAATCTAGAGAAATATTGGAGAGACAAAGTAGGATTGGCAGTAAAAGTTTTTCTTGTCAATAACAATAAAAGAAGAGTAGGGGGCGTTATAGTGATTTATGGAATATTATACTAAAGGTAAAGTCCTAAAGAAAGCGGTAGTCTGGAAGAACCTTTATTTCTATCGCAAGAGTGATACACTATATCAATTGACGGTAGAATTTTGTCATCGTTTTCTTCCAGCTTATGGAGACAGGACAGTTGACCAAATGGTGCAGGCTGCCCGTAGTGGAAAACAGAATATTGTAGAGGGTAGCGAAGATGGAAAGACTAGTTCTGAGATGGAAATAAAACTGCTGAATGTGGCTCGTGGCAGTCTGCAGGAACTATGTGCCGATTATCAGGATTATATCAATACTCATTTTCATTATGGCCAGCAACGAGCAAACGCCAGCAAAAGCTTCGTGAATTCTGCCACACTCACAACGACTATTGTGACTATGAGCCTTTAATAACGAAGATGGATGATGAGGAAATGGCTAATATGGCTCTTACGCTCTGTCATCAGACGGATAAGATGATGTGCGCCTATATAGAGAATCTGGAAAAGGGATTTGTAACCGAAGGTGGTATCAAAGAGCGAATGTATGCTGCACGCACTGGCTATCGACAAATGCTGGATGCTCGGATGAGAGCTCTGGAAACAGAAAACCAACAACTGAAAAAGAGAATAAAGGAATTGGAGGCCGAGCTGAAAAGGCTGGGAGAGAGAGTCTAGGAGAGCTAGGAATTCCTAGGAAAACCTAGGTCTACCTAGAAGATCCTAGATAATCCTAGCAAAAAGAAAAAAGCGCTGAAGAATCAGCGCTTGAGTTGTAGTCGATAGGGGAATCGAACCCCTATGCCAAGATTGAGAATCTTGTATCCTAACCATTAGATGAATCGACCAGCATTTTAAAGAACACTCTCTTAGAGAAACCCCTCGGTGCGGAAGGAGGGGGATTCGAACCCCCGGTACGGGAACCCGTACGGCAGTTTAGCAAACTGCTGGTTTCAGCCACTCACCCATCCTTCCAAAAGGACCCTGGAGTTCGAAACCGTGGGGTTATCTCCTTGATTGCGGGTGCAAAGGTACGACTAATTTTTGAACCCTGCAAATTTTTCAGCAACTTTTTTCACTTTTTTTGTTAACTTTTCTCTTTTCGCACCAATAATCGGTGTTTTAGAAGAGCGGAATACGGGACTCGAACCCGCGACCCTCGGCTTGGGAAGCCAATGCTCTACCAACTGAGCTAATTCCGCAGAGCCCTCTTTTATGAGAAAAAAGAGGGGAGCCAGAATAGTTAATTCTGACTCCCGATTAAGAAAGTGAGCCGATAGCCGGACTCGAACCGGCGACCCACGCATTACGAATGCGTTGCTCTACCAACTGAGCCATATCGGCAGTCTTTCAAAGAACACTTTGTTGCTTTTTCGTCAAAAGCGTTGCAAAGGTAATGCTTTTTTCCCTAACTACCAAATGTTTTGGCGTCAAAGTTTGTCTTTAAGAAATTTTCCAGTCAAACTATTCTCGTTGTCTGCAATTTCCTCTGGCGTGCCTATAGCAACTACTTCGCCGCCACGATCTCCGCCATCTGGGCCCATATCAATAATATGGTCAGCACACTTGATAATATCCATATTGTGCTCAATGATAAGAATGGTATGACCACGTTCTATCAGCGCATTGAATGCCTGCAAGAGTCTGTTGATGTCGTGGAAATGAAGACCAGTGGTAGGCTCATCGAATATGAAGAGGGTAGGCTCCTGCTTCTCCTGTCCGATGAAGTAGGCCAACTTGACGCGCTGGTTCTCACCACCAGAGAGAGTAGAAGAGTTCTGACCTAACTTGATATATCCCAGTCCAACATCTTCGAGTGGCTTCAGTCGTTTGACTATAGTATTCTCCTGATGTTCTCCAAAGAACTGAATAGCCTCAGAGATGGTCATGTTGAGCACATCATCAATATTCCTGCCATGAAAGCGGACATCGAGAATATCATGTTTGAAGCGGTGACCGTGACAGGCTTCGCACTCAAGCACGAGGTCTGCCATGAACTGCATCTCAACGGTGATAACGCCAGCTCCTTTACACTCGTCGCATCGACCACCATCGGCATTAAACGAGAAATATTGTGAGGTGAATCCCATCTGCTGGGCAAGTGGCTGATCAGCATAGAGGTCACGAATGGCATCGTAAGCCTTGACATAGGTGGCGGGATTAGAGCGCGTAGACTTACCAATAGGATTCTGGTCTACAAACTCTACATGCTTGATGGCCTGATAGTCGCCATCCAAACCGCCATATTCGCCTGGTGCATCGCACACCTCTCCAAGATGACGCTTGAGGGAAGGGTAGAGGATGCCCTTTACCAATGAGGACTTACCACTACCAGAAACACCAGTTACTACAGTCATCACGTTGAGAGGGAAGTCAACAGTAACACCCTTCAGATTATTCATGCGGGCACTCTTAATGGTAATCTTACGATTCCAAGGACGATGACTCTTGGGAGTTTCTATTTGATCTTGGTGGGTAAGGTAGCGAATAGTATGACTGCGACCAGCATCAGTGTCGTTGGGAACATTAGCGTCTCCCTCGAACACAATCTCACCACCCAAGCGACCTGCATCAGGACCAACATCAATCAGATAGTCTGCTGCACGCATGATTTCTTCGTCGTGTTCCACTATCACCACTGTATTTCCTAAGTCGCGCAACTCCTTGAGCACATGAATAAGGCGTTCGGTGTCGCGAGAATGGAGTCCGATGCTGGGCTCATCAAGAATATAGAGGCTGCCAACAAGTGAGCTGCCTAGTGAGGTGGTCAGATTGATGCGCTGACTCTCACCACCAGACAAGGTGTTGGACATACGGTTCAGCGTGAGATAGCCTAAGCCTACATCTAACAAGAACTGCAGACGAGAGTTGATTTCTGCCAATAAGCGACGACCAATCTGCTGCTCTTGTTCGGTAAGTTCTAACTGAGCAAACCATTCCTTGAGTCTGACAATAGGCATCTGCACCAAGTCGGAAATGCTGCGCCCACCAATCTTCACATAGTCGGCTTCGGGTTTCAGGCGTGTTCCATGACACTTGGGACAGGTAGTCTTTCCACGATAGCGGCTCAGCATGACACGATACTGTATCTTGTACTGATTCTCCTTTACCATCTGGAAGAAGGAATCAATAGACACCTGTTCGTATTTGTCGCGATGCTTGTCGGAAGGCAGTCCGTGCCACAGCATATCTTTCTGTTGCTGTGTCAGATTATAATATGGTTCAAAGATGGGGAAGTTGTCTTTGGCTGCACGACGACAGAATTCTTCCTTCCACACCTTCATCTTCTCTCCATGCCAGCAAACCACGCAACCATCATAGACAGACAGCGAGGTATTGGGAATTACCAGATGCTCGTCGATGCCCATAATCTTGCCAAAACCCTGACATTCGGGACAGGCTCCCACAGGAGAGTTGAATGAGAACATATTATCCGTAGGTTCCTCGAAGGTCATACCATCCGCTTCGAAATGCATAGAGAAATCATAGCAGATATTGGATGGCAGGAACATCAGGCGACACTCGCCATGTCCTTCATAGAAGGCAGTCTCAGCAGAGTCGACCAATCGCGATATCACATCCTTGGCATCATCCACCGACAGGCGGTCGATAACCAAGTAGAGGTGAGAGGTAAGCGTAGAGAGATTTGAGATGTCTGCCAACAAATCATCGATGCGCACGATATTGCTATCAACGGCGATGCGGGCATAACCATTCTGAAGGTATAGACGCAACTGCTGCTCCATAGTGCGATCCTGGCTGGGCTGAATAGGAGCCATCACCATATACTTAGTGCCTGGCGCATACTGACGGGTACACTGGATGATGTCTTCTGTGGAATGCTTCTTCACCTCTTGTCCACTGACGGGTGAAAAGGTCTTACCGATACGGGCATAGAGCAGTCGCAAGTATTCATATATCTCCGTAGTGGTACCTACCGTAGAACGGGGATTGCGAGAGATAACCTTCTGCTCGATGGCGATAGCAGGGGGAATACCCTTGATGAAATCGCACTCGGGCTTGTTCATACGACCTAAAAACTGGCGGGCATAGGATGAAAGGCTTTCCACATATCGGCGCTGGCCTTCTGCATACAGCGTATCAAAAGCCAGCGAAGACTTTCCGCTACCTGATACACCAGCGATAACCACCAGCTTGTTGCGTGGAATTCGAACATTTACATTCTTCAGGTTATTTACCCGAGCACCTTTTATCTCTATATAGTCTGCCATGTTTTACGTATGATTATACTTCTTCACTTGTATAGCCCACAGGTAGTTGGCGACAGTTGTACTGCGATGCCATAATCTCTCCGTAGGCTCCAGCCGAACGGATGGCGAGATAATCGCCACGATGGGCTTTGTTAATATCTATCTGTTTAGCGAAGACGTCGGTAGACTCGCAGATAGGACCAACCACATCGTAGGTCTCTGTAGGCTCATCGCTCGACAGGTTTTCTATCTTATGATAGGCCTGATAAAGAGCGGGGCGAATCAAGTCGGTAAATCCGGCGTCAACGATACAAAACTTCTTCACGTAGCCTTCTTTAATATATAAGGTACGCGTAATAAGTGAACCGCACTGTGCTACTACGGCTCGTCCCAACTCAAAATGCAGTGTCTGACCTTCGCGCAACTTCAGCTTCTTAGCATAGGTATCAAAGTAGGCCTTGAAGTCTGGAATAGGCACACGGTTGGGATGCTGATAGTCAATACCCAATCCACCTCCGACGTTGATGTGCTCTAAGCGGATACGATTACGCTCGAGTTCATTCTGCAGGTCGTTGATACGATTACATAATGCTTCAAAGTCTCCCATGTCGAGAATCTGACTGCCAATATGGAAGTGAAGACCAACCACACGGATGTGCTCCATGTGAGCAGCTTCTTCTATCACCTTCAACATATCGCGCATGTCGATACCAAACTTATTCTCAGCCAGTCCGGTGGTGATATTGGCATGGGTGTGAGCTCCCACATTAGGATTCAGTCGGAAGGCCACACGCGCCACCCTGCCTTTAGCAGCAGCCAACTCATTAATAACCTCCAACTCAGGTATGCTCTCTACATTGAAGCAGAAGATATCATTGTCGAGTCCGAGATTGATTTCCCAGTCGCTCTTGCCTACACCGGCATATACTATCTTGTTGTTGGGAAAACCAGCACGCACGCTGGCTTCTATCTCGCCACCACTGACACAATCTGCACCCAGTCCTGCCTCACGGATAATCTTGAGCAGCTTGGGATTGGCATTGGCCTTGATGGCATAGTGAACGCAGAAGCCCTCGTGGCGACTTGCTTCGCTCTGGATAGTGCGCAGCGTTTCGCGAAGTAGTTCTACATCATAATAGTAGAACGGAGTCCTCAGCTGTTCAAACCTATTTATTGGGAATAGTCCTTTAGTCATTTTGTGTTGTTTATTGTCTTATTGATTGAATAGCGTGTTGCTAAGACTCTGGAGGGCACGCTTCTTATCCTCTTCCTTGATAAGGAATGAGATGTTATAGTTACTACCACCGTAAGAAATCATGCGAACAGGAATGTTCTTCAAAGCCTCCAATACTTGTGTCTCAAAGCCGATATTAGACCAGTCGAGGTCACCAACAACACAAACGACACACATACCTGTATCAACGGTAACTGTACCATACTTCTTCAGTTCGTCAACAATCTCGCCCAGATGAGCAGAGTTATCAATTGACATTGATACACCCACCTCTGAGGTACAAACCATATCGATAGGAGTCTGATAGCTCTCGAAGATTTCGAATACCTTGCGCAAGAAACCAGTAGCCAACAGCATGCGGCTTGACTTAATCTTGATAGCAATGATATTGTCTTTAGCAGCAACAGCCTTAATCTTACCATATTCAGTAGCATTGCTGATGGTGGTTCCCTCTGCATCAGGGTCCATCGTGTTGAGCAGACGAACGGGAATGCCAGCATACTTAGCGGGCTGTACGCAAGTGGGATGCAGGATCTTGGCACCAAAGTATGCCAACTCGGCTGCCTCCTCAAAGTGGAGCTGATGAACGGGCTCTGTCTTCTCAACCACACGTGGGTCGTTGTTGTGCATACCATCGATATCAGTCCAAATCTGAATCTCGTCAGCATTGATAGCAGCACCAATGAGTGAAGCAGTGTAATCACTACCGCCACGCTGCAAGTTGTCTATCTCGCCATAGGCATTACGACAGATAAAGCCCTGTGTGACATATACCTGCTGACCTTCGTTCTTCTCCATGATGGCAGCAAGCTTCTCCTTAATATATACGGGATCGGGCTCTGAGTTCTTATCAGTACGCATGAAGTCGAGAGCATTCAGCAACACAGCCTTGATACCTTGTTCCTTCATGTAGTTGACAACCATATTGGTAGACATCATCTCGCCCTGAGCCACGATGCTCTTCTCCTCGAACGAGGTAAACAGTTCCTTAGTGAAAGAGCGCAGATAGTTCATCTCTGATACCAGAAACTCGCGTGTCTGTTCCTTGGTCTCATCCTTTGTATAGAGCTCGTCAACATGTTTCATGTACTTACGCTCCAGCTGATTGATAACCTCGTTGGCACCTTCAGGATTCTTCTTATAAAGATAATCAGCAATCTCTACCAGCGAATTAGTGGTTCCTGACATAGCAGAGAGCACTACGAATACGGGCTCTCCAGACTTGGTTACTAAATTGGTTACTTCTTTCATGCGGTCAGGTGAACCCACCGATGTACCGCCAAACTTCATTACCTTCATCGTATCTATTTGTTTAGTTTTTAATATTTTATCTAAATTGAAAGGTCTTCGCGAGCACTGTAGTCAACATTGCTCGTCTCTTCAGCTTCTTCATCTTCGTAGAGTGCCATCGTGTTGTAGGTCTTGGTGATATCTTCCAAGCGTCCGTCAATACAACGATACACAATACCAGGATATTCATTGAGCAGTGAGATATTATGGGTAGTCATCACAACAGCAGTACCCGTCTGCGTTACCTGGCGCAACAGCTGGATAATGTTGGCAGCGGTTTCCAAGTCGAGATTACCTGTAGGCTCGTCAGCAACAATCAGCTTCGGACGATTCAGAATAGCGCGGGCAATGGCGATGCGCTGTTGCTCACCACCAGACAACTCGTGAGGATAGCGGTCAATGAAATCTGCCATATCCACATCCTCCAACACATCATGGATGCGCTCGTTGATTTCTTCTTTCTTCTTCCATCCTGTAGCCTTCAGCACGAATTTGAGATTCTCATATACTGTGCGGTCGCCCAACAGCTGGAAGTCCTGGAAGATGATACCCATCTGACGACGCAGTGCTGGGATATACTTCTTCTTCAGCTCACGCAAATCGTGATTCAGTACAAAGGCATTCTCTGCATTCTCTACATCCATCTCGAAATAGATGGTCTTCAAGAGTGAGCTCTTACCAGAACCCACACGTCCTATCACATAGATAAACTCGCCCTCTTCTACATGAAAGTCTACATCATGCAGCACGGGAGCTCCATCCTTATGGTAGATGTCTACTTTTTTGTAATCTATCAACATATATATTCTCTTTTCACTATTCTCTATTAACTATTCACTGTTCACTATTCACTAGCGTCAGCGCATTATTTCATTGTCCCTGCAGCTTTAGCCTCGCGACGTTTCTTATCCCATTCGGGGTCGTGGCGCTTGTGTAGCTCTTCAGCAACATCTTCAATGCGCAAGCCTTTGTGAGACAATAATACAATAAGGTGGTACAATAGGTCGGAAGCCTCATATACCAGATGGTCGTCAGTACCATTGGTGGCCTCGATGACTGTCTCTAATGCTTCTTCACCCACCTTTTGGGCTATCTTGTTGACACCATCCTTGAATAGTTTGGTGGTGTAAGAACCCTCGGGCATCTCTTGTTTGCGACGATTGATGAAATCCTGCAACTCGGTGAGAAAGAGTAGGGGAGAATCATCGTTTGTCTCGCCCCAACAAGTGTCTGTACCTGTATGACAGGTAGGACCAACGGGATTGACCTTTACCAACAAGGTGTCGTTGTCGCAGTCAATCTTCATATCCACCAGATTCAGAAAGTGACCACTGGTTTCGCCCTTAGTCCAGAGTGTCTGACGGGTACGACTCCAAAAGGTGACATGCTTGGTATCAAGCGTTTTCAGGTAGGCTTCTTCATTCATAAAGCCCAACATCAGCACATTCTTCGTTGTTGCATCTTGGATGATGGCTGGTACAAGACCGCCCATCTTTTCGAAATCTATCTTCATAATCTCACATTAATTCCTTCTTGTTTCAAATACTTTTTCAGTTCGGGTACAGGTATCTCACCAAAGTGGAATACTGATGCTGCCAAAGCGGCATCTGCATGTCCTTCTGTGAAGACATCACGGAAGTGTTCCTTACAACCTGCGCCACCACTGGCGATAATAGGTATCGATAGGTGGTCGGCAAGTTCGCGTAAGGCTTCGTTAGCAAAGCCTTGTTTCGTACCGTCGTGATTCATCGAGGTGAAGAGTATCTCACCAGCGCCACGTTCTTGTACTTCGTGAGCCCATTCAAACAATCCTCGCTCAGTGCGTTCGCGACCACCTTTCAGGTAGCAATGCCAGCCATCTTCATCAAGACGGGCATCAATAGCACAAACGCATACCTGAGAACCAAAGCGCTGGGCAATCTCGGTGATAAGTTCTGGGCGACGGATGGCTGCAGAATTGACACTCACCTTATCGGCTCCGGCATACAATAGTCGTTCTACATCCTTGAGTTCGTTGATACCGCCACCAACAGTAAAGGGAATGTTGATTTCCTGAGCCACACGAGTCACCATCTCCGTAAATGTCTTGCGACCTTCAAAGGATGCTGTGATATCCAGGAAACACAATTCGTCAGCTCCCTGCTCGCTATAGGCTTTGCCCAGAGCTACAGGGTCACCTGCACTACGCAGGTTGACGAAGTTGGTTCCTTTTACCGTCTCTCCGTCTTTAACATCCAAACAGGGTATGATGCGTTTTGCTAATCCCATCTTTTATCTATTCTCTGTTATCTATTAACTCTTAACAATGAACTAACTCCTTCAGGTCAATTCTTCCTTCATATATGGCTTTTCCGAAGACTACGGCAGGGATGCCAGCCTTGTCGAGCGCCTTGATATCATCGATAGACGAGACACCTCCACTGGCTATCAAATGCAACTGTGGATAGGCATCCATTACCTTTTTGTAGAGGTCGATGGCTGGTCCTGCCAATGTTCCGTCTTTAGATATCTCTGTACAGAGTACCTTGCTGACACCTGCATCAATGTATTTCTTCAGGAAGGGAAGAAGGTCTTCGCTGGAATCCTCTTTCCATCCGTTGATGCTGATGCGTCCGTTACGAACGTCAGCACCTAATATGATGCGTTCTGTACCGTATTTCTCAAGCCATCCCAGAAAGCGGTCAGGCTCTGTCACAGCAATAGAACCGATGGTTACCATAGAAGCACCACAACGGAAGGCCTCTTCTATATCTTCGTCTGTCTTAATGCCTCCGCCAAAGTCAACTGTCAACTTGGTCTTAGTAGTCAAACTGCGTAGCACATCGCTATTCACGATATGCTTGGATTTCGCTCCGTCAAGGTCTACAACATGCAGACGCTGAAAGCCTATACGTTCAAAATCCTGAGCCATATCCTGCGGACTGCCATAGACGGTTTTCTGGTCATAATCACCCTTAGTCAGGCGTACACACTGACCATTGATGATATCGATTGCGGGAATCAGTTCTATTTTCATCGAATTATCAATTATCTATTGTTCAATTGGAGAAAATTCTCCAAGATACGTTCACCCACCTTTCCACTCTTTTCCGGGTGGAACTGGCAGGTATAGAAGTTATCTTTCTGCAAGCATGCAGAGTAGGGGAGTATGTAGTCTGCCACAGCGATAGTATCCTCGCAAACAGGCACATAGTAGCTGTGTACAAAGTAGACGTAGGGAGCATGTCCTGACCCTTCCATAGATAGGGGGGATAGAAGGCCATTCATAAGTGGATCAACTCTCCCTTCCTTTAGGAGGGGTTGGGGAAGGCTCAGTTTGTTCCATCCCATACATGGCACCTTGTCTTCATGCTTTTCTGGCTGAAAACGCTTCACCTCTGCATCGAAGACGCCAATACAATCCACATCGCCTTCTTCTGAGTGTTTGCATAATAGCTGTTGTCCCACGCAGATGCCTAATACGGGTTGACGCAGGGAACGAATCACCTCATCCAGCCTTCTTGCCTGGAGATACTCCATAGCTCCTCGTGCTTCACCTTGTCCTGGGAACAACACGCGGTCAGCCTTTTGAAGCAGTTCTATATCATCCGTCAAAAGGGGATCTACGCCCAATCTCTTGAGCGCATTCACCACTGAATAGATGTTTCCTGCGTTATATTTTACGATTGCTACGTTCATTTTTCTTGCTTGTTGCCTCTAGCTTCTTTTAGCTGAATATGATTGTTTTGTTCTTGAAAGTCAGAATCTTACGCTGAATATGCTTAGAAACTGCATGTGACAGCACTATCTTTTCCAAGTCTTTTCCTTTCAATACCAGACTCTCAGGCGTATCTTTGTGAGTGATGCGTGTCACATCTTGCTCAATGATTGGACCTGCATCCAGTTCAGCTGTTACATAGTGACTAGTAGCACCGATAATCTTTACGCCACGTTCCCAAGCCTGATGATAGGGCTTTGCACCCACAAATGCGGGCAAGAATGAGTGGTGAATATTGATGATATGATTTGGGTAGGCAGCAATCATCTCGTCTGAGATAATCTGCATATATCGAGCCAATACAATAAACGTGATATTCTCCTTACGCAGCAGTTCCATCTCGGCAGCTTCAACTTCTGCCTTGTTAGAGTGGTCTTTCTTAATGCTCCATACGTAGTAAGGAATATTAAACTGCTCAGCCACATAGCGCAAATCCTCGTGATTGCTGATAATACATGGAATATCGATATCCCATTCGCCAGCTTTCCAGCGTGCCAGCAGGTCGTACAGACAGTGACTCATCTTTGAAACGAAAATAGCCATTCTTGGACGCTTGTCACTAAAATACAACTTACACGTCATTTGATAGCGCTGAGCATAGAGCGTATTAATGTATTCCTGAATCTTGTCGCGAGGAATCAGGAAATTCTCCAGTTCCCATTCAATACGCATAAAAAACATACCGTCTTGCTTGTCCACATATTGATCCAGGTAGACGATGTTTCCTTGATTGTCTGTTATAAATCTAGTCACTTCTGAGATGATGCCCTGTTGATCGGGACAATGCAGAAGTAGAATTGCTGTTGGTTTCATTTCTCTCTTATTATTTATTTCAATCGAATACCTTATTTATAATAGGCTGCAAATATACTAATTTATTCTGAGACCACCAAATATTTCTGATAATCTCCTCATATTTCTTAAACAATGGAAAAACAAAAGAATAGACATTATGATAAATAACAATTTTCAGATACCATATATTCCCTATTTCCATATACTATTCTTGTTTAAGAGTTGGTAATGAAAGATGATAACGAACAGCCAGAAATCTCATCAGACAAATTATCAGAAATGATGCTATAACTGTTACTTCAATTGGGAAAAGCAAATAGTCTGATAACCAATAAACTATTCCACCAAGTACGGCTGCCATTGCATAGATTTCTCGCTGAAAAATCACCGGCTCGTTATTTAGTAAAACATCACGAATAATTCCTCCTGCAGAACCCGTTATACAGCCCATAATTATCGCCACCCAATATGGTTGTCCGAGAATCAAAGATTTTTGGATTCCTGCAATGGTAAATAACGCTAAGCCAAGCGTATCAAACACAAACCATGTATTACGCAGGCCTTCCATATATTTTGCGAAGATAATCACAAAGACAAGAGCCAAGGCGGTACAAATCATATAAAACGGATTCGTCATCCAGAATGGCGTCACGCCAAGCATAACGTCACGAATCGTTCCACCACCAATAGCAACAGCAATGCCGCATACATAGCCACCAAACCAGTCAAATTGCTTGGCTGCAGCATGGCGGATACCAGAGATGGCAAAGGCAAAAGTGCCTAAAAACTCTATTACCTGTTGTAGTATTCCTTCGTATACCATATTCTATTTATCATAACATGCGTGGGAGCATTTAACTTAACTTTCCCACGAGCTTTGCTCGCTCTGCACCTTTAGGTCAAAGAACTTTCAACTTACTTATATCTTTCTCCCCAATAATTCACCATGCGCTCATACAGCTTTTCTTCTGTTGGCGAGTGTTGTCCATGCCACAAGCGCTCATCTTTCAGTTCGTCTGGCATATATTGCTGAGGTGTAAAGTGTCCTGCAAAGTCGTGAGGATATTTATATCCATCGTGATATCCCAAGTCTTCCATCAGTTTCGTGGGAGCATTGCGCAGATGCAACGGAACGGGCTGATTGCCAGTCTTTCGTACCAGTTCAAGTGCCTGATTAATACCCATATATGCTGAGTTGCTCTTGGGTGATGTTGCCAGATATACGGCACATTCTGCCAATGGAATACGACCTTCTGGCCAGCCAATTTTCATCACAGCATCAAAGGCGGCATTCGCCAGTAACAGGGCATTTGGATTAGCCAGTCCGATATCTTCTGCTGCAGAGATAACCAGTCTGCGGGCAATAAACTGAGGGTCTTCCCCACCCTCTATCATGCGAGCCATCCAGTAGAGTGCTGCATCAGGATCACTACCGCGTATCGATTTGATGAAGGCAGAGATAATATCATAGTGCATCTCTCCGTCTTTATCGTATGCCAACGGATTCTGCTGCAGACATTCTTCCACCATTTCATCAGTAATGACGACCTCCTCGCTATTAGCCGATTCTACTACTAATTCCAAGATATTCAGCAGTTTACGAGCATCGCCACCGCTATAGCGCATCATAGCAGCCGTTTCCTTCAGCTCTATCTTGCGCTGACTCAGAATAACGTCTTTCGTGATGGCACGCTCCAACAGTAGTTGTAAATCCTCTTTTTCTAAGGATTTCAGCACATACAACTGACAGCGTGAAAGTAATGGACGGATAACCTCAAACGATGGATTCTCCGTGGTGGCACCAATCAGCGTCACAATACCTTTCTCTACAGCACCCAACAATGAGTCTTGCTGCGATTTCGAGAAACGGTGAATCTCATCTATAAATAAGATAGGAGAAGCCTCGTTGAAGAAACGCCCTTTCTGAGCACGCTCTATCACATCGCGCACGTCCTTGACACCACTCGTCACAGCTGATAGTGTGTAGAACGGAGTCTCCAGTCTTTTGGCTATGATTTGTGCCAACGTCGTTTTTCCCACTCCCGGAGGGCCCCAGAGAATAAACGACGAGATGCGTCCTGCATCAATCATCTTGCGCAGTACGGCACCCTCACCAACCAAATGCTGCTGACCAATATAGTCTTCCAGCGAGCGTGGGCGTAATCTTTCAGCTAATGGCTCACTCATAATTGGCTACAAAATTACTAAGAAATAATCAAAAAATGATAGAAGGCAATAATTTTTTCACTTTTCACTTTTCACTTTTCACTTTTTTTCGTACATTTGCAGAGAAAAATATCATTAACACATAAATAGATCTATGAAAGAAGCGACAACAAACAAAGCACTCAGCTTGAAAACACTAACGAAAAGCACCGTTTGGGATGTGCAGGAAAATGACATTTTCCGTATGCTCGAAGCAGCAGACAAGGACGTAGAACTGAAAGACAACCTTCGCCATGTTGCAGACATCATCCGCAGTGCTTTCATGATCGAGGAAATTAAAGATGATAACAAACAACTCCAGGAGAAATACACCAATCAGGGTTATAAGATTGGAACAATAAAACTCGGTGATGAGGCAAAACTTACTTGGGCTATCAAGAAGCGCCCCATCACTCGTGTTACAGACCTCACTTACGAGAATATCCGTCACATTTCCGCTGCAAAGCTCCTTGAAGTCATCGACCGCAACTTCGGTGGTGGTTGGGATTCGCTCTCGCAGTCTATTCAGGATGTCATCGAGAGTGGATTCGATATCTCTACCACTACCCTCCCCAAGGACCGTTTGCACAAGAAGGGTGGCATGTATGAAAAGAAGGTAGCTGATGGTTTCGAGGTTCTCGAAGTAGAAAAGGGAACATGGGTAGAGGCCATCTTTGCCAAGTTGAAGCCCGAAACCTTCAAGCCTCGCATGAAGTTCGATGAGCCTCGTCTGGGTGGCGATGGCGAAGAGGATGAAGACGATGATCTGCCCGTTGACGACTACAACCGTCCTGATGAGGATGATGTGGAGTTCGACGAGCCCAACGATGACGAAATCAACGAGAACAACTATCGTACTACCTTCGCCATCGAGGACGATTCCGATGAGGATGCTGAGAGCCTCTCCGACTTTATAGCCGACGAGTAAACAGCTCTCTCCCCTCCTCCATTAAGCCAATAACCTCAAACAAAAACCTAATATAAACATGATTATTCCTAATGTATTCTGGCTCGTGCCCATTGCATCTGTCGTTGCTTTGGGCATGGCCTTTTTCTTTTTCCGTCAGATGATGGGAGAAGATGAGGGTACTCCTCGCATGCGTGAGATTGCCCTCTATGTGCGTAAAGGTGCTATGGCCTACCTTAAACAACAGTACAAGGTCGTTGGCATCGTCTTTGTTGTACTCTGCATTCTTTTTGCCTTTATGGCTTATGGTTTGCACGTGCAGAATCCTTGGGTGCCCTTTGCATTCCTCACGGGTGGTTTCTTCTCGGGCTTGGCAGGTTTCTTTGGCATGAAGACAGCCACCTATGCCTCTGCCCGTACAGCTAATGCAGCCCGCAAGAGCCTCAATGCTGGTTTGAAGGTTGCTTTCCGTTCTGGTGCAGTGATGGGACTCACCGTTGTAGGTCTTGGCTTGCTCGACATTGCCATCTGGTTTGTTGTCCTCAACTACTTCGATGCTGATGGACTCATCTCCATCACCACCACCATGCTTACCTTCGGTATGGGTGCTTCTACGCAGGCACTCTTTGCCCGTGTGGGTGGCGGTATCTACACCAAGGCTGCCGATGTGGGTGCTGATATTGTAGGAAAGGTAGAAGCCGATATTCCAGAAGACGACCCTCGCAACCCTGCTACTATTGCCGATAATGTGGGCGATAACGTGGGCGACGTAGCTGGTATGGGTGCCGACCTCTACGAGTCATATTGCGGTTCTGTGCTCTCTACTGCCGCTCTGGGCGCTGCAGCCTTTGCTGCAACAAGTACAGACATCCAGCTTAAAGCCGTTATCGCTCCTATGCTGATAGCCGCTGTAGGTGTATTCCTCTCCCTCTTCGGTATTTTCTTGGTACGCACTAAAGAAGGTGCCACCATGCGCGACTTGCTGAAATCGCTCTCTCTGGGCACCAATGTCAGCGCCGTGCTCATTGCCGTTGCCACCTTCGCTATTCTATATTTATTAGGTATAGAGAACTGGATGTGGCTATCCTGTAGCGTTATCACTGGTCTTGTGGCTGGTGTCATCATCGGACAGGCTACCGAATATTACACCTCTCATTCCTATAAGCCCACCCAGAAGATTTCTGAAGCAGGTCTCACAGGCTCAGCCACTGTTATTATTAAAGGTATAGGCACAGGTATGATTTCCACCTGTATTCCCGTCATCACCATCGGTGTAGCTATCATTCTCAGCTTTGGCTTCGCTAATGGCTTCGACCTCTCTATGTCTTCACAGAGTCTGGCCAACGGACTCTATGGCATTGGTATTGCTGCCGTAGGTATGCTCTCTACGCTGGGCATCACGCTGGCTACCGACGCCTACGGACCTATTGCCGACAATGCTGGTGGTAATGCAGAGATGAGCGAGCTGGGCGAAGAAGTACGCCATCGTACTGACGCCCTCGATGCCCTTGGCAATACTACCGCAGCTACAGGTAAGGGTTTCGCCATTGGTTCTGCAGCCCTCACAGCCCTCGCTCTCCTCGCTTCATATATCGAGGAAATAAAGATTGCCATGCAGCGTGCTGGAGTCATGATGGAGAATGTGAAGGGCGAACTGATAGAAGCCTCAGAAGCCAACATTCCCGACTTCATGAACTACTTCCAAGTCAACCTCATGAACCCCAAGGTGCTCGTTGGTGCCTTCATCGGAGGTATGGCAGCCTTCCTTTTCTGTGGTCTCACTATGGAGGCTGTAGGTCGTGCTGCTCAGAAGATGGTAGAAGAAGTGCGTCGTCAGTTCCGCGAGATAGCAGGCATCCTTGAAGGCAAGGCCACACCTGACTACGGCTCTTGTGTCGAGATTTCCACCCGTGCAGCCCAGCACGAGATGATATTCCCCTCACTCCTCGCCATTGCTATACCTATTATAGTAGGTTGCGTACTGGGCGTTGCTGGTGTACTTGGCCTGTTGGTTGGTGGACTCACCTGCGGCTTCACTCTTGCCGTCTTCATGGCGAATGCTGGTGGAGCATGGGATAATGCCAAGAAGATGGTCGAAGAAGGCAACTTTGGAGGTAAAGGCTCTTTTGCTCACAAAGCCACTATTGTTGGTGATACTGTTGGTGATCCTTTCAAAGACACCTCTGGTCCTTCCCTCAACATCCTCATCAAGCTCATGTCTATGGTAAGCATTGTGATGGCAGGACTCACCGTACTTTTCATGTAATACATTTACATAAGGATGGCTCGTCCCCTTGTGCTGCCGCATTGATGCACGGATATAGCTGTCCATTATACAACAATTAAAGCCCATTTCTTCGGAATTTGGGCTTTTTTTAATACTTTCCTAAAAAAACAATAGAAATAATTTGGTTGTTTCATAAAAAGTTAATACCTTTGCACCCGCAAAACGAAAAGCGATGCACCCGTAGCTCAGTTGGTAGAGCACCTGACTCTTAATCAGGGTGTCCAGAGTTCGAGCCTCTGCGGGTGTACAAGGATGAAAAACGACGAATCTAACAAGGTTTGTCGTTTTTTCGTTATTGTCAGGGATTTATACCCTGCTAACTAACTAATATCTAAGATGTTCTGTCACGAAGATTTATTGTTGAACCATGCAGGTTGATTGGAATTTCGTGGAACTTCTTGGAAAGATTTAGACCTTCTTGGACTGAAATGTGTTACACTTTGCGTTACACCTATTCAATAGTGCGTTACACATTATGAAAGTCATGTTACCATTTTGATGCCAATAGGACAAAATTGTGTATAGATTCTATACCAAATCCCAGAAAACCCATAATTTTCTTATCTTACCTGCGCAAAAGAAAATTAAATTATGAAGCAAAGTGTAAAAATCGTCTTCGACCGTAGAGGTAAGGCAGAAAAAACAGGGTTTGGAACAATTGAAATCTCCATTTATCTCAGTAGAGATGAAAGAAGATGGGAAAGTGTTGGTACTGCTACTCCTGATTCTTGGGAGGTGGTAGCACAAAACAGAAACATTGTTAGCAAAGTAAGACACTATGAACAAATCATCAATGCGATGTCAATGCTTGGTGAAGAAATGACCGTAGATAACTTCAATAATCATATTTATGCAGAGCTGGCACCTAAGAAGGATGAAAGCAAGAATATGTTCAATGGTTACGACCAGCGCCAGAGCTTTGTACATTTCTGCAGAGAACATATTGAAGGGGAAAATCTGCGTCCCAACTCTCTCAAAGGTTTCAGAGTAGTATTCGATAGTGTTGAAGCATCTGGTATTCTCAATACTTTTGCTGACCTCACACCAGCTAACATCACAGCCTATGATGCGTGGCTTCATCGTCAGAACAACAAGACGGATTATACCATCTATGGCTATCATAAGAAGGTTCACAAGTACACGAAGCTTCTTTGGCGCTTGGAAATGATAGCATCCGATCCATATGACCATGTAAAGTTCAACAAGGGATGTAATAAGGAACGTGTACCTTTATTAGAATCTGACCTTATAAAGATGCGTGAGGCAAATTTCACCGGTCATCTTGACCGTGTACGTGACCTCTTCATCTTCATGGCCTATACTGGGCTTGCCTACTGCGATATGGCTATGTTCAATTACGATACTATGACAGAAGAGCATTCCGACTATTGCTATATCGATGGCTCACGTATGAAGACTGGTTCCAAGTTCTTCACACCGATATTGCCGCCTGCCATGTCCGTCCTGAAGAAGTACAACTACAAGTTGCCCATTATCAGCAATCAGAAGATTAATGATTACTGCCACATCATTCAGGCAGACTTGAAAATTAACAAGTCTATCACATGCCACATTGCTCGCCATTCATTTGCAACACTGATGCTCACCTATGGTATTTCCATGGAGAAAGTTCAGCGTATGCTCGGCCATAAGAATATCACCACAACACAGATATATGGCAAAATTCTCAAATCGAATGTAGAGAGGGATGTCGAAATGAAGCTCAAAACACTCAGATAGCATCCTCAATTCTGTAGAACACTCCTTTTATTAACTGCGACTTTCCCGTACTTTCGTGGAAGGTCGCAGTTAGTTTTTCGCATACATACTTACTACCTTCTATATAGAATACGGCTCTTGGGTCTGGAATATCATCAGAGAGGAAGGAGAAATTATATTTCTTCCGAGAATCTATCGGGAATACGTACTGCCCCGTTGTACGTGGAGCCAGTTGCTTATTGATACGCAATGAATAGGACGATCTTATCACTTCAAAGTCATCCGTTATCTCAATTGTATCCACCACAGGCTTTGGCAACTTGCCTGACTGTTGCTTGGTACCATCCCAGAAACCTACATATATCATATCGAAATAGGCATCATTTTTGTCCTGCTCACCTTTTGCAATAGCTCTTCCTGCATCTGTCTGCGCCAGGGCGCCAGTGTTATAGTCGGTATCATCATCGTCATCACCTCTTCCGAATCTTGGTGCCCTTCTTCCACCACCTCCAAAGTATCCTCCACCGCTACCAGGATTGAAGCCTCCAGAAGTGTTGCCGTTCTCATCAGTCTCTTCTGTCCAGGACTCTGCGCTTCCCATCTCACCACATTCCAAGAACAGACACTGCCCAAGGTCATTGTCCGTATAGTCTATCCATGCAGGCACTATTTTCAGTTCCACCTCTTCCCCATCCTTCTCTACCACTCTCTTTCCGAACTGGTTGACTGGCATTAAACGGTTGGTATAGATATAGTAATTGTAGTCCGCTTCATTATTATATACGTGGAAACTCTTAGCCAGTTCCGATTTATAGCACCACATAATAAAATAGGTATCGACATCCTTAGCATAAAACAGCTTGTGGCCATCTGAATCGTATGAATAGCCACGAGTATAGTTCGTGCCACTATGTCCGTTTCTTGACCATGACTCGACACCACACTGCTTTAATGTCTTGGCATGCTCCAGCAAATCTGAAAGCTTTGCATATACCACGGCATCTTTCTTGTGCTCTTCTATATACCACTGGCAGCTTCTGTATGCCCACATCCGGTTGTCATTCTCTGCATACGCCAGATTCGTAACTCCTTTGTATTCTGATTTACTATCGCGAGATACTTCAACTGTATACTTGTTCACAACCTTGTCAATTCTCACAGGCAACGTATTGATTGCTATCTTCTGCGAGTACTCAAAGCTAATGGTCTTTGCCTTGTGGTTGATGACAAACTCGCCGTTCATCAGTAGCTCCAGTTGTTCAAAGAATTCTGTGAGCGTCCAATGCGGCAAAGCAATGGCAAAGTTCCATGCAGCCCAGGTGTATGGTAGCGTATTACAAATCAGCATGTACTTATAGTCGCTTGCTTCTATTGCGCTGAAGTCTCCTGTATATCCGACCTCTTCACAAATCTTCTTTAATATATAAAGGAGAAAAGGCTGATAAGTTATCCTGTTTCTCGTTGGTGTCCATGAGAACACACCGTTTTCATTCTTAGATACAGCATTCTGCAAGTTTCCTGAAGTATTGTTTACCCAAGGCAGTGGCACCCAGTTTACATTGGGATAAGTTCGATACCAAACATCTTCAACCACTACGTTATTGGGGTTTCTGGCTTCAGCATCAGGATAGCCAAGATTAAGTTGATTTAGGTAGATGTCATCAAACGTATCATCGAAGTTCTGCTCACTACGTCCTTCCAAGAACTGCGTCTTCACCTCCGTCTCGGAAATCTGCGTAATTGTAATACTGCCTGCCTTGAAAAAGCTCTTATCACGGATGTCACAGTCAAATACCACCTTCGACTTCTCCACGTCCTGACGATGGATGTGCCCGAAGATGGCTAAGTTCTGCGGACAGTCCTTCAGTGGGAACGTTATTGTCAGCGTATAGCTGTCACTTCCCGTAAACATACTGTTTTCACTGATATACTCAAATGATGTATTCTTTTTCAGACAGGCCAGCTGTCCGTTGATGATAATCTCCATATCTTACTTTCTCCTTGATTTAGGTGTTTTATTACGCATCAGCTGCTCATATTCATCCTGAGCCTGCTTGATGCCAGTATCTCCAGTAACCGTGTTGACTGTTACGAACGGCTCATTCAGTCGGTCTTTCAGCTGACGGATAACCTGTGTATACTCCTTCATTACAGCATGCGTTGCTGCAATTTCCGCTTGTGCGTTGCTCTGTGGCGCTTGTACTATTACTGTTTGTGATGGTTGGCTGGACTGTGCATATACGCCTGGTGCTACGATGCTTCTTGAAACATCCTCAGAGCGTAACGATCCTATTGTGTTCGTTCGTTGGGCATAGTCCAAAGCCTCAATCATCGGGCGGGTTATGGGCGACTTCAGCAACTTCTGACTGGCTACCCACTCTCCTTTGTGTACTACACCAGCTACCTCGTCTTTCCTTCCCTCGGGAGTGAAGCCACCAGAGGAATAACCTTGCGCCATCGCTGCCTCCTGCTGTTTCTTGATGGCTGCCACCTGCAACATACCAGCTGCCACTGCCGTTGCTGCTGCTATTGGTGCCAGGATATATCCGACCACAGGAACAGCTGCAGCACTACTATAGGCGTTGATAGCTGCCGTTGCCGTTTGCGCCACAGCCTGCATCACCTGCATAGAGAACATCTTTTTGTTAGCCTCGTTCTTAACCTTGGCAACCTCCTTTTCTTTCTTTTCTTCTATCTTCTTCACCATATACTGATTGCCCTCAGCATTAGACACCTCAGTCCTGTAGCGCCTTTCGATGGCTGCAATCTGTATATCCGCTTCAGCCTGCACCATTGAAGATAGTTGTTGGAAGATGCTACCCATACCAGAGGAAATCACCTCTAAGGAACCCGTGACAGCCTTACCCAAATCCGACTGTAGCCATTCCTGCATGTCCTCTGTCCATACTTCGAGGAAGTTCTTGTTGTCCTCCAGACTAT
Source organism: Prevotellaceae bacterium HUN156 (assembly GCA_900119285.1). Taxonomy (GTDB): domain Bacteria; phylum Bacteroidota; class Bacteroidia; order Bacteroidales; family Bacteroidaceae; genus Prevotella. The sequence continues at coordinate 125,342 of FPIT01000010.1, forward strand.
CGATGCTATACTTCTTGCGCAAAGCCTTTTGTGCTTTCAGATACGTTTTCTCGATGCGCAGCTTCTCATTAGCATTACTACCTGCAGCCTGTAGTTCCAGTGCATACACCTGTTTCAGCGCCTCCAAGTCCGACATATACATATTGACACGCTCACCGCTATTAGCACCGAAATACTCATCTTTCAGCTTTCTCAGTTGGTCCATGTGCTTCTTCTCGGCAGCCTCCGTCTCTTGCTGGTGTTTTTTCTGGTCAGCCACCAGCTTATCCTGATATGCCTTTTGCGCCTGAGAATACTCACTAGAGCCAACCTTATAAAGCGATGCCATACGTCTCAAATGATTCATTTCAAGTAGTTCCAGCGACTGCTGATAGACCTCCAAGGAAACCTCACCGTCTATATAGCGCTGTTTCTGTAGGGCTACAGACTCATTATACATCTGTTCCTCTTGGGTTGCCGTCATCTTCTCGCCATCCTCGGACTGTTTCTTCTTAGCTTCATAGAAACTTGCCTGAGCCTCCAGTTTCTCTTGATTCGTGAGGTCTTGATGCGCCAGTATCTTCTGCTGATATTCCACTTCAATCTCCAGTGTTCGCTGCATATACTGCTCATAGTTCTTCTGTCCTGTAGCGTAAGCAATACGGTTCAGGGCTTCCTCTTGGGCCTTCCAATCTTTTTCTGCCTTGAACTTCTCCTGCTTCTTTGGATCATCCTGAGGCGGTGTATATGAGCCACCTCCATTAGCAGTTCCTTTGCCGACATCCAAAGAACTCGCTTCATCAGCCAGTTTTTGATTGGCTGCGGTCATCGAGTCAACAATACTGTTATATTGCTCGACGGCAGCATCCAACTTAATGAGTTTTGCTTTCCATGCCCTATAACCTGACGGGCTAGCTGATGACTTACGGGTAGCATCAGCCTCATTCATGTGGAAGGTCTTCTCGTTGAAATATGCCTCTTGGAAATTCTCAGGCGCCTCACTAAACCATTTGTCGCGCTCTTTCTCTGCCTCTGGCAATTTATCAAGTGCTGCCTTGATACGTGCTGAGTTCTTCAGCTGCTCCGTATAATTCTTCAGGATTTTGATGTTATGACCATATAATCTACCTTCCTCTGAAATACTGGCATGATAACCAGGAATAATTTGCTGTAGTTCCTCAATAGCCTTACGTCTGTTATTGACGGAAAGTGTCTCGTCCTCTACCGTCTTTCTCAGCCTTTCGATTCTAGAAATCTCCTGCTGAGAGTTACGATTTGCCTCGTCCTCGATGTCTTTCAGTCGCTGCTGAGCCAATGCCACATCGTTACTGGATTTGGCGAACTTTACATATAATCCAATGAGTATTGTTGCTGCCGTAATGGCTGCTCCCATGGGATTCATCTTCAGTACCTTGTTGAAGTAAATCTGTGCTGCAGCAGCTGCCGTAATCTCACCACGCAGCACCTTATGTTTCAGGATGGACGTAGCTAAAAGAGCTTCTTCTACAGTCATTGCAGCAGCCTTTAGTTTTGCTGCAGCGACAAAACGTAACGACCAAAGATATTGCAATTTAACTGCGGTGTAATACCCAATAATCGCAGCAGTAATCGTACTCAGTTCCGACTTATAGCGGCTGATAAAGTCAACCACTGAAGACAGGAACTTTAAAAGCAATGTAGTAGACGAAAGAACATGTGACATGACGGGCTGCAGCTTCTCACCAAGCTCTACTGCCATCTCTTTTACTCTCTTTTTGGCTTTGTCCAACCCAGCCTGAACAGTTGTGTTCTGTACATTATATTCCTTGGTGACCGAGGTCGCTTCCTTGAATGCTTTGGCAGCTTCCTCCTGTTCCCATTTCACCATATCCAAATTACCAGCCAGAGCAGAAATTACCTGTGCTGCACGTGCACCATTCTCACCCATATCTTTGAACACGGGAGCAAGCACATCGATATTACCCAACTTATGGAGCGTGTCAAGCAACATGAGTAATCCCTCGTTGGTACTGCGAGAAAGCGCCTCCTTGAACTTCTCGGCATTGATACCAGTAGCCTTGATAATCTTGTCCTGCTGCTTAAACATATCCATAATGAGCTTAGACACTGCAGTAGCGGACATCTCTACCGCCTGTCCCTGACTATCCAGCACAGCTGCAAAGCCCATGATCTGCGGGATAGTCATCTCAGCCTGAGCACCCACACCAGCCATTCGTTTAGCGAAGTTAGCCAAATAAGGAGCTGCTGCCGTGCAGTTTTGGGAAAGCTCATTGATAACACTACCTACAGATAAGAGCGCTTTCTCAGTACCTAGTCGTTCCTCATCTCCAAAAATGGTAGTCAATTTTGAAAGTGTCAATGTCGCATCGTCGCCTAGTTCATTGAGTGCCACGTTTATCTGGTCTGCAGCCTTGACAAAGCCCAGTACATCCTCTTTGGATTGCTTACCCAGCTTTCCTGCTTCCTCTGCAAGGATGTTCAGCTGCTCACGGCTACTGCGGGTATCCATCTTCTTAAACTCCTCGTTCAAGTTCTTCACCTGTTCTTCAGTCATCCCCGTGAACTTGCGGACATTCGCCATCTCTGCGTCCATATCCGCAAAGGCCTTGACCGCTGAGCGTCCAGCCATGATGATACCAGTAGCAGCTGCAGCCATACCCATCAAGGTTGTCTGCCATTCATTCATCTTCCGGTTGAAGCGATCCCAGAAGCCTTCCCCTTCAACCAAGTTAGCATTCACACGAGCTATTTCATTCTTTACCCTACGGATAGCCTCGCACTGTCGGTTCCATTCAGTAGTACCTCGTTCAATACCGTTGAGCTGTTTCTTTAAAGTGCTTAGCGTCTTGTTCAGTTCCTTGGGAGTTGCCTTATCCAATTGTTTTAAGACCTTTTCCACACCGACAGTTGCACTTTCTATCTGAGCTATCTGGCGGTTAGTTTGTTTCAGCTCCCTTTGTAGTCGTTTCAGTTCCGTCTTGTTGCCAGCCTTAGCTGCCCCTTCAATGGCTTTCTCCAAATCCTGCGATTTCCTTTTGAGGTTATCCAGCATATCCTGCGCCTGCTTACCGTTGACAGTAAGGGTGACTGTTGCGTTTGTGTTGATTGATGACATATCTGTTTTGCGTTATGAATTATGGCGCAAAATTAGTTTTTCGAGCTTATAGGAGAAAAGACGAGTACGCTGCCCAGTACTGAGACTTGACTGGGCGAAGACTGGGTAGAAAAGTCATTGCCAGCACCTCTGGAAACGCTATTTAGCGTTGATGATTTGTTAAAATCGGAAATAGTTAAGTTAATAACCATTTCGAGTGCTGATAGTCAATGACTTACGGGATTGTTAAGGGCTGAGCCCTTAACCCCTCGGAGTAAGGACCCCCCACGCGCCCTGTGCATACTACCCTTTCCTACCCTTTCAGAGATGCGGAATATGTAAACGATTGTTAAAGAATCGAGGTTTCTCGTCTCATTTGTTAATAAGAGGCTTCGGTTACTTGAGGTCATCAAAAGCCCTTTGGTCTCTTTAAGTTTTGAAGGTCTCATGTAATTATTGCAACCTCTCGAATAGATGAAAGGTCTCTTTATAAATAGGAAGCCATTTTAACGACGTAAAGGTCTCTTTTGGTTATTGACGCCTCACGAATAGACTAAAGGTCTCTTTATGAATAGGAAGCCATTTTAACGACGTAAAGGTCTCTTTTGGTTATTGACGCCTCACGAATAGACTAAAGGTCTCTTTATGAATAGGAAGCCATTTTATCGACATAAAGGTCTCTTGATGTATTATCCGCCATTACTGAACAATGTGCGGTGAAAAGCCACGGGGGCAACAAAGAATCCCTCAAACATGAAGTGCGATGGCACTATGTCTGAGGGTTTCATTGATTGTACCTGTGGTTAGGGGCGTAAAAGATACTCTTTTGCAATGACATCAATCTATCTGATTGACATCATTGCAAATGTGTATCTGCCCTTACTTTGTACGAAGTACGGTAACGAGCTTGCTTGAAAGAAGCGATAGCTTATACAGGCAAGTGCTTGATGAACACAGTTCATCGTTTGTTTAACTGCGGTGTGCTGAGCTACTTGTGGAATGTAAGCGGCAGGTGTGCGTAGGTACTGCGTGGCGTACAGCATAGCTGCTTCGAGAGAACAAAGGAGTGTGTATCGGCAAGTACGTGTGCCTGCCTATACTTACTTCTTTGAAGCCATGCCGTACACCACAATAGCAGTGCCTATGCTCTCCGAAGAGTCATAAAACAAGTAGCCAGCCACCCCAGTCATACAAACAACATATCGCCAGCAATAGCCGACGATATGATAGCACGAAGGGGTTAGTGGGCGGGACGGAATCTATAGATTATATAGAGGGTTATTCCAAGCAAGAGGATATAGAAGATATACTTCGGACTGTTGCTTGGCTTTGAGCGTTGCTTTGTGGACGATTTGATTTCCTTGGACTGTGTGAACACTTTCACGCTGTCCTTCAAATCGGCGGTTTTCAAGGACTTCTTCTCTATGTTTTCATTGAGATGTAGTCCGTAGACTTTGACTACCTGAGGGCGTAAGCTTTGCGCAAAGCGGGAAGCTTTGCCCGCGGGCGAGATATGGGGAGGCGGTTTCTTTATTTCTTCCATCGAAGATGCAAGAGTTGAAGAAACCACCGACGGGAATACGATAGCGATGCTATCTATAGACAGATTTCGCTGTCTGGAGAGAGAATCTAAGGTGCGGAAAAAAGTGAGACGGGAGCTTGAAAAAGATGCCGTCTCACTTTGAAAGGAAGATTTCTCGCACGTGCGTACTGCTTTGCAGGATGAGAGTGTCAGACTGATGCCTGCAAAAATGGCGACTTTACTGAGGTAGTTCATTTTTGCGGTTGTTCTTTAAAGATATAGTCATATTCGTGGGCGTTGAATGATGGACAGGCTTTCTTTGCGAACTCACGATGTCCATGTAGCGTGGCTTCAGGGAACTGACGATGTAATTCAGTCAGTAGCTGAGCCAAAGCCTCTTTCTGCTTTGGTGTTCGCGTGTCCTTTGGAGTTCGTCCATCTTTCGCGCATCCTCCGACATAGCAGATACCGATGCTATGTGCGTTGTGGCCTCCGTTGCAATGTGCGCCCACCATTTCCAGTGGTCGCCCATTGTGAACGGAACCATCTAGGTATATCACTTTGTGATAGCCGATGCCATTAGTCCAATGGTTTTCGTGGCGGTGGATATGGTCAATTTGTTCCACCGTCATTGGTCGCCCTTCGGGCGTTGCCGTGCAATGCACGATAATCTCGTTGATTGTTCTCATGCCTGCGCTCCCTCCTCGTTTTCAATAACTGATTTCAGTTCTGCGAATTTGGTATGGATATATATGCTGACTCCAAAGATAGAGCCTGCATATATCAAACATTGGGCGAAAAGCAGCAGAACAGAGTCTGATATTTCGCCTGTGGGCGGTACGATAAAGCCTGCGGTGGCTAAGGCTACGCCAGCAAAGAGCATGGCTATAGCGGAATAGATTTGAACGTCAGTTCGAGTTTCTTTAGTCATATTGTCTATGTGTTGATTAAACTGCTGCAAAGGTATAAGTTGCCGCTACCATACAAAAAGACAGTTATCGCACTTTGACCGAAATCCGTTTCCATATTACTAAAAAAACTCGCAATCATCGTAGAATTTCGGGAATAATTATGTACCTTTGCAACGCGTTCTTTGAAAAATTAAAGCCAAACCTCCACTGGCTAATGGTGTGGAGGATCTATCACATACGCTAACATATTCATAATAAGATGAAAAAGTTAAGTAAGAAGTGGCTGATACTGGATCACTATGTCCAGACAGCAGAGATTACAATGGACGGTGTTGCCGTCCGAGTTTGGAAACCAAGGTTTATGGGCAAGCTGCCTGCTTTAGGCATGCGTGGCATCATGGATCAGGCCTTTAAGAACTACAATTATTGTAGCAAGGTGACTTGGGGAACCAGACACCCAGATATGGGTTTCTGGGATGCTCAGATTGCAGAATGCTTCGATCCACATCGCAAATGTGTAGACATCTACATCTGTGCGATTCTCGTTCGCCCGTTCTCTGAAGAAGCACGTAAGTACTATGCAGAGAGAAGCGGACTGGAGCCAATGGACAGACTTGTTCTCATGTGGGATTCCAGACAATTCGATGCAGACGGCGGTTATAAAACCGACGGACATGGTAGTTTTGAATTTATCAAGCCCAATTGCAGCTATGAAGATTTCTTCCGTGTCATCAATGCATATGATGACATCGAAGATACTAGCAAGTAGCATTATTATAAAAGTGGTCGGGAGAATCATTCTTCCGACCACTTTTTCTTTTATACATAGAAGGCGAATTTTGTGCCGTGCGGACCTATGCCGTCGTAGTCGACAGAGACAGAGAACTGACAGCACAGGTTGCTGATGGCATCTTCATCAAGATACCTGGTCAGTTCCAGTTCGATGGTCATGCGCTTCTCGTTGAAACTGAGATTCCAGATACATTCCCCTAGAACGGCATTGACCACCGTCCTGATTTCATCCTGCGTGCGCCATATGGAATCGAAGTCAATCATATATTCTTTATAACCTTGCAGGGATTACCTACCGCGACAGTGTTTGACGGGATGTCCTTTACCACAACTGAGCCGGCACCGATTGAGACATTATCACCGATAGTTACGCCAGGCAGAATAGTAACACTTCCGCCAATCCATACGTTATGGCCAATAGTGACAGGCTTTGCCCACTCTTGGCGGCTATTACGTTCAACAGGGTCTGTACTATGGCAGGCTGTGTAGATGCTGACGTTTGGACCAATGAAGCAATCATCACCAATAGTAACACGGGCTTCATCGAGAACCGTGAAATTGAAGTTGGCAAAAAACCGTTTGCCGATGCTAATTTGCTTGCCATAGTCGCAGCGGAACGGCTGGTTGATGAGAAACTCGTCATCTGCCACATAACCAAGCAAGCCCTTCAGGATTTCCTTCATCCGCAGGGTTTCCGATGGATGCAGGGAGTTGTATTCGTAGAGCATCTCTCTTGTTACCATCAACTCTTCTAACAGTTCAGGGTCAACGGCAGAATAAACCTCGCCTGCCAGCATTTTCTCTTTCTCAGTCATTTCTATCGTATTATCTTTGCTTTTTGTAAATTGTCAAAGTCGCTCCAGAAGTCTGATGCTTCTGATTCTGTAATGCCGTTAGCCAGTTCGTCTAGAATAGCGTCGAGTAGCTGAACTTTTGATATATTCCAATCGGGATTCACATCGATTGGATACGAGAGAATGTCACCCAGTGAGCCTACATGAAGGTTGGTAATGGCAATGTTGCCATCAACCACGTTGACCTGAATATGCCTGCTTGAGCCATATTCGGGTTTAGTCTCACTGAGCTTCTGGTATAGCGCATTGTCGCTATACTGCTCGGAGTCAACGGAGTTAACGAGTTCGCGTAGTGTCATTATTTCAATTTAATTATATCGCTCCACCTTGTAGTGGGATTCTTACTTCGGAAGTCGTGCTTGATGGCGTTGGCGAAGACGTCAGCCTTGCCCTTCCCATTGGGCTTGGTGTATTGCTGAGAGCCGAGCACGACGGTCTCTGAACCATGGAGGCGATTGATGCGGTCTATGACCTCATCGAGTCGCTTCATCTTCTGGAACTGTTCAGCATTCGTATCGAACAAATCCTGCTGGATGGGTGAGTCAGGACAGATACCCATAACGATAACGCCAGCCTTCTTATACATGTAGCCAGGGCGGTAGATCTGTTCGAGCACGTCCGATGCTGCCTTTGTGATAGCAATAGTGGAAGCAGACGGCGTTAACAGTCTTGTTTCCTGATAGTTCCAATATTGCGCTAAATCTTCACGAAAATGGTTTGTGTTAAGGAAAACGCCTACAATCGTAGCCACTGTATTCTGCTGACGCAGCTTCTCAGCACAGCGGGCAGCATAGTTGGCAACGTGCGTTTTCAGTCCGTTGATATCGGACACCATGCCGTTAAACGAGCGACTGGTACAGATGGACTTCTTCTTTGCCAACTGCTCGTTGGGCACCGCGTCGATGCCGTTCAATTCGCGCCATGTACGCACGATATTGATATTGTTAAAGGTCACCTGTACCCAGCTCTCGTGCAGCTTGGCGAAGTCGAGAGCAGTCTTACAGCCCAGTGCCTGCAGTCGTGCTGCATAGCGGCGACCGATACCCCAGACGTCTTCTATCGGGCACCATTCCAGCGCCTTCTCACGCTTATAGTCCGTATCTATCATGCAGCAATGGCGGTATGCCTCGAACTTCTTCGCCAGTTTCGAGGCTATCTTTGCCAGCGTCTTGGTAGGTGCCAGTCCAATGCTGATGGGCATGCCCACCTCACGCTTCACACGCTTATGCAGGCGCTCACCCCACTGTTGCAACTGGTCAAGTTCGATGCCGTCCAGATACATGAAGCACTCGTCGATGGAATAGCGGAAATAGGCGGGTGTCTCGCTGCGAATGATGCTTACTACCCTACCCGTCAGTTCGCCGTATAGCTCGTAGTTAGAGGAGAATACTGCAATCTTGTTGTTCGGGAATTGCTGTTCCAGCTGAAAGTACGGTGTGCCCTCCTTCACGCCCATTGCCTTAGCCTCGTTGCTTCGTGCCACCACACAACCGTCGTTATTCGACAACACCACCACGGGCACCCCTTTCAGGTCTGGCCTGAAGACGCGCTCACAGCTTACATAGCAGTTATCGAGGTCAGCAATTCCGTACATGTCAAGTAGAAAGTTGAATGTTGAAAGTTGAGAATTAGCAGCGCATTATACAGTTTCAAACGTTCTAATCAGGTGAATCACGGTGCCCCATACCTCGAAGTTGTCGCCTGCCTCTACCTTGAACACGGGATAGTCGGGGTTGGCTGGTCGCAGTTCTATATACCCTTCCGCCTTGTGCGTCAGGTCGAGGTACTTCATAGTGAACTCTCCGTTCCAGAAAGCCACGATGATGGAGCCGTTGCGAGGTTCTACAGCACGGTCTATTATCACGCGGTCGCCGTTAAAGATGCCAGCGTCCTTCATCGAGTCGCCCTCTACATCGCCATAGAACGATGCTTCAGGGTGCCGGATGTAGTCGCGGTTGAAGTCCAGCGTCTCGTGGATATAGTCTTCTGCTGGCGACGGGAATCCCGCCTTTACGCCTGCATGAAGCAGTTCCAGCTTGGTACTGAAGTCGCCTTTGCTTATCTTGATATTTCCCATTTCCTAATAATTCTCAAAATCTACTGCAAAGATACTCATTTTACATCATTTTGTCGTACTTTTGTGGAGATATTTATTTGAAATTAGATATTACGCCTATGATAGACCAGATTATTGCCTACAACAAGACCTTCGTAGAACAGAAGGGCTACGAGAAGTATCTGACCAGCAAGTATCCAGATAAGAAACTTGCGGTACTGTCATGTATGGACACCAGACTGACCGAACTGCTTCCTGCAGCACTCGGTCTGAAGAATGGTGATGCTAAGATTATCAAGAATGCTGGCGGCTTGGTGATTTCTGCCTTCGACTCAGCTATGCGTAGTCTCATTGTGGCTATCTATGAGCTGGGCGTGGAGGAAATCATGGTGGTGGCTCACTCTCATTGCGGAGCCTGTCACATGAGCTACGACCACTTTCATCACGAGATGATAGCCCGTGGCGTTACGGATGAGACACTTGACACCATCCGCAAGTGTGGCATCAATCTGGATCATTGGCTAGAAGGTTTCAAGGATACACCAGAATCCGTCCGCAAGACCGTTGAGACCATCAAAACACATCCCCTTGTGCCAAAGGATGTTGTGGTTCGTGGGTTCATCATTGACTCTGAAACTGGAGCATTGGAAGAGATATAATAGCACTTATGAAACATATCGCTTTTTCATTCATATTCATAGCCATGTTATTTTGCTCATGCGGCTCTAAAAGCACCAAAGAATCACAGAGCGAGATAACGGCGGAGATGGCTCTTGAAGGCGTCAGCAACTATTGCCATAGCACCTATGACTGGAGTATCGCCAAGGATAATCCAGACATCATGGGTGTGGAGATGGGCGAAGAGACCGATTCCACCTATCAGGTGGTATTCCGCAGTTATACTGGGGCATTCGTCCATTTCTACGTCGATAAAGCCAGTGGCTCTACGAGAATGGAAGAGTATGTTCCTACCCTTGATGTCAAAAGCGACGCAGGAACGATTGATATATTCGATTATATAAAGAAATAAAGAATGAGAAAATCAAGTAGAGAGATGGATGCAGCCTTCGCCTTTGAGGTGTTAGACAAGGCGCCATATATCACCGTCAGCTTTACGCGAGCAGATGGCACACCTTATGGTGTACCACTGTCGCTGGCTCGCACAGACGATAAAACCTTCTATTTTCATTGTGCCCTAGAAGGTGATAAGTTGGACTGCATAGCAGTCAATCCAACTGTAGCTCTGTCGGCAGTCACAAAGTGTGCCCCTACTGTTGGCCCCAAGGATGGCAGCTTCACACTCCAGTACAAGTCAGCAATGGCAGTTGGTAAGGCTGAGATAGTAACGGATCGAGACGAAAAGATAGAGGCTCTGAGAGTTATCTGCCAGCGTTTTCTACCCAAGCACATGGATGCCTTCGACGATGCCATCGCCCGTAGTCTCGAACGTACGGCAGTCGTGAAGATTACTCTTACCTCACTTCCTACAGGTAAGCGCAAGCAGTATGACAAAGATGGAGAAGAAATGAAATGGCAAAGAATGGAATGACAAGGATTGAACGAGAGAAGCAGACCGTCCGCAAGATGATAGAGCTCTATTGCCGTCATCATCTGAAACAGGACACGATGCCTGATGAATATCAGTATCTGGCAGAGTTCGCTTGTCGCCGTCTTGACCATTGCAAGTATGGCGAGAAGAAGACAGCCTGCAAGAACTGCCCGACTCATTGTTATGCGCCTAAGGAGCGAGAACAAATCCGTAAAATCATGCGCTGGGCAGGTCCGAGAATGATATTCTACTCACCAGTTGAAGCCATAAAGCATTTGTTCAACAAATAACTTGTAGATACTATGAACGTCGACACAACAAAAATGTGTTCACACCTACAGCGAAAGCTATTTGAAGAGGATGGCATCTATCATCCTCTTTGGCTTGCCATGCAGGATGATACAGAACTGACGGCAGTAGTCCGCTCTCGTCAACTTCATATCTATCGAAATGACAAGAAGGTGTTGGTGCTGGCTGGAAAGAGCGCTCCAAAGATTATCAGAGAAGATAAACTCTGTGAATTGTTGCCTAAATAATTAAGCTATGTCTTGGAAACGGAAATATCGCTGCAAGGCTTGTGGATACGAGGCTGAGGTGTACGAGGGACGCGGACTGTTCCGCCAGCAGATTACGCCTATACTCTGCCCTGACTGCCATACCATCCAGAACATTGTTGTGGGTGGTATCATAGCAGATGTAGCACCATCCTACAGAAGTGAGGTTGGTCGCTTGTGTCTGCAATGTGGTAGCGAAAATATCCGTATATGGGATATGAAGACGTGCCCTAAGTGTCAGGGCGAAATGGATGATACAGGAGAAAAGGAGTTTTGGACATGACCATTAAGAGTGAAGAATCATGAAACTAAGTAAACGTAAAATTAAGTATTCCGCAATATTCGGCATCTGCTGGTTTGTCATCTTAGTCATCCTAGTGGATGGAGTGCTGAAGTTCCAGACTTTGGTAAAATATTTCAGCTCGTACGCATTAGTAGAGATTTTGCTTCTTCTATTAGTCATACTTCCAACGCTGGCAGTCTACATCATTACCAAAAGATAATACTTAGAGTCTTCATCGATATTGTTTAGAGACAGTCAGCCAAAGACCACCGACTAACAATATGATAGAAAAAATTTGTATTTTTCAAATATAATCTATATCTTTGCAAAAGCTAATAACGAATAACCTAAAGAAAATAAGGAGACTAATTATGAAAAGAGGTATTTTGGCAATTGTTGGCCTAGCTCTATTGGCATCATGCTCAGTAAAGACAAATGAGGAAAAAGCTCGTGATTTAATAGAGCCACAAGTTAAAGCTAATCTTATAAAACCAGACAGCTATGAATTTGCTCAGATGCAGCTTGATAGTTGTTTCAGTGACGATACTAATCGGAATCCAAAATCTATTGAGTTCGTACTGAAAGTAGCTAGGCTATTCAAAGAGTATAAGGAATATATGTCAGATGCTGAAGAAGCTGAGACTTCTATGACCATTTATGCACCAACATATGGTTATCAAGACGCTCACTCCAAACAGCAACAAAAAAAGTACAAGGCAGAAATGGAAAAAGCTCAGCGAAAAGCAGCAATTGCAAAAGATAAAATTCTTCAGCTGTACAAAGAAAATAAAGAATTCTTTAAGAGTTTCCAATCTGCAAAACACGAATTTACTGGATGGTCAGTTGCATTTAGTTATCGTGCAGAAACAGCTGGAGGACTGAAGATAATGGGAAATAATCTCTACTTCTTGGATAAAGATTTGACCGAGATAACTCACAGCTTTTCAGAAGATGAGTTGTCGGATTTGAATTCAGCAGGGATTGATGATCTACAATATGAGTTTGAAGATGAATTCAAGGAATTAGCCGAAGATGATTAATAATTATTAGTGGTTGTATCGACGATATTTGTCATCTAGCGCTTTCGCTACCAATCCGACAAATTCATTACCGATGTTATCAGCCATGAAGTCGCGGATGTTCATGACGGAAGCATAATACTTACGGCTGAACCACTTCTTTGCAACTCTTTTCTTTTCTCGACCTATATCCCCGTGGTTGCCACGGGGAATTTCTTTTCCTGTACCGAAGTCCTGCCATAGTCCGTACTCCAAGAAGGACTGGCTAAGTCCTACTTCAATAAAGCGGCCGTCTGCCTTGATGGGTAATGACTTTGGCGAGGATAATAATCGACCAGTGTCAATCACATCAAGCAAGGTCATCTGCTCACGCCATATCTTTAGCATGGTGTCGTTGAAGGCGTTGACATACTTTTCACGCTCGCTTTGTGGGTCTATATGTAGATTATTATTGAACATTGAACATTATTATTCATTCCATTCGTTTTCATTGAACTGCAAATCGGTGAAGGTGTCAACTGCGATTTGAAAATAAGCACAGGCGCATCCAGAAAAGAAATAGCGGTCGATTTCTTGGAAGGAGATTCGCGGGTCGATGTAGATGGAATGCTCTTGTAAGCGGGTCTGTTCCAGGATTAGTACAGTCATGAACTGACGGAACAGTTCCCGCATGGTATTCATACATTGTTCGCGTGCGCCCATATTGTCAATAGCATGGCGCATTGCCAGAAACACCGTCTTCACTCGGCGAGTGTGCGGTGTGTTATTAATGTCCGTAAATCCCTGTGAGATGTCGGACACACAGACGAAAGCGGTTTTCGTCTGCATCTTAGCCAATGCTTCTTCGAAACCATCTAGCCCTGAGACTCTGCAGAAGGTGAAGTGCTTGGACTGAGCGAACTTGTTGCGCTTGGTCAGGCTCTCAAAGAATGCAGTGGCGTTCCAGTTAAAAGTATCGTTGTTCTGAACTGGCATGGGTTGCTGTGGTAATAGTAACATAGGATTATGCTTTATTAGTTGTTTTTCTTATCTCTTCTGCCTCACGGGCTATAGCATCCAGTTCCGTGAGTGCTCGCCATGTATCCATCTTCATGATGGCTGCCTCTTTGGTGATGTCACCACCCGTCAGGGCACGTATCATGGCGTTCGTGCTGTCACGAAGCTGATGGTATAAATCTGTCTGGCCGTTGCCTAGCAGATTTCCGTCCGTTGATGATGCGGGCTTATAGAAGTTCGGGAATAGCCCCGCGAAATACTGTTTGAGCGAGGCTATCCAGTAGAATATGCCTACCAGCTGAGCCTTGTCAGGCTTCACATGGTCGCTGGCGTATAACACCTGCGCCATCTGAAGCAGCAGCTCGTCCGACTGTGTGTTGAGATAACCCTGGAACAGGTTGTCAACAAACAGGTATTGCTCAAACGGGACCTTTTCGAAGTCTGCTGGCAAAGCATGGTACTTGCCTATTCGTGCGATACGAACGGGCATTGGTGGGAAGTTGTCTAGGAAATCAAGGACTGAGGTGGCTTGCTGAATCTGCCTCGTACTTAGAGCCACTTCCGGCTCTTCTTTTCTCTTAATGAGGAAACGGTGGTGAGGCAGAGTGGCCAGCACCTTCAGGCTGTTCCACTTCATGATGCTGAGCGTCTTGACCTCTGCAGCAGACAAGTCACGTGCGAATAGTCCATAGACCATGAGCAGCTGCTTGTCTGAAAGTTCAGCCCAGCTTGTGGGCAAAGTGATATTGAATACTTCCATGCTGCAAAAGTATGGTTGTTTTAAATGATGGGAAAAGACACAAAAAAGCGGCAGGCCTTTCGACTTGCCGCCGACAACAGCATTAGTGTTATTCGGAGTATCTAGAAACTGAGCAAATTCCAAAGACAAATACCAAACGATAAGTGCCAATGTCCGCGCTTTCTAGTGTAGATGCGTTTCTCAACGCATTATTATTTCTTGATTTTTGATTCCCAATCTTGATGAAGCTTATGCCATGTTTCGCTGTGAGCACCCAGAGCACCGATTTGACGAGGGTGTGCAAGTGGTAGGACTTTTAAGGTTCGACCATTGATAGTAACATCAGTGGCATTGCCATATCCGTAAAGATTAACATATTCCTGAAGTGACGTAAAAGGAACATCTGCAACTGCATTTAGGAACTGAGCAGAAGGTATGTCACCAAGCAGAACCAAAAGGCCTGCTTTTGATTCCTGCAGCTCTGTAAGAATCTCTTTATTTCTCTGTGGGTCGCTAAAGACAGTCGGACGCTCAGGGATAGTCACTTCATTCAGTCCATACTTTTCTATCAGTGGATTATATTTTTCCTTGATGACTTTTACCTGTCCAGAGTTTAGGCGAGTCTCAGGGAGAAGGTCGCATAGCCATGCATCGGCACGAGTATAGCCAAGTGCACCAAGGATATGCTCGTCGAGCACCTTTGCTGAAGGGCCGTTTAGATGTGCACCAGCGGGCTCAAGTGTGCCAAGTTCTTTTGGAATAGCTATTTTAGAGATTATCTCCTTAGCTTCATCTACGTTGCCGTCCCAGAAAATTCTTGGCTCACTTGCCACAGCTAAAGCTGGGCAGATAGTCTTGCCGTCTTTCTTCCAACGGGCATGAACGGCACTGGCATAAACACCAAGAACAAATACTTTCTTGGGTGTTCTGTCCTGTTGTACAAGTGGACGAACAATCTGACCAAAAGGATATTTATAGTTCATAAGTTGAAAATTTTGTTGCAAATATACATTTATATTTTTAAAAAGTAGCCATTTCTCAAAAAAAAATAGTACTTTTGCAAACTAAATATCTGGAGTGCTTGTCGCTTCCATATATAAATAATTCTAATGATTGGTGGTTATAGCGTCGGTGGGGGATAACACCTCTTCCCATTTCGAACAGAGAAGCTAAGCCCGATTGCGCCGATGGTACTGCAATAAAATGCGGGAGAGTAGGACGCCGCCTCCCCTCAGTTAGAATAGATACTGCCCATAATTAACCCAATTGCCGAGATGGGCACGGACAAACAATTGGTAAAAAAAACTTAAAAGACATGAAAACATTATTTTCATTTTTCTAGTCTGGGTTTTCGAAGATAACTCAGACAATTTAGGAAGTTATTTCCGATCCAGTTTTAACTGGAATTATTTAGTTGCAACTAAATCTTATTAGTTTAGCAATCCCTTGGGTGCTTATTCTTAGTGTTTTACTAGATTTGTTGTCCATGCTGAAAGCAACATAGGGAACCAAAATTGGACTTAGTTCAATTATCTTGACTATGTTGGGTATCGCTATTCCGCAGTTATCTGTCTTGAGTATATTTCTCAATATATTCTCGGTAATAAGAAATTTGTTCTTTGACTGAATAATGATAACTACTATTAGGGACGAGTTCTCTTTACCCCTCAGCACAAAAATTTGTGCTGAGGTTTTTTCTTTGTATTTAAAGCCAATACCCGCCGGACTTCTTCTTGTTCTCGAAGACTTTTGGGGTGTATAGAGCTGCCACAGGGGAACTGTGCCAAGCGGGGAATATATCTTCGTGTTCACGGATGATGTTTACCAGATCGAAGAATGACTGGGGATGAACTTGCATTTCTGAGACAAGCATCATTTCTAAGGACTGGAGAGTACGGATGACCTGCTCTTCTAGGGGCTTGGCGGTACGGAGCTGGGTAATGACATGATTACGGAAGATGGTCATCTGCTCGTGGGAGAAATATGTGTCTTCAAGGACTGACTCAATCTTAATGAGACGGTCATGCAGCTTCTGATAATTCTCCCAGAGGTGTTCACGGATAGCGAGGCGCTGGCACAGGTTTAGGAATGGGAACATAGAGCTTGCAAAGTACTTGCCTTGTTGCGTCTGCAGCCATTCGGGGCGGACGGAGAGGCGGAGAATCAGTTGATTGATGTTGCAGTCGCGCTCCGTTTCTAGCGAGGACTGCAACCTATCAATGCGCTCCTTTGATGCTGGCACGACGTTCGTATTGGACACAATGCCGAAACCGTTAGGGGTCAGCACCAAGTCCAATGAGGGAACTGCGGACATAAATGCATGGTACGCTACGAGCTTTGTTAATGCGGCGAGTTCAGTCTCAGTCAGCTGAGGGTACACTTCTTCAGATACGAAGGTATCGATTGCCCATTGCTCGGCAGTTTCGAGGAATGGATATATCTTTTCTATCAGTGTGGGTTCACCCTCTACTGTAGCAAACACATGAGGTATCAGCGTTCTAAGCTGTTCATCATTCGTTATCAGTTTCATTCTTATTGGTTTTATGAGTTGTTACAAGTTTGGCATCGCGGTTCTCGTCTAAGGTAGATAGCATGATGAATGGGCAGTCAGGCTTTACACCTTCCCAACCATTATATCGTATGATGATGTGGTGAACGGTGAAAAGCAGGTCGTGATAGGGCTTCTGCAGGGCTTGGGCGATGGTGTAGAGTTCACGTTTGTCACTACCGGAATTATTAGTTTGGCTCTTTCCTGGTACTGAGCCAACGAGATTCGAGTGTACGCGCATGGTGAAGCACATCATGTTGACGGCTTCGATGATGTCCGTCGACCAGTCGCCGCCTTCCTTGTCTGTCTCAACCTTGTTGATTACCACGTCATGCTGCTCATGACCGTCGGGAGAAACATAGAATGTTGAGAACAGTGCCTTACCGGAATTCTCCATTCCTGTGAGGAAGTTTATGATTTTCTCCTTCTCCTCCACTACCCTTTCCATCTGCTTCTTTCGGTCGGTGATAGCCTCGGCCTTAAAGATGCTGTCCCAGTAACGGTTGGCAATCTCGATGTGATATTTGATGGGGGCCGAATTCTTCAGCTTCGCCTCCTTCGCCATACCAATCAGTTTCTTGATGTTGTACCAGTTGCCTTTGAACAAAGCGCCATAATACGGGATGGGATAATAGGTGCTGTCAGGCGTCGGGACGCGGCTGACGATGGCAAACTTGCGTGTGGAGGTCTTGGGCTTTTTGCCCTTGGAGGTCTGCATTCGTTCCTTGAGGTCAGTCCAAGGCGAATGTTGGTTGAGGAGTTCTATCTTCTCAACGTCGTTCTTTGAGGAGATGGACTTGCGCCAGTTGCCATAAAGGATATACGGAATATTTCCGTCTTTCACTGCAGGGGCAAAGCGGCAATAGCAGGCTTCCTTACGCAATAGGCTGACGATACGGGAGCCGTCGCTATTGAGAATGATAAGGGACACACAAAACGCGAAATGCTTGAAGTCCTGACATACGCCGAGATAATAACTTGCAATATCGTTATCCATCAGGTACTGGTCCACCTCTCGGGTTACCATTGGCAAAGCATCCGTCGTATCATAAACTAATCCGCTACCATAACACACCTCTGCATTGAAGAGCTGGCAGGTAGATAACGTCTCGTCGCTATCGATAAGCTCCAGAATTCTGTAAGGCATCTGATTATCGGCTCCCCAAGGAATGTACTCGTAGCCCTCGGCAATCTTTTGTGGTATCATGTCCGACTGTTCCCTGAACACCTCGGAAGAGTTGACCGTAAAAGCAGCACTGGCTTTCAGGTCAGGAATGGTTTCAACTGAGTTGAAGGAAAGGTTATGGTTCATATCTTCGACTTTTTTCGGCAAAGGTATGAAAGCGAGTTGGCTCTAGAAAAGACAGAAAAAAAGTGGCGGTCTTCTCAGACTACCACTTCACGTAATATATCAATTATGAAACAGTCTATTAAAAATAGCCTGCCATATAATGTGACCTTCGCAGGGGGCATTATATTTTTTTATATCCATTTTTTAATATACATGCGATTCGATTTATGCTGTCCTTAAAGAAAATGGGCTGGTGTATCCCACAATCCCTACACTCTGGCTCTGGACAGCCCTAAGAGAAGACTATGAGACGACCAGCCCACGTATATACGTGAACCGTCGTACTCCGTCTTGCTCTATATGAATTTTCCAGATTCGAGTGTACAAGACAGAAGCGCGTCGCTTCGTATTCCACTAAGAGTACTGCGGATGCACGCATGCAAGGGCAGTAAGAATGACAATGTCGTAACACTATCATTCTGGGTGCAAAGGTACGAATTTTTTCCGAGATATTGCTTATTCTCAGAAAAATAATGCTGTTATACAGCTACATATAGACTTCCATGCCGTTGAGCATGAAGATGCAGCACTCCCGTGCCTGTCTAATCTGGTTGCTATCGAGCAGCTTGAATTTTCGTGTACCTTTGTAGTGGTCGTATTTGATGCAGATGCACCTGCGCCACTCCTGAATCTCTCCCGATTTTGTCCATAGGCGGATGTCTACAGGTTCTGGGCGGTTGAGGATTAGGCGGGCGGTAGTGATGTGAATTGAGTTCATAGTTGAGAGTTGAAAGTTATATTTAAATCCATTCGGTTCCGTCAACAAATACCCAAGTGAACTTCAGGCGAATCAGTTCCTTGTCAGAGTCAGATACCTCAGAAGAGATGTCACTGATAAGGACTGGTACTGCTGTATATCCGTCTATCAGCACCTTCACGAGCTTCGAGGTCAGCATCTGGTTCAGCCACGTTGCCTCACTACTTGTCAGCGGTGCCGTTTCCACTTCATGCTTAACCTTTACGGTCTCGTCATAAAACTGCGTTTGTTGTCCGCATACTGCTTCACTCCGGTCTATCTCTGTCTTCACGGTCGTAGTGTTATAGAGGTAAGCCGTCTCCATGATATTAAAAGCGTTTAGGAACTTGAATGTCTCCGTCGGCTGCTCGTCCGTAAAGAATATATTGAAATAACGCCCGCCAATCTGATACTCCACACCCTTGATAATGCTATCCGTATGCACACCTTGGTCAACCATCTTCTTAAAGTACTTGTGCGAAAGGTCGGCTGTGATAATATCCTCCTTTGTGGACTGATTCTTTCCCAGAGAAGTCTCATAAGTCTGAACGTCATCGGGAGTATCTGTCGCGCTATAGTAAATCAAGACACGGTTGTTTGATTGCACATAAGCCTTGGTGTAGTTGGATAGCTTCAACTGCCCGTCGCGAGGAATCAAAGCACTAGCGCGGGTAGTCAGGAAGTTGTTATTCAGGAACCCTGCAGAACCTTCCGAGGACTTGAAGCGGCAATAAACCACCTTCACTTCCTTCACCGAGGCGGCGGGAGTTGCAGAGCCATCAGAGCCAAACTCAACGGTCGTTGTCGTACTTGTCTTCAACGGCTCATAAACGTCAATCTTCAGCGTGGCCATCACCAGTTGCCTTTCAAACATCGATGCTTCCACGATTGAGCGGATGTCCCTCACATAAATCATCTTTTCATAGGGATAATAGACCGACCGAAACACCTTCTTGTTATCCACGAAGATGTTTATCTCCAGCTGGGCGGCTTCCGTTTTGATGCTCACCTCCTCAGGCAGATGCGCTGAGAGATACAGGGTATCAAAGGCTGTATTGATTTTGGTAGTTGCTTTTGTCTTTGCCATCTTTTTTGATGCAAAGGTACATTCTTAATGCGTACATCTAAAAGACAGAAAAGATAGCCCCCTTACAGGAAGGCTACCAATTCTGCTGTTGGCTCTACTGGCAGAGCCACTTTCTTTGTGCGCTTGCGCGACTTCTTTGGCTTTTCAGGCTGCTCAGGCTGTTCAGCCTTTGGCTTAGCCAATACTGTGTCAACGCTATTCTTTTCCAAGAACTCCTTGGTGGATTCCTCCAGCATTTTCTGGACTTCAGCAGCTTGTGCCTCTTCAGCCTTTTGCTCGGCAATCTGCTCCGAGAGGCTTTTCAGACTAGCATCTTCGATACTTATTCCTGTGCGCTTCTTCAGGAGGAAAGCGAAACGCATGGCTTTGTAGGGACTCTTGCAGTATGCCTTTTCTTGTTCTTCGCCAGTGATGCCCACTGCCCATACCTTGTTCTCACTCTTGTTAGACTTTACTACTGTAATGATGATAACTTTTGATTCCATAATACTTTTATTTTTAATTGTTTATACTTTATTGATTCAATATTTGATTTATGCTCTGTAAACTTCGACGTATGTAATATCTGCCATCAAATCCAGAGCCATGTTCTCTGCTATTTCTGTGGCTTTAGCGAATGTGTCAGCCTCTACCTCATATTCATAGTACTCGCCATCCTCACAATTGATAACCACATTGTAGATATTGCCAGGATAATAACGCTTGCTGTATAACCTGCTGTGGGTGAAAACTGATGTTTGTACTGTCTGTGTCATAATTCTTATTTTTTAATTGTTTGACTTCTTGTTAATGTAGCTCCGAGGAGCTTTTGTAATTTTTACGTGCAATAAAGAGCAGCAAGCGGAAAGTGCTATAATGCAAGGAATTACCAGCAATAATCACGGAATACCCCATTTTGTCCTTTACCTGTGAAGAAGAAAATGCGGAAGGCTGCTGTGATTATTGTGCAGAAATAACGGCTGAGTGATACTTGCAGGGCACGGGCTTGCGCTAAATTTGCAAAGGAAAAAGAAGAAAGGCCTGTCAGGTAGCTACTGAGAAGTCAAACATACTTGGAGAATGGTAATGACACCGACGGGCAAACTCTTCACCACATAGCGGGTACAGCACTACTCCACCCTTTTGCAATATCTCCAGTGTGTCAATATGTGGATGGCAACCTTTATGTTATGGTAGGCTGGCTCCTCTTTTGTAGCCACTTTTAGCAGAGCTCATGACACACTTATTATCGGCAGAGAATGTCGAAGGTAAGAGCATATTCAAGAATCAACAAAGAACAAATACGAGTGGAAGCAAAGCACCTCTATCATAAACGTAAAGTCAGAAGAGCGATAAGAACAATGGGCGGTGGTAGCTGGATATATGAAGAACCGCGGGCATACTAGAGTCAACATAGCTACAAATACGATTGGAATGAAGAAGCAAGCAGGAATAAAAGAAGAAGCGACAAGCCTCACGACCTACCGCTTCCAAAAGCGTTTGCTATTATTCGACGTCCCAGAAGCCTGCCGGAAATTCAATAGAACAAGTCCACAGAATAAGAAGCAATGCGTCCACGCGTCTAGGTGTGGAGTCTCACGACTCGAATCTTAAATAGTCGGCCAACTATATTAACCCCACGGGGGGAATACTATATTTTTGTTAAGATAATAATTAACTCAATTGATTTTTTCTCCAGATAATAGTTTATCTAAAATATCAATTGACCACATTCCTACAGGAACGTTTACACGTTTTCGTCCTTCGCTATCAATAAAACAATTAGATTCTGGCATTATTTTCATCAGCGATGCAGGTGTAATTTCATCAGCAGAAGAAAAATGGTATTTTTCTAGAAATAGTTGCACTATTTTTTCATCTTTATTTATTTGTATTGCCTTTATTAGCTTGTTTAACGATATATATTTTGCGTTAATTCTATTCTTTGCATTTGTATTATCTCCAAGATTTTTTAAATATGCCTTTAATCCCACTTCTTCAAATAATTGAATACTATCATCTTTAAAGTTCAAATTCTCTCCTAACAACAGTTTTTCCAATACTTTAAGTGACCACATATCACCAGGGATGTTGACACGCTTATGTCCTTCGCTGTCTATTATGAAATTTGATTTAGGAATTTTCTCAAATATTTCTACGGGCGTTATTTTATCACTTGAAAGGAAACTAAATCTTTCTAGAATCTGTTTAACGTCTTCCTGATTCTTTCTTCTTTTTATTCCTTTCAACAGTTGGTTTATTGAAATAAACCTTGTATTATAAAAATCTCGTGGCTCTTTAATATTTTGGTCAATTTTCAAATATTCTTCTAGTCCATATTCTATAAATAGCTGAATATAGTTATAATAGACTAACAAGAATGCTCTCCACGAGATATCTATTACTATATGGTCATTATATAATTCATATGGGCATCTTGTTGTTTTTTTCCATGACTGTTTCATAACATCATCATTGTTGGAGAAAGCAATCCATGGTGAAAGAAATCGATATGGAACATTTTTCAATAACGGACTTAATATAGTGTTTAAATTCTGAGTTTCAAAGTTCTTATTTAGGTAGTCTTCGACCTCGGACTCTTTAGAATTACTGTTCAGATTAGTAATAGATCTGAGTTTTAATAAATAAAATGGTAATTGATCAGTTTTTGGGAACTGACCATTTAACAGGAATACATATTTCCATGCTTTTGCAACCATTTTGATAAGGATTTGTCTAAATTGTATTCTTTCAACTTGCGTTTCTTTATATAACTCCACAAGAGCCATAAACCAGAAATATTTGTAACTGGTAGATTTCTTGTCAAACGCATGTTTCAACTTCATTAAATAGTCATCTCTTAATGTATTCCTTCCATCTTCACTATTTGATTTGCCATTTGGGAGATTCACTTTACTACTCCCAACAGCAGACCTATTATTATAATTAACCGTTATCGAATATAGTGTATTAGGTGATGAAGTGAGACATCCGTTATTTCCATCGATAAAATCCATAATAAATGTCAGTAACCCATCAGGTGAAATCGCTTCAAATTCAGCTGATAAGGTGTCACGTTTATTTGAGGTATTCCGAACAGGATTACGAGTTATAGTAATATTATAACCCATTTTTTTAAATACTTCAATCCATGCGTCATATGACAAAATCCAGTTAAAGCCTTTAGATTTCCACAAAGACGGGAAGTCATTTTCATCTCTGGTCCAATATAATGAAGAAAATATTCCTTCACCTTCATTATCCCAAAAGTCAACGTCTTCTACATTCATTGACCTACTTTTATCACCATCTATTTTATGGACTTTATATCCCATTTCTTCAGCATCTTTCCAAGTAGTTTTACCAAGAGTTACACCAAATAAAGGGAAAAAAGTATTCACGGCGGTCGATGGTTCTGTTATTTCTTCGGCTGCTAAGTCTTCATCGTCTTCATCATCCGTTTTCTCTATGTGCGGTTCAAAGTAAGAAACAGAAAACGCATACAACGTACAAGGTGATGATTTAAAACATCCTTTTTCGCCATATTTAAATCTCAGATAAAATCTAAGTGTGCCATTCGGAGACTTTGCTTCAAAACTGCCACTTAAAGTCATCCGACCATCATATTCTATTTGTTCTGCCTCTTCAATTATTTTTATATTATACCCTAATCGATTGTAAACATCTAACCAAGCATCATACGAATTTTCCCAATAAAAGCCTTTTGACTTCCAAGAATCAGGAAAATCTCGGTAATCTTTTGTCCAAAACAACCAATTTAGAATATCATCGTTATAATAAAATTGAATGTTTTCAATATCACAAAATATTTCTCCTGTATCTTCATCAACCTCAAGTTTACCGCCATATTTCAATGCTTGTTCTAAAGTAGTTTTTCCGAGAGTAACACCAAAGAGTGGAAATAGTTCACTCTCATCTGTCAAAGATACTTTATCTGTTTCAATTCCCTCATAATCATCTTGAATCAACTCCATTTCTTCTGTTCCTTCAGATAAGTCTACATATCTTTGATTACCATTCCCCTCTCCTAGTGACAGTCTTTGTGGTTCTTCATCTACATCCTTACCAACGAAGTGATAATTCCAATGTCTACGCGCATCAGGAAGTCCGAATCGAGAGTACATACCGACATTGTCTAGTATTATACAATGCTGCTTATTCTCCGTTGTCCTTAACCCTCTGCCTACTTGCTGCAAGTATTTTACGAGTGAGCGAGTAGGACGAGCCAATTGTATGAATTCTATATCAGGGCAATCAAAACCTTCAGAGAAGATGTCAACATTTACAATAATATCTATTTGGCCCTTTCTGAATTTGCTTACTAATTCTTTTCTCTCCGCTGCAGGAGTTTTGCTATCAATACTTACAGCCTTATAACCAGCATCTTCATATTCTTTACATATGTGCTTGGCATGAACAATATTGATGGCATAAATAATACCCTTTTTGCCTTTTGCAAGTGACAAATATGAATGTAACAATTGTGCACGAATAGACCCGATATCCATCTTCTCCTGCATTGACGATTCTTTATATTCGCCAAAACGATCAATCTCAATACCTTCAATAGTTCTTTGAATATCACTATCGTCTTTAAGCGAGAAATATTTGTAGGGTGATAAATAGCCCTGCTTGATGAAATCTTTAATAGGCATCGATAGCACTAACTTATCAAAAAGAGACAAGAAACTCTGATGGTTCATTCGCCAGGGGGTAGCTGTAACGCCAAGTTTCTTGGCATTAGCATACATTTCCCATAATTTTTGATATGAAGCTGCTAATGCATGGTGAGCTTCATCTATGATGATAAACTGAACTTTAAGTTTCTTTGCATCATTAATGTTATAGGCATTAGTAATGGTTTGTATTGATGCAACAATTACAGGAGTATAGTAGTTTTTATCCCTACCTCCAGCAATTATTTGATGGGCAATCTGATATCTCTTAAGATTTTCAGATATCTGTTCAATAAGTTCTGTTCTATGGGCAATTATAAGAATCTTTACTGCCTCCCTACGATGTATGCTGTATTTGTTGATGTCGCTGATGATAGATGTAAACAGACGAGTCTTACCAGTACCAGTTGGCATCTGGAACATCACGTTATCTACTTCATCCCACGACTCAAAGATTTCCTCTTTCGCCTTTTGTTGATAAGAACGAAGTGAATTATCATTCTTACATATATCGTAATAACTCGTAATATTCATTGCTTTATAGATTTCAGAACTTACAGATGAAAGGTTAATTATATCGTTTTATTATGTTTCACGGTGTTTAATATCGGGTAATATTAAATACATGATAACATGTATAATGATGATTATTCTCCCCAGCGACCATTATTCTCTATTCTCTCTGGATTATCACCAATAATCAAGAGGATAATAATCATAAGTAACGGAGAGGCTAATATACTTAATAATACCCATAGAACAACGTTACGGTGTCTCCTTTGAGCCATCAATGCAACGAGTACAAACAATCCTACACTAACACTAATAGCAACGAGCAATATAATTATTATCGTAATGAAGAAGCCACTTGTGAATGTATCTGATTCTGAGTTTGACTTGGTATCATTATATGAACCATAATAATCACTATCGTCAGAACCTGACAATTCCTCGTTTGGCACATTATAATCTTTCAACTGGAAATTGATTTTGAAAGCTGGATTTTCGCCATCCCCCTTTGACTTGTAATAGTGATAGAATCGCCCAGCTTCATATGCAGGGATATTAATTTTCTTGGTCATGCCAGGAGCGATACTGACAAATTCTGAGAATTCCTCATAGTCCAGTTCTTTACCCGACATATCTAGGTAAGTGATGAGAAACACTACATTCCGAATTTCTTCATTCGTATTGTTCTTTAAGGCGAGTGTACCCTCATGGTCTATCCATGCCTGCTCGTAGGAAACCATGATAACATCATTACTCAAATCTTTAGCAAAAGCTGTAATTGAAATGAATAAAGTTAATAGTAAAACAATTCTTTTCATATCATTATAATTTGGGGTAATTATTAGAAAATTTTCTTCAAGATATGCTTCTATTTTTAGTTAATACTATGATTGGCTATAAAATAAAGCATAGTCACCAGGAGTCAATAAATCCCAGTCCTCTAATGCTTCGATGGGATTAAGTCCACTTTTTCGTGCTCTTTTGTATTCGTATGTCATACCACGACGGGCAGCAATCCTCATGGCGATGCGGTCTTGACGATAGTTCTTATTGTGATTGAATAGTTTCATTATTTTTTCTTTATAGTTCAACATTCTTTGCATACGCCCTTACCGCATCAGTTATTATATCATCGTGGTCGAATGCTAGCTGGGGAAGTTCTGTAATCGGGAACCATTCAGCTTTTGCTGCGTCGTCCTGGCCTTTAACTGGAGCTGGAGAATCTATGATTGCAAGATAAGCAACAGTGATTGTACGTCCTCGTGGGTCACGATCTACTTTCGAGTATGCTCCAATCTGATGAACGACAGACACCTTCAAGCCCGTTTCTTCTTCAAGTTCGCGGATGGCGCACTCTTCTGTGGTCTCGTCCATATTCATAAATCCTCCAGGGAAAGCCCAACAATCTTTGAATGGTTCTGCACCTCTTTGAATGAGCAGGACCTTTGGCTGTGGCTCATTGCTTATTACCACACAGTCTGCAGTAACTGAAGGACGAGGGTATTTATATGTATATTCCATGTTATTAGAATAATATTATTATCTTTCTCAAAACTAATAAATCCTTCTAATCCAGCGACTCTTCTTAGTCATTCCCCATTGAACATGCCATTTTCTTCCATCGGTTTTGTCTATTAAGATGAATTGGTACATGTTATGAGTTGGGTACAATTCAAAACTACCTGAACCATGACCTATACCATAGGAAAAATCGTTATCGTTGATAGTTATACTTCCTTCTTTATCATCATCCAGAGACCATTGAAGCTGTTCAATTCTTCCAGTTTTGGTATCAAGTTGCAGAAATGTATAAATGTTCTCTGTTTGATATAGTTTGAAACGACCTTTAAGTGAGGAGTTAATATCCAATTGTTCTAACAAAGTATTATTCACTCTCATTAAGTATTCCATTTGAGTAAGCAATGAATCCATCTTAACGAGGAGAGAATCAGTTTTGTTAGGTTTGGATGTAGCAACCTTAACAGGTACGTTTACTTGTTTAACAGTAGCAGTACTCTTCTTCTGAGCATAAACCGTACATGATAATGAAATCAATATAAATAAAACAAACTTTTTCATATACATATTATTTTGTAAAATTCTGAAATAATAACCTTCATATCTTGGGGTATATATTCCAAGATTTCCATTTTCATCTTTTCAGGAATTCCCCATATAGCTTCGGCAATACTACCGACTATAGCCCCTAAGGTATCAGCATCCGCACCAAGGCTTACCGCTTTACGCACTGCGTCTTCAAAGGAATCGCTTAAGCCAATTATCCATAGTGCTACAGGTACAGTGCCTTGACATGTTTCATCAAAGCGATTTATGACATCCTCTTTTCGAATGTTGATGTCATAGTTAGAGAATTGAACACAATCTTCAAGGATGTCATCAATATGCTCTGGAGCATCAGAACCAAACTGCCTAGCTTTGAAGATAGCCAACGCAACTGTCTGTGCACCTTTAATTCCTTCATCGTGGTTATGTGATGGCAGGGCTGTGGCTGCTGCAGCATCTAACACCTCGTTAATATCTTTATACCAATGAGCTACAGGAGATACGCGCATTGCTGAGCCGTTTCCGAATGAGTTATACGGCTGTGGATTGTCGCTGTGTACCCATTGTGCGAAACGACCACCATATCCACCCATCGGATTCGGATATCGATTGCACCAGTCATGGATGCTTTCGCCAAAGCCGCGTTCATTCAACAAAGCGTCGGCAACAGCGATAGTACAAATAGTATCGTCGGTGTAGCCGTTTTTCTTAGATAGCCACTCGAAATTGTAGTCGTTTGTTGGGTCAAATTCCCAACGGCTACCAACTATATCTCCAATTATTGCTCCTAACATTTTATTTCGTTATTAGTAATTTGTCTAAAGCGATTCTTATATGTCTATATCGGAAAGCATTATCGTATCTTTCTGATAATGGTGTCATCTCTTCCTCAAGGAATTCCTCTGATGGAATACCATATATCGAAATTAGATTTTGCATTGCTTTAAGAACTCTTATCTTTAGATGCTCCTCCTTTACAGTTGCATTTTTAAGAAATAGTGCAAAAAAAAGGATTGCATACTTTAAAGAGCGTTTTGCTATTTTATTGAAATCATCATTATTACAATCTTTTCCATATTTTTGGCTAAAAATGGAGAATTGTTCCAAGGCCAATACACCTTTATTATTCATACAGCTGTCTAAGCTATCATATAATTTTTTTTGAGAACAACTAAGACTTAAACTGTCAAGTTCTTCTAATTTGTACATATGCCGCTTTAGATAACAAATCTCCATGGCTGTAAACAGAGATAATGAAAAGAAATTCAAATCATCTTTAGTTATACTGTTTATTCCAGTTTCTCTTATCTGTTCATTTCGGTAATCTACCAGCTCTAAATAATTAGATAAGATTTTGCTTGCAATTTCTCCATAATCTTCAATATTTTCTTTTGGTACAAAGATTTTCTTTTGTTCAATAACATTTCTTTCATTACTAAATTCTGCATCGCCAGATTCCTCTTCATCCGTAATGGCTTCTTTTATTGAATTTATTTTTTTTCTGATACTATTCTCTATACATTCAATCAATCGTGAAGTTCTATCAACATATTTTCCTCTACTACTATTTACTTCATTATTGTCTAATTCTGCGTTATATGCAGAATTAGGCAATGATTTATGATTAGTCAATCCTTTTACTAATGAAGGAACCTTTATCGGCTTTACCTCTTCTTCTGTTTCATTAACGAGCTCCCACATAATGTCAGATAACATGTCTGCTACCTCCATTCCTTGATAACCTTCATTTTCAATTTGAGATATAAATCTATTCAAACTCCTACTAGCCTGTGATGGATTAGTAGCTTCAAGTTGGTCAAGCCTGTTTATAAATACTCTATTTGATAAGCATTCTCCTTCTGAAGAAGAGATATAACAGGCTGCCAAGTTCTTACCTAAAGATTTCTCTATACAATATGTTGAATTATCCGCTTTGTTAATTTCAACTATGTCAACTTTATAACCATAATCTATATATAAAGAGGTATTAGGTTCAATAGTTTGGGCGCAAGACACAGTTAGCCTTCCGCTTTCATAATTAGCGGATAAGATCTTATATTTATGCGCGATAGTATCTTCATCATTTGAAGAAACAGGTTTCATATCCTGATATCTTTTATTTAACTTTTTCCTTGCTTTAAG
Source organism: Prevotellaceae bacterium HUN156 (assembly GCA_900119285.1). Classification (GTDB taxonomy): domain Bacteria; phylum Bacteroidota; class Bacteroidia; order Bacteroidales; family Bacteroidaceae; genus Prevotella. Next base: position 154,804 of record FPIT01000010.1, read on the forward strand.
GCCCAACTCGTCAAGGAAATCTATTTCTTGTGAAGAATAAATAATACCGAATTCTTCATTGATACCTCTTTTTTCGAGTGTTCCTAGTCCTGCTTTTGTTGCATTTGCACTAACTATTATACAATACTCTGAACTGTCCGTTTTGAAATGAAAAATTTTCGCGTGAAGATTTCTTCTATAAACCTTAAAGGTTTGTTTTCCTCTAATAGTCTCATTGAAACTATAAAAACCTATTTGCTTTGTTTCTGGCATTTTATACGGTGGTAGAGAACAACTTTCATCAATTAGGACATCTATCTTTGAGTTTGGACATAGTTCTGCCAATGTAATCAGCGAGTTACCCTTTTCGTCAAAAAAAGGACTTACAACAGTAACTCTCTTGACTTGATTAAGAGGAACGATATTCGAGATCTGTTTCATGATACTCGAAGAGTCATCGTTATAAAGGAGGGCAGCTTTTAATTCATCATTTATGTCACAAACTTGATGAGGAACGATTGGGTATGTTGAATCGAGATAAATACAATTATCAGCTACTTCCTTAAGTATACGTCTTTTTTCAAAAGAATTGAACTGATTAGAAAAACGTGCTAAATACCGCCAACATTCTTCAATTAATGGACGATGTGACTCATCCGATTCGTCAATCATTAAACCTGTAAAGACCTCATGATTCTTTCCATGTCCAGCAACTGTCAAGTTGCCAGAACCAAATACTACAAGTACGGAATCATCACCTACGAAAAAATTAATCTTTGGGTGGAATGCTCCCTTTGATGTAATTCCAGAAATACAATAGTCTCTTCCAATATGTTTTAAATACTGCGGATTTACATATTCTATTTCCTTTTCCAACTGTTGCGAATCTGCTAATATATTGATACTGCTAATTTGTTTTCTATACAGCAAATTAACCAAATGATTGTCAAAATGAATTAAATCAACAGCAAAGGCAGTAAGGATGGCTGAATGAAATCTACCATTCTTATGTCCTGTCGGAATATCCGAAAAAATTGAATGTTCAATCATTGCCATAGTTTTTAATGTAATTCTTTGCAATATCAGTTAAGTTTCCTTCAGAATCTACATAACCTAAATCTAGGAGAAAATTATAAAGAGAAACAATGCGAGGGGACGTTTCTGTTGGATAACGCATTTCAACTAAAACTACCTTTCCATCCTCAAAAATGAATTTACGAAGGTCAGTTTCGGAATTACCCATCTTACTTATAGCAACGATGGTATGTTCCTGCATTATTTGTTGAACTATCTTTTCTATATAATTAGGAATTGAAAGATTGTAATGGTTAACTATATATGATTTCAATCCATTACTAATTATACCACGTTGATTTATAAGGTCATTCTTGTTCTCAAACTTAATAATTATTGTCTTGTTTAATTCATATTCTATTTGAAGTCTAAGTAAGAGATATATAGCTTGTGCTACAGCGTTAGGATAATCTTTAGTAATAATAAGATTTTTAAGTTCATTATACATCTCCGCAATATCTCCACTAACATTATCTTTCCATTCGTTTAAAGAATGGTATTTTTGTTCATTTTTCAAACAAGATAGTGTTTTATTTTTAATATCTTCAATGAGTACTCTCACTGAAGGGGTGGATAAATCATCAATTTCATTTAGTATAAAACAGAAAATTGTTTCAATACAATAATGAAAGGCCTCACACAAATAATAGAAATACCAACCAAATGCAGCTTCAGACTCGCTATCTTTCACATAATTCAAGAAGCGATGTTCTACGAATTTGTTAACAGGGATGCCGTGATCCAGATCATTAAGCATAAGTTGTACTGTCTCACGGCGTAGAGAAGAATCATCATCACGTTTTATTAGTAAATAGTTTAGACTATTCCATTCTTCAGAATGTATCTTCAGTTTATTTAATCCCAAAGGCAAAAGCATTTCTCTTTCGTCCTCGGACATTGCTCCTTCATTAATACATTCAATGAATAGATTCCTAATTGTTTTATCTACACTATTACGAACAGCATTGGCTAATTCTTTGCCATCATTAAGTAAATAATAACGTCCTGGTTCGATTTTTACTAAATTATAGTATATTAGAGAGCCCAAATAATACTGTCCAAAAGCTCCAGTCGGATATGTCCAATATTTATCTTCTGATTCATAGTCGCCACCATCCTCCAAATCATACAAATTATCTTCTATCACTTTATATCTTTGCTGTGATACAAATAATGCGCCAACAACTGAACCAACGTTTTGGTCTTTCATTATCAAAGCCATAGCAAGTTCTGCACGACGGATGAAATTATATTGATAAACTTCTGTTTGCTTTTGCGTCTCCAAGATATCATATTCGCTAAGGAGCCAACAGTATAGGCTATAATAACGGATGTGACCAGTGAGGTTAGTCAACCCTGGCAGTAGTTTACCATAAGTACTAACCGAACTATTCTGTATTCCCATTGGGTCACGACCTCCTTTAAAGCCATCATTAGATGACCAGAAGGGTTTAGTAATATCTGATAGTTTGAATTGAGGCATATTTTTAAATAAATCTATATTTCAAAAGGGATAATTAATTGGGATAAGATTATGGATATGAGGAATATAAAAATCTTCCAGATACCATTTTGGAGAATTTGTTATATTAAAAAACATTTTCATATGTTCTTTCCAAATAGAATTATCTTTACCATATTGAGCAATAATTATAATAGCATATGCTGCAATTGATGCAAGTGCATTATCAAGGGTTGCCAATTTTAAATATGTTTCTCTATCATGTTTAATTTTATTATAAACATCATACCATGGTAGAGACTGAGTCGGCTGTTGATTATTCCATAAACTGTATGGAGAGAAGACTCCCATTTCTTCGTATTCATAAAATTCAAGTGAGTATTCATTTAATCTCATAGCCGCCTTTAGCTTTACATAGTCATTTGTAGAATATCTGTCATCTTTAACTAATACACCATTTGATTTTAATATCTTACTCATCATAGAATCAATTTCTGTACATGATAATAAGATAATGTTCCTTAGACTATTACCATAAGCTTCTTTATTGTCAATAGTTGGCTCTAAGACTCTAAAAACTATCTTTAATTCTTCAAGAATAAGATCAAGTTGACGCAAATGACTTAAATATTCTTTTCTATAATTCCATATTGATATATCATCGTAACTATCAGAATATGGATTGCCTTGTTTTGCAAGATGGAAACTTTGCAACTTATATGAAACAACAGGGCGATAAATATTTTTATAATACTCACCAATATTATGATTTGACTTGTGCTCTATAATTTTGTAATCAAAATCAAGCTTTAAGTCAAGCCCTTTAGGTATATTTGATAGAAAATCTTCAATATTATCAAAAGGTTCACCATTCTCTTTTTTTATTGGAATACAGAATCTCACTCCGTCTGGCAAACAGAGCCATTCGAATTTATCATCTTTGCAAGAGAACAACAAGTCATATGAAGAATTTGACCTTATTGGATCTTTATCATCTGCTATTATATTGTATATATAGACGCCATCTGTTTTCATTGTTCAAATTGGGTTGATGTCAAAAAAATGATTATTCTTCAAATGGATAAGTTTCGTCATAGATTTCACTTAGCAGACGGTCATTGAACAACCAATGAGGAGTCGGCTGGATATGCTTGACCTTGTAACCTTTTAACTTTGCAGACAGCGCACTAATGGATGTTTCTTCTCCTTCATAGCATACTTTACGATCAGATAAGATGGATACAGTAATTGACGGGTCATCTTTCCATTTTAAGACATCACCCTTTTGTAATCCCATCTCATAGAAATTGAGCGGAGGGCGTTTGGATTGAGCCTTCGTACTGGCAGCCTTATCCTCATCAGTGAGGTCATTCTGAATTTCCTCACTCACATCTTCCGTCACATCTTCGTGATGGAATAGTTCCAAAATCGCCTGTGCCTGTTCCACATTGATACGGAAGAACTCACGGTTCTGATTTATGCGCTGCGGGTCAAATGCTTTGTGAAGGGCTTTCTCAATTTTAAGACAGTCGCTCTTTTTAACCTTACATGCGAACTTACATTCAAACGGTACAGGAACACCAGTTGTATAGAGTTCTTTCATTCGTTTGTCAATATCTTCTTGTGCTGTCATGCCAATTTTCACAAGCCCAGGCATAACAGGATTGGTCAGTAGATATACAATTCCGTATTCCATATTCTTTTTTTTTATAGTTCAACAAACGGCAGAGCAATAAATTCATCTAGTTCTTTCTTGCGAAGCTGCCAGTCAGGGAGATAAGCATCAAGCAGACGGATAAAATCTTTGTTGTGGCGATGTTCCTTCAAATGTGCCATCTCGTGTACAACGATATATTCAATGCAACGCAACGGTACACGACCAAGTAGCAGGTTGAACTGTATCGTCCTCGTCTCAGTCTTGCAGCTTCCCCATTGCTTCTGCATGTGCAAAATATTCCATTCGAACGATGATGGGTTTTCATCCATTGCGTCAGCCCATTTATTAATTAGTGTTTCCAGTACAGGGCGCAGTTCGATGCGATAGAACTCCTCCATTAGGGTTCTACGGCGTTCTATCCCTGAGTCTTTACGCACATACATTTCAAGATACTTTACCTTTTTGTTAATGTGGGTACGCTCAGTTGTAGAAATCACTTTAAGCAGATAACGCCTTCCAAACAAATAATGACTTTCACCAGAAACATATTCACGCTTATCCTGACGTTCTTGTGACAACACATCTTCATGTTGTTTTCTAATCCAGGAAAGTTTCGTGTATAAGAACATATTCACTTCGTCATCTTTCATATAGGCAGGTGCAGATACATGTACCCTCCCATCAGGAGGATATACTGCAAGGTGTATGTTCTTTATTTCCTTGTATTCAACTTCTATGTCAAACTCTGCGATGCGCATCAGAACTCAGGATTATTTATAGCGATTTTTAGCACCATTTCAACTTTGTCGGCTGGCATTCCCTCTACTCTTTCTATCGCCTTTCGTAAGGCCTTCTGTCGAAGTCCAGGTTCACGGAATCCAACTTCAGCATTTTCTTTGATGGCCAGATATGTACGCAAAGCTAGGGTCTCATCCTCGCCAAGGTTATCATAGAGCGCTTTCTTTCCATCGGTATTGATGTCAGATGGGTATTCTTTTTTACTACCTCGAATCTCTCGCAGAATCTCTACTAACTTGCGCAATTGCTCCTTGTACTCCTGAGTATGCTGCTTCATATCTTCGAGAATCTTGTTAAGCTTCTCACTCAGTTTGTCGTAGTAGTCTGGGTTTGCATCACGTTTACGGATTATGTACTTTCGAACATTGGATGCAATAGTTTCTGCTGCCGCCGGCTGCCCACCGACTTCATTTTCGCCATCAATGATAGTGTTTATACCATCAGGATCATCCTCAGTTTTGTTGGCATCGATGACGTCAAGGAAAGAGAAATCATCGAGTTTCTCAAGCACGTTTGATTTTGGAGCCTGGACATACTGGTCAAGCAATTGCCGCATCATTGCATTGTATTGCTTCAAGTCGGTCGAGTCACCAGAACGAAGCATAATTGCTTTTCTCAACTCGTCATAATCAGTCACTTTCTGATGAATGGTCTTTGCTTCTTCTGCCGTATATCCTGATTCAACCATTTGTGTTGCAATGGCTAAATAACGGTTTGTTAATGTGAGAACGGCATTATAAAACTTTTCGCGTTTGCAAGCATTTTCGAGAGATGCTGCCTGTTGTTCCTCTACAGGTGTAGTGGCTTGGTCGAAAACAAAATAATCGAAATACTGGTCAGCTGCTTTAGGCTGTTTTACATATTGACAAAGCCCCTCAATAAGTTCTAGTGCCTCATCAAGGTCTTTTCTCCCTTGTTCCAGACGATTTTTTAATAGACCGGCTACATCTTCTGAGTTAAAGGCAGAGAATGCTCCGCCAGTATATTGCCCGCTTGTATAGTCTTCAACAGCACCCTTTATTTCGTTAAACAAGTCCTTATAGTCTATGATATAGCCAAACTCTTTTTGGTCACTCTCCACACGATTCACTCGACAAATCGCTTGAAATAGATTATGATCTTCCATATGTTTGTCTATGTAAAGGTAAGTTGCTTTTGGGGCATCAAAGCCCGTCAGCAGTTTATCAACAACAATAAGGAGTTTCATACTGCCAGGATGGTCAACGAACTCAGTTTTTGCCCATTCCTCAAATTGAATGGCTGACTTGTCGCCCATCATCTTTTTGGCCATGTTGTTCTTGAAGGTTTCCTCGTCGTTGTCGGCATCGGTACTATGCCCTTGGGTGATACTTACACCGTTTTGTGGGTCATAACTTGATACCACGGCTGTTTTACCTTTCAACTCAGTACCCTCAAAACACTGCCAATACTTGTATGCTTGATATATCTCGCCAGCAACAAGCATGGCATTTCCATAGCCCTGTGCCAGTGGTGGCAACAAAATCATATCCTCACAAATGTCACGGACAATGCGCTTTACTCGCTCATCGCTCGAATAGATGTTTTGCAGGGTTGCCCATTTCTTTTGCAGTGCTTCCTTTGCCCTAGGAGTCATGTTTGTGGTCTTGACTTCAAAGATTCGGTCAATTCTTGTCTTATCATCCTCATCAATCTTCTGTTCCACATTTCGGGCTTCATATCGCAAGTCGAGGATTACATGGTCGGCAACGGCTTCGTCAAACTTATATGTATGGATGAATGAACCGAACTGCTCTATTGAAGTCATTTTGTTTTTCTTCAACAGAGGTGTGCCAGTAAAGCCAATCATCATCACGTCATTACCCATAATCTTACGCATGGCCTTATGAAGGATACCGCCTTGTGTTCGATGGCATTCGTCAACAAAAACCACAATTTTTCCTTTTGGTGAGAAGTCAGAAGGAAGGGCATCTGCTACTTTCTCCATTGCTTCTTCAACACTGAGCTTTGACTTCTTTTCACCAATAACAATCTTATCCTCTTCTTCATCTTGTAAACCTAAACCGAACTTGTGTATCAGTGTGCAGATGATGCTATGCTCTGACTTGTTGAGCGTCTTGATAAGCTGGTCGCCACTTTTCACTCGGAAAGGTTTTTCACCAGTGTCCTTGAAGCCATTTTCAATTTGTTTGTCCAGCTCATCACGGTCGGTAACTATGACAATACGTGCATCGTCGCCTTGTTCCTTTATCCATTGTGCGAGCCATACCATAGTGAGCGACTTTCCTGAACCTTGCGAGTGCCAGATGATACCACTATCCTTCTTGGCAAAACGACGCTTCGCTGCTGCAAGGGCAAAATACTGATTAGGACGTGCAGCTTTCTTTATGCCGCCATCAAAGATGATGCAATCATGAATAAACTCCAACAGACGATTGGGCTCAAGCATTTGGAGTAGTGAGCGCATCATTTCGTTAGGATAGTCAGCTTGAGAGAACTGTGATGGCTCACATGGCTCACCAGTCGGCTCTTTCCATTTTAGCCAGAATTCTTCGGGAGTTTTAATCACTCCATATTTCACGCCCTCACTCTCGTTACCAGCCAGTAACAACTGGGGAGTGGTGAAGAAATGAAGAATCTCGCCGTCCTCTTGATTGCGTCGATTCTGACGAATGGCATCAGCCACACTGACAGAAATTTTCTTCAACTCCAGCACGACAAGAGCAATGCCGTTGACATATACGACGATGTCGGGGCGACGATGCTTTAAGTCCTCCGTTACTCGCCGTACCGTTACCTCCTCTGCTATGGCAAAGTCATTGTTCAAAGGATTCTTCCAGTCGATATACTGCACCAGTTTGTTTGGCATTCCATAACCTTGGCTCACATTCTCACCATCACGCAACAGTTTGTAGGTGGCAAGGCTCTTGTCAAAGAGGTTGGCGTATGTACTACATGCTGCTGCCTGTTTAAGCGAACGGATTGCCTCGCCTGCTTGCTGGGCAGTACATCCCTGTTGCGAGGTGAGGAACTGGCGAAGTTCATCTTCACGTATGTTGCTATTCTCAACGTCTTCAAGGTTGCCGATGTAGCGGTACTTCGGCAATACGGAGAGCAGAAGGTCAATGGCACGGTTCTGTGTGTCACGTTCTGGTTTTATGATTCGCTGGTATGTCATATCAAACGGATTTTTCCTGTTAGTAACTGTTGCATCATGCCCTGTTTGAGGGATTGGTATTTCGTGAGACGAGCTTCAAGGGATGAAATCTCGGAGTCCATGTCTGAAAGAGCATTGGATATTGCCGATTGTTCATTAATATCAGAAGGATAAACCAAAAGGAACTTTTCAAAATCTTTTTGAAACAAATGGTTTATTGTTGACCCACCTGATAGTTGGTCTATGAAAGTATTGAACCAAACCGATTTAAAAAGCCATGACAAATAATGATTTGTTAATACTTTTTCATTTTTAGGTCTAACAACAAAAACGCCACTGTTTAGCGTTCCTTCCATAGGAATGCTATTAAGGTATGCAACCTTGCCAATGGTTCCATCTTTAGAAATAAGAACGTCGCCAACCTTAATCTGGATGTATGGGTCTTGGTCGTATCTCCATTTGGAAACATAGCTGCAAGTTTCCCAATTAATATATCCATCCTTAAAGTCTGTGCCAGTGATTAGAATATAATCTCCTTGGTCTAAATACTCTCCAGTTGTTAGCCCCTGCCATCCAATTCGAGCTTTTAGAGAGCAGAGCTTTTCAAGTGGTGAAACGTTCCAGTCTTCAGGGATGACTCCAATAGGGGTCTTTTTATTAGATTTATGAATACCATAACCCTTGATTCGCCTCTTGCCGGAGAGCAAATCCTGCATAGCTCCCTCTTTGATGTTTCTTTTTTTCTCAGTGAGTTTCTTGGTTGTTGCGATAAGGTCATCAATGTTAGAAAGGGCAGTGGCAATGCGAGATTGCTCTATCTTATCTTCTGGATAACATAGAAACGTAGATTTCAGATTGTCATTATAAAGTCTGCTTATGGTTCCACCATTTTCAGACTTCCAACTAATAATCTTGAAATAGTGTTCTAAATATGGGTTAACAACATCTTTTTCTTTATGGTCAATCCACACAATGTTTGAATCTTGAAAATAGGCATCTTCACCATCAAATACAACGGTTCTACCGATTGTACCAGCAGCGGAAATCAGTATTGCTCCTTTCTTGGGATAAGGGTACATACCTTTAAATTGTTCATATAACTCTCGTGGTATGTATGCGTCGGCCTCTTTACCGAAAGTGCCAATTTTGTAAAATGGTACATCGCCAGTAATATCGGTTTGTTCTTTCAAAATGCGCTTGCACATTTTGACTTCACCGATTGCCGAAAGTGGAACTGCTTTCCAATCTTCGGGAATCAAGCCAACCTCACTATTTTTGAACTTCGTTTCTATCATAGCTCGAATCCCATTTCTTTAAGGTGATTAAACACTAATGCTTCTTTCTCGGCAAACGACTGGCTAAGTTCACCAAGAGTAAACTCATAACGGCTGTGCATGTCATTCACCTCGGTCACGATGCGGTGCATAGCGGTCTGCATTTCATCGCTCACTTGTGATGAAATGTCGGTGAGCCATTTGTCATTAACTATCACATTGCGAGCTTTGTCCTCTGTAAGTTCACCATAGACACGTACAATCTCCTTATAGAGTTTTGCGTCAAGAGCTTTTATTTCCGCCTTGACGGTCTTTTCGCTCTCTAACAGGTCAAGGTATTGCTGCCAAAGGTTACGCTGTTCCTCTGTGCTGTATTCCCAGTTTTGTGAATTATCAAGAATCTTTTGAACAACTTTCTTCGTGATGTTCTGACCATCCTCAAACAGATAGTCAAAAGGCTTACGCAATTCGGCAATCTTCTCCTTGTTCGCCTTGTTGCTTTTTTCAAGATAAGGTGCAAGGCTTTCTAAGAAGACCTTCTCATCTTCTGTCAACCGATGGGCATTGCATCGTTCTAACTTTGTGCGGATATTCTTTTCGTTAAGCTTACCATAGAAGATGGCATCATCAAGATAGCCTTCATCTTCATCAATCATCGTTTGTAGCTTTTCCTGAATATCAGCGAGTGCTGCTGACTTTTCATCAAACTCCTGTTTTAAGTCGTTCAAGAACACCTTGACTGCAAGGTCAACAGGAAGCAAATCGCAAGATAGGTCTGTCCATTTGGGGCTTTTCTTTGTCGGCACAATGAGATGTGGCATCCATCCATCACGCGAAATCATAAACAGATCATCCTGTAAGGTGTCGTTATAGTAGCCGAGCAATTGGTCATAGACATCATATGCATCAACAAGCGAACTGTCCTTCAAAAATGTGTCAAGGATGCTTTGTCCCCACAAGGCAATTACCTCCTTCGGCTTACTGTCCTTGCCAACAGCCTGCATGAGTGGCTTTGTCTGGTCACACCATTTCTGGATAGTACTATTGAACATATCCCTTTGTGCTTTGAAGCTTTTCTCGTTACTGATGGTCTCAGAAACTTTCTGTTTCTCTATAGCCAACGAAAAGAATCCTTCACGAAACGGCACGAACAAAGCAGTTCTCAGAGACGGGCAGATGTCCCAATATTTCTGCAAACGGTCAATATCAAAGACAGGTATTCCACCATGCAGATGACCGTCGATGTTCTGGTGAATCTCTTTGTCCTTCGGAACGACATAACGTGACATGTTCAAGTTAAATCCGTTGCGTTCTATTTCGTACATCGGAGAATCCTCACCTTCCTGTTGAGTAGTCTCGAAGGTTGACAGATGGGCAAAATGCGGTTCGTCTTTGCGACGATTCCAAACATCAATAACCCGTTTGATGTCCTGCTCGCGCAAACGTATCTTGGAATCTGCATCCTTATAGCCCAGTTCGCTGGCATCAATAAAGAACACGCCATCCTGTACTCGATGGTTTTCAAGTACAAGCACATTACCAGCAATAGAAGTACCATAGAATGCATTAGCAGGAAAGGCTATGATACCAGAGAGCAATCGTTGTTCGATAAGCCACTTGCGTAGTCTCTCTTCATCACCGCCACGAGTCAAAACACCATTAGGCAGGATGATGGCACACTTTCCTCCGGGCTTCATGGATTTTACACAATGGAGCAGGAAAGCAAAATCGCCATACTGTTGTGGCGGTACGCCCATATCGGGATTCCATCGACCCCATTCGTCGTTGTCTTTGGCAGTCAGCATCCAATTGTGTAGTGAGAACTTAGGATTGCTCACAACATAATCATAGGTCTGCAACTTGCCATTCACTACATGTTTGGGCGAATTGAGTGTGTCGCCTTGAAGGATGTTTGGTGTTTCACAGCCATGAATCACCATATTCATGTATGACAACTCAATGTTGGCAGGGTCAATGTCTTGTCCGTCAAGACTAACATTGTGCTTTGCTGCAGCACGTACACGAAGTAGAAGAGAGCCAGAACCACAAGTTGGGTCGTATGCAGACACCATCGGTCGGTCATCTTGGTCAATACCGATAAGTAATGCCATTAATCGACTAATCTCGGTTGGTGTGTAGAATTGTCCTTTATCTTTACCAGCAAGACTGGCGAAGTTTCGCATCAGGTATTCGTATGCATCGCCAATGAGGTCATCATCAGCAGCGCGATTGTGCGAGAAGTCCAGTCCATCATCTTGGAAAGCAGCTATTAATTCCGAAATCAGCTTGGAACTGTCCTCTGCATTTCCAAGCTTCTTGTCACAGAAATCATGGTCAGACAAGTTGATGATGTCCTGCAAACCGTTGGCAGTAGATATCTTCTCGATAATTTTGTTCAATGAGTCTCCAATAGTCTTTTTTCCTTTCAAAGCAACAATATCTTCGAAGTAACATCCTTCAGGAATTTCCAGCACAGTGCTATCGCCAGATTTTACTTTGTCAGAAATATACTTTAAGAAAAGAATAATTAGAACATAGTTCTTAAATGATTCTGCACCAATACCACTGTTACTACGCAGCTTATTGGCACATTTGGTAAGAGTGCTATAGATTTCTGATTTTTTTATTGCCATTTTATTATTTTTATCTTTTTAGATTCTAATTTGCAAAGATAATAAATATTATTAAATAATTAGTTAGTTACCTATTTTTTTTATAAAAAATCAGCATATTTCTATATCAAATAATCAATCAAAATAAAGGAGAATGAATTAACCGCAATTTGAGGATTGTCCCCAAACTGCGGTTAGTCTTTTGATTAATAAGCATTTACGCTGCCGAATTCAACTCCTTATAGTAGTCCTTCAAATCGAAGTCCTTATTGGGTACAAACTCTGTTCCATCAGCCTCTCCAATACTCTTGATGGCTAATATTGGAATTTCAGTTGGGCAATCATCTATTTCATTATGCCCAAGCAGATACCATTCATTACCATGCTGACGAAGGAAGTAAGGATGTACGGTGACATCTCTCACAAGTTCCCCTTTAGCATTTCTATACGAAATGTCTGCAGGTGTCTGAGTACGGATATACTCATATAACACTTGGAATTTCCTCATAGTGTTCAATGATGGTGGTGTGTCATAGATAACCACTGGTTCATGTGCAGTTTCGACGTTCAGTAAACTACACAGACGGTTTGACAACTGCTTGTACATCAGCGTTCCTTGAACGCCATCAAGGAATCTAATCGACTGCAAAGCCGAATGAAGGTGTTGCATTTCCCCAAAGGTTAATAAGTTCTGGAACAGGGTACATTCAGGGTCTTCATACATGAAGTACTCCCGATAGCTGTGTTTTTCTACATGAAGCCGCATCCTGAACAGATATTGGAAATTGTGGATGTCGTTTCGGATGGTGCTTTTAGATACAGGACGGAATCCCTCTTGCTCCAACTCATAGTTCACGATATCCAACATCTCCTGAATAGAATAGCCACGCCTCTCGCGCAGCAGGCGGTCGATAATAATCTCACGTGCCGCAGAATGTTTTGTATTTGCCATTAATATTAGTATTTTGATATATTACGTATGTCCTTCTCTAAGGAACGGCAAAATTACTAAAAATAACGCAAAATCAATCAATTAAAAGCGGAAAACTTAGTTAGTTAGGGCAAAATAGTTCAAAAACCGAACACTCGTACAGTTTCTTTGTACAATTTCGTTAAAATCACTTATAAAACGCCTCCTAAAGCAACTGGATATACTTCGTGTTGAGGGAACTTTTCGCAACCGATATACAGTGTATCGAAGGCATCTGTGCCGTCGGTACGATGCTCCAGCAAGTCCTCTTCTGACTCAGGCTGTTTCTCCATGGACTTGTTCTTATGGAAGCCGTTTCTACCCCGCTCTACCCCAGCCGACTGGATGGCCAGTATCAAGTCATCGTTGTTCTGGCGGTTGAAGAACGGCATTAGGCGCTGCTTTCCAGCAAAGCCCTGATTGATGAGCAGATACTTCTCGTCGTGGCGCATCGGGTTGCCTAGGTACACATCCTGTACCTGCCACCCGTGGCGCTCAAACTCATGGACTACCACATAGCGGAAGTCCTGGTCGTTGACGGCATAGTTCGAGCCGAGAGCTGTAGCATCGTAGTAGAAAATCACCGTCTTGTTCTGATGATAAGCGTAGTACGCGCAGAAATCATCCACCAAGGCGGGGATTTTACGCTCGAACTTAACGTAGAAGGACTTCAAGACGTTCAGGCGGTTGCCTGACGGCTGACCAGCTACAATCCAGTTGATATTGGCATTGTAGTCCATGCCAATACAGATGGGAGCCAATGGATTCACGTCTTCATCAGCTCTGGAATCGAGACAGCCTCCTATGGTACTGAACTGCGACGCGGCTTTGATGTCGTAGTTTTGCTGGCTCGTTTCCTTCAGAATCTTGTCGTAGCCCAACTCGTCCAAGTACGCGAAATTGCTAGCATCATACTTGTGATGCTCCTGCATCGACGAGTAGAAGCCGTCATGTGTGATACCGATACGCTGACAGAGAATACTTGTTTGGAAAGTCTTTGGCGTCAAGTCACGCTTCATTTGGCGCAGGTACTCTTCACCTAGAAGCTGTAAGTTCTCTATGGTGCTGTACTCCTTATAGTACACCGCCACTGAGCGCATCTTGTTGAGTGACTGGTCCAGCCATTTCAAGTAGCCCTTCAGGTACTGAGGAATAGGCTGGTGCTGCTCTTTCATATGAGCAATACGCTCCTTTGTTTCCCAAATCTTATAGATGGTGCCTTGGATTGTGGCTATCAATTCAGGATCCATCTTCTCACGATAATGTAGGAACCACGAACCTTTCTGTGTCTGAGGCATATCGCTGAGAACCATCATGGCGTGGTTAAACGAATGATGGCCGAAGTACGAGCGAATACCACCATTGGCTGGTAGTGTCTCGTCCTTCAGCTTATTGTAGTCAATGAACTTGGCTTCGTCGATGAGAAGCCAAGATAAGGTCAGAGAGTTAGAAGAACCAGGGCGGTCCTGACTGATGATGACCGCTATGGAACCATTATAGAACGTGATGACGTGCTCATAGTCAGCAGGCTCTGTTATGGGCTTTCCGAAAGACTTTGGCGGCTTACGGCCAACCACATAGTGGATGCCGTTGAGATAGCCCCAACGCTTCCATGCAGCCAATAGTCCAGGAATGGTATTCGTGAGACCATGCTTGAATGTTGGCACCACGATACCGCCAGTACTGCCCGGCATTCGTTGCATATTTCGCAAAACGAATGGCGAGGCAATAGAGTCCGTCTTACCTGTACGACGGCCAGCAACAATGACGGTTGTCTTGGCACCGATATACTGCGCCATCAACTGCGGTTTATTGAAGTACACACGCTTCTCGTGCTGCTTGGCTTCCAAGTCCCAGAGGGATGTGTCTATTTTGGGCTGAGTGGGCATAATGGGGTTAATGGGCTATTTCTTCAGATTCTTCCTTGGGTTCATCAAAGATTTCCTCGAAGTTCATGTCGGCTTCCTCGTACTCGATATTCAGCGTATCAGGATTTGAAGCGCCCAGTTCCTTGGTAAGCTTCTTGATACGCTCGTCGATGTTAGGCACAGGATTGATACCAACCACACGTGGATCAGTGGTTGGGAAGAACGGCTGCACCACAATCATGTGGTATGGAACTGCCGTTTCATCCTCTACATCGATGCGGTTGTACTTCGCATAGCTGGTAGCCGCTTTCTCCATGGTCTTCGTGTCCTTACGCTTCTTCGCCATCTGGTACGTTTCCAGAATCATCTCGTTATAGCGCCAGCGGTGGTAGTCGCGAGAGGCTTCTCCCAGATTGGGCAAAAGCGACTTCACAATCTTCAGGTCAGCGTAGGCAGTCACTTTAGAAATGCCGTAACGCTGCATGATTTCATCGACAAACTGGCGGTCTTTCGCATCGCAGTTGCCAATGCACCACGTCACCATGTCACGCAAGCGGAGAATATGCTCAACCTGTGTGATGGCGTATTTGGCCTCTAAGTCCTCACGAGAGGTATAGAGGTCAGCGCGGGCTATGTCTATGATGTTAGGCAGTGGCATTATTCGTCATCCTCCATATCCATTAGATTTTTCTGAGTTGTTTCCAGTGCCAGAGGACTGCCAATGTAGGCCAGCTGCATCTCCTGATGCAATAGCTTTACCTTTGAAGCTGCCTTGCCACGATGGTAGGACTTGCTGACCTCTGTCGTGCGATTCGCAATATCTTCACGCAACTGCTCTGCCGGAACATCCAGAATCACAGCCATATCCGATATTTTCAAGTAGATAGAGGCAAATTGCTCTACCTGCTTAAGAATCTCGGGAGAATAGGTGATGTGAGGCTGGTGGTTTGTGGGCATAGAGCTATATTTATTATGAATTCATTCGTTGCGTGAAGAGATCATAAAGAGGTACGGAATGGTTCTGGATAAGATCCTCGACCTGCGCATGCAGCGTTTTGAATATCGCAGGGTCTGTTGAGATAAACGCTGACTCGTGGCGGTTACCTCGTGTTAGATTCTGTGAGGTAATAACTGAGACGGTTTGACCGCTCTCAGCCTGTACCAACAGAATCTTCGAGTGGTTGTCAGTGAGGAATGTACGCTGAATCACCTGTGTCATGAATGCCCACAGCTTCAGCGTTTTATTCGTTGCCTTATGGTCTAGAACCAAGTTAAACTCGCTGACTCTCCCACTCTTTTCTATGAAGAACAGCCTGCGCAAGAACTCCTCAGAGATAGAGAATGAAGTCTGCCACACCTTGGCTGTGCCCACCTGTTCCAATATCCAGTCAAGCAGGTCTGCTACCTGAACGGCATTGGAAAGATAGGCTTGTGAAGGGCACTCAGAGAGTGGCTTCACAACGTCAGCCATGGATGTGGTACGCTTCATTTCTTAGCGGCTTTCTTTGTGGTACGCTTTGTAGTGGCCTTCTTCTTAGGCTTTGCATCAGAAGAAACGGGCTCCTCTGCAGGCTGCTCAGATGATTCGGCTAATTCCTTGGGATTAACCGATGCTTCGGGCACTTTGTCGGTGTTCTCGGAAGCAGGCTCTGACTCGATGGAATCTTCATTTTCAGGGCTGTGCTCTTCGACTGTTACTGGAGTACCAGGAATGAAGTGGTCGTAGATGTCCCAGTTCTGAACGCGCTTCTTGTCGAGGGCGATGATTTCCTTCAGGAACGGATAACGCTCACTGTCTGGACAGGTGGCGTTGTCGAGGCTGAGTGAGCGCAGTTTCATATGCAGCTCACGCATACGGTGAACGATGTCCAGGTTCTCCACATAGAGTGCCTGAATCTCTTCGGGCAGATCATCGTGGTCAGGACGCTTGCCAGCCTTGAAATCGGCAAATTCCTCAGATTTGCCGGCATCGGCTGTGCTTGAATCTGCGGCAGGCTTGATAACCTTTTTCACGATTTCATCGACCTCGGACTGCATCTGGCAGACCTGGTCGCGGGTGAGCTTCTGAAGACGGAAATTGAGGTACTTCTGAAGCTGTCCTTTGATGAATTCTGCCTTTCCTTTAGGGTTGATAGAGATGTTATGATACATGATACGGTTGCCCGAAAGCTGGAGCAGCAGAAGGGCACCTTCGTCCCAATCTTTCTGGCTGTCAGGTGTGTTCACCCAAGCCTGCAATTTGGAAGTGAATTGTGGGGCTTGATTCATATTCTTTGAGTTATATTTTACTTTAGAGTTTGTTATTTATACCGCTGAGAAACAGGAGGTTCTTATTGAATGGTTCAAGTGCTCTTTGCATAGCTTGAAGTGTCTGACCAGTGGTAACGAAGTCATCAAAACAGATGATGTTCTGCTCCTTTGGAACGATGTTCACATCGAAGATGGTACCTACGCGCTGCTTGGTTCGGCACGAGCAAACATCCTCGTAAAACGGGATGTCAAGACGTGCTGCGATATCTTCCGAAATGCGGGTGGCAAAGTTCTTCACAAGGTGACGTCGCTTAGGCGTGGTGATGATGCACCAGGAGCCTTTCGAGAGGTCAGGTCCGATAAGCTCATGAACGAATGAGACCATCGTGGTGGCGAAGAACGGAACCATACTGTCATCGGCTTTGATGTCAGTGAGCGTTCGGCCATAGACAGACTTCTGCCAGTACGAGAGGAAGAACAGGCCTAAGCGGCGTGTCAGGCGGGGGCGCGGTGTGAAGTCGCAACGGGCTTCCACCGTCTTATCCCATCCTTTGCGCTTCTGTTCAGCAAATATATCCTGCTCGCGCTTTGCCTGAATATCTTTTAGAGCAAGCTGCGCACTCCCGATATCAGGGACTTCTATCTCTGATAGCAGGTCGCCCATATCTATTGGAGTGCGCTTATTCATGAACCTTTTTTCTGTAGTGGTAGTTGTTGTTTAATCCATGTCTGGTTCGTCACTTCCTCCACCACCAGAAGTATTGCCGCCTCCAGTACTTGGATTGTTTCCGCCGCTGCCCTGATTAGTATTGCCGTTAGGATTGATAGTACCATCGTCGGTGATTATTTTTCCTGCATAGAAAGGTGCGGGACACTCGTCAGTAGCTTCAACATTAATGGTGGTAGAGGTGGTGCCTGTGGCACCTTGTCCGAGGTCTTGGGCAACAGTCGTTTTGGTAGGCCACTTGTCTGAGCCTACAACACGAAAGGCGTTACGCATATCCTCGACGAGGAACACGTTATCATTGTTATTCAGGTAAGCTGCAGCTGCAGAAGCGTCCTCGTCAACTCCAGGGTGAACAGCAACCAGCTTGTTTAACTGGGTTTGAGAAGGGTATTCGCCTTGTGCGTCCGAAGTCAGCTGAGACTTATCTGAAATGATATCGATGAATTTCCACTTTGCGTCGGCACGTAGAACGAAGTCACCAACGTAGGAAGCGGATTTCAGTCGACCATTGGTGTCGTGCTGGAGCTCGGGCCATTGAAGGACGTCATACTTGGAAATATAATAGATACGGCGTTTTACGCCTGGTAGCTCGGGTTTGCCTTGGCACCATGCGAGCGATTTTTGTATAGATGAACAGTCAGGCATGATATTTTTGTTTTAATGGTTTGTATTTTGAAAATGGGAGCCAGAGCCCTTTCAGGTACTGGCTCCCTTCAACTCAAAAAATGAAAAAGAACTATTCAATAAACAGAGTCTATGGTTCTATAGGTGCTGCCAGTTCGACAACTTTCAAGCGGCGCTTGTCGATGGATTCGAACTGTACACCGAAGAACATGGTGGCGATGTATGAGAGGATGAAAGGCTCGTACTCCTTAACCATAACGCTCTCGGTGTCGCCCATCTGGTCGTAACCAACCAGCATGTTGATCTTGGGTGCAATATGTATGAACTTAGAATCAGCCTTGTTCGCCAGTGGGCAGAGAATCAGCTTGCCGTTAGAGCCTTCTACGACGGTTTGATTATACTGTGTGTTATAGTTAATGCCAGAGTGTGTGAGCAGGTAGCCCTCGTTGTATTTGTCGGCGAAATCCTGCGAACAATACATATAACATGTCTGGGCGCGAAGATGAGGATCCAAAGAGAAGAGTACCTCTTTGGCGATGTCCACGGCGTTGGCTGTAGTTATCGTGTCTGTCAGCTTCGTGTAGTTGCCTTCCTCCTTAGCAATCTTACCGTCCTTGATTTCTTGGGCGGTGATGGTGTCAAAACCATCGAAGAGGTCGAGAGTGGTGTCTCCAGAAGCATTGCGCTTGCCTGCCCAGATTGCGTTATTCAGATTCTCAGACAGTGATTTGGCGATCAAAGCCAATACATGTTTGGCTGTGGGTGTCTGCATCTGTCCGTCGCCCTTGGTATCACCGATGGCACCGAGAAGCGTACTGATGGCGCTGTTTGGCTCAAACTGTGCGACTACCGAACCAAAGAATGTCTCCAGTGTACGGAAGTCCATGTCCAGATTGAAGTTTGAACGACGTGCGGGCTTATAGGGGGCGAACTGAGCGTTGCCGTTAAGAGCTGCCACACTTTCCTTATAACGGATGCCCGGACGGCCAGTCATGAACTTTAATGTGTCCTGAATGCCGATAATGGGCAGCATGAGGAGGTCTTTACGGTACTTACGAGCCGCGTCCTGATACTCCTCTAGAGTAAATTGAAGTTTTCCTGCCATAATGTTGATTAATGGTTAAAGTTTGATGGTTGTTTTATTAGGGAAGTGCGTCGAACAGCGACTGAGCGCTTGCACGAGACTCGAAATACTCCTGAGCGTCTGTCTTTTCAGCAGGCTGCTCGTCGTGTTTGTCGTTGACCACATGCGCTGTTGTGTCAGCAGGCTTCTGCTTTAAAGTATTGACCTCGGACTGCAGTTGCGTATTGGCCTCAGACAAAGTCTGCTTTTCCTGTTCCAACTGATGTTTCTCTGTTGTCAGCGTCTGAACCTGAGCATTCAAATCGTTGATGGTCTGCTTGTCCGCACTGATAGCAGACTCGATGCTGTCCAGCTGTGCGTCGTCAAGCGTAATCTTGCCATCGTTGCTCATCAGATGTTCGCATGAGAGGATGGCACAGACAGAAGTGAAAATTTTCTTCATTGGTGATTTGGTTTGAGAGTTAATTAATTCATTTGATTTTGAATTCGGTAGGAACTGCGCCAGTGTACTTAGGAACTTAGCAAAGGCAGACTGTTCCTGTGTACTCATACGAGGCATGTTAGGAACAGGAATTCCTGCTGCCGACATTGCATTAGCCATCGTATCGGTCAAGACTGGTGCAGATTCGTCCTCGTAGTCAGTCAGCTCGTCCACGAAGCCCCAAGCAAGGGCCTCCTGTGCTGTGAGCCAGCCACCGGCTTTCATTAGGGTGAGCAGCTCTGCAGGTTCCTTCTTGCAGCGAGTGGCATACATCTGGGCGATGTTAGCGTCCAGTTTATCTAGGTCAGCCTTCTGGTGCTCGATGTTATCAATGAGCGCCTGTAGGCCGTCGCTGTTCAGCTGTCCCCATTCGAAGAAGCCCACACTGCACTTGTGGACCAGGTACATAGCCGACGAGTCCATAGTGATGTGTTTAGCTCCGAGAGAAGCGATAGTAGCAGCAGAGGCGTTCATGCCCACGAAATGCACGTTCACGTTGCCGTGGCGCTTGAATGCCGAGAAGATGCTCAGGGCGGTACTTGACTGTCCTCCCAGAGAGTCAATCAGTACGTTGACTTCTTTATCGGTGTTCTTACCGAGAATGTAGTCCACGTAGTCAGCGTCGAAGTCATAACCTCCGACAAAGCCCTTCAGGTGAAGGTTGTAGTTAGTTTTTGTGTTGGTTGTTGCCATAACGTGTTCGTTTATGGCGCAAAGGTATATCTATTATAAAAGTGGTAAAAAGACGATGCAAGCGTCTCTTTACCACTTCTTAGGTGCTCCAGAGCGTGGAAAATCAGGCTTCGCAAAGTGCCAGGGCTTTCTTCGCAGTATAGGAAACCTCGTACTTTCTGACGGAAGCGTCACCGTCTGGGTGACCTGTAGAGTGATTGATTTTGACGGTCGGGTATGGACGCTCCCAAGCACCTATAACATACTTTTCCCCGTTATTCGTCTCAATGACGAAAGCAGGATGTTGCTCAGTAGGAATCTCGTCAAACGTCTCAAACGACAGTTTCACCTTCTCTATATAGCTGTTATTATCAAACGACTGCTCCAACTCACAGAGTCCTTCACCCTGCAAGCTTACACTTTCGGGCGTTCCATCAAAGGCAATAGGTATTCCCGCCACCGCACGATACCCTACATCCTCAGGAAGACAGTCTCGCTCAATATACCACACCTTGGCAATCCCTGGTAAAGATACACATTTATTCATGCCGTCTCGTTGAATTCAAACAATCAAACATTTCAAACAAATCAAATTTTCCCAGAAAAACGCGTTGAAGTCGTGCAATTTTTTCTGCGAATCTTTGTAAGATAGATATTCCTCTGCCTCTGATAAATCTTGGCGATAGCATCCCAACAGGTGCCGTCTTCATGAATGCCGTGTTGCTCCATAAACAGATAGATTAAATCTTTCTGCTGACTGCCTATCTTTCCAAAGTCATGCAGGTAGTCCCACAGTTCAAGGGCGAAGTCGTCCTTGATGCGGGCAATCATGGCATTCTTCCCAGTCTCGGTTATGTGGTTGTAAATACGTGGGTCATGTGATTTGCTATACGGAATGCATATAGCCACCTCGTCGGGTTGCTGCAGGTGAGGCAGCACATTTGGAGGGGGCGGAACGGTTGCTTTCTGTAGCAGTTTGCTCTCGATGGAGCCACGGATAAGATTTACGGGATTACTACCACCATGACGATGGATAAACCACTGGCGGAGGTAAGATGGCATCTTCAGGTAAATATAATAATTGCTCATTATAGTAATACTTTAATATTTACTGCAAAGGTAGTTAAATATTAGCGTATTACAAAAGATAATTATAAAAATATTAAAGCACGGCTAAGTGCTCAGATTATCTTCTGAACACATAGCCATTTGAGAAATAGAAATCATCGATGAAGAGATCACGAGCGTAAGCATCATAATCGAAGTATGAAGCCAGATGCCCCATCATATCATCGAGATTGTAGCACTCATCAATGATGTGTTCAGCGAAATCCTTCTCAGAATCCCACTGGCCCATGTAGCGCTCCTTGAAGCTGGCTACGCAATCATTGCCGAAAGCTTCTGAGAACTCATCGAAAGCATCCCTGTCATCATCATCCATATCGGCATATTCGATAATCTTATCAAATGTGTCCTCATCTATACCGCTTTCTGAATACCAGGCACTGGGGAAACACTCATAATCCTGATACATCAACTCTGGATCTACTTCATCAGCATGAAGATTGTGGCAAACATCCATAAATGTATTGTAATCGCCACACTTTACTAAATCAACCCATACACCAAAGAGGCTGCCATCATTGTACTTGGCGTATGTACCAACATATACTGCTGGGTGATTGTCCTCTGAATTATTCCAATAATCCTTAACCGACATCTTCTGAAGGGTAAGCTTACCACGACGATTGTTCTCCTTCTTAGCGAGGCTTTGTAACTCTGATGAAATACTATTCTGCATAACTTTATGAATTTAATTGTTTAACTTCTAGTGATGCCCTCTGTGTGAGGGCTTTTTACGATGCCTCAGAAAGTGAGCGGGAAGAAGTACTTAGAATGCAAGGAATGGCAAGGATATTTTATGGAATACCATCATTTTCGTGACGTCAGGAAAATGATGGAAGGTTGCCGCAAAATATCTGCAGACATAACATAGTGGTACTTGCAGTGTACGCCCGCCTTAACTTTGCAGCGGGAAAAGTCAGGAACACCAGCAAGAGTGCATCACGTTAAACACATAAATTCGTTATGCAGAATGTCAGAGAGGCAAGCCGGATAGAAACGGAATAGAACAATGGTGAGCTATCCTGCCAGAATAGGGCAAGGACTTCCCTATCCTATCAGGACAATCCCTTCTGCTTTAAATACAGCCAACAATGAATAAGAAGCATCTGTGTGGGTAATAAAGTGCTGCCATACTATGAACATAACTGCCACTTTCAAGCAATGAAGAGAAATACTCGTTGTAGGATATAGTTTCCAGTGCAGAAAAAAAAGAAAGGAACCACATGCTACCATGCTACAAATACGAAATGCCGATGTACAGGGGATTTCAACATGGTGAAGGTGTAGCAACTTAGATTGTGTAGTAACATGTAGCAAGATGCAAAAATGTACGATTTCGATGGTTTCGTAGATGATGGTTGCTACAAGGAATTATTGATTAAAAAGGGATTTACGGCTATTATTTGATTATTGTAGCAACTGTAGCAAGCACTATTTTATCAAATTCATATTCTCTCATGCGTTGTTTTTATCTATTCAATCTTCATTTTTGAAGATTTCACGAAGGGGTGATTACTTATATATAAATACAACGTGTGCGCAGAAAATAAAAAAGAAAAATAAAAAAAATGGGCTGCCTGCTTCAAAAGCCGACAACCCACAAACAACTAACTATATAAATGAAAAAACTATTTCTTTTCCAGAGTGCCGAATAACGGCACGACATCGTATCCATGATAAGGTGATTTACCAGGAAATCGCCTTATATAATACTTATACCCAAGGGCTGTGAGAGCCTGACCAACAGTCACCTCGTTGACTTGTTGAATGGCAGACGATATTTTCTTTTCCTTTTTCAACTGCAGCACAATTTCCATTGCCGTCATGAACTTGCACTCTTCACCTTCCTCTGGTTTACGATAATGTATACGAATAAGCCTGAGCGCATTCGTTTCTAGTACATACTGACGGTTTTCATTCACAAATTGCCTGTATTCCTGCTGCGTCCATGTTGGATCAAAGCCGCCATCAAGCAACATAACGGCCTCTGCCCAAAGCTGGTCAACATCGAGACGCTTGCGGTTGTCATCAATGGAATCCACCTCTATAACTGCCAGACGGCGCATCAATCCGGCATCAGGTTTGCTGATAAAGCCGCCCATGCGCTGGTTCTTGTTAGAGGTGAAGCAACAGGAAGCAACTCTAGGCACCTTCTCCACATAACGAGATCCTGGTCTGCGAATTTCTACTTCGCTGGCCGACATATATAGCTTAAATTGTTCTTCGTTGTGTTTGCAGATAGCGGCAAACTCATCGAAGTTAAGCAGAAACCGCTGGGCAAAGCTGTTCTGAAGCGGAAAGAGCCTCTCGTCCTTCTGCGCTACCTGATAGTATTCTTTAAGGCATGGCGGTACCAGCATTTCAAAGAACGTCGTCTTACCAATACCTGCCTTATCACCGATAAGTCCTAAGGCTACGTCGTTCTGTCGAATGCCCAAAGCACAGGCTGCCGTTGCTATCAGCCATTTACGCAGAAGACTGCTTGCTCTTTCCCTACTTTCATCATCATCCTGAGGCGTATGCAGGGAACTACATAACATGTCAATCTGCGAAGGACCTTTGTATTTCCCTCGCAGAGACTCCAGATAGTCATGTATAGGATTGAATGACTCCATCTGATTCGGACTTGCCAGCAACGACTTCAGCAACACTCTTGGAATAGACACTTCATCGGCATAGGCATGAAGTAAGATATCTTCCTCCGTCACTGGATGTTCATAGTGAAAGGAGCATTCCTCAGTCGGTCTTAGAGACACCTTACTACGGTCAAGCAGATTCACACGAACAATATAGTTCGCGTTTAGCCAATCCTTGACAATATCAAGTCTATTATAAGGATGTTCGTTACAAGCTGTTGCTTCTGGCAGTTTACGCTCTATCTTGCTCATCCTGCCGTTTCCTCCCATCTTTCACGACGGCTTTCACCAGGCATTTCTACAATGTTTGTCATTTCCATAATTCGCTCGCCAATATACTGACCATAGCCAATGGCTTCACCTTTCTCATTAAACCCTTTGGATAATGTGGATATTTTGAAGTTCGAGGTGAAAAAAGTCCTCGCTCCTGAATTATAGCGCAGCGCCATCAGCTCGTTGATTGGTCGCATCTTATTGCCAAAGGCGTTTATCTCCAGTTGTTCACGTCCCAGTTCGTCGATAAAAAGCGGTCTCTTAGCTAAACTGTTGATGCCGTCATCTATGATTCTCTGATATAATTGAGTAGCAGGTATCATTTCAACTGTTCTGCCAGAAACCAGATGAAGGATTTCACAGAACGCCTGCATCAGTAGTGTTTTTCCGCATCCCACCTTGCCACCGAGGTAAATGCCTTTATGGATATTCCAGCGGCATTCTTCGTCGCCCTTGACATATAGCCACATCTGATAGATGATATCACGATTAAAATCATCCACTACAAATGGATGATATACGCCTCGTTGTGCCATGATAGCCTGTGCCGTTGCACTTAATAGCTGCCAGAAGTTCTTCTTGCTTAGCGATGGACTATGCCAAATGTTCAATTCACTCGATGCTTCCATATACTTTTTCTTCTGCTCTTCTATTGCCCGTCTGATGCGGTCATCATTAGTAGTCTCCATCGCCTCGTCCTCCTGCTATATTGGGTTGTTCGTAACTCTTGGTAGTCACCTTGAAAAAGCGTGGATAGCCGTTTGACATAGCAAACTGCAGATATTCAATTGCTATCGCCTCGTTATTCTCTGAAAGTTTCTTCAGGTAGTTGAGCGCTGCATATTCCATGCGGCTCTTCATGTACTTCTTATGCTGCTCAGCAAGGTAGTTCTTCCATAGTTCCCATGCCTCTTTGAAAGTATCGGTTTTCCATGGAAGAACCACCTCTATTGGTTCTATTGTCTCTTCTGACAGCTGGTCGATATGGGTACAGAGTTTGAAAGCCTTTTCCTTCAACTGAACCCATTTATTCACGAAGCTCTTATGCCTTTTCTCTGTAGAAGATGGCATTCCAGAGGTAATAAATGTATTCAGCTCATCATTGGCTTTCAGGAATGATTGCCAAAATTGCTCTGTCAGTGTTTGTAGTTCATTATCTTGTTTCATCACATATAGTGTCGTTTGAATATTCTACGTATTTATTGAATTTCAAACAGTAGCGTCCATTGATGCACGCTCTGCCATATTCACATTGTCTGCATTTCTCAGGCATAGTTCAAAAGTAAATGCCCTGCCTCGCTTTCTTCACAGAGAACGGGTACAGGGACTTTAGGATGATCTGTTCACGAATTTAACGTATAGCTTATTAGTTCACTTTTCAGGAAATAGACTCGTTTTCCTATTTTATGAGAAGGAACCATATCTTTCTTTGCTCTTTTATACATTGCCCATCCTGAAACTCGAAACAACTTGCCTGCTTCTTCTGGAGTGAGTATGTCATCATTCAAATCAATTGGTGGTAATACTATCTCTTTTCTCATTCTTCAATCAGTTTACGCCATTCATTTCTATATTCAGGGTCTGAAAGTTCCTTTTCTCTCTGTTTACGTGTAACTCCGACTAAAATGACGCTCAACTCACTCTTCAGATATTTGGCGTGAATATAGACGCCATGTTGGAGACCATCTGAAGCATTAAACTCTGTAAGCTGGACAGAAATAGATTTTAATGCTTTGTACTCTTTAAATTTTGCTTTTGACACATCTCCTGGTCTAATACTTCGGAACCAGGCTCTTCTGTTTGCGATTTTCTCTGCTTTATACATCTTTATTAATTATATAGTGATTCTAACATAGTAAAGAGGTAGCTAAAACACCTCTCTCGATATGGACACAATGACTTCTTAATGATTTGCATAGTTCTTTATTAAATCTAAGTCACAAAGTCAATAATAGGCTCTTTCGGAACCATGCTGCAAAAATATAATAATTTAATTCAGAGAAATTGTGCAAAAAGAGAAATAAATACTAACTAACTTATTCTTTAACACAATCGACTAACTTTTGTAACAGAAATACACACTAATTAACACACTAACTCATTAGGTCATGATTGAACTCGTAAACTCATCTTATATATCACATCTTAATTCTTAAAGTATGTGAAATTATGGGTTCGAAATTTGTTTGTATCACAAATAATGCGTACCTTTGCAGCCGAATTCATCGAAGCACCTATTTAATCTTACAATTTTATATTGTTTGATAATAGTAAAAGATGATGATTGCTTAGAGAAGCAGACAGTCGTCGAAGACATACAAATACACTCGCAAAGCATTTTGCGTTACATGTTCCAAAGTGTAACACATAAATATGCTAAGTTGCTGAAACTCAAATCGAGTATTAAACTCTGCGGGTGTACAAAGACAAAGAGCATTTGTATTTTCGTTGCACCCGTAGCTCAGTTGGTAGAGCACCTGACTCTTAATCAGGGTGTCCAGAGTTCGAGCCTCTGCGGGTGTACAAAGACAAAGAAAAGGTGAACGAAATGTTCACCTTTTTTATTTTTATCAGGGAATTATACCCTGCTAACTAGTCATAGTATTCTATTTCAAGTTCTTCTGTGACATTGAAATCATCGTGGAATCCGTCATCGTACTTATAGACGATACGCATGCCACGATAGGTTGACGGCACTTTCAATGTGTCCAGCAGATGCCATTTGGGACGTCCGAAGTCGTAGGACTCCCTATCGAGAACTATCACATTGGACACGAAATCAAAATGATAGTAGCCGCCACCGATACACTGGTCACCTTGCCTCAGCAGGTGCTTATGCTGGTCAACCATTCCCAGACGGAAAATGCCGTCCATTGTGATAATAAACTTCGGGAGTTTCATCATTTTACAATTTGATAACCAACTATCACTGCAATAAGTCCGAGTCCTATGCTTGCCAGCGTATATAACACGGCTAACAGCATCGAGCCATCACGTCCTAACAGTAGATTCTCATTCATAAATGTAGAGAAGGTGGTAAAGCCACCACAGAATCCTGTCACAAGGACAAGTTTAGTGGATGGTGAAATCTGACCTCCAAGTGACATGCCTGATAGCAAACCTATGAGGAAACAACCAATCACGTTAACTGCCATCGTTCCCCATGGGAAACTAACAGCCATCCATGACTGAATAGCTTTACCAACCAAATATCGTGCTCCGCCTCCGAAGAAGCTGCCTATGCAGACCATTAGTAGTTCTCTCATAATTTCCTAATAATTCTCAAAATCTACTGCAAAGATAAACAATTATCTTTTATCTTCCAAGCCTATCGTGGAGGAATCAAAAACCAGTCCCTGTGATTCTACAATTTTATTCCGTACTTCACTATCCGCTCTTCCATCATCCCCTCGGGCATGAATCGGAGGAGCGTTTCTGTAATGGAGTTGAGCATACGCTGGCGGATATAGTCCTCACGAATGTAGAGCGACACCCTGCGCTGCGACAGGTAGTCTCCCTCGATGCGGCGCACGTTCTCGCGCTGACGGTCGGAAAGGAATGGCAGGTGCATCTCCGGGATAATCGTAAAGCCACCGTTCTCGTCAACGATGCGGATTAGTGTCTCTATGCTGCCTGCCTCATACACACGGTTGCCCTTGGTGCGCGCCTTACAGAAGCTGAACGCACTCTCTCGCAGACACTGTGCCTCCTTCATGATCCACATCTTTTCGTGCTCCAGGTTCTCAGGTTTGAAAACGGGCAACTTACGCCAGCAGTCCTCAGAAAGATATACCATGAAGCGCTCCGTATAGAGGGGTACTTCAAGGATTCCCTGTCGCATGTTGCCGCTGATGGCAATACCAGCATCCAGATGCCCTACCTGCAGTTCGCTGAGCATCGCGTCGGCCTTCATCTCGCTGACGGAGAGTTTCACGCTGGGATAGTTCTCCACATAATGACGGATGAACTTTGGCAGGATATATGGCGCAATGGTTGGACCTACGGAGAGTGCCAGCTCACCGCCTACGTCCCCCTTGTCTTCAGCCACGAGTTCCGTGATGCGTTCTGCCTCCGCCAGTGCTTTCTCCGCCTGGCGGATAATCTTCTCGCCTGCCGCTGTCGGAGTGACGAGCTTGTTGCTGCGCTCAAAGATGCGCACATCGAGTTCTTCTTCCAGTTTCACGAGCATGGCGCTCAGCGTGGGTTGCGAGATACCACACTGTTCCGCCGCCCTTGCAAAGTTGCGCTGGCGGTTGATGGCTACAATGTATTTCAGCTGTTGTAGAGTCATATACGCTTCCCTAATGATAGATAATTCCGATGCAAAGATAGACAAAATAGTTTGTTTATCTATCATCTTCTTCGTATCTTTGCACCGATTTTAAGAATAAATAAGGAATTATGCAAGAGAAAAAGAAGAATTTCCATCGCCACTTTGCCACTCCAGGATTCAATCTCTATTGGATCATCATCGCCTATATCCTCGTCGGCTGGTTCTATCCCGTAATAGGACTCGTCGCACTCATCTGTATGGTTGGTCCCGTGCTGACCAGCATATGGAAGGGACGCTGGTGGTGCGGACATGCCTGTCCTCGTGGCAACATGTACGACCGTCTGTTGTCGAAATACTCCCCCCACCGTGAGATACCCACATTCGTGCGCACCTTCGGTTTCCGCCTGTTTATGGTGTTCTTTATCTTCACCATGTTTGGCGTCCAGCTCACCTTCACCGTACCCTGGAGCGAGGGCGGACTGGCTATGTGGAGTGGCATTGGTCGTGTCTTCTGGACCATCATCGTAGTGACTACCGTTGTTGGCGTTACCCTCTCGTTCATCTATGCGCCACGCACCTGGTGTTCGTTCTGTCCCATGGGTACCATCTCACGCTGGGTAGCCCCTAAGCATACTCCGCTGCCCAAGGCCTTCACCAATATCCACGTCACGAGTGCTTGCCAGATGAAGTGTAAGAGTTGCGCCCGCGTCTGTCCGATGCAGCTCACGCCCTACGACAGTCGCGGACAGGAAATGGGCTATCTCGACCCCGACTGCATCAAGTGTGGCAAGTGTACGCTGGCCTGCCCCACGAAGATAATGACACTGAAACACTAATATAATGATAAGCCTCCTCGTCAGATTGCTGCCGAGGAGTCTATGACGGAGCCACCGCTGAGTTCCGCGACATCATCAATCTACCCCACCACGTCTCGAGAATCACCGGTGATTCTATTACACAGTAGAGAACCAGTCCCTAGTGTTCTTTAAATTATCGAACTATTATTGTTTATTTAAAAATAATTTGTATCTTTGCTGCCGTGAAGCGTGCGAAACTGCTTGCGCAGCCGAAATGCACGCAGAAGCGTAATTACTAATGTGTGATTCTATAGATTAGAGCGTTTTTATCAATAACATTAAAAACCAAACAAGTATGAATAGAAAAAAGTATGATGTGCCGACGATGGATGTCGTCGAACTGAAACAACAGCAGCAATTGCTGGCTGGAAGTCTTACTTCCGAACGAGATGACTATGGTGATCCAATTGATGACACGTGGTCTGTGAGAGAGATGATAGATTTTGATGAAGAAAATGCTTTTATGGAGTAAGGAGGACATGACTATGAAGAAAGATATTCGCACTCTGGCCGCTCTGCTGATGGCAGGAGCCGCCTTTACTGCTTGCTCTGACAAAGACGAATTCATCAGTGAGCAACCTGTGAACCCCACACCCAAGTACTCAATGACCGTGCAGGCCTCGATGGGCGAGGAGGTAGAGACCCGCGGACTTTATATTGACGGCAAGGCGCTCAAGGTGAAGTGGGCCAACACCGACGAGGTGGCAGTATTCCCAGATAATTGGAGCCGGACTCCGCTTGGCATGCTGACCGCTGCTGCCAGCGAGACGGGCAGCACCACGCTGTCGGGCGACCTGACGGGTTCGGTTGCTGTCAATGACAACCTGCACCTGCTCTTCCCCCGCGCCGAATGGAGCTACACCGGCCAGAAAGGCATTCTGCTCAGCGACGAGAACTCTATCGAGAAGAAATACGACTATGCCCTGGCTGATGTGGAGGTTGCAGCGATTGACGCCGAAAAGATAACGACGACGGTGAATGCCAATTTAGCCAGCCAGCAGGCTATCGTGAAGTTCATACTGAAGAACAATGACGGCAGCGCAGACCTTGCAGCCAATAAACTGACGATTAGTGCAGCCAGCAACAAGCTCGTCACCAACAAGAGTTATCGTGGCACAGGCGATAAGACTTATTACTTTGGTAGCGGATACTACACGGTTGACGGCGGTAATGGCGGCTTCAGTGGAGAAGGATACGGAAACTTGGTTGACAACAATGAGAGCACCAAGTGGTGCACTGACGGTAGCGGCTGGTATATCGAGTTCCACACCGCCAGCCCCATTCGGGTGGACGGCTATATGCTCAGAACTGCCGGTGATACGGGAAGTGAACCTGGACGTAATCCAAAGGACTGGGTGCTGAAAGGCAAAAATGAGGGCGATCCCACTTGGACTACCATTGACACGAAGAGCAATAATCACGATATGCCCGCAGCAAGTAATACCCGGCAAGATTTCGATGCGGATGCTCCTGGCACCTACAAGTATTTCCGCCTGGAAATCACAGCCAACCAAAGCGGCGGAATAATGCAGCTCTCGGAAATGCAGCTGTTCAAGTATGCCAGCTTCGAAATGGGCACCTCTTACGGCAACATCACCGTAACGCCCGACGCTGCTGCCAGCGAGCTTACCGTAGCCCTGCGCAACGAGAACGCCGGTGCCGACACCTATACCCTCACAGCCACAGTCGGAGCAAGCACCTATACCTTCGAGAAGAGTGGCGTCACCTTCGAGAACGGCAAGTACTACAGCATCACGGTGAAGATGCAGCCGAAGAAGGTTTCTTCCATTACGCTGAACAAGTCGTCCATCAACCTGACTATCGGTTCCAAGCAAACCCTTTCTGTCAGCAGCGTATCGCCCGACGATGCCGTTGATAAGTCCGTAACCTGGAGCAGCAACGCCACCGGTGTAGCCACCGTGAATTCCACTACCGGCGAAGTCACCGCAGTTGCTGAAGGCACAGCCACCATCACCGCTACCGCCAACGATGGCAGCGGCAAAACGGCCACCTGCTCGGTGAAGGTCTATCCGGAAGGTACGGTTGTATGGGATCAGAGCAACATCAGTGACCTTAGTGTCTCGGGCACTTATCATTCCTATACGAAGGAGGGCATCACGCTGAGTGCTAATGCCGACATGATTGATGCCAACTGGTATAGTTTCGTAGATGAGAGTATGAGTGGCATCGGCTTCATCACGCGCGAATCCGGCGGCTTTACCTTTACGGCACCGACCGGCAAGCAATTCACACAGATTGAGATGACGCTCAAAGGCCCTGCTGGATGGGATACGGCAAGTCTTGGCACTGGATGGTCGTATAGTGAAGATCCTATGACAGGAATATATAAAGTCACATGGACGGGCACTGCCGCCTCGGTAGGCCTGCTGACAGGCGATGATCATTTCAGCGGCGAGGGAGTGAAAAGCATCGTATTCCTCTTAGAGTGACACACGGTGACAGGCACCCTGTGCGGATAGATAGAGCCTCCTCCTGCGAAATGCAGCGGGGAGGCTTTTTTGAAGAACACCCGAACATGAAAGGAATCACATTCGGGCGTTCTTTTTTGATTAGCGTTCGGAGTGCCTACTCTATCGTTATCCACACCGCTTCGCCTCGCTCTTTCGCTTCTACTATTTTGTGCTTTATACCTTTCAGCCACTTGCGAGAGTCCAGCACTTTCCCCACTTCTCGGTTCTCACCTACAAGGATGCAGCCCTCAGTATCCTTTGCTGTATTCCCTGCATGTATGCGTATTCCGCTGAAGTTAGGCACACCCAGCAGGATGGGTAGCCATTGTTTGAACTTAGGCGAGTAAGAGATTACCACTGCATACCTTCCCTCTGGTATCGCCGAGTGTCCTTTTATCTTGCGCCCACCATGTGCATAGTCGCGCCAAGTAGGTTCGAGGGTATCGCACAAGTAGATATCTTTTGCGGTGTTGCCCTCCCTCTCCTTCAGGAGAGGGTTTAGGGAGAGGCTCAGCCTCCCAATCGTATAATCTTTCTTCTTTGCTATTCTTGTCAATATCAGTTCCATAATTTTCAATTTTCAATGTTCAATGTTGATGTTTCACATCGAGCCTGCTCACGCTCGGCATAGTTCAAAACTTGTTTTGACTCTGCTCTCGCTTAATCGCAGCCTTCAATGTTCAATGTTGATGTTTCACATCGAGCCTGCTCACGCTCGGCATAGTTCAAAACTCGTTTTGACTCTGCTCTCGCTTAATCGCAGCCTTCAATGTTCAATGTTCAATGTTCAATGTTCAACGTCCTTAATGTCACTTTGTCACTTTGTCATTGTCACTTTTCTTTTTGCTCCAGTGCTTGGTATCTACCTTCTCCACCCATCCGTCGCGGTTCCAGCGTGATATGATTTTGATGATAGAGTTGCGAGGCACGTTGCTGCGCTTCATTGCCGCTAAGTCATCAGCTGTAAACGTGGGAGGCAATTGGTCGAAGATGCTGTTGTTCTCGCCATAGCGCTGACACTCCGTCTCTGCATCCACATACTGATTCTGTAGCACTGCGCCAAACACCTTGATTTGTTGCGCCAGACAGTAGCTTGCCATCATCACTGCAAACTCCACGCAAGCATTACTCTCCTTTGCTTTTCCTGATAGCAGATGGAAGATAACCCCACAGCGAAAACCGATGACTGCTGCACGACGGCGGTAGGTATCCTTCACGTGGTCAATGTCCTTCAGAGCTATCACGCGCTGTTCCTCCACCCAAGCATCAATAGCCTTACGCAGACGAGGAGTATCCACATAGCCACTATACGAGCGCAGCCTTGTTACAGCCTCTTGAATCTTCGCCTCGTCCTCCATTGAACGACGCCCATAGCGAGGCATCTTGGCAAACGCTGTGTCAGGCATCTCAGCCAGTAGCATACGACTGGAAAGACCATTTTCTACATTGTCCGACTTAAAGCACTTTCTAACAGCGCCACTGGTTCCCAGCATTGACCAGTTATATGCCACCCTTGCCAGTCCTGATTCCGCCTGATCAGAGTTGTAGTCCTGTCCCCACTCAGAATCTATCGGGTCGAAAGCCAGTCGGTAGATGTCATATTTACTCGACCATGAGCCAGCACCGTTGGTTTTTCGCAGTGTGTCCAGTTCCTCACCAAAGCTATACAACGTATGACCATTGGCATTCTTCAAGCGCTTTAGCAGTGTTGAACAGCTCACCGTCACTGGCACCACGCGAATCATCACCTTTGGGTCTTCAGGAGCTTTCTCGTTAGCCTTACGACATTTCTTGCGTTCCCTCCATTCTTCTTCACGTTTACGGGCCAAAGCATCCTCGTCATCCAGTTGACGCTTCCAGATGTTTACTGCATGCTTACATACCGACTTACCCGAAGCCTGTTCGCCGTAGATTATCGACATCATACCCAATTTCTGCATCTCGCCGTCACAATAGCGCACCTCCACCTGGTCAGCGTATGCAGCCGCCAGAGGCAACACCGAACAGAGTACAGGCATCTGCATTGACGCAGGAACACCCGTCAGTGACTCCTTTAAGCCAAGAGGCAGCTTGTTACATTGAACATTGACCATTGAAGATTGAACATTGGCTGCGCCGTCAAACTCCTCCCCTTCAGAATGTTCCATGTTCCATGTTAAATGTTCAATGATATTGTCCATAATCTTAGAGCCTTTAGTTGGCTCCTTGCAAGCACTCTCCACGATGCTCAGCAGCTCGCTGTCAGTCAATCCATAACGAGGCATTATCTGCATCAACACCTCTTTCTTATTGTCGCAGATAGCCCTGAGGTTCACCGCCAACTTATGCAGCTTCACATTCCTTTCGCCCTCCGCAGGCTCGCCACCAGTACGGCGCCAGTATTCACTAATAATCGAAGAATACGGAATGCCTTTGAATTTTAGTGTAGAGTTTAGAGTGTTGAGTGGAGTGTTTAGTGTAGAGTTTGGAGTGTTGAGTGGAGTGTTTAGTGTAGAGTTTAGAGTGTAGAGTTTAGAGTTTGCTACCGCGCAGCCCCCTACATCGGTAGAAAACTCTCCACTCTCCGTTCTACACTCTCCACTCTCCGTTCTCCGTTCTCCACTCTCCGTTCTCCGTTCTCCGTTCTCCGTTCTCCACTCTCTATTTCGAATAGTTCATCTTCGATATAGAGCAGTTCCTCATTCGTGGTGGTAAAAAATACGCGGGTAATATCCTTTGCTCCGTCGTCATACTTCACGCCCAGCAGTTCGCTTGCCCATTTTAGGTTCTCCTCTTGACTGAGTTCCGGCTTTCGCTTAAATACCAGATGATAGCCTGCGCCTCGTGCACTCCTCTCCAGCAGCAGCAATCCTAACTCATCCTTCTTGCCGAGTATGCCCTGCATCACCGACTGCATATCCTCAGGAGCTATGTGGTCTATATCCATGCCCACGGTGGTACTCATGCGAGTAGAACCTTTCAGCGTTCCGTCTTCATTCGGCAGACATGAGTAGTTCATCTGCAATAGGCGATGTTTCCTGCTGTAGTTGCCAGCCTTCAACTCCTTCATAATGGCAAGCTGTTCTCCGCTATTACGCAAGTTCAAATATTCCTCTCTGTTAAGGACAGGGCGCATCCTTTTCGCCCCATCCTTATAATAAATCATGTGTACGCTCATAAGGTTTGTTCTTAATGGTTATCGATTAATGTTCTTATTACCTTCTGAGCGATAGCACTGGCCTGACGCACCAACTCCTTAGGTAGTTCGTCAAGTAGTTGTTCAGGCATAGAGAATACAAAGTAGTATTTTCCATCCTTACCCAGTGATAGCGAACAGTTATCGTCTCTAAACATAGGCTTGTTACGTTTGCGTTTAGGCAATTCCGTAAGATACACATTACCATCACGCATCCTTTGCATCTTGCAGCGTGTGATAAGGCTCTCCAGCTCCACATCTTCGCAACATTCAAAGTCGGCGATGTGCAGTCCTGTTTCCAACATGCTAAAGGTCATCATGCCCTCCAGCGTTACTTGTCTCTTATATGCTTGTTTCTTATTTTTATTCATTTTTTCTTGAGTTTTGCTGAGGTTCACGTTGAGAAAGGCGCCTACATCATCACTGATGCTCAATTGATTCCCTCCGCTTCGCTCAAGTTGTTATATTACTGTCTAATGGTCAATGTTGATGTTTCACATCGAGCCTGCTCACGCTCGGCATAGTTCAAAACTCGTTTTGACTCTGCTCTCGCTTAATCGCAGCCTTCAATCTTCAATCTTCAATGTTCAATCTTATTTAATGTTGCTAATGTACGCTTTGTTTTCGTATCGAGTCTGTCCCTGCTGGTCTTGCCAGTCACGAACACTCATTGAGAGTTGAACGCGCACCCAGTCGCCTTCATTCAGATGTCCCACAAGCGAGCGAGCATAGTCGCCAGTCGCTTCTGCAAATAGAGTGTCTATACCATCAGTGAGCACCATGCCCAAACTTGTAAACACTCTTGGTTGACCTTGCTGGTCGTTGTACTGTCTGTCCTGTAAGGGCAGCAGTTTTTGAATCTTCATTGTTTTTTCCATAATTGTTTTTTGATTTTTGTTAATGATGTTAGTTATTCACTCACGATTTCTGCTATTTTCTTTTGGTCGCCCCATTTCTCCAGCACATATTCCATCATCTCTCGCGTGCCAACCACGTCGAAGCGATGAACCTCGTCCAGAAAGCTTACAGATACGGTTCCTTTCCAAGAGGTCATAGCTACTGGATAACGTAGCGGGAAGAGTTTCAGCAGTTCCTGATTCCACCCTGATGGTTCTCTGTCGTCATAGTTTATGTGCAACTGTCCATGATCGATGCGATGTGTTGCCTGATTTCCAAACTTTTTCAGCATCTTAATCATGTTCTCTGGGTTTTCCAGAATCGCTTTTACCAATTTCTTGATAACTTTTTTTTTTACTTCCATAATTGTTTTTGATTTTATTATTAATAATGTTTATATAGGGGAAAATTCACTATGTATCAATATTTCAATGAGCACTTGTCTTCAGGGCTTTTGTCCTTTTGACACTGCAAAATTAGGCACAAAAAAACAGCGACGGAAGTAATCTTCCATCGCCGTAGAGTTTCTGGGAGTTTTATGTAGAGTTTTAGGGTTTTTCGGGAGTTTTTGCCCAAAAGAGGCAAAATTCACGTAGAGTTTCGGGAGTTTTCTGGGAGTTTTTTATGCTATCAGCAGCCTTTTCATCTCCTGCGCTATACATAGGTAGTCATTAAAACGCTTACCCTGCACAGGCGCATTATCTTCTCTCCACAAGTTCACAGGCTTAGCAAAACTCAGCATTGCCAGGCGCTGCATCTCGTCACGTACTGGCAGATGCTCATGTTCAGGCACCTCGTCTTTTACCATTGTGCAAAACTGCTCATAGTCATTTTCCGTCACCACCTTCAAGTCAGCCATAGCCCTATACACAGCATACCACTGTCTGCCTATTACCACGTTAGAGGCAATCTCTCTGATAGCAGACTTTATGCGCCTGTTGCTTATCTGCTGAGCCTTTGCAGCAGCAGAACGCTCTTTACGAATAGCCCTTATACATTGTTTATATGCCACCCTTGGAGCCCTTTTCACTATCTCCTTTACTGTACCGAATATCCTTACATTCATCTTTCCGTCTAATAGTATAGGATGATACGCCTCATTCTGAGGTACCAGCCATATCTGCCCATCCTCATCCTCGCAGTAAGTCTTTAGCGTACATTCCCCATCAATATAGGCCAGCACAATATCGCCATCATACGGAGTGGTATCTGCCATCACCTTCACCATATCGCCAGTAGTGATGCCCACATCTTTCATGGAGTCACCTTTTACTGACACCATAAATTCAGGCTGTATCGACAAAAGTTCCTTGGGAAATGATGCCATATCCACACTCTCACCGCTACATATTGTAGGGTTGCCACAGGGCACCGATGCATCATACATAGGTATCTCCCTATCGCACAGCATCGGGTTCAGGCCTTGCTTCTCCAGTTCTTGAAACAATGCCTTCAGTTCATCAATCGTCATGTTTTTCTTTTTACCTTTTGTGTGTTATTAAATAGTGTTTATGAAATCAGGCTGCAAAAATAGCAAATAGGTGTCCCAAAAGTCGGGACACCCCCATAAGGTTTAACATCGTTTAAGAAAAAAGGGCTACCGAATGGCAGCCCCAGAAATACACATGGCATGGCAGAATTCAAAAATAAGGCATCAGCAGAACTGATGTGAACAGTGGCTTTCTCACTACTGTTCCAAGCGGTTTTGCCGCTTGAATTTCATGTTTCTATCTACCGCCAACTATTCTCTCTGCCATCGAATTTAAGAAGAGGCATTGCGCTCTTGTTATCACCCTTTTCTCATAATGGAAATCCCAGGGGCTTATCTGTAACAACAACCCATTTGCACAAGCATCAAAAGCTTCTCCAGATGGTTTGTAGAGCTTCGGGAAACCATTCTCCCGAAGTAGGATGATGTTGTAACCTCGGTTCATAGCTTCTCGCAAAATCTCTTTTTCTTTTGGCGAAATAGCAGCACTAACAAGCACGCCTCCACGTTCGCCACATTCCAGCCATTCTCTTCTCAGTTGGGCAACTTCATTATCAGTATAACGTCTATGCACGATGATAGCCACTTTATCAGGGATGTTTAACAAGAACCTATTACCTACCACCCTACATCGCTCACCAGCCACCTCTAAATCTGTCAGTACGGTAAAATAAGCTGGATTCTGACGTTTTATCATCAATCGACGAGGATTGTCATCAAGATAGCGCTTCCAATTATCCAATTGACCTTCGTGCATAAGAATCTTGTCACAGTAGCCTTTCTCGAACAAACCATGTCTTGATGTTTCATTCATGTTAAACAAGTTCCAATAGGCATTATTGCATCCTGATTTAAATCCAGCCACTACTTTCCCCAGATGTTTGCCTTCTCCCATGTCCTCATTGATTCTTACAATCATGTGTAAGTGGTCAGGCATCACACATAGTTTCCACACCTCTACCTGTGGGTAATAGCGATTAATCTTTTTCTGTTCTTCCAGAACTATTGTGTTTCCAAGAACAGAGTATTCCACATAAGGAGTATCCTTCCCCTCCAGGCATCCCTTTAACATACCCAGTAACGGCATGCGTTCTCTAACCACGAGAGTCAACATGTACGTTCCCTTACGGCTATAGTCGTGCCATGGAGTGCGTCTCTTCATGGAGTGTCGTATCTCATGCACCTCCATGCCTACAGATATGGCTTCCTCACGTGTCATGACTCTTCAGCTATGGCTTGGTCAATGCTCAGTTCTGGGTCTTTCCGCCTTCACGCATACAGATGCCGTTGCGCATCCTTAAAGGTTTCTCGGGCTATAGGTACGCTGCCCAGCGCATTGATACCCTCGGGTAGTGAGCCGAATTTCAACTCCAGCAGTGTCTTCAGCTTATCCATTCTCAGTTCGTCGATACCCGATTTCACGTAGGCATTGATGACATATTCCACGAACTGGCGCTGAGCGTCAGGCAACTGGTTGACATAGGCATTCAGTCGCTCTGCACGTTCCTTGCGCTCTATCGGAGTGGTAGCATAGGCAATATATTCCAGCACGTCCAGCAGGTCGCAGTTGTCAGCATCTATCAGTCGGCGTATGGATTGCAGTATCTCTTTACCGTATCCAGCCTCGTTCATCTTCTCCAGCAGTGCCTCTCGCGTTTCAGGGTCAGCCCATATCTTGTGCAGGTCCTCACTCGACGAGAAGAAGTCGGGCAGCTTGCCAAACAACTCTTCGATAAACTGCTGTGTGCTTACGGGCTTGCCATCTGCACCCCAGAACATCACGCTATTCACGAATCTGATGTGGCGCACGCGATGGTCTGGCAGCACTATTTCCAATTTCTCCTTGGGTAGCTCGTCTGTGAAGTCATCGTCCTCACCACAACGTGTTGTAGGCTTGTCTGTTGGTAGCGTATAAGGCCTGCTTGATTTGCTGGCGCAGGTACACGGATTGTTTCCACATTTAGGACATACGGGCTCACCATCCCAGTCGGGCTGTGAGTATTTCTCGTAGGCACGCACAAAGTCCCAGATGGTAAAGTAGTATTTCCCTTCATAGATGCGTGTACCTCGACCAATTATCTGCTTGAATTCTATCATTGAGTTTACGGGGCGCATCAGCACGATGTGGCGCACATTGCGAGCATCCACACCCGTTGATAGTTTCTCCGATGTGGTAAGCACCGTAGGGATGGTCTTTTCGTTGTCTTGGAAGTGAGCCAGGTGTTCTTCGCCTGTGGCACCGTCGTTGGCTGTCACGCGCTCGCAGTAGCCCTTCTTCCTGCGCTGTGCGTTAATCATGTCGCGCACCTCGGCAGCATGAGCCTGCGTGGCACAGAATACCAGCGTCTTCTCCGTCTCTCCGATGCCTGCCAGAAACTCCTTCACGCGGGCTTCGTCTCTCTGTCTTATCGTGATGTCACCTCTGTAGAAGTCCTCCTCAGTATATACCTTTCCCTGCTGCACTTCACCGCTTATCACCTCATCGTCTGGCGAGTAGATATACTCGTCTATGTTGCTCTTCATGTTGATATGGCGGAAGGGAGTGAGGAATCCATCCTCGATGCCCTGCTTCAGCGAATATTCGTAGGCATGATAAGTAAAGTAGGTATAGGTATTCACGTTCTGCTCCACGCGCGGTGTTGCCGTTAGTCCCAACTGCACGGCAGGCTCAAAATATTCCAGTATGCCGCGCCAGTTACTCTCGTCCTTTGCACCGCCACGATGACACTCGTCGATGATAATCAGGTCGAAGAAGTCTCGAGGGTATTGTCCGAAGTATGGCTCATCGTTAGGACCACACATAAACGTCTGGAAGATGGTGAAGAACACGCTGCCGTTGGTAGGCACCTTTCCGTTCTTTGCTACGCTGCCAGGCTTGATGCGCACCATAGCATCGTCCTTAAATCCTCCGAAGTCGTTTCTGGCTTGGTTAGCCAGCACGTTTCTGTCTGCCAGGAAGAGTATCTTGGGGCGAGTGTTGCTCTTGCGCAAGTTCCAGCGCGTTTCAAACAGCTTATAGGCTATCTGGAAGGCAATAAATGTCTTGCCCGTACCCGTTGCCAATGTCAGCAGTATGCGTTTCTCACCTTTTGCTATTCCCTCCAGCACCTTTCTCACTGCCGTTTCCTGATAGTAGCGAGGCTGCTTCACTCCATCGCTATAGTAAGGCTGAGCGTTGAATTTGTCGCGCCATTCGTCAACGTCGCCATACGTTCGCTGCCACAACTCTTCGGGCGATGGATAGCAGCTTACGAAGTGTTCCTCCAGCGTCTGCCGGTCTATCTCGTAAATCTTGTCGCCATTGGTGGCATAGGTAAATCGGATGCCCAGCATGTCGGCATACTCCTTGGCCTGACTCACGCCCTCTGCGTAGCTCAGTTCATCGCTCTTAGCCTCTACGATGGCCAGTTTCACACCCTTATACACCAGCACATAGTCGGCACGCTTAGGCTTGCCTTTCTGCGTCTGACTGATTTTACCTTTCGTAAAGGTATATTCCGTCTTAATTCTGCTGCCCTCCACAGAGCCCCATCCAGCAGCCTTCAGCTGTGGGTCTATCTTGTGTAGGCGGGTATCCGATTCGTTCATAGTTTTTGGGACTTTTATTATCGACTCTTTTCAGCTTATTTACTCCAAATAACGGTAATACTTGTCGTAATAATGCTTGTTTCATTTCTCGCCCTCGTTTTTATAAATGACAATAACATCATCGAGAGTCACTTTTTTCGTAGTTTTCCATCCACTCCAAACAGTTGATAGCTTATATTGTTTTGGAGTTATTTGTATTTCCGCATTCCAGCGTTTCCGCCCATGGATGTAGTCTCCGTCAGGATCAAGACACAAAATCTTGCTTACGTTTCCTTTATCGTTCTCTTCGTAACCGATTGCCAGCATTGCGTGGCCCCAATCAGAAGATGGAGAGGTTTCTCCTATGGAGATAACAATAGGGATTCTTTCATCGATAGTATCTTTAATAACCTCAACGCTTTTTGTGTCGGATGTAATTTTGTGGTCGGGAGTGATTACGTTAGAGAAACCCTCTTTCAACATCCGTGTGATTTTGTAGTATGTCTGTCCATTACGGTGCATTCCATAGTCGTTGCAGAAAACCTTGAAGAGTTTCCGTGTATCTCTTGTTTTATGCTCCTCATTGACGTTAGTTTCCTTCTCTGTTATGACACCGAGAATCAAGAGGTTCATAATAACAGAATAGGTAGCGCAAGCACCATCCAAGTCGCCTTGCTTCTTGAATACAGGTTTGTAGCGACCGGTCTTATCCCTACAAACCAGTTCGTTATTCTGCATTTTCAGATTATCTACAATTACTCGTTTCATACTATCTCTATTCAAATACTTGTCGTAATATTGCTTGTTTCAATGCGTCGCACTCCTGAGAAACCTTGTTGTAGTTCTCTTGAAGTCGGTCAACCTTGGATTTGAGAGAATCGAGAGTGGCAACGATAGTTTGCTGCTCGGAGAGAGGAGGGAGTGGGAATGGCGCATTCTCAAGTGCTGGCTTTAAAAAAGAGCAAATCTTACCTTCATGCACATAATCTACCAAATACCTATGATAATTGTATGATCTTAAATAATAAGAAATATACATTGGGTCTTGGGTATGTCTCAAAATAAAACATGCATCATGAACAACAGCTGGTTCTTCTCCAAAGTATGCTACGCCAACGCCAATATCCCAATTATTTTCGCCAGCTTGAACAACAACCACATCATTCTTCTTTGCAAAACGCAGTTTTTTTGCTAATTCAGGCTTAACATATCCTCTGGTTTTTATTATAGATAGACCATAGTGGGTATAGATGTCACCATAATGAATACACGGAACACCATCTTCAACAATGTCGGCTCGAACAAATCTTTTGCCACGTATAATTTCGCAGATATCACCCATTTTCTTTTCTTCCCACCCTTCTTTTGGTTCAAGCATTTCTTTGA
The DNA here is from genome assembly GCA_900119285.1 of Prevotellaceae bacterium HUN156. Taxonomy (GTDB): domain Bacteria; phylum Bacteroidota; class Bacteroidia; order Bacteroidales; family Bacteroidaceae; genus Prevotella. The sequence goes on from FPIT01000010.1 coordinate 197,621, forward strand.
GTGATGCTTGGAAGAGGGCTTTGGCTTCATTGAGGGCTTTTTCTGCATTAGCCTTCATTGCATATATTTTAGCAAAAGCAGAATCAAGATAATCAACGATGGATTTCTGCTCGGAGAGAGGGGGAACAGGAATAAGAGCGTCACATATGTCCTCTTTCGAGAACCCTGCTTGTGCAGCCCTAGATGCACATACCTTAAAAAGAATACCCTGAAATAATGAAGATTCAAAATATCTGCGTATGTAACTTTTTACAATTACCTTTTCATCGGGAATTGATTTGATTATTGCAACATTATAAGCCCCAGCTAAACCAGTTAGTATTTTACCAACTGATGCGCCATATCTCCCTATCAAAATGTCATCAGCCTTACAAAGCCTTAATTTCTTTGTGATTTTTACATATTCTATCTCAAAGTTTCTACTTTTAGTAAAGTCACGAATCTGCAACATTCTCACGTACCCTTCTTGTGAATGATTAATCCATTCACTTTTGGGCGGTTGGGACCCTCCTTCAAAGTCACAGACCTCTCCTAACTTCTTATATTCCCAACCTTCTTTCATTTCACCATCTCCATTATTTCGTCAATAAGAGTCTGATTCTCGCTGTTGAGGGCAAGGATGCTTTCTGCAATCTCACTTGGGGTGCGCTCGTCAACTTCCTCCACCTTGTTAGGGTTCTTCACGCTAAGGTCACAATCTTCACCAAGGGTGCTGACATCAATCGTCCACGAATGTTCGCTCTCTGCTTGCGTTTTCTGCAAAGTGAGGAATTCCTGCATATCAGCCTCAGTGAGCGGGTTGGTCTTGGTGAAGTGCTTATCCACCTGATAGTACCAAATCTTTTCTGTTGGTTCGCCCTTAGTGAAGAACAAAACAACGGTCTTTACACCAGCACCCGTGAACACACCAGAAGGAAGGTCGAGGATGGTATGAAGGTTGCAATTCTCCAAGAGCATTTTTCTAATTGCAATTGCATCGGTGTTGCTGAGGAACGTATTCTTAATGACAATACCGGCCCGACCACCTGCCTTCAGCATCTTGATGAAATGCTGCATAAACATATAAGCTGTCTCACTGCTGCGGATGGGGAAATTCTGCTGTACCTCTTCGCGCTCAGCACCACCAAAGGGCGGATTGGCAAGCACGATGTCTTTCTGCTCTGAAGGCTGGATATTGGCCAAATTCTCTGAGAGCGTATTGGTGCGGATGATGTTGGGCGACTGTACGCCATGCAGTATCATATTCATCATGGCGATGATATATGCCAAGCCTTTCAGCTCCTTGCCATAGAAGGTTTTGGTCTGCAATACCTCTTCCTCGCTGCTGGTAAGTCCCTCCTTATCGTGCATATAGGTGTAGGCTTCGCATAGGAATCCTGCCGAACCGCAAGCACCGTCATAGACCGTTTCGCCCACCTGCGGATTGACACTCTTCACAATGGCACGTATCAAGGGACGTGGCGTGTAGTATTCGCCACCATTACGACCGGCATTACCCATCTGGCGCAGACGGTCTTCGTAGATCTGCGTCATCTCATGGCGATTGTCGGCAGTCTGGAATTTCAACTCGTCGATGCGCTCTATCACGTCGCGCAGGTTGTAGCCACTGGATATCTTATTCTTGATCTCAGTGAAGATAACGCCCACCTTATACTCGATGGTGTCGGCATTGAAGCGCTCCTTGAAGCCCTGCAAGTAGGGAAAGAGCTTCTGGTTGACGAAATCTATCAGGTCGTCGCCAACAAGAGCACGCGCTCTGTCGTAGTCGCCCTTGGCATCAAGGGGCATAGCCCACTCATGCCACTGATATTCGCCACTGATAATGCGCTCATACACCTTGCCTTCCAACTCGGCAGCCTGCTCGCGCGTCAGCTCTAAATCGTCGAGATATTTCAAAAACAGCACCCAGCTGCTCTGTTCTACATAATCCAGTGCGGTACTGCAGCCGTCATCGTGGTGCAGCGTATTATCTATTGCCTTAAATGATGATTCAAATGCCATTGTTTTTCGGTAAATTTTATTTATGCTACAAAGATAATACAATTCTTTGGAATAAACAAAAGAATTATTCAACTATTTTTCTCAACTTCCACATGCCATTGGATACAGAAATACAGAATACAGTTTTTAGGTGAGCAATGGGAATAGGAATAGAAAATAGTTATATAGAAATTATATATTATATATATTATTATAATAATATATATAATATATAATTTTAACGCGCACTTATGATTGGCTCCTAAAAACTGTATTTCTGTATTCTGTATCCAAAATGACTAAAGACACCCCCTACCCTTACCACTCCATCGTATCCGTAACATAACTGCCTCGTGTATTACGGCAACGAGCATCGTGTGTTACTTAACGTCCAAAATCGTGCAAACCGTGCTGAAAATCGCCCCTTATCGATAGCCGAAATTTGGCTATTCAGCATAATCATCGTACCTTTGCATTGTCAAACATTGAACGTTGAAGATTGAACATTGAACATTGAACATTGGCTGCGCAGAAGTAATCATAAATTTCAAACATCAAACATCAAATTTCAAATTAACCAATCATAAACTTCAAACATCAAACATCAAACATCAAACATCAAATTTCAAAATTAATCAACTATGGCAAAGATTTTGTATCAAGTAAAACAGAGTAAGATGAAGGGTGCCACTCACGGCAGATGGTTCGCCTAT
>FPIT01000016.1 GCA_900119285.1 Prevotellaceae bacterium HUN156
GACATCAACTGGCGACTCCATTGCATTGGATTAACACTCTGATTGATAAGTATGTCGCTGCAAAGATAATAAAGAAAAACAGCATTGTCAAGAGGTAGTAGGCGATTGACACAAATGAACAATAAAACTATCTGATTTCTAATTAGTTAAAAATCCACATTCTAAAGATTGACACAAAAAAATAAATCAGAGGGACTGCCCCCTCTGTGTTATGAGTTATTTAGAACTCACCTCCCTGAGCCTTTACATTAAGACGTCTGCTTCATTATCATCGAAATATACTCCTCTTACTCCTGTTGTGCTCAAAGAGGGACCACGGAATGTACCCATAAAACAATAGTTGCCAAATGGATCAGTGATGATGTAGGCAAAGGGGTGGTCTGCGTAGAAGTATGCCTCAGTGGGATGCGAGATTAAGCCTAAAGTGGCGAATGAGGCAGACGTTAAGGCTCCAGCTCGCGTTCCGTCTTCATCTAATATGACTTTGGTGTTTTGTAGGATTTCTGTTATCTTCATCGGGCTTGATTGAATGTGAGTCAATTCATAGTTATCACTAAACATCTTGCTTATACCCAACGATGCTAGAAATTCGTTTGCCTTGAACGTATAGTCAACCTTGAATTTGGGTATTTTTGTGTATACGCGATCATACGACTTCAAGCAAGACATAGCATGTCGGATTTTACTCTCGTCAAGAGATTGCAGCAATGCTGTAAGTCCGTCAACCTTGTCGGGAAGAATTATGTAGAGCTCATAGCCTCCCACATAAGGTATCTCCAGCATGGAATAGTTTTTGAGCTTTGCATAAGTAAAAGTTCCCTCGCATTCCGTCTGATTCATCATGTTTACCCTTGAACTGGTTCCACCATAAAATGGTTCATCTTTCGTGTCTTTTTTATCAAACTTCTGAACCCATCTTCCATTGAAATAGTTTGCCACCAATAAAGTTGCAGAATCATCGTCAACTTCTTTGATCTTAAGTTCGTTAAGCAATCCTTCTGTATGTGCGGAACACCATTTGTTAATTCTCTGTTGCTTGGCACCATCTATTTTGCCTTTGATGATACCAGCAAAATAGTTTTGTTCCAAAACGTCTTGGAAAGATTTATCTATGTCCACTTTTTCTCCAGCCTGAAAAAGAGTGGCTGTTCTCATATACGATGAGGGACCTAGGAAATCATCTTCTACAATTTTTGCCTGACCAACTATAAATCTGCGACAAAGGTTATTAGCACGCTCGATATCAATAGGTGCCATATTAAGGGCATTACAGATTTCTTGTTGAGTCTCACCGGACGCACCATTGTTGATGATATTTAGCGAATAGAACATGCCTATAGTAGAGACAAAAATATTTTCATCTTTCTTGCTTTCGGCAATCTTTTTGAATAGTTTGAATGAAAAGTCATTGCCATTACGAACTGTCGTTTGTTCCTCTTCAGTTAAAGCATAGGTCTCTACTGTCTCGGCCGCTATTTCTGATAATGATTTTTGTTGAGAATCTGTTTCATTTATCGACTTATGCGAAGATCCAATGCATCCCACCAACAAGATGAGTAGGCACATTGTAAAGGATAGTAGTCTAAGTGCACTTTTTATTGGGTTCATGATTTCTTCTTTTTAAGATTGATTAAAATGTAAATCAGAGGGATTGTCCCTCTTTGTTCTGAAAAGCAACGAGGGTTGTCACGCCTTGTCCGTCAGTAGCCAGTCGGTGGCGACAAATGCCAATTAATGGGAGTTTCATTTTAATTTGAAAGTAACAGGAATTGTATATTTGGTTCTAACTGGTTCAGCATTCTGAACTCCAGGAATCCATTTGGGCATACCGTTTACTGCTCGTAGTGCCTCTTCGTCAAGAGACGGATAGACGCTTTTCACGACTTTGGCTTCCGTGATGCTTCCATCCTTTTCCACCACAAAGGTAACAATAACACGTCCTTGAACACAGGTTTCCTCACAATCTTCTGGATACTTGATGTTCTCTGAAAGATAATCGAACAGCGCTGTAGCACCACCAGGAAATGAAGGCATTTGCTCTACTATATCAAAGATCTTAACTTCTCCCTCAATAGGAGGCTCTGGAATGGTATCTATCGCTCCCTTCATCACTTCGATGCAAGCAGTGTCAATCTCGTCTTCTTTTTGAGAAGTCTGGAACTTAGCCGTT
>FPIT01000012.1 GCA_900119285.1 Prevotellaceae bacterium HUN156
GTGAAGTTCAGTGCAACTGAAGGAGTAGTACTGGTATTCAGGTGAGAAGTAGTACTTGCCTGAGCAGTAATCAAATCCACCTGATTCTTCACATCAGTATCCACCTTGAAGTTGATACTCTGAGGACCATCCTCTGTCGCGGCTGACAACTCTACATTCTCGTCACCATAAGGGGCATAAGCGAAGAATGACAGCACGTCATCGTCGGTAGGCCAGAAGAAGTCCTTCGTCAGCTTGAACTTCTGTGTATCTGTAATCTTCGTTGCTTCCAGATTATAGAAGAAGTCGGGCTTCAGATTATTATCTGTCAGATACTCGTTCAGGGTCTTCTCCGTAGGAATGGCTCCATGGCGGTAAGCTGATACGCCGAAGTTATTCAGCGCTTCAACTGAGTTAATCTGTGTACCACGGGTAGCATCGCTTACCATCGGAGTCTCGGAGGGCATCAGCCAAAGATGCATACCATCGCCAGTAAGGGGCAATGCCTCGGGAGCTGCTGTAGAGCGAGTGTCCTCTTGGATATCAACGGTCTGGGCTGTGAAAGAGATAGTCTTGCTATCGCTTACTGCCTCGTCACCGTTCTGGAAGAGATCCTGTGTGCAGGCGGTCAGCAGCATTGCTGATACCGCTGCATATATGGAATAATATTTCTTCATAGCTTTTACTTCATTTATAGAGTTAAATAAATAAACAGTGGGAATCATCTGGCTGCACAAGTCAGACATGCTATTTCCAGCTGCTATTCTAGCTCTGCTACTCGTTCTGCGGGCTCCGAAGACCATTCGGCTACACTGACGGGAGAGATGACATACTCACCACCTACACGGTTTACCGTCAGGTTGAAGCGATAGCGATAGCCACTCTTCAGCTCCAGATTGCTAACATCATAATAGGTATTGTAGCCCATGTAGTTGATACATACGAAGTGACCGTTCACAGTCTGTGGAACCACGATTGCCGAAGCACATATACCATTGGTAAAGTCAGTCGTGGTTACTGTTGACAGCGTGATAGGAGCCTCGCTATCCTCTACTACAGTCAGCATGCTCTTGCGGCCTGCTTCTGTTCCAATAGTAGCTGCCACCGTCTTACTAGGACGGAACTGTACTCTAGTCTTCGTGCCAACGAGGGTTACAGTTACCTTCGTATCATCTACTTCTTTCATCTCCTCAGCAGTGATACCATTACCGGGCATTAGCACTACCTCTACCTTTGATAGCAGATGATGGAACTCCAGAGGAACAACCTCTGACTGAGGAACTACGTCGGGCTTGATAGCATAGACAAGGTCACTTACCAGGAAGTCATTATCACTCTTCTGGTCAGTCTTGACGATATGAGTCAACACACCGGGGAAGTTTGTAACCTCTTCTGTAATTGTATTGGCAAAGTTTCCATGCATCGCATAGAACGACAGCTTATTATATACAGGGAACGTATGCGTTGTAATCACATCGAAAGTATTCTCATTCAGGCTGTTCACTGTCAGGTGCCAGGCTGAGACAAACTCCTTAACGCGATAGGCGGGATTGCTCTCACCCTCATCGGTCATGTCAGCCCATACCCAGAACACGCTACCCGAAAGGAAGCCATGTTCGTAGCTGCCACTGGCACGTGTAGCATCAGCATCCATCTCCATGAGGTTGTTCGACAGACGGATGGGATAGCGCTCGCCGCTCTTTCCGCTCTGTGCGTCATCGCTGCTACATGCGGCAAAGCCCGCCATGAGAAGGGTTGCCACGAATAGTTGCTTGATATTATTAATCTTCATAATTGCTTTCATTTTTGAATTTCCATATTCTTCATTTTCACTCAGAGAAGCTGGGCTCACCAGTAAATACATTGTTGGCATTGCCGAGCTCGTCTTGTGTATTCAGCCAGTCACTAACGGTATAGTTCACCGTCAGACCATCCTGGTTGATAGTCATATTGAAACGATACTCCTTGCCACTCTCCAAGTCGAAGGTCTGCTGAGGACTGTAGTAGATAACGTCACCACCAGCCAAACGGACCTTCAGAAAATAGCCTGTGCTGATGGACTGTGGAGGAATGATAGCACTCACACCAGCAGTGGCACCACCATTGCTAGTAACCTTGATATAGCCAGGATCGCCAGAGATTCCGCTCAATGCACCAGAAGAAGGAGTAAAACCTATCGTCTTATACACATTACAAAGTTGAATCTCTGAGTTTTTGATATTTGGACTTCCCTTACCAGAGGTCAGCTTTACGGTAATCTTCGACAGCTTATGCTTGAAGGTCACCACCTGCTTGGTAGCAGTGGGAGCTACCGTCATACGATTACCATCACCATCGAGGATAGTACCATACATCAGGTCACTCTGCTTATACTGTTGCTGTTTGTCCTGATCTGCCTGTACCTCGAAAGTACGGGTATCCTTCGTAACGGCTACAGGATAGAGTGCATAGACATCAATACCATTTCCATTAGTCGGGAAATAAGGGAAGATATTGCCCACAGGCGCCATCTCACCACCGGTATTGATTCTATATACCTTTGGCTCGTAGGTGGCACCACCATTAGGGGCTGTGATATAGACGTTCACCTGCTCACCAGTGAGCAGCTGGTTAGTCTGAATAGAAGTACCGGCACGCGTCAGGCCATCTACAGCACTCATCAGTTGGATAGGTGTTCCGCTTTGGGGCTCACCCTGAGGCTGCACGTCGTCTGTATTGTTACAGGCTGTCAGCATACCTAACGCTGCAAATACTATAAGAATATCTCTTGTCTTCATAATAGTCTGCTTTGTATTTAAAATAAAAAACTAGTAAATCATAATCTCTCTCTTATCAGTCTCTCGGATCATCTGAAGCAATATCCGTGTCTGTGGGATCCCACTCTACAAAGTCGGCACCCATGTCAAGCGTAGTAGCATTAGTAGGCTGACCATCCTGGAAGCGAAGGCCTTCACCCCAAGGAATAACAGTAGATTTAACTGTCAGGCGCTGCAGAGACTTGATATTCAGCGTATAGGTCACCATCTTGCCTTGTGCCCACTCATAGTTATACACTTCAGCAGTCAATACATGGTCTGTACCACCACTATTGTAGATAACCTGAATCTCACTCTCTTCAGACAGCATCTGAGGAATCATCATCAGCCATTGTGTCTTATCGGTAACAGCCTGAGGAATAACATCTCCACCTGCATTCTTCTGCGTCAGCTTAATCTGCGTATTCAACTCGATAGAGAAGTCGCGGAAGTCGTCGTCCCAGTTTTCACCCCAGTTGCGTACTTCCCAACCTTCATAGTAGTTGTCTTCGGCGTCGCGCTGCAGTGAATACTGGTTCTTACCGAGCACATTGGTCACCGTAATCTTTTTGACACGACCTGCCTCTACGCACTCACCCACTTGGAAACGGATAGCTGTCAGCAGATGACTTAATGTCACCGTTACTTTATCAGGATCCTTACTATTCTGTTTGTCGGTAGAATAGACAATAGTATGTCCATCTTCTTCATTAACACAACCACCAGCCAAGAGGTCAACCTGCTCCTCCACATCGTCAGGAACGGTATAGACCAACAATGGAGCATTATCATGGTTTTCGTCACTCAGCTCTAAAACTTCAGGATCCAATCCGTAAGGATAGTAGGCATAGTAACGCACGAAACGCTCTGATGGCATCTTATCAAATGTATTAACAGTCAGCCATTTCAAACCGGCAAACTGGATTTCCTCATTAATCATGAAGTCAGGAGGAGTGCCATTACTATCATCCCAAGCATCAGACTCCACATAGGTATAGGCATAGATGCCTGCTGGTTCTTCCAAGTCTTCGCTGGGAAATCCTCGTGTCGTTCCGTCGGCATCAGTATCTATAGTATTGATATAAAACGCCTGAGGTTGGCGCCCAAGATTATCAGTACTACTTTTCTGAACGTCTTCACTTGCGCAAGAACCGAAGGAAAGACACAGGAGTGCTAGAGCGACCATGGCCGCTCCCACACCTCTATCATATATCTTTCTCTTTCTCATTGTTATGCGTTATTTTTGTTCCTTATTTATTAATAATAGCCGACATCTTCAGTATCGCCATCACGATCTCCAACACTTGCACCAACACCAGGAGAGCCAGCCATCAAGGTCATATTACTCTTCATGATTACTACTGCCATTTGTGGCTCATTATAGTTTTTCTTTGCTATTGTTTTCATAATTGTACTCGTTTAAATAATTTTACTCTATATTTCTACATATTAAATGATACGGAGTTCGTATCATCATCTGTCCACGGATCAGTGACAAAAAATGATTCTACAGGTTCGTCTGACGACATCTCCAACTCATCATTCGTATTCTTCTTTAGGAAATCCTCTCCTTCTGCTGTATAGCCTCCCGTCCAAGTAATTAAGACATTATAGTTACCAGAATAAGGAGTAACCTTTGAGGTCCATGCAGTTCCGGCTTTTAGCGGATAATAAACCGTTGCCCATGTCGTAGCAGTACAACCGATATAAGCATCCGCTGCAGGAGCGACATTGGCCGCAATATCAGCATCTGAGCGTTTCTTCCAGACACGACATGCAACCTTAACATAAGCCTCATGGTTAGCATCTGCATCCGAAATCTTTGCTGTTACGTTTGGATCCCATATCGTCGCTGGCTTCTGTGGCATTACAAACAACAAGCTATCACCAGTATGCAGTGAAATCTGTTTGTTAGTAACAAGCATTGAGTCCTTGGGAAGCATAAACGTAAAATTATCGTAATCAGTAGTAGAAATCTGCCAATCACCAGCACGTTCTTTGTCACGATTATAGGTAAAAGTACCCCTCGACAATAAATTATGCAAGGTAATAGAGTGAACCTCCACTTCAATCTCTTCATTCGTCAGTTTACTTACAAAACGGATATAAGAGAACAAATGCTTCATTTTGAACTTAATCTGGTTGTTAGTAGACTCACGCGTCTTATTTATCAGACTGGAGAACATGAAGTCCATTTGCTTGTAACTCGAATCTCGCATTGTATATACAAAGGATTTCTCATCGGGAGTCATCGTATAAGAGTCCGCATCAGTAAAAGATGGCTTCAAAGCATAGAAGTCTATAGCATTCTTACCAGGGAAGTTCATAATTTTACTTTTCTTCCATGTGCCATTCGCCTGCTTTGTCATCACACAGTTTTGAACATGCGACTTTTTCGTTTCGTTATAGAAACTAAATACGGCATACTTCTCAACCTCAGCAGCAGCCTCGTATCTGCCGCGGGTTGGCATATCGTCCTCTATGAAGAATTCTATCTCATCAGTGGACACACTTCTTGCATCCATGAGATTCTCTCCATCTTCCAAGGAGCAAGAGAATAATAGCGTCAATGCCACAAGCGACACTATCAATCCTCCTAACGACTTGGAAAGGGGACATAGTCTAATGAAAGACTTTTTCATAACAGGAAATTTTAGATATAATTTCAATTCATTAATTAAGATCAACAGTCATACCCTCAAAGAGTGGATATAAAGTCACATCATCATCTCCAGAAATATAACATCCACGGGTCAAATCAAGACGGATGGCATAAGATTTGTTGGGAAGAATCTCGAAGGTAAGAGGTACACAGAATGGACGGAAACCTTGGCCTTCCTGTTCTGAAGTTCCCAAAGAATCATCATCACTATCCGTTGTTCCAGGTGCTGAGCTACCACTAGGAGACCAATGATGTATATAGTATTCACCAGAAAAATCGTCAACGCCATCATAAGTTGAGCTCTTCGTAAACACCTGCAGTCCAACTTTTATGTAAGCACCTGTCAAGGTAAATGTTCCGTCCCCATTATCTTCCATATTACCATTAAACATCTGGGGAAGAAGATACAAACCATTATCACCAGCAGTAAGAGGTATCTCATACCATTCATCATCAAATGGATGGAAAGCAGAAGCAGTCATAGGTATGTTAAATTCACCAAGAGTTGCCTGATTGCTCCATCCGCTTCCAAAAGTGTAAGTTCCAGCTGTCTTCACATCACAAATGGACAGACTTTCACCAACTTTATACTCATAAGCTTCCGTCAAAGCATCTGCATCCATATCTAACAAAGCTGCGATTCGAGTCACATTTGCTCTTATATACACTTTCTTTACGAGAGATAGCGCATGGGTAAAGTTTAATAACACTTCACCTTCATTGCCATTACCTGTAGCTGTAGCAACTAACAAGTCTTTTTGACCACCAGTGATGTATTCTGCTTTACCTGTCTTTCCTTCTCCTGCTTCATACGTTGTGTAATCTGTTGGAAGTACATAATCAAAACTAACAGCACCTGCAGTTACCGTAGGCTTCATTGGATGGCTTTCACCATCTACAGCTAGATTATCAGGATCACTAATAGCATAGAAAGTGTAGGTATTTTCTGTATCTGGGAAGTCGATATCCTCTAATCCGACTTTAGAACAATTTCCATTATTATTCGTAAAGGCGACACCAGCAGGCCATTGTGTTGCATTTTCGCTATTAGTTTTTTCTTCAGGAGTTTTCATAGCACTATACATAGTAAAACCAGGCAAAGTGGCAGTAGTCAAATCTGTACCACGAGTATCTGCAACTGAAACATGCATGGGATAACCAACTACGGGTTCCTCTGGTACTTCAGGCTTCTGTTGTACCAAATCATCATTACTCGAGCAGGCCACAAAGGCTGCTGAAAAAGCCACAAGAGCTGACATAACTAGAATTTTCTTCATAATCATTTTTATTTTTAGTTATATTAAAATTATTAATCTATCTCCTCATCTATATTTACACCTCCTATTAAGAGGTGTATACGTTATTACTTACAAATTGTTCAATTTTATCGACGAATTAGCAGAATATGACGAGAAAACAAAAATAATCTTAAAAAAATTTGCAGAATTAAAAAATAATCTCTATATTTGCCCGCAGAAAGCCTTCACCTCTTAATAGGAGGTGAAGGCTTTTTTTGCACTTCTTTAGGTAAAGAACACAAATCGAACAAACCATACAAATTAAAATCTGTGTTATCTGTAAAATCTGTGTGAGATTAATTCATTCGTGTTCAAAAAATGATGTACCTTTGTATGCTTTAACACACTTAATACCTAAAGAAATAATTGCTATGATTAAATTTAGTTTTCAGGTTAGTTTCTCATGGGGAAACCGATGGTTTCCACGTAGGAAACCATCGGTTTCCTGCAAAGAAAACAATAAGAAGATAGCGGAATGCGCAGAACTGGCAATGGAAGAGTTGAGCAGGCGAAGAGCAAAAAGCACCATTGATAATTATCAAACGGCACTGCGCTCGCTACTGGCATACACAAGAAAGGATATCCGCGTAGAAGATATAAATACGGCTCTGATGGAGGGCTATCAGCGATGGCTGCAGATGAGAGGTGTGAGCAGGAATACAAGTTCCTGCTATATGCGCTCACTGAGAGCATTGCTACACCACATCAATCCCAAGGCTGACTATAAAGAGACATTCAGAAGTGTGTTTACAGGAAATGAGAAAACAGAAAAGAGGGCAATAAGGGAGGAGGAGATAATGAGCCTCCTCCCAACCTCCCACCTTTGGGGAGGAGAAAGCCTACCCCAACATGCCTATACCAACAAACCTACCCCTAACCCCTCCCAAAAGGAGGGGGACAAAAAAGATAGTAAAAGAGGAGAGATAGGCGAAAATAGTAAAAAGGCGGCAGTAGAGAGGGCTAGGGATTACTTCTTGTTTTCCTATTGTGCGATGGGGATGCCATTTATAGACCTTGCTTTCCTAAGAAAGGCGCAGGTGAAGAATGGATATATAGAATACAGGAGGCATAAGACGGGGCAGCGGATAAAGGTGAAGATTGAACCGCTGATGCAACAAATAATAAATAGGTACGCGCGCGAAAACAGTTATTACCTCTTCCCTATCCTAAGCTGTAGTGATGAAAGACTGGCGATGAGGGAATATGAGCGCAAGCGCAGCAAATACAACAGGCTATTGGGGCAGTTAGCAAAAAAGACTATGCTGCCCCATCTGACGTCGTATGTAGCACGACACTCGTGGGCAAGCATAGCCTATAGTAATAATGTAGCGCTACCCATCATATCTAAAGCGATGGGACACTCCTCTACGCAAACGACATTGGTCTATATCAGTGAGATCAATGACCATAAGATAGAGGAGGCGAACAAGAGGATGATAAGTCCCCTATTAGATAGGCAGCGTCAGAATGAAGCGACAGCCTGAACCTGCAAAGGTGGCATCGAGCTCGACATCACCATCAAGGCGACGGGCAATGCTGCGGGCAACAGTAAGTCCTGTGCCGCGACCATCGAAGAACTGATTGAGCTTGACATATGGTTCAAAGACGTGCTCACGCTCTGATTCGTCAATACCACTACCGGTATCCTCAACAGTATAGATGGCAAGCATCTTGTCCATATCGACTGTAACCTTCAGCGTTACGCCACCATCAGAAGTGAACTTCAAGGCATTGTCGAGGAGATGAGTCAGCGCACGTACTGCTTTGACCAAGTTGGTGGAAAGCATAGTAGCTGCTGCATCAGGAGCAACCTGCTTGTCGAACTTAAGATAGTTAACCTTGTCAACACCAGAAGCAGCGATAGCCTCATCAGCTACTTGAGAAACCAAGATATTATCTGTACGCTTGATGGGCTGCTGACCATCGAGGTCATCAACATCGCTAATCTTACCAATCAGCGCAGTGAGTTTGGTATCACCAGAGGTCTTAGCAATCTCGCGCATGCCAACAAGTGCCTGACCAATCACCTCACGGGCATTCTTAGCGAAAGCCTCATAGCGGGTGCATTGTTCCTGCAAGTCAGCGCAACGCTTCTCCAGCGCTTCATTAGTCTGGCGAGCCTGCTGCTGCTCTTCTTCCATCTTGTCGAAAGCCAAAAGCGCCTGCTCGTAGCCCTCTCCTACACTATCGAAGTTTTTCTCCAAGGCACGATAGTCATCCAGCAACTTCTGCTGATCGTCAACACGCTGCTGATAGTCTGTCAGCAACTGCTGCTGCTCGTCAGCCTGACGATGACTGGCCTTTACCTGGAAATAGAGGGCTATAGCCAAACCAAGGGCCAAAGCCACTACAATCAATAAAGCTATCCACATATACTATTATTCTTCTTTCTTTTCAACCTTCATAAACTTGGTGAAGCCTGTCATTGCCAACACCTTATAGATTTCAGGATTAACATTGGTCATCTTGAACTGACCCTTCTGCTGCATCACAGTACGCATAGTTTTCTGAATGATACGGAGACCAGAAGAAGCCATGTAGGTTAAATCGGAACAGTCCATTTCAAGGTCAACACCACCGTCAACGAGTGCGGGCTGGATGTCCTGTTCAAACTGTGGGGCATTCATAGTATCGATACGCTCTCCGGTCTTAATGATGGTCTTACCACCTTCTTTGATAATCTGTGTCATAGTTGTAATATTTTGATGTTTGAAATTATACTTTTTTAATTGGGAGTTAACGGGAGTTAGAGGGAGTTAGCGGACATTACTATAGCTGAGATTATTTGTCCTTTAACTCCACGAGCCATAGGCTCGTTAACTTCTGCAGTCATAGACTGCTAACTTCCTTTTAACTATTTTCATTGTTTTATTTCTTTTTTCATAGTTAATAGGTTTCTACCTTCAAGACGCTGATAGGTTACCTTATTCATAATGTTCTTAACGATATAGATGCCCATGCCACCAAGATCACGATCAATGGGATTGATATTGGGATTGGCATCTTCCTTCTGGGTAGGATCAAACTCCTTTCCCTGATCACTGAGCACGAAGGTCAGCTCCTTTCCGTCGCTTTCGGCTACCAATTCAATCTCGGCAGTCTTACCTTCGGGATAAGCATAGAAGATAACGTTGGACACCATCTCCTCCATCACCAGATTGAGGTTCATCTGGAGTTCCATGTCAAGTCCAAGCTCTTCGCCTATTTCCTCGACGAACCGGTTCACACGTTCCAGTTCTCCGACTTGGTTTTTTAGTTTTATTTCTTTCCTCATGTATTGTTATAGGTTATGTATTCTGGTTATTGATTCGTTTTCTTTCTTACTTTCACGCACAACATAGTCAGGTCATCGTTTGGTTCTGCACCGTCACGATGTTGTTCAACGGCCACACGTAACGCCTCTATCATTTCTTGTGAGCTGTCAAAGGATATCGTTTCCAAGACTTGTATCAGGCGCTCATCAGAGAATTGCTCCTGCTGACGGTTTTCCGCTTCATTAAGTCCATCGGTATAAACAAAGAACTGGCGGTTGGAAATGTCTTGTATCTCTTCACCGACATACTGTAGTTCAGGCCACAAGCCGATAGGAGCATTGGGTTCCATCTCTATAAACTCTGCAGTACCTTTGTCTATCAGTACTGGTGGATTATGACCTGCATTACAGAAGTCAAGATGACCAGTCTGCAAGTCAACAAGTCCTACGAACATGGTAACAAACATACCCGTTTCATTGTCCTCACCGGAAAGAGCATCGTTCATGTATGTACAGATATCAGCAGGCATCAACTGCTGTTTAGCCAATGTCAGGAAGAGACGTGTGGCCTGTGCCATAAACAAAGAGGCTGGCACACCCTTACCACTAACATCACCCAAAGCGAAATACAGTTTCTCGCCATCTCCAGCATTATTCGGAACAAGCAGATAACCATAGAGGTCACCACCAACTTCCTTGGCAGGAGTCATAGAAGCATAGAGATCTACATCGTCGCGCTCTGGGAATGAATGTGGCACCATGCCCATCTGGATATTTCGGGCAATACGCAGGTCACTCTCAATACGCTCTTTTGCCGTAGTGGTTTCCTCCAACTGATCGTAAGCCACCAACAGTTCATCGTGGGCTTTCTTCAAGCGACGAGCAGCAATCATTCGGTAAATAAGGAAGATGACCAGTGCTGCAACGATAAGTCCGATGATGATTAACGTATTGCGGAATTGAGCACGCGCCTGTTCCATCTTGATTTCATCCACTTGGAACAGGGTGTTCATTTCATTCAACTGGTTGCGTGTCTCCACACCACTGACTGAGTCTTTCACTTGTATCAGTTTCTTGAAAACACCAACCGCATCCTGATAACGGCCTAAGCCTTCTAAGATTTCGCCTCGCTGACTTAATACAGGTACAAGCATACCCATATCAGAGTTATCTGTCAAATCCCAACGACGATTATTCAGTTCTAGAGCTGCCTGATATTCTTTACGCTGCAGATGGAGCTTCGCCTTATAGTAAAGCCACGACTGACCGACATAATCTTCCTCGGAAGGGATGCGACGCTTTACCTCATTAAGCATGCGCTCAGCCTTGTCGAGATGATTTAATCCAAGAGCAGCCTGTGCACAGGCGATATAATAATAAGACTCTAAGACATTGCGAACATAGTCATTTACTTTATTCCTTGTAAAATAGCTATCAAGACACTCTCTCCACTCGATGGTTAGCAATGCCAGTTTCTGATACTGCTTCATCTCATCCAGCTCATCGCCATAATAAGAAAAGAGGTCGGCTACGGTAGAGGGTAAGGGATCTATTTTACGAAGTATATCAAGCCCCTTACGATAGGATGTCAGGCTTTCCTCACGATTGTGCATATTAGAATAGACATTACCCATCATATAGTAGGCAAGACCCATTCCATACTTAAAATTGCGCGACTTAGCATCGTCGAACATGGTCTGCACTTCACGAAGTGCTATATTATACTTTCCACTAAACACATAGGTATTAGAGAGCAACATCCATACATCATAATACCTATCCCACAGTCTCATGCCATTCAGTGTCTCCATTGTCCGTTTAGAATAATGAAAGACAGAGTCTGTCATATCATAATTATAGAAGAACATGACACGCTCCAGAAGAGCTTTTCCCAACTGAACGTTCTTATGTTGAATTTCCAGTTCGGCAATATAATTGTTCAGACTTTGAAGTGTCTGCTGTGGATCGCCACCATTCTGACTAATCTTATAGAGCTTTTCGAGAGCTTGTATGCGCGCTTCACCATGCAGCGAGGGAAGTCGCTGACGCAGTGAATCTGCAAGGTTGGCATGAGCAACAGCCAAGAAGCACAACCAACTAAAAGCAATCAAAAAAACTCTTTTTATCATTTATTGTTTAGATCTTCAGTTCTTTCATTATCTCACTCATGCGCTGCAGAGTAGAGATACGTGTAGGCACCAGAGGCAGGCGCAACACATTTTCGATATATCCCATCTCGTGGAGCATAGCCTTGACACCAGCAGGGTTGCCATCGACAAAAAGCAACGAGAAGAGATCGGTAAAGCGGTGATGTATCTTACGGGCGCCATCGTATTCGCCTAACATCTGCAGACGAATCATCTTAGAGAACTCGCGAGGCAAAGCATTACCAATCACACTAATCACACCTACTGCACCACAAGAAATCATGGGGAAGGTCAGGGCATCATCACCAGAGATAACATCAAAGGAACGAGGCTTGTTCTTGATAATCTCGTCAACCTGTTCCAGATTGCCTGAAGCCTCTTTGATGGCTACGATATTAGGACAGTCATGAGCCAGGCGCACCGTTGTCTCTGCTTTCAGATTCACACCTGTTCGACCAGGTACATTATACAGCACAACTGGAAGTTTGGTAGCCGCTGCGATAGCCTTGAAATGCTGATAGAGTCCCTCCTGCGAAGGTTTATTGTAATAAGGGCAAACACTCAGCACACCATCAATGCCGCGGAAGTCGCCATTCTTCAATTCTTCTACGACAGCAGCAGTATTATTGCCACCACATCCCATCAAGATAGGTACACGTCCACCCACCAAGTCAACGATAAGATCCTTAATCTTCTGTTTCTCCTCAGCAGTCAGCGTGGGAGTTTCTCCCGTTGTTGCCAAGATACAGAAGAAGTCGGCTCCGTTATTTAACTGGTACTCTACTAGACGTATCAGCGCTTTATAATCCACCGAGCCGTCTTCTTGGAAGGGTGTAATCAACGCAATGCCTAATCCCTTGAAGATATTATGTGCCATAAATTATGATAGTTCTTGTATTTGTCTGTGCAAAATTACAAATTTTTATTGTAATTTCTCCATATTATACAAGAAATTTTATTTCAAACCTTTCTGAGTACTACTGCCGAGCGAGCAGGGAGATAGAGTTTCAACCATTCTTTATGGTCTTCCACATACATCGCATCGTAATTGGTGAAGTGCATGACAGAGTCATCAGCAAAGCCATTACCACCAAATTCCTTGGCATCCGTATTAAGCACTACCTCATAAGAACCTGTAGGAACAAGGAAGCCATAATCAGTATAGCTGCGCGTTGGTGAGAAGTTGAAGACGAAGACAAGGTTGCCACGCATATAGCACAGCACCTGATCACCGTCGTTATGCCAAATCTCCGTTACAGGTGTATTCTGGAAGTTCTTCTGACTCTTGATTACCTCTAACATCTTACGGTCGAAGTCACCCAGCCAGTGATAGCAGAGGTCTTGATTATCCACAAGGTTCCACTGACGACGTGCATACTTATGCGACCAGCCATTGCCTTCACGAGGGAAGTCAATCCATTCAGGATGTCCGAACTCATTGCCCATGAAGTTCAGATAGCCACCATTGATAGCACCTGCTGTAACCAACCGAATCATCTTGTGCAGGGCGATACCACGCTGGGCAATATCATTGACATCTTTCTTGGCAAAATGCCAATACATATCGGCATCAATCAAGCGGAAGATGATGGTCTTATCGCCCACCAATGCCTGGTCATGACTCTCGCAATAAGAGATGGTTTTCTCGTCAGGACGACGGTTCTTCACTTCCCAGAAGATGCTGCATACATTAATATCCTCATCGCGCACTTCCTTGATGGTCTTAATCCAGTAATCGGGAATATTCATCGCCATACGGTAGTCGAAGCCATAACCGCCATCTTCAAACTTAGCAGCCAAGCCTGGCATACCAGATACTTCTTCAGCAATCGTGATGGCATTCTTGTTGACTTCATGAATCAAACAGTTGGCGAGCGTGAGATAACAGATGGCATTGTCATCCTCGTGACCATTGAAGTAATCGCCATAACCTCCAAAAGCTTCACCAAGACCATGTGAGTAGTAGAGCATAGAGGTGACACCATCGAAACGGAAACCGTCGAAGTGGTATTCTTCCAACCAGTACTTACAGTTAGACAACAGGAAGTGGAGCACCTCATCCTTACCATAGTCGAAGCAGAGAGAGTCCCATGCGGGATGCTCATGGCGGTCACCAGGATAGAAAAACTGGTTGGGGTCACCAGCAAGATTACCCAAACCTTCTACCTCGTTCTTGACAGCATGAGAGTGGACAATATCCATGATGACAGCAATACCCATCTTATGGGCTGTATCTATCAACTCTTTCAAATCCTCTGGAGTACCAAAGCGACTGCTTGGGGCAAAGAATGAGCTAACGTGATAACCGAAACTTCCATAATATGGATGCTCCTGAATGGCCATTACCTGAATAGCGTTGTAACCATCCTTCTTTACTCGCGGCAACACATTCTCCGTGAATTCCTTATAGGTTCCCACCTTCTCGG
The DNA here is from genome assembly GCA_900119285.1 of Prevotellaceae bacterium HUN156. Classification (GTDB taxonomy): domain Bacteria; phylum Bacteroidota; class Bacteroidia; order Bacteroidales; family Bacteroidaceae; genus Prevotella. The sequence continues at coordinate 14,561 of FPIT01000012.1, forward strand.
CATCCTGTCCCATGCCCACATGGCACTCATAAATCAACAGGGGAGACTTGTCGGGCTTGAAAGTCTTCTTTTTGAAAACATAAGGATGCTCAGGATTCCATACCTGTGCAGAGAAGATTTTGGTCTGTTCGTCTTGTACTACACGACGACACCATGCAGGAATACGTTCACCTTCTCCCCCATTCCACTTGACCTTCATCTTATACAGGTCGCCATGTTTGAGGGCTTTCTCTGAGAGCTTTAGTTCCCAGTTACCTGTACCTGCAATGCGTTTACATTTATATTTCTCTGACTCCTGCCAGTTATTGAAGTCGCCAATCAGGTATATCTCTGTAGCGTTAGGAGCCCACTCACGGAACACCCACCCCTTTGCCAGTTTATGCAGACCGAAATAAAGATGACCACTGGCAAAGTCGCTCAGCGTCTTCTTACCATTACGTGTCAGTTGGTTTATCTTCCATACTGCATGGTCATGGCGTCCACGAATAGCATCCTCAAAGGGTTCCAGCCATGAGTCGTTACGGACAAGTCCGATATGATTATTAGTTTGAGTTTTCTTTGTCGTTGCCATAGTTCTTATGTTTTTAGTTGTAATGGATTTTATGCTTTAATCTTGAAGATAACCTTTCTTATTTCCGGATTTCCAGAGATACAAGGTGCATGACCATCATGAGGGAAGAAGATAATCATCATGCCGGGCTGACAAGTTACATAACTGTCTGCCACCATATCCGGAGCAAACGAGATATCCTTTTCTTCGTCATAAGCCGTATCAGGCAGCAAAGAACGATGGGTATAGCCATAAGTTTCTGCTGTTGATAGCGGAAGCTGGATATCAATCATCTTATTATGTGTTTCAAGAACAGCCTCATCTGGAGTCTTACCCTTGGTAGTGGTGATGGTGACAAAAAGGTCATTGCCCTCTATTTCATACTTACCATCAGCCATTGCATTCAGGTCGTGAGACTTCAAGAATTCCACTACTTTAGGGAATAGTGGGTTAAGAGTGGCATACTTCTCCAGATTTTCAATTGTATCAATAATCATACTTATGATGTTTGAAGTGTTGAGCTCGACGGAGAACGTCGAACCACAGGTTTATACTTTATTTTCCGTCTAATTGGCGCTTGCCACGGACATAAGAGCCCTGGGCGGTGATATTGCCATTGCGGTCTTTCTCTACAAAACGACCATCGCGACGGTCATCGACATAAGAGCCTTCAAAACGAAGACCTTCCTTATTCTCTTCGATGGCTGGTCCATGGCGTTTACCGTCTTTGAAATGACCACGGAACTTAGACCCGTCCGCATAGCGGGCAATACCCTCTCCATGGATAGTACCATTGCGGAACTGTCCTTCGAACATATCACCATTCTTCATGGTCAGCTTACCACGGCCATTGGGTTTATCATTCTTCCATTCACCTTGGTAGGTGTTTCCGTTTTTCCATACCAACGTACCAATTCCGTGCTTGTCGCCCTTATTAAACTGGCCCGTATAGCGGTCGCCATTGGCATAGCGGAAGATGCCCTGACCTGTGCGCTCACCATTGACATAGTCGCCATCATAAAGGTCACCATTCTGGAACTTATAGATACCTTTACCATTCTGCAGGTCGTTGTTAAACGAACCCACATAAGCATCGCCATTGGCATAGCGGAAGGTTCCTCTACCTTGCTGGTGATTTTCTTTCCACTGGCCATCATACGAAGAGCCATTGCCCCAGTTGAAGACACCTTTACCGTCTTTCTTGTCATTCAACCACTCACCATCGTAGTAGGCACCACTCTTATAGGTATAGCGACCTTTTCCATGACGCATGCTCATCTTCCACATACCGTCATAGACATCGCCATTATAGTAGTACATTACGCCATGACCTTCTTGTTCATCGCGATACCACAAACCAACATACTTATTATTATTGTTGAAATAGAAGGTTCCTTTTCCGTGCTGATGATCCTGCATCCACTGACCTTCATATTTCTCGCCATCATGGAAAGTATAGACACCATATCCCTGACGCTTACCTTTCACATATTCACCTTCAAAGCGGTCACCGTCTTTCCAGGTAGTGACACCCTTTCCATGCGGTTTACCCGCCATCATCTCACCCTTATACTCACCTCCATCTTTCATTTTACAAGAGCCAAGGGTTATCTTTTGCGCTGCCACCGACAGTGTCAGCATGGTACTTATTGTGAGAAATATATATCGAATATTCATAGTAAATCCATATTATTATCTTACAAAGGTATAAAATAATTCATAATTCATACCTCTTAATTCACAAATATTTCATACCTTTGCAGTAAATTTACATTTATTATGAAATTCATTGCTATTATACCCGCTCGCTACGCTTCTACGCGTTTTCCGGGCAAGCCATTAGCCATGTTAGGCGGAAAAACTGTCATTCAGCGTGTTTACGAACAAGCAACAGCAGTTTTAGGCGAGGCCTATGTTGCCACAGATGACGAACGTATCTATCAGGCTGTGGAAGCATTTGGTGGTCGTGCTGTTATGACACGAAACGACCACAGAAGCGGAACAGACCGTATTGAAGAGGCAGCAGAAAAGATACAGACCAATGCCGATGTAATTATCAATATACAGGGCGATGAGCCATTTATCCAAGCCTCGCAGATTAAAACACTGATGCGCCTTTTTGATGACCCCACCACACAGATTGGAACACTGGGCAAGCGTTTTGACACGATGGAGGCAGCGAAGAATCCTAATTCTCCAAAGATTGTATGCGACCGTCGTGGTTTTGCCCTGTACTTCAGTCGTTCGGTGATTCCTTTCGTTCGTGGAAAGGAAGAAGCCACATGGATAGAGCATTATCCATTCCTCAAGCATCTGGGTATTTATGCTTATCGCAGAAAAGCACTTCATGAGGTAACACAACTGGCACAAACACCCTTAGAGTTGGCGGAAAGCTTAGAGCAACTTCGCTGGTTGGAGAATGGTTATCGCATTCGTGTAGGAATCACTGACGTTGAAACGGTAGGTATTGATACGCCAGAAGACCTACAACGAGCAGAAGAATTTCTTAAAACACAGTTTTAGAGGTAAGAAGTGAGAAATAAAAGGTGAGAAGTGAAATACCACTTCTCACCTTCTGTTTTTATCCTTGCATTTCTCGTAGCAGTTGTTTCTGTCGTTCTGTCAATCCCGTTGGCAACTTTACCTGATAGGTAAGAATCAGATCTGTACCTCCCCTGCCCTTTCCACGCAATCGCACTTTAGTACCAGGTTGTGTCTCGGGTTTTACTTTCAGTCTCAATCGTTCACCACTACCTGTTGTCACCATGATGTCGCCACCCAGCATAGCTGTGTATAAGTCGATGGTAACTGTAGCTTGCGTATTCTTAGGCGCCTCTTTATAACTCTGAGCGCCTCGCATACCACCTCCAAACAAATCTTGGAAGAACGATGAGAAGCCTCCAGCACCACCCGAAGAGAATGACGAAAAGTCAAAGCCCTCAAAAGGATTACCGCCACCTCTGCCATAACCGCCAAAGCCACCACCAGCTTTCTCATAGGCTTCAGCCTGTTTCCATTGTTCTCCATACTTATCGTACTTGGCACGTTTCTCTGGATCACCAATCACATCGTAGGCTTCGGTCAGCGCCTGGAACTTAGCTTTTGCCTTGGGATCATCAGGATGCAAATCGGGGTGGAACTGCTTGGCACGCTTCAAGTAAGCGCGCTTTACATCTTTCTGCGGTATCGTCTTATCGACACCTAAAATTTTATAATAGTCAATGAATGCCATAACTATACCTCCACTTTTTTATTTATTTCTTTTAACCTTTCATCAGCAAAAAGCGTGCCTAAGGGCTTGGTGAATAAAAAAATAATATCTACCTTTGCAAAAACATTAAAGATTAACATTTCTGCAAATACTACTTATGAAAAAGACTACGATCATAATAGCACTGATGTGCATGAGTATGACCGCTATGGCAAAACAAGCAAAAACAGTCACCTTACGCCTTATTGAGACCTCTGACGTACACGGAGCATTCTTCCCATACAATTTCACAGAGCGTCGTCCCATGAAGGGAACCATGGCACGTGTCAGCACATACCTAAAGCGTCAGCGAAAAGAATATGGCAACAACCTTATCCTACTTGACAATGGTGATATTCTGCAAGGTCAACCCACCTGCTACTACACCAACTTCATAAAGACTGATGCGCCGAATATTGCCGCTGAGGTTATCAACTATCTGCAATATGACGCTGAGACTTTTGGCAATCATGATATAGAACCTGGCCATGCAGTCTATGACAAATGGATTAAGGATGTAAAGTGTCCGATGTTGGGCGCTAACATCATTAATACCAAGACAGGCAAGCCGTATGTCGAGCCCTATACCATCATAGAGCGCGAAGGTGTTCGTGTAGCCGTATTAGGCATGCTGACACCAGCTATCCCCAATTGGTTGAGCGAGGATATATGGACAGGCTTGCACTTTGAAGATATGACGATGTGCGCTCGCCAATGGGTGAAGGTTTTAAAAGAAGAAGAACATGCTGATGTCATTGTCGGCCTCTTCCATAGCGGATGGGAAGGCGGCATCGTTACCAATGAGTACGAAGAGGATGTTGCTAAGAAGGTTGCCGAAGAAGTAGAAGGCTTTGATGTTATCTTCTTCGGTCACGACCATCAGGCTCGCAATGCCACTATCAATGGTGTGCTCTGTCTTGATCCAGCCAACAATGCCGTAAACGTAGCACAGGCCACAATACAGTTGAAAGTGGGAAGTGGAAAGAAAGGTAAAAACAGCAAGCGCGTTGAGGTTATCAGCAAGAAGGGCGAGATAGTAGACATCACTGGCGAAGCGATTGACGAAGAATACACCAACCACTTCCAACAACAAATCAATGAGGTGCGTCAGTATGTAGAACGACAGATTGGCACATTTGCCACAACCATTCGCTCTCGCGACTCATTCTTTGGCTCTGCAGCATTTACCGATTACATTCACGCCTTACAGTTGGAAGAAACGCATGCCGACATCTCTATCACAGCTCCTCTCACTTTTAATACTGATATCAAAGCGGGTCCTGTATACATGAGCGACATGTTTAAACTTTACCGCTACGAGAATAAAGTCTACACACTGCGAATGACAGGTGAAGAGGTGCGCAAGCATTTGGAAATGAGCTACGACCTATGGGTAAACACTATGAAGAGTGCTGACGACCATATTATGCAGCTTTCTGAGAGCACACAGGGCGATATGCAGCGCATGGGATTCAAGAATCTGACTTTCAACTTCGACTCTGCAGCAGGTATTGACTACGTAGTGGATGTTACCAAGCCCAACGGACAGAAAGTACAGATACTACAATTCTCAGATGGCAGACCATTTGACGAGAAAGCGTGGTATACAGTAGTGATGAATAGCTATCGTGGCAATGGTGGAGGAGAACTGCTTACCCATGGAGCAGGCATTCCCAAAGACTCCATCGAAAGTCGCATTATCTATAAGAGCGAGCGCGACCAGCGCTTCTATCTCACCAAGAAGATTGAGCGTGAAGGTACCGTTAACGCTAAAGCACTCAACAACTGGCGATTCATTCCCGAGGAGTGGACTCGTCCGGCTATTGAGCGAGACAGAAAGGCTATTTTTGGAGATTGAACGTTGAACATTGAACATTGAACATTGAAGGCTGCGATTAAGCGAGAGCAGAGTCAAAACAAGTTTTGAACTATGCCGAGCGTGAGCAGGCTCGATGTGAAATATCAACATTGAAGATTAAATGAAATACTTTGTTTTTTGTCAGAGCGACCTTGTATTAGAGAAGGTTGGAGAAAGCTATCAGATTCCAACAGAAGAACCGACCGAGCTAAAGCCATGGACTACGGTGATGGACATTGATGGTGCCAAGGCATATCGTATAGACCAACCCATTACAGACTCAGACCGCTATGAGATGTGCGGACTGCGTGCAAGCTACTATAAGTTGTCTGAAGCAGACTACCGTTTGGCAGGAAAATGCCACGAACTGCTTTATTGGGATCAGAACACAAAGTTTTGTGGTGTCTGTGGTGGCACGATGCACTTCGATACGCCTATCTCTAAAAAGTGTGACCAATGTGGTAAAGAGATATGGCCCTTGCTGGCTCCTGCTGTTATCGTATTGGTACGTAAGGGCGATGAAGTATTGTTGGTACATGCCAACAACTTCCGCGATGACCACTACGGACTGGTGGCAGGTTTTGTTGAGACTGGCGAGACACTGGAAGAGGCCGTCCATCGTGAAGTGATGGAGGAAACAGGATTGCATATTACCAACCTGCGCTATTTCGGTTCTCAGCCATGGCCCTACCCTTGTGGACTGATGGTAGGTTTCACTGCAGACTACGATGGTGGACAGATACACTTGCAGCGTTCCGAGCTTTCAAAAGGGGCATGGTTTGACCGTAATCACTTGCCACATATTCCTGAAAAACTATCAATAGCGCGCCAACTTCTTGATAGTTGGCTGGAGGAAGGAGAGAAGAAGTAAACCAACAAACTTTCGCTTAAAAGTAATCATAAAGTTCAAACTTCAAATTTCAAACTTCAAAGAAATATGAAGAGACTGCGTTCCATAGCAACCTTTGCCGATATATTGGTGTTGGCACTCGTCGTGGTACTTAACCCGCTGAGTCCTTTACAACCTTCTTATCGTCTCACTCCTCCACCACATATTCCAGCCAAGATAGAAATACACTATTATAAAGATATTAAGTCCGACTCTACTCTGGCTGCTCACATCGAGAATGAAATGGACGAGATGCGCTACTATCTGAAAGTGCATAACGTGGCAGACGAAGGCTATCAATATGTAGCGCAGTATAATACGCAGTTATTACAGAAAGCTAAAATTTTATCTAGCCAAGCCAGCCCATCTAGTCAGGCTAGAAAGGCTAGAAAAACTATTAGAGTTACTATCCCAGCTAAGTTGCGCCCTATGATAGCCGTTAAAACTATGGGAGGCTATTGGAAGGCAGGACATTTCTATCTTGGCAAGCTCAACGGCAAAGGTATTACTCGCGACCGCCAGAGTCGCATTGTATCTGCAGTATGGTCGGCAGATACAGTAGTCTATGGAATGCGCATTGATGAACAAGGACGCTATGAAGGACAGATGGACTCCCTTTTACAAGCTCGTGGACAAGGAATACAGGACGAATGGGATGGTTGCCACAAGGAAGGCTACTGGCTTGATGACAAGATGCATGGCTTTGGCTTCGACTCTTCACCACATCATCAGTTGCATGTAGGAGAATGGAAGACTGGCAAGTTCTTAGGCGAGAAACTGAAGTATACCGCAGAACGCATCTATGGTATTGACATCTCGCGCCATCAGCACGAGAAAGGTCGCCATCGCTATGGCATCAATTGGTCGCAGTTGCGCATCACTTCACTAGGAAAGCGTCACGATGCACAAGGACGTACCTTCCCGGTTTCCTTTATCTACATTAAGTCTACCGAAGGAACTACCATACGCAATCGCTACTTCATGCAAGACTATATGAAAGCTAAGAAACACGGCATTCATGTGGGAGCCTATCACTTCTTCTCTATGAAGACCAGCGCAGAGGCTCAAGCAAACTATTTTCTGAATCACACACTATTCCGTAAAGGTGATTTTCCTCCTGTGCTTGACGTAGAGCCTACCGATGCACAGATCCGTCAAATTGGAGGCGACGACGAGCTGATGCGACGCATTCGCATCTTTATGCAAATGGTGGAAAAGCGCACAGGAATGCGTCCCATCCTCTACATCAGTCAGATGTTTATCAACAAGCACATGGCAAACGCTGCAGACATCAAAAAGAATTACAATGTATGGATTGCCCGTTATGGTCAGTACAAGCCTGACGTGCGACTGGTTTACTGGCAGCTATGTCCTGATGGTCGCGTCAACGGCATCACAGGAGAAGTAGATATCAACGTATTTAATGGCTACAAAAATCAGTTTGACGAATTTGTCAAAACCGGCTTTCACAAATAGAATTCTTTAGTCAGTTCCTGATAAGTATCCGAGCCGATAGTCAGTTGTTCTTGTTTACAAGGACAAGGATGCTTCTTGAAAGACAGCAAATAGCGCTTAGCCGGTTTCTTTTCTGTGGTCTTCACTGCGCACATCCTACAAGGAAAGAATCCAACAAAAACAGCTTCATCTTCCATTCGTTTACGATAATCGAACGGCACCACCACACTCAGCTCTCCATCATCGCTCAACAAGCGCCAAGCAGCTTGCATCAGTTCGGCATAAGATAGTGTCTGGGTATGACGAGCCATATTACGCTGTTTATCAGGAGCCGCCAAAGAGTCGATAAAGAATGGCGGATTACTGATGATAGCGTCATACTCGCCTTGATGTTCCTGTAGCGTATCGTGAAGGACTGTAATCTGTCGAGCAAAGGGTGATTGCGTCACATTCTGCTGCGCTTGTTTTACAGCACCCTCATCGATATCTATGGCTGTCACCTGAGCATCTGGATAGCGCTGTGCCATCATTAAGGCAATAATTCCAGTGCCCGTACCAGCATCCAAAACACGTTGACCACCATTGGCCCACGCTCCTAACAGTACGCCATCGGTCCCAACCTTCATGGCGCACAATTCCTGATGTATGGTAAACTGCTTGAACTGAAACATGGTGCAAAAGTAGTGCAAATCGTAAACAATACAAAACAAAATGCGCACTTTTTGCATAAGATCCTTCGTACCCCCCGACCCCTCCCCTCTTAGAATAAGCCCCCCTCTCTACTCTTATAGAGAGAGGGAGGGCTATAAGAGGGGGAGAAGGGGTACTTCGGGATTTTCAAAAAAAAGTTTGCACTTTCAAACCTTTCGAATAATGCAATAATTCGCCTCGAATTATGCCGTCAAACTATCCGAATTATGCCGTCAAACTCCTCGAATTATGCCGTCAAACTATTCGCAAGCCGTATTCACACAAAAATAATCGATATCAATATTTTTGCACAAGATATTAAAATATCTTATCACTTGTGCCAATATTTCAAGATTATTTTGTACCTTTGCACCCTATTATGGAAAATAAAATCGCAATGTATATGGATAACAAGAACAGGTCGTTCTCAATGATTGCCGATGTAGAGGGCGATTACAGCGACCTGACAAGTATGGAAATGCCCGAGGCATTGCCCATCTTAGCTGTGCGCAATCTTGTTTTGTTTCCTGGTGTTGTATCTCCCATCTTGATTGGTCGCGAATCGAGCATGACGCTCATTCGCAAGGCAGAAAAGCAGGATGGTCTGATTGGCGTTGTCTGTCAGCGCGACCCAGAGGTAGAGAGTCCTATCCGTTCCGACCTCTACGACTTCGGTGTATTTGCCAAAGTACTGAAGATACTGACACTCCCCAACGGAAATATCACTGCCATTGTACAAGGACTGGGCCGTCTGCGCCTTCAGGAGATACTGAAGTACAAGCCTTACATGATTGGTCGTGTATCAGCAGCGCAAGAGGAAGAGCCCGACGCCAACGATATGGAGTTCCGTACAGCAGTAGAAGACCTGCGCAACCAGACAGCAGAGTACATCCACATGAGTGATGACATCCCTGAGGAAGCCTCGTTTGCCATCAAGAATGTGGGCAACAATATCATGGCACTGAACTTCATCTGCTCAAACATGCCTTTCAGCATCAAGGAGAAGATGGCGTTGCTGCAGCTGGACTCTATCAAGGAGCGCTTGTTCAACACGATGCGTATCGTAAACCGCGAAATCAACTTGCAGAATCTGAAGCTTGACATCCGCAACAAGACACGCGACGACATCGACGAGCAACAGCGTAACTACTTCTTGCAGCAGCAGATTAAAAACCTGCAGGCTGAGATGGGTAACGAGAGTACCCCAGAGAAGAAAGAGCTGATGGAGAAGGCTGCTAAGAAAAAATGGCCTGAAGAGGTAAGCAAGTTCTTCTACAAGGAATTGGAGAAACTGGATCAGGTGAATCCCAACTCACCCGACTTTAATGTGCAGTTGACCTACTTGCAGACGCTGGTAAACCTGCCATGGGGCGAGTATACCAAAGACGATTTGAACCTGCAGCGTGCCCAAAAGATTTTGGACCGCGACCACTACGGCATGGAAAAAGTAAAGGAGCGCATCCTGGAATATATCGCCGTATTGTCACTGCGTGGTGACCTGAAGAGCCCTATTCTCTGTCTGTATGGTCCTCCGGGAGTTGGTAAGACTTCATTGGGCAAGTCTATTGCCGATGCGCTGAAGCGTAAGTATGTTCGTGTCAGCTTAGGCGGTCTGCACGACGAAGCTGAGATTCGCGGTCACCGCCGCACCTATATCGGTGCCATGCCTGGCCGTATCATCAAGAACATCCAGAAGGCCGGCAGTTCAAACCCTGTATTCATCCTCGATGAGATTGACAAGGTAACACAGAATACGCACAACGGTGACCCTGCATCAGCATTGCTTGAGGTATTGGACCCTGAACAGAACAATGCTTTCCACGACAACTACCTCGATGTAGACTATGATTTGTCGAAGGTAATGTTCATCGCCACTGCCAATAACCTTGGCACCATTCCTCGCCCCCTACTCGACCGTATGGAGATTATCGAGGTAAGCGGTTATATCACCGAAGAGAAATACGAGATTGCCAAGCGCCACCTCATTCCAAGAGAGAAAGACAATACTGGTCTGACAGATAAGAAGCTGACCTTCAACAAGGCTGCCATCGAAAAGATAATCGAGCAGTATACTCGTGAGAGCGGTGTGCGCCAGTTGGAGAAGCAAGTCAACAAGGCACTGCGCAAACTGGCTTTCAAGAAAGCTGAGAGCGGTGAGCTGCCTTACGAGAAGATTACACCAAAAGAGATAGAGGACTTGTTGGGCAAACCACCTTTCTATCGCGACATCTATCAAGGCAATGCCTATGCCGGTGTGGTAACAGGATTGGCTTGGACGAGTGTTGGCGGTGAGATTCTCTTCATCGAGACCTCCCTGTCGAAAGGAAAGGGCTCTAAGTTGACGCTGACAGGTAACCTTGGTGACGTCATGAAGGAGAGTGCTGTCATCGCACTGGAGTATGTCAAGGCTCATATTGACAAGTTGGGTGTTGACTACCGCATCTTCGACCAGTGGAATATCCATATCCACGTGCCAGAGGGTGCCACACCAAAAGACGGTCCTTCGGCTGGTATCACGATTGCAACAAGTATCGCCTCTGCACTGACACAGCGCAAGGTTCGCAAGAATACTGCCATGACTGGTGAGATTACACTGCGTGGCAAAGTGCTGCCCGTAGGTGGTATCAAGGAAAAAATCCTGGCTGCCAAGCGTGCTGGTATCACCGATATTGTGATGTGCAAAGAAAACGAAAAGGACATCAACGAGATTCCTGAAATCTATTTGCAGGGGGTTACTTTCCACTATGTAGAAAACGTACAGGACGTTTGGGACTTTGCACTAACAGATGAGATTGTAGCGCATCCCACGAACTTCACCATCGAGGAAGAGAAGAAAAGTTGAAAATGAAGAGTGAAGAATGAAATTTGAAGTACAACATAACGACCCATATAGCAGTGCCCGCACAGGACTGATTACCACAGACCACGGACAGATAAAGACTCCTATCTTTATGCCCGTTGGAACAGTTGGTAGCGTGAAAGGTGTGCACTTCGCCGAACTGCGTGAGCAGGTAAAGGCGCAGATTATATTGGGCAACACTTACCACTTGTATTTGCGTCCAGGACTGGACATTCTGCGCAAGGCAGGTGGTCTGCATAAATTCAACACATGGGATCGTCCTATTCTTACCGACTCTGGTGGTTTTCAGGTATTCTCATTGACGGGAATCCGAAAACTGAAGGAAGAAGGGTGTGAGTTCCGTAGCCATATTGATGGTTCAAAACACATCTTTACACCAGAGAACGTGATGGACACGGAGCGCGTCATCGGTGCCGATATCATGATGGCATTCGACGAATGTCCTCCAGGTGAAAGTGATTATCAGTATGCCAAGAACTCACTCAAGCTGACTCAGCGCTGGTTGGAGCGTTGCGTCAAGCGCTTTAACGAGACAGAGCCATTATACGGATACAACCAGACGCTGTTCCCCATCGTACAGGGCTGTACCTATAAAGACTTGCGACAGGATGCAGCCAAGCATGTTGTGGACACGCTGGGCAAGTTGAACGATGGCGGTGGTGCCTCAATTGGCGGATTGGCAGTAGGCGAACCTACCGAAGTGATGTATGAGATGATTGAAGTTGTCAATGACATCCTTCCCAAAGACCGTCCTCGCTATCTGATGGGTGTCGGCACACCACAGAACATTTTGGAAGCCATCGAGCGTGGCGTTGACATGTTCGACTGTGTGATGCCTACTCGTAATGGTCGTAACGCCATGCTGTTCACCTATGAGGGTACGATGAATATGCGCAACAAGAAATGGGAGGACGACTTTTCTCCCATCGATCCAGACGGTTGCGAGATAGACCGCATCCACACGAAGGCATACCTGCACCATCTATTCAAGGCACAGGAACTGTTGGCCATGCAGATAGCATCTATCCACAACCTTGCCTTCTACTTAAGATTAGTCACTGATGCGCGTATGCATATAGAACAAGGTGACTTCACACAGTGGAAGCGCAGCGTGATAGACAACTTAGGACGAAGAAGATAAGAATGGAGATGCGAGAAAAAGCAATAAACATATTGCAAGGAATAAAGAGGATATTTCAACACCTGAAGGGCATCAAGCTCCCATCTTTTTTGAAAAGAGATGGGGGAAAGTTTCCTATCAAGCGAATGGACTGGTATATCATCAACAAGTTTATCGGTACCTACGTTTATTCTATCTTCTTGATTATCTCTATCTCTATCGTATTCGATGTCAACGAGAACTTGGCGAAGTTTACCTCTAACAATGCACCGCTGCGCGCCATAGTCTTTGACTATTACGCCAACTTCGTGCCCTACTTTGCCAACCTCTTCTCACCACTGTTTGTCTTCATTGCCGTCATCTTCTTTACCTCGAAGTTGGCAGGTAACTCGGAGATTATTGCGATGCTCGCCAGCGGTATGAGTTTCAAACGATTGCTGCGCCCTTATCTTATCTCTGCAGCGCTCATCGCCATCTTAAACTTCTACCTCGGCTCGTATATCATTCCTAAGGGAACAGTGGTGCGCCACGACTTTGAATCGTTGTATAAGAACAACAACAAGAACACATCAGCATCCAACATTCAGCTGATGGTAGACAAGGGAGTTGTGGCATATATCTCGCAATACGATGACATCCGCAAAACGGGCTATGGCTTTGCGCTGTATAAGTTTGACAACAAGAAGATGGTAAGTCAGATGAATGCCAACGTCATCCAGTATGACACCATTGCAGAAGAGCGCTATCACTGGAAGGCTCGCAACTATAAGATTCGTACGCTAAAAGGTATGCGTGAGGAAATTACCAGTGGTATAGAGATGGATACGGTGATACAGATGGAGCCGATGGACCTTGTCTTCTCAAAAGGACAACAAGAGACCTTCACTTCACCAGAATTGAAGCGCTATATCTCCAAACAGCAACAGCGTGGTTCGAGTAATGTGGTACAATATGAAGTAGAATACCACAAGCGCATAGCAACTTCATTCGCCTCGTTCATTCTGACAATCATCGGCGTGTCATTGTCATCACGCAAACGCAAAGGTGGTATGGGAATGTACTTGGGTATCGGTCTGGCGCTGTCATTCACTTATATCCTATTGCAGACGGTGAGTGCGACATTTGCTATCAATGCTGACACGCCACCAATCCTCGCGGCTTGGATTCCAAACATTTTGTATGCTATCATCGCATACTATTGTTATAAACAGGCGCCGAGTTAAGCTAGTTGATAGTTGAAAGTTGACAATTGATAATTGACAATTGATAATTGACAATTCATGACATTTGAAGAAACGTATTTGAATGATAATATCCTTGATGCGCTATATGATATGCGCTTCGAGGAAATGACACCTATACAAGAACAATGTATTCCGAAAATTCTCGATGGTCACGACCTTATCGGTGTGGCACAGACGGGAACAGGTAAAACGGCAGCTTATCTGTTGCCGATATTAAGCATGCTTGATGATGGCGGATTCCCCAAGGATGCCGTCAATTGTATCATCATGTCACCTACTCGCGAGTTGGCCCAACAGATAGATCAAGCTATGCAAGGCTTCGGCTATTATCTTGACGGTGTCAGCAGTGTGGCAGTATATGGTGGTAACGATGGTAACCGTTTCGACCAAGAGATGAAAGGCTTGAAGATGGGTGCTGATGTCATTATCGCCACTCCTGGTCGCCTACTCTCTCATATCCGTATGGGACATGTAGACCTTAATCGTCTGAGTTTCTTTGTACTCGACGAAGCCGACCGTATGCTCGACATGGGTTTCTCTGACGACATCCTACAGATTGCCAAGATGTTGCCAAAGGATCACCAAACCATCATGTTCTCAGCAACGATGCCCACCAAGATACAACAGTTGGCTCGTACCCTACTCAACAATCCTGTTGAAGTAAAGATTGCCGTATCAAAACCCGCAGAGAAGATTCAACAGTCAGCATACGTCTGCTACGAACCTCAGAAGTTGGGTGTTATTCGCCACTTGTTTAAAGCTGGTGAACTACAGCGTGTCATTATCTTCTCGGGAAAGAAAGATAAGGTAAAGGACATCACTCGCGAATTGAAGCGCATGAACATCAACTGCGCACCGATGCACAGTGACCTGTCGCAGGCTGAGCGCGACGACGTGATGTATCGCTTTAAGATTGGACAAGTAGATGTATTGGTAGCTACAGATATCGTTGCACGAGGTATTGATATTGATGACATTCAAATGGTTATCAACTATGATGTACCCCACGATGTAGAAGACTATGTGCATCGTATCGGTCGTACCGCCAGAGCGCAGCGCGATGGCATTGCCATTAGCTTGGTCAGCGATCAAGATATCCGCTATTTCTCAGACATCGAGCGTTTCTTAGAGAAGGACATTCTCAAGACGCCACTTCCCGAAGGATTAGGAGAAGGACCTGAATACAAAGTGATTACACCTCATAAGAATTCACGAGGAAAAGGTGGCAGAGGACGCAGCGGCAAAAAGAGATACGGCGGAAAGAACAGAAGCAATGGGCAAAAGCCCAAGAAGAGCAAGGAAGGCCCTAAGACATCTTAGAAAAACTTAGGATAACCTAGGAAATCACGGCTTTCACAATGCTCCATTTAATCTTTTTTAAGACAAAATAATAGGGGCATAGAGAACAACGTATCGGGATTTTTTGTAACTTTGCACCGCTTTTAAAAGTATATATCTTTTCACACACCTGTTATTCAGGTAGTTAGCGAAAATTTTAAGGAGAAAGAATGAGACAATTAAAGATTCAAAAGAGTATTACGAATCGCTCAAGTGAGGCACTGGATAAGTATCTGGTGGAAATTGGCCGTGCGCCGCTGATCAGCATTGACGAGGAAATTGAGCTGGCTCAGAAGATACGCAAGGGCGGTCCTGAAGGCGAGCGCGCCAAGGACAAGTTGGTCACAGCAAACTTGCGATTTGTAGTATCCGTTGCCAAGCAGTATCAGCATCAGGGACTGACACTTACTGACTTGATTGACGAGGGTAACATCGGCCTCATCAAAGCCGCACAGAAATTTGATGAAACTCGCGGTTTCAAATTCATTTCTTATGCTGTATGGTGGATTCGCCAGAGCATTCTGCAGGCTATTGCAGAGCAGAGCCGTATTGTACGTCTGCCCTTGAACCAGGTTGGTAGCCTCAACAAGATTAGTCATGAGATTAACCGCTTTGAGCAGGAATTCCAGCGTCATCCCTCTGTATCAGAGTTGAGTGATGCAACAAATATGGACGAGGAGAAGATTGCGCAGTCTATGCAGGCTGACAGTCACCACGTTTCTATTGACGCTCCTTTCCAGGATGGTGAGGACAACTGTATGCTTGACGTGATGGCAAGTGGAGACGATTCACGTACCGACCGCCATGTAGACCACGAATCTATGGCTCAGGAGCTGAACTCTGTACTGCAGAAAGTACTGAAAGAGCGCGAGATTACTATTATCCGCGAATGCTTCGGTATCGGCTGTCATGAGAAAGGTCTTGAAGAGATTGGTGATCAGTTGGGACTGACCCGTGAGCGCGTTCGCCAGATTCGCGAGAAGAGCATCGCCAAGTTGCGTGACTCTGGTAATGCAAGAATTTTGATGAAATATTTAGGCTAAATGTTTTGCGACTCCAGAAATTATTTGTAATTTTGGGGTCGTGAATCAGAAGCTAAGCATAACCATATTAGTGCTGGGCATGATGACTCTCATGTCCAGCATTTGTTTTGCACGCGACCGTTCTGCCGATTCTCTTATTGTCAACCGTATGTGGGACTATTATGAGAACTACGGCAAGAGTGTTGATGGTGTAAAGAGGAATATGTATTTTGTATACAACTTCGATTCAAAGCGTCGCAATGTATTGCTCTATTTGGTTCCCACAATGTATTGCATTGCTAAAGGCGACAAGGAATATGCGGGAGAAGTCTATGGTAAACAAACATTTAATACCATATACGACTTTCATTTCAAGCGTCAGGTAAGCTATGGTACCATCCCTCACCATCGTAGAGTAATGCCTTTACTCTATGACTTGACGATTCCAAATATCTATGGCAAGCAAATCTATTCAGACAAATTGCTGTCGCCCTTCCATCGCACCAACCGTTTCTTCTACAAATATCGGGTTGTACAGATAGGAACCAGTGCACATATCTATTTCCGACCACGAAGCAGCAATACCCAACTGATAAAAGGTAATGCTATCATTGACATAGAGACTGGTCGCGTGTTATCCTTTACCTTCAATGGCGAGTTTGATATGATAAACTTCAAGGTCGAAGGTGTGATGGACAAGTATGACGTGCATGACATCCTGCCGGACCATTGTTCCACAGAAGCATCCTTTAAGTTCTTAGGCAACAAGATTCAGGCTAAGATGACCACATTCTATAATTGTCCCATCAGTCTGCCCGACTCTATTGAGAATCAGAGAGACCTCGCTATGATCAGCAAACTGCGCCCTATTCATATTGGCGTGGAAGAACAGATGGTCTACGATGAATATAAGAAGCAGCAACAGCGTGCCATGGAAAGCGACACGTTACCCAAGAGCAGCAACCGCCTGAAAGATGTAGCATGGGATATCATCGGTGACAACTTAATCAATAGCATGCATACTCAGACAGAGAACATCTCGCTGAAGATGTCCCCCTTGTTGAATCCATTATATATGGGATATAGTCATAGTAAAGGAGTCTCATACAAACTTAACATCGGTGCCCGCTATGCATGGAATGCGCATCGTTACCTCACACTAAACCCGAAATTTGGTTATAGTTTCAAGAAAAAACAATTCTACTATACGCTCCCACTGCGCATGACCTATAACCCTAAGCGTAATGGTTATGCAGAATTATCATGGGGTAATGGAAACCGCACCTCAAATGCAGCCCTTTATGAAACCTACCAAAAAGTGATGGGTGAAAAGGAGGTCATGCCAGAATTCAACGATGAATATATCAAAGCAGTCAACAACGTGGTGGCTTTCGACTGGATAGAGATTACGAGTGGTTTGGTATACCATCTTCGTCAAAGTCGCAACCCACAGAAGATGCAACAGGCAGGACTGACGGATGACTTCCGAAGTTTCGCACCTTCACTAACTGTCCGTCTGACTCCTTGGAAGAAAGGCCCTACCCTGACAGCAAACTATGAACGCAGCTTTAAGAATATACTCCAGTCAAACCTTGACTATGAGCGCTGGGAGTTTGATGCTGTATATAAGCACCAAAACAAAAGTGTACGCATCCTGAATTTACGTTTAGGCACAGGTTTTTATAGCAAACGTAGTTCAGACTATTTTGTTGACTATAGCAACTTCCGCGACAACAACCTACCTACTGGATGGGAAGATGACTGGACAGGACAATTCCAACTGCTCGACAGTCGTTGGTATAATGAGTCACGATACTATGTACGCGGTCACGCATCGTACGACTCTCCTCTCATTGGACTATCGTGGCTTCCATGGATCGGTAGAATTATTGAGACTGAGCGCTTTTATTTAAGTGCGATGTCCATTGAACATACGCACCCTTACTTTGAGATAGGATACGGTTTTAAGACGCGCTATTTGTCAACAGGCTTCTTCGCGAATTTCCTCAATACCCGTTTCCAAAGTTTTGGTTGTAAATTCACCATAGAACTATTCCGCCGATGGTAAAAACGCTTACTGTATATAAAGCCAGTGCCGGCAGTGGAAAAACTTTCACGCTGGCTGTTGAATATATTAAGTTACTGGTGCTTAATCCTAACAGCTATCGCAACATCTTAGCCGTTACCTTTACTAATAAGGCAACGGAAGAGATGAAGATGCGTATCCTTAGTCAGTTGTATGGCATCTCGAAAGGGCTCGACGACTCCAAGAGCTATACTGAGCGTATCCTTGCATTGACGGGGTTACCTCTTCAAACTATTAAGGAGCGAGCAGGCATAGCACTACACTTACTACTTCACAACTATAATTACTTCCGTGTAGAAACCATCGACTCCTTCTTTCAAAGTGTGCTCCGCAATCTGGCTCGTGAACTTGACCTGACTGCCAACCTGCGCATCAGCCTCAACGACACTCAGGTGGAAGAACAGGCTGTAGACCAACTCATCGACTCTCTGACACATACTGATGTGATGCTGCAATGGTTGCTCAGCTATATCATGGAGAAGATTAACGACGACCATTCGTGGAACATCATTGGACAAGTAAAACAATTCGGTAAAACCATCTTCCGCGATTATTACAAGGCCAATCGCAAGGAACTGAGTAGTATCATAGGCCAGAAAGGCTTTATTGAGAGCTATACAAAGCAACTGAAGGAGCTGCGCAGTGCTGCTCTGGAACGGATGAAGGCGATAGGCGATGAATTCTTCGACATACTGGAAAACGAAGGACTGAGCATCGAGCAACTGGCTTATGGAAAGACTGGTGTTGCAAGTTTCTTCACAAAACTAAAGAATGGGCAGTTTGATAAAGGTGTTGAAAGTAGACGAGCCTGTGACTGTAGAGAAGACCCAGAGAAATGGTATTCCAAAAAGAGTGAACAGGCAGAGCATATCTATGCTGTTGCCGAGGCTTCTCTCATTCCACTACTAAGACGTGCCATGGAAGAGCGCCCCCGACAGTACAAGATATATCAGTCTGCCGACCTCACCCTGCGCCACCTCAGTCAGCTCCGCTTATTGGGAAGCATCGAACAGAAGGTGCGCAATCTGAACGATGAGGCCAACCGCTTTCTGCTCAGCGATACACAACAGCTGCTACACGACTTGATTAGTGATAGTGACTCACCATTTATCTTTGAGAAAATCGGCACACAGTTAGAACACGTCATGATTGACGAATTTCAGGATACCAGTACCGTGCAATGGCAGAACTTCAAAGTGCTGCTACAAGAATGTATGAGTCATGAAGGTTCTGAGAATCTTATCGTAGGTGACGTAAAACAGAGCATCTATCGTTGGCGCTCCGGTGACTGGCGACTATTGAATGCCATTGACCGTGAATTCCCACATGCCGAAGAAACCGTTGACATACAGCCCTTGAAAGTCAACTACCGTTCGTCGCGCAACATTATCAACTTCAACAATGCTTTCTTCCAAGCTGCTGCTCAGCACGAATACGAGAAAGCTGAAAATAATGACGAGAACAATATTGGTGCAAAACAATTGGCAGACGCTTATGCCGATGTCACACAAGAGGTTCCTGAAGGGCGCAAAGATAGCGGTTACGTCAACATTCGTCTATTACCTAACGATGATTACCAACAACATACCATGGAAGCTGTCGCTGACACTATTCGCCAGTTGCAAGAACAAGGCGCAAAGCTCAACGACATTGCCATCCTGGTACGTACCAATAAATTTATTCCACTCATAGCGGCATATTTCGATGAAAACATGCCCGATGTACGCATCATCAGCGACGAGGCTTTTAGACTTGATGCATCTATCTCAATATGTCTACTTATCCAAGCCCTCCACCTGTTGACGCATCCCGACGACCAGTTAGCCAAAGCTACCATCGTCAAACTCTATCATCACACTGTTCTTGGCAATCCTATTGCTGAGAATGAGCTTCTCATCAAAGACCGCGAACTAGACAGTATGTTACCTGAGGCATATATTGGTCATATGGAGGAACTGATACGAATGCCACTCTATGAACTAACAGAACGTCTCTATAACATATTCCAACTGGAGCGACTCAACGAACAGAGTGCGTATCTGTGTGCCTTCTATGACCAGCTGAGTCAGTTCACTCAAGACCACACGTCAGATATTGATGCCTTTATCCGCGAATGGGAAGAAACAATCTGTGGAAAAACCATTCAGAGCGATGGTGCCGATGGTGTGCGCATCCTATCTATCCATAAGAGTAAAGGACTGGAATTTACGCATGTCATCATTCCTTTCTGTGACTGGAAACTTGAGATGCCTGATGTGCTATGGTGTAAACCTACAGAAACACCATTCGATGCGCTACCTCTTGCACCTATTGACTATAGTGCCAATCAGATGAAAGAGACCATCTATGAACACGACTATTGGGATGAACATCTACAGAATACTGTCGATAACCTCAATCTGCTCTATGTTGCTTTCACACGTGCTGCCCAGAGTTTGTACGTCATTGGCCAACGAAATGCCAAGAACAATCGTTCTGTCCTCATTGAGGAGGTCCTTACGGATTTGAAGTTGGATGGAAGCAGTATTAGCGGAGAAGGTGATGAGGAAAATGAGTTAGAGTTTTCTTATGGATCTAATGAATCCATTATCCCCACAGAACAAACAAAACCTATCTCTGAGAACGTCTTTCTCAAGCCCGTCATCCCCGTACAGGTTCTGTTAGAAAGTTTCAAAGGCAAGACTGAGTTCAGACAGAGTAATAAAAGCCGTGAATTCATTGAAGGCGATGACGAACAGCAAGAGTTAAGCTATATCAAGATGGGTAGTGTGCTCCACGAGATTTTCTCAACCATCCGCACGACAGAAGACATAGAAGGAGCCTTGCGTCAACTGCAAAACGATGGTGTACTCTATGATGATGAAGTAACTGCAACGAAGCTAACAGACATGCTGCACCAAAGACTGAAAGATTCACGCATAAAAGACTGGTTTTCTGACCGTTGGAAACTATTCAACGAATGCAGTATTTTACGTCTCAACGAACAGGGTGTAGTAGAAGAACGCCGTCCTGACCGTGTAATGACAGACGGGAAAGAGACACATGTAGTAGACTTCAAGTTTGGTCGTCCCAAGCCTGAATATCAGGAACAAGTGCGCGAATATATGCAGTTGCTTCAACAGATGGGACATCCAAATGTGAAGGGATGGCTATGGTATGTGTATAGTAATAAGATTGAGGAAGTGAAGGAGTAAAAAGTATGAAGAATTTCCTAGAATATGTAGCAGAAGATATTATCAAGAAATACGGCACCGACCTGTCGCGTACAGTGGTAGTATTCCCCAACAAACGTGCCTCGTTGTTTCTCAACAATCAACTGGCGCACCTGACGAATGGCAAGCCCCTTTGGAGTCCTGCCTATATCACCATCAGTGAACTGTTCCGCCAACAATCATCGCTGACGGTCGCAGATCCTATCAAATTGGTGTGTGATTTGCATAAGTCATTCTGTCTGCATACTGGTTCCGACGAGACACTGGACAAGTTCTATGGATGGGGACAGCTGCTCATCAGCGATTTCGATGATATTGATAAGAATATGGCAGATGCTGACCGTGTCTTTGCCAACCTACGCGATATCCACGAACTCGATGACCTCAGCTATCTCACTAACGAGCAGCGTGAACTGCTAAAACATTTCTTCAGCCACTTCACCGAAGAACATGAGACAGAGCTCAAGCAACGCTTCCTACGCCTATGGAGCCACTTCATAGATATCTATCATGACTTCAATGAGCGCTTAGCAAAGCAAGGCCTTGCCTATGAGGGTGCCCTCTATCGACAGGTTGTTACCTCTCAACCCTCACCGCTCTCCTCTCACCTCTCCCAATACGACCGCTACCTCTTTGTGGGCTTCAACCTGCTACAGAAAGTTGAGCAACAGCTTTTCTCGCAATTACAGAAAGAAGGAAAGGCATTCTTCTATTGGGACTTCGACGATTACTATATGCATAACCATGAGGCAGGTCGCTATATCGCCACTTATCTCAAATACTTCCCCAATGAGCTTGACAGCCAGAGCGAAGCTATCTACAAGAATTTCAAGCGTCCAAAAGAGATTACTTACTTCTCTGCGCCTACCGAACATATTCAAGCACGCTATATCAGCACTTGGCTACGCGAGCAACAGCGCTACAAGGACGGCCGAAAGACTGCCATTGTGCTTTGCAACGAACAATTACTACCCACCGCCATTCATTGCTTACCCGATGAAGTAGAGAAAGTAAACATCACGACTGGCTATCCCTTATCACAGACGCCCGTCGCCTCTTTCATCCAACGCTACTATGACATGCTGTTGGGTGGAAATAGTCCACGATTGGTCCGTGCCTTCCAGCGTCATCCATATTATAAATATATAGAAGAAGAGCAGGAAGCAGGAAACAAGAAGCAGGAGATTACCTTAGCGCTCTGCAAAATGCTACGACAGATAGCGCAAGGAGTAAAAGCTTCTGATGATTCTCCGTCAGGTTCCGACCCACTTTTCCAAGAATCCCTTTTCCGTGCATATACCCTCGTCAATCGTCTCCATGCACTTATTGAGAGTGGCGATCTGCAGGTTACAGACGTTACGCTACAGCGACTTGTTAGTCAACTGATTCAGCAAACCAGTATTCCTTTCCATGGAGAGCCAGCAGAAGGAATACAGGTGATGGGCGTATTGGAAACCCGTAACCTTGACTTCGATCACGTATTATTGCTCAGTTGCAACGAAGGGAACATGCCCAAAGGCGTGAACGACAGTTCTTTCATTCCCCACAGCATCCGACAAGCCTATGAGTTGACAACTGTAGAGAATAAGGTAAGCATCTATGCCTACTATTTCCATCGACTGATACAGCGTGCCAAGGATATTACCATTCTATGGAACAACGCCACAGAAGACGGTCAGCGTGGTGAGATGAGTCGCTTTATGTTGCAGTTGATGGTGGAGAGCGGTCATTCTATCACACAGCATGCGCTGCAATCAGGAAAGACGATTACCCGTTACGTCCCAGACTCTATTGAGAAAACGCCACATGTCATGGAGTTGCTCTGTCAGCAATTCTCTGCAGACAATGATGCTGTATTGTCGCCCTCAGCCATCAATAAGTATATGCGCTGCCCATTGCAATTCTACTATCGCTATATTGCAGGCATCAAGGAACCTGACGAGCCCGATGATGAGCAAGAGCTCGACAATCGCGTCTTTGGTAACATCTTCCATGAGGCTGCCGACATACTCTATCACCAGTTGCCCAAACACGTTACAAAAGAAGCTCTCGATCAGCTGCTGAAGAGTAAGATTGCCATTGAGAAAGCTGTAGACGATGCTTTTCACAAAGAGTTACCCCATGCCGTCATTGGCGGTTTGCATCTTATCAATCGTGAGGTTATCATCCGCTATCTGCGCCAACTCATTGAGATTGACAAAGCCCTCACTCCTTTCGACATTCTCGGATTGGAGTGCGACGTCGTTCGCGACCTCTCACCTCTCACCTCCCACCTCTTACCCCTTAAGATTGGTGGTCGCATTGACCGCTTAGATCAGATGAGTGATGGAAGAATCCGTGTGGTAGACTATAAAACAGGTAGTCGAGAGCCCAAGCCATTGGCAAGTGTAGAGGACATCTTTGATGCCAACAAGATACATGAGCATTCCGACTACTATCTGCAGACCTTTGTCTATGCAGACATCGTCAGTCAAGGACTCTCACCTCTTACCTCACACCTCTCATCACTCAAGGTTTCTCCTGCCCTGCTGTTTATCCAGCATGCAGCAAGTAAAGACTACGATCCCACACTACGTTTCGGTAAAGAGAGAATCTACGACATCCAAGAACATAGCGCTCGCTTTAATGAAATGTTAGAAGAAAAAGTGAACGAGATATTCTCGCAGAACATCCCGTTCACTCCTACTACAGACCTCAAGGTCTGCAATACTTGTCCTTATCTGCAAATGTGCAGACGTTAGCGATTCTTATTGCGCACAAACCACTGATGGGTAAAGAAATGGTATAACAACAAAGCCAAACCAGTAAGTCCCAAAGCAGTGTAAATAAGTATGGTGGGCTGCTGATAGAAACAGCCATAACCAAGAGCGAGTCCGGCAGAAAGTCCCGTTTCCCATCCCAGAAAGTAAGTGCTCTGTGATGTTCCTCGCTGACAATGACGACTAAGCTTAATAAAGAACAATAGGAAACGCGAACCGATAATACCCGAGCTCAGTCCAACGAATACAGGAGATACTGGTGATTCTGGTGCTATCAGCAAGATGAGCAATGCCGCAAACAGCAATGTCAGTCCAGTGATAATCTCGCTCTTCAACTCAGCATCACGGAATACGAAACGCTGTGCCAACAAAGCCAAGAAGAAGCCGCCCATCATCAAGGCATAGAACAATGGCTCAAAACTCATTGAAAGCAACATGCCAATAACAGTAGTTACCAATAGCAAGTTGACAAACAATACAAAGCCATGAGTCAGGAAGAAACGGTCGAGTGATACCACCTTAATTCCTTCTTCTGGTGTACGGAATGGGAAAGAAACCACTTTCACCAACAGCAAGGCACAGAGTGCGCAACCTAAACCACCCCACAATACACCATCAAAGCCATATAGATTATACACGATGATTCCTACCATCGGACCCAGCGACAAGGCAAAACGTGCAAACCAGGAGGCACTATGATTAGCCTCTGTACGCTGATATGATTCACAAGTATCGATAATCAGTGTAGATGACAACACCATCTGTGCCAAACCGAATGTAGCACCTAACAAGAAGCGGTGAAGCATGATAATGGTAAAGTCCATCATTTGGCAACGCAGGATATCAACATACCATAATAAAGATAAGTTGACTGCCACTGCCAAGATGGCCCACATGCATACCACATTACGACGATAGTGCTGTACAAGCCATGAGCACAACGCACCCATCAGATACAAGCCCAGTCCAAAGACACCCATTGAGTATCCCACTTCTTCAGGTGAGAAGTGTAACTCTTCCATCAGCCAACGTGGCATGATTGGAATGAGTATATATATCGACATGGTCAGCAATAGCGAACTTGTAGCCATCAGCCAGAAGTCGCGATGCCATAACTTGATGTGTACAGGTGTATTCTGTGAGTTCATCTATTAATACGATTCGTTCGCATTGGGGAAGTCACCGCTCTTGACATCCTCGACATAGTGACCGACCGCATCAGTTATCACCATATTCAGGTCGGCATAGCGACGCAAAAAGCGGGGTGAGAATCCCTGTGTCATGCCCAGCATATCGGCAACAACCAGCACCTGACCATCACAACCATTACCGGCACCAATACCAATGGTAGGACACTTCACTAGTTTTGTTACCTCTGCAGCTAACTTTGCAGGCACCTTTTCCAACGTAATACCGAAGCATCCTACTTCGTCCAGCAACTGAGCATCGCGCAGCAGTTTATCTGCCTCTGCTTGTTCCTTGGCACGTACAGCATACGAACCAAACTTATTGATACTTTGTGGAGTCAGTCCCAAGTGAGCCATCACAGGGATACCTGCATCCAAGATGCGCTTTACAGTATCGAGAATCTCCTCGCCACCTTCCATCTTCAGTGCATCACATCCACTCTCCTTCATAATACGGATAGCATTGGAAACACCCTCGGTAGCATTTACTTGATATGAACCAAACGGCATATCACATACCACTAGTGCACGCTGACAAGCGCGAGCAACAGAGCGGGCATGGTAAATCATATAGTCAACAGACATCGGCAATGTGGTAGCATTACCAGCCATTACGTTTGAGGCTGAGTCACCAACAAGGATAGCATCAATGCCAGCCTTATCCACAATACCAGCCATAGTATAATCGTATGATGTGAGCATGGAGATTTTCTCGCCTTTCTGCTTCATCTCCATAAAACGGTGTGTCGTAACCTTACGTGTGTCACTTACTAAATATCCTGCCATCTTTTTTATATTAAAGATTAAATATTAAACATTATATTTCTGATAGTCGCTGATAATCTCGTCGCATAGTGGACGGATAGCATCTACGGCATTCGTTGTGGCTAAGCCCACCACATACATGTCTGCTGCGCGACCAGATTTCAATCCATTAAATGAATCTTCAAAAACCACACAGTCCTTAACCTCTACTCCCAGTCGCTGAGCTGCTTTCAGATAACAGTCTGGATCGGGTTTAGAGCGTTCAAAATCCTCAGAGGTAAGGATTGCATCAAACAATCCGCGGAACTCTGGATGACTAGCATATACTGCCTGCATCTTAGGAACATTAGAACTTGTTACCACAGCAGTCTTCACACCCTGTTGACGGAGCTTCTTGATAAATGCCTCGAAGCCTGCCACGTAGTTGTATGCCATCTGCTGTTCATAGCGGTTCAGTCGTTCTGTAATCAAAGGCTGCTTGTCGGTTAATGGTCCAGAAAACCAAGCATCATAAATCTGTACCAGCGTCTGTCCTTTGATTTCGTGTTCCAGTCCAGGATGCTCTGGATGAAACTCGCGGCACTGCGCTCCCCAGAACACAGTATACTGTGGCTCCGTATCAAATACGACGCCATCCAGATCGAACAATGCTGCTTTAAAATCCTTCATTTTTACCTTATTATTCAAAATCGGGTGCAAAATTACTAAATAAATATGAATTAATAATTATGAATTCTGAATTATTTCGTATCTTTGCAAGATAAAACTGACCCAAATCATGACAGACAAACTGGATTTCACCATAGAGGAGAAGAAAGAGATACAGCTTTTGTATCACAAGATTCGTGAGCAGATTGCGCCTTCTCTACACGAGGGCGACGAGGAAAAGCTATGCCATCACATTATGGAAACTGCCGAGCAGCGTCAATCACAGCGCAACATATTCGGACTAAACCCTATCCTACTCTCTTTTCAAACAGCCTTATTGGTGGTTGAAGAGATTGGCTTACGCCGCGACAGTGTGTTGGCAGTATTGTTGCGTCCCAACGTAGAAGAAGGTTTGCTGACCATCGAGGAAGTGCGCGAACAGTTTGGCGAAAGCATTGCCCGCATACTTCATGGTTTGCAGCGCATCCAGAATCTGTATCAAAAGAATCCCGTTGTAGAGTCAGAGAACTTCCGCAACCTGCTATTATCGTTTGCTGAGGACATGCGTGTCATCTTGATTATGATTGCCGACAGAGTTAATCTGATGCGACAGATTAGAGACATCACCTTAGAGGGTCCTAAGCACGAAGTCAGTCAGGAGGCAGCCTACCTCTATGCTCCTTTGGCTCACAAATTGGGTCTATATAAGTTAAAGAGCGAACTGGAAGATCTGTCTCTGAAATATTTGGAGCACGACGCCTACTATCATATTAAGGATAAGTTGAGCGAGACCAAGAAGAGTCGCGATGCTTATATCGAAAACTTTATCAAGCCTGTATCAGAGCGACTGACGGAGGCAGGATTAAAGTTCCATATCAAAGGACGTACCAAGTCGATACACAGCATCTGGCAGAAGATGAAGAAGCAGAAGTGCGAGTTTGAGGGTGTCTATGACCTCTTTGCCATCCGCATCATCATCGATAGTCCTATGGAGAAAGAAAAGATGCAGTGCTGGCAGGCCTTTGCACTGATTACAAGCATGTATCAGCCTAACCCCAAGCGTTTGCGCGACTGGCTGAGTGTGCCTAAATCGAATGGTTACGAGAGCTTGCATATCACCGTATTAGGTCCTGAACAGAAATGGGTTGAAGTACAGATTCGTACTGACCGCATGGATGAGATTGCCGAACGCGGTGTGGCTGCCCACTGGCGCTATAAAGGTGTGAAGAGTGAATCCGGATTGGATGAATGGCTCACCAATATCCGTACCATGCTAGAGACGAGCGATGGCATGGAGGCAATGGATCAGTTTAAGATGGACCTCTATGAAGACGAGGTATTTGTATTCACTCCCAAGGGCGACTTGTTTAAATTCCCCAAGGGTGCTACTGTACTCGACTTCGCCTACCATATCCATTCTAAGATTGGTAATGCCTGCACAGGTGCACGCATCAATGGAAAGGCTGTGACCATCCGTCAAGCACTACAGAGTGGTGACCAAGTGGAGATTATGACGGGAACCAACCAGAAACCCAAGCAAGACTGGTTGAACATTGCCCAGACATCACGTGCTCGTTCTAAGATACGTCTGGCACTGAAAGAGACACAAGTCAAGGAAGGCCTCTTTGCCAAGGAGATGTTGGAACGTAAGTTCAAGAATCGTAAGTTGGAGATGGACGACAGCATTATGCAGTTGCTCATCCGCAAGCTCGGTTTCAAGGAGGTGAGTGACTTCTATCGTCAGGTTGCCAACGGAGAGTTAGACCCTGCCATCATCATTGAGAAGTATATCTCCTTGCAACAAGACGACCAACCCGTAACGGGTAATAATGTTGCTGAGAGTGCTGCCAACTTCGTGCTTGATGACTCTAAAGCATCACCCATAGCTCATGGTTCAGACGACGTATTGGTCATTGATCGCAACCTGAAAGGTATCGACTATCAGTTGGCACGCTGTTGCCAGCCCATCTACGGCGATGCTGTCTTCGGTTTTGTGACTGTCAATGGCGGTATCAAGATTCACCGTCAAGATTGTCCCAACGCAGCAGAGCTTAAGAAACGCTTTGGTTATCGTATTGTCAAGGCAAAATGGAGTGGCAAAGGTGCGTCACAATATACCATCACCCTACGCATCATCGGCAACGATGATATCGGTATAGTCAACAACCTTACCAATATCATCTCGCGCGATGAGAAACTTGTATTGCGTAGCATCAATATTGACTCTCACGACGGATTGTTCAGCGGAAACCTGACCATCATGATTGATGACAACACCCGTCTGGAGGCATTATTAAAAAAGCTTCGCACCGTAAGGGGTGTGAAACAGGTAGAGCGCATCTAGTTTTCCTTGAAGGCTACGACACCTTCGAAATCCGGATTCATATAGAACGTGGTACTGCAAGTATCATCGTTCAATAAGTATTTGGCTCTAAGAAGTATCAGCATCTTGCTGGTACGCTTTTGGAATGTCATGTTTTTACCCGCACTTGCTTGCAACACGCTAATGAGTGAGTCGCTGATGGCATTGGTAGAGTCCACATCTGAGAATTCCAGATAGCTCACCTCACCACGCGGATAAGTATCCATAAAGTCTTTCACCACAGATTTAGCCTTCTGTTGCTGTCCGCACGAAGCGAACAGCAACAGGGCTACACCTATTATAATATATACACTATGTTTCATTCAAGATTATTTCTGGGGAATGTTCTTCAGCACGTCAAGCAGATGATCCCATACCATCTGAACAGTAGGAATCAGCAAACGCTCCTCAGGAGTATGAACGAAACGCAGTGTAGGACCGAAGGATACCATATCAAGGTTAGGATAACGCTCTGAGAAGAGACCACACTCCAAACCAGCGTGAATACCACGAACGATAGGTTCCTTACCGAAGAGCTTTACGTAAGAGTCTTTCACAATCTTCTGCAATTCGCTATTTGAGCGCATCTTCCATGCAGGATAGCCATCAGAGTGTTTCACCTCAGCACCAGCCAGAGAGAAGCAAGCACCGATAGTAGCGCACATATTATCGAGATTAGACATTACGTTTGAGCGCTGAGAAGAAACAATCGTAATCTGTGTATCAGCAGTCTCGATGCTGGCAATATTACTTGAAGTCTCTACCATACCGTTCAGCGCGGGATCCTGACAGATAGCATAGATACCATTATCTACTGCCTGCAAAGCATAAACGAAGTTGCGAGCTACGCCAGCCTCAATCACAGGCTCAGCGTCAGTGCTCTCCATAGCCCATACCATCTGTGTATCAGTTACATGGAACTCCTCTTCTACGTCAGAAGCAAACACATTCCAGTCGGCCTTCACATTCTCTTTCACGTCATTGGGAACAGCAATCACAAACATACCATCGCGAGGAATAGCGTTGTGCATCTTACCACTATTGAACTGTGCCAAGCGAACACCCTCGTAGCGGTTCATGGTCTGGAACAAGAAGCGTCCCAGCAACTTAATAGCGTTAGCACGCTGTTTGTTGATATCATCACCAGAGTGACCACCTACGAGTCCCTTCAGCTGACCACGCATAAAGAACAAACCTGCGGGAGTAGCCTCCTTCTTGAAGTTGAACTTTGCAGTAGTGTTACGACCGCCAGCGCAAGAAACGAAGATTTCGCCTTCATCCTCAGAGTCGAGGTTGATGAGATAGTCGCCAGTCATGAAGCCAGCCTTCATACCTTCAGCACCCGTCAGACCAGTCTCTTCATCGCGAGTGAATACACACTCAATAGGACCATGTTCGATGTCATTGCTGTCGAGCACTGCCAGCTCCATAGCACAACCGATACCATCGTCGGCACCAAGTGTAGTACCCTCAGCTGTCAGCCACTCGCCATCGATATATGTCTTAATAGCGTCAGTATCAAAGTTAAACTCTACATCTACCAGTTTGTCACACACCATATCCATGTGACTCTGCAGAATCACCGTCTTGCGGTTTTCCATGCCCTTAGTAGCACCCTTACGGATGATGACATTACCCGTTTCGTCAACCTTCGTTTCAAGTCCACGACTCTCACCCCAGTTTTTCAGATACTCAATCATCTTCTCTTCACGCTTTGAAGGACGTGGAATTTCGTTAATCTTCGCAAATTGTTCAAAGACCGCAGCCGGTTTTAACTCACTTTTATTCATATTTAATGTTTATTTTAATGTTTAATTATTACTATTTAATCTTTTATTCGTAACTTTGCAGTCGCAAAATTAATCATTTATGATGAAAATACTGCTATTGACCACGTTAATAATTGCTATAGGCATGTTATTTTTCTTAGTGAAAGTACTTTCACACAAGAATGGTAGCTTCTCGTCACAGCATATTCACGACAGTCAGGCCATGAAAGACCGTGGCATTCACTGCGTGATGGACCAAGATCGCGAGATGCGAAGAAAGAGCAAATTCGCGGTTAGCGAGAAATCAAAATAGCGATATCACGTGATAACGACATTACGAAATAACGAAAAATATTAAAATAAGAAGAAAACAATGAAAAAGTACATGTTTCTGGCCGCTGCTGCCGTAGTAGCACTGGCATCTTGCAACAATGCAAGCCCTAAGATGGACGAACAGCCTGCTGCAGCTGCTGCAGGAGAAAGCACTGGTAACCTAAAAATCGCTTATGTAGAAGTTGACTCACTGATGACTCAGTATGAGTTCTGCAAGGAGTTCACTCTCGTACTGCAGAAGAAGAGCACCAATGCCCGCAATACTGTAAACGCAAAAGGTCAGGCTTTGCAGAATGCTGCTGCCAATTTCCAGCAGAAGTTGCAGAACAATGGTTTCACCAGTCGTGAGCAGGCTGAGAGCCAGCAGGCAGCTATCCAGCGCCAGCAGCAGAGCCTTCAGGAGCTGTCAGCTCGTTTAGAGAATGAATTGGCTTCTGAGACCAACAAGTATAACGAAGCACTGCGCGACTCACTGCAGCACTTCCTCGCAGCATATAATAAGGATAAGAAGTACGACCTGATTCTCACCAAGCAGGGCGACAACATTCTGTACGCTGCTAAGCGCTTCGACATTACCAATGATGTCATCAATGGTCTGAACAAGCGCTACAAGTCTACTCTGAAGAACGAGACAAAGAAAGAGGAGAAGAAATAAACCCTTCTCTCTCCCCTCTCTAAAAGGAAGGGGCACACTATATGGATATACAGCAGATACTCAATAAGCTTGGTATCTCCGAGCTAAACGAAATGCAACAACACGCCGCCGAAGCCATCTTAGGCTCCGACGGTGATGTTGTTTTACTATCCCCCACTGGCACAGGTAAAACACTTGCCTATCTCCTACCCCTTGTCCAACTCATCAATGATCAATGTTCAATGACCAATGATCAATGGCCAATGGCCTTAGTCATCACTCCAGGTCGTGAGTTGGCATTGCAGTCTGCTCAAGTATTAAAGAGTATGGGTTGCGGACTGAGAGGCATGAGTGTCTATGGCGGTCGTGCTGCGATGGACGAGCATCGTAAATTAAAAGAGGTAAAGCCACAGATCATATTCGGTACACCCGGTCGACTGAACGATCATCTCGACAAGGACAACATCTCTCGCTATGGCATTCGCTATCTCATCATCGATGAGTTCGATAAGTGTCTGGAGATGGGGTTCCAAGCAGAGATGGAGAAACTCATCAATAGTCTGCCAGGATTGCAGCGCCGTATTCTCTTGTCAGCTACCAATACCGAAGAGATTCCGCAGTTTGTTAATATGTCGAAGAAAGGAACGCTTATCGACTTCCTTCCTGAAGACGAACAGACCTCAGAGCGCATCACCCTCTACGAGGTACACAGTCCACAGAAAGACAAACTCGAGACGCTGCGCCAACTGCTATTGAGCTTTGGCAACGAGAGTAGCATTGTATTCCTCAACTATCGTGAATCAGTAGAGCGTGTAGACAATTATCTGCGCGAACAAGGTTTTGTAACCAGTCGCTTTCATGGTGGACTGGAACAGCGCCAGCGCGAAGATGCCCTCTATCGTTTCAGCAACGGCTCTGCCAATGTGCTTGTGAGCACCGACTTAGCATCTCGTGGTCTCGACTTTCCCGACATTCAGAACATCATCCACTATCATCTGCCCGAAAGCGAAGATGGCTACATTCATCGTGTAGGCCGCACAGCTCGCTGGGATAAGCAAGGTCGTGCCTTCTTTATTCTCGGACCAGAGGAGCAAATTCCAGAGTTTGTCATTGACCATTCACCATTGAACATTGAACATTATGAGCCCACCCTGAAAATGGTCAATGGTCAATCGTCAATGGTCAATAATCTTACGCCTGCACTTCCCAAGATGGCAACCCTCTATATCGGCAAGGGAAAGAAGGATAAGATTTCAAAGGGCGACATAGTGGGATTCCTTTGCAAATCGGGTGGCCTGCGTTCCGATGAAATTGGTCGCATTGATGTCAAAGACCGCTATGCTTATGTAGCCGTAAAACGAGAAAAAGTGCGCCAAGTATTGCGCGAAACTCGTGGCGAAAAGATAAAAGGAATTAAGACTATTGTCGAAGAGGTGAGATAATTGTAAGGTGGAGTTGACAAAATGCAAACAAAAGTACATAATTTGCTTAATTTATGCTCAAATATTTGCCCAATTAAAATAAAAAGTGTAATTTCGCACCGCAAAAGATAATACATCTAGAGTCTCACCATGAGACGCCTATCATGTAGAGATTAAATAATCATTGATATAAACTTTTAAATTAGACATTCAAAAATGAAGAAGTACAACTTTAATGCAGGTCCCTCAATGCTTCCCCGCGAGGTGATTGAGGCCACCGCCAAACAGTGTTTAGACTTCAATGGTTCTGGTCTTTCTCTGATGGAGATCAGCCATCGTGCAAAGGACTTCCAGCCCGTAGTTGACGAGGCCGTTGCGCTTGTCAAGGAGCTGCTCGACATTCCTGAGGGCTATTCCGTAATCTTCCTTGGTGGTGGTGCCAGTCTTGAATTCTGTATGATTCCTTACAACTTCCTGGTAAAGAAGGCTGCTTACCTGAACACTGGTGTTTGGGCAAAGAAGGCTATGAAGGAAGCCAAGCTGTTTGGTGAGGTTGTTGAGGTAGCTTCTTCAGCTGATTCAAACTATACCTTCATTCCTAAGGACTTCACTGTTCCTGCTGATGCTGACTATCTGCACATCACAACAAACAATACCATCTATGGTACTGAGATTCGCAAGGACCTCGATGTTAACGTTCCTCTGATTGCCGATATGTCTTCAGATATCTTCAGCCGTCCCGTTGACGTGAAGAAGTACGACGCCATCTATGCTGGTGCTCAGAAGAACCTCGCTATGGCTGGTGTAACTATCGTCATTGTTAAGGACGACGCTCTGGGCAAGGCTCCTCGTGAGATTCCTACCATGCTCGACTATCGCACTCACGTTTCTAAGGGTTCTATGTTCAACACTCCTCCTGTAGTGCCCATCTACTGCGCTCTCGAGAACCTGCGCTGGATTAAGAAGCAGGGCGGTGTTGAAGCTATGGACAAGCTGGCTAAGCAGCGTGCAGAGATTGTATACGGTGAGATTGACCGCAACAAGATGTTCCGTGGTACAGCCGTTGCTGAGGACCGTTCACTGATGAACCTCTGCTTCGTAATGGCTGACGAGTACAAGGAGTTGGAGAAAGACTTCCTCGACTTCGCTACCTCTAAGGGTATGGTTGGTGTTAAGGGTCACCGCGATGTTGGTGGTTTCCGTGCTTCTTGCTACAATGCTCAGACCATCGAAGGTGTTAACGCCCTCGTTGCTTGCATGAAGGAATTTGAGAGTAATCATTGACCATTGTTCATTGACCATTGACCATTATGAAGGCGGATAATCAAGTATTAATTGATAGTAAGGCTTTTGCACTACGAATAATCCGTCTTTATAAGTACTTGAAAGAAGACAAACAAGTATATGTATTGTCTAAACAAGTTCTCCGAAGTGGCACTAGTATAGGGGCAAATATTCGAGAGAGTGTCAATGCTCAAAGTCGAATGGATTTTGTTAACAAATTAAACATTGCTCTAAAGGAAGCAAACGAAACTGAATATTGGCTAGAGCTGTTACATGAGTCAGACGTAATAGACGACAAACAATTTGAATCTATTTATAATGATTGTGGTAAAATCGCAGCTACTCTGACAAAAATCATCAAGACGACCAAAACGGAAGCGAAAGATTAATGGTCAATGGTCAATGTTCAATGTTCAATAAACAACATGAAAGTATTAGTTGCAACAGAGAAGCCATTTGCAGCTGCAGCTGTTAATGGTATCAAGGCAGAAGTAGAAGCTGCTGGCAATGAGCTGGCACTGCTCGAGAAATATACAGAAAAGGCACAACTGCTGGATGCAGTAAAAGATGCCGATGCACTGATTATCCGTTCAGATAAGGTAGATGCAGAAGTATTGGATGCTGCTAAGCAGTTGAAGATTGTGGTTCGTGCTGGTGCAGGTTACGACAATATCGACCTCGCTGCCGCTACTGCCCACAATGTAGTTGCCGAGAACACTCCTGGCCAGAACGCTAACGCCGTAGCCGAGTTGGTATTCGGTTTGCTGGTAATGGCTGTTCGTGGATTCTACAATGGCAAGAGCGGTTCTGAGTTGCTGGGCAAGAAGCTCGGTATCCTTGCTTTCGGTAATGTAGGTCGCAATGTAGCTCGCATCGCCAAGGGCTTCGGCATGGATGTTTATGCTTACGATGCTTTCTGCCCCGCAGAGGTTATCGAGAAGGCTGGCGTTCACGCTGTAGCTAATCAGGAGGCTCTCTTCGAGACCTGCGATGTTGTTTCACTCCACATCCCCGCTACTCCTGAGACCAAGCAGAGCATCAACTATGCTTTGGTAGGTAAGATGAAGAAGGGCGGCGTACTCGTTAACACCGCTCGTAAGGAAGTGATTGACGAGGCTGGCCTCATCAAACTGATGGCAGAGCGTGAGGACTTGAAGTTCGTTACCGACATCATGCCCGATGCTAACGATGAGTTCCTGAAGTTTGAAGGTCGCTACTTCTCTACTCCAAAGAAGATGGGTGCTCAGACAGCCGAGGCCAACATCAATGCTGGTATCGCTGCTGCCAAGCAGATCAATGCTTTCTTCAAGGATGGCGACACCAAGTTCCAGGTGAACAAGTAAACAAGTATTTCTATACATAATAAAGAGAGGATAAGCCATGTTGCTCATCCTCTCTTTTTCCATAGAAATAGTTTATGCGCAAAAACATGTAACCTATTAACATGACTACCCTCAAATGCCGATGTACAAAGGCTTTGAGCCATGTTAATAGTTGCGGCAACTATTAACATACTTCTAACCTACATCACAAAATAGATTCCGAAAATGACGAAAAAAACAAAAAGAACGAAAATTTTATTATAAAATTCTTTTTTCGTATTTTTCGATATTTTAGGGTATTTTCGGAACCCCAAATTTTCAAGTATAGTAGATGTATGTTAATAGTTGGCAAACTATTAACATGCCAGAAACGCCCTGTATATCGTGGTTTGAAGGGTGTCAGGTTAGAAGGTTAATAGTTTTTGCGAAAACCTTTATTAGAATACGGGATTTCTTTATGAGTATTCGAGAAATATAGCTAAGCCTGCTCTGAATACAGCTAACTGGTGCGCAAAATAGCTGTACTAGCACTCCAATAGTGCCACTTTTGATAGTCAATAGTTATTGTATTGCACCTCAATAGTTATTGTGTTGTGATGCTAAAGTAGCTCTTTCGTAAGCCTCGATTTGCATGCAGCCTACATCCGGATAGTTTGCAGGCTGAATTCGATGCGAATTATGCGTGCAAACTCATCGAATTATGCGTGCAAACTCATAGCCTCTATTGCGAATAGTTTGGCGACATTATTCTCTTTGAATTATGTCGTCAAACTATTTGTATGATTTCTTTTCTCAAATGTTTGGATGTTTAATTTCTAATTATAACAAGGTATCAAACCTGTACCTTCGATGATTATCGGGCTTTCCCATAATAAAATATAGAATTTTTGTTGCATTATTGTGATATTATTACTATATTTGCATCAGATATATATCTAAAACTATAAGGATTATGAAAAAAGTTATGTTATGTGTGCTAGCACTGATGGGCATAATGTCAAATGATGTGATGGCGTACGATGTCAGTGATATAGTATTCAAAGATGATGGTATTCGTGACTTTTGTCTGCGTAATAAGATAGATACCAATAAGGATGGTAATATATCCTTGGAAGAGGCTGCAGCGGCCACTAGACTTAGTCTGATGAACTATAGAAGTTATGTGCGCAATATCAAGTCATATGAAGATTTGAAATATTTTCCCAACCTGGAATATTTCCATGCTGGTTTCTCTTATGTTGAAACTGTAGATGTAAGCTGCTGCCCAAAGTTGAAGGAACTGAACGTTAGCGACTGCCACATGCTGAAGATAATAGTGTTGGCTGAGGGCTGTAAGCCGGAAATAAAGTATCCAGTGGCCTACAAGGGCATGCAAGCTAAGTTGATATATAAGAAATAAAAAACTAAACAATGGTATAAATATGTGTCATCAAGATGATTTGTTAGAGCATAACAGAATTGTGCAAGAACAGATGAATAACTGGATTCAAGATCCTGTTAAAAGGGATTTGATGTGGGGTGACTGGACGAAACCGACGGGTAAAACCAATTGGAGGGGTGTTTTGGTGTTGGTGGTCTTTATCCTCATTGTATTAACTATTTTCCTTATAGTAATCTAGACAAAAATTCTGATAGTATGAAAAAACTCTTTCCTATCATCGTCATGACACTTGTCATGTTTTTCGGCTCGATGTATTTAGAACCGGAAAGAGAAGTTATGAGCAACAAATCGGCAGTATCCATAATTGACAATAAAAAACCTGTGTCGAAGATTTACGAAGAGTTGATGAACGAGGAGTCGAAAGCACAGTATGAGAAGATGCAATCGCAGATGGATGACTATCTACAGAAGAAAGAGAAGCACCACAGGAGATGGATGCTGTTGGTATACATCAGTGTTGCCATTGCCATCATACCTGTGGGCAACATGTTCATACAGCTTCTCAAAGGCAATCTTGGCTCACTCTCTTTCGGTGACATGCTTTATATATTCTGTGTTTGTATAAGCACAGGCGTTCTTGTTTTCCTAGTTAATCTGGGAGGGTCCTACCTGATGTTCTTTGCAGAGCGTAGTATACAAGTGATGGCACTATCCGTAATTCTGTTTGGTGGTGGGGCGGCTCTATGGATAGCTTCACTAAAGACTAAAAAGTATCAAAAAAAACTATAGTATATGAGAAAATTATTGTTATCCATATTCTTGGTGGGTGGTATTGTCATAGCATCAGCCCAAGTACCCAAGGCATCGAAACCAGTCTGCGCCTATTGTGGGGTAGATTTAACCACAGGAGTGAGCCATAAATCGAATTGTCGTTATTACAAAAAGGAACAAGAGACAGAGGACAAGGGAGAATCGTGGGCTCCTAATTTTAACTCGATAGAGTATAAGTATGGACATGGTGTGATGTGCGAACAGTGTGAACGTACCAATGGACATGATTCTGATTGTCTCATAGGAAAGACGCAGGGCTATATACGTGATTATTGGGCGAAGTCGAAGACACCAGAGTCATATAAGTTTCTGATTAAGACATATGAGGATAATATCCGACTGTTCGCTAAACAAGGACGTGAGGCCCGTGAGGCGAAAAAGGCAGAAAAAAAATTTTCATACGAATGCGATTTGTGCAAGGCGAGTGTTATGGCATATAACATAAATGAGGCCATCCGAGAATTTGCTAACAATCCGTGGCTCCACAAACCAACCTGTAAGAATTATAAGCCCCAATCAGGTCAAACCCCAAGTACAAAATTGAAGGACTACACTCCTGCACCAGAGCATCCAATGGTATCGGAACCGCTGATAAATATGCCGCTTCGTCAGCCTGCACCAC
The DNA here is from genome assembly GCA_900119285.1 of Prevotellaceae bacterium HUN156. Taxonomy (GTDB): domain Bacteria; phylum Bacteroidota; class Bacteroidia; order Bacteroidales; family Bacteroidaceae; genus Prevotella. The sequence continues at coordinate 53,453 of FPIT01000012.1, forward strand.
AGCACTCCGGCATCAATGAGACCAATATCCGCCATGAAAAGCTCCAGAGCGTCATTGGTGAACATGAATGGGGTAAGATTGATGAGGGCTTGTTGTCTTCCTATGAATCGGCTTATGGCGAAGACATCCCCACGAAATTCGATATTGAAAGCTATAACCACGACAAGGGAGCCGTCATTCTTGGTACACATAAAGATAACGGAAGATACCATTGGACCATTCTCGAGCGACTTCCTAATGGAGATCTCCGTCCTATTTCTCAAAAGAACCTGAAAGAGGGTTTTGCTGGCTATAAGAACATTGGACAACTGACTGACGTGCATTTTGAAGGAGAGGGTAAGTTCATCATCGCAGAATACACCAGCGGATACCGGCAGGTGTACAACGCTAATGGAGAACTGATGAGAGAAGGTCGCAACATCAAGGTCCTTGGCAGTACAGTTGAGGATAAGAGACTTCTCTATGTCGGTGAGGACGAACAGACAATAGTAAACCTTCTTCTCAATGAAGACGGCGACGTGATAGTTTCTGACCCTATTATCGCACAATATGATGATGCTATCATCTTGAAATACGGCAACAAATTCAATCTCTCCAACTGGCGAGGCGAGTTATTGCAAATCGATGACATCGACTCTTTTGACGAGATTAAGGCTTATAATAACAATGGCTCCTACTACTTGCTGAAAGTCAAGGATGAAGGCTATGCTGTTGTGGGCAGGGGCTTCAGACGTGTAGGCGGTTGGTATAAGACAGAAGAAGAGGCACACCGTGCTTGGCGTGCCTCCAAATAGTATAAGATAGACCAGGTTTATCTGATGAAATTCATAAATTGAGGTCTTTCATCTCGTTTAGGTGCAGCATCACCATCGGAATGAATCTTCTGCAACAGCCACGCCATGTTATTTCCTAAGGTGCGCATGGTCTGCATACCTTCGGTATCGAGCTTAACCTCACCCTTGCCAGCACCATAGGCTATGTTCCAATACTGAGAAGTGACAACGGGCATGTTCATCATCTCAAACATCATATTCATGGTTTGAAGCGTAGCGGTGGCTCCACCTCGACGACAAACAGCTAAGGCTGCAGCAGGCTTGTTCTGTACCAATCGACCTGCAGAGTAGAACATGCGCTGCATCAACGACAACACGCCACCATTAGGCTGACCGTAATAAACGGGAGTACCAACAATGAGTGCATCAGACGAAGCCATCTTCTGAATGATTTCATGGCAGAGGTCATCGTCGAAAACGCAACCCTTGCCACCATTCTGATGACATCCGCCACAGTTGATACACATTCTAACAGGCTGACGGCCTATCTGAACGATTTCTGTTGCTATACCATACTTCTGTAATTGCTTCTCGATTTCTTGCAGACAGCAGAATGTATTGCCATCTGGTCTGGGGCTGCCATTAATCATTAGTACCTTCATAGTTGCATTTGTTTTAGTGGTGGGGTTCTGCTCTGTTTGAGTTTCCAGTAGTCCTGTCTCTTCTGCCCGTGACAGCATAGCCGACACTGGTGCAGCGATGGCTGTGCCTGCAGCAGCCAACGCAGTCTTCTTAATAAAGTCTCGTCTGTCCATCGTCTATTTAGTTTCTTTTGATTACTGTTTGCAAATATAGTGATAAATTCGAAAAAGAAAAAGAAAAGATGTTTTCTTTTTGCATTTTGCTCACTTATTCTTTGACCTAAAGGTGCAAAGTGTGGCGTTGCAATCGTACCTTTGACTTTGTTGAAGGTGCTTTCGTTCGACAATACAAAACAAAATATGCTTTTTTTGTTTTGTATTGTTCTCACTTATTTGTACCTTTGCAGGCGTTTAAATCAACTTTGACTAACAGAATGAAGAAACTGAAACCTATAGCAATGTGGATAACTGCCCTCTTCGCAGTGGCATTTGTCCTATTGTACTACGAAGCCGACCTATTATGGAAGGTACAACAACACAACGTTTTCTTTAGCACATCCTTGTTCTTCAAACAGCAAATGGTAGTACCTGGAGGGTTGCTGTCATATCTGGGAGCATTCCTTACCCAGCATTTCTATTATCCTTGGGTGGGTGTCATCCTGCTATGTGGTTGTTGGCTACTACTGATGTGGCTGACAGAGAAAGCGTTTAACATCCCAGAGAAATGGAATGTGCTGACTGTAATTCCTGTAGCCATCCTACTGGTTACGAATATGCAACTGGGCTATTGGATATATGCGATAAAGTTGAATGGTTTCTTCTATGTAGCTACCCTCGGTCTCATTGCTGCGACAGCCTTGTTATGGACATTTCGGAAACTGCCTAACAAGTTATGGTTGAAAGCGGTATTCATTGCCTTAACAGCATTGGCAGGTTATCCGCTAATGGGATGTTACGCCCTGGCAACTGTCATACTGATGGGCATTCTCGTTTGGCGTCAAAACTTCAAAGAAAAGACCTCAAACCTTATCCTCAGTACAGTGGCACTGCTGAGCGCTATCAGTATACCACTATTCTATTATCGTTTTGTATATTACGAAACCAACTTCGATGACATCTATAGGGTTGCCTTACCTGTATTCACGATTATAGAAACATATTCAGAATACTACAAGCCCTACTATGTATTGGCAGCCTACTTCCTACTGCTCACCATACTCTATCGCAATGAGTGGAAAGCTCCCAAGCATCCTGCCATACAGTGGATGATGCAAGGAGTATTGCTGATAGCAGCTGCTGGAGGTGTATATCATTTCTGGTATAAGGACACCAACTTCCATCATGAGCTTCGCATGCAACGATGCGTAGAGGATGCCGATTGGGAAGGTGTCATCAATGAAGGAGCGAAACAAAACGAACAACCTACACGTTCCATTGTGATGATGTATAATCTGGCACTGAGCCGACTGGGACGTCAATGCGACGAAATGTACAGATTCGAAAAAGGTTCCAGCAAACCTAACACACCATTACCTCTATATATGTATCATATTGCAGGACGCATGATGCTTTATCAATATGGTATGATGAACGAGTGTCATCGCATCTGCATGGAGGACGGTGTGGAATATGGTTGGAATATGGAGCTGCTGAAATACATGACACGCTGTGCCATCTTCAATAACGAGAAACAAGCAGCAAGGAAGTTTATCGACATTCTCAAAAACACCTTCTACCACAGCTCGTGGGCAGAACACATGGAGAAGTTGATGAACGACAAGCAGCAACTTGCCAACGACAAGGAGACTGGTCCTATCACCCACATGATGCACTACACCAATAAGTTGGATGCTGTTGAGGGATGGGTAGAGAATTGTATTATGACTACACTGGCACAAAACGATGCCGACGACCTCTATTTCCAAGAGCAGGCAGTGCTTGGCGCTATGTGGACAAGAACCCCCGACTACTTCTGGCCACGCTTTGAGCATTATATGCAGTTGAATGGCGAGAGAGATGTGCCCCGTATCTTCCAAGAGGCAGCATGGCTCTTTGCTAATCTGCAAGGACAGGAAGGTCTGGATGAATGGGAATTGGCAAAAGGCGTCAAGGAGAGCTTCTATGACTTCATGAAGATGATGGAGCAATACAAAGCTCAGCCTAACGGTCAAATCAAGCAATACCTATATACTAAGTATAGCGACACCTATTATTTTGAATTCTTCTTCTTAAGAGATATTACTTACTATTGATATGAAAAAGTTCCTTATTCTTTCCGCAGCAGCAACACTGTTGATGGCCTGCGGAAGCAAGATACCTGAGCAGTTCAGCGAGTCAGACGACCTACCCAACATTTATCCAGACTATACCAATGTCACCGTACCTATCAATATAGCACCGCTAACCTTCGAGATGGACGGCAAGGTGGAAGGTATGGTTACCAAACTGACAGCTGGCGACGAAGAGATTATTTGCGATGGCAGAAAGGTACAACCAGATGCTGATGACTGGAAGCTACTGACAGAGAGTGCCAAGGGAAATGCCATCAAGGTGGAGGTATTTGTAGAGAAAAACGACCAATGGACACGCTTCAAGCCTTTCAACATCTACGTATCGCCCGACTCCATTGACCCCTATATCAGTTATCGTCTTATCTCTCCATCGTATGTCACTTACGAAGAGCTGACCATCAATCAGCGTTGTCTTGAGAACTACGACGAGAGCGTTATCTACGACAATATGCTTTGCTCAGAAGGTGCTAACGGACAATGTATCAACTGTCATAACTTCCAACAATACAATCCTGACAGAATGCAGTTTCATGCACGTCAGAACATGGGCGGAACAATCATTGCCTGCGATGGAGACATCCAAAAGATAGATATGCGCAACGACTCCATTCTCTCGGCTGGTGTCTATCCCACTTGGCATCCTTGGCTAAAATATATCGTCTATTCTACGAATATGACAGCTCAGATTTTCCACTCTGTGGATCCCAACAAGATTGAGGTCTTTGATACCGAGAGTGATCTGATAGCCTATGACTTGGAGAAGAACGAGGTGACTAACATAGAGAACGATCCTACAGAACTGGAATGTTTCCCATTCTGGGCTCCCGATGGTAAAACGCTCTACTATTGCAGCGCTCACTTTGAATATAAAGACACCATTGATCATGGTAAAGAGTTGATTATGCGTAATGAAGAGGTGAAATACAACCTTTATAAGAAGCGTTTCAATCCTGAAACTATGCAGTTTGGTCCACGTGAGTTGGTATTTGCTGCCGACTCTCTCGGCAAGAGTGCCACACTGCCACGCATCTCACCAGATGGTCGCTATCTGATGTTCACCTTGGCTAAGTCTGGCGTCTTCCACATCTGGCACCACGATGCCGACCTCTGGATGTTGGATCTCAAAACTGGCAAGATGCGCAACATGGAAGAAATCAACTCACCCGATACCGAGAGCTATCACTCATGGTCAAGCAATGGTCGCTGGGTGGTATTCAGCAGTCGTCGTTACGACAGCAACTACACCCGCCCATACATTGTCCACATTGACAGTAACGGCCATGCTGGCAAACCTTTCGAACTGCCTTGCGCAGATCCAGACTATCATCGTCAGTTCTTGAAGTGTTACAATATTCCAGAGTTTATGCGCGGTCCTGTAACCATCAAGCCACAACAGTTTGCCGATGCACTGAAACAAGAAGCCCGACCAGTAAAATACGTTGAGCACAACAGTAAATAACAGCGGGGTTGATAGACGGTTTTTTAGTTAAATAAACCAAAAAAAAAGTGTTAGCTTTTTACTAATTATGATTAGGAGTGTCTTATAATAAACAACAAATCCCACTAAAAGCTAAACACTTGTGAAATATCGTCTATCAACCCTTATCTTTGCCTGTTGGTATAGTATCATACTGGCAAGCGCCCAAACCACTTCTATGTCTGCACGTATTGTTGATGCAGACTCCGATGAGGCTTTGGAGAAAGCCACCTCACAACTATATCGTATCTCTCAGCGTCAGGGGCATCGCGATACCACCTTTGTAACAGGTAAGTTCTCTGACCATGAAGGAAATATCGTTTTCAATAATCTGCAGTCTGGCAACTATCTACTGCGCATATCGTTTCTCGGCTATAAGAACATTAACAAGAGTTTTCATGCTAATGGTACTGATGCCATAGCATTGGGACGTATCCGAATGCAGGCTGATGCTCAGCAGCTAAAAGAGACTGTGGTAACAGCCAATTTGCCTAAGATGTTGGTGAAGGATGACACCGTTGTATATAATGCCGATGCCTTCCGAGTGCCAGAAGGAAGCGTCATTGAGTCGTTGGTAGAAGCACTGCCTGGTGCCAAGATTGATGACGACGGAAAGATTAGCATCAATGGTAAGAGTGTAAGGAAATTTAAGATGGACGGTCGCGACTTCATGACAGGCAACAATGATGCCGTGATGAAGAACCTGCCCTCGTATGTGGTGGACCAAGTGAAAGCCTACGACGAGAAGAGCGACCTGTCGAGAATGACAGGATTGGATGATGGCAACGATGACTTTGTATTGGAATTCGTTACCAAAAAGAGCGTCCGAAAAGGACTGCAAGCTAATCCTGATATCGGCTATGGTACTGAGGGACGCTATGGTATTCGTCTGACAGCCATGAAACCTTTTGGCGATATGCGATACACGTTTATGGGTAATGCCAACAACGTGAATGACCGTAACTTCACTGGTCGTGGAGGAAGAGGACGCGGCAATGGTCAGGGACAACGCGAGACGAAGACGGCTGCGCTTGATGCAAGCTATGAGAATAAGAAAGTGAAATGGAGCGGACGTGTGACATGGAACCACGCAGATACCGACAACTGGAACAGAACGGCATCAGAGAGTTTCGTTAATACACGTGGCGGTGCCTTCTCAAACAGCATCAGTCAAAGCTATTCGCGCAACAACAACTGGACGGGTAATATGAACCTGCAATGGACTATCGACTCTGTGACAACCTTGTCGTTCCGTCCTGACGTAAGCTATCAGACCAGTGATAGTCGTGACTTCTCTACTTCGGCAGCCTTTAATGCTGATCCTTACTTACATGTCACTGACCCACTGAGTACTGAGGGACTGCAAGCCATGCAACAGAAAGGATTAGTGGTGAACAGCAGACAGAATAAAGGATTGGGGTATAATGACAATGCAAACGTCAACGGCCAGTTGCAGATATACCGCCGACTTGGCTCTAAAGGTCGTAACATCGCACTAAGTTCTCAATTCAGCTATCGCAACGGCAACAGCCAAAATGCCAGTCTCTCAGCTGTGCATTTGTATCAAGAGAAAAACAAGCAAGGTGAAGACTCTACCTACCAAACAAACCGCTATACCAATTCAGCAGACCATCAACTAAGTTACTCGTTGGGGTTCACCTACACAGAGCCTCTACTGCTCTTCAAAGCTAATGAAGAACCAGAAATGATGGGTATGCCAGGAATGCCACAGATGGGCGGTCCATTTGGTGGTGGAAATCGCGGTGGAAATCGTGGAAGAAGGAACTTCGGACAGCAAGGTATCTTCCTACAGCTGAACTATCGCTATCGTTATAGCCATCAGAAGAATGATCCTTCTACCTATGACTTCCCCGACTATAGTGATGAGGCCTTTAATAGTGTGCTACAAGACTATCGCCAATGGACAGCACTCTTCGGATTCTTGGAGAATCCATACGAATCATATCTAAGCAAAGACCTCACACGCTATTCTGAGCGTACGGAATATGGACATAATGCTGATGTTCAGCTGCGCTTTATTCGTAATAAGGTGAACATGAGCATGGGCGTATCTTTCCAACCAGAGAAGTCACATTATATTCAGCAATATCTTGGAAAGCCAGTAGATACGGTTCGTACCGTAACTACCATATCGCCTACTATGGATTTGCGCATACGCTTCAATCAGCAGACCAATCTGCAGTTGAACTTCCGAGGACAGACACAACAGCCCAACATCACTCAGTTGCTCGACATCTATGATGACACTAATCCGCTGAACATCACAATGGGTAATCCCGGACTGAAGCCCTCGTTTACAACCAATCTGCGTGCTAACTTCCAGATGATGCGACAGACTAAGTTTGTGGCTGACAGCATGGGATTCCAGATACCAAAAGCACAAAGGCACTGGAGTTTTAATGCCAATGCTTCATGGCAGACCACCAGCAACTCTATCGGTAATATCGTGACATATAACGAGAAAACGGGTGGACGCATCTCTCGACCCGAGAATATCAACGGTAACTGGAGCACCAACCTCGGCATGAGTTTCAATATCGGACTTGACACACTGAATCGTTGGGACATCAGTGGTTCTATTGATGGACGCTACGACCATCGTATAGGATATGTGAATCTGAACCGCACAGCAGAGCCAGACCGCAATGTCACTCATACCTATAACCTCGCACCATCCGTATCTCTCAGCTATCGCAACTCATGGCTCAGCTTCTCACTGAATGGGCGCACCACCTATGCCCGCACTGAGAATCGTCTGCAGGCATCCAATAATCTGACTACATGGAACTACTCGTATGGTGGTAACACGAAGATTACCTTCCCATGGGGCACCAACCTAAGTACCGACTTCCATGTATTCAGCAAGCGCGGCTATAGTGATGCCACGCTGAATACTGACGAACTAATATGGAATGCGCAACTATCGCAGAGTTTCCTGCGTGGCAAGCCCCTGACTATCATGCTGCAATGGTATGATATTCTGCACGAACAAACCAACTTCTCACGCATGGTCAATGCCAATGGATGGCGCGACCAAGAGGTTAACGCCATCACAAGTTATGCCATGCTGCACGTCAGCTATCGACTGAACCTCTTCGGTAATGGTAACAACCGTGGTGGACGTGGCAGATGGGGCGACAGACCTCGTGGCGGATTCGGCGATGGTCCTCGCGGTGGATTTGGAGGCGGTCCTGGTGGATTTGGCGGAGGCATGCCACCAGGTGCCTTCTAAGTTAAATTGGTAAGTTATTTAATCAACACTTACAATCTCACGACCAAATGGTGTCAGTGCGATAGCAGCTAACTTGAAATGTTGCTTACCAAAAGGTATACCAATAATGGTGATGCAGAAGATTGTTCCCCATATTGCATGACCTACAGCAATCCAGATTCCACCAATCAGGAACCACAGCACATTCATGCCTGTGTTCAGACAACCTGTTTCTTGTCCTTTGACACGTACGTCACGACCGAATGGCCACAAACACAATGAAGACAGTTTCAAAATCTGCCAACCGAAAGGAATACCAATAATGGTAATCATCAACAAAAGGCCTGAGAATACATAGCCTAACGCCATAAAGAAACCTCCGAAAAGGACCCAAATAATGTTTCCTAAGATTTTCATAATGTTAGTAATTTTAAGTTTTTAATATTGGATTCAGGGGCAAATATAGTGAAAATATTTGGAATTAAGAAGAAAAACAAAGTTTTTCTCTCTTTTATTCGTATCTTTGACTTTGTCGAAAATACTCTCGTTCGGAAATACTCAAATAAATTTGGTAGTTCACTCACTTATTCGTATCTTTGAGACAAATCTCGAAAATACTCTCGTTCGGAAATACTCAAATAAATTTGGTATTTCACTCACTTATTCGTATCTTTGCAGGCAAACAAGGAAAATGGTATAACACCAACAAATATAACTAAAAACCCAAAAATCATGATGAAACAAATGAAAAATTGGATGTTTGCTGCCATTCTTTTCGGTAGTTCTATGGTCTACATGTCGGCATGCAGTGAATCTAAAGCTAATGAAAAAGAATCAGAACAGGTAGTGAAGAGTGAAGAACTGATACGCACCTCGCAGAGTTGGGATGGTGTAGAACTGCCAGACTATTTGCAGGGACGACCAGAACTAGTAGCAGTGAAATATGAGTTTCCAGCAGGACAAAAACTCGGCTGGCACCACCACCCCGTTATGAACTATGGAATTCTGGTGCAAGGAGAACTGACCATCATCGGACAGGACGGCAAAGAGAAAGTGGTGCATGAGGGCGAACCCGTAGTAGAAATGGTAAACACCATCCACCACGGAGAGAACCGAGGAGACAAACCCGTCATCCTATATATGTTTTATCTCTCACAAAAGGATCTTCCACTGGCTGTACAGCACCCCGAAATTCCACTGGAATAACATCACAAGAATCATCTGAAAGTGGTCATGAAACTATAAGAATAAAAATTTGGTCAGCTCGTTTTTTATTCGTACCTTTGTGCACTATAAAAATGTGTACAATCATTTAATTAATAATATTCATCATGGCCATTGTAAAACCATTTAAGGGTATACGCCCACCAAAAGATTTGGTGGAGCAGGTAGAAAGTCGCCCATACGACGTGCTGGACTCAGAAGAGGCTCGCGCTGAAGCTGGCGACAACGAGAAGAGTCTGTATCACATCATCAAGCCTGAGATTGACTTCCCCGTAGGCACTTCAGAGTATGATCCGAAGGTATACGAGAAAGCTGCCGAGAACTTCCAGAAGTTCCAAGATAAAGGCTGGCTGGTGCAGGATGAGAAAGAACACTACTACATCTATGCACAGACCATGAATGGTAAGACGCAGTATGGTTTAGTAGTCTGCGCTCATACTGACGACTATATGGCTGGTCGCATCAAGAAGCACGAGCTAACTCGTCGCGACAAGGAAGAAGACCGCATGAAGCATGTTCGTGTGAACAATGCGAACATTGAGCCAGTATTCTTTGCTTATCCTGACAACGAAGTTCTGAATACACTGATTATGCGCTATGCCGCTACTAAGCCTGAATACGACTTCGTCGCTCCTATCGATGGTTTCCGCCATCAGTTCTGGGTAATCTCTGACGAGAAGGATATGCAAACCATTACTGATGAGTTTGCCAAAATGCCTTCTATGTATATCGCCGACGGTCACCATCGCTCTGCAGCAGCAGCTCTCGTAGGTGCTGAGAAGCAGAAACAGAATCCCAATCACAAAGGTGACGAGGAATATAACTTCTTCATGGCTGTATGCTTCCAAGCAAGCCAGTTGACTATCCTCGACTACAACCGTGTAGTAAAAGACCTGAATGGTCTCTCGTCAGAGGAGTTCCTGGCAGCTTTGCAAGTAAACTTCTTGGTAGAGGACAAAGGTACAGAGATTTACAAGCCTCAGCAGTTGCATGAGTTCTCACTCTATCTCGATGAACACTGGTATAGCCTGAAAGCGAAGGAAGGAACCTATGACAATAGCGATCCTATCGGTGTGCTCGATGTAGATATCTCCAGCCGCCTGATTCTCGACGAGATTCTGAACATCGGCGACCTGCGTAGCAGCAAGCGCATTGATTTCGTTGGCGGTCTGCGCGGTCTCGGAGAATTGAAGCGTCGTGTAGACAGTGGCGAGATGCGTGCAGCCTTGGCACTCTATCCTGTATCTATGAAGCAGATTATGGATATTGCAGACAGCGGCAAAATCATGCCTCCAAAGGCTACTTGGTTTGAACCGAAGTTGCGCTCTGGACTGGTGATTCATAAGCTAGGATAACCTAGGAAATCCTAGGAAGCCCTAGAAAAAGACAATAATGATTGACGAATACAAAACAATAGCAACAACAAGCGAGGGATATTACACCGAAAAGCGGAGTAAGTTCCTCGCTTTTGCCCACCCCGTAAAAACACTCGACGAGGTAAAGGACATCATAGCTGGCTATCGCAAGAAATACTACGATGCCCGCCACGTTTGCTATGCCTATATGCTGGGAGCAGAGCGTACAGACTTCCGTGCCAATGATGACGGAGAGCCATCATCTACTGCCGGCAAACCCATACTCGGCCAAATCAACAGCAATGAGCTGACCGATATATTAATCGTTGTAGTGCGCTATTATGGCGGTGTCAACCTTGGTACCAGCGGTCTCATCGTAGCTTATCGCGAGGCTGCAGCAGATGCCATCAGCCACGCTACTATCGAGATGCGACAAGTAGAAGAACTTATCACCTACTCTTTTGCTTATCCGCAGATGAACGATGTGATGCGTATCGTAAAAGATATGAACCCGCGTGTGGTCAGCCAAACCTACGAAGGTACTACCTGTACCATCGTATTATCCATAAGAAAAGGCGAAGCCGAACAGCTTCGCCAAAGATTAAAAGGATTGCTATAGTTTTTTCTAGATAATCTAGTCAGGCTAGCCATACTAGAAATACTAGTTAGACTAGTCTTTCTATATAGGCCGCACATTGTTCTGCGCAGCGCTCACCATCTACTCCCGCAGAGACAATACCGCCAGCATAGCCGGCACCTTCTCCACAAGGGAAGAGACCTTCGAGGCGCACATGCATCAGCGTTTCTGAATCGCGGAGAATACGAACAGGTGAAGAGGTGCGTGTCTCAACACCTATCATCAATGCCTCGTTAGTAAGGAATCCGTGACTCTGGCGACCAAACGTCTTGAAACCTTCCTGCAAACGATGGCTGATAGCCTCAGGCATCCAGAAGTGCAAGGGCGATGATATCAATCCAGGCGCATACGATGAACGAGGCAAGTCATAACTCAAACGCTTATTCACGAAGTCTGCCATACGCTGTGCAGGAGCCGTCTGCTTCATATTACCCTGCTGCCAGCAGTTGCGCTCCAACTGTTCCTGATAGTGCATCACACGTAATGGATCATCACCCTCCACATCTTCAGCACGCAACTCTACAACCATACCACTGTTTGACCATTGGCCGCCACGATTAGAAGGACTCATGCCATTAACCACTATCTGTTCTTTGTCGGTAGCAGCAGGAATAATAAAGCCACCAGGACACATACAGAAAGAGTAAACACCACGACCATCAACCTGAGTGACAAACGAGTATTCAGCAGCAGGCAGATACTTACCTCTACCTAGTTTATTATGGTATTGTATCTGGTCTATCAGTGCCGAAGGGTGCTCCAAGCGTACACCTACAGCAATACCCTTAGCTTCCAGTTCAATCTTACTCTCGTTTAAGTAGCGATAGACATCGCGAGCGCTATGACCAGTAGCAAGAATAACAGGGCCGTGATATTCATTGTCGGCTGCATAACAGCCGACCACTCGATTACCCTCGAGAATCAGACTCGTCATTTTGGTTTGGAAGTGTACCTCTCCACCAGAACGAAGAATGGTGTTGCGCATATTCTCAATGACACGAGGCAACTTGTCTGTACCAATATGTGGATGGGCATCGGCAAGAATATTGGTAGAGGCTCCATGCTGACAGAACACATTGAGAATCTTCTCAATATTACCACGCTTCTTAGAGCGAGTATAGAGCTTGCCATCTGAATAGGCTCCTGCTCCACCCTCACCAAAGCAGTAGTTGCTCTCGGCATCAACCTTCTGCGTCTTTGTAATCTGCGACAGGTCTTTCTTGCGTTCATGCACATCCTTGCCTCGTTCGAGCACGATAGGACGCAGGCCCAACTCGATAAGTCGCAAGGCAGCAAAGAGTCCACCAGGGCCAGCACCCACAACAATCACCTGCGGCTTATTGCTTACATCAGGATATTCAGTAGGCTGATAGACATCGTCTTGCGCTGGTTCGTTGATATATACACGTACCTTTAGATTGACAAAGATGGTGCGCTGGCGAGCATCAATGCTACGACGCAAGATGCGCAAAGCCGTAACGGTGCGCACATCGAAGCCATACTCATCGGCCAAAAAGCTACGCAGTGCCTGCTCATTAGCAGCCACATGCGGCTGGACACGTATTTGATACTCTTGTATCATTCTTCGCTGAAGAGGTCATTAATCTCGTCAATCTCATCCTCGTCGAACCACTTGCTCAGACGATCCTTAGCCTTCTGCTGAATCTCAGGGTCAACATCTACCCACACCTTCTTCAGCACAAAGAGCAATACAGCGAGGTCATCAGTCAAGCCTGCGATGGGAATAGCATCGGGGATGACATCCAATGGACTAATCATATAGCCCAACGCTCCAATAATCATGGCCTTGTTGGCGGTGCTAACCTTATCGCTCTGCAGTGTGTAATACAGAATAAGGGCAGCATAGACTAATTTAGCTCCGGCACGCTTAGCGATGCGTGCAATCTTATCCACAAAGTCCGACTGTGAGAACTTGTTGGCATACTTCATAAAATCGGGTAGTTCCATAAACTTTTATCCTATTATTTAGTTATTATTATGATATTCTATTGATTGATACGAATGATACGGATGCCCGTATGTGAGGGATGTTTCTGCAGATACTGATAGAGTGTCATCGGCTCTTGTACCACTTTCTTATGTATCTGAGAGGCATTGAGTAGATGCAGTCCGTCTTTCTTCCATACGGCAAAACCGAGGTGCGCAATATCCAACCCTTTCTTATTACAGGTGATGGCGATGATGTCACCATCGTGAACGGCCTGACGCAGCGCCTTGGTATTACGCTTGAGCGCAGACTTAGGGATATAGCGACTGGTGATTCCGCTGAGAGTTTCTTCCTGCTGACGAATCACCGATACCCATTCGGGATGAGCTTTCAATGCCTGATAGGCATCGGGATGGGTGCTCATATAGTTTACATTGATATGCTGCACAGCCGAGAAAGGAGGATTAGAACTTTGTATCTCCTTGACAATAGACATGGCAGTCTTGTCGGCAATCCAGTCGGAGAAATAATGCAAACGAGAAGGATAACCATCCAGTTTACCCTTACGATAGCGCAGGGTGCGCAACGTGGTAAGGAAATCGTTCCAACTGCGTTTTCCCTGATGAGCACACAGCGTAAGGGCAGTCACCGTCTCTACCAGCGTAGTACAATCCAACTGACGAGTATTTACCACCAACTGCTCCGCAGAATTGACCTCAAGGGTATGAGCCACATATGGTATATTCAAGAACTGACGGGCAAACCACAACGTAGTAGTCTGCTTATTGGCATCACGCAACAAGCGACAAATCTTCAAGCTGTCTGCTCGCTGATAAGTAACTCGTTGTTGAGCCCATCCGTTTAGGCTGCCCATGAGCAGCATCATATATAATAGCAGTATTCTCATTGTTTATTCTTTTTATAACGTGAACGTGCTCCGAAATTATAACCGACATATAAATTCAAACTGCCAAAAAGATTATTGGCAGCAAAGCGCGATTTGTGGTAGTTGTAGGCTCGAATAATAGCCGAAGCACCAGCATACCAACGCATATTATTATAGACCAAACCGAAACGTCCGATTCCGTCAATATTAAAATTATTGAGATTGAAGTTAAAAGCGCTATATTTTTCTCCAGCCTCACTATATGTTCGCTTATAAGCCAAAGCAAGAGATAGGCTTGGGCAGAACAGCCAATTATGGGCAAACACCCAGTTGTAGGCATATCCTACAGATGCACTTATATTATGGTATTCCACACTATTAAACATCAAACCAGGATTGAGTTGAACGGCATCAGTTCCCATACGTTCATTTATCATCGTCTGCAACTTCTCGTGGTCAAAATCTATACTATTAAGTATATATGCCAAACCAACCATCCATGAGCCACAACTAATTTTCTGAATAGTGCTTTGTGCAAAGGCCGCAGGATAGGAGAAACGCTTATGATTGAAGATATAGTAAAGGTTGACGCCTGTGATAGCCACACTAAGACCATCAAAAGGAAGTCCTTCCATAGAAGAAGTTTTGTGATTGCTCCCCATATCCAACTGACGAATCTTATAGTCACTTCCAGTACGTCGGTAATAGAGATCAGCACCAATCTGTGCACTATAGATGCTGAAATCAAACTCCTGCTTCATCGAACTGCTACCGAAGCTGATATTCTTTAGATCAAATGTATAGCCAAGAAACACCCAGCGCCAGCCGAAATATGGGCCGACCTTATATGATGCCGTTGGCGACAGCAATATGGATTGTGCATTAGGACCTGTAGCACTCAGACGATAATAGTCATAAGTATGAGTGGCCTGCAGCATCACAGACCAATTATAATGTTGCGGTTCTACATAGTTTTCATCAACATAACTAAAACCACGAATAGTACGGCGCAACCAACTCATCTTTTTCTCAGGCTGTTCAGTCTGCAATGAGTCTTGCGCTAATACTTGCAATGCCACTACGGCCAATAATGACAATATCACTTTCCTCATAGGCTTAAAATTTACCTAAAATACGATCAAGCACCCAATTCACAGGCGTTGCCGACACACTAGTACACTCACAAATGCCAATACCCTGCAGATGTTCGCAGACATTCTTAATGAGGGGATACTGCACATAAGGGGGATTGGGAACAACCAATTCCTGCGTACCCTCACTGGTGTGCAGACGAATAGGCTTATAATCAAAGACCGAGAAACTAACCAATCCTTGATCGCCAATGATTTCGATGCGGTCTTCACGAGCAGAATCATGTCCCACAAAACACCACGAACCACTACCAGGCAGTCCACCTTCAAATTCAAAGCAGGCGCTTACGGAGTCCTCGGCATCATAGAGTTTTCCACGATTGGCACGAATGCCACGAGCCTCAATGATGACACCAAAAATATGTTGTAAGAGGTCAAGCTGATGTGGAGCCAAATCATAGAAGTAACCACCACCGGCGATATCTGGTTGTAAGCGCCAAGGAAGCTCACCTTGATTAGAATAGTCCAATTCACGAGGTGGAACGGCAAAACGAACTTGAACGTTGATGACCTTGCCAATAATACCTTGGTCAACGATTTCCTTCACTTTCTGGAAATAAGGAAGATAACGGCGATAGTAAGCAACGAAACATGGCACCCCCGTCTCCTCACTGACACGATTGATGCGAGCGCAATCTTCATAAGATGCTGCCAAGGGTTTCTCCACATATACCGGTTTGCCAGCCTTCATGGCCATAATAGCAAAGGTGGCATGACTGCTGGGCGGAGTAGCGATATATACAGCATTGACATCTGGGTCGTCGATGAGTTCTTGAGCATCAGTATACCATTTAGGGATGCCATGACGCACAGCATAACTGCGCGCCTTCTGCTCCTGTCGGCTCATCACTGCCACGACACTAGAGCCCTCAACTTCCGAGAAGGCAGGTCCGCTCTTCTTTTCCGTCACCTCACCACATCCGATGAAGCCCCATTGTAATATCTTCATAATCGAGTGCAAAAATACAAAATAAATATGAAATATGCATTATAAATAACGAATTATTCGTACCTTTGCTGTATAAATACAGCGAAAGTACTTGCGCTCGAAAAAAAAAGAACTAATTCTTTTGTTTTATGCTCGCTTAATCGTACCTTTGCAACAATAAATACTGAAATCATGGATCAACAACAAAAAGATATATTGATGAAAGCTCGCAGCTACCGTAGCGTATTGGCAGCAGGCATCAGTCTATATACTAGCAACTTTCGTAAGTTTTTTAAAGCCTCGTGGATCACTGCTCTAATCTACTCTCTTGTTGGTGGAGTTGCCTCCACTTTGATGACGCTAAAGATTCCTGCCATTCTGGTAGCAATCATGTTGCAGATACAAAAGTACCATGGCATCTTCATTGAGCCTCTCCTGAATTTCGCATGGACAACAATAGTCATCATTGGACTCATCATTGCAACTATAGCTGTTATGGCAATGGCGCACGGCACCATCATGAACCAGCTAAAAGAACACCAAGAAACTGGCAACATTTCGACACCAACCAGTTGGTTCAAGCCTTCAGTAAGACTGATGGGACGTACAATAGAAGGTGTATTCTTTACCACAGTCATCTTTGTTGGATTCATTATTCTAGAGATTGCTTTATTAACAGTTATCGAAGTAATGAAGCCTGGCACAATCTTGCAGGCTCCCATTACCATAATGGGCTGCATTATAGTAGTCAATACGCTCTTTTCATTATTGGCAATACCCCTATTCTATGTACTTACGAAATATGTATTAAATAAGGAAAAGGGCTATTGGAGTACATTGGCAAGTAGCTACGGATGCGGCCTACGCCATTGGGGCTCACTATTCTTGGTATTCTTCGTCAGCATACTGCTAATAACAATAGTTGGACTGGTCATTATATTACCAGCCAACATCCTATATATTGCAAATTATATGGCACAAATGGGACAGCTCTATGGAGATCCGTTGGGAATGCCTTCGTATATGACACCCATGACCTACGTAACCTATGTATTGTGCTACTTTATTCAGTTCTATGCCTTACTGCTACTGCTATTGCATTGTTATTATGCATATGGGTCTATAGAAGCTAAAGAACAAGAAAGACAACAACAGAAACTAGACATATTATCATGAAAAAGATTCTCTTTATCGACCGCGACGGTACCATTATTCGCGAACCAGAGGATGAGCAGATTGATGCTTTTGAGAAACTACAGTTCGTACCACGTGCTATCTCAAATCTGGTATTCTTGCGTCAACATACCGACTATGAGTTTGTAATGGTCAGCAATCAAGATGGTTTAGGTACAGAATCCTTTCCGGAAGATACTTTTTGGCCAGTACACAACTTCATCCTGAATACATTAAAAGGTGAAGGAGTAGAATTTGACGACATCTTAATAGACCGTCATCTTCCTGGAGATAATGCTCCTACGCGCAAACCAAACATCGGCCTCGTGGAGAAGTATATCAACAACCCTGAGTATGACATCAAGGGTAGCTATGTGATTGGCGATCGAGATACCGACCGACAGTTTGCAGAGAACATCGGTTGTGGTTTCCTACAGATAGGCGACTGGGACAAAGCTGCAGCTATTGCCTATGGCGGTGAGCGTACTGCAGAAGTAAGACGTACCACAAAGGAGACTGATATCTATGTAAAGGTTGACTTAGATGGCAATGGACATTGCGATATTCAGACTGGACTTGGATTCTTCGACCACATGCTGGAGCAGATTGGCAAGCATGGTATGATAGATCTTACCATTCATACCAAGGGAGACTTGCACGTTGATGAGCATCATACGATAGAGGATACGGCATTAGCTTTAGGCGAATGTCTGCTTAAAGCACTTGGCAACAAGCGTGGCATTGAGCGCTATGGTTATGCATTACCAATGGATGATAGCCTCTGTTCGGTTTGTCTGGACTTTGGTGGTCGCCCATGGTTGGTATGGGATGTAACATTCCTGCGCTGTTATATTGGCGATGTGCCTACAGAAATGTTTATCCACTTCTTTAAGAGTCTTAGCGATGCAGCCAAGATGAACCTAAACATCAAGGCGGAAGGACAGAACGAGCATCATAAGATAGAAGGAGTATTTAAGGCATTAGCACGTGCACTGAAAATGGCAGTACGCAGAGACATATATCACTACGAACTGCCATCTACCAAAGGGGCATTATAGCTTTTAGCGCTTAGGCCAAATCATTTCCATCGGATAATGAAACCATAATCGCAAGGGGTGACGCTTTTCAGCCATTACCTCTTGCAAGATGAAACGTCCCTCTTCTTCATTGGGAGGACAAAGCATGTATTCATTGCTCAATGCTGTTGCCTCATGCAGAATCCACATCACACCTGCAGCAAAACGATCTAATCCAATCATCTTAAAGACTGTCTCTGGTGAGGTATCTTCTCTAAAGGTATCAAAGAGGCCTCTCAACTCATTAATAACAAAAAAGCAGTCAACAAAATGACGCATGCGCAGTTCTCCGTTAAGTAAACGCTGCTGCAACTCTTGCACCATACAAATAGCGTTCATCGTCATTGAAGGTATTGCAACTTCCATATCATATTGAAACATCAACTCTTTATGCTGACTGAACCATTTCTGCATCCGATGATTTACAAACGGATTACGTGCTGAAAATACGCGATAATGAAGATTGGCCGACATATCATCCCATTGTTTCAACACCAATGATGTATAATTGTGAGGGATATTCTCTTGTCCAGTCTGGCGAGCAAACTTGATAGCTCGTTCCATGCTACAATCAACGAAAACATCTATTGCCGCCAACTGTGAGAAATGCTGTAATCCTTCTACTTTACACTGACGGATTGCAAGAGCGCTCATTGCCGATGAACGGATTTTACGCTCAGCTAATTTCTCCATCAATTTCTGACAACGTCTATCTATCAATTCCTGAGTTTCTCGGATGGATTCCGTATCAGCCATCCAATCAATACACAAATCCTGAGGAGCACGCAACCCAAATTCAAACAAACGCTCCACTCCTTTGTAACAGATGCCAACCAAGCCCTGCTGTTGAGCAATATGATAGAGTTCATACCACTCGCCTGGCAATGGTCCGCGACTTAGACAGTCTAATTGTCCTAAAGCCACTTGCAACAGTTCAAAAAATAGTTTTTGCATGTCTAGTAATTTTTTGTTTTTAGTTATCATTCTGCAAAAATAGAAATTATTTTGCATGTATCAATCATTTCTGCACTTAATAAATACTAAATTCCACATTCATCACCATTTATTATCAATAAATTTGTATCTTTGCAACTAAAATAAATTGAAGGTAATGACCACAGACGAAAAGATATTACGCATGCAGCAACTCGTTCAGGAGCTGAACGAGGCTTCAGATGCCTACTATAACGGACAGGCAGAGCGCATGACTGACTATGAATGGGACGCCCGTTTCGATGAACTCAAGCGATTGGAACAGGAAACGGGTACTACTCTACCCGATTCTCCTACACAGAAAGTGTCGGAAGATAGCATTATTGGTCAAAAAGAAGAGCATGAGTTTTCTGCCCTGTCATTGGCAAAGACGAAGCAAGTGACAGAACTAGTAAAATGGGCAGAAGATAAACCCATTTGGATTTCATGGAAGCTGGATGGTCTGACATTGGTAGTTACCTACGATGGAGGAAAACTCCAGAAGGTAGTTACTCGCGGTAACGGACATATCGGAACTAACATCACTCATCTGACATCAGCCATCAGTGGTATTCCATCCACCATCCACTCACAAGGTCACACCGTCATTCGTGGTGAGGCAGTTATCTCATACGAAGACTTTGAGCGCTTCCTCATTGAGAGTGGTGAAGACTATGCGAACCCTCGCAATCTTGCATCTGGTTCACTTTCTGTCAAGGACGCACAGGATATCAAGGATCGCCACATTCAATGGATCCCTTTCACGCTGGTTTCTACCGAAGAAAATCTTCCCTCATGGGGGCAACGCATGGACTGGCTTGATCAGCAAGGTTTCCACACCGTAGAGCGTCAGTTTGTAGAACTACCCTCCATCACATCTATAGAAGACGTTATCAATGGTTTTACCAAGAAGGTGACCTCAAAACAAAATCCATTCCCCGTAGATGGACTTGTCATTTGTTATGACGACACAGAATATGCAAAAACAGGATCTGTTACAGGTCATCATGCCACACGTGCCGGTTTGGCATTCAAATGGCAGGATGAATCTGCTCAGACAAAACTGAAAGAGATTGAATGGTCATGTGCTGCTTCTACGATTTCTCCTGTTGCCATCTTCGAGCCTGTAGAGTTAGAAGGAACAACAGTCAGACGCGCTTCATTATGTAATATCAGCGAATGTGAGCGATTGGGTATTGGCGGTCCTGGTACTACACTTAGCGTCATCAAGGCTAACAAAATCATCCCTAAAGTTATTGCTATTACGGATAGTGTTGGAACATTCTCTGTTCCCAACGAATGTCCCGTTTGTCATGCAGCAGCAGTGATTAAAGAGAGTGAGGCCAGTGGTACTAAAACGCTTCATTGTACAAATGCCGAGTGTCCTGCCAAACAACTGAAGAAGTTTGCACGTTTTGTCTCAAAAGAAGGCATGAACATTGATGGAATCTCAGAACAAACGCTATCAAAGTTTATCAATCTTGGATGGATTTCGGAATATGCCGACATCTACGAATTACGCAGCCACATCCGTGAACTGGCAAAAATGGAAGGCTTTGGTGAGAAGTCTGCTTCCAACATTATGCGGAGTATAGACAAGTCGAAAGAGATTGAAGCTCATCGTCTGCTCTATGCACTCTGCATCCCCCTCTGCGGACTTGATGTCTGCAAGCGTTTATTATCAGCCATGCCATTAGAAGCATTGGTTAGTGAGTCGACAAAAAAGGGAGATGACCTCTTTGCTACACAACAGGAGCCACAAGATGTTTTTGCACATATCAATGGTATTGGTCCTGAGAAATCAGCATCCTTTGTACGTTGGTTCCGTAATGAACATAACCTAGCGCGCTATCAGCGTCTGTTAGAGAAGTTGATAGTAACCACTCCCGACGTTTCTCCTTCAGGAGATAAATGTCAAGGACTGACCTTCGTCATTACAGGCGACGTACACCACTATAAGAATCGCAACGAACTCAAAGCATATATTGAGTCACAAGGTGGAAAGGTGGCCTCGGCAGTGAGTGGTTCCACCTCATACCTTATTAATAATGATGTTACCTCAACATCAGGAAAGAACAAAAAAGCTAAAGAACTGGGCATACAGATTCTATCAGAAGATGACTTTATTGCCCAATATGGTCAAGAGACCTCATAAAAACAAAACAATATGACACAGAAAATGAAACCCGCAACACTCTGCGTACAAGCAGGATGGACACCAAAAAACGGTGAATCACGTGTACTCCCCATCATTCAGAGTACCACATTCAAGTATGACAACACAGAAGAAATGGCAGACCTCTTCGATTTGAAGAAAGAGGGATATTTCTATACTCGTCTACAAAATCCCACCAATGATGCTGTAGCTGCCAAGATTGCAGCCCTTGAAGGAGGTGTTGGTGCTATGCTTACTTCATCAGGACAGGCAGCTAATTTCTATGCTATTTTCAATATTTGCCAAGCAGGTGACCATTTTGTTACTAGCAATGAAATCTATGGTGGAACATACAATCTCTTTGGTGTTACCTTGAAAAAGTTGGGTATCGAGTGTACCTTTATCTCTCAGGAGGCTAGCGAGGAGGAGATTGATGCCGCATTCCGTCCAAACACGAAAGCATTATTCGGAGAGACCATCTCAAATCCTGGCGGTCAGATTCTGGACATCGAAAAGTTTGCACGTATCGCCCACAAGCATGGCGTCCCCCTCATCATTGACAACACCTTCCCCACACCCATAAATTGCCGTCCTTTTGAATGGGGTGCTGATATTGTAACCCACTCTACCACTAAATATATGGACGGACATGCCACACAGGTTGGCGGTTGTGTCGTAGATAGTGGCAACTTTGACTGGGATGCTCATGCAGACAAATTCCCTGGACTCTGCACTCCTGATGAGTCTTATCATGGTTTGACCTATACCAAGAAATTTGGAAAGATGGCTTATATGACTAAGCTCGTAGCTCAACTGATGCGCGACCTCGGTAGTATTCCTTCTCCCCACAACGCTTTCTTACTGAATCTCGGACTGGAGACACTTCATCTCCGTATGCAGCGTCATTGTGAGAATGCTCAACGTGTAGCAGAATTCCTTGAAAAAGATGACCGCGTGGCATGGGTACATTATAGCGGACTCCCCTCCGACAAGAATTACTCATTGGCAAAGAAATATTTGCCCAATGGTTCATGTGGTGTCATTGCCTTTGGATTGAAAGGCGACCGTCAAACAGCCATTCAGTTTATGGATGCATTGAAGATGATTGCCATTGTTACCCATGTGGCTGATGCCCGTACCTGCGTATTGCATCCAGCTAGTCACACACATCGCCAACTGTCTGATGAACAACTACGCGAAGCTGGTGTAGCTCCCGACCTGATTCGTCTTTCGGTAGGTATTGAAGACTGTGAGGACATCCTCGCAGATATCCGTCAGGCTCTTAATACTATTAAATAATAAAACAACTTATGAAAACCATTCTAACCCTTATCGTTGCACTGTTCTCATTGAACATCTGCGCACAAAGCAATCCTCCCAAGGATGCCCCAGGACTCGAATTCGCCCTACAACTGAAAGTTACATTGGGCGAAACCTACTCTATTGCTAACACACAACATGGTCGTCGCACCGTGATTCCTATCACTGGCGGTACCTTTGAAGGTCCTTTATTGAAAGGAACCATTATCAATGGTGGTGCCGACTATCAGTTGGCTAATGCTGATGGACGCACAGAGATTGAGGCTATCTATAGCATCAAGACTGATGATGGTGTATACATCCATGTACGTAACCGCGGTATCATTGCAAGTGGAAAAGATGCAGACGGAAAACCTTCTTTCTATTTTAGAGCCGCTCCACAATTTGAAGCTCCCGCCGATAGTAAGTATGGTTGGCTGAACAATGCGCTCTTTGTCTGCGCTCCAGAGTTCTCTCAGCAATTCCAAGGCATCGTTCTTAATGTTTGGAAAGTAAAATAAGTATTTCGCAAAAACAATAAAAAGTCCCGATATTTCCTATATGGAATTATCGGGGCTTTATTTATTTGATTAGTTTCTTACTTCTGACGATAGCGCTCTGCCTGAGACTGAATCAGCTCCTGATCATCGAAGTAGTTAATCTGCATAGCAGCACGTACTTCGCTCATGGTCTGAGCTGCGGTCTCACGAGCCTTTTCGGTACCCTTCTTCAGGATATTATAAATCTCAGGGATATCTTGTTCGAACTCATGACGACGCTGACGCATTGGTTCCAAGAACTCATTAAGAATCTCGTTAAGGAACTTTTTGCACTTCATATCGCCCAATCCACCACGACGATAGTGGTCTTTCAGTTCATCGAGATTCTGATATTCAGGCCAATAAGCTGCAAAATGTTCAGGCTTAGAGAATGCATCGAGATAAGTAAACACTGCATTACCCTCTACATGTCCAGGATCATTAAGATTGACATGCGTAGGATCGGTATACATTGAGCGAACCTTCTGCCAAACAGTATCAGCATCATCGCTCAGATAGATACAGTTACCCAGTGACTTCGACATTTTCTCTTTACCATCGGTTCCAGGCAGACGACGAGCTGTAGCATTCTCTGGCAACATGATATTTGGCTCTACCAATACAGGAGCATAAATCTGATTGAAGCGACGAACCAATTCACGTGTTACCTCCAACATAGGTTCCTGGTCTTCACCTGCAGGAACGGTGGTTGCCTTAAACAATGTAATATCTGCAGCCTGAGAAACGGGATAGCAGAAGAATCCCAAGGGAATACTCTCTCCCTCGAAGCCACGCATCTTAACTTCTGTCTTTACAGTCGGGTTGCGCTGTACACGGCTGACCGAGATAAGATTCATCAGATAAGTAGTCAACTCTGCCAATTCTGTAATCTGACTTTGTACAAACAATGTGCACTTCTCAGGATCAAGACCAGCAGCAAGATAGTCTAATGCTACCTCTATAATATTCTGACGAATCTTCTCAGGGTTATCGGCATTATCAGTTAAGGCCTGAACATCGGCCATAAATACAAACATCTTATCATAGTCGCCTGCATTCTGCAGTTCTACGCGACGGCGCAACGAACCTACATAATGTCCTAAGTGGAGTTTACCTGTAGGACGGTCGCCTGTGAGTATAATCTTTCCCATTTTAATATCGATATTATAAATTTGGATGCAAAGATAATCATTTTATTGCAAATAATACGCTAATTTCTTTGCAAAAGTTCTCAAAATACGGTTTGCACACTTTTGCAAACACTTTTTCTTGGTGACTCAGTAAATTATTCTTATCTTTGCATCAACAAAAAAACAAAACCATTTATTATTGAAAATATGTTACTGACCAACCGCGAGCTCTTTCTGCTCATCATCTGCACCGTCATCTACATCACCTTATTTATATTGGTGATACAGTATAGTCGTCGAAAGATACAACTATTGCAGAGTCGACTTGACAACATACATGCCATGCAGAAAATTGCTGTCATCGAGCCACGTAAAGATGTGAATTCTGTATTCTCCTCGCCTGTCTATCTGCGCATCAAGCAGTATCTGAATGAGGGTCGCAGCATGACAGAAGGTGACTGGACTGAACTAGCAGAAGCTGTGAATAGTATTTATACTGGTTTTACAGAGAAGCTCTACAGTCTCTATAATATGAGCGACCAAGACTATCGTGTTAGTCTTCTCATTAAGATACGCATTCAGCCTAAGGATATTGCCACGCTGACTACTCATTCCAAAGAGAGTGTAGCCTCAACTCGCAGTCGTCTCTATCAGAAGGTATTTGGCAAAAAAGGCTCTACCAAGGACTGGGATGACTTCATACTTTCGATTTAATCGTGATAATAAAATAATGTAATAACGCCTAAAAAATAAAGACTATGATTGAGTACTTTTTAGCTAACATGTGGCAGGTTTGGGGCATCATTGCCGTTCTCTGCCTGATTCTGGAGCTATCGTCGGGTGATTTCTTTATCATCTGCTTCTCCATTGGAGCCGTCTTTGCTGTTATCGGTGCCGCACTCGGTCTCAGCATCTATTGGCAGATATTGATTTTTGCCATCTTCTCACTGATTAGCGTACTATTTGTTCGTCCTGTGGCTTTGCGCTGGTTGCATAAGAACGAGCCCAACAAGCCCAGCAATGCTGACGCACTGTTAGGTCGTACAGGTCGTGTAACAGAACCTATTCACGCTGGAGGTAATGGTTACGTACAGATTGATGGTGATATGTGGAAAGCCGTAAGCACTTCTACTACCGATATTCCTGAAGGTACAACCGTTCGTGTTGTTGGTCGTGAAAGCACCATTATAACCGTTGAGCAACTCTAAGCATCTTAAAACATACATTAAATAACAACATTAAAAACATTCAATTATTATGGACATTATGACTTATGTACTAATTGCCATCGTTGTATTGGTAATTATCTTTGCCAAGATGGCACTTGTGATTATCCCTCAGTCGGAAACAAGAATTATTGAGCGCTTGGGTCGTTACTATGCCACACTGAATCCTGGTATCAACATCATCATCCCTTTCATTGATCGTGCCAAGGATATCGTAGTTCTCTCACGTGGTCGTTATGCATACTCTAACAGCATTGATCTGAGAGAGCAGGTGTACGACTTCCCCTCACAGAACGTAATTACAAAGGATAACATCCAGATGGAAATCAATGCCCTGTTGTACTTCCAGATTGTAGATCCTTTCAAGGCTGTTTATGAAATTTCAAACCTGCCCAACGCTATCGAGAAGTTGACACAGACCACACTGCGTAACATTATTGGTGAGTTGGAACTGGATGAGACACTGACCTCACGCGATACTATCAACACCAAACTGCGTGCCGTTCTCGACGATGCTACTGATAAGTGGGGTGTTAAGGTAAACCGCGTCGAGCTGCAGGATATCATTCCTCCCTCAACAGTACTGAACGCAATGGAGAAACAGATGCAGGCTGAGCGTAACAAGCGTGCTCAGATTCTGACATCAGAAGGTGAGAAGGCTGCTGAGATTCTGGCTTCAGAGGGTGAGAAAACTGCTATCATCAACCGTGCTGACGCTCAGAAGCAGCAGGCCATCCTCCATGCAGAAGGTGAGGCACAGGCTCGTATCCGCAAGGCTGAAGCTGAGGCAAAGGCTATCGAACTGATTACTGAAGCTGTTGGTAAATCTACCAATCCTGCCAACTATCTGCTGGCTCAGAAGTACATCCAGATGATGCAGGAACTGGCTCAGGGCGATAAGACCAAAACAGTTTACCTGCCATACGAGGCTACCAATCTGCTGGGCAGCATCGGAGGTATCAAAGACCTGTTCAAGTCAGAATAGTTTTATCTAGATTCTCTAGATAGTCTAGATATCCTAGATATTCTAGCAAAAAAAAGAGGCTCAATGCCTCTTTTTTTATTGCGTTTCTTTTTGATTAGTCCTTCTTGAGCGGAACAGTAAAACTAAAGGTAGAGCCTTCGCCTTCAACAGATTCCACAAAGGCATCACCTCCATTCTTTTGAGCAAAGTCCTGACAGAGTTGCAAGCCCAATCCTGAGCCCTCCTCACCACCAGTACCATACGTTGTCTCACCTTTCTTAAAGATATTATCCACACGGTCTTCTGCAATACCTACACCATGGTCTCGTACTGAGACACGAGCAAAGTCACCTTCGCGAGTATAGAACACCTCAATAGACTTTCCCTCTGGTGTAAACTTGATGGCATTAGAGATGAAGTTACGAATAATGGTCTTCATCATATCATTATCAGCATGAACCGTCAGTTTCTCTTCTGCTGGCAGATACTGTAAGTCTATCTTCTTCATCTCGGCAATCATCTTAAAGATATCAACCACCGCTGGTACAATATCATCAAGATCAACATCCTGATAGACCACATTAAGACGGCCCGTCTGGCTCTTCGTCCATTTCAGAAGATTGTCCAACAAGTCGTGCGTTTCTTCAGATTCACGATTAGCCTTATCTAACAATCCAAAGATTTCCTCACCCACCGTATCAGGCGACACCACATTAACAGCCAGATTCAGCACCATACGGATGCTGGCCATTGGTGAACGCAAGTCGTGAGCAATAACCGAATACATCTTGTCGCGGTTATTGATAGTACGTTTCAATTCTTCATTTTGTCGCACGATAATACGCTTAGCTGCTACCAGCTGTATCTGGTGCATCACGCGCATTACCAATTCCTCTTTATTAAATGGTTTCGTCAAGAAGTCGTTCGCTCCTACCTGGAAACCCTTCACCAAGTCACTGGGATTATTCAGTGCAGTCAGGAAGATAATGGGAATATCTATCGTTTCGGGATCTTTCTTCAGAATAAGAGCCGTATCAAATCCATTGATATCAGGCATCATCACGTCAAGCAGAATCAAGTCAGGCTTTTCTTTCTTAGCCTGCTCGATACACATATTACCATTGGATGCTGTGCACACCTGGAACTTCTCATTAGTCAACAGAATCTTCAGCAATAGCACATTGCTGACCACATCGTCGACAATTAGAATTTTATAATCGCTTCTATTTATTTGCGATTCGAAGGTCTCGTTTAGCTCCATTCTGCTTTAGGCGTTTAGGTAATTTTAATATTATTTAAATGCAAAAATAGCAAATATTTGGCATTCCACCAAATATTTGCTTATTTTTTTTACTCTACCGTTACCGACTTTGCTAAGTTTCGGGGCTGATCAACGTTCTTTCCTTTGCATACTGCAACGTGATATGCGAGCAGTTGAAGAGGTATTGTTGCGACTAATGGCTCCAGACATTCCAGCACATCAGGCAACTCTATCACCTCGTCTGCTATCTTTGCTATCGTATCGTCACCTTTCGTTACCAAGGCAATCACTTTTCCTTGACGAGCTTTAATCTCTTGAATATTGCTAAGCACCTTCTCGTACATGGCATTATGTGTTGCGATAACCACTACAGGCATATCTGAGTCGATGAGTGCTATCGGACCATGCTTCATCTCGGCAGCAGGATAGCCCTCAGCATGAATATACGATATTTCTTTCAGTTTCAAGGCTCCTTCCAATGCTACTGGATAGCTATAGCCACGTCCCAGATACAAGAAGTTGTGAGCATATGTAAAGGTGCGAGCCAAGTCTGCTACCTTCTCATTGGTTTTCAATACATCCTTGATAACTTCGGGAATCTCATTCAGTCCTTTCACAATTTTCAGATATTCCTGTCGATTGATAGTACCCTTTGCATCAGCCAGTGCCAAAGCAAACATGGTGAGTACTGTTACCTGACCAGTGAATGCCTTCGTTGAAGCCACACCAATCTCAGGACCTACGTGAATATAGGTACCCGTATCAGTAGCGCGAGGAATAGAAGAGCCAATGGCATTACAGATACCATAGATAAAGGCGCCCTTCTCCTTTGCTAGCTGTACGGCTGCCAATGTATCTGCAGTCTCACCGCTCTGTGAGATAGCTATTACTACATCATCTTTTGTCACTACTGGATTACGGTAGCGGAACTCTGAAGCATATTCCACTTCTACAGGAATACGACACAGTGATTCTACTATCTGCTTTCCGATAAGACCAGCATGCCATGAAGTACCACAAGCAACGATTACGATACGCTTTGCATGCAGCAACTGACGACGATAATCGATAAGGGCAGACAATGTCACATGGTCGCCTTCCACATTGATACGACCACGCATACAGTTGGTCAAGCACTCTGGCTGTTCGAAGATTTCCTTCAGCATAAAGTGTGGATAGCCACCCTTTTCAATCTGTCCAAGGTCAATATCAACAGTCTTCACTGCCAGGTTTTGCTCTTCACCCTGGATATCGATTACTTTCAGTTCTTCGCCCAAACGGATAACAGCGATATTGCCATCTTCCAGATAGACTACCTTGTCAGTATATTCAATGATAGGACTGGCATCAGAACCGAGGAAGAACTCTCCGTCACCAATACCTACTACCAGTGGGCTCTGTTTACGAGCAGCAATAATCTGCTTTGGGTCACGCTTGTCAACAACGGCAATGGCATAAGCACCGATTACCTGATAGAGAGCCACCTGCACAGCCTCCAACAAAGAGAGGCTCTTGGTCACCATCACATATTCTATCAGTTGTACCAGCACTTCTGTGTCAGTATCACTCTGGAAGGAGATACCCTTCTCTATCAGTTTCTGCTTGATATCTGCATAGTTCTCAATGATACCATTGTGGATAATGGCGAGATTATGCGACTGCGAATAGTGCGGGTGAGCATTACGTGATGAAGGTTCTCCATGAGTAGCCCAGCGGGTATGGGCAATACCGATACATCCGCTGACATCCTTGTCATTACAATACTCAGTAAGATTGTCAACCTTACCTTTTGTCTTATATACATTCAGGGTTCCTTCGTTGTTAATCAGTGCTACACCAGCGGAGTCATACCCACGATATTCCAGTCTTCTGAGGCCTTTAATCAGCACAGGATAAGCTTCCTTTTTGCCGATATATCCTACTATTCCACACATATAATTTGTATACTTATTAATAATTTGGCGACAAAATTACAAAAAAATCGGCTATCACATGCAGGATAGCCGATTTTTTTATTTAATAGAACTTGAAATATCTGCGTGCATTGTTGTATGAGATGTCTTCTACCATCTTACCAAGCAGTTCGCGGTCGTCTGGCAGCAAGCCTTTCTCTACGTCATTTCCCAAGAGATTACAGAGAATTCTACGGAAGTATTCATGTCGTGGATAGCTTACAAATGAGCGTGAGTCAGTCAGCATTCCCACAAAGCGAGAGAGCAGTCCCAATACAGAGAGAGCATTCATCTGACGTTCCATACCATCCTTTTGGTCGTTGAACCACCAACCAGAACCAAACTGTATCTTTCCTGGCTCTCCACCTTGGAAGTTGCCAAGCATTGTTGCAATCATCTCGTTGGCACATGGATTCAACGTATATAATATGGTACGTGTGAGTTTATCCTCTGAGTTCAACTTATCGAGGAATTTCGCCATAGCCTTAGCGGTATTAAATTCACCGATAGAGTCAAAACCAGTGTCTGCACCCACCAAGTTAAACATCTTGGTATTGTTGTTGCGGATGGTGCCATAGTGATACTGCTGTGTCCAGTCTGCATCGGCATCCATCTCGCCCATCACTGTCAAGAAACAGTTTTTATACTGGCGAATTTCAAGGTTAGACAACTGCAAGCCACGCATAGACTTCTCAAAGATTGTTTCAATCTGCGAATCCGTATACTCCTCGTCATAAAACTCTTCAAGACCATGGTCAGAGAGTTTACAACCATTGGCAGCAAAGAAGTCGTGACGCTTCTTCAGTGCATCCACCATATCAGTAAAGGTCGTAATAGAGATGCCACTCACCTGCTCCAACTTACGAACGTATGAGGAGAAGTCTGCTGCCTCAATATTCATGGCTTTGTCAGGACGCCAAGCAGGAAGCATCACTGGGTCATCAGCAGACTTACTCTTAGCATATTCAATATGGTGATGCAAGTCGTCAACGGGGTCATCAGTTGTACATACACATTCCACGTTGTAGTGCTTCATCAGTCCACGGGCTGAGAACTCAGGCTGCTGCAGTTTCTCATTACACTCGTCAAAGATTTCTCGAGCAGTCTTTGGCGAGAGCAGTTTCTCTATACCGAAGGCAGTCTTCAGTTCCAGATGTGTCCAGTGATACAGTGGGTTACGCAGTGTATAGGGAACTGTCTCAGCCCACTTCTCAAACTTTTCCCAGTCGGTAGTATCCTTACCCGTTATATATTTCTCTTCAACGCCATTGGTACGCATGGCACGCCACTTATAGTGGTCACCGCCCAGCCACAATTCTGTAATGCTTTTGAATTTGTGGTCGTTAGCTACCATCTCTGGATTCAGATGGCAGTGATAATCAATGATGGGCATCTTAGCCGCATGGTTGTGAAACAGGTCTTGTGCTATCTCGTTGTCCAGCACAAAGTTCTTGTCATTGAATTGCTTCATAGTCGTTGTATGCTGTATTCTTGTTTTAAGTATTCTGTCTTTTTCAGTTTGCAAAATTAGTTAATATTTGGGAAATATGAGGAATTAAGGAGAAAAAGTTTGTGATTTTCTGTTTTATTCGTAAATTTGCAGATAAATAATTCATCATGCAAAGCAAAGTACTCCTTATCTATACAGGCGGAACGATAGGAATGAATCGTAATCCGCAGACTGGTGCCTTGGAGCCTTTCGACTTCGAGCACCTTCTGCAGAATGTGCCAGAACTGAATCAGTTTGACACAGAGATTGCCACCTATCAGTTTAATCCGCCTATCGACTCCAGCGACATGACACCACGCATGTGGACCGACTTGTCGCATGTCATTGCAGACCACTATGACGACTACGATGGTTTTGTGGTGTTGCATGGTACCGATACGATGGCCTATACCGCCTCTGCCCTCTCCTATATGTTGGAGAATCTCACCAAGCCCGTTATCTTTACGGGTTCGCAGTTGCCCATCGACCAGTTGCGCACTGATGGCAAGGAGAATCTTATTACCTCTATTGAAATAGCAGCGACAAAGGATGCTGACGGACATGCTATGGTGCCAGAGGTGGGCATCTACTTCAATGGTCATTTGCTGCGTGGCAATCGTACTACCAAGTTGAGCGCAGAAGAGTTCAATGCCTTTGAGTCGTTCAATTATCCACACTTGGCAGAAGCTGGTGTCAACATCACCTATCACCGTGAACGAATCCTTACACCCGACTTCAGCAAACCCATGAAGCCCCACTTCCGTTTGGATAATAACGTCATCATCTTTTCGCTCTTCCCCGGTGTGCGTGAGGACCTTATCCGTCACATCATCCACACACCCAATCTGCGAGCCATCGTGATGCGTACCTTTGGCAGTGGCAATGCGCCTCAGAGTCCTTGGCTTATCAATGCATTGAAAGAGGGTACCCGCAATGGCAAGGTGATTGTCAATATCAGTCAATGCATGCAAGGTGCGGTAGAGATGAATCGCTACGATACGGGATTCCAGTTGAAGGAGGCAGGTGTTGTCAGTGGTTACGATTCCACTGTAGAGAGTGCTGTCACCAAACTGATGTTCCTGCAGGCTCATTATAAAGATCCCGAGCAAGTACGCTATTACATGAATCGCAGCATTCGTGGCGAGATATCCTTATAAGACATTATTTTTTTTATTATAAACTAAACAATACGACTATGAAAGAATTGAAAGGAACAAAAACAGAGAAGAACCTGCTTGAGGCTTTCGCTGGTGAGTCTATGGCTCGTAACAAATACACCTACTGGGCATCAAAAGCCAAGAAGGATGGTTTCGTACAGATTGCAGCTATCTTTGAAGAGACAGCAGCCAATGAGAAAGAGCACGCTAAGATGTGGTTCAAGCTCTTGGAAGGTGGTATTAAGGATACTGCCAGCAATCTGGAGGCTGCCGCAGGTGGTGAGAACTTCGAGTGGACTGATATGTATGCCCGTATGGCTCGTGAGGCCCGTGAAGAAGGCTTCGAAGAGATTGCCACCAAGTTTGAGATGGTTGCCGCTATCGAGAAAACTCACGAGGAGCGTTATCGCAAGCTCTTAGACAATGTCAAGAAGGAGCGCGTATTCTCTAAGGATGGTGATGTTATCTGGCAGTGCAGCAACTGCGGTCACATCGTTGTTGGCAAGAAGGCTCCTGAGATTTGTCCCGTTTGTGATCATCCTCAGGCTTACTTCCAAGTAAGATGCGAGAATTACTAATCTTATAAAATAATAGCGCTGACCATCGTGCCAGCGCTATTTTTTTATTTCATACTTACTTTCTCTATTTCACCATTACCTTTCCTTATCACATAGATTCCTTTCTTCATTGCATTCCCATTGGCAGGCTCCACCCTACGCCCTAACATATCATAGACAGTAATAGAGCTATTCGTTGCATCGCTTATTCCATTGATGCCCATCTCTTGCATGTCAAAATAGACCATGCCCATTGATGTCGGTGCAGTGAGATACACCTGATAACAGTCAATAAATGAAAATCCTGAGTTTACTTTACTGAATCCCCAACTATCGTCAGGCTGATGATTAAACACATAACTTCCAATTGGCACTGCGGTTTCTTCATAGACACCAGTAAGATAGCCATTGGTATAGGTAGGATTAGAAGCGGTGCCCCACCCTACGAGTGGTTCGCTATCACAACCATACGGAGCATATAATATATAAGGTGTGTTAGCTTCAGGAGCATTCTGTTCTGTCAGCACCATATAATCATACCCTCTCTTCGTGACGATTCCACTGCAGGAATATGCCTTAACGCCTGGTGGCAGGACTGGAAGGAAAGGAAAGATTCTTGTTATCAATGGCATCTTGGCATCAATCGTCACAGGCACACTGGCTTTTTCAGCCTCAACGAAAGAGAATGTTGCTGCCTGTAGGGTGTACATATCGTCATTATTATTATGACCTATACCTTCATCCACAACGGTATTGACGAGCATGAAACGAGGGGTGTGTCCCTGCATCTCTGAATATCGGATTTCAAACGGCAATGCCTTACTTTCATCAATGGTCGTTCTTATGCGACGCTGCGCGCTCTTCGTTGCAATGTTCATATCCCATACCGAGCCGTCACAAAGCCATCGCGTCACTCCTTCATCGGTGATAAAGCTCAGTATATAACGGTTCTGTCCTGTAGTCTTTTTCATACGAAAAGCCTGACTGTAGTTTGGATTGACTGTAGGAGTGAGATACTTAGCACCATAATTGCCCTGAGTAGGATTAGTGCCCTTGCTCATGGTAACTACATAACCATCATAACTAACATTATCGTAGTGAAAGAAAATGTTATAGCGCTCAGCAACAGGCTCGTTCAACTCATCCTTCACAGCAGCATAAGCAATGAGGGCTCTTCTAAGGGGTGTGCAGGCTCCTTTGAAATCCTCACTACCCTTGGTCACGTCGTTATACACGGATAGCGCATCTGTAATGGCTTTTTTGAAAGTATTGATGGGAGCTACAGGAAACTGGAATGCACCTGTACCAATATTACCAGTGGGCACATTGACAGCTTCGGCTTCATCTATCAGTTGCTTCAAAGCCTTGCGCTCGGCACTATTGATGATGGCACCCTCCAGTTCAAAGCGCAAGGTGAAGGTCTGCGGAGTTGTCGGACAGCGATACTTATCCAGCACACCCACATTCATGGTAGCCTCACCGATACCACGCTGATAAGCATCGAAGCGGGCATAGATAGTAGCATCGGCAGAGAGGTTCCACGGATGCAGTTTCTTCGCTGTGAAGTTTTCTTCATTATAGTGCATCAGTGAGAAGTCCACCTGTCCGAGGGTAGTAATCACGAGTGTACCATCAGTTATCATTTCATCATTCCACATTCTCAACTGGCGCAGCGACATGCGGTTTCCACAGCTCTGTGGATGAGTATAGCTCTCAAATAGTTCGCTGACAGTGGTAGTATAGCGTCCAAGCACATTACCACTTTGACGGTCCACAAAGCTTTCCCATGGTCCTTGTGCATAATATTCCACCTTTTCGCGTCCTGCAGGCATCTTCATCTTCAAGCCAATGCGTCGCAAATTTGATTTGCCATTCTGCAATACTGAGCTATTTTCTTGAGGAATAAAGGTGGCTTGTAGGTCTGCCACGCCCGCAGCATAGAGCGTATAAACGAATTTTGTAGCACAGCGTGTGCCTGGCGATGTCAGCGTAACAGTAGCCGTTTGCTGGTCGGCAGACAGCTGACATTCCACATTTGTTCTTTCAAGAAAGCTGCCTCTCTCACCATTCGGGTCGTGAGAGAGATATCGGAAGTTGCTATAGACGGGAGCACCGTCAGGAGTAATAATGCTGTGTCCCAGCAGTTCCAGACTCTCCACCTCACCACTCTTACTGACTATCATACTGATATACTTACCACTAATGGTATAGACATCATCCGATTCTGTCAGTTGCAGCAGGGCGGCATCATCCGCAACAGCAGGAACACTGGGTAATGTGGCTGGACGCTCTTTCAGCATAAACTGTTCCCAAGCCATCGTATAACCAGCATCAGCCCATGCTGTGGCATCCTTCAGGCGAGCCTCAACATTCAGCAGTATCTCTTCGTCTGAGAGATAATGCTCTATACCGATGGGCAGCGTGATGGTAGTTGTCTGCCCAGGCTCCAATGAAGGCATGTCAAGGTCGCCATCCTCTACCACCTTACCATTCTGAAGTACTTCATAATGCAGCTTGAACTGACTGAGTTTCAAGAAATTATAATGATTAGTAATGGTGAGCTGCTTGGCATCTTCATCATAGTCTTTGAATCGTATATACTGGTGTACGTGCTTGGCAACATTCAACTCTGCCGACCAACTGCGGTCAGCAGTAATCACACCATCGTTCAGACTTACTGTCACGTCATTGGGGTCAGGACTGGGAAAGTCGTAGCCCACCATCAGTTTATAGAAACCATTCAGTTTAGGCCATGTACTCTTGTCGTTAGGATCTACGCCAGCAAGGTCGGCAGGATTGAAGATAGCCTGATCCACCCAGTCCCAGATACAGGCACCGATACCAGCCGATGAACCCTCAATGAGGTCCCAGTACTCTTGCATATTAGGCAGACCAGCTCCTTTGGAGTGTGAATATTCGCAGATAAAGAACGGCTTATCTCCATTGACATTCTGAGTCACGAAAGAGAGCGTGGGATACATGCTGGAGTTGATATCCGAAATATCATTAAACTTCTGGTTCTTTGAGTGACCTTCATAGTGTATCAGGCGGTTGTCCAGTTGGCGCACAGCATCATAGGCCACTACGAAGTTAGGACCTAAACCACCCTCATTACCCAACGACCAGAACACAACACTTGGACAGTTGCGGTCGCGAAGCACCATGCGAGTAGTGCGGTCTATATACTGTCCCTGATAGTCTTTCCTACTTGCCAGCGTACCGTCAGGAGCATGGTCCGACCAGTCCTTATGACTCTCTATGTCAGCTTCGTTCATCACGTAGAGACCATAATAGTCAAACATCGCCATCATCTTTGGCTGACGCGGATAGTGACTCGTGCGGACGGTGTTCACATTCGCCTGCTTCATCATCGTCACATCCTCCAGCAAAGCCTCTACCGTCATTGTTCTGCCCGTAACGGGATGAGTATCTTGCGTATTCACGCCCTTAAAGTAGATGCGCTGCCCATTGATATACACCAGTTGTCCGCGCTGCTCTATCTGTCGGAAACCATAGCGGGTTGAGAAGACCATTTCCTCCTGCCCGTCATTATCCTTCTGTCGCACCACCACATGATAGAGATATGGAGTCTCTGCCGACCATAGATGAAGGTCGGTAAGTCCAGACAGCTGCAAATCAACCACCGATGATGGAGACACGCTGGCAGAGGTGCTCTTTATCAGCACGTCATCATCATCGCGCAATTCCACCTCTATGGATTTATCAGAAGCCTCATACTCTATTGTCTTCATCGCCACCTTCACGTTCAGCGTACCGCTCTGGTAGTTGTTGGCAGCATTCAGCTCAGCAGTAAGCACATGGTCAGCCACATAAGTCTTCGGAGTAGCATAGAGATAGACATCACGATGAATGCCGCTCATGTGCCATGCATCCTGTCCTTCCAGATAAGCACCGTCATGATAGCGAATCACCTGTACGGAGATATTGTTCTCTCCTGTGCGTACCACATCAGTAAGGTCAAACTCAGCATCATTGTTAGAGCCCTGCGAATAGCCCACATACTGCCCATTCACCCATACATAGCAGGCTCCATAGACACCATCAAAGTGTAGCACTGTGCGCTTATCCATCCATTCTTCAGGCAACACGAATGTGCGTCGATAAGAGCCCGTAGGATTCTCTCCCAGCTTACCTTTAAACTCTTGGCGCAACTTAATATATGGAGCATTATCCTCAAAGGGATAGTTCACATTCGCATACACTGGTTTATCATAGCCCTTCATCTCCCAGCATGACGGCACCTCAATATCATCCCATCTTCTTACGCTGGCTTCATCAGCATAGAAGCTGCTACCGGGACGCTCTTTCGCATCACTCACGAAGCAGAACTTCCATACACCATTGAGCGAGAGGAACGAAGCCTTTTCGGGAGTCACCCACGGTTTCTCGTAGCGACTATCCCCCTTCATGTCCTCTGTAGAAGTATAGGGCATGAAAGTAGCATGACCATCAAGCTTGTTTTCCTCGAAGAACTCTGGGTCTTCCCAGTGTGGAGTGCTTTGGTCAGTCTGTTCTGTTTCGTCGCTCTGAGCCATTAAGTTTCCTGCACTTAATGTTGTCAAGAGCAAAGCAAATATTATTTTTCTTTTCATCCAGTGTTAGGGTTCTGCAGCAATTCTAATGTTAAGTGCCTCTTTTCCAGGGGACAAAGTTACGAAAAAATGTATGAAAAGCCAAATTTATTTGAGCTTTTCCGAGTGCTAAGTAAGTTCGGCGTAGCCAAAGTTACATTTTATCGTAATATCAAATAGTTTATGCGTAAAAACATGTAACCTATTAACATGACTGCCCTCAAACGCTGATGTACAAAGGGATTGAGTCATGTTAATAGTTGAGGCAACTATTAACATATATCTAACCTACATGTTGAAATGCACCAAAAAAAATCCGTGTTTATCCGGAATTCGCAACGCCACACTCTGCACCTTTAGGTCAAAGAAATCCGTGTTCGTAATATAGTAGATGTATGTTAATAGTTGGCAAACTATTAACATGCCTAAAACGTCCTGTGTATCGTGGTTTGCAAGGGGTTATGTTAATAGGTTAATAGTTTTTGAGAAAACCTTTATTAGAATACAAGATTCCTTTATGAGTATTTGAGAAATACAGCTAAGCCAACTCTGAATACAACTATCTCAGCTCTGAGATAGCTGTATTTGCACTCCAATAGTTATTGTTTTGAGCTCCAATAGTTACTGTATTGGACATCAATAGTTATTGTATTGCGATGCAAAAGTAGCTCTTTCGCGAACCATCAATTTCGTTTGCAGCCTAAATTCGATGAGTTTGCAGCCTAAATTCGATGAGAATTTACGCATAATTCAAAGGGTTTGACGGCATAATTCGAAGCGAATTATGCCGTCAAACTATTCCGATAATGGAACCTTGAAGTAGATTACTACTTGGCAGCGTCAGCCTCAACCAACATACCGTCGAGCATATTGATGGCGCGAGTGGCATAGCTGGCGTCACGCTCTGAGTGAGTAACCATAACCACTGTTGTACCTTCTTGGTTCAGTTGGGTGAGCAGTTGCATCACCTCCAAGCCATTCTTTGAATCAAGGTTACCTGTGGGCTCATCGGCAAGAATCAGTTTAGGATTCATCACCACGGCACGAGCAATGGCAACACGCTGTTGTTGACCACCAGAGAGTTGCTGAGGGAAATGGTGAGCACGATGACTGATAGCCATACGGCGCAGCACCTCCTCTACCCTCGCCTTGCGCTCTTTCTTAGGAACACCGAGATAAGTCAGTGGTAACTCTACGTTCTCTTCTACGTTGAGTTCGTCAATCAGGTTGAAGCTCTGGAACACAAAGCCTATCTTACCCTTACGCACCTTGGTGCGCTGACTCTCTTTCAGCGAGCCTACATTCTCACCATCGAGCAGATACTGTCCGCTGGTAGGATTGTCGAGCAAGCCCAGAATGTTGAGCAGTGTTGACTTGCCACAACCCGAAGGTCCCATAATGGCAACAAACTCACCTTGCTTTACTTCAAATGATACGCCACCGAGGGCAACGGTCTCCACCTCTTCTGTGCGGAACACCTTCTGAATGTTTTCTAACTTAATCATAATACTTTTATTTTTTTATTCGGTTTTAATACTTTCTACTGGGTTGGTTCTAACTGCCTTGACTATCTGGAAGCCTACGGAGAGTACTGCCACAAGGAGTGAGAAGACACAGGTGGCAGCAAATATCCATGGGCTAAGTGTGATGCGATAGCTGAAACTATTGAGCCAGTCGTTCATGATATAATAAGAGATGGGCACGGCAATAACAAACGATACGAGCAATGGAGCGCAGAAGGTGCGCAGCATCAGCAGCGTGACCTCTCGCGAAGTGCCACCCATAATCTTGCGGAGTCCTATCTCCTTCTGACGCTGGCGAATAAAGAACAACGACATACCTACAAAGCCCATCACGGAGATAATGATAGCAATGATGGTGAAGAGCGAGATAATCTTCAAGGTATTCCGCTGGTCAACGAAGGTCTTGGCCACATCCTCTTCCATACTAACGACATACCATTCCAATTGTTCCTCAGGTACATCCATTTTTCTCATCATGTCGATGAAAGCAGCCTTAGCCTGTTTATCGCCATTAGTCTTAACAAGGAAACTGGGATTTTCCACATGATCCTGCAACTGAATGGCATAAGGATCAGCTTCATGTAACACGTTGACGTTATGGAATTCCTTGATAATGCCGTTAAGAGGCACCTTCTCATCTGCGCCCATAGGCATTTCGCGGGCATCATCCTTCAACGCCAACTTACGTTTGCCTGCCTCGTTTATATAGTAGCCATCACTATTGTTTCCATTATTCTTAAGCAGCTCCAGACCATAGAGGTTGAAGGCAGTAGAATCCATAGCAGTTGCAAACATACTCACAACATTACCATCGAGCATGATGCCAATCATGACACTAAAACCGCTTGAAGTAAAAGCTGCTCCGTTTAACTCTCCAATACGCTCTACAAAGGGCATCTTCTCCAACTTATTTCTTATCATCAGGCTCTTACCCTGTGGTGCATCCACATAGTAGAGGTTCTTGGTGTTGTAGCCTAACGGCGCATGAATAAGATGGTTCAACTGCAGCCAGATAACCAAACTGGCAGTAAGCATAGTGACAGTAATGACATTCTGCAAAACGATGAACAAACGTCCCAACACCATTTTTGAGCGGAAACGGAAATTACCCTTCACAATGTCGATGGGCTGAAAACGTGACATTTGCCACGACGGCAGGACACCTGAGATGATACCAACCAACAGGATAAAGCCAAGACAAACGCTCACACTGCCTATATTGATATCGTCGACCAAGGCTATCTTACCCTCAAACAGGTTGGCTGCATCTTGCTCAAAGATGAACGCCAACGCCAGTCCTATAGCAAAAGTAACAGCCACCATCAATGTCGACTCGGCAATCAGTACCAACGATATTCTATGCTGACTACTACCAAACAAACGTCGAGTAGCCATCTCCTTAGCACGGAAGCCTGTATTGGCAACCGTTAGGTTAATATAGTTGCTAATGGCAAAGAAAAGGATGGCCAACACAGCTGCCAGCATGATACGCAGTCGTG
The DNA here is from genome assembly GCA_900119285.1 of Prevotellaceae bacterium HUN156. Lineage (GTDB taxonomy): Bacteria > Bacteroidota > Bacteroidia > Bacteroidales > Bacteroidaceae > Prevotella. Next base: position 94,560 of record FPIT01000012.1, read on the forward strand.
TCTTGTCGCCTTTCAACACGCCCTTACCATCATTCTGTGGCGCAAACATGATATCTTTAAGAGGAACGATGCTTACCTTAAACTCCTCGAAAATTGGAGGATAATGCTTGGCAATAAAGTCGTTGATGGTTTTCTTCTTGCTATCGAGCGTCATACCAGGTCGAAGCATGAAAAAGCATTTGCAAGGTCCTCCAGAACTGTAAGCAAACCCGTAATTATCGAACTTATACCCCTCTATCTGTGGATAGCGCTCTGCACTGGCAATAACCTGTATTTCATTAGGCAGTGCCGTATAGTCGAAATTCTTGGCTACAGCACTAATGGTATATACCAAGGTACTATCGTAAATGGTATTGCTTGGATCCACTTCGCGATTGCCCATAATCTGCAAGGGCTCGCCAATAGGGTCTTTATCGCCAAAGAGGCGTTTGGCCAGGCGTTCAGTAATAACACACTTGTTGGGGGCATCTAAAGCCGTCTGCCTGTAGCCTTCTATTAACGGGAAGTCGAAGAACTGGAAGAATGTAGAGTCGACCAGCAAGACAGAACCACATCCCTTATCATCGTCTTTTACTTCCAACTGATGATACTTGATCTTACATCTTGAGCTCATCACACAGCATTTCTGCTCAATCTCAGGACACATATCCCTTATCTGAGCGGCAGCATCAGGAAACATGGCAAACGACGTTTCGCCGCCTATCAGACAAATACGATCAGCATTCTTATGCCAAGCATCAATGCTATACTGACGCCAGGCATAATCGCCCAACAGGATGATGAACATCAGCGAGATCAGCAATCCTGCTACATTGATAAATGTATATAATTTGTTGCGCGAAAGGAAACGGAAATAACTTTTCATATTACAGATGTGTTATTCGTTTTTTATGCTGTTTACGGGATTCTCATTAGCTGTGCGCCAACTCTGGATGATGACGGTGGCAAGGGTGACAAGGCTGACGACAAGCAATGACAGGGGGAAGAGCCACCAATAGATGGGTGTGTGTTCGGCAAAGCCCTGAAGCCATTGGGTACCGACATACCAAGCGAGTGGCATGGCAACAATGAAACTGCCAAGAAGCAACCAGAGGTAACGACGGGAAAGCATAGAGAGTATCTCACTAGTAGAGGAACCCATGACCTTGCGAATGCCTATCTCCTTGCGACGATACTCCGTTTCAAACATGGTCATACAGAAGACGCCGATAAGGGTGATGATAAGGCAGATGACAGAGAAGACCAATACCTGACGGATGAAGCGGAACTCCTCCTGATAGGTATTCTCTAAACGCTGGTCGAGGAACTTCACCTCGACTCCATTGTTTGCACCGAACTTGACAAGGATATCCTTTATCTTCTGGCGCATCGCCAACTTATCTATACCTGCTGCCACACGCACATTCAGCACTGCGCGGTTATCCCAATTCTGGTATTTCTCTCCCAAGATGGCAAATGCCATAGGGGCATTGCTATTATCGACACGAGTGGAATTGAAGCGGATATTGCGGCATACACCAACAACGGTCAGGTCGTCATCCAGCAAGGGCTTGTTCATCTCCACCCAGTTCCATTGCTTGCGGGCTGCTTCGTTAATGATATATACATCGCCATCGTATTCGGTAAAGTCGCGACCTTCAATGACTTCAATACCCATGGTGCGCAGATAGCGCCAATCGACAGGCATACAGGTGAGATTTATCCTATGATTCTTGTCAGCGCGTCCCCAGCCCATATACTGGTCGCCACTGCCCAGGATGAACTGCGAATAGCTGACATCCTTGACACCTGTAAGCTGTGATACTTCAGTGCGCACGGCATCACGCTTGTCAAAGACATCCCAGGTGTAGGCCTGCAGGACTTCATCCTTGGCATAGCCATAATCTGAATGGAAGATGTAGTGGCTCTGCAGATAGAGTATGCCGATATAGACCACCATGACAGAGGTGATGACAAACTGCAGGCAAAGCAGGGAGGTGCGCAAGCTACGACCTTTAGGTGTCAGACCGAAAGAACCTTTCAGCACCAGTGCGGGCTGGAATGAGGTGACATAGTAAGCGGGATAGACTCCTGCAAAGATGCCCACAACCACTGCAACAAAGGCTAAAGCCAACAACAGCAAAGGATGGTCGGCAAGCTGAATGCTGCCTGCCAACAAATCATGGATGAAGGGCCACTGAGAGAGCAAGTAGATGACAGCCAAGCCCAGCACAAATGAGACAATGGCAGTGAGTACCGTTTCACCCACAAAACTCAGGCGCAGCATAGAAGTGCTGCTGCCTAACACGCGACGGGTATTAATGCTCTTGATGCGCATAGGACTTTCTGCCAGCGTGAAGTTGAGGAAGTTGATGGCTGCAATCAGTATCACGAGGATGCAAGACAACTGGAGAATCCAGTCGACAGTGGCATTGCCTTTGTCGAAGTTGGGATCAATACCTGAGAACCAAGTATCGGCAAATGGTACCAGTCGCACAACAAGCGAACCATTTTGTCCATCGTTTTCAGTCAGTCCAGGACCGCCCTGCTCCTTAATCCACTCATCCACCTTCTTGGTGATGGCCTTGCTCACGAGGGTATTAATGCCTGTGGTATCAACGCTTTCACGCAACTTGACATAGCAGTTGTAGTTCCAGTTATTGAAGACGCCCTTGTTTTCATCGGCTATGTTGGCATAGACACAGTTGGTGGCAACACTGTTTTCGGGAAAGTCTTCGAATACACCAATTACCTGTACACTATCATTCATACTGCGCATACAGCGACCAGCCACCTGAGTAGCACCAAAATACTGCATGGCTATTGACGCAGGAATAATCAGTCCATCGGTCTCGCCTTCTTTCCATGCCAACCGACCGTCAAGCAGTCGTGGCGCCAAGGTCTTGATGCCATCATCGTTGACACAGCGACGATTGAAGATGAATTCCGTTTCGTCATTCTGATATCTCCACTGGTTAATCCAACACTGCACGAAGCTGACGCTCTCAACCTGTGGAAGAGTGACCATCTGCTCAGCAAGCACACGACAGATATGACTGCCCCACTGACCTTCGGCAAAGATGCCTTGCACCTCTAAACGATAGAGGCGCTCTGAGTCGGTCAGCTCCTTATTATAGGAATGGTTGTAGGTGACTTGCGTCAGGAACAGATAGCAGGCTACGAAGGCTACTGTGAGTCCTACGAAATTGAGCACCGTCGCAGTCTTGAAGCGACGAGCCATATAAAGCAGATTTCTAAAAATATTCATAATGGTTTACTTAATAACTAATACTTCTTTATCTTTGAATGCCTCATAGCCACTGGTGACTACACGTTCGCCAGGCTCCAAGCCTTCGAGGACTTCGTAATACTGTGGATTCTGACGCCCCACACGAATGTTGCGACGATAGGCTTTCTTGCCACTCTTGTCGAGCACGAATATCCACTGGCCTCCTGTGGTTTGGAAGAAGGTGCCACGAGGAATCATAATGGCTTGCTCGGGCTGGCCTAACTCTAAGTCGATATAATAGGTCTGACCAGAACGGATATTCTCAGGGCGCTCGCCTTTGAAGATGAAGTCGCAACGGAACTTACCACTACGCACTTCAGGATAAACCTTGCGCACCTGCAACTGGTATTGCTTGTCGCCACGAGTGAAAGTGCCCACCAGTCCCTGACGCACACGATCAATATAGTGCTCGTCAATCTCTGCCTGCACCTTATAATCAGAGAGGTCGTTCAGCTGACCAATCTTTTGTCCAGCTGCAATGCTCTGACCTAACTCCACTTCAAGCAGTCCGAGTTCGCCATCAATAGCAGAGCGAATCTCCAGTTTGTCTTTGCGCTGACGCACCATTACCACGTTGTTGCGCATATTCTGAAGGTTATCTTCCATCTGGTCCATCTGCACCGTGCGATAGATAGAGTCCTGCTTGAGGCGCTTAGTCACCAGCGAGCGTTTCTTGGCAGAGAGCTGATAGTCTTCTTGCGACTTCAGGAAGTCTTCCTTACTAATCAGCTTTTCCTGATAGAGTCGCTTGTTCTGCTCATAGGTGCGCTGCAAACGACGGATATCCATATCCAGCTGGGCCTTCTCCGTCTGGTTGTTCAGTCGGTCTTGTTCCATCGTCACCTGGGTATTGCGTAGCATATTCTGCTTCTCCGCCAGTTCTGCCTCGGCATTGAGTATCTGCAGGTCGAGCGAAGAATTACTGAGGCGGACAATGACATCGCCCTTATGTACCATCGTACCTTCTTCCGCCACCTTCTCCATCACGATGCCACCTTCCTCGGGCGAAATCTGAACTACCTGGATAGGCATCACATGTCCGTTGGTGCGAACATAGTCTTTAAACTCGGCATGTTGCACATTGCTGATGGTCAATTCATCCTGATTGACTTTCAGTGTAGAGGCATGATTGCCAAACAATAGCCATAAAACAAGCACCAGCAAGAAGCAGCCGCCTGCCATATAGGGCCAATATCTCAATAGTCTTTGTGTTTTGGTTTTTTCTATTACTCTGTCCATATCTGTTCTCCTTGATAATATCTTACGAAATATTCTTTTACCACCGTCATCAGCTGACACTGCATGAGTGTAGCCTTCGACTTCAGTAACTGTGTTGCGGTGGCATGCAAATCGATGGCGGTGCTCAGTCCTTCCTCATAGCGACGACGTGTCAACTGGTATGAGAGGCTGTCGGCTTCCACCTTTTTCTCCATCTGCTGAGTCTGAAGGATATAGGCATTCAGGTCTTGACAGGCCTCTATGTTCAGTTTCTCCAACTCTCGCTGTGTATTCTCGAAAGACTCGCGAGCCATCTGATAGTCGTTCTTTGCCCTGCGAATATGGCTAATCGTCTGCAAGCGATTGAAGAGAGGAATGCTCAATGTGGCAGACACATATTCACCCTTGTTATTCTTTATCTGTTCACTGAAGGATGATGTATTCTGCGAATGTAGTGTCTTATAGAAGGTGGTGCTCAGTCCTGCACTCAGCGATAAGGTTGGATAGAGACCAGCACGAGCCTGATTCAACTCATAACGAGATACCTGCATGGCATGATATTGCTGTTGTACCATGGGGTGAAAGGCTGTCCCAGAACTTGTCCCAACATTTGGACACGCTGTCCGCAGGGTGCTGACAACAGTAAAGAGGCTATCTTGAAGTGGATAAGCCATCTGGCGCTTCAACGTAAGCAAGGCAGAAGCATAGCGATTCTGCTGATATGTCAACTCATAAGCAGACTCCGCATGCTGCGCTTCTATCTGGGCAAGGTCGGCAGCACTCTTACGCCCCACCTCGACCATCACCTGCGTCTGCTTCAATAAGAGTTCGGTCTCCTGCTGATTCTCTTGAGCAATCTCTACCATCTTGTCATAATAGACCACATCAACCCAAGCCTGAAGAGTGGTGAGGGCGGTCTTATCCTGTTGCTCACGCAGTGCATTGCGCCCCATCAGCAGACTGGCTTTAGCAGCCTTGAGGGCATTCAGCCTACTGAAACCATCGAATACAGGGAGATAGGCCTGCACGGAATAACCATTATAAAAGGTACTCACATTGGTATAACCATTGGTCTCAGGGTCGATGGCTCGTCCAAAATTATAGTTGGCACCAATGCTTGCATCAACAGATGGAAGGAAACTACCAATGGCACTCGTCTTCTGAGCCTTGTAGTTATCCAGTTGCAACACCGCACGATGTACTTGGGTGTTGTGCTCCACCGCATACTTCATGCACTGTTGGGCAGTCCAAGAAGTCTCGGTTTGGGCTTGAACTGAAACTGCACTGAGCGTAAGTATGGCAAACAAGAGATTTTTCATATCGCATATTTTGTTTTCTGTTGCAAAGATATACCTTTTATTATTATAGCGCAAGGAATATTTTCGCTGAGCGTGTAATTGTCTAAAAATTATACACTCTTATGTATGAGAATTAGACAAAAAAAATGTAAACAAGAGGGAGAATTAGAAAAAAAATTGTAGTTTTGCTTAGGAAAACGGAGAGCTGAATTGTATTATGAGAAAAAGACTGTAAAGAAACAGATGATTGACAAGCGAGAATTCGAAACGGTGTTCAGACGTCACTACGATGGTATGTACCGACTGGCAATGAAGATGCTGGACGGGGATGACGCAGAAAGCAAGGATGTGGTGAGCGAGGTGTTTGCTCATCTGCTACACAGCAATACCGACCTGAAAGCGGAAACGCTGCGGGCTTTCCTGTTGACGAGTGTGCGCAACCGCTGCATCAATCTGCTGGTGCACAAGCAGAAAGAACAGCAGATGCAAAAGGCCGTAGTAGTGGAGATGATTACACCAGAGCGCACTGCTGAGCACGAACAGCTGCAGATGCTCTACCGATTCATAGAGTCGCGGATGCCCAAGCTGTCGCAACAGATTCTGCGCTTGAGATACCAGCAAGAGCTGAAGTATCGAGAGATAGCGCAGGTGCTACAAGTGAGCGAGGTGACCGTGCACAACCATCTGTCGCAGTCGCTTAAACAATTAAAAGAACATTTTAAATCATTGGGTTATGGAATCAAATGACAAACTGGAGCAGATGCTCATGCGGATGTATGACCAGGAGGCTCTCCACGATGACAGGATAGACACAAAGGACATCATTGATGAGGAGTGGACGAAGTTTGAGGCGAAGCACTTCCAGACTTCATCTAACGCTCTGCGCTTTACGCTGATGAAGGTGGCTGCAGCCATTGTCGGAATACTCATGCTGGGGGGCATCAGCTATGCTACCATTCACTATATGACGGGCAGCACACCAACATCGCAGCAGCAGGAAACCTCTGCGGAAGCCAACATTCAACATTCAACTGTCAACGCTCAACCTGACGAGCAGCAGCACTTTGTATATGAGAATGTGGAGTTGAAGGATATTCTTCGTGAGCTTGCAACTTACTACCACTTTGAAATCGTCTATAAGAACGAGAAGGCTAAGCACGTGCGCCTCTACTTCACATGGGACATGAAGGCTACGCTGGACGAACTCATCGAGACGTTTAATAAATTTGAGCGCATCCATATTACTCGCGAAGACCAGAAACTGATAGTAGAATAACCATAGCTGACACAAAAATGAAAAAGTATATATTCACAGCATTACTGTGCTGTATAAGCCTTTGCATGACCGCACAAAAGATAAGTCGCAACTATCAGGACATCTCACTCTCAAAAGTGCTGGAAGACCTGAACAACGCCAGCGACAAGACCATCTATTTCATCTATGATGAACTGGAAGACTTTACCGTAACCACCAGCTTCAAGGATTTAGCAATAAGGGATGCCGTCAGACAGGTGGTGGGGTTCTACCCTATGAAGATAACCTACGACAAGGAGCGCATCTTCGTGGAGTGTACACAGAAAGAAAATACTAAGGTGATTGGCCGCGTTATCAATCAGGAAGGCCAACCCATCGAATTCGCCAATATCTCATTGTATAGCGATACCAATTTACTAAATAGAGAAAAAAGTTCCACAAAAAATAGTATTAGTAATGAACAAGATAACGCCGTGATGGCTGGAGTCTTCATCAATGGTAGCGTTAGCAATGAGAATGGCGATTTCGTCATTCCTTGCGATGCGAAGCGCGTCACGATAAAGGTGACATGTGTGGGCTACAAGACGGTGATGCGCAGCGTAAGCGTGGGAGAGATTGGTACTATCACCATGAGGCCTGAGACTTATGCCATTAACGGTGTGGTGATAAAGGGTGAGATACCGCAATACAAGATGGCGGATGGCGGACTAAGCGTGGATGTGCAACACTCGCTGCTGCACGATATCGGTAGTGCCGAAGAGCTGCTGGGGATGATTCCCATGGTGCAGAGCAAGGACGGGAAATATGAGGTGTTGGCAAAGGGTGAACCGGAAATATATATCAATAATAAGAAGGTGCGCAACCTGAGTGACCTGAAGCAGTTGAAGTCGGTGGATATCAAGAGCGTGGATGTGATTACGGCTCCTGGTGCGAAATATAATGCAGAGGTGAATGCCGTTATCCGCATCAAGACGCTGAAGCCTCAGGGTGACGGATTGAGCGTGATGGCAACAAGTCAGACGTGGCGAAACAACAAGTGGAACACTTACGACGACCTGACTCTGAAATACCGAACAGGAGGACTGGAGGCTTTTGCTACTGTGGCGCTTGACTGGGGGCGCTATAGCAGTGATCAGGATTTGAAGCAGGAACTGCATATCAAGAAAGACTTGTTCGATGTGGATGCTTTTGCTCCCGTGAGAAGTCGCTGGGCGGGCATTCATTATCAGGCAGGAGTGAGCTACGACTTCAGCGCTGACCACTCTGTGGGATTGAGCTTTGCATCACAGCATCTTCTCAGCCAGCACTATAATTGCGACATGACGCAGCACTATCTGAAGAATGGGGCTTTCTATGGTGATATTCTTCTGAAGACAGACGACGATGAAAAGAGCAGACCAATATGGGAGCTGAATACATACTATCTGGGAAAGGTGGGAAAGATGGGTATCGACCTGAATGCTACGGTGCTGCGCCGCGAGACGGAAGAGAACTTCAAGCAGGAGGAATCTAGCAATGAACTGGGCAATCGCCCCATCACCACACAGAACAAAGAAAAGAGAACGATGGTGGCTGGTAAGCTGATTCTTACCTATCCTGTATGGAAGGGCGTGCTGAGTGTGGGCTCGGAGGCTACCTCAACACAGAGTCATGGCAGCAACGTCACCTTGGAGAACATCATACCAGAGGCAGACAACGAGATGAAGGAGAAGAATATTGCAGGCTTTGCCGAATATCAACTACCTGTCAACTGTCAACTGTCAACTTTCAACTTCACTGTTGGTCTTCGCTATGAGCATGTGGCAACAGACTATAGCTCGTTTGGCATCTGGCAGTCGGAGCCCAGCAGAAACTATAACGACTGGTTCCCCAACCTCTCGTTGGCTTGGCAGAAAGGCAAATGGGGCGCACAACTGAGCTACAGCAAGCGCATCACTCGCCCACCCTATGGCATGTTGAGCTCTGCCATCGTTTACGACAGCCGTATGTTCTACGAGGGTGGCAACCCACTACTGCGCCCATCAGTACGCCAGAGCATTGACCTTAACATGACCTACTCTTGGCTGAACTTCACAGCAGGCTATACCCACGAGCACGACCTCTTCACGCACATTGGGCAGGTATATGATGAGGAGAAGGAGATAGGCATCTTCAGGATGCAGAACTTTGACCATCAGAATCGTGTGTATGCTACGCTGGTGGCATCGCCAAAATTCGGATGGTGGCAGCCCACTGCTACGCTGCATTACTATCAGCAGATGTTTGATGCTGAGGCATACGGTGTCAACATGAAGCTCAACAAGCCTGAATTCAGCTTCAGCCTGCTCAACTGGTTTGTCATTAATCCCACTACCAAAGCACTGCTGCAAGCCAGTTATACGGGTAGCAATCACTGGGCATTTATGTATCGCAACAGCAACTTCATCATGAATGCCCGCATACAGAAGACCTTCTGGAATGGACATCTCACGGCAGCTGTCTATGCCAACGACATATTCCGCACTAACAGGAACAAGCTGACCACCTATTATGCTATAGGCTCAACAGCTCAGGACGGCTACAACTATTCACAGCAAATAGGGCTGACACTGAGCTACAACTTCAACGTTACGGGCTCTAAGTATAAAGGTACTGGTGCTGGTAACGACGAGAAGAACCGTCTCTGAGCAAAACGGCCACAGCTTAGCAAAAGAAATAATTGTCTAAAAAATATACACTTATTTGTATGGGATTTAGACAGAAAACATTATCTTTGCAGGCAAAAAGACTGCATGAACAATTACGGAACCATACTCATAGTAGATGACAATCCATCTATCCTGACCGCCCTGCGCTATTGTCTTGATACCACCTTCTCGCGCATCCTCACACTGGATAAGCCTGAGGATATTTTGAAGACAATGGCGCAAGAGTCTATTGACCTCGTATTACTTGATATGAACTTTACATTGGGAGTAAACAACGGGCAAGAGGGATTGTTATGGCTGCGCACCATTCGCAAGCATCATCCACAAATGCCAGTGGTGCTGTTGACAGCCTATGCAGATGTGAGTCTGGCAGTGAGAGGACTGAAGAGTGGAGCAGCAGACTTCATCGTGAAGCCTTGGGACAACACCGAACTGGTAAGGAAGCTGAAAGATGTGCTCGACATGCAGGGCGAAATAGTGACACTCGACGAGATGGAGGCAGACCATATTCGTCGTACAATAGACCATTGTCATGGTAATCTCTCGAAGGCAGCAGAGCTGTTAGGCATTACTCGCCAGACGCTATATAACAAAATAAAGCGCTTATGATGTGGCTCTATATCATAATAGGTATTACCATTGTTGGTGCTATGGTATGGCTTATCCGCCATCAGCGTTCACTCCGCCTGCGTGCCTATCTGATGGAAGAGGCCATGCGCAATCATGACTTTACCTTCAGACTGCCCACCAACGGAATGCTTCCCGGTGAGCGAGCTATGCAAGAAACGCTCAACCATCTGGGGGAAACGATTCGACAACAGATAAATCAGAACGAGGTGGAATCGTGGGAAAGGCTGACGCGTGTACTAACACACGAAATTATGAATGCCACAGCTCCTATTGCCAGCATCAGTCAGTCCATGTTGGGACGCGACGATGTGAAAGGAACGCCATTGGAAGAGGGCATTCATGCTATACATGCCACATCACAACACCTGAATGCTTTTGTAGATTCTTATCGGAAGATGTCGCAACTGCAACAGACTGACATCAAGGAAATCGTTCTGGCAGACATCATTCGTGACATCCGACAGCTATACCCCGACATCACTTGGGATGCTTATGTGGCAGATGACATCATCGTTTGTGCCGACCCCAATATGCTGAGACAAATCATCATCAATCTTGTAAAGAATGCCATCGAGGCAGGGGCACAGCATATCGGCATAGAGGTATCAGACAATCATTTATATATCAGCAACGACGGACAACCCATACCTGCAGAGGCTCGACAGAGCATCTTCGTACCTTTCTTTACAACCAAGAGAACGGGCAATGGTATCGGGCTGTCGCTTTCTCGTCGCATGATGATACAACAAGGAGGCAGCCTGAATCTTACAGACCACCCCCTTAGTGGATATCATACAACCTTCTCCATTAGCTTTGCGGAGAAGTAGTTTCATCTGCTATATTTCCTTTTTTCTCTTTTCCGTGAACGCTCTTTACCTTCATGCCCAGCTTACCTGGCAGTACGGCATTGAGTGTAACACCGACGATGGCTGAGAGTGCCAAGCCTGAGAAGTGGATAGGACCGATGTTCACATTGTCGTCGGCACCATATTTCACACCGATGGCAATCACCAATATCAGGGCTGCCACAAACACGTTGCGTGAAGAATTGAAGTCTACGCTGTCTTCTATCAGGTTGCGCACACCCACAGCCGAAATCATTCCATAAAGTATCAGGCTCACACCACCAATCGTGGCAGCAGGCATCAGACCTATCAAGCAGGCAAACTTAGGACAGAACGACAACAGAATAGCAAAGACGGCAGCCAAACGAATCACTGCTGGATCGAACACCTTGGTGAGGTTGAGCACACCCGTATTCTCACCATACGTAGTATTGGCAGGAGCACCAAAGAGCGATGCCAAAGCGGTAGCCAGTCCGTCGCCCATCAGTGTGCGATGCAATCCGGGCTCCTTCAGGAAGTCTTTTCCTACAGTAGAAGAGATGGCACACATATCACCAATATGCTCCATGATGGTTGCTATGGCGATAGGCATGATGGCAATGATGGTAGAGATAAGGAAGGTGGTATCCATATTGTCAAAAACAGCCAATACCGTCTGCTCCTTGGTGAAGGGTAATCCTACCCATGCAGCTTCGCTCAGCGATGAGAAGTCCACCTCGCCCATTGCAACGGCTGTTGCATAGCTCACTACCACACCCAGCAGGATGGGAATAATCTTGATGATACCTTTACCACATACACTGGCCAGAATCACCGTTGCCAGCGCCACGATAGCCAGAGGCCAGTTGGTGGCACAGTTCTGTATGGCACTACCCGAGAGCACCAGACCGATAGCGATAATCATCGGACCCGTTACCAGAGGTGGGAAGAAGCGCAGCATTCTCTCGATGCCAAACGACTTGATAAGGCCAGCCATCAGGAAATAGCATAGTCCGGCAAAGAATACGCCCACACAGGCATAGTCCAAAGCCAGCGTCTCGGTCATGCCTTGCTCTACGCCCAACGCCTTCACCGACATATAGCCGCCCAAGAAGGCAAACGAGGAGCCTAAGAAGGCAGGCACCTGCAACTTACTAACACAATGAAAAACTAGTGTACCAATACCTGCAAACAGCAGGGTTGACGACACGGAGAGTCCCGTTAGTACAGGTACCAATACAGTGGCACCAAACATGGCAAACAAATGCTGCACGCCCAAGATTACATACTTTGACATGCCCAATTTTCTGGCATCAGTAATGCCTTCTTTCTCTGTAATATGATTCATTGGTTTATAAAATAATTATTCCGTCTATTGGTTGTTTGCCTGCAAAGGTAATCATATAATTGGAAATAAGCAAGTGTAAATTGTAAAAAAAATGTATTGCGACGATAGGATTACTGTTTTAGTTTCTCTTTCAGCATATATAATTCGCCTTTAAAGCTGAAATACCCATCAATACGGAGATCTTCACGAACACGGCAACCATCGGGAGTGATGGTCTCGTAGTGGGGAATACCGCTAAACTGGAACAGTTCTTCCAGACGAGCAAAGAAATCTCTTGTCACACAGACCGTTGTTTCTCCATCCAACCATTCCGAGACATACTTCTTGTATTCGTCGCTACCCTCAGCAGTACGCTCTTCAGCAATAAAGATGAGCTTCACATCGTCGCGCTTGGCAATCTCGGCACGTAGTGCTTTACTCTCCTGTATCGCTGCACGGCAAGGACCGCAACTCATTCCCCAGAAGTCTATCACAAGTATCTTGCCAGGATACTTTTCGCAGAACGAGCGTATCAAGTCTGCTGCAGGCGTATCGGGTAATGGTGTTGCAATATCTGTCTTCGCCTTCTTACTCTCAATGTATTGTTCTGCCTTCTGATGAATATAAGGATGGGTAAAAGCATTCAGGTATAGCGGAATCATCTTACTACGGGTAGGCATCTTATTGAGGTTCTCAATAATTTCTTTCTTTCGAGCTTCGGTGGTAGTGGTATCGGAGGTTACATTCTTAATTATTTCAATATCATCAACATAATGATCGAAGTTTGATAGCAGGTCCTTATAGCCGCACAACTGTCCTATCAGTTTGTCTTTCTCTCCCCCCATAAGCTCACGAAAAGCTGCGAGGTAGTTGTGAAACGCAATGGAGTTGTTTTCAAAGGTATTTGCATAAGCAAAAATTTCTGTATCATCTTCCGCCAGATCGAGTCCTTTGTACTGGTGGTTTCTAACGTAATCGGCAAACTGAACACGATTAAGCATAAAGGAGAATTTATCACTCGAGAGCAACAATGGATTATCAAAGTCGATAAGACGTAACGGAGAATAGCTCTTGATATCATCGAGCTTCGCCAACGCTACACTATCGAGAACCTCTGAATGCCATACTCCATCACGCTCCTCATATTTCACCAAGCCACTTGCATAGTTGTCAATCAACGAAAAATAAGCGAATACAAAGTTTACTTGCAAATCAGCCAAAGCCAATTGCATCTCCATCGGGGTGTAGTGAGATCTGCGACCCTCTATCTGTAAGAGATATAGTGCTTGGTGAAAAACTTTCTCGGCGAACTTATTTCCTTCCTCCAAATTACCCTTAAAGGAATTCATTTGTTTGGATAAAGCATCGTTATATCCTGTACTAGAGCGCAACCATCGCTGAACATCGTAACTACTGCCACTGTTAAAGGAATAGTCATACAATCCGTTTTCATGTAGGCGGACAGTGATATCAATGGTCTCGCCAGGGCGGGCAAAGTATGGGATTGAGCTGAATTGTGTTTTATACTCATTAGCATAGAACACATTCCTAGTAGGATAGCTTGCCTTAAACTTCGCACAGAAAGTACCATCAGGCGCGATGTCCATTATTTGTGTACCATGATTCTTTTCAAAGTCATCTCTATAATTGTTTCGCAGCATATTAAATCCCAACCGCTCCGCATCGAAGCCCTCTATGCGTCCTTTGATGGTGATGGTATCCGTCTTAAACCAGTCTGTGGGCACTGTCCACGGATTAGCGTCTGAGAGTTCTTGCAATGTAGGATACTTTATCTTATATTTCTTGTCGTGGATACCCAACACTTCGAAGGCACCAGTAACATCGCCTTCGATAAAGTCGAATATCTGCGTATTCTTCGGTAGCGGTGCAAAGTGCATCGTAAAGTTCGTTACACCACTTTCGGGCGACTGCACCCACGAGTCAAGGGCTATTCCCTCAGCAGAGCGCAACGGATAGCGATGGCCATCCTCGTCCATAAGATAACTATCCTTGGTGAAGCGGAAATAACTTCCTTTCTGGTAATCCATGGTGAAATGCACGGTGGTTGCTGTATCACGCATCACCACTTCGCGAACTTTCAGTGCGCCATAATTCAAATTTACTGAGGCAATAGTCTCTGCGTTCTTGATAGTCTTGTAAGTCTTTGCTTCCACACACACTACGATGAGGGCGAGGATGAGGGTCGATAATAGTTTTCTCATTTTTGAATTAGGTTATGTAATATTTATGTGTGTCATTGTTATCTTTCGAAAACAACGCTACAAAGTTAATTATTTTTATTATGTTATACGACTGAACGGGAAAAATATTTAACCCGTCGCCGTTAAATAATCTTAATCATCAAGAAAACGATTGCTACCACCAACAAAGAAGCCAGCTCTCTTACAAGAGCTGGCTCCCCATATTATCAAGCAAATAAAGTTTGGATTCGAATCTTTTAATGCGAAAAATTATTTCATTTCGCGCTGCAAGAAGCGGATGCACTGGCGGAACAGGTGATTGCGCGTGTTACCACCATAGATGCTGTGATTGCGGTCGGCATACACCTGCTGACGGAAGTCCTTGTCGGCCTTAATCAGTTCCTCGCAGTAGTCGGTAGTATTGCGGAAGTGCACATTATCATCAGCAATACCATGACAAATCATCAACTCACCATGTAACTTAGGAATACGAGTGATGGGATTATCATCATATCCTGCAGGATTCTCCTGAGGAGTACGCATATAGCGCTCAGTATAGATAGTGTCATAGTAGCGCCAGGTAGTAGGAGGAGCAATAGCGATACCACAACGGAACACACCCCTACCCTCAGACATAGACATCAGTGTGTTGAAGCCACCAAAACTCCAGCCCCAAATGGCAATGCGGTCCTTATCAACATAAGACTGCTTACTTAACCAGAGCGCAGCTTCTACCTGGTCTTTAGCCTCCAGCTGACCAAGCTTCAGATAGGTACATTTCTCGAAGTCTGCACCACGTCCACCAGTACCGCGATTATCTACACAGACACAGATGAAGCCCTGCTCACAGAGATACTGCTCGAGTGCAGCACCCTGACCAGCCATACCGATGCCCCAAGCATCTCTTACCTGCTGATTGCCAGGACCACCATACTGATACATCAATACGGGATACTGCTTATTGGGATTGAAGTCGGCAGGCTTAACCATCCATCCATTAAGTGTTACACCCTCAGAAGTGGTGAAGGTGAAGAGTTCACGCTGACCGAGTTCATAAGCGCTCATCTTCTCGCGGACTTCCTTATTATCTATCAGCGTCTCAATGGTCTTACCCGTATTGTTGCACAGCGCATAAACAGTAGGAGTATTGATATTGCTCCAAGTGTGGAGGAAATACTTATAGTCGCTGCTGAAGATGGCTGTATTCCAACCAGCCTTCTTTGTCAGACATTCACGCTTTCCACCTTCGTGAGCCACCCATACACGCTGGTCGGTAGCGCTCTTCGAGCGCTCTTCCGTGTTTGATAAAGGCTCATGAGAAGCATAATAGGTGTTACCCGTCTGCTCGTCGTAGCCATAGACTGCACTCACCTCATAGTCACCCTTGTCAATCTGGCGCAACAGCTGACCATTCAGATTATAAAGATAGAGGTGCATATTGCCGTCACGATCGCTGGGCAACAAGATATGACGCTTAGTGATGCGAGCATTCTCGATGGCTTCCTCACGGATATACTTGTTTACCTTATCCTCAATAGACAATTTGCTAACAGTAGTCAGCGGATTAGCCATATAGATGCGCAGGCAGTCCTGATGACGATTCAGCGTAAACACAGCAACCTGTGATGAATCGCTCGTAGCAATGATGCGGGGAATATAACCATCAGCATCGATAGGAACCTGCAACTTACGAGTCTGACGACTGGGCACATCATAACTCCATACAGAAACGGTAGAGTTCTTCTCGCCAGCCAAAGGATACTTATAGGTAAAAGCACCAGTAGACTTGGGAATAGAGCATTCTTTTACGGCAGACTCATCATAGCGCACCCAAACAATCTGGCGACTATCGGCAGTAAACACCATAGCACGGTTGTTAGAGAATTCCTCCTCGTTCACCCAGTCGGGAATACCATTGATAACCTCATTCTTCTTACCATCCTTGGTAACCTGCATCTCCGCATTATCATACAGCAACTTAACAATAAAGATGTTGCCATCACGCACAAAGGCTATCTGCACACCATCAGGCGAGAACAGAGGAGTCTGCTGAGCACCTTTGGTTGACAGAGGAACGATGCGGTTGTTATGAATGGTATAAATATAATAGTTAGCGGTGAACGAATGACGATAGATGCGCTTGGTATTCGTCTGAATCAAGATGCGCTTTCCGTCAGGACTCATAATGTAGCCATCAATACCCTCAAGCTTATCGCCCTTTACGGTAGCCACATCAAACAATGTTCCTACCTCCTTGCCAGTCTTGAACGAGTATTTCACGATACGCTTTCCGTCCTTGCTCAGCTGAGCATAAGTATCACCGCCAGCCAACGGCTGCACATCACTCACCGACTCGCCACGGAATATTCCGCGGGTAATATCCTTCAAATCAAGCTTTTTAGCATCCATTGACACCACTGCCAGCAATGCCAACATCATTAATAATACCTTCTTCATTGTCTTGAATATTAATTTTAATGACAAAAGTAGACAATATATCTGATATAGCCAAAATAATGATGCTAATAAGGTATAAAAAAGGTTTAAAGCTACATTACACCTTATTATAAAAGGACTGCCTCACTTCTGAGCGCAGCCCCCAACTATTCACTATGAACAATCTTCAATGTTCCCACGAGTTTTGCTCGCTTTCTTCAACCTGAAGGTCGAAGTGTGGCGTTGCAATGTACCTTTAGGTCAGAGTTCGTGGAAGAGTTAAACAAAAAAGAAGCCCTCTCATCGTTATGATGACACGAAGAAATAAGAAAAAAAGGAAATAAAAAGAAGCCCTGAGCAACATTTTAGAACAAAAAAGAAGCCCTCTCATCGTTATGATGAAAGAGCTTCACACTTAAAAGTGGCGGCCTCCTACTCTCCCGCATTGCATTGCAGTACCATCGGCGCAAGCGGGCTTAACTTCTCTGTTCGGAATGGGAAGAGGTGGGACCCCGCCGCAATAACCACCTGAATAAATCTCATTGAACATTCAACATTGAACATTGAACATTTTACTGCAAAAATTCAACATTGACATGCCAACGTATAAGGTGACAATCTTCACAAGCAAAACCTCGATTGAGATAACTCAACACCTGAAAATATGACTGTTGCTCTGGGAATGAATCCCTGAGCTGCGAAAGCATTCGGGCAATTAGTAAGGCTCGGCTTTGACGTCACCGTCTTTACACCTGCCTCCTATCAACGTCCTCGTCTAGAACGACCCTCAATGGAGTTCTCATCTTGCGGATGGCTTCGCACTTAGATGCTTTCAGCGCTTATCCAAACCAGACGCGGATACCCGGCGGT
>FPIT01000003.1 GCA_900119285.1 Prevotellaceae bacterium HUN156
ATTCTTTGGCAGCTCCTCTACTTTGATTCCCTGCAGGAACTGCTTGGTGCGATTGCCAGAGGCGTCGGTAGAGCGTTCTGGGCTAAAGATGACGCGCATGCCCTTGATGTTCTCTGACACGCTGAACTCCTTGGCGCTATTAGCACCGATGGAGCATACACCAATCTTAAACGAGCCGAAGCCGTCGAGCTTGATACGCTTCGAATCCTGCAGCTGGTCGCGCATGGTCTCTACCAGCTCGTCGATGACGGCAAGGATATCCGAGCGCTTCACGGTACAGTTGCGCTGCATGATCTCAGCCAGCTGGCGTGTGTTAATCACTGAAGTTGACACGGCGCGGGCATACCATCTGCCACTGCGCATTGTGTTCTTACTCTTGTCTTGGTTTAATCTGTAAAATACACTCATGATAAATTAAATTATTAAAGGTTAAACATGAGCCCCCTCCCGTCCTCCCCCCACTGGGGAGGGGTTCTGCTGCGCTCTGAGTTCCTCCCCAGTGGGGGGAGGCTAGGTGGGGGCTTTTCTCTTTTTGGCTCTGCAAAGGTACTACATTTTCATGGCTATACCAAGCAATGGTGCTATGTGGTGCAGTCCTAAAAGTAAGGGATGAGAAAAGTGGCACTATAGCGAGCCAATAGAATAACTATAGCCCGGCAATAGTGCCACTTTTAGAGGTTAATACAATAACTATTGAGGTCCAATACAATAACTATTCACGGTCAGAAGTTATTGTATTCTTCACGCTTCAAGCGCAACAGGCTGCGCTTGCGCGAGGGTTTGCCGTACAGCACCCATCGGCACTGCCAACATACCTTGCGGTATGTACCGGTCTTATACCGCTCGAAACTCGATAAAGGCAGTTCTCTGCCACAACAGCGACAAATCATTGAACATTGAACGATGTGTAAGGAGTTAGCGGGAGTTAATGGGAGTTAACAGGCTTGCAGCCTGTGAAGTTAACGGACGTATGTTCTGCGGTGGTATTATTCTCAGTTCTGCGTTTATACTATTGTCCGTTAACTCCATCGACGAAGTCGATTAACTCCCGCTAACTCCCATTAAAAACAATGCTACCGCAGAAGATTGTATGTTAGCGGGCAGGGAAATTAGGTATTGCCATGTGGCGGTTACTTTTGCGGTCACGTCGGCAGGAGATGTGGAGCCATCGGGCACCAGTGCGACGGTATTCGAATAGCACCTGGTCGAAGTCGGTATGCTCAACGATGAATTTATACCAGCGACGCCCTGTGTCCAGGTTGGGCAGGTGCAGGTCGGCAGCCTGTCCGTAGAGGTGCTGTGAGTCGCCTACCCCACGTACAGCCTCGTTGAGCAGCAATGAGCGGTATCCGCTATTGATGTGGATAGGTTGCTGGGCGTAGTCGCGTAGCGGTTGCAGCACCTCTCTACAGAGGTTGCGCAGGTTGATTACTGCCTCCCAGTCTGGCCGGTTGTCTATCTTCAGTCGCTCGGCGGTCTGGCTGTCAACAAATTCTTTCAACTGGAAGTTCTCTGATAACTTCATTTCTGGATTGTACATTGGTTTATTCATGATGATTTTAAATTATAAGAAGGGATTATTAGAAAATAAAATCTATGAGGTCTATCTTCCGCTCTTTCTGTTCCTTCGTGGCTCGACGCTCCAGCAGTGAGCTGACGGTGATGTCAAGACCATACTGTCGGTGGGCATCCTGTGCCACGGAGTACCAGCGGTTGTAGGCCGTCTGGTCAGTGTCGGTATCAGGGAAGAGCACGATACGATGGTGGCGCAATGGAAACAGCTTCTGCGGTGTCAGCTCAGTCAGTCCACCGGCTGCCAGCCATAGGTATTGTGGGTAATGTGCTGACAGAATCACTGCCGTCTTCTCCGCCTCCACCACAGCAATGGCTGACGGCTCATCTTTCATTTTTAATTTTTCATTTTTAATCTTCACCAAGTGTGTGCCGAACAGACAGTGATGCGAGGCTGGCATCCATTCCTCCATATCGGGGAAGCGCTGTAGAAACTGGCGCTTCAGCAGGTTTGAGACCCATTGCGGATGGCGGTGGTGGTCGCGGTGGCAGTCGGAACGATAGTACATAATCTTGCCGTCGTAGGTCTGTCCTAGCGTGTCTATCTGCCAGAAGATGACGCCACCATTGCGTGAGCATCCTAGTCGATAGCGGCGTACGGCCTGCTGCATCTGCTCTTCGGTCATATAGCCGTTGGCTACTACGGCCCTGCAGAAGTCGCTGTTGCAGGACTGTCGCTGCTGCCACATCGGAGCCTCTAGTCTTCTATGCTCTCTAATGCTGCTGATAGATGATGAAAGAATATCGTTCAGTTTCATTGTTTCTTTGGAATTTTGCTTCCCTGAGGAAACCCACCTCCTATATTGGAGTTCCCCCTAAAGGGGAACGGAAATATAGGAGGGATGTGGGGTTTCAGAAGGGCGCCATTGCATAGATAACATGTCCTGTATGATCACAGGACTTCAGGATGATACGATCGCTGACGGCCTGCTCCAGCAGCTTGTTGTAGAACTTCCAGGAGCTGATGCTGGCTTGTTTACACACCTGCGTCTTCAACTCGCTACCGCTAATTTGTTCACGACCAGCTATCACATCGTTCATCAGCCTTCGCAAGTCGATATGCCATGAGCCGTCATCCTCATGGATAATATATTCTTGGTTCAGGCTGGGAAATGATTCACGCCCGTCACTACTGCTCTCTACGGGCACGCCTGTCAGTCGGGGCAGTCCCTCTGGGTCCACCTCGAAATACAGCGTCTGCTCAATGTCGTACTTACGTGTCAGCGTCTGTTCTACCTTGAAGATACGTTGCGGCATCAGTTTCTCGCAGGCATACACCTCGAAGGCCTTGTTCATCAATTCCGTACCTATCCAGCCTCGGAGGTTATGGTCCTCCGAGCCCTTATTCTGGTGCAGAATGCAGACTATGCAGCACTTTTTGTTATCTGCCAGATGCATCAACTCTTCCATCACCTCCTGCGCCAGGACACCGTCATTGATGTCGTTTACCAGGTCGCGGATGCCATCAACGATTACCAAGTCAGGACCATAGTGTGACACTGCCTCCAGCAATAGCTGACGACGGTCTTTCCACGATACGCTGCGCACATTGAATACATCAATGCCCTGCAGATTGTCGTCCGTCATCACTCGGATACGGTTTTTCAGAATATCCTGCGTCGATTCGTCCGACTGCTCCGTGTCATACCACAGGATTTTCAGTGGTGTCTCGCTGCTACGATGGAAACTCAACACGTCACGAATCACACAACATGCTATCAGCATACTGGTGACAAACGTCTTGCCCGACTTCGCCTTACCCGTTACCGCCACTAATTCACGACGTGGAAAGCACGGTCTTCCAAACAGTTGGAATAGGAAGTCCATCTTCGGCAGTTGTTTGTCGGCCGTAATGCGGCAATCATCCAATCTCAGCAAGGTTGGCGTTAGCGAGGGAGCTGTCGTCTCTTGAGCCAGTTGCTCCCCCGTTTTCTCAATATTGTCGTTCATTTTTACATTACTTTACGTTATTAGTTTTTTATCAATTAAATGCCGGCTTTCATACTGTAAAGGTACTAAAAATCAGGGGGATAGGCAATAAAGAAGTAAAGTTCATGTCCCCATAAGCATAGATGCGGAATTCTCTGAAACGCCCTGTATAAAGGCGTTTCCGAGAGATTTGTCCAAGAGATAAAATCATGTCCCCACATTTTTCAATCGCTGCAAAGCCTTCTTGATACTTTCTGTCGTGCCTAAATTAGAATGCTCTGCCAGATAGCGGCAGAGCTGGAGGGTGCTGACATTGAAGACAGGAGGTGTCTGAGCCAATGCAGTGGCAAGGGCGCGGAATACGTAATACTTAAGATGGGGAGGAAATAAGAAGAAGGTAGTTTTTCGTGGATTTAGGTTATCGGTTGTTCGTTTCTGCCATTCAGCTATCATCAACTGGTAATAGGCGAACTGTTGCAGGTTGACCAGTTTGTAGAGTGGTGTCTCGTTGTCCCACGACGGTTTTCGTCTTTTCTGGTGCTGCGCTGTTAGTTCTCGCTTGCGTTGTCGCAGCTGATTGATTACTGTTTGGTGTTCACAAATCAGGAGGTCAATCTGTGCCACCTCCTGCTGCCAGGCTTCCAGAGCCTTGTCGTTTTTTTCATCTGTTTCATTGTTTTTGTTTTTTTTATTAAGTTTGGAGTTAGCGGGAGTTATATGGAGTTAACAGGCTTTCAGCCTGTGGAGTTAACGGACGAATGTTCAGTGGCAGTATTATTCTCAGTTCTGCGTTTGTACTATTGTCCGTTATTGCGTGCCACACTCATACCTTTAGGTGTGAGAACTCCACGAGCCATCGGCTCGTTAACTCCCACTAACTCCCATTAACTCCTGATAATTAGCCATAAAAAAGAGGGATGCAGAGCGCATTACACAACTCTACATCCCCCGAAAATAGTAATTGTTTAATTATAGGTCATCGTCGCTATCGTCGAAGCCACCATCTACAAGGCCTAAGCCAGCGGAATTGCCTGGAGCAAGACTGTTTACCTGACTGGCAGCCAGCATGCCCTGTGTCTCTACTTCAATGACACATAACTCTGGATTGATATATTCTTTTTTCATTGACTTTTCTTTTTTATCAAGAATTTGAGAATTAGAGAATTTACTTAACCACGACCTTCTTTCCGTTTACGATGTACAGTCCCTTAGTAGGCTGAGCTACTTTGCGGCCCTGCAAGTCGTAGACTGAGTTATCTGAATGTTCAATGTTCAATGTTGAATGTTCAATGTTAGTCGTTTCATCGCCGAAGTTCATATTGAACTCACGAACAGCATTAACGTCGTTAATCTGGAAGTGAGCACGGAAGCACTTCAGCGTACGGTCGTTCTTAGAGTAGCCAATCTTGTTGCCACTACCCAGCATCAGAACACAATCCTTATTGCTGCTATTGATAGTGAACGGATTGTACTGACCAACGAAGGTCACCTTACCATCGGTAGAAGTAACTTCTGTTGGTGTAGTGCTCGTGATGGTGACGCCATTGAATACAGGAGCTACGATGTCAGAACCACTTGCCCACTTGATGAGGTAAGGCTTACCTGCCTCAATGGCTGTGGCAGTAGCGAAGTTCAGCGTCAGTACACCATTCTCAAGGCTTGTAGTATTCTGCATCTCCATGATGGTGGCACCAGCCAGAGGACTTGCAGCCAGCTCTGTTTCGTTCAGCGAGAAGGGCAGGCAGATGGTATTCCACTCGCCGTTCTTTTTCAAGGTGCGGTCTGTAAGGGTGACGTTGGCCTTGCCGCCGTAGTTGTCGATGATATCGTCGATGGCGTCGGTATTGTTGGTGTCGTTGGCGAGTGTGACAGCATAGTAGCTGATGGTGAACGTCTTCGTCGCCGTACCGACATACAGACCCTTGCCCGTAATGGTTACGGTAGCATCGCCAGCGTTGATGTTGTTGCTGTAGGCGAGCGTATAGTCTGTATCGAGAGTCAGCGTCGTTTCTCCGTCCTTGACCGTCAGCGCCGGTGTAATGGGACTGCCCGTATAGGTCTGCGCGGCAATATCCTCAATGTTTATCGTAACATTGTCAAGACTAACCGTCACATCGCTGGCGGGCATGGTTAGTGTGACCGTTCCCGCCGTGGATGTCGCCGCAAGTGTTCCCGCTGTTGCAGCAAGCCTCTTCATACCCGATGCGGGAGCTGTAGCGGTCAGCGTTAACACCTCGTTATCTGCAGCATATCTTGGATGCATTACGCCCGTCTCGCCTATTGTGGTAGTACTGACGTCATCTGGAAGCGTAATGGCATAACCCCTCACGACTCCGCTGTTAGATGTGAGATCTCCTCCTATCCAGTTGCTGCCCGCACCTACGCCTCTTTGCGGAGAAGCCGCTGCCGTGTAATAGTTGTTGTAGAACAGATTGCCATAATGATAACATCTTCCGATTAAAGCACCAGAAGTATCCTTAATAGTAGCGTTCACACTTCCGCTGACGACATTTCCAATCAGCGCTGTTGTATTATTGTTAGCATAGCCTACAAGTCCGCCGATAGAATAATGTCCGCTTACAGAGCAGGTATTGTCGAGCGTAACCCGCTTGATAGTTGCACCATCTGCATTTCCGAACAAACCGACAAAATATCTGCCGCTCTCATTAATCGTAAGGTGGCTGATAGTGAATCCGCCGCCGTCATAGACACCGCTAAAGGCACCGGTTGTTGGGGGATCTACACCAATTATCGTTGCTCCGATGGGGTGCATTTCAATGCCAGACATATCGAGGTTGGCGGTCTGGCGGTAGTGCGCGGAAACGTAACCCGACGTACCATGCTTTACATATCCCGATAGTGCAAGAAGATCGGCAGCCGTCTGAATCAGATAGGGCGATTCTGCCGTGCCACTACCGTCAAAGCTATAGGCGACGATGGTAAACGTCTTACTAACACTTCCGACGTATTGTCCCTTTCCGGTGATGGTCACAATCGCGTCAGTTCCTACATTTACGTTGTCTGTATAAGAAACCTCATAGTCCGTATCCTTTACAAGTTGAGTTTCGTTTAGCGTAACTGTGAAGCTGGGTTTGATTTCGTAGCCAGTCCAAGTCTGATTGGGAATGTCGCTGATAACGGCACTTGCAAGGCTTATCAATGCAGTGTTCGACGGGACAATTTTATTACCGCCGCTATTATCCTTCGTGGCAAGAGTACTAGTGTTTTCAATATCAAATGCCTTTTTAAAGGTGATGCTGTTGATATGATAATTCGATGATTTAACAAAGTCCGTCTGCGTCGTCCAGTCGAGGGTGAGCGAGCCTTTTGAACTATCGCCATAGACACCGGCGCCTATGCCAACACAAATACTGTTATCATTCAGTTCGCCCCTGGCAGTTACCTGACCGCCGTTGATGATGATGGTGCCCACTATGCCGTATTGACTATTATCCTTAGACCAGACACCCCCAGCACCGATACCGGCAGAGTAAATCTGACCTACGGCATTAACGATGCCGCCATTAATGATGATGGTGCCTCCGTCGGTGTTATAGCAATTGCCACCAATTCCTGCTCCGGTAAGTTCTTGTATACCTGCGCCTCCGGTTGCGTTTATGGTACCGCCGTTGATAATGATCGTTCCTACTTCGGTCGCACCGATACCAGCTCTGCCGACGGATTTTGAACTGGCATTCGGTTTATACGATCCCTCATAAGTGTCTCCGTTCGCTGTCAGCGTTCCGGTGCCGCTGATGGTCAGCTTGTTACCTTTGCTCACTTCAATGCCTTTGCTGGCTGTAAGCGTTGTGCCCTCGCCGAGTATCAATTCCACTTCGCCGCTGATGGTTATGCGGCTGCTGACGATCACATCCTGTGCCACCTTGTACGCACCGGTGGTCATTGTGGTGGTTTCGGAAGTGACGGGGATGGCATCGCCCACGGTAAAGTTGAATGTCCGAGAGCCACTGTAGGGACTGATTCCTGTTATGGTCAGCGTGTAATCCCCCTTGTTTCGCACAGTGGCTGGGCTGATGGTCTCGGTGTAGTGGGTGCCTTTTGTCAGCGCAGTGCCGTCCGCTGCCGTCACGGTATAGTCGATGGCAATAGCCGAGCCTGTATAGAAGTAGTAGCTATTGATGCCGCTGACGGTGGCAGTACCGAGGTTATTACCATCCATGATGGGAACGACGCTGTTGCCGCTGACCTGCCAGCCTGAGCCGAGCAGGGCCTGGAGGGCACTGCCGGTGACGGAAGTCTGCGTTCCCTGCACGTCGCCGTATGCGGTCTTGTAGTAGCAGTTATTGAGCGTCGTATTGCTGCTGTTGTTACGGTTGAAAGTTGCGCTGCCGCTAGTGCTGCTCAGCGTCATGGTGCCCGCCATTAGGCAGCTGTTGAACGTCAGCGAACCGTTGCGCCAGCCCACAAAGCCGCCGCAGTTGGTGGCAGCAGCGTCGGTGATACTGCCGTCGAAGAGGCAATTGGTAAACGTGACGGTGCCACTGGCTACGCCGATGAAACCTCCGTGAGTGGCATCCTTGTTGTCTTCGCTGCTGCGGTCACTGGTGATTGCCACGCTGCTGCGGCAAGCCGTGATGTTGACCGTACCCTCAGTGCTTCCAATGAGACCGGTGGCATATTTCTGATTGTTGCCATAGATGGTGCCTGCTGTGTTGAGGAACTTGATAGTAGCTCCTTTGGCATAGCGGAAGGGTGCGGTAAACTCGCTGCCGTCGGTAGTCAGGTTGAGCGTCAGTGTATGCCCACTGCCATTGAACGTGCCGCTAAACTTGTGGTCGCTCGTACCTGCCATCGTCGTAATGGTGATGTCGGCGGCCAGCGTCACGGTCTGTCCGCTGTACGTCGTACCGCTATTTACACTTGAGGCAAAGGTATTCCACTCTTCCGTTGAGCTGATGGTAATGTCGTCTGCCCATGCCGTCGAAGCAGTAAGCAACATCACAAACAGCATCATGACTGCCCGTGATAAGAAAGAAATCTTTTTCTTTTCCATTGTTTTTTGTTTATGATTATATGTTATACTATTTTTGGTCATCTTATGGTCACACACAATCCGGTTGATTGCGGTTTATTCTTAAAACGGACGCGAAATTACAAAAAAAAATTTGATTTATACATCTATTTTTTGCAATAGTTCTCTTAAAACTTGGTTTTGAGAGAAATTTCTTTTTTAGCATTTTAGGCGAAAATACAAAAAACGCCCATTTCAACGAAAAAAAAGAGCAAAAAGTAAACTGCAGAGTTGAAAAGCTCAACTCTGCAGTTCACAAAAGAAATCATGTTTAGTTATTCGTCTTACCAGACATCCTCAACTTCTTCGATATCATCAGTAGGATCATCAAACAGGTCGATGGGTGTGTCGTCTAAACCCATGACATCGGTGAGACTGTTGCAGAGCATCTGCGTCTGTTGCATCTTCACCACCTGTATTTCAGGATTGATATATTCTTTTTTCATTGTCTTTTCTTTTTCCTTTTTATTCGAACACGGATTAAACAGATTTTACAGATATATTACTTAATCACGACCTTTTTACCGTTTACGATGTAGAGTCCCTTTCCAGGATTGTTTACCTTGCGGCCCTGCAGGTCGTAGACATCACTGTTCTCTGTTCTCTCTTCACTATTCACCAGCGTCAGCGCGGTAGTGTCATTGTCGAACACGATGTCCAGTTCGCGGGCTGGATCGACATCAAGTGACAGATAGGCTCTGCGGGCAGGCATCTCGAAACCGGTAAACTTGTGGAAACCGAAGTGATCGTTCTTATTGCCCAGCACGTATAAGGTGCCGTTGCCAAGAGAATAAATGGAAGTGCCCACATCAACACCTCGTAAGTTGTTTCCAACTGTACGTTCAGCAGGGGCTGTGCTGGCAGTCATGCTGATGGTGTTGTCCTCACCTACGATGATGACAGCGGTTTCTGCGGGAATGACCTTGCCCAGCTTATGAAGCGTCAGCGTGCCAGCGTCGTAAGTAGCGGTATAGGCGCAAGCCTTTTCTTCATCGTCAATCTGGAAACCTGTAGTGCTGTTGTAGTAGGTAGTCCAGTAGGCGCCATTTGCCTGGTTGGCGAAGGCGACAGTGGCAGTTACAGGCTGGAGCGTCAGGTAGCCGAAGTACTCTTTATACTTATACTCTACATGACCTTCGCCGTTGATGGTATAGCCACCAGACATGTATTTTGCAAACTCCTTCTTTACTCTGTTGGCATTGTAGCCGCTAAGTCTGGCATTTGACAGTACGATAGACGAGGTCTCATCAATGGTCAGGTTGAAACCATCGTCGTCGCCACCACCCAAGAATGTTGATCCGCAGATGTACATGACACTACCATTGGTAATAGCGATGTCCGTAGCAAGCCATTCTAAGCAGGTATCCCATATATCATACTCACTATTATAGGTTCCTTCGCAGTTGAGCACGGCATTGTCGAGCGTCAGCGTGCTGTGATTGCCTGTGCTGAAGTTATCGATACGACCGGTAAATGTACCATTCTTGATAGTCAGATCTTTTGCTACGTTAATGCCTTGCACATGAACACTATGGCCGTTCAGGTCGATGGTAATGTCATTGTAATAGGTCTTAGTAGCGCCATAGGTCTTATTTTTGTCATCTACATCCTGGCAAACTGTCACTACGTCGCCACTCCCTGCATCGGCAAGGGCTGTCTCCAGATATGGATATTCCACTTCACCAATCTTGGCAGCAACGCCTGTACGTGGAATCGTTACATCATGGGTATCGCTATACTCAGTGCCATCGACATTAACGCTGGCAGTATAAGTAAGTACACCGTCGGAAGTAACGGTAGGCTCTGTCGTTACCTCTTCGTCAAATGAAGAAACGATGCTCATATCGACATAATGGCATTTGCTACATTCCAGTTTCAGCCTAGCCATCAACATACCGTTATAGTTGTTGTTGTCCCATGTCCACTCAGGATTAACCCATTCGTGGCCTGTTGCAGGAGTCTTATACTCTTCAGGACTCAGCACGGTATAGGTAATTCCGTCCTCTTCCTCACGATAGTAGTTGCGATTAGCATAGTAGCAGGCAATCATACCGTCTTCAGTACAAGTGGCTTCTCTTGCCTCGACGGTAGATACGCGAATCCAGATAGGTTCTATCACGGTGTCTTCTGCAGGCATTCTGCTGGGGAAGTTCTCCCAACCGTAGAAGATGTACTTAGCCTTTTTGAGCTTCACTGATGGAGGTGTAACCTCTGTGTTGTAATCCTGTGTGATGGACTCAATAGCGGGTACGGCATCGCCAGTATTGAAAGAGATAGTGAACTGGGCAATATGCCAGTTGGCAGTATAGCTCTTGCTGCCTGTAGAGCCGTGAGGGATAGTAACACTCATGACGGGCTCGTCCTGTCCTTCAAAAGTCCAACCGGTAAAGTTGTAACCAGTCTTCACGGGAGCAGCCAGAACGATATCGTCATCCTCGACTGTATAAGACAAGGGGTTGCTGGTGGTTTCTGAACCGCCATTCAAGTTGTAGGTGATGGCATAGGCATTCTGTGTCCACTTAGCATACAGTGTGGTATGCTGGGTAACGTGTTCTTTCCAGAAATTCCAGCGAGTGGTACATGTCTGCTCCTTAAACCAGCCGCCAAAGGTATAGCCTTCAGCCGTAGGTGCAGCAGGTTCGGTAGCCTTCTGGTCGTAAGGTACTGACTGACTCTCAATAGCTTCGCCATGGCCGTTCAGATTAAACTGTACCGTGCGAGGTGCTTCTTTCCATTCTGCTGTGACAGTGGTGTTCTTGGTGATGGCGATTTCTTCGCCTGCGTTATAGGCACTTTCGTCAACATACCAGTGGAGGAACTCCTTGTCGGTAGGAGGTGTGAAGGTGCATTCGGGTAGAGCGTAGTTGTGACCATAAGATGTCTTGACATCGTTCATGATGCCTGAACCACCACCAGCGTCGAATGATATGGTAAGTGGTGGAACCAGCGTTTTACCGCTGATGTTAGTTGGGGTAGCTACCGTTTCGGTATTCTCCAGTACAAATTCCTTCTCCAAGGTGACGTTGCCACCGTAGCCATTGGCATAGATTTCATCGGTGCTATTGCTCCAGCTCAAGGTGATTTCGCCATCTTTACCTTTTCTGCCCTTACCAATACCGGCACTGCCGCCACCGCCATTATACGCTTTGACGTTACCGCCATAAATGTGTATGGTCTGAGGATTGGTGAATTTTCCGCTTTCAGAGATTTCGCCTGAACCGATACCGGCACCACCATCGTTACCCCAGGCTGTTACGGTTCCACCATAAATATTGATGGTACCGCCGTCGGTTGTCTCCGACTTGACATAACCAGAACCAATACCGGCAGCAGAGCTACCACCCTTGGCTTCAATCGTACCGCCATAGATGTTGATGGTACCGCAGCTCTTGTCCTCGAAGGTACCTGATCTTCCATTGACGTAGCCACCGCCGATACCTGAGTTGCCGACATCACCGTTAGCCTTGATGGTTCCCGTTCCGCTCAGCTGGGTATAGATATTCAGCGTGTTGCCGCGATGTACCTGAATACCCTGCTTGGCATTCAGTGTAACACCATCGTTGAGAATCAGGTTGACGGTGCCGTTGACAACGATACGGCTGTTAAGCTCAATGTATTTGTCGACTACCCACCAGCCGCTGTTCCATGTCTCCATATTATATACAGAGCTGGGATTCTGGGCTGTCTGCATCTTGCCGTTGGCGTCGATATAGCTGTTGGCGGGAAGGGTAACAGCATCAAATGGACGAATAGAACCAGTGCACTGAACATCGGCATCGGCACTGATGGTTACTTTTCCACCTACATTATGACCAGCAATACGTTCACTACTGTAGCCAATGTTGCCATTTGCTTTAATCGTACCGCCATTCAAGCTGATGGTAGGACAGGTCAGTGTCTCCTTTTCCAACGAACCGTTATATCCACTACCGATGGCCGCAGAACTGTTGCTATTAGCCGTTACCGTACCACCATTGATGGTAATAGTCTTGACGGTTCCGCCATTACCGCCACCAATACCTGTACCGCAAAAACCACCAGTAGCATCGATGGTTCCGCCGTTGATGGTAATGTTGCCGGTAATATTGTTAATGTATCTGCTGTCACCGAATGGTGATTCGGGTTCGGTCATTCCGCTATATTCACTGCTGCCGATACCTGCTGCACCGCCAGCCTTATCGAAATAAACATACCAGGTGCCACCCTTTGCATTGATGGTTCCGCCGTTGATGATGATATCGCCTAATCCCTGAGGAAAAATGCTAAACGCCTGAGTCTGTGTGTTGGCGTGGTCGCCCAGTGAACCAATACCAGCGCCGCCGCCAGAGCTTTTACCACCGATGGCGTTCAATGTACCCGTACTGGCTGCCGTAATCTCCAGCGTACAACCTGCTGGCACAGCAATACCTGCACCACCCATGTCGGCATGCAGCGTATTCGTTCCCAGTACGGTCAGGTGCAGCTTAGCACCATTTCTCAGTGCAATACCTGAAGTACACGAATAGGTCTCGGAATAATCTGCAGAGAAGTTCTCGATGGTCAGGTTCAGCTCGATACCGTCCACAACAATGGCGCCATAGCTGTTGAAAACATCGACAGAGCCTGCCTTTGAGTTCTTAGGTATAGAACCCGTGACACTCTTGTTTTCATACGTCGCTTTATTACCGTTGTTGATGACAACAGCAGAAGTAAGCGTAATGTCTGCTGCCCATGCCGTCGTGGCGGTGAGCAACATCACAAGTAGCGACATGGCTACCCGTGACAAGAAAGAACTCTTTTTTTTCTTCATCGTTTTTTGTTTATGATTATATGTTATACTATTTTTGGTCATCTTATGGTCACACACAATCCGGTTGGGTTGCGGTTTATTCTTAAAACGGATGCGAAATTACAAAAAAAAATTGATTTATACATCTATTTTTTGCAATAGTTCTCTTAAAACTTGGTTTTGAGAGAAATCTCTTTTTTGGGGCATTTCAGGCGAAAATGCAGAAATCGCCCATTTCAACGAAAAAAGAGGGATGCAGAGCGCATAATGCAACTCTACATCCCCCGAAATAATATTTATTCTATCTTCTCCTCTTGGAATCTATGATTCCGTAATTTCTTATCTCCTTAGAGATTATCCTCGTTGGTAATGACATCATCGTTGAAGAAGTCTGTCACAGTATCATCATCAAACAAGCGTGACTTGGCAGGATCTGTGGCTGGGTCGTCGTCTATACCACCACTAACACATAACATGCCCATCGTTGCTATCTCTACCGCCTCCATCAGAGGCTCCATATATTCTTTTTTCATAACTTATTCTATTTTATCAAGAATTTGAGAATTAGAGAATTTACTTTATCACTACCTTACGTCCGTTCGCGATATACAGTCCCTTAGACATTGGGGTGTCGATACGGTGACCGTTCAGGTCATACCAGCGTTCTGTGCCGTCACGGTCAATGAGCTGGATAGACTGGAGGCCTGTAGGCTCACCGAAGTCACCGTCGAGCTGTGTACGGGAACTGTAAGTTACGGCTATGATAAAGGCACGGAATGGTGGGATATAGGCAGTGGTATTGCTGCTATCCACCTGGCGCCACTTGTTGCCACTCTGCAGAATATATATGCCATGGCCTGCAGCTTCTGCATTAGTAACACCAATCGTTGTACCTACAAACGCATAGTCACCAGCTCTAACGAAGTTTTTGCATCTTTTCCACAACTCCACAGGTTCTGTTACGCTGCCACCAACGCTTGTCGCATCAGAAACGGCTACCAAGTATGGTGTATTAGCAACGGGATCACCAGAGATTTCTTCAAACTGCAGTGAAGAGGCTGTAGAGCCACTCAGCGTATAATACTTGATGCCAGCACCAGTGGCGGGTGCATACGGCAGGCAGAGCGTATATAAATCTACAGGCGTACCATCAATAATGGCATCAGCCGACTCGGCATCAGCAGGAGCAGACAAGTCGCGAGGATAATCAAGCGAAGGCACTTCGATACGTGAAGAATTAGTAATAACATCGCCAACTCCATTGGTGGGCATCCACAGTGCATAGAATGTTGTGTTACCCGAGAAATAAGCATCTTCTCCCTCGAGGTAAATATGTCCGTTACCTTCTCTTTGCCATCCCAGGAAGGTGTAGCCCTCACGAGTGAAGGTACATGTTGGCATCGTGATATAACCACGGTCTCCTTTGATGACATCATCTATTGAGCCTTCACCGCCATTGGCATTGAAAGACAAGGTGACGGGAAGGCCCCATTCCAGATCCACAGTCACACCGCAACCAGGCATAACGAAGGTATATGTGTTATCACCTGTTTGGGTAAGTGGTACGTAGTCATCACCAGATTTTCTCACTCTCAGATAAGACACCATCAGATTTTTATCTGTAGAAGCAACCGTCAGCGTTACTATCTTTCCCGGAGCAACATAATCATCGGGTTCCACAGCGTTGCCGTCAACGCTGACTGCAAGCGAGCATTTTTCTCCTTCCTGTGTCTTCACATAGAATAACCTGAACTTAAGGTCAGCACTGATAGTAATAGGTTGTGCTGGCATAACGAAAGAATAGTTTCCACCATGATGATCGGTAATAGATTCAGAAGGCACACCTGTTATGCTAAGATTATCAACGCCCTCAGTGCCTGTATACAACCAAATATTATCACCCTCGTTGGCCGACTGGGCATCAATATCATATACTGAAACGCGGAGGCTTTCGGAATTAATCTCCGGGGCTATCGAAATAGCATACTTACCCTCGTAGTGTACGGAGGTCTCAACCCAGACATCAGCGTCAGGCATAATAAAGGTATAATGCGTATCGTCAACCTTGGTCAGTTCAAGATAGCATTTGTCTCTGTCTTCTTTATTGGCTCGTGACGCCCTGCGAGGAGCTTCGATTTCGCCGCCTTCACTCTTTTTCTTATACGATACTTTCAGGTCATCAATCACAATATTTGGTATTGTTGTGAGAGTAAGAGTGACGGTTTCACCTTCAAAGGTTCCTTTAACATCAGTATCATTCACAGAAGGAATGACACTAAATATTAGTTTATCCTCGCCTTCCTCTTCGCGCGTATATTCTGGATAATTGATCATATACCTAAAGGGACCAAACTCAGCATTCACCGTAATATTGCTGGCTGGCATCTTTAAGGAATATATCACGCCACCATTGAGCCAAGTTCTATTTATGATATTCACATTGTTATCGTTCTCATCCTTGATGCTGAAGCTTTCAGAATATAACTCACAGCCGTCATTCCATGAGAAAACTAATTGTAAATTATCATCCTTATAGGCAGTAGTAGAAGGTACACCTTCTACAAGTGCAGTCACAGAGCCATAGGTATCATCGGTAGGCAGAGTAATGGTATAAGTAGGCTCACTGGCATCCGCAGTTCTCCATAGCTTCAGCTCCGACATCTGCATAATGTCTTCGATGTTATCCTTTGAGTTATGAGAGGCTGTTACCTCGAAGCGGTAATACTGATAGGCAGTAGTAACGCTACTTGGTATGGCAAAGTTATACTGTGTGTAGTTCACATCCTGCAGCGTGTTGTCGTCAGTGACTTCAACTATGGTTACCCAAGCACCATCAGCAGATTCCTTAGCCTTCAGTTTCCATGAAATAGGGTTACGACCAGTAAACTGGCTGTTGTCATTTGCTGTACTCAGAGAATAGCCCTTGGGCACAAAAGCCTCAGCACTATTGAACTCTACATAGACACCCTGAGTGGATCCATCCAAAGACTCAAAATATGTACGGCACCATTTTGTGGTGACATCATCGTCAAAGAGTTTTTGGCAACCTTCATACATACCCAATCCACTTCCCTTAGTAGCGGTCATAGATACTTTTTTCAGTCCTACTAAGCTGTTGAGGGGTGTTGCGTCCTCTGCCCACATCCCCATAGTTGTGAGCATACATAGCAGCAGCATCGCTGCATGAACCAGAAAAGAATGTGTTCTTTTTTTCATTGTTTCGTTTATGATATTATGTGTTTTATGATTTAGTTCTATTATGTGTCGTTAAAGTCTATTACTTGAATTCGGTGCGAAGATACAAAAAATAATCTATATATTAAATATATTTTTTGCAATAGTTGTCTTAAAACTTGGTTTTGAGAGAAATTTCTTTTTTTAGCATTTCAGACGAAAATGCAAAAACCGCCCATTTCAACGAGAAAACAGGTCAGATCCAACACTCCTAGCCTTCCCCCCACCCCCTCCCCATAGGAGGGGGCATGAAACACACAGAAAAAGGGAGAAAAACAGGAAGGAGGAATTATACATATTCTATTATAGAAATTCAATTATTACTCTTAAAATAAAGGTACCTACAAAAAAATAGAGTTTTTATTTTGTATTTTGAACACTTATTCGTATCTTTGCACGCTGTAGAACTAAAACTTACTATCTCTAAAATGTACAAGAAACTCTTTATGACTGCCGCCGTTATGGCCGCATGCATGCAAACAAATGCACAATTAGCGCCCGACTATAAGGGCACTGATAACAACAACCCCATCAGCGCCAACATCTTCTGCGCAGACCCTACTTCTTTGGAGTATAATGGTCGTATGTACGTCTATGGCTCTAACGACCACCAGCAGTTTATTGCTAATGGCAAGAAAGGTGAGAATACCTATGGCGAAATTAAATCTCTCGTGGTATTCTCTACTGACGACATGGTGAACTGGACCTTCCACGGCACCATAGACACCAGAAAGCTCTGCGCCAGCTGGACAAACAATCCCTGGTATGTAGGCTATGGCGTTTCATGGGCACCATCAGTTACCTGGCGCCACAATGAGGAAAACGGCAAGGACGAGTTCTTCCTCTACTTCTGCAACAGCAGTCACGGTGTGGGTGTGCTAACAGCTGAATCGCCCGTTGGTCCTTGGAAATCGCCCAACAAGCAGCTGATGGTTACTTACGACACTCCAGGTGCGAATAAGGCTGGTACTAATGCCAACTTCGACCCAGGTGTAACGATTGACGAGAATGGTGTGGGCTGGCTCTCATTCGGCGGACTTGGTCCGAGCCAGATTATGCCTGAGGCTGCACGCATCATCAAGCTGAAGCCCTCAATGACTCAGGTGGACGGTTCGGCAGTAAAGATTCACGCTCCCTACCACTTCGAGGCTAACGAGCTGAACGTTATCAACGGCAAATACGTATATACCTACTGCTCTAACTGGGCAGAGCGTAAAGATTCTGAATGGAATGCCTACAAAGAGGAACATGGCATCACTGCCAGCAAGCCAAATACCTGTACGATGTGCTATATGGTGAGCGACAATCCTATGGATCCGAACTCATGGGTATATAAAGGTGTATATGGTCCTCATCCCGGTATGGGCACCAACAACAACCACTCACATCTGCAGAAATTCGGCAACAACTACTACTATTTCTACCACGGAGCATCACTGATGCAGGAAATGCAAAAGAGGAATGTCATTGGCAGTGACTGCAGCATCTTCCGCTCTATCTGCGTAAACAAGGCCACTGTCAACGAGACTACTCATACTATCTCTACAGTGTCACCCACCCTTTCTGGTGTAAAGCAGATTAAGAATATGAATCCATACACTCTCCAACAGGCTGAGACCATGGCGAGCTGTGGCGGTGTGGAATACGAGGACTTTACCAACATCAAAAAGAACACCAAGGTTAATACGCTGAACAATGAAGTATCAGAGAACCTACAGGTGAACATCAAGCCTAATTCATGGATTAATGTTCGCAAGGTGGACTTCGGTACAACTGGTGCAGACAGAATAACCATTACAGGTAAGGGAACTGCCAAGATTGATATCCGTACATCAGCGTCACCCCGTGCAACATTGGCTTCTCTGGAATTCTCTTCAGAAGAGATGGCGGATATAACCTTCGAGATTAACTCAGAGAAATTCAAGGGAGTGAAGAACAACATCTATTTCGTAGTGACCGAAGGTGAAGACTTCTACATGGACGCATGGAAGTTTACACAGGTAGGTGCTACTGGCATCCATGAGATGGAAGAAGGTGAGGCTGTAAAGCGCGAGAGCTACGACCTGTCTGGACGCAAGTTGACAGGCAACAGCCAGCAGCGTGGCATTATCATCGAACAATACACCGACAAGAACGGTGTAAAACATAGTAGCAAGAGACTGTCAGGCAAATAATCGATTTCTCTTATGAGATTATTTCTCTTGCTTGTTTGCTGCTCCGTATGCACAATAGGACATGCACAAAGCAGCTGGCAAGAGGCACTAAACGCCTGGTTGACAACGGAGGAGATTGAGGAACGCTGTGGTGAGCAGCTCATGGAGCAACTGGAGGAGCTTGCCACAGCGAAAATCAACCTCAACCAGGCCACTCGCAAAGACTTAGAAGAATTGCCCTTTCTATCTGCACAACAGGTGGAGGGGCTTATTCTTTATCTGGACCGCTATCGCCCCATACGCTCTCTGAACGAACTGGAGATGGTGAGCAATCTCAATGAAACAACATGCCGACTACTACGCCATTTTGTATATGTAGGCGAGGAAGCAAAGAAGAGTGTGTGGAGTGACTTTATGAAATATGGCCATCACCAGTTGGTGATTACAGGCAATATTCCTTTTTATAAACGTGAAGGTGACCGCAACGGATACTTGGGCTTTCCGTATCGTCACGACATGCGCTATCAGTTTAGCAATCATCATATCAAGACTGGAGTGACTGCAGCACAAGATGCCGGAGAGCCTTTCTTTGCAGACAGAAACAGTAGTGGATACGACCATTATAGCTACTATCTGCAACTGCGCGATATGGGACAACTGGAGGAGCTGAACATCGGCATGTATCGGGTGCAGATGGGGATGGGACTGGTCATGAACACAAACTACCGACTGGGAAAGTTGGCTACTCTGCAATCACTGGGGCGCAGCACGCATACACTGACGGCACATAGTTCGCGCTCTTCCGCCAATTATCTGCAAGGGGCTGCTGCCAGCATCCGACTCTCAAAAGAATGGAGAGTGACAGCCTTTGCTTCTTATCGCTCTATCGATGCTACGCTCAATGACGACGGCACAGCGCGCACCCTACTCTCTTCTGGATATCATCGAACCATCAGCGAAATGGGAAAGAAGAACAACACGCATGAGGTGGACTGCGGTGGCAGCATAGGATGGCGTAGAGGAACGCTGCATATCAATGTGAACAGCGTATTCACCCACCTCAACAGACAACTCATGCCACAGGAGACACTCTATCGGAAATATGCAGCTAAAGGCAACGACTTCATCAACAGCAGCATAGACTATGGTTACAACAATACGCGATGGAGCATCAGCGGAGAGACGGCCATCAACCGAAAGGGAGCACTGGCACTCACCCACACTGTGGGCTACAAACTATGCGACGAGCTGTCAGTGATGATGCTACACCGCTATTATGACAAGCGCTATACGGCACTGCATGCTGGCAGCTTCAGTGAGGGAAGCAATACGCAGAACGAGCATGGCATCTACGTAGGTGCCACATGGATTCCTTCACGACAATGGAACATACAAGGCTATGCTGACTATGCTCACTTTGCATGGCCACGCTATCAGGTGACAGGCAAGAGCGATGCCTTTGACGGACTACTTGCTGCCAGTCATACAGGAAGGCGCTGGGTGGTGAGCGGGCGCTACCGAGTGCATATTCGTCAACTGAACAGTAGCGACAAGATGCGCATCGTGAATCGTATAGACCAACGTATGCGGCTGGGAGTGGACTGCAGGCTGACATCACATCTGCAGCTATGCACCCAAATAGATGGTATGATATCAACTAAAGAGGGGAAGAAGTCAGAAGGTGTCATGGTGGGTGAACACATCAAATGGCAACGAGAATGGCTGCGAATGGACATACATGCGGCATGGTTTCATACCGATGACTATAATAGTCGCATCTATCAACACGAGAGCTCTGTACAAAACGACTTCTCATTTCCCTGCTATTATGGGCACGGAATACGCTATATGATGATGGCACAGGCAAACATAAAGAAAAAAATAATGGTGACAGCCAAGGTGGGCGTCACCAATTACTTTGACCGTAGCAGCATCGGCAGTGGACTGCAAGAGATTAATCAATCGTCACAAACCGACTTGCTGCTGCAACTGCGTTATAGATTATGATACAGTTCTGCCACCTGGGCTGCTACATCATTACCTTCGAAACGACGGATATATTCACGACTGCGACGAATACGCTCCTGACGACCACGGGCACCACGCAAAGACATCTTCAAAGCCTCTGCCATGCCAATAACATCATCAGGACCTACATAACGACTGTCAGGACCACCAGCCTCCTCAAGACAGGAACCTGTGCAAGCCACTACTGGCAGACCAGCGGCAATGGCCTCGATGATGGGGATGCCAAAGCCTTCATAACGCGAAGGATAGACAAAAGCCTCTGCCAG
This sequence comes from Prevotellaceae bacterium HUN156, assembly GCA_900119285.1. Taxonomy (GTDB): domain Bacteria; phylum Bacteroidota; class Bacteroidia; order Bacteroidales; family Bacteroidaceae; genus Prevotella. The sequence continues at coordinate 20,983 of FPIT01000003.1, forward strand.
AGAATAGATGACAGCCAAGTCGCGATTAGTAATACCACCAAGCAAGTGGAGACGGTCGCTCTTGGGCAGTTCGCTGGCATAGCTGGTCTGACGACCTACAGCTACCAGATGGATATCCTGCGGCAAGAGCTCTACAGCCTCAGCAGCTAAAGCGAGATTCTTGCGGCGCTCAATGGTACCTACATTCAAGATGAAACGCTGGGGCAGGTTGTATCGCTCACGCACCTCTGCCTTCTTCTCGGCACTGATATCCATAGAGAACTGAGGGGCAAAGCTCTGATAGATGACCTTGATACGGTCGTCATATTCCTCACCACCAAGTTCGAGAATATCCTGACGGGTGCGTTCACTGATGGCTATAATGCAATCTGCCTCACGCAGTGCCTGACGGAACTTCCACTCGTATATCTTTGTATCAATCCAGTGATAATACTCTGGATGACGCATAAAGATTAGGTCATGGATGGTGACCACACTCTTGATGCCTGCCTTATGAAGACCTGTAGGCAACTCGCCAGAAAGACCGTGAAAGACATTCACACCATCACGCAGCAAATCCTTAATGATGCCATGAGAACGCCAATAGGCTTTGCGGATGGAAGAAGGATGACCTTCAGGATAACAGAACTGCACGTTGCCGTCGCCTATAATCTGGGTACGCAATTCATCGCGTCCTTCGTCAGGAGCATATAAACGAAGTGACATGTCGTCATCACCTAATCGTATCAAATCATTTACTAATGTACGACCATAACTACCTAATCCCGTACCATTGCGAACAATACGCTTTGCATCAATACCTACTGTTATCATACGAAGTCTTCTCCATATTTCATCTGCACCTCATTGACATACTTGCGGACAAGTGCAGATGAATCACCTTTCTTACATATCAATAAAACATTGCCTTCCTCAGCAACAATATAACCATCCAAGCCGTTGATGACACCCAACTTACCCTTCGGCAACTTGATGACATTATTATGCGAATCTTCTATCATTACTTCTGAATCTACTACGACATTATCGTCGGCACCCTTGCTCATGCACTCATAAACGGCATGCCACGTGCCCAGGTCTGCCCAACCAAAGTTGCAACGCATGACATATACCTCACGGCAATGCTCTAAGACGGCATAGTCGATAGAGAGGTTGGGATAGCGCGGATAGTTCTGTGCCACATACTCCAACTCCTCCTCGTAGGTGTAGGTGGGGTTCTCAAACTTCAGATTGCGCAATACGCTGGGGAAGATATCCTCAAAGCAGAGGGTGAGTTTGCGGGAGTTGGCAACGAAGATACCAGTATTCCAATAGAACTCATCACTCTCCATAAACATCTTGGCAAATTCGCGCTCAGGCTTCTCAGTAAACGACTTGACACTGAACACCTCGGGATTGCCAGACATATCGCCCAACTGGATATAACCATAGCCAGGTTCTGGACGCGTGGGCTTGACACCCATCACCAACAACACGTCATGCTCGGAGACATAGTTGACACCCGTCTCCAGACTGTGCATAAACGAGTCTTCATCCATCACCAACTGGTCGGAAGGCGAAATGATGATATTGGCATCGGGATTGGTACGCTTAATGCGCATATTGGCCCAAGCCACACTGGCTGCCGTGTTACGATTGACAGGCTCCACCAGGATATTATGCTCAGGGAAATCGGGCAGCTGCTCGCGCACCAACTCGTAATACTCCTTACAGGTACAGATAAATATATTCTCGAGAGGTATTACTTTAGAAAACCTATCGAAAGTGGCTTGAAGCTGGGTGCGACCAACTCCGAAAAAGTCGATAAACTGCTTGGGACGCTCCTCACGACTACATGGCCACAGGCGACGACCCTTGCCACCAGCAAGGATTACACAATAGTTATGATTGAATTTCTCCATCTAGTATATAGATTTAAATTTCGACTACTAAGGTACATAAAAAAGGGGAGAAAAACAAGAAAATGCAATCTTTTTATAAAAAATTCATAATTCATCACTTGTAATTCAAAATAATTTTATACCTTTGCACCGCTTTAGAAGCCCAGATGGCGGAATCGGTAGACGCGCTGGTCTCAAACACCAGTGGGGCAACCCATCCCGGTTCGAGCCCGGGTCTGGGTACAAGCTGAAAAAGCAATCCCTTGCAGTTCAAAGACTTGCAAGGGATTTTTTTGTGTTTTTCATAAAGACATTCTTTTAAATAACGTACAACATAGTATATAGATCTAACTCAACCAATATCGTCTTCATCAGTGATGACATTATCATCACCTAATATCAAATCTTGTGGGGTTTCAATATTACCGTCAAAGGTAGAACCCGCCAAGATGGGCACTGCCACATCTAAGTGGTAGATGACAAGAGAGGGAGATGTATAATTCTTCTTCATCGCTTTACTACCTTTTTACCGTTAATAATTACTATTCCCTTATAGGCACTGGAAACGCGCTGACCATTGATGTTATAGATGTTGCCATCTGTGGGTTCAGGCTCGGAGAGGTCGTAGACCTGTGCGATACCTGTGGTACCGAAGTCGAGCAGCAAGAAGCGCGCCTCACTGGCAGCCATGAGGTATGCCTTGTAGGCGGGTATGGTGACGCCAGTCTGCACACGGGCAAAGGCGGTCTGGTCTTTGCGCAGGGCATAGGCATAATCGGAACTCTGCACTGTATACTGGGCATCGGCAGTGGCCAAGAGGGTGTTGAGAGCATAGGCATCAGTAACCTCGCTATCTACCCAAGCACCGAGGGAGAGCGTCTTAGTGCCTCCACCATCGCTATAGAGTAGCACACCAGTATTAGCAGGGATCACCTTGGTCTCCAGCCACTGCACGGTAATCGTATTGGAAGTGGTGCTGGTGGCAATGAAGATATTGACATCGTCGGGCACTACCACTGGTGAAGGATAGCTGAACGACGAGAGGTGGCTAGTGAGATTGATGTCGATGGTGGGCACCGGCATAGTGGACTCACCACTTACTGAGATAGCAGAGGAGTTATCTCTATAGAGTATGAGATTGGTAGCGTTTCCGCCAGCGTCGTTGAGATTGTAATTCTGACTGGTGTTGGAAGGGATGCCCAAAAGGAACTTATCGCTCTGTGCGGTGGAAGTAATCTGCCAATTGGTGGTGGGTTCGCTGCTCATCACAGGTGAATTGCTCACGGCACAAAGCCACTGTCCGGTGGCGAGATTCTTGAGATTGTAGCCCTTATAGGGATTGCCATAGAAGGCCCACTTGTAGAGAGCATCGTCGGTGGATGTAGAACTCAGCGTAGGTGTGGTGCCGGCTTGATACAGATAGCCATTGCGCACCTTGACATAGTAGTAGGTGGCTTGGGTATCACTGGAGGTAGTGAAAGGCTCACTGAGGGTGGCCATAATCTCTATCTCCTTCTCCGTAGAGGCTGCATAGAAAGTGAAGGCAGTAAGGTCAGGCAGCGCAACATAAGGAGCAGAGAGCTCGTCGGGATAGGCTGTAATCTCCTGTCCTTCGACAACGTGCTGGAAGTGTTTTATCAGTACATTGCCAGTAGCTTGGTCTTTTACTACCCACTCCAGGAAGTCGTTGTCAGTTTCCATCTCTTGGTCGTTGCCATCAGCGCCTGCTGCCACGATGCGGAAATCGCCAGCCCTAATCTGGCTATAGATAGAGGACGGAACAGAGAACTCGTAGGTATTGGAGAGGAAGACCAGACGGTTCTGGCCATCATATACCTTGAAACCTACAGCGCCCGTGCCATTGGTATGATTTACCTGCACATCGAGATTGCCATCAGTATCTTCTATATAGGAGACACGATAGCCCTGAGCAGCCACGGAAGAAACAAAATCGGTGTACTGACCTACATCGCCCTTACCAATAGGGAAGCCATAATATGCCGTCTTCTTCGTGCCTGGTGCGGCACCCTCGTAGGTGGCATCAGGAGCGGTGACACGGTCTTCGATAAAGACGATGTTGGCTTTAGGCAGATTGAGCGCCTTGACCTCGGCAATAGCGGCTTCAATCATTTCTTTCGTCACAACAAGATAGAAGGTACCATAGTCGCCCACTTGGAAAGCGTCCTTGGTTACTCCCTTCAGCGTATAACTGGTTTGCTGGGGAACAATGAAGAAACCGTAGGCCTGGAAGAGCTCAGTGAGGTCGTAGCCACTGACCTCGCAGGCTTTCTTATAGAACTTTAAGTAGTCATCGGTAGCATCAACAAAAGTATCCTTGACACGTGTGCAAGGGTCGGCTCGCAAGGCCTTGAAGAAGTCTTGATAGAAGTTGGGACGATAACCCTGAATCTGGCAGAACTGATAGAGCTGGAAATAGAGGTGGGTGCGCTCCCACAACTCGCGGCTCTGCCAATAGACACCATTTGCCATATTCTGGAAGGTGGTAGAGATGTAATCGGCACGACTGGTGAGGTGGCCATTGCGGAACACGGCAATATTGGAGAAGAGGTTGTTGGAAACCTCCGACTGTCCGATGATGTTGATAACAGCCTGATTGATGTGACCAATCTCATGGGCAGGTCCCCAAAGGCTACCTCCAGCAAAGAGGTTCTCATAACTCATCACCTCGGAAAGAGTAGTTTCATTATAATAGGTACCGAAGCTGCTGGCATACATGTGGCTGCTACCCGTGATAGATACTGCCATCATAGGGGTATTGAAGTAGTCACCAAACTCAGCCTTCAGGCCCATAATCTCATGCTCCATCTCTACTATCTTATCCCACTCTTCAAGCAGCTCGACCATCTTCTCAGGACAAGCGGAAAGCACATAGTCGGCACGCATATTGAAAATCTTCTTTCGACTGCGAAGTTGCAGATAGTCGTAGTGTTGGAAGAGCTTTTCCTTCATGAAAGCCCAGTCGGCATCAGTATCGCCACGAAGCGTGGAGAAAGCACCATTAACCTGTCCGCCCTCGATATGAAGGGTGACATTGGCATACTGATCTAATGCGGTATAGGGTGCTGCGCCATTGGTGGTATTGTCGACCTCATAGTCAACAAACAGGCAACCTTCTGATTGTATCTTCAGAATGTTGAAACCTTGTGTCAAGGTATAGGCATCGCCCGTAGCACTATTCTTCGGCACATTGCGAAGCAGGAGGGTGCCATCTGCAGGAATCTCGCCTACATAAACGGTAAGAATATCTCCAGCCTGGACATAAATGCCCGTAGGGTCGGTATTGGGGGAAAGGGCATAGCCCACCTTCACAATACTTCTCCATCGACTCTCCTTGCTCACAGGCTGATAGTCTGCAATGCGGAAGTGTTGCTCGGTATAGTTCCAATTATCGTCATACTTCTGCCAAGCCTCGTTCTTCACCTTTAAAACCATATCTTGAACAAGTTGGGGAAGACCGGAAGTAGTCATTGCACTCGTCAGATCGGCATCATCATAGCTTTTATATGCTGTTTTCAGTTCAGAACAAGAACTATCCGTAAAATATTCAAGGAGAGCATTGGTAATACCATCTTTATTGTTCATCAAGGTGGTATAGTTATTATAATCAGTTTGTTGAGCAGCCAAAGCATCGGCATCAATTATTACCTCCTCTAATTGCCACTTAGAAGCAGGAGAGTCAGTACCCCAACTTACCACATCATGTCCATTCTGCTGATGATGAAAGCCATTACCATTATATATAATAAAGCCCTCATCAGTCAGTTCAACGGTATACTCCTGCCCAACAGGATATGTATGAAAAATGGCATTATTATTTATAGAGGAACGGTTAATATAATTACCTGTAACCGCATTACGAATCTTCAGTTTCTTCTTATTACCGTCTATTTTAAGATCGGTAATCTGCCACACCTGCATATAGTCAGCTGCATTGGGCGTATCACAAAAAACATTATTATAGGATTTACCACCGAAGGTAATAGTGGGCGTTTCTGCTTCGCTCATCGCCATAGTCATATTATATGCTAATGAATAGAAGCGAAAATACTTACCTGACCCCACTTGATCAAGTGAAGTCAGGTAATCGGCGTGAACCTGAATGGATACTACCATTAGTAATGCAGCTAAAATGCCGCGTCGGATTTTTAGTAACCTTATTCTCATTATAGTCTGTAGTTCTTGGTAAAAAGGAGGGAGACCGCACACTGTGTCTCCCCTATTCTAATTTATCATACTCCTCGGTATCTGTAACATTTTCTTTATCTCTTGTAAATGTGTTCAGTGCAAATATATGGATAATTATGGATAAATCCTAATATTTTATCGATTTATTCTTCCCGTTTAATATTTATTAACTATTTGTGCGTTAACAGCGCGAAGCACAATGCAAAAACAAAAGAGGAACACCCTCACGGATGTCCCTCTTTGTATGTTTTTCATTTTCCTCGTACCAAATTTACTACATAACCAAAACTACTAACCTAAAACAAAATATGAATGTCTATTATTACTTGAATCCTTGAAACAATCTTTAATTTACCTTTAAGACTTCCTCTGAAGACGATGCAAAGGTACAAATGTGCCCGCACACAACAAAGTATTTTTGTATTTTTTACACTAAAAACCTCATCTTATTGACTTAGGTCAACCAAGCAAAATGAGAAAAGGGTAAAATAGGGGTATAAAACATCTTTTGTGCATCCCTGAAAGGACTCTCCAAAACGATGTATTTTAATACTCAATATAAGGTTCCAAACGGGCAATGGCTTCTGGAGGAAAATCCTTAGACAGTCGGAGTTCCTGAAGACTATGAATATTGCCTCGCAACCGGCGATAATCAATAATAGCCTTTGCCTGATAGTAATTTATATAAGGATGACGACGTAGTTCCTGTAGCGTAAGGCGGTTGATTGCCAATCGCTGCGGACGAGGATTACTAATAACGAAGTACTTCTTTGCTGATGATGGAAAATTATCTATCTCATCAAGTTGATTAACACTGACATAACCTCCCAACCGCTTTCCATGGCGTACTATTTCTTTAGCATAATAAGAGCCAATGCCAGGAACCTTCTTCAACTGAGTGGTATCGGCTGTATTCAATACAACGAATTCACCTTCATTCAACTTAACTGGATAGCGCAAGGTATCACGTTGAGACGGTCGGTCATCTACTAATGTAGCGGCAGGCTTATAATCATCGGAAATCTGGATATAAGGTTCCAAACGTCGATAATCCTTAATAGTTAAACCATAGAGACGGGCAAAGTCTTCTTTCTTCTTATATACACCCCCGCGCGCGCGATACTTATATATATTACGAATTTGCCATTTCTGAAGCCCTAATCGTTGTAACTGCACACTATCGGCAGTATTGGGATCAAAGGGGAATTCTTCTATATGACGTTGAGGTAAAGCACCATACGAATCATTAGAATACGATGATCTGTCATTTGAATAATAGTTACTGATACTATCTTTAGCGCCAGACTTTCCTATAGTCGTAGCATCATCACAATCTGTAAAAAACAATAGCACCAAGGCTATAAGAATAACAAAGATGGCGACTATGGCAATACGACGATCATTACGGTTCATAAGATTCCTAGTTGATGCAGAAATATTAGTAATATACAGAAGGGACAAACATAACGTACTGTGAAGAGATACAACCGATAGAACTGTAGATTGTGCTTTCCACCATTGGTGAACTCTTCAAACGCTATTTGTTTAGGAATATACCAGCCTACAAACAGACATGCCAGCATACCACCCAAAGGCAGCATGATATTAGCTGTCAGCTGGTCACAGAAGTCCATCAACGAATATCCGAACACCTCTATCTTAAAGGCTCCCACAGACCAAGAACAGAGCAGACAGATAACGGCAGCAACTATCGACACTATCCATGCTGCCTTGCGACGAGGCAGATGGAACTCCTCGGTAAAGAATGCCGTGCCAATCTCATGCATAGAAATGGTGGAGGTGAGAGCTGCAAACACCAAGAGAGCATAGAACATAACACTGACGATATAAGCCACCACCGGAACACTACCAAAAGCTTGCTGGAAGACATTAGGCAGGGTGATAAATATGAGCGACGGACCACTGTCGGCACCAATTCCTACGGCTGCTGCAGCAGGGAAGATGAGCAGGCCAGAAAGGATGGCTATCAGGGTGTCGAGCAGGGCTATCTGACCAGCGGAATGCAGCAGGTTGGTCTCACGGGAGAAATAGCTGGCATAGGTGCAGAGACATGCTGTACCCAACGATAAGGAGAAGAATGCCTGACCAAGGGCTTCGAGCATGACATGGCTATCAATTTTGGAGAAGTCGGGGCGCAGCAGGAACTTCACGCCTTCTATAGCTCCTGGCAATGAGCAGGAGGCAACAACCAATACCACCAGCAATATCAGCAAGATGGGCATTAGCCACTTGGAAGCTCGCTCTATACCCTGACGCACACCTCGGATAACCACAATATGCGTGAGAATAATAAAGAAAATACCTACAAGTACGGGAGATAAAGAATCGCTGGAGAATTCGGCAAAAGAATCCTTTATAAAATTGGCATCGCCCAGCACTTGTCCTTTTACAGATTCAATAAGGTAGTCGAGACACCAACCAGCCACCACAGCATAGAAGCCAAAGATGATGGTAGAGGTAAGGATGCCCAAATAGCCTACAAAGCGCCAAGGACGTCCATCCGACAGCTTATCGTAAGCACGGGCGGCATTAGCTTGCGCATGACGACCAACAATAAACTCACTTATCATACCTGGCACACCCAACAAAAGGATGCATGCCACATACATCAACAAGAAAGCGGCACCACCATTCTGGCCGGTCATATATGGGAAACGCCATATATTACCCAAGCCTACAGCAGAACCAGCCGTAGCCAGCACGATGCCTAACTTACTGCCAAAATTACCACGTTTACTCATTCAGAAAACCTAATTGATGAAGGAATATAATAAGGATGGCCAACGGACATACATACTTTACCAAGAAAAGGTAGAAGTGGAAGTATTTGCCACGCAACTGTCCCCAGTTGGTGTATTCGTCTCTTACCACCTTATGGGGTACAAACCAACCTATAAAGATACATGTCAGGAAACCTACCGTGGGCAGGAAAATCTGACCTGTGATGAAATCAAACCAATCAAAAAGAGAACGACCAAAAAGCACCAATCCATCGACATTTCCGAGCGACAAAGAACAGAAAGCTCCGATGATAGCTGTCAGGATAGTAACCCATAGCGCAGCCTGCTTACGGGTGGTATGCATCTCTTCTTGCACAAAGGCAGTAGACACCTCGTGTAATGACATCAGAGAGGTGAGTGCTGCTAAGGATAACAGAACAAAGAAAAGCAACGAGATAACATATCCCACCACAGGGAATGCGGCAAAAGCCTGCTGGAATACATTGGGCAGGGTGATAAATATCAGCGAAGGACCACTGTCTGGGTTTACACCAACAGAGAAAGCGGCAGGAAAAATCATCAATCCTGCCAAGATAGCCACACCACAATCAATCACAGCAATTTGGGTGGCAGATCTCGTTAGATTAGTGTATTTAGAGAAATAGCTGGCATAGGTACAAAGGCACCCCATGGCAATGCTCAACGAATAGAACGACTGACCTAATGCGCCCAAGAAGACATCACTCGTAATCTTGGAATAATCAGGCTTGAACAAAAACTCGATACCCTTCTCTGCTCCAGGCAACATGCAGGAAGCTACTACAATAATAAGCAAGAGAAAGAACAAGGTTGGCATTAAAAGCTTGGAAGCGCGCTCAATACCATCACGTACACCATGTTCTATAATTAAATAGGTGATACCCAAGATAACAACAGTCCAGACAACGGGCTTTACAGGGTCGGTGCTGAGAGCTGTGAAATAGGTCTTGAAGTATTCTGGGTCGCCATGCAGATGACCCACCAACGATGCCCACACATATTGCAAGCACCATCCCGACACCACAGCATAATAGCCTGTAATCAGGAATCCCGTCAGTACACCCATATAGCCGATAAGTGCCCAAGGGGTACCATTAGAGAGCTTACGATAAGCTCGCGCCGTATTAGCATGTCCGTGACGACCTACAATAAACTCACTGACCATACAAGGAATGCCTAATAACAAGACACATAACACATAGATGATGATAAACACAGCGCCACCATTCTCACCAGCCATATAAGGGAAGCGCCATACATTGCCCAAGCCTACTGCCGAACCAGCAGTGGCAAGAATGACACCTAATTTGCTGCCAAAATTATCTCTTTCGTTATTAATATTCGCCATAGCACTTGCAAAAGTATAAAATATTTCTTACTTTTGCAACCTAAAAGAAAGATAATATGCGTTTTTTAATTCAAATTGTAAGGAAATACCCTTTTTCACTATTCTGTATCCTACTCGTCTGGGTGTTGTCATTGGCACCCTATTTCCCTGAGACTCCACTCGACGATGTCGTCTTCATTGATAAGTGGACACACTTGGTGATGTATGGTGGCACATGTACTGTTATCTGGTGGGAATACCTACGCCATCACGATATCTTAAATCGCAGTAAACTCTTGCTCACACTCGTTGGGATGATACTCTTAGGAGGAGTCATGGAGCTGCTACAAGCCTATTGCACCACCACCCGTTCGGGTGAGTGGTTAGACTTTTGGGCAGATAGCATTGGAGTGCTTCTGGGGTATATCGTAGGACTATTGATGAACGCTTGCTATTTCCACAGGCGATAGGGATTGATGCGCAGCTGACTATTATAGTAGCGGCGATCTCCCGTCACCTCTTTTCCGATGAAATGGGGAATAATTGGCTCTTCATCGGGAGCATTCAGCTCCACTTCAGCCATTACTAAGCCTTCATTTTCGCCAAAGAACTCATCAACCTCAAAGGTATGATCACCACTTTTTACCAACCAGCGTATCTTGTCAATAATACCTGGTTCGCAAAGGTTCATCAGTTTCTTGGCATCATCCATAGGAATCTCGTATTCGAACTCATAGCGCGCCAAGCCTCCATCTACCGAAGGGCCTTTGATGGTAACATAGGCATGCTCATCTCTGATACGAATACGCACCGTACGACCACGTTCACTACAGATATATCCCTGCTGAATATGGCTTTTTGAAAAAGCCTCGTGCTTATACGAATCGTCAAGCACGAGGAATTTGCGTTCAATCTCCAGCGCCATTTATGCCATCATTGAAAAGGCCCAAACCAGATAGATAGCAGCCAGCACAATCAGTGCGCCAAAAATCCATCCAACTACTTTCTTACCCTTCTCTTCTTGTTTCTTAGCATAAGCTTCGCGCTTAACATTCACTTTCTTGTTCATAGTTAGTTAATATTTAATGTTTAATGTTCAATCTTCATCATTGACTGGGAACTCCATGAGGTAAGCCTTGATGAATTCATCGATTTTTCCATCCATCACGCCATCCACATCACTCGTCTGATAGTTGGTACGATGGTCTTTCACACGACGATCATCAAACACATAAGAGCGAATCTGACTACCCCACTCGATTTTCTTCTTGCCTGCCTCAATCTTTGCCTGTGCCTCCAAGCGCTTCTGCATGGCACGGTCGTAGAGTTGTGAGCGCAGCAATGCCATTGCACGTTCCTTATTCTTTGGCTGGTCGCGCGTTTCAGTATTCTCAATGAGGATTTCTTCCTCCTCACCAGTATCAGGGTCGGTATACCAATAGCGCAGACGCACACCCGACTCCACCTTGTTCACATTCTGACCACCAGCACCACTACTGCGGAAGGTATCCCACGAGAGTTTTGCAGGGTCTACATATACCTCGATAGTATCGTCTACCAATGGGGAAACGAATACAGAAGCAAAGCTCGTCATTCGCTTGCCTTGTGCATTATAAGGAGAAACGCGCACCAGACGATGCACACCATTCTCACTCTTCAGATAGCCATAGGCATATTCGCCACCTTCTATCTGCATGGTAACACTCTTAATACCGGCTTCATCACCATCCTGCAGGTTGGCAATAGACACTTTATAGCCATGAGCCTCAGCCCAACGCTGATACATACGCATCAGCATCTGTGCCCAGTCTTGTGCCTCAGTACCACCAGCACCCGAGTTAATCTTCAATACAGCCTCCATCGGGTCTTCCTTCTGGCGCAACATATTCTTCAGCTCTAAAGCTTCGATAGCATCGATAGCACGACGATAGCCTTCGTCAACCTCCTCCTCGGTTACCATCTCTTCTTTATAGAAGTCGAAAGCCAACTGCAACTCATCGGCAGCGGTACGAACCTCCTGATAGCCATCAATCCACTTTTTGATAGCCTTCACCTTTTTCATCTGCTCCTCGGCACGCTTTTGGTCTTCCCAGAAGTCTGGAGCCTGTGTACGAAGATCTTCCTCTTCGAACTCTATCTTCTTTTCGTCAATCTTCAGATAGTGCTTCAGTTTGTCAGCACGATCCAATACATCTTTCAACTGATCTTGTGTTATCATAATATCTTATTCTGCGTACATGGCATCTATCTCCGCCTTGTAGTTCTCGTTCAATACACGACGGCGAATCTTCAGTGTGTTTGTCAGTTCTCCCTTTTCCATAGAGAGGTGGTGAGGCAACAAGGTAAAGCGCTTCACCTGCTCGTAATGGGCCAACTGCTGCTGGAGCGTATCAATACGTTCCTTCATCATATCAATGATGCGCGAATCGGCACAAAGCTGCTCACGACTACTAAAGTCAATGTTATGAGCACGAGCATACTCCTCCAGAAGTGAATATACCGGAACTATCAGAGCTGACACAAACTTACGCTGGTCGGCAATAATGCAAATCTGGTCGATATACTTATCTACAAGCAGTTTTGACTCAATCATCTGTGGAGCGATATACTTTCCATTAGAGGTCTTAAAGAGGTCCTTGATGCGCTCTTTCAGGAACAGTTCACCATCTTTCATATAGCCAGCATCGCCTGTACGGAAATATCCATCTTCTGTAAAGGCCTGTTTGGTCAAATCCTCACGGTTATAATAGCCTTTAGTAATCGTTGGACCTTTCAGCAAGAGCTCGCCCTCTTCGCTAATCTTAATATCGATGCCCTCAATGGGAACACCTACAGAACCCACGGTATAAGGCTTGCCCAAATGGTCGCAAGATACGGTAGCCAAAGACTCTGTCAAGCCATAACCTACAATCATGTTAATACCGATGGAATGGACAAATTCTTCTACATGAGCAGATACTGCTGCGCCAGCTGTGGGGAAGAAATGGGCATTCTCCAATCCCAGTTCCTTACGAACCAAAGAGAATACAGTGCGATTCAGCATCTGATACTCCAAGTGCAATGCCAAAGGTGGTTTCTTGCCTCGACTGAGATAGTCGATATTATGCTTGCGACCAACAGCCAACGCATGCTTAAATAGCTTACGCTGCATGGCACTGGAATGCTCAATCCTATCCATAACACCCATATACACCTTCTCCCAGAAGCGAGGTACTGCCGACATACAAGTTGGATGTGTCTGGCGCATAGACTGCTGTACCTCCTGCGGATGCGTATTTACAATCATTCTAGCACCCTCTGTCAAGCAGAGCAATGCCCATCCACGTTCAAAGATATGCGTATAAGGCAGGAAGTTCATTACACGATCATCCTCACCCACAGGTACGCACTTATCATTGGCAATCACAGCAGCACGGAACTGTCCATGGGTCAGGATAACGCCCTTTGAATCACCTGTGGTACCACTAGTATACAGGATATTGGCAATATCATCGTAAGAAGCTTCTTGCTGCAGTTTCTCTACTTCCGTTTGTCTTGGCAGGTTCTCTCCCAATTTCAGGAAGTCACAGAAATAGATAGCATTGGGATCGTGAGAAGAGATATGCACTAATGGATCAAAGACGATAATGCGCTCCAATGTAGGGCACAACGAGAATACTCTACGTGCCTTATCATATTGATCCTGCTCTCCAACGAACAAGAAGCGCACTTTAGCGTCGTTAATCATAAACTGTATCTGCTGCTCAGAACTAGTGGCATAGAAAGGTATCGTTACTGCACGAATACCCCACGCTCCGAAGTCACACTCGATGTATTGTACCGAGTTTTGTGAGAAGATACCGATGTTTTCCTGAGGCTTTACACCAAGATTCAGCAGGGCGTTACTTACCTGCTTTACCGTTGCTGATACCTCATTCCACGACAACGATTTCCACTCTCCGCCGCCAAAATCCTGATAAATCAGCATCTCGCGGTCGCCATACTTCTTTGCTTGCTCGTGCACCAGCACTGACAAATGACAATTCGTCTGCATATTCATTCTCCTATTTAATTATTAGGTGCAAAGGTACAAAATAATTATGAATAATGAATTACGAATTACGAAATATTTAGTATCTTTGCCACGATTATGAACACCAAACAATACACACTTGAGGCAGTGGAGCTGCTGAAACAACTCATCTGCACGCCATCCGTCAGCCGCGAAGAAACGGCTGCAGCCAACATTTTATCCGATTTCATCGAGAAAAACGGACTGTCCTGTCAGCGTATTGGTAATAATCTGCTTGTGCAGGGAACGCTGGATTCCCAAAAGCCGACAGTATTACTCAATGCTCATATTGACACAGTGAAACCTGTCAGCACTTGGACGCGCGATCCGTTTACTCCAATCATAGAAGGTGATCGCCTCTATGGATTGGGCAGCAACGATTGTGGCGGTGGGCTGGTAAGTTTGCTACAGGCTTTCCGCATTCTTCAAGGCTCTACCTCGAAGTATAATCTGGTGTTTCTTGCCTCTTGCGAAGAAGAGGTTAGCGGAGCCAACGGCTTTTCACTGGCTTTACCTCATCTTCCTAAGATTGATGTTGCCATCGTGGGCGAACCTACAGGTCTGCAACCTGCTATTGCGGAGAAAGGACTGATGGTTATCGATGGAATCGCACATGGAAAGAGTGGACATGCTGCCCGTGAGGAAGGTATCAACGCCATCTACGAGGCCTTGGATGATTTGGTATGGTTACGCGACTATCGTTTCAAGAAAGAGAGTGCTTTGTTGGGAGCCACCAAGATGACTGTAACCGTTGTCAATAGTGGCACACAGCATAATGTAATACCTGACGAATGCCATTTTGTGATTGATGTGCGTACCAATGAGTTCTATCAGAATGAATACCTGTTCTCCTTTCTTCAGAAGCACATGAAGAAGTGTGAGCTCAAGGCTCGCTCATTCCGCTTGTCATCATCACACATTGCCGAAGATTATCCTTTAGTACAACGCTGTCTCAAGATGGGTATGACGCCCTTTGGTTCTCCCACACTCAGCGACCAGGCACTTATGCCCTTCCCTTCCTTTAAGTTGGGTCCTGGCGAGTCTTGTCGTAGTCATTCTGCCGATGAATTCGTGTGTTTTTCAGAAATAGAGAAAGCAATTGCCACTTACGTGGAATTGCTTTCGTAATGATATTTAGGCGTTATACCGGTATAACGCAATTATTATCTTCCTAACCAAGACTCTGGGTTCAGTTTGGCAGTTTCTTTACGCAACTGGAACTGCAGGATATTGTCGGCACCCACACGACCTAAGGTCTGACGAGTGCTAACGCGCTGTCCGCGATGCACATTAACGCTGGCAAGATTACAGTACACGGAGATATAACTTCCGTGACGCACCATCACTACCATTGTACCACCAAAGCTAAATACACCACTCACCTCACCATCAAAGATGCTGCGAGCCTGTGCACCAGCCTCACCCTTGATATTTATACCTTTATTATCAAGAGTCACATTATGCAGTCCTTCTACATTATACTGTCCGAAATGGCTGACGATACGATAAGCACCTGTAATAGGCATGGGCAGACGACCACGGTTGCTCTCAAAGTTACCACTGATACGCACATCCTCTGAAGGAGCACGCAAGGGCACGCTTTCTGCCTTACGCTGAGCAGCAGCACGTTTTTCCTCTGCTTCACGAACACGACGTTCTGCAGCCTCACGAGTCTTTTTATCCTTAGCTGCCATTGCTTCTGCACGAGCTTTTTCCTCACGAGCTTTTGCCTCAGCCAATTCGCGCTCACGAGCAGCAGCCTCAGCACGACGACGAGCTTCTGCTTCCGCACGAGCTTTCTGACGAGCCACCTCCTCAGCAATCAATCGGTCAATCTGCGCATTCAGTGCAGCGTCCTTTTTCTTTTGCTGAGCGATAATGCTCTGAATCGTTTTCTGCTCCTTCTGCAAGGTCTTCACCACATTCTGCTGTTCAGCCTGTTTACCCTCCAGAGCAATGCGCTCACGCTCGCCCTTTGCCAGCAGTTGTGACTTATGCTCCTTAGCCATGCTAATCTCTTGGAGTTTTCTGTTCACCTCTTCCTGCTGAGCCTTTACCTCATCGCCTTGTACATGTTGATAGGCAGCATATTCGCGCATAAAGCGCATACGACGGAACATCTGTGTAAAGTTGTCAGCACTGAAGATAAACATCATCTTGCTCTGTGTAGAGCGATTGCGGTGCATATAACGCATCGACTTCACATAGCGTTTCTTACAGTCAGCCAGTTGTTTCTTCAACATTTCGAGTTGAACGCCCAGCTGCTCTATCTCCTGATCAAGATTACTGATGTCATGACGGATAGTATCTATTGTACGACGCTTGCCAGCAATCTCCGTATTCAGTATCATCAGGTTCTGCAGACGCTTCTTCACATCCTTTTGCGAAGAGGCCAGTCTACGTTCCTGCTCCTTGATTTGCTGTTGTATTTGTTTACGCTGCTTCTCCAAAGCCTGCACGGTGGTAGGCTGCTTAGTGTTTTTAGAAGACTTACTTTTTTTGCTTGACTTTTTAGATTGGCCAGACTTACTTGTCTTATTAGTCACAGCAGGTTTCTTCGTACGACGCTGCTGCGCATACGGAGTCAGGGCAAAGCCCGTGAAAAGAAGAAGTATAATTACTAATCGCTTCATCGAATCAATTTAGAGTGACATAAAGCGGCGCAGGATGTCATCAACAGGCATCTGACGATACTTACCAGACAGCGTAGTACGCGTTTCCCAATCCTCGTCATTACCCATATAGTTGAGCATCATTTCCAACTTCACCTCCTTGTCGGGAGTATTGAAAGTCACCTTATGTTGCATAGGGAACATCTTACGATTGTTCATTTTGAAATCACTATAATCCCAGTTTAACTGGTAATTGCCACGCAGATGGTCAGCATAGCGCACATTTGTCATCTTGATGCGTGCTAAAGTCTGATCTGTCAGCCAACGATAAGACAATTTATCGTTCTCCATTGATACTATAATATCATTGTCAACGCCCGCTGCCGCAGAGAACTTCTTCAAGTGCTTATCTGCCAAGTGTGACTTGCCTGGCTGGAAGAGTTCATTCCAGAACAACGCCTGTAGCATATAGAAGTCAACACCACTTGTACGGAAGAATTCCAGCTGAGCATAAGGCACCTTGAGGTATTGCTTGTTGATGCGGTCCACAATAAGTACATAGTCTTGTGTGAACTCCAGACGTCCAGCCTCCACAAAGCCGAATGCCATCAACTGAAGACGTATCACGTCATCACGCTTCATCTTCAGGTTACCAGTCAGTGTCATCTGACGATTGCCCACCTCTACCGAGAATTTCACCTTTGACGTAATGAAACGAACATGCTGGGCATTATCGTTTACCTTCTGCAGATATGCTTCTTTCTGCAGTGAATCAGCCAACTGTGCTGCAGCAACTGCTGCTGCCGCTGCTGCTTCTTCCTGAGTCTTTTGCAAGTTACGACTGCTTCCGCATGAAACCACCAAGGCAGCAGCTGCCACCCATACGGTCATCTTCCAAAAACGTAGTAATTTCATTCTTTCAGGTATTTTTTGAGTTTTATTTTTCTTGTCAGTATCCGATGGCGTTCATCAGACACATCACTTTGTTCCGATGCTTCTTGCCAGTACTCCAGGGCTTTTTCCTTATCTCCCACATGATAGTAGATATCACCGGCATGTTCAAAGAGTACTGCCGAGGGAGTGCTATCGTTTTCCAGTGTCTGGTCAATATAGGTCTTCGCCTCGTCATAGCGCTTCTGCATAAAGAGTATCCATGCATAGGTATCCAGATAGGTAGCGTTCTTCGGCTCTGCCTTAATCGTGCGGTATGACATCTTCTCTGCATCATCCAGACGAATACCCTGCTCACTGAGATAGTAAGCATAGTTGTTCAGACAGCCAATATTATCCTCTTTCCATACCAGGCAAGAGTCATAGGCTTCAAATGCCTCTTTCGCCATTCCCTTCTGATGCAAGATATCACCCATCACAGCATAGAAGTCGCTCACGATAGACGGGTCACTGTCAGAGGTAATCACACCGATACCATTCTGGAAAGCGTTAAGGGCGTTATCCAAGTCATCCTTCTGATAATAGGCAATACCCTGATAGTAATAAAATGCCATTTCATCGGGATTATACTGACGCGCAGCCTTACATAGTTCTATGATGCGATCACGGTCGCCAGCCTGCCAAGCATAGCTTACCAACTGCAGACGTGCAGCAGCATGGTCGGGTGATACTTCCAACACCTTTTCCAATACCTGACGAATACTATCGTTAGGCATCTTCTTCATGTTCATGTATGATGCACAGAACAGTGCCATATCGCTATCAGCCTGAGGCATATCTATCAAGCGATGGAACAACTGTAACACACGTGTAGAGTCGCCTCCTGCTTCCTCGCTCTCTCCAATGACCTGTCGCATCAGTGCCACGCGGTCACTGGTAGAAGCATTCTTATTGAAGAGCACACGCTCTATCATGCGGTTCACATTGGCAGAGTCTTTCTGGTCGTTATAGTAAGCCACCATAGCCATCTGTGCATTACGATTGTCAGGCTCTTCTTTCAGCACCTTATCATAGATAGCCACCGCTTTCTTCTTCTGTCCGTTGATATACAACGTGTTGGCATACAGACAACGATAGTTATTGTCATTAGGATACTGATCTGCCAACTGCTTCATCTCTGCGATAGCAGCCTTCTTATCACCTTTCTTGGTATAGAGGTCACTCTTAGCATACGACAATCGCTCACTCTTACCTTCAATGGTTTCCAGTCTTCCCAATGTACGGATAGCATTATCATAGTCGTTTTCCTGCTCATACAATTGTATCAGCAAAGCCAGCACATCGTCGCGATTGTGTTTTTTCTTACAGAGCAGCTCCAATACATCTATTGCATCTTTGTATTTGCGCTGGTTCAGATAAGCATTAGCCAGCGTCTCCAGATAAGTAGCATTGTCGGGCTCCAGCTCTACAGACTTCTTCAGATAGCTGAGCACCATATCCTTCTGCTTCAATGCCGAATAATACTGCGCCAAGTAATAATAAGCCTCCGAACGAGTGGAGTCGATATCTACACAATGGCGCAACAAGTCGAATACCGCATCATTGTTGCCCTTCTCACGCTGACAAATAGCATCTAAGAAGAACGCATCATAGCGACGGTTCCTATCCGCATCCTGTGCCACCGACTGTACAGCGACACACCACAGCATTCCTGCTATATAGCACCACTTTTTCACTTCACTCCTGTATGTCCATAACCGCCTTCGCCACGCTCGGTCTCATCGAGTTCTTCTACCACAACGAAGTCACCCTGCTCATGACGGGCAATAACCATCTGGGCAATGCGCTCACCATCGTTGATGACAAAGTCTTCCTGCGACAAGTTGATAAGCACAACACCGATTTCACCACGATAGTCGGCATCGATAGTACCTGGTGTGTTGAGCACAGTCAGACCATGCTTCAGAGCCAAGCCACTACGAGGGCGCACCTGTGCTTCATAGCCTTCAGGCAGTGCAATGTGCAGACCTGTAGGAATCAGACGGCGCTCCATAGGATGCAGGGTGATAGGTGCTTCGAGATTAGCCCTCAGATCCATACCGGCACTCTGGGGCGTAGCATAGGCAGGCAGCTGTTGGTGCCCGCGGTTTACGACTTGAATTTTAATCATCTGTCTTTACACGTATAAATAATGTGCAAAAGTAGTCATTTATCTCCAAACATACAAATTATTTTTATTTTTTAATGTTTAATCTCTAATGTTTATTGTTTTTATTCGTACCTTTGCAGCATGATGGACTGGAAACAACTCATATCAAACAAGCGGCTCGGTCAGGAGCAGCGCCACACAGAGCGCCATGATGACCGTTCAGAATTCAAGCGTGACTACGACCGTCTTATCTTTTCGGCACCCTTCCGCCGACTGCAGAATAAGACGCAGGTATTCCCCTTGCCTGGCAGTGTATTCGTCCACAACCGTCTGACCCACTCTCTTGAGGTAGCCAGCGTAGGTATGTCGCTAGGTAATGATGTGTCTCAACGCATCATTCAGGAGAAACATCCTGAGTTGAAGAATACCCTGTTTGAGGAGATTGGTCAGATAGTATCTACTGCTTGTTTGGCTCACGACTTAGGCAATCCGCCTTTTGGTCACTCTGGAGAAAAAGCTATCCAGACCTTCTTCACAGAGGGCCCAGGTCGCGAGTTGCGCACTCAGCTCTCTCCTGCTTTCTGGGATGACATCACCCACTTCGAGGGTAATGCCAATGCTTTCCGCTTGTTGACCCATCAGTTCAAAGGCCGTCGTCCTGGTGGCTTCGTGATGTGCTATTCCACCATCGCCAGCATTGTGAAGTATCCCTTTGCCTCTTCTGCTGCCAGTAAGAAGGGCAAGTTCGGTTTCTTCCAAAGCGAGCAGTCCACTTATCAGAAAATTGCCGATGAAATGGGTATTATTCGTCTTTCTAAGGAAGGAGAACCTCTGCGCTATGTGCGCCATCCACTGGTTTATCTTGTAGAGGCTGCCGACGACATCTGTTACGAGATTATGGACCTTGAGGATGCTCATAAGCTGAAGATTATTTCCTTCGAGGAAGCCTCACGCCTAATGCTGGATTTCTTCGATGAAACCGCACAAAAACACATTCTTGAGCGCATCGATAATGAACAGTTGTTTGATGAAAACGAGAAAATAGTTTACCTGCGAGCTTGTGTTATCGGTAAACTGGAGAACGAATGTGTTAACGCCTTCGTTGAGCACGAAGACGAGATACTTGCCGGCACCTTTACGGGTAGCCTCATCGACCACATCTCACCTATGCAGCGCGATGCCTATCGCCGTTGTGCCGACCTATCTGTGAAGCGCATCTATCGCAGTCGCCCTGTACTCGATGTAGAGTTGTCTGGTTATAAGATTATGGAAACGCTGATGCAGCAGATGGTCGAGGCTGTTATCCATCCAGACCGTTATTACTCACAACAGCTCATTGGTCGCGTATCCAGCCAGTATCATATTGATGATCCTAACTTAGAAACGCGCCTCATGGCTGTCATCGACTACATCAGTGGTATGACCGATGTCTATGCTCTTGATGTCTATCAGAAGATTAACGGTATCTCGCTGCCTATCATCTAATTTACCAATGAGGTGGTAAAACAATGTTTTCTACCTCATGGGCAGCTTCAAATAGTGGAGCTATCTCCTCATCCCTGAAGCCAGCGATGCCACAACCGATACGTGTAACCAAGAATGTCAATTCCGGATTCTTCTTGGCAAATTCAATGAATTCATCCACATACGGACGAATTGTTTCCACTCCACCCTGCATGGTAGGTATGCCGTAGCTCTGTCCTTGCAGACCTACGCCCTGCCCCATGATGGCTCCAAACTTGCGATAAGCCACCCATGCAGCACCACCGCCATGCATTCCGCTTAGATTACTGCCAAAGACAAATATCTCGTTAGGTGCTAACGAGGTAATATTCTCTGGTGTTGTCCTTTTCTCTTGCATCCTGCGATTACACTAATTGTTTGCCATCAGCAAAAGCCTTACCCACAGTATCGCCCAGTTGGATATAAGTATGATGAACAGGGTCGAAGATGATGAGCTTCATCTTTTCCACATCGGGTTTACCATCTTCTGCCAGATACTTCTCGTCGCAAAGGATATTCACGATTTCTGCTACGAGATAATAACCCGTTTCCGATTCATCCATCTTCTCCTTCACGCGACATTCCAGCGTCATGGGGAACTCCTTAAACAAAGGAGCATTCACATTAGGAGCCTTCTCAATAGTCCATCCTGCCTTCTCCATCTTCTCAGGAGTCTTTCTTCCGCTTACGATGCCCACATAGTCTGATGCCACCATAGTTTCAGCAGTGGCGAAGGCAACCGTAAACTCAGGATTAACAGCAAGATTGTCTGTTGTCTGGTGAGAGCCGAGTGAGATCATAATGTCGTGCATATCCCACTGACCGCCCCAAGCAGCATTCATTGCGTTAGGCTTACCATTCTTATCGTATGTGCCGATAATCAGCACTGGTTGTGGAAGAATCCACGCTGTTGATTTGAAACTTTTCATACGCATACAATTAATTTGATTTCGCTACAAATATAATGATAATTGGGAAATGACGCTCAACAAAGCTGCAAACATTATGATACTTTAGGAATTTACACGCCTTCTTCTTGTTTCAGGGCAAAGATATAAAATTACTCCATTACAACGTTGAACGTTCCCTGCGCATTGAACTTAGGTGAGGAAGTAGTGATGTTTACCACTCCCTTTTCATCTTGCGGTTGGATAATCAGGAGGGCCTGGCCACGGAAGGTGGTGGGCTTCAGCGAGCGGAAAGAACGGACGTCGTAGGGATGCCCTGTGCCTGCAACTGCAAGATGTCGGACGCCAGAGGTCTTTATATCGAGAGGTATCTCGGCCGTCGGACAGAGATTACCATCGGCATCCACCACACGGAGATAGACATAGGCAAGGTCGTTGTGCGAGGATGAGATGACATAGCTGTCAGCAGGACGCTCGCTCTTCACAGGTACAAACTGTATGGCGGCAGGAGCTCCGGATGTGTGGAAGGTGACCTCAGCACGTTTCCCCTTCACCACCTCTGCTTTCAGCTCGCCTGGCTCGTATGCTACCCAGAATGTGGCGGTGTAAGTGTCTTGATTGACATCCTGTTCACCAATAACACGGCCATTGACAGATAGTCGGACACGTGGCTCACGGGTATAAACATTTACACGCAAGGAATCGCTTCGGTGACCGTTAATGTCGTGCACCACACCTGTCTTCAGCGTGGCATTGCAGTACTTCTCCGGTCGGATGTCAACAGGCAGGTAGCCATACGCATTCGGACCATCGTAGTAGGCGTGGTCGTGCCAGTTCCAGTGGTTTTCCTCTGCCGTCCAACACCATCCCTGAGCATCTTCATACTCGCCGTCTATCACCGATGGACGCACAGCCATGGCTATCGGGCGCTCACCCCATACCACATCACGATAGTAGGACTGAGGTTTCTTCACACCGGTGAGGTCAAGGTCGCCACACCAGGCACTGAACCACGGCCACGCCAGCAGTTGTATCCATCGTCCACGGTCGCTGCGCTCAAGGGCATGGCCGAGACCCGCCTCACCAATATAGTCAATAGCTGTCCACACAAAGTCACCGATGATATAGGGGTGACGATTGATGACGCTCCAATTGGCGGCCACGGCGTTGGGGTATGTTTCAGAACCGTACATGATGCGCTGGGGGAACTTCTCGTGGTCGCTCTCGTAGCGGCGCGTCTCATAGTTATATCCGCCCACCTCTACCAGTTCAAAGGCTCTTGGCGAGTCTTTTTCCCATGTCATCTTCTGCGGCATGCGGTCCCAATAATCGTTCACGGCGAGGGTTGTAGGACGTGTGGCATCCTCATTTTTGATGGCGCAGGTGATAGCATCGGCAATCTCCTTGCCACGCGGCACGTCAGAACGCTGGGCTATCTCATTGCCGATGCTCCACATAATGATAGAGGGGTGGTTGCGATCACGACGTACCATCAGTGCTGCATCGTATTCAAAATTAGTGACACCCGTGCCCACAGGCTTTCCATCGATGATGGTCTGTTTCTCCTTTGAGAAGTAATTGCTATAGTCATCGCGCCGTTTGGCTTCTTCCCACTGGTCGAAGCACTCGTCGATGACCAGCAGACCGATACTGTCACACGCATAGAGGAATGCCTCAGAAGGCAGGTTATGGCTGGTGCGCACAGCGTTGTAACCCTGCGCCTTCAGCAGTTCCGCTTTACGCACCTCGGCGCGATCGATGGCGGCGGTACCAAGCAAGCCATTGTCGTGGTGGACACAGCCGCCACGCAGTTTTGTCGGCTTGCCATTGAGCAGGAACCCTTTATCGGCAGAAAACGATATGGTACGGATGCCAAATGGTATTGTCAGGGCATCGTGCTCGCCCGAGGCAGTATGTAGACTGATGCGGGCAGTATAACGGAAGGGAGAGTCAGGTGACCACAGACGAGGAGATTTCACTATAAGTTCGGTGGAGATAGCAGCCCCGTTGACGGGTTTGTCGGCGTTAGCCACCACACGGCCGTCAGCATCTGTTATCTTCACTTTCATCACACAATAAACCTGTGTGATATTCTCGTTGAAGACCTTTGCCGAAACCCTGACCTTTGCATTCTTCCCTTCTACCACCGATGCATCAACATAAATGTCCCATTCGTCTAGATGCAGTTTGTCTGTCATCTCCAACCATACATGCCGGTAGATGCCGCTGCCAGCATACCAGCGGCAGTTCAATCCTTCGCTTACTGTTCTGACCGCAATGGTAACCAGCTGCTCGTCTTTTATGTTGCGATTTGACTTATCGCTTAGAATAGCATTCAAATCCACTACAAAGGGCATGAATCCAAAGACATTCATCGCCGCCTTCTTGCCGTTCACCCATACCTCTGACTGATTATAAACACCATCAAAGCGCAGGCGGAACACCTTCTGACGGATGGCATCATCAACGGAATTGCCTGGCAAGCGAAACGTTTTGCGGTACCAACCCGAACCGCTTATTGTCTGACCCGAATCGGAGTCGCCAATGCTGAGTCGCGAGAATGGACCTACCTGCCAGTCGTTCCACTCTGAGGTTTGTTCGCGATAGTCGTGAGAGTATGCCACGGGCTCCATACTGAAGTCGTGGGGTACGATAACCTCACGCCATTTGGAATCGTCGTAATTTACAGCCTCGGCATTGATAGCAGCGCCGCGATAAAAACGCCATCCTTCATCAAATGATTGTTTACGCTGTGCATTTGCCGTCAGAAGCACACCAAGGCTTATTAAAGTTAATGAGATGAACTTCTTTTTCATATTATGTTTTTGGTAAATAGGAATATACTTTGCATGCCAGAGATACATGGCACATATAATGATTATTTGATAAAACGTAGCAATTTGATATATATTGCTCTTTGTAATCAAAAAGTATCTGTTACAATGATTCGAGACAACTAGGAAATGACGCTCAACAAAGCTGCAAACATTATGATACTTTAGGAATTCTAGCCTTCTGCTTGAAAGATAAATTAGCTGTCTTGGGCACTAGAAGCTGTTTATCAACAAAAAAGTTTCACATAGAGGAAAGCGTTTAAGGAAAAATGATTAAATTTGCAACCGAACATAAAACTATTATAACGTATGAAAACAAAACTATTTGTCGTGGCATCAATGCTTATAATGGGTATGAGCTCGTTTGCACAATCTTCAATTGACGGATGGAATACTATCTATCTGCAGTGGAATCCTAGTACTTATGTTCCAGACAAAGGAGATTCAGAAAGCTTTAATGGTCTCAGCGTAGGCTACAATAGGGCTATCAGCATTTCTCAAAGTTTGCCTCTATACCTTGAGGTAGGACTGGGTGTTCAGTACTCATTCTTCACCAAAGACATAACAGAAGAAGTGGCTGAAGGATTGGGCGTAACAACTGCTGCTCTTGCCACACTGTTTAGACCTGAGGAGAAGGTTAAGATGTTCTCCGCTAAGGTTCCTGTAAGTTTAGCATATGCTTTCCACGTTCCCGATACGAAGTTGACGCTTATTCCTTATCTTGGTCTCGACCTGCGCTGTAATATTATTGGTAGGGCTAGTGCCAAATACAACCTGACATCAGCAGGATTGGAACAACTGCTACAAGCGGGATTTACAAAGCAGGAGATAAATGAAAACCTTGCAGATAAAGATCTAGATCTGTTTGATAAAAATGATATGGGCAGTGATGCTGCGACATGGAATCGTCTCCAAGTTGGTTGGCATGTAGGACTCAATGCTCGTATCAATGAGCAATTCCTTATTGGTGCATCTTATGGTACAGACTTCTCAGAGATAACCCAAAAGGTAAATATCCATACTGCTTCACTCACAGTAGGCTACTGCTTCTAAACTAAATAGTTTGACGGCATTATTCTCTTTGAATTATGGCATAATTCGATGAGAATTTACGCATTATTCTCATCGAATTTAGGCTTCAAACGATTCGAATGTAGGCTGCATTCAAATTAGGGGTTACGAAAGAGCCACTTTAGCATCGCAATACAATAACTATTGATGTCCAATACAGTAACTATTGAACTCCTAAAGTGGCACTATTGGGGTGCAAATATAGCTATCTCAGCGCTGAGATAGTTGTATTCAGAGTTGGCTTAGCTGTATTTCTCAAATAGTCATAAAGGTATTCCGTATTCTAATAAAGGTTTTCGCAAAAACTATTAACCTATTAACATAACCCCTCGCAAACCACGATACACAGGGCGTTTCAGACATGTTAATAGTTTGCCAACTATTAACATACATCTACTATGTTTGATGATTTCGAACACGGATTTGACAGATTGAACGGATTTTTCGTCTTTTTCGAATCTACAATTTCACATGTAGGTTATAAGTATGTTAATAGTTGCGGCAACTATTAACATGGCTCAATCCCTTTGTACATCGGTATTTCAAACCTGTTAGGTTAGAAGGTTAGATGTTTTTAGGCATAAACTATTTGCAGAGCGAGTAGTACAGCTAAATCAGCTCCGAGATAGCTGTAGCCAGTGCCAACTCAGCTACTCTTGGAGGGCAAGAATGCCTGTTGGTATATTAGTTTCAAAGGAACTGGATGAACAGGTGGTCGAATGTCATGGAGTGTTCCTTATTGGCTGCCACCGTATATTCCTTATGTATCTTCTTGCCAGGAACGAGATAGTCGCTGCCTATCTGCAGACAGGTGCCTGTGGCATCAAGATACTCCCACTTAAACTCTACCTCATTATTAACGGGGTTAGTCAGTGTGGCATCGAAGACAATATTGAAATAAGCACTTTCGCCCTCGATAACCTTCAGTGTGGCTTTGGCTGCAGAGAACTGTTTCTCATTGAATTCCACCTTAATCACCTTGCCGTCGAGTCCATTGATAGCCTCGTCTATCTTCTTCTGATAGAAGTCCTCTAATGCTTCTTCGGCATCATCGCGGCGATGTCTATTCTTGATGGCTTCATCCATATTATCAGTCTTGAGCGCACGAAACCGCTTGTCCAGAATGGTGCTCGCACGAAGCTTCTGTTCGAACAATGAGGGAAG
The DNA here is from genome assembly GCA_900119285.1 of Prevotellaceae bacterium HUN156. Taxonomy (GTDB): domain Bacteria; phylum Bacteroidota; class Bacteroidia; order Bacteroidales; family Bacteroidaceae; genus Prevotella. The sequence continues at coordinate 48,359 of FPIT01000003.1, forward strand.
TTTGCCAAAAACGGGTGATTCGATGATAGTAACTTGTGACTCGGCAGCACTGATGGCATCGTCAACGGCACAGTTGCCTGCAGAAACTCTCTCCTCGTAACAACCAGACAGCGCCAAGCTCAAAAGGGCCATCACGGCCAGAAAAGCCACTGTTTTTATAGTTCTCTCCATAATCTATAATTTTAGTTATCGATATTTATTTTTCCTCGTAAACAACAAAATCAGGGAATTACACTTGAGTGAATTCCTATCCTTTCGAGTGCAAATATAGAGTTTATTATTGAAAAAAGCAAGCAAAACGGCAATTATTTGCCTTTTTTACGTCCTTTGTTTCAAAAATAATGCGTATTTTTGCACCCATGAACGAACTGATAACTGCTATTAACGATGTCATTTGGAGCTATGTGCTGATAGTAGCACTGGTGGGTTGTGGAATATGGTTTACGTGGCGCACACGTTTCGTGCAGTTTCGCATGGTGGGCGAGATGCTGCGCCTGCTCACAGAATCGGCAGTGACTACAGCCAAGGGCACTAAGCATATCTCTTCGTTTCAGGCTTTTGCCGTTAGCGTAGCTACTCGTGTGGGCACTGGCAACTTGGCTGGTGTAGCTACAGCGATAGCTATCGGTGGACCAGGTGCTGTGTTCTGGATGTGGGTTATCGCACTGATTGGCTCGGCTACGGCTTTTGTGGAATCTACTCTGGCACAGCTATACAAACAGAAGCATAAGGACTCATTTATCGGTGGTCCTGCCTATTATATCCAAAAGGGACTGAAGCAGCGATGGATGGCCATCTTGTTTGCCATCTTGATTACCCTACAATTTGGTCTTTCTAACAACTCTATTCAAGCCAACACCATTTGTGGCGCCATGCAAGAAGCCTTTGGCTGGGATCCACTATGGGTGGGAGTTATCTTGGCAGCAATGGCGCTGCTCATCGTCTTCGGTGGCATTCAGCGCATTGCTCACGTCAGCTCTATCTTGGTGCCTGTGATGGCTGTGGGTTATATCATCCTGGCTGTGATAATAATCGCTATGAATATCCAGCAGATTCCTGAGGTATTCAAGGTGATTGTAACGAATGCTTTTGGCTTCGGACAGATTGTCGGAGGTGGCATTGGTGCGGCTATCATGAATGGTGTGAAGCGTGGTCTCTTCTCCAATGAGGCTGGTGAAGGCAGTGCACCTAATGTGGCTGCTACTGCTACTACAACACATCCTGTAAAGCAGGGATTGATTCAGGCATTGGGAGTATTTACCGACACACTGCTGGTTTGCTCATGTACGGCATTTATCATATTGATTAGCGGACTCTATCAGGTGCCCGAACTGAATGGTATTGCCCTGACGCAATCGGCGCTACAGAGCGAGGTGGGCAATGTAGGTCCAATCTTTGTAGCTATCGCCATCTTCCTGTTTGCATTCTCCAGCATCATCGGCAACTATTACTATGGAGAAGCCAACATCCGCTTTATCACCGACAACTCATCCGTGATGACTATCTATCGCCTCTGCTCTGGAGGCTTGATGGTTGTCTTCGGTGCTATTGCCAGCTTTGAACTGGTATGGAACATCGTAGACTTCTTTATGGCATTCCTAACTGCTTGTAACCTTGTAGCCATCGTATTTTTAGGGCGCTATGCCTTCCGATTGCTCGACGACTATCGCCAGCAGAAGAAACAGGGTATAAAAGAACCCGTCTTCCATCGCAGTCAATTGCCTGAGATAGAAGACGAGATTGAGTGTTGGGAATAAATCCCCTATTTACTTTTCTGCAAACTGACGGAAGTAGCCGATGCATACATCGCGCCACTCACGAGCATTTTCTACCTGATGCTGCATGCGCTCGTCAACTTCGCGCCAACGCTGTTCGTCAATATAGGGGCGCATCTTGTTGTGCCACAGGTTGTAGTTCTCTTCTACGGTGATGACACCCTCATTATAGCGATACTGCAACTCCTCCCACAAAGTATTACCACTAGACATGCGATAATCCCAGGGCACATGGTGGAACCAAAGCAACAGGTTCTCAGGACAGGTCTTGATATTATCGTAGGTGCGAGCTAAGTCTGCACGATACTGACTTACTGCATTAGAGCCCTTGCTAGAACGATCAAAGCCTACACCATTCTTGTCTGCCTGATGATAATAAACAGGACACCACTCACGTGGATAACTTGCCTTGAAGCCATCAGGCTCGGGACCATAGTGGTGATCAAACTTGAAAATATGGTGTAAGCCAAGAGGCATCATGTAGTTGACACAAGCCTCACGAGAGTGCTGCATAACATCAGCCATCGCACGATTGAAAGTCTCGGGAGCACTAAAGGTCAGCTGCAACCACTCGTTGGCAATGCGATAGCTATCAAGACGAGGATTCCATGCCAGACGACCAAAGGCATACCAGTTGGCCTGTGAGAAGTGATGACCACACCAGTTGCGATCCAATCCGATATTAGCCACACCAGCAATACCCTTGAGCTTCTTAGCATCTACCTGCGAGAAGAACTCCTGCCACATGGGAGCAAGATACACCAAGTGGCGACTCTGACCGAGATACTCCTGAGTAATCTGAAGCTCTACCATATTAGGTGTCTTCGTAATCTGGTCGAAGATAGGACTATAGGGCTCACGTGGCTGGAAATCCAATGGACCATTCTTTGTCTGCAGGATGACATTATCGCGGAATTGACCATCAAGAGGCTTGAACTCAGATACAGCCTGCTTAACGCGATCTTCACCTTTATGATTAGCACCATAGACAAAGCAGCGCCACATCACAATACCCTTATAGGGCTTTAGCGCATCTGCCAGCATATTGGCACCATCAGCATGAGTGCGATGATAGTCGCCAGGACCAGGCTGTCCCTCGCTATTAGCTTTTACGAGGAAGCCACCGAAGTCAGGAATAAGCTTATAAATCTCCTTGGTTTTCTTCTTCCACCACTTCACAACAGAGGGATCCAGTGGGTCGGCAGTTTTAGTATCCTTGAGAGCCATTGGAGAGGCGAAGTTGATACTGAGATATACCTTGATATTGTAGGGACGCAGGATATTGGCAATCTTCTGCACTTCCTTCAGATAAGGAGTAGTCAGCATCTTAGGAGATGCATTGACATTATTCAGCACCGTACCATTAATACCGATAGAGGCATTGGCACGAGCATACTCCTTGATCAGTTGAGAGTTGAAAGTTGAAAGTTGACCGTTCTCTAACTTCCAGAAGATGCTTTTGCCTGCATAGCCACGCTCGATAGAGCCATCGAGGTTGTCCCAATGGTTTAAGAGACGGAGCGAGAAGGCTGGGTGCGACTCAATCTTGGTATCTCCACGCAACAGAGCATAAGCACCATAAAGCAGACCAGCATCACGACGAGCACTAAGTGTAGTGCCATCGAAGCGATAGCCATCATCATCGGGCATAGAGCTATCGAGCTTTAAGGCGATATGCTCTCCTTGATAATAGGTCTCCAACTCCTGCTTAGCCAGCTGAGCGGTGGGTGTTGATACGTTGGTAGTAACTTTAGCCTTGTTGAGTGGCTGATAGCGCAGCCACAAGGCATGTCCGTCTTCAGCACTCATGGGAAGTACGAAGAGTACGGTTAAGAGTGATAAGAGTATTTTCTTCATATTTTATCGAATGACGATTTTGGTTCCATTCTTGATATAAATGCCCGATTTCAACGAGCTTTTGTTGCGTTAGTCAGATGCTCATAAGGTGCAAGTCGTAAGGAAATCCGCAAGGCCCATTACGATTCTCTTCACACCTATATGTTTTAGTGATTTAGTGCCCTTATTGTTTTAGAAGTCTAAGCGGATGCTTGGGAGCCATCACATTATGTACTTTCTCAGTATATTCCGTCAGTTTAGCAGTAGCTGTCTGATGGATATCACGAGAAGAAGAACCAATACGGAAGGTATATGTACCGGCCTCTGCCAACCACTGTGAACCAGCCTCATCGAAAGAGGCGAGGTCACGACGATCAATCTGGATAGTCAGTGTTTGGCTCTCACCAGGTTTCAACTCGCGAGTCTTGGCAAAGCCCTTCAACTCCTGAACGGGCTTCTCAATCTTACCCTTAGGAGCAGCAACATAAACCTGTGCTACTTCCTTACCGCTAACCTTACCGGTATTCTTAACAACTACAGATACATTCACCTTATCGGCACTAACCTTTACAGTAGGCTTAGAGAACTCGAAAGTGGTATAACTCAGACCAAAGCCAAAGGGATAAGCCACTGGTCTTTCGAAGGTATCGAAATAGCGGTAACCTACATAGATATCCTCTTCGTGATTGGTATAGTCTTCATTGGGAACACCACCCCAACCCTGCATATTCTGGTAGGTATACATATCAAGTTCCTGTGGGAAGTTCTTAGTAGAGGGATGATCTGTAGCAGAGATAGGCCAAGTCATAGTAAGTTTACCACTTGGATTAGCCTTACCAGTCAACACATCGGCAACACTATTACCGCCTTCCTCACCAGGCTGCCAAGCACAAAGGATGGCATCAACACGATCGCGCCATGAACTTGTCTCCATCACAGAACCAGAGTTGATAATAACGATAACTGGTTTGCCTGCTGCATGGAACTGGTTGCTGACACGATAAATCATATCCTGTTCTATCTGTGAGAGATTGAACTCACCCTCAATCTTACGATCCATACCCTCACCAGCCTGACGGCCAATAGTGATGATAGCTGCATCTGCCTCACCTACTTCGTGAGAGACACAACGATCGGTAATCTCAATCTCATCAAGCTTAGGCTGTCCCTGATCAAGGAACCACATCATAGGATTCTTATCTGCCTTAAGCTTCACCTTGGCATATTTTACGTAATTCTGATAGATTTCAGTCAGCAGAGGAGTTGTAGAAACACCTGCATTCTTAAGTCCCTGCACCATATCAACAACATAAGGTACATTGACACAGCCAGAACCCAAACCACCAGAGAAGAAATCGTAAGAGTTGACACCAAAGAGAGCAACTTTCTTAAGATTATTCATAGGCAGTATGCCTGTATTTTTGAGCAGCACCATACCTTCTGTAGAACTCTGACGCGTGATAGCAGCATGAGCCTGAAGGTCAGGCTTATTGGAATATTTGTAGGCCTTGAAGCGAGGAGTCTTCACAATATACTCAAGCATATTGCGGACATTGCGGTCTACATCCTTAATATCGAGACGTCCGCTCTTGACAGCCTCAACAATATCGTTCACCTGAGCAGGATAGCCTGGCATCATCAAGTCATTGCCAGCCTGCACTTCCTGTTCGGTTGGCAACTTAGGACGCTTGCCATTCCAGTCGGTCATCACAATACCCTTGAAGCCCCACTCATCGCGCAGGATAGTGCTCAGCATATCTTTATTTCCCTGAGCATAAACACCATTGATGATATTATAAGAAGACATCAGTGTCCAAGGAGCAGCACGACGAACCATCAGTTCGAAACCTTTCAGATAGAGTTCACGAAGAGCACGCTGCGAAACACGCTCATCGACTTTGGTTCGAGCAGTCTCTTGTGAGTTAACGGCAAAGTGCTTGGCAGAGACGCCAACGCCCTGACTCTGAATACCTTTCACAACGGCAGTACCAATAAGTCCTGTCACAATAGGATCTTCAGAATAATATTCAAAGTTACGACCACATAATGGGTTGCGATGCAGGTTCATACCTGGACCCAAGATAACATCGCAGCCATATTCCAAAGTCTCATTACCAATGGCTCTACCTACCTGTTCTACTAATTCCGTATTCCATGTAGAAGCCAGACAAGTACCAATAGGGAAACCCGTGGCAGCATAGTTGTTGGGATCATTAGGACGATGTGCATCAATATGAACACCAGCAGGGCCATCAGCCAAGACGGTGGCAGGAATACCCAGTCGGGGAATAGCCACAGTAATTCCAGCAGCACCAGCCACTATCTTCTTTTGATGTCCCATCATGGCACCAGAGCCTGCAAAGTCGTTATTACCACCACCCACAAGGAGTTGGGCTTTCTCTTCTAAGGTCATTGCCTTTAATACCTCATCGATATTGTTGGCATTCAATTGTGGGGTTTGTGCATTCATTGTTGTTGCTGTAAGCAAGGCTGTTACGCCTATAAGAATGAGTTGTTTAGATTTGGTCATGATAATGTTACATTATTAATCGGTTGACAAAATTACGATTTTTCCTTGTAACATACAAATTTAACGACCCGTTTTCATGTTTTTTACAATAAAAGCCATCCTTTTGTACTTACAAATCAACTATTGTCCTAAAACGAAAAGAAAAACAAGTTTTCCTTTTGTATTTCTTTCGTTTTTTCGTAACTTTGCAGCGCTAATGAAGATGAAAATGCAGAAAGGACTGCGGGTTCTTACCGTTATCATAGCTATTGCTGGAATAGTTATGGTATCTTTTTCGTGTGATAAAGAAAAACGGCAAGCAGAGCTAAAGGCTAGTCATGCTGATAGCCTACTCTTTGAAACAGGAACCTTAATGCAATATGGTCGTATGCTGGAACTGGTTGACAGTTTCGAGCAGAACAAGGACATCTCCTCTGTTTGTGCCAACCGATGGCGCGGAGTAGCCTATTATCATCAGAATCAGTATCAGATGTCAGAGTTCTTCTATCGCAAAGCGGTGGAGGGCGAAGTAAAGACGGATGCCGACCAGTTGAGCTACAACAAGTCTGCTCGACGCCTTTCTGAGTTGTTGCTGACCAAGGGCGATTATGAGGGAGCGTTGCAAATCGCGATTCCTGCTGTTGCCAAGATGGAGAAGTCGGGCATTGGTTCGGATATCGACTACGGTATTCTCTTCAACAATATTGGTTGTTGCCAGTTAAATCTGGGCAAGGACAAGGAGGCTGAAGCCAATTTCCGAAAGGCACATGAGCATTATGCCAACCGATGGAAAGCCGACTCGACAAGTCGTGGTTACCAGGAGGCGATTGTCGGTACGATATATACCTGCATGGCTTATACCAACAACCGACACTACTCAGGAGCGCTCTATTGGATTGACCGTGCCAAGAAGTTGCTGAGCAACTATCGCTTGATACATGATGCCCGTAAAGACTACTTTGACGAGTATCAGGGCGAGATAGAGATTATGCGAGCTGTGGCACTGCAAGGCCTGCATAAAGAGAAGGAAGCTCAAGAGGTTTATGAGCGCTTCTTGCAGACAGACTATTCGAAGACAGGCGGTGGTCGTATCAATGCCAACGACTATCTGGTAGCTGCAAAACGCTATCAGGAGGCTGCCGACAACTATCGCTATCTTGACCAGGCGCTCAGCGAATGGCGTAAGGACCTTACACTGGAGAATATCCAGCTCTATCTGTTGCCCAAATATCAGGCTAACAAGATGAGTGGTCATCGCGACTCTACACGTGCAGTGGCCGAATATATTCTTTCACTGCTCGACTCAGCCATCACTGCTCAGAAGAATAGTTCTACAGCAGAGTTGGCTACTATCTATCAGACCAACGAGAAGGAGGCCGAAATTGCTCGTCAGCATGGAGAGATGTCTAAACAGCGCTTTGTGGGTGGCATCGTAGCCCTGGCGCTGATTGTCATCTTCTTGTTGCTCTATATGCTGCACAAGCGTAAGGCTCAGCACCGTTTGGCTATGGCTCACGATAAGCTGGCAGAAGCCCACGCACAGCTACGCACGGCCTACGACCAGCTGGAGACTACCACCAAGGCAAAGGAGCGTATTGAGAGTGAGTTGCGCATTGCCCGTAATATACAGCAGTCTATGCTGCCAAGCATATTCCCTAATCGTGAAGGCGTTGACCTGTATGGTTTGATGTCGCCTGCAAAAGAGGTGGGTGGCGACCTTTACGACTATCTGCTGAAAGACGACCATTTGTATGTCTGCCTCGGTGACGTATCTGGCAAGGGTGTTCCTGCTTCACTCTTCATGGCACAGGCCATCCGTATGTTCCGTGCCTTGGCCAAGCAGGGCAGCATGCCTGCCGAGATAGCCACAGGACTGAACGACGAGTTGGTGCTGGGTAATGAGAGTGGCATGTTTGTCACCATGTTTATTGCACTGATAGACTTGAAAACGGGACACATGGACTTCTGTAATGCCGGTCATAACCCACCCGTACTGAACAACAACTTCCTGAAGATGGAATCGAATGTTCCCATTGGTATCTGGGAGGGCGTCAAATATACAGGTGAACAGGTGGAGAGCATCAAGGGTATGCCTCTGTTTATCTACTCTGACGGACTGAACGAAGCAGAGAATCCTAATCAGAAGCAGTTTGGCGAAGAGCACCTGCTAAGCATCATACAGAAGAATCATTTTGATAGTGCACGTCAGATGATTGAGACCATGAAGGAAGAGGTGGAGAAACATCGCAATGGAGCAACTCCCAATGATGACCTCACGATGCTGTGCATGAAGATTAGTTAAGAAAAGAAACAAAGTAATAATGGTTAAATAGTAAATCGTACAAATTATGGCAAAGAAAGCATTATTGATGATTCTCGATGGATGGGGAATCGGAAAGCATGGTAAGGGCGATGTCATCTACAACACGCCAACTCCTTATCTGGATTATCTCACAGCTATCTCAGCTCACTCTCAGTTGCAGGCCAGCGGTGAGGACGTAGGTCTGCCCGACGGACAGATGGGTAACTCTGAGGTAGGACACCTCAATATTGGTGCCGGTCGTATTGTTTATCAGGATCTTGTAAAGATTAACCGTGCCTGCAAGGACGGCTCTATCGTAGAGAATCCTCAGGTAAAAGCCGCATATACCTATGCTAAAGAAAACAATAAGAAACTCCACTTGATGGGTCTCTGCTCAGATGGTGGCGTACACTCTTCTCTCGACCACCTCTTCAAACTCATCGAGGTAGGTAAGCACTATGGTCTGAAGAACCAGACCTTCGTACACTGCTTCATGGATGGTCGTGATACAGACCCCAAGAGCGGCAAAGGCTTTATTGAGCAGGTTACTAAGGCTTGTGCCGACAACGATGCGGCTATTGCCAGCATCATAGGCCGCTTCTATGCTATGGACCGCGACAAGCGCTGGGAGCGCGTTAAGGAGGGCTACGACCTGATCGTAAATGGTACTGGTAAGCAGGCTACCGATATGGTAAAGGCAGTAGAAGAGAGCTATGCAGAGGGCGTAACCGACGAATTCATCAAGCCTATCCACAATAGCAGCGTAAATGGTTGCATCGAAGAGGGTGATGTAGTTATCTTCATCAACTTCCGTAACGACCGTGCTAAGGAGCTCACTATCGTACTCACCCAGCAGGATATGCCTGAGCAGGGCATGAAGACCATTCCTGGCCTGCAGTACTACTGCATGACTCCATACGATGCCAGCTTCACAGGTGTCAACATTCTCTTCCCCAAGGAGAACGTAGAGAACACACTGGGCGAATACCTCTCACAGCAGGGCAAGAAGCAGTTGCACACTGCCGAGACAGAGAAGTACGCTCACGTAACCTTCTTCTTCAATGGTGGTCGCGAGCAACCCTACGAGGGCGAGGATCGCATCCTGGTACCTTCTCCAAAGGTAGCTACCTACGACCTGAAGCCAGAGATGAGCGCCTACGAGGTAAAGGATAAGCTCGTAGCTGCTATCAACGAGTCTAAGTACGACTTCATCGTTGTCAACTTCGCCAACGGTGATATGGTAGGCCACACTGGTATCTACAACGCTATTGCCAAGGCTGTATGGGCTGTTGACAACTGCGTAAAGGATGTTATCGAGGCTGCTAAGGCTAACGACTACGAGGCTATCATCATTGCCGACCACGGTAATGCCGACAACGCTATCAATCCCGATGGTACTCCTAACACTGCGCACTCACTGAACCCTGTTCCATTTATCTATGTTACGGACAACAACAGTGCTACAGTCAAGGATGGTCGTCTGGCCGATGTTGCTCCCTCTATCCTGCACATCATGGGTCTGGAGCAGCCTGCCGACATGACTGGTGAAAACCTGATTATCGACTAAGCGAAATAGATTTTCTATTTCTTAGAATTAACTAATCACACCTAATTGCGCTATATCACAGTGCATTAGGTGTGATTTTTCTTACTTTTATACACCATAATCCACGTTAAATAATTTAAAGTTAGAAATACATCTAGTTAGAAACGAAATACAGCTAGTTAGACGTACTAAATAGCTGTATTTGGAGTGCCACTACAACTAACTAGCGCGCCAATTAGCAGTATTCAGAACCGAATGTAGCCCATTCTTACCTCCTCCCACTGGGGGAGGAATATCTTCCGAAAAGTATTATGCGTAAATACTTCTTGAATTATGCCTAAATTCAAGTCGAATTATGCCGTCAAACTATCCGTAAAGTGTCGTCAAACTATTGGGCTATAAAATTACAAGAAAAAGAGTTTGTTTGCAAAATCATCTAACCTTCTAACCCAACACCCTTCAAATGCCTATCTGCATTGAGTTTCAGGCGGGTTAGAAGGTTAGATGATTTTTGAAATAAACTTTTCGTAGAGTCGGAACGGAGCCACTTTAGCACTGGAATAGTGCCTGTTTTGGAGGTCAATATAGCTTGTTTTGCCTTGCAATAGTGGCACTATTCCGATGCTAAAGTGGCACTATTCTGGGAGTTTCCGAAAAATTGCTGTTATTTAATTCCGAAAACATGCGAAAATAACAAAATATACGAAAACCAATATTATACTAGTATTTATCTGATTAGTTTCAGAATCTGTTTCTCAGTAGCTTCTGGCAGGAGGGCGGTAAGATGGGTGACGAGGCGACGGAAGGATTCTTCTGGGGTGCGAAGACACTGACATGCCTCACGACCGTAAAGCTGCTCAGGGGTGGTGAGTAACGACCAGCCCCAGCCGTATTCTTTGCCATGCTTGTCGGTAGGATAGACAAAGTCTTCGGTCACGATATAGCAGCCCATCTGCAAGCGGGTGACAAAGCTGTCGAACTTGCTACGCATCTTAGGACCAGTAAAGCCACAGGCTGCACGTAGTTCGCGAGTAATCATACTGCCCTGCTCCTGTAGGGTAAGGAGGATGGCTTCCTCGATACTGCCTTCTTCGGGCTGAGGATGCTGGCTGCGACGATAGTTGTAGAAGTCGGGCCACCACTCACGACTGATAAATCCAGCCTTCTTATCAAAGAACTTACCATAGACCACATCGCCCTCGGTTACAATAGGTCCTTTCCATTTCCATAGAGGCCAATCCCATCCGCCATCGGGGAATACGACATAGCGACAGTCGTCACTGACTATCTCTTCGGCAGAAAAGCCCGAAATGCCACTGTCTAGCAAGGGAAGGAAGCCAACCTGCTGAATCAGCTGCATCAGTTGTGCTTGGCTGTAAATCTCTGGATGTTCTATCATGATTGTTATTCCTCTTCCATCACCTCATCTATCCTGCCACTCCAAAGGTATTTCTTGGTCTCCTGGGCAGCCACACCACTTAACAGCAATAGCGCTACGAGGTTAGGAATAGCCATCAGGGCATTCATGCAGTCGGCTATATTCCAGATGATATCGAGGTTGATGATGCTGCCAAAAAACAGGGCAACGATATAGAGGATGCGATAGAAACGATTGGTACGGCGACCTTCGATATAGTTGACCGCACTCTCACCATAATAACTCCAACCCAGAATGGTGCTGAAAGCAAAGGTCAGAATGCCAAAGGCCAACAGAGGGGCTCCTACATAAGGAATCTTAGAGAAGGCTACCTTGGTCAGAGCAGCACCATCGGCAAAGGTGATGTCGGGATAGGCAAGGATGCTGCTGACAAGTACTAAGCCCGTGAGGGCACAGATGACGACGGTATCCCAAAAGGTACCTGTGCTACTTACCAAAGCCTGTCGTACGGGATTGCGCGTCTGTGCGGCTGCAGCAACAATAGGGGCTGAGCCAAGACCACTCTCGTTAGAGAAGAGTCCACGAGCAATACCATAGCGGGCTGCCATCATGACGGATGCGCCAAGGAATCCACCACCTGCGGCAGAGGGATTAAAGGCGGAATCAACAATCAGCTGAATAGCGGGCCATACGTAGGCGTTGTTGAGGCAAAGGATGATGATACACCCAAGCACATATAAAACGGCCATAAAGGGCACTAGAAAGGTGCATACGCGGGCGATAGCCTTCACACCACCAAGAATAACGGAGGCGGTAAGCAAGCAAACGACAAGGCCGATAATCCACGTCTGGACACCAAAGGTTTCGTGAGCGAGCAGGGCAATACTGTTGGCTTGTACGGTGCAACCAATGCCAAAGGAGGCTAAGGCGGTGAAGACAGCAAAGAGCACTGCCAGCCACTTCAGTCCTAAGCCACGCTCCAAGGCGTACATAGGACCACCATACATCTTTCCATTTTCGCCCCTTACGCGATATTTGACGGCAAGCAGTCCTTCGGCATACTTGGTGGACATGCCGAAGATGCCCGTTAGCCAGCACCATAATACGGCACCAGGGCCACCTAAAGCAACGGCGGTGGCCACACCAACGATATTACCTGTGCCGATAGTAGCAGCTAAGGCGGTGGCCAAAGCACCAAACTGGCTGACCTCGCCTGCTGCATCGGGATCTTTCTTAACGGATAGGCGAATACCTGTAAGCAACTTGCGCTGTGGGATGCGTAGTCGGAAGGTCAGGAACAGATGCGTTCCCAACAGTAGAATAATCATCGGCCAGCCCCACAGGAAGCCACTTAACAGCGAGAAGAATTCGTTAATCGTATCCATATCCTATCAGCAAGGCATTGTTAAGAAACTATGCGTTTTATGAGAACTTGATAGTTCCTTGGATAGCCTCAGGCTGAGGTTCGTTCTTCTGCTGTAGTTCCTCACCGGTAGCCTGCTGATAGATGCTATCGAGAATCTCCTTCGTACGCTTATAGGTAGGCGTAGACTCTACAGCAGAGATGACATCATCGTTGTCGAGATCATCTGGACGGAAGAGGTAGATATGTGGACGGCGCTTATAGCGACGTGTCTGTCCGTCGCCACCATAGAAGCGGTTGCGGCGATCCATACGCTTAGCCTCTTCTTCCTGCTGAGCAGCGATACGTGTAGCTTCTTCCTGTGTATTATGACGCTGACGGTGGTTAGACATACCGTCAACATTATCAATGCCAAAACCAGTAGCAAGGATGGTAACCTTTACCTTCTTGCCCAACTCTGGGTCGGTGGCAAGTCCCCACTTAATCTCGAAGTCGTTGCCAAACTTAGCCATGAAGTCGTTGACATCGTTCATCTCCTCCATCATGAGTGAACCCGTGCCGTCTTTATTTCCTGCAAACGAGATGCTGAGCAGAATCTTCTTAGAGTTGAATACGTCGTTCTCGTTGAGCAAGGGAGAGTTGAGGGCATCATCGATAGCCTTCTTTACACGGCCTTCGCCTTCGCCATAACCGGTTGACATGATGGCTACACCACCATCCTTCAAGACAGTCTTAACATCATTGAAGTCAAGGTTGATCAGTCCGTGAACAGTAATAATCTCAGCAATAGACTTTGCAGCAACACTCAATGTGTCATCAGCCTTACCAAAGGCATCAAGCACGGTGAGTTCAGGATAAATTTCGCGCAAACGCTCATTATTGATGACAAGTAGCGCATCAACATGTTTAGACATCTCCTCTACTCCATCCAAAGCCTGATCAATCTTGCGATCACCCTCGAAGCGGAAAGGAATTGTAACAATACCTACGGTAAGAATACCCATCTCCTTAGAAATACGAGCGATGACTGGAGCAGCACCAGTACCTGTACCACCACCCATACCAGCTGTGATGAATGCCATACGTGTACCATCATTGAGCATATTCTTGATATCCTCAAGACTTTCTTCGGCTGCAGCACGAGCTTTCTCGGGCTTATTACCAGCACCAAGACCTTCCTTACCCAGTTGCAGATGCACAGGTACGGGAGAGTCGTTGAGTGCCTGATTATCAGTATTACAGAGCACGAATGTCACATCGTGAATACCTTCACGATACATGTGGTTGACAGCATTACCGCCACCGCCACCAACACCAATCACCTTGATGATGCTGTTCTCCTTTTCGGGTTCACCGAAGTCGAGCAATATATTGTTGTCCATACTAATTACTTTTTTACGTTCACAATTTACAAAACTTATTCTTCCTCTGCAACCATTGTCTTACCGAATTCCTTCAGTTTGTTCCAGCTTTTGTTCCAGAAACTATTCTTCCTGCGCTCCTCGGCCTCTTCACGGGCTTTAGCCTCAGCTTCCTCACGAGCGATGCGTTCTTCCTCATCTCTCTTACGCTGAGCTTCTTCCTCGGCACGACGTATTTCCTCGGCAGTACGTACAACACCAGCTGGAGTCTCTGAAGCCTGACGAGCGCGACGCTGCTCGACAGTCTCAGACGCCTGAGATTTCTGTGAAGCAAAGAGATCTCCATTGGGGTCATATTCACCACCGGCACAATTGATATCACCCTTGGCTAACAATCCTAATACTGTATTCATCATACCATCATGGGTGGTTGCCTCAGGAATAGCTGAAGTAATGGTCTGAGTAACGAACTTAGCATTGCGAATCTTATCAACATGTGTATAGTTCTGGAAAGCCTTTTCGATGTCTTTCATATTAGAACCACCACCAGTAAGGATGATACCACCTAACAATTTGTCACAATACTCTTCCGGTACCTGACACCATACATTAGCAATTATTTCTTCCAAACGACCTTCAACAATCTCAATAAACTTACGTGTCTCTACCTGACGCTCTGAGTCGATAGAATACTTCATATTGTTATCGATATCGTTGTTGTCGGTATAAGCACAGCCATACTTAATCAGCATGTGTTCAGCCACACTTTCTTCCATCTGCAGCGAAGCAATATCTTTGATGATATTGTTGAAACCAAGAGGAATCACAGCCAAGTGACGAAGAATGTTCTTAGAATAAACACTAACAGTAGTGGTGTCTGCGCCAAGGTCAACCAAAGCACATCCAGAACGGCGCTCAGCTTCAGTAAGTACACTATCTGCAAGAGCTAACGGAGCAAGATACATCTCTGCCACATTGATTTCTGCATTCTCAAAACACTTGTTCAGGTTCTTATAGAATGTCTTACGCTGCAAGATATTCAGGAAATTGCCCTCAATACGTGTACACTGAATACCAACAGGATCGAGCTGATATTGAGAATCAACTTTATATTCTTGTACGGCAGCATCGAGAATCTCCTGGTCAGGATAAATCACATTGCGATTAGCATCCATCAATTCAATCACCATATCCTGGGTAACGACAGTTTCATTAGGCAGGTCTTTGGCAATCACATTATGAATAGAGCGGATAGACTGTCCACCAACACCTACATAAACCTGTGTGATGGTAGTCTTCAGTTGTTTCTCCAAACGACTGACAATATTGGTCAGGCATTGGGCTGTCTTGTCGATGTTGTAAACCACACCTTTGCGGATAAATGATGAAGAGTCCTCTTTGACACAAGCCAACACCTGGATGCTTCCGTCGAGATTCTTCTTACCCGCAATACCAGTCATCTTTGATGACCCCAGTTCGATAGCTACGATAAAATCCTTTGGCACCATATATTTATTTTTTACTGATTATCGTTATTTCTTCTTTCTTATCTTTTCTTACAAATAATTTGATTATCAAACTCAACATTGATATAAGAGTACTTGTTCCAACCAGCCTTAGAGAGTCCATATTTATAAAACTTCTCCAAACGAGCCAGCTTTCCTTCGATATTGGTAGGACTACCAAGATAGACAATATGGTCACCTACACGAGGTACCATCTCGATACTTCCGTCTTCTAACACATTCAACTGCTCAACCTGATTACTCCAAAGAGGCGTATTCAGCAGATAGCAGCCAATATTTCTCAATACACGCTGTGCGTATTTATGTTGGATATGCCCCGTAGCAATGACCAGATTACTAGCGAAATGAGTATTGGGCATTATGTTGCCCTGTTCATCAACATAATAGTCATCACCATTAGCAGCCTTAACACGCATAACCGGCAGGCGCTGATCTATAGAGATATTGACACGACCTGTGGGTGTCTTATAGCATTGTGCGCTCTTAACAAAAGGATTCTTCAATAGTTGTTCCTCAATTTTTCGCACATCAACCATACGCATTTGGTCACCTATTGGATAGAGGCGAGCATGTTGCAACTGCATTTTAATTTCCTCATCGTCAAGGAAACCTTTGACAGAACCATCCTCTACATCGATGTTCACTTCATTGCATATATTACTAGCCTCATCAGGGCAATTAAACGCCGTGATGGCCAGTACTAGATAGACTGCCAAAGCACAGTCAATCAATACAAATGCGGTAGTTTTCCAGTTGAATGCCACAGTATATATTATATCTCTTACATTTTTTCTTTTAATATCCTTGCCATCTCAGGCACCTGGTTATCAAGATCACCAGCACCCAAAACGATGAGCACATCAAAGTCACGCTCCTTAACAAGCTGCAGAACTTGGTCCTTTTGGATTATTTCCTTTTCTATGCCAGGACGCAGATTATCATAAATTAGTTCTGATGTAACACCTTCGATAGGTTGTTCGCGAGCTGGATAGATTTCGGTAAGAATAACCTCATCCAATAAACTCAAAGCATCAGCAAAATCATGGTAGAAATCACGAGTACGCGTATACAGGTGTGGTTGGAAAATTGCCGTAATCTTGCGGTTCTTATACAACTCACGAATACTACGTGCACTCTGCAGAATCTCCTTAGGATGATGAGCATAGTCACTAAGGAATACAAGCTTATCTGTCTTAATTTTAAAGTCAAAACGACGATCAACGCCACCATAAGTCATCATGCCAATGCGCAATTCCTCAGCAGTACAGCCTGCCAACTGTGCCATAGCCATGGCTGCAATGCCATTTTCAATATTGATAGGTATTGGCTGACCCAACTCAATATTCTTCACTGATTCGATAGGAGAAATAAAGTCGAAAGTAATCTCACCGTTCTCAATGCGAATATTTTCGGCATGGAAGTCACCCTCTGTAAGTGCATAGTCATAACGACGTACACCCTCAGGAAGATTCTCCTTCATCTCTAATCCACGATGAATAATCAATGTTCCCTCTGGCTGTATCAATTCTGTATAGTGACGGAAACTCTCTAAATAGGCTTCTTTAGTACCATAAATATCCAGATGATCAGGATCGGTGGAGGTAATAACTGTCATATACGGACTCAACCAATGGAAAGAACGATCGAATTCATCAGCCTCTATAACGACATAGTCGCTATCAGACAGAATGTAGTTAGTACCATAATTCTTCGATATACCACCTAAGAAAGCATTACAGTCAAGATGACTCTGATGCATAATATGAGCACACATTGTAGATGTAGTAGTCTTTCCGTGTGTTCCTGCCACACAGAGGCCCTTATGCTGGCGAGTCAATGTACCTAATACCTGAGCACGTTTTTGTATCTCAAAGCCATTTTCACGGAAGTATTTCAGTTCTGCATGATCAGCTGGAATTGCTGGTGTATAAATAACGAGACAAGTCTCTGGTTTGCGACAAGTATGGGGAATCTCATCTACATTCTCCTCATAGTGGATAAGCATACCCTCCTTTTCTAATTGACGGGTAAGCGTACTTGGTGTCTTATCGTAGCCAGCCACTACCAGACCACGGTGAATGAAGTAGCGGGCAATGGCACTCATACCAATACCGCCGGCTCCTACGAAATAGACTGCTTGAATATCTTTCATTTTTATGTTTAACTTATTCTAATTACTTTGTTTGAGCAAGAGCGATTACTTCCTTAGCAATGATTTCAGCAGCATCAGGCAATGCCATCTTCAAGATATTCTCGCTCAGGCTTGTCAACTTGGCAGCATCCTTTACAGTATCAATAGCTAAAGGAAGTAGTAACATGGTAGCCTCCTTGTCTTTGACATAAAGAGCTGCTTGTTTGTTAACCAGTGCCAATGCATTCTTAGTCTGATGGTCCTCTGCAACATTAGGCGAAGGAACCAAAATGACAGGTTTTCCTAATAAGCAGAACTCGCTGATACTTCCTGCACCGGCACGACTGATAACAAGGTCGGCTGCTTTATAAGCTGCACCCATATCGCTGATAAAGTCAGTAACCACCAAGTTTGGCAATTCCTTTCCTTTCATCCGTTCTGCGATTTCTGCACTATAATATTTACCCGTTTGCCAAATAAGTTGTATATCATTACACTGGCGTATCAAGTCAATATGTTGTAGAACACTTTCATTGATAGTGCGTGCACCAAGGCTACCACCTACGAGTAGAATCGTTTTCTTCTGCGGATCAAGGCCAAAAGAGCAGATGGCTTTCTCTCGGGTAATAGTAGTTTCCAATAACTGCTGACGCACAGGGTTACCTGTCAGCATAATCTTCTCAGCAGGAAAGAAACGCTCCATGCCCTCATAAGCCACACAAATCTTTGCAGCCTGTCGAGCCAAAGTCTTGTTTGTCAATCCTGCATAACTATTCTGCTCCTGCAACAAGGTTGGAATACCCAAACTATTGGCAGCGCCCAAAGCTGCACTGCTAGCATAACCACCAACACCTACTGCAACCTGAGGTTTGAAACTGCGCAACAACTTCTTCGCCATATGCTTGCTACGAAGATAGTCAATCGCAACATTGATATTGGCAAGTTTCCATAGTGGACGCAAAAAACCACGAATGGGCAAGCCTTCAATATCATAGCCTGCCGCTGGTACACGTTGCATCTCCATGCGACCTTGTGCTCCTACAAATAATATCTTTGCATCAGGGCGTATCACCTTGATGGCATTAGCAATAGATACTGCGGGAAAGATATGTCCGCCCGTACCACCGCCACTTATAATTACTCTTAATTCGTCACTCATATATAGTACCTTGCAAAATTACTAAATTTCTATCAATTCAAGCCATTTTTGGCTGTTTTTCTTTTTCTGTTTTCATTTTTGCCGAACGGCTAACACTAAGAATAGCACCGACATAGGCACAATTGATGATGGTAGAGGTACCACCTTTTGAGATTAGTGGTAATGGCTGACCCGTTACAGGAGCCAAGCCTACGGCTACCATCATGTTAAACATAGCCTGAATCACCAGCAATAATCCTAAACCCATCGCTAGAAATGCTGGGAAGTTATTCTCACATCGACTAGCAATACGTGCACAACGATAGAGGAGAATGATATATAGGAACATAACAGCAAAAGCTCCTATAATACCGAGTTCCTCAATAACAATAGCATAGATAAAGTCTGAGAATGCCTGTGACAGAAAATCACGTTCCGTACTCTTACCTGGGCCTTTACCAATAACGCCACTTGAAACAATGGCAATATTGGCATGTGCCACCTGTGCATCTTTGTCCAAATCATATTCCAATGGTGTGACATCATCTTTGCCGAATTTCATTATACGACTCTTCCATGTATCAGCACGGTGGAACATCTTCTCAACAAAATTTTTCTTCTTTGGCTGTTCTATCTGTTCTGTCTTAGCCAACTGTTCTTCCTCCACATTGAGGTCGTGACCTACAAGCATAACCATTGACACCGCCAAGATAGCAAAAGCAGCGATAATGCCAATCAGTTTTCCCAATTGTCTGAAAGGAACTTGCCCAATAAACATCATAAGAATCACTACAGCAAAGAGCATTGCTGCTGTCGAAAGGTTCTCCAGACCAATCACAAAACAAGCAGGCAATGTCACCCACAGTATCCACTTAAAGGCATTCTTATCGGCACCATCCTCACGCTGCATAGCACTCAAAATCTGAGCTACAGCCAAGACAATACTTCCCTTAGCAATCTCTGAAGGCTGGAAGGTGAAACCAAACAGATTAATCCATCGTCCTGCATCACCCACCTTGGTTCCTGCCAACAATACCCATAATAGTGTGACGGCAGAAATCAACAATAAGAACGGCGTCATCAACTTAAAGTAACGACAAGGGATGTTCAGGGTTATGACAGCTACAACAACTCCAACAATTATCGTTCCTGCATGATAGATAATAGGACCAATGTAGTTGTGAGTCTTATATGTCAGTCCGCTGGAAGCCGAAAAGACCTCCACGATACTGATCATACAAAGGAAGAAAAACACCATCCATATGACCTTGTCGCCTTTGAAGATATTGCCGATACGCTTATTCATAGATTTCTTGCTAATTCCTTGAACTGTTCACCACGATCTTCCATATTCTTAAAGAGGTCGAAAGAAGCACAACAGGGGCTGAGCAACACGGTCATTCCCGGCTCTGCCATCTCATAACATGCCTTTACACAATCCTTCATTGAGTGAGTGTCACGAACAGGGATTCCCAAAGCATCGAAGTTGTCATGCAATTTTTGATTATCTGCACCAAGATATACCAAGCCTGCGCACTTCTCTTTGACTAATTCCTTGATTGGCTCATAGTCGTTGCCTTTATCCTTACCACCAATAATCAGGATGGTTTTGGTCTTCATAGACTCCAGCGCATACCAACATGCATCAACATTGGTAGCCTTTGAGTCATTGATATATTGTACGCCACGTACGGTACACACTTTCTCCAAGCGGTGTTCTACACCAGGGAAATCGCTGAGAGACTGGCGGATAACTTCTTTCTTTATTCCTGCTATATTTGTAGCAATACCAGCAGCCAAAGAGTTATAGATATTATGTTTTCCTGTCAGGCTCAGTGCCTCCTGCTCCATATTAAATGGTGTAGGTTTCTCTATCTTATAGTTACCTTCTTCAATATAACCTATAGAACCTTTTTCCTTCAGTTCTGAGAATGGATATTGAATAGCTTTGATATCATACTTCTCCAGTTCACGCTGAATGATTGGGTCGTCATTCCTATAAATGAATGCATCCTTTGAAGTCTGATTCTGAATAATACGCATCTTTGCATCAACATAGTTCTGCATCTCGAAATTATAACGATCCAGATGGTCAGGCGTGATATTTAGCAAGATGGCAATATCCGCACGGAAATCGTACATATTGTCGAGTTGGAAAGAGCTAAGTTCGATGACGTAATAGTCATGGGGATCTTCTGCCACCTGCAAAGCCAGCGAGTTTCCGATATTACCAGCCAGACCGACGTCATAGCCAGCTTCTTTGAAGATGTGATAAATCAAGCTTGTCGTTGTTGTTTTACCATTAGATCCCGTAATACACACCATCTTAGAATGTGTATAACGACCAGCAAATTCTATCTCACTGATAATATGAATACCCTTCTCCTTGATTTTGACAATCATTGGAGCAGTATCAGGGATGCCTGGACTCTTAATAACCTCATCAGCATTAAGAATCTTTTCTTCGCTATGCTGCCCCTCTTCCCATACTATCTGATGATCATCCAACAACTTCTTATACTTGTCGTTAATCTTCGACATGTCACTAACGAACACGTCGAATCCTTCTTTCTTGGCCAGCACGGCAGCACCTGCGCCGCTCTCGCCAGCTCCCAATATAACGATTCTCTTCATTTGTGTCATTCGCTGTTTATCTTATCTTCAATGTTATAATCGCTAATGCTGCTAATATTATAGTAGTGATCCAGAAACGGACCGTAATCTTCGACTCATGGAACGGGCGATGTGGCCAGCTCTTCAAAATATACGTACTTGTAGCATCCAACTGACTATCGAGTTTACGGAAAGTATCATGAATGGGTGTTGCACGGAACACACGAACTCGCTGTCCTTTACGTTTCTTAATCTTAAACCACTGTGTCTGTATAATTACACTAAGACTCTCTATAAAGAAAATGCCGCAAAGGATGGGCAACATCAATTCCTTGTGGATAATGATGGCACAAACACCAATAATACCACCAATAGTCAGCGAACCCGTATCGCCCATAAATACCTGGGCAGGATAGGCGTTATACCAAAGGAAACCAATCATAGCTCCAATGAAAGCACTAAGGAATACTACCAACTCCTCAGAGCCTGGAATATACATGATGTCGAAATAGGCTGCATAGATGATATGTGATGACACATAACTGAATATCAATAGCGCCACACCTATAATGGCTGAGTTACCAGCACACATACCATCCATACCGTCATTGAGGTTTGCACCATTAGAAACAGCTGTTACCACAAAGATAGTCATGACAACAAACAGTATCCAACCAGCTGCCACCTTGTATTTACCGCAGAAAGCCATCACGTTAGAATAGTTCAGGTTGTGATTCTTGATGAACGGAATCGTAGTCTGCAATGACTTGACTGACTGGGGCTGGTGCTTTACAACAATCTCCTGATTCTGTTGTGGTACAGAGATATTCTCACGAACAACGGCATCGGGGCTCAACCATAATACCAGACCAACGATAAAGCCGATAGATACCTGTCCGATAATCTTATACTTTCCTTTCAGTCCTTCCTTATTCTTGCGGAAAATCTTGATATAGTCATCCATGAAGCCAAGGAATCCCAACCATACTGTTGTAATAATCATCAACAACAGATAGATGTTACGCATACGACCTAACAACAATACGGGTACCAAAATGGCCACAATAATAATGATGCCACCCATTGTTGGAACGCCCTTTTTCTCAACACCAAAGGGGTCAATACTTGGATCACGAGCTGTCTCAGCAATATTACGACGTTTCATCCACTTGATGAAATATTCACCGAACCATGCAGATATCATCAGCGACATAATAAGTGCTAACAACGCACGGAAAGAGATATACGACCAGATATGTGAACCTGGAATATTGAACTGTTCTAAGAAACGGAAGATATAGTATAGCATGAGAATAATAATTAAAGATTAAACATTAAAAATTTCTCTCACAATCTCACGATCATCAAAATGATGTTTGACGCCCTTTATTTCCTGATAATCCTCATGGCCCTTACCTGCAATAAGGATTACATCTCCCTTCTCTGCCATCATACATGCAGTGCGGATAGCCTCTTTACGATCAACGATAGAAACCACCTTTTTCATCTGCTGAGCGTTAAGTCCTGCCAGCATATCATTGATAATATCTTGTGGTTCTTCAAAACGGGGATTATCAGAGGTGATGATAACACGGTCACTCTGTTTTACAGCCTCTTGCGCCATCAGTGGACGTTTACCTTTATCACGATTACCACCAGCGCCACAAACGGTCAGTACCTTACCCTGCTTGCCGTCAAGCACCTCATGAATGGCATTGAGCACATTTTCCAAAGCATCTGGTGTATGAGCATAGTCAACAATAGCGGTTACACCTTCTGCAGAGCGAATAGGCTCCAAGCGACCGGCAACACTCTTCAGAGTGCTGAGTACCAACAGAATATCTTCAGGTTTCTTACCCAACATCACTGCTGCGCCATAGACAGCAAGCAGGTTGGATACATTGAATTTACCAATAAACTGCACCCCTACCTCACGACCATTAATGTCAAGGTACATTCCTTCGAAATGACATTCGATAATACGGGCACGGAAGTCTGCCATCTGACGTACAGAATAAGTCTTTACCTGTGCCTTGCAGTTCTGCACCATCACACTACCGTTCTTGTCATCTGCATTGGTTACGGCAAAAGCCTCTTTCTCCAATCCATCGAAGAACGCTTTTTTAGCATCACGATAGTTCTCAAAAGTCTTATGGTAATCCAAATGGTCACGCGTCAGATTTGTAAATAAGCCGCCTGCGAACTTTAATCCGCCTATGCGACGTTGAGCGATTGCATGACTGGAGCACTCCATAAAGGCATATTCACAACCAGCCTCAACCATTTGATGCAAAAGTTTGTTCAATTCTATAGGATCAGGAGTAGTATGATCAGCAGGAATTGCTTCGTCCTCAATATAATTGCAGACAGTAGATAACAAGCCACACTTATGACCAAACTTGCGGAACATATGATACAACAACGTTGCGATAGTTGTCTTACCATTTGTTCCCGTAACGCCAACGAGTTTCAGATGCTTTGAGGGTTCACCGTAAAATACTGTTGCAACTGGACCAACAGTCTCTTCCGTAGAAGCAACCTGCACATAGGTAACCTCTGCATTCATTTCCTCTGGCATATCCTCACACAACACAGCTGTTGCGCCCAATTCAATAGCCTTTGGAATAAAGCGGTGACCATCAACCTGTGTGCCTTTAATAGCCACAAACAGGTGACCCTTCTCTATCTTACGAGAGTCTATATTAACTCCTGTGACATCTACGTCCTTATTGCCAACAACAGCAATTGGATTGACGTATTTAAGCAGTTCGCTCAGTTTCATAATACCTTATTATATATATGTCTTTAATTTATTCTAATGTTAATACACATTCTGCGCCCTTTACGGCAACCTTACCTGCAGGATAGCTCTGCTGTTTAACCTTACCACGACCATGCACTTTCACACGCAGGCCATAAGTCTCCAACAAGAACACAGCATCCTTAGCACCCATTCCCGTTACATTAGGAATTGTTTTTTCGCTAGTTCTCGTCTTTGTCAATGCCACCTCATTACTGCGGCGTTCTGTTGTACCCCAGATGGGGTTTCCATGAGCATAACTTCCACTCCAATGAGCGTTCGTTTTAATTCCTAATTCACCAAGCACATGACTGGCAGCGGCAATGTTACCATTCTTCACATCAGGAATGATGACAGAATTCTCATCATGGGCATCCTCTACACGCACTTTCAGATTGCGAGCCATCACGCCCTCTGCAATATGATGGAATACAACACCACTCATACCACCACCCGAAGCTGGCAAACCTGTCTTTTTCAGACACACAATACAGCTATAGCGAGGATTGTCGGCAGGGAAATAACCACAGAACGACAACCAGTAACGAGTAACACCAGAATGATAACTTCCGTGCTGGTCTGCCACCTGGGCCGTACCTGTTTTTCCTGCCACCTTAAACAGCGGAGAGCCAGCTTTGCGTCCAAGACCTTGACTGACGACATGTTCCAATATCGTCTGCATAGTTTTGATAGCCTTTGGTTTAGCTATACGATCCTTGATTACTTCTGGTTCAAATTCAGCAATAGTCTCACCGTTCTTCACTATCTTCTTGACAAAACGAGGACGCATCATCTTACCATTGTTGGCAATCGCATTATAGAAAGTAACCGTATTGATTGGAGCTATCTGTGTTTCATAACCGATAGACATCCAAGGCAATGCAGTCTTACTCCAGTTGTCGTATTGTCCACGCTTATTCTTATGAGGCATACGGATGCGTGGAGGCAGATATCCCACCAAAGGCAATTTCAAATCTTCGTGAATACCCACACGATAGAGTCCCTTCACATATTTCTCAGGATTTCTGCCATAGAACTTATCGATGACATGACTGACACCAATATTCGAGCTGACCTCCAAGGTACGAGCAACATTGATATCTTGATAGCCACCACGACGCCAGTTATGGTCTTTCATCCAACGGCCATGCATCTCTCTTACACCACTACCCGTACTAATGACATAAGAAGTATCTACCACTTCATCGTCAAGAGCAACAAGGAACGAAGCGACCTTAAATACCGAACCAGGTTCACAACGATAACTAATGGCGCTATTTACAACTTCAGCATATTGATCATCACCCGTTTTCGTCATATTGACTATAGCTTTCACGTCACCTGTTGCCACTTCCATCAGGATAGCGACACCCATTTCTCCGTTAATCAAGCGTAATTCATCGAGCAGAGCACGTTCTGCCAAGTCTTGCATGTTGACATCAATAGTGGTAACGATATCTGCGCCGTCAATCGGTAGCGTCACAGGGATATTCATATATTTATTTAGAATCTTGCGACGACCGTTGATGCCAGGTGTTCCACGCAATATCGAATCATAGGCAAGTTCCAATCCATAATAGGCAGAGTCTTTTGCTCCAAACAATCCACCAACAGTACGCATGGCCAATGAACCGAATGGGCGACGGCGTGAATTATATTCTTCCCAGCAGAAGCCACCTTTATACTTAGGCAGATTCAAGAACGGAAGATTCTTCACTTCTACAAAAGTATTATAATTGATACGCTTTGGCCAGATATTCCACCAACGCGAGCCAACGGTTTTCTCTCCAGTCTTTTTATTGATGACTTCCTTATGGCGACCTTCCTCTAAGTCTCGTTTAAATTCTGCTGCAGACTTCGTTGGGAATATCCTGTTAAGTCCTTCGCAGAGAGAATCAACTTTGTCCAACCATAGCGAATCCGTCTCAAAACCAGCAGCCTGGAAATCAATAAATATCTTGTATTCTGGGATAGAACTAGCCATCAACTGCCCATCACTACTCAGAATATTTCCACGATTAGGCTTTACGCTCACGCTATCTCGTTTCAATCTATCAGCAACTTCTGTCCAATACTGCTTCTTAGCCGTCATAATATAGAAGGCTTTACCAATGACGGCAAAACCGATGAGCGTCAGCACTACAGCAATTAGCATGTAGCGAGGCATTACTTTGTTATTGTCAAACTTGCTCATTCTGGTACTTCTATAATATAGGGGGGCTGATCTGCTTGATGGAGCAGCGAGTCCTTATTCTGTTTTAAGATATCCAAGACATGGCTCTCGCGACATTTCTCTGTGAGAGTACTTGATGAGCTCAGCGCCTTGAACTTAGCATCCTTCAGTTCATTTTCCATGCGATCAATAGTTAGCATATCTTGCTGACATTGGTAACGGAAGGCAACATACACAATAGACAAGGCAACTATCAGCACGAATAGCCAAATTTGCGAACGTACCATCTCTGTAGTCAACAAATCACCACCAAGAATAGTACGCAAGCTTAACTGTGAAGAAGGTTTGGGATCCTCCTCACGCACAGTCTCTTTGATTTTCTTCAGTGCCTCCTTGAGATCTTTCTCGCCTTGTTCCTCTTCCGAATTCAGGTTTACGTCCTCTTGGAGCCCTTCGTCATATATGTTTTCTTCTGTCATATTTTTCTTTATAGTTTTTCTGCGATTCTTAGTTTGGCACTACGACTACGCGGATTCGTAGTTTGCTCTTCGTCATTTGGAACAATTACTTTGTTATTCACCAATTTAAAAGGAGTCTGAACGCGTCCAAAAAAGTCTTGATTCATTTTCCCTTCAGCATTACCAGCCTTCATGACGTTTTTAACAATACGATCTTCCAATGAATGATATGTTATAACACTTAGGCGACCTCCTTCTTTCAGTAGATTAGTAGCGCCGTTCAGCATCTCGCGTAGCGCATCCATCTCATGATTCACTTCAATACGCAAGGCCTGAAAAGCCTTAGCCATGTCTTTTTTCCATTGACCATTGGTCGCAGTACTCTGAACACCCAAAGCATCCATCAGATTCTGAGTAGTTTCGAGGCGTTGGTTCTGGCGATATTTAGCAATCATCTTAGCCAGTCGGCGAGAATCTTTCAATTCTCCATAAAGATAAAAGATATCTGCCAACTGTTCTTCCGTATAGTCATTCAATATATCGGCAGCCGTTTTTCCTGCACGATTATTCATTCGCATATCCAATGGAGCATCAAAACGGAACGAGAAACCACGCGTCTCATCATCAAAATGATGACTTGACACACCCAAATCCGCCAACAAGCCATCAATATGCTCTACTCCATAGTATTGCATCCAGTTCTCAATATATCTGAAATTGCTGCGCACAAAAGTAAATCTATCATCGTCAACGATATTATTCTCCGCATCAGCATCCTGATCGAAGCTATACAGATGTCCTTTTGAACCTAATCGAGAAAGAATCTCTTTTGAATGACCGCCACCGCCGAAAGTTACATCCACATAGATACCATCGGGCTGAATATCCAACCCGTCAACACTCTCTTTCAAGAGCACTGGTACATGATAGGTTTCTGCAGTAATCATCATTCTTCCTCCTTATCCATCAGCGATTCCAGAGCTTCACCAAATTGCTCAGGACTCATCTGCTGTTTTTCTATCTGGGTATTGCTCCATATTTCAATGGTATCACCCATGCCCACAAACTTCACGTCTTGCTCTATGTCGGCCATACGAAGATAGCGCTTAGGAACCAAAAAACGGCCATTACCATCAAGGGTTACTATCTCTACCTCACTCACAAACTGGCGAAACACCTGCTGATGCTGCTTATTCCAACGATTTAGTCGCTGGCGCAAAGCATCCATCTGTTCATTCCACACACTTTCAGGATACAATACCAAGCAGGACTGGAAGATATCCTTGCGCAAAACCAAACGCTCATCACCGCTCGCCTGCAGTATCTTACGGAATACTGCGGGGAGAAATGCGCGCCCTTTGGCGTCCATCTTGGCTTCTATATTACCTAAAAATCGCATGCGTACTTCTATAATAAAACTAGTTTCGGTTGCAAAGGTACATAATTTCCTCCACACTTCCCCACTTTTCCCCACAAATTTTGAGTGAAAAGATGCAAAAGATTGCTTATTTGCGCAAATTTCTGTGAAAAGTGCAATTTTTAAAACATTTTTGCGTATATTTGCATGCTGTTAGTGCTTGAAGAGAGAAATGGGACAGATTACTGAGAAGACTATTGACATCGACAGTATCTTGAAAAACAAGATGGGGAATAAAGCCAAATGGGTTCCTCGTCCATTGGTGTCATGGCTCAAGCACATCGCCCATCAGGATCAAGTTAACGCCTTTCTATGGGAATCACGCGACAAGACGGGAACACCATGGCTTGAAGCTTGTGTGGACTACCTAAAGATGACATTGGTAGTTGAAGGAGAAGAGAATCTTCCCGACCCCAGCGACAATCGCCTCTACACTTTTGTCTCCAATCATCCTTTGGGTGGTGAAGATGGTGTAGCTTTGGGAGCACTTATCGGTCGTCACTATGACTCACGCTTCCGCTACTTGGTTAATGACTTGCTCATGTACTTACCTGGTTTAGCTCCATTGTGCATTCCTATCAATAAAACGGGAAAAGCCAGTCGTAATTTCCCTGCAATGGTAGAGGCAGGCTTCCAGAGTGACAACCACATGTTAATGTTCCCTGCAGGACTCTGTTCACGCCGACATAAAGGTCAGATTCGCGATATCGCATGGAAGAAGACTTTCATTACTAAGAGCATAGAATATCAACGCGATATAGTTCCCATCCACTTCGGTGGTCAGAATTCCGATTCTTTCTATCGACTGGCAAACTTCTCCGACCGCTATCTGCCTTTCAATTTGGCAATGCTTTTCTTGGTCGATGAGATGTACAAGAATGTTGGAAAGACCTTTCGCGTAGCTATCGGAAAACCAATTCCCTGGCAGACATTCGATAAGAGTAAGAGCCCAGCAGAATGGGCAAAATACGTTCAAGATATTGTCTATAACCTATAACACGCATAACAACACCCTAATCCAATGGAACAACCAATTATCCAGCCCATCCCCAAGGAGATACTCAAAAGCGAGTTGACTCCTGACAAACAGTTGCGCATGACGAACAAGAGCAACAACGAGATCTACATCATTACGGCACACAATGCGCCCAACGTGATGCTGGAGATAGGTCGTTTGCGTGAGATAGCATTCCGTGAGGCTGGCGGAGGAACAGGAAAAGAGACTGATATCGACGAATTCGATACCTGCGAGAATTGCTATAAGCAACTGATAGTATGGAATCCTGAGGAGGAGGAGATTATCGGTGGGTATCGCTATCTGTTGGGTACTGACTGGGAATACAACGAAAAGGGACAACCCATATTGGCTACCAGTCACATGTTTCATTTCTCTGATAAGTTTATTAAGGAGTATGCCCCATATACTGTAGAGTTAGGACGTTCATTTGTATCACTACCCTACCAGTCTTCACGTATGGGTGCCAAAAGCCTTTTTGCTCTCGATAATCTTTGGGATGGTTTGGGAGCACTTACTGTGATTCGTCCTAACGTCAAATACTATTTTGGCAAGATGACGATGTATCCCAGTTATATCCGTAAGGGACGTGATATGATTCTCTATTTCCTCAAGAAGCACTTCGATGATAAAGAGAATCTTATTATCCCGATGAAACCGCTTGAATTGGAAACAGACCCTGCTGAGTTAGAGGCGCTCTTCAGTGGTAAAAACTTCAAGGAAGACTACAAGATTCTCAATGGCGAGATTCGTAAATTAGGTTATAACATTCCTCCATTGGTTAATGCTTATATGGGATTATCGCCTACGATGAAATTGTTTGGAACAGCTATCAACTATGGCTTTGGAGATGTTGAAGAGACAGGTATCTTGATTGCTGTTGATGAAATTTTAGAAGATAAGCGCAAACGTCATATTGATTCATTTATTAAGGCACATCGCGATGAGCTCGAACTCACTTCTGGCGCCAATAATATCATCTACAAAAACAAGGAACAGAAGTAGTATGAAGCAATATTACCGAGTGGCCGAGCATACTTTCTCCGTAGAGTTGCCTGAAGAATCTAAAATTATCGATGAAATGGGACAATATCTTCCCTTTTCCATCACCCAAACAGAGCATGTTATCTTCAATGCAAAGGTCGTTGGTGCTGAAGAGTTTCCAACCATTGAAGACGTAACCATAGAAATGAACCAAGATGATGACGGTTCACAAATTGTAGCTGGTCACGCTAATGGACAACCATATTTTGAATTTCAACTATGGGGCAAGTGTGCTGCACGCATGCTGACGGACACAACCTACCAGCATGCTACCGTCTTATTGGTTGATGAACCGCTTTTTGGCATCAACAATGCGCTGATGGTCATGTATGCTTTAGCAACGGCATCGTTGCAGACTGCCCTTTTTCATTCTTCTGTAGTCAGTTATCGTGGTTTTGGCTATATGTTCTTGGGCAAGAGTGGCACAGGTAAGAGTACACATTCCAGTCTCTGGCTGAAACATATTGATGGCACAGAACTTATCAACGATGACAACCCTGTTGTTCGTCGAATGTCCGATGGATTCTATGTTTTTGGCTCTCCTTGGAGTGGAAAAACGCCTTGTTATCGCAACGTCAAATATCCATTAGGTGGTGTTGTTCAACTTAGCCAGGCTCCATATAATAAGATACAACGATTAAAGCCACTGGCAGCTTATGCCGCATTGGTACCTTCCATCTCAGGCAAACGATGGGATAAGCAAGTAGCTGAAGGATTGCATGAGACCGAAGATATGATGGCTGGCGAAGTGGCTGTATGGCATCTAGAATGTCTGCCCGATGAAGCTGCCGCTCGCTTGTGTTCAGAGACAATCAATAAAGCATGACGCATACCATATCCGACAACGAGATTATCCAGAATGCCATCGCATTGGTCAATGAGGGCATGCGTGTCACCTTCCCAGTAAAGGGATATAGCATGCTGCCTTTTATTATTGGTAGCAAGGAGAGCGTTGATTTGGTAAAGCCAGAACACTTGAAAGTTGGGCATGTGGTATTGGCATGGGTAGAGGGTTGCCGTTATGTAGTTCATCGCATCATCCGTATCGAAGGCGAACAGGTGACACTAATGGGTGACGGAAATATTGCTGGTGTAGAGCATTGCACGCTGAGTGATGTAGCAGCATTAGCCATCAACGTGGTGACTCCAAAAGGAAAGCATCATGCGCTGTATGCCCCTTGGCGCATCAAAGCCAGCCGATTATGGTGGCGCTTATTACCCATTCGCCGATGGATTCTTGCCATCTATCGCAGAACGTGGTTGAAGATTATTTATTAATGACGTTATATCGTCATACCGTTATAACCGCAAAATAATAGAAAAAGATATGAAACAGAAAGAAGGATTTGTATTGCGCACCGTTTGTGGCGAGCATGTCATTGTAGGTGAAGGTTTGGGTACCATCGACTTCGGCAAGCTTATCAGCCTCAACGAGACTGCTGCATGGTTGTGGAAAAAAGCCGCTGAAATGGGGAATTTTGATATCGACACACTAACTGCAGCACTCTGCGAAGAATATGAAGTTGAAGCCGATCAGGCTCGCCAGGATGTAAGCAAAATGGTTGGTCAATGGCAGGAGCTGGGAATCGTTGAGAGTTGACAGTTGAGAGTTGACAGTTGAAAGTTGACAGTTGAGAGTTGACAGTTGAGAGTTGACAGATAATTCTTTGACCTAAAGGTGCAAAGTGTGGCGTTGCAATGAAGTACATTCTCTGGATAGGACGCAACATGGCGGGCATTAGGTGGAACACCTTAGTCCGTATCGTGGTAGGCATTACGCAAGTGATGCTTGGTCTGCTTATGATATGGTTCAGTAAGCAATTCATCGATGTCACTATCCGCACAGGCAGCGATCAAGATGTTTTAGAGATGGTGTGTCTCTTGGTAACACTGGTAGTAACAGGTATTCTGTTGCGCCAACTTTATTATTATATGGCTACCAAAGCTAACACCCACCAGTCTAATAGTATCCGCCTAAGAGTTTTCAGCAGCCTGTTCCGCCGCCAGATGTATGAAGATCAGCTTCATTCAGGCGATGTCACCCTTCGACTCTCCAAAGATATTGATACCGTAGCAGAAGTAACAACTTCGCTATTACCACAATTCATCGTTACTGGTGTTCAACTCGTAGGTGCTTTCCTTTTGATGTATTCCATGGACAGCCGCTTGGCATTAGTCTTACTGATGATTACGCCGTTTGTGGTGGGAGGTGGCAAACTCTTTGCTCATCGTCTGCGCAACATGACGCTGGATATCCGCCAACAGGAGAGTACTATCCAGATGCAGGTACAAGAAGGAATGGAGCATAACGCCGTACTTCGCTCCTTAGGTAGTGAGCAATGGGTTACAGGTCGACTCAGCGATATGCAAGACCAGTTGATGGGAAGAGTGCTGCGCCGCACCCGTTTCACCGTTGTTACGCGCCTACTGTTGGCATTCACCTTCAGTCTTGGTTACCTATTGGCATTCATCTGGGGCGGTCTACAATTACGTGCAGGCGTTATCACCTTTGGTGTCATGACTTCTTTCCTCCAGTTGGTAGGACAGATTCAGCACCCTATTCTCAATCTTCTCAACATGATGCCGCAGTTCTTCTATGCCACTGCCAGCATCGACCGTTTGGAGGAATTGAGCAGTAATGCCACCACATCGACACCAGCAACAGAGACAATTGTCCCATCAGCATCAATGGGTGTCTCTGTTCGTAACATCACTTTCAGCTATGCCTCTGGCGATCGTACTGTTCTTCAAGATTTCTCTCATGACTTCAAGCCTGGCACCAAGACTGCCATTATGGGTGAGACAGGTATCGGTAAGACTACGCTATTCCGCATGATGCTGGCATTCATTAAGCCAAATGCCGGTGAAATCGCTGTTTTTGGAGACAATCAACAAGAAACTATAGTAGACGAACATACCCGTCAGCACTTTGTTTTTGTACCTCAGGGCAACACGCTGATGAGTGGTAGTGTCCGTTATAATCTGCAGTTAGCCAAACCAGAAGCTACTGACGAAGAGTTGAATGAAGTGCTACATGTGGCGATGGCAGACTTCGTATACGATTTACCCAATGGTATTGACACGCTTTTAGGAGAGCGAGGCATCGGACTCAGCGAAGGTCAGGCTCAGCGCATAGCTATTGCCCGCGGACTATTGCGCCCTGGAGCCATCCTGTTGCTCGATGAAATCAGTTCTTCACTTGACGAACAGACTGAGCAGGAACTCTTCAAGCGCCTCTTTGCTTTCTGCAAGGATAAGACGATGATTTTCATCACCCACAGACCAGCTGTAAGCCAACTCTGCGATGATGTGCTACGAATCACGAACCAGAATTAATCAATAATATAAAATAATGAGAACAACACTACTACTGCTGTTGAGTGTACTGACACTGACCATACAAGGAAAAGAAACGGTCGTCAAGTCACCTGACGGCCAGTTAGCCGTAACGGTTAACGATGAGATGGGACAGGTGAGCTATTCGGTAACCTATCAGGGCAAAACCTTCCTGAAGCCATCGGCATTGGGACTGAAGACCGATATAGGCGACTTTACACGTGGTCTGACACTGAAAGATGTGAAGCAGAGCAAGATAGACAAGAGCTATCAGATGTTGCGCACCAAAGCATCTTCTGCACACTATGTGGCTCAACAGGCTGACTTTACCTATCTTAATAGTCAGGGCCTGCCTATCACCATTACTTTCTGCGTATCTAACAATGACATCGCTTTCCGCTACAGTCTGCAACCTAAGGGTGAAAGCCGACTGAGCACCGTGATATATAATGAGACCACCAGTTTCAACTTCCCCGAGGCTACCACTACCTTCCTCACACCACAGAGCCTGCCAATGGTAGGCTGGCAGCGTACAAAGCCTTCTTATGAGGAAGACTATAAGGCTGATATGCCCATGACACAGCGCTCTGCCTTTGGCGAGGGTTTCACTTTCCCTTGTCTGTTTAAGGTGCCCACTGGTTGGGTACTCGTCAGCGAAACGGGTGTAGGCTCCAACTACTGCGGTTCTCACCTCAGCGACTATGAGGCCAGCCACGGCTACACTATCGCTTTCCCCAATATCGGAGAAATGAACGGACTGGGTAGTCACTGGGCAGGAATCCCTTTGCCTGGCAGCACTCCTTGGCGCACCATTACATTAGGCACTACGCTGAAGCCTATCGTTGAAACCACTATTCCCTATGATGTAGTAGAACCACTCTATGAACCCACTAAGGACTATCAGCCTGGTCGCTATACATGGAGCTGGCTGTTGTGGGGCGACGAGAGCGTGAACTACGACGATCAGGTAAAGATGATAGACCTCTCTGCTGCCATGGGTTATGAATATGTGTTGGTAGACAACTGGTGGGACAAGCAGATTGGTCGCGACCGCATTGTAGAACTCAATCGCTATGCCAACAGCAAGGGCGTTAAATTGCTGTTGTGGTATAACAGTAATGGTTATGCCAACGATGCTCCACAGACACCTAAGCACTGCATGAACACATCTTTGGCTCGCAATCGCGAGATGGCTTGGCTGCAGAAGCTTGGCATTGCAGGCATCAAGGTTGACTTCCTGGGTAGCGACAAGCAAGAGAATCTGAAGCTCTATGAAGACATACTTGCCGATGCCAACCGCTATGGTTTGCAGGTAGTATTCCATGGTTGCACCATTCCTCGTGGTTGGGAGCGCATGTATCCTAACTATGTTGCATCAGAAGCCTGTCTGGCATCAGAGAATGTCAACTTCAGCGAATACCATGCTAAGCAGGAAGGCTTCGAGCTTACCATGCATCCTTTTGCCCGCAATGCTGTAGGCTCATTTGACTGGGGTGGCATCATTATGAATCGCCACATCTCTCGCGACAACAAGAGCCGCCATCGTCGCTATACTACTGATATCTTCGAGATGGCGTCAGGCATTGTTTTGCAGACCAGTGTCAACTGTGTAGCCATCTATCCTAACAACCTACAAGATGTGCCTCAGTTTGAGCTCGACTTCCTCAAACAACTTCCTACCACATGGGACGAGACTCGATTTATCGATGGCTATCCCACTAAATATGCTGTCTTGGCTCGTCGCACAGGTCAGGACTGGTATGTTGCAGGTCTCAACGGAGAACAGAAAATTAAGACGCTGCAACTCTCACTGCCTATGTTTGCTGGTCAGACTGTGAAATGCTACATCGACCAGCCTGACAAGCTAGGAACCACTACGCCAGTGGTTAAGACACTAAAGGTAGGAAAGAACGGAATCGCGAAAGTCACCCTGCAACCATTGGGTGGCATCATTCTTACTCGCTAAAATCTAATGACAGCTGGCCATCGCCCAGCATATTAAACGACTTACGGTGGTATGGCGTAATGCCATACTGCCGTATTGCTTCTCTATGCTTCTTGGTAGGATATCCCTTGTTTGACAACCAGTCATACTGCGGATACACCTCTGCCAGCTTATCCATATAGTCATCACGATACGTCTTAGCCAGTATCGATGCTGCCGCAATGCTCAGATACTTGCCGTCGCCCTTCACGATAGTAGTATGAGGAATGGCAACGGGAGCCCCGTTGACCACAGGACGATAGGGCTTAAAGCGGTTGCCATCAACGATGATAGCCTCTGGGCGAACCTTCAGTTGGTCCAGTGCACGATGCATCGCCAAGATAGAGGCATTAAGAATATTGATGTGGTCTATCTCCTCAGGCGTGACAATACCCACAGCCCACGCCACCGCATCGCGCTCTATTATCTCGCGCAACATCTTTCTTCGACGATCCGTCAACTGCTTCGAGTCGTTCAACTCCTCATTCTCATAACCCTCTGGAAAGATGACCGCAGCAGCATACACACTGCCTGCCAGACAGCCTCTGCCAGCCTCATCACAGCCAGCCTCCACCTTACCCGTATAATAATGACTTGCTAACATAATGAGCGCAAAGATACAAAATAAATACAAGAGCGCAAAATCTACGAAAAAAGATTATTTCAAAAAACATGTAACCTTTTAACATGACTGCCTTCAAATGCCGATGTACAAAGGGATTGAGCCATGTTAATAGTTTGCCAACTATTAACATACTTATAACCTACATGCGAAATTGTTGATTCGAAAAAGACGAAAAATCCGTTCAATCTGTCAAATCCGTATTCGAAATCATCAAATATAGTAGATGTATGTTAATAGTTGGCAAACTATTAACATGCCTGAAACGCCCTGTGTATCGTGGTTTGAAGGGTGTTATGTTAATAGGTTAATAGTTTTTGCGAATTTCTTTATTAGAATACGGAATTCCTTTATGACTATTTCAGAAATACAGCTAAGCCAGCTCTGGGTACAGCTAACTCAGCGCTGAGATAGTTGTATTTGCACTCCAATAGTGCCACTTTAGGAGGTCAATAGTTACTGTATTGGACATCAATAGTTATTGTATTGCGATGCTAAAGTGCCACTTTTACGCCCCCTCGATTCTGAATGCAGCCTACATCCGAATAGTTTGCAGGCTGAATTCGATGAGAATTATGCGTAAATTCGAAGGGTTTGACGGCACTTTTCTCATCGAATAATGCCGTCAAACTATTGGCGCCTATTTTTTCTTTACTGAAAGTTTGGAACTTTAGATATTTCTTTTTAATTTTGCATCATCGCTTGTTAGCCTCTATGGGTGAGGCGGGCGGTCTTATTTTATGAGAAAGACGTTTTCGAACGTCTGTCGTTGTGCTTCACGAATCTCGCAAATCCGTAGAACCACAACAGACAGATGACAACGAAGCGTCCACTTGGTGCGTATCTATATACCAATCAATATAGTTCGTACTGGCGTGGGCTAACTGCGTTGTCTATCCTGTGTGGTTTGGGCAATGCGAGAGCCTGTGATGCCAGGATGGGCAAGAAACAGACACCTACGCCTTTTTTGTATCATAAGCTAACCTAAAACATAATTACTGATTGCTAAGTTTGTGGTGTCTGTAGGCAAAAATTAAATACACAGATTATGTTTGCCAATTTTACTGAAAATCAAAAGCAATTGTTTTGGGAAGTAATAGAAAGCCTTCCAATTAATTTTGATGATTCAAAAGAGGAAGATGTTGCATATTTGGGGATGAGGATAGAAAGTGGGAAATCACTAAACAGTCAGAATTATAAAGCTCTTCATAATTCAACGTTATTGCTTAGACTATTAAAGGAGATTAATAACTGGAAATGTAAACCTGATGATTTAGAGAATAATGAAGAGTTTAATAAAAAGAAAGATGAGTTAGTTAATCTTTTACAGGCCGCTCTAACAAGAAAAAATAGATAATCTTAAATAATTATTATTATGAAACAGAAGTATTTACTAGCACAACTAAGTGTGCTCTTTTGCATGATTTGTACAAATGTATTAGCTTACGACATTGAAGTAGCTAATGATGATGGCGTTATGATTTACTACAACTATATTAACAACGGGTTGGAATTAGAAGTTACAAATAATGGCGAACAAAATGGGTATAGTGATGAAGTTATTATTCCCGAAAAAGTAACACTCAATGGGCAAACGCTAAGTGTAACAAGAATTGGAGAAGGTGCCTTCTGGAGGTGTCCTATTAACTTTGTCACTATTCCGAAAAGTGTAACAAGTATTGGTAGTGGTGCGTTCTCTTATTGTACGAATCTGACCTATATTATAATACCTAATAATGTAACGAGCATTGAGAGTAGAGCATTTAGGGGCTGCTCTAGATTAAATTCCATCTCGATCCCCAATAGCGTAATGCGTATTGGTAGTGAGGCTTTTGACGGAACTGCATGGTATGCAAATCAACCAGATGGGCTGGTGTATGCAGGAAAGAATGTCTATAAATATAAAGGTACAATGCCAGAAGATACATCTATTATCATTAACGAAGGTACTTATAGTATAACTGGATATGCATTCGAAAATTGCGATGGCTTATCATCTATCACAATTCCTAATAGTGTAACAAGCATTGGAGTATATGCATTCGATGGTTGTGAACATTTGTCATCAATCAGTATTCCAAACGGAATAACTAGTATCGGAAGTAGTATGTTCCGATTTTGTAGAAGTCTATCATCAATCATCATTCCTAATGGTGTAACAAGTATTGGATCTGAAACGTTCTATGGCTGTTCTAGTCTATCATCAATTAATATTCCCAATAGCGTAACAAGTATTGGATTTGAGGCGTTTGCCGGAACTGCATGGTATGCAAATCAACCAGATGGGCTGGTGTATGCAGGAAAGAATGTCTATGATTATAAAGGTATAATGCCAGAGAATACATCCCTTTTAATTAAGGAAGGCACTTTGAGTATTGCAGGAGGAGCATTTTCAGAGCGTTCTTGCTTATCCTCAATTACTATTCCCAATAGTGTAACAAGCATCGGAGTACGTGCGTTTTATAACTGTTCTAGTCTATCATCAATTAATATTCCCAATAGCGTAAAGGACAGTATATCTTCTGCTACATTTTCAGGGTGTTCTAAGCTAAAATCAGTGATTTTGGGTAATGGCATAACAACTATCGGAGTTGCGGCTTTCTCTTGTTGCACTAGTTTAACCTCCATCACAATTCCCAATAATGTAACAAGAATTGGTACGGCGGCGTTTTATAACTGTTCTGCCTTAACCTCAATTACCATTCCGAATAGTGTAACAAGTATTGGATCTGAAACGTTCTATGGCTGTTCTAGTCTATCATCAATTAATATTCCCAATAGCGTAACAAGTATTGGAACTTGGGCGTTCTCTGACTGTTCTAGTCTATCATCAATTACTATCGGCAATAGTGTGACGAGTATTGAACGTGGGACATTTGAATATTGTTCTAGTTTAACCTCCATCACCATTCCCAATAGCGTAACAAGTATTGGAGATATAGCATTCAATGGTTGTCCTTTAGTTAAAGTAGAATTAAATAGTAAGACTCTCGTATCAAAAGATTATAGTGTTGATTATAATATGAAAGATATTTTTAATGCACAAGTGGAAGAATATATATTGGGAGAGGAGGTAACTTCTATCGGTTCTAACATTTTCAATGGCTGTTTAAATATAAAGACAATAGATATTAGTAGTGCTGTATCAAAAATTGGAAAAAGAGCTTTCTATGGCTTAGTCAATTTGACGGATGTGACATGTAGGGCTAATATGGTTCCTACAACCGATAAAACGGCTTTTGACCTTTCTAATATAGAGAATGCGGAGTTGCATGTTCCAAAAGCAAGTCTAACGGCTTATCAAGAAACAACTCCTTGGAGTAACTTTGGTATCATCAATAGTCAAATTCCTGCAGAAGTTATAGTACCATTCGCAACATCGAAATCTTCGACAATAGTAAGTCGTTATGATCTAAATGGGCATCAGATAAGTCAATCTCGACATGGTCTCAATATCATTCATATGAAAGATGGTACAACCCGTAAGGTCGTCGTGAAATAAAAGATAGTTTTTTTATAATGTGTAGCGCAGCAAAAGAACAATTGCTGCGCTATTTTCTTGTATTCTGGTTAAAATTTTGTGGATTCGAAAAAATAATTATCTTTGTGCCCGATTATCAAGTACGATACTTGGTAAGCAAAATATAATATTACATTAACGCTAATTCTATTATTCTAAAATAAAATATTTGCAAACGTAAGTCTTTACCATATGAAAAAGATTGTTTTGTCATTGGTTTTAACAATGAGCACAGCCGTAATGGGCTATGCACAGGAGAAAGGTGCCTTTGAAACAGGCAAGTATCGTAATGTATTCGTAGAGATGCATGCCAATAGGGACAGGTGACTGCTACATCTCCAATAACAGAAAATAAATGTTCACACTTAACGCTTTGTAATATTGATTATTACGCGTGAATGTGAACATTTTTTCTTGATTGATACTTCTATCTACATTCGCCCTGTCTCGTGATAGCTAAAATAAGCTCCATCTGTAATGATGACGTGGTCCATGAAGTGGATGCGCATGAGTGCACAAGCTTGTTGGAGCGCCGCTGTCAGGTCGTTGTCTTGCTGGCTTGGTCGCAGACTGCCAGAAGGATGGTTGTGGCAGACTGCAATGATAGTGGAATTAGCAAGGACAGCCTCACGCATAATGATACGGATATCGACAGAGACTTCGGTAATACCGCCATGCGAGATGCGCAACTTCTTGATGAGACGATGGTTCTGATTCATCAGCAATAGCCAAAACTCTTCGACATCAATGTCTTGCAGCACGGGATGCATGTGGTTGTATATCTTGGTGGCTGTACCCAAGTCGGGGCGCTCTTCAGGTTTCTCCATTTGTCTGCGCTTGCCTAGTTCGCAAGCAGCAAGAATAGTGATAGCCTTTGCCTCGCCAATACCATTATACTGCATCAGGTCGTGAATGGTCATCTTACCCAATGTATTCAGATTGTTGTTGCAGTCGGCAAGTACACGCTTCATCAAGTCGACAGCACTCTCTTCTGTGTTACCTGAACCGATAAGAATGGCTAAGAGCTCTGCGTCTGATAGCGCTTGAGGCCCAAGAGCCATCATTTTTTCACGAGGTCTGTCTTCTTCTGCCCACTGGTTGATATTTAGTTTAGAATGTAGAGTGTAGAGTGTAGAGTTTGCTACCGCCTTAGATTCTGCGCTTGATGGTTGCGCGATAGTTTTCTTATTCTTCATTGCTTTCTCTTTTCTTTATTGTTTTAATGGATTTGACAAGAATCTTAATGATTTCTTCATTATCATTAAACATTGACTGAAAGCCATTTTCATCAATATACTGTCCTTGATAGAGGGTTTTTAGCCAATACTCTGTCTCATTCGCTTCTTTCAGTGCGATACTTAGCTTACTGATAAAGTCTGCGGGACTTTGAGCATTAATGCTTTCTGCTACGTTTGCCCCTATACTCGTACCACTTCGATATATTTGTTTGCTAATGACAGACTCTTTTTGCCCTACCAAATATTTGTAGAGCTTCGTAATCCTAACGGCAAAAGCTTCTGTTTTTAGTTTTAATATGCTTTCTTTACGCGGCATCTTGAGATTTAAATAATGGCGGTAGCAAACTCTACACTCTCCGTTCTACATTCTCCATTAAATTAAGAGTAGAAGTTCTTTTCGAAGGCCGTAAACTCATCTTGCTTCAAGATGCAGCGCTTCCACCACGACTCGATAAAGCCTAAGCCGTAGCCCATCAGTTGGGTGAAGGCTGCAGGGATGCTGAGCAGTCCCACCCAAAGACTCTTGTTTTTGATGCTTGAATCAATGCAAATAATGCTACTATAGAATAAAAGAGGTAAAAGCCCCAGAATGCAGAATACCATACCTACCCCCTGATGCATATTATCTTCTGGGCGAAGTTCGTAGGCATCAAGCCATTCGCCATAGCTATAGAGGGATGCTCCTAATCCGAAGAGTAGGAGTAAGCCGATGACACCAAGAGTGAAGACTGTTGGCAATAGGTGAACGAGTTTTAGGGTACCTGGATGACGCTTCTCCAGATTGATGCGTGCTATACCGCTATTATATACCTGACGGAAGAATTTACGGAAGTCGGTACGACGCTTGTGCCACACCCAAGCATCAGGGAATAGCTGTGGCTGATAGCCAGCCTCAACAATGCGATAGCTAAAGTCAATATCTTCGCCAAAGCGCATCTTCGTAAATCCACCTAATTGCTGATAGACATCGCGACGGATGCCCATATTGAAACTGCGGGGATAGAACTTGTCGAGCTTCTTCTTTCCTCCACGAATGCCACCCGTAGTGAAGAATGATGTCATCGAATAGCTAATAGCTTTCTGGATGGGTGTGAACGAGGGATGTGTAGCATCGGGGCCGCCGAAACATTGAACATTGAACATTGAACATTGAACATTGAACATTCTCTCAGGGAGAGTGTGGCGATGCGAGGAACATTGAACATTGTTATCGACAGCAGCAAGATAGCCTGTGGGAAGAACAACATCACTATCGAGGATAATGACATAATCGCCACTTGCTCGCTCTACTCCGTAGTTGCGACTCTGACCAGGACCGCTGTTCTCCTTATAATAATAATGCAAATCAAGGATGCTTGCGTACTTGTCGCAAACATCCTTGCATGGTTTTTGTGAACCGTCCTCTACAATAACAACCTCGAAATCTTTTAGTGTTTGGGAACAAAGGCTCTCAAGCAACTCATCGACCTCATCAGGACGATTGTAGACAGGAACAATCAGTGAATATTTCATATTCATCAAGTTTAGAGTGTTGAGTGTAGAGTTTGCTGCCGCTGTAGATTCTGCGCTTGATGGCTGTGCGGTAGCAAACTCTCCACTCTACATTCTATACTCTACACTAAAATTACTCCTTAGCACGAGCCAAGTAAGAACCATCGCGAGTATCAACCTGAATCAGGTCGCCCTCGTTGATGAACAGAGGAACGCGAACCTCAACACCAGTCTCCAGAGTAGCTGGCTTCAGAGTGTTGGTAGCGGTGTCGCCCTTGATACCAGGCTCAGAGTGAGTAACGCGGAGGATAGTCTTAACGGGCATCTCAGCGTAAAGGATAGTACCATCGGTAGTATCGCTAACAACTGATACAACATCGCCTTCCTTCATGTACTCGTGACCGATTACGAGGTCGTTGGCGATGGGAATCTGCTCGAAAGTCTCCTGGTTCATGAAGATACGACCTTCCTGATCCTCATAGAGGTACTGGTAGTCGCGGTGCTCGATGACAACGTCTTCCAACTTCTCACCGATGTTGTA
Source organism: Prevotellaceae bacterium HUN156 (assembly GCA_900119285.1). GTDB lineage: Bacteria > Bacteroidota > Bacteroidia > Bacteroidales > Bacteroidaceae > Prevotella. The sequence goes on from FPIT01000003.1 coordinate 91,476, forward strand.
GCGGCGCTCCAGCACACGGCCATCAGTAACGTTCTTCATCTTAATGTTCATGATAGTGTTTCCCTTACCGGGCTTACGATGCTGGAAGTCAATGCAAACCCAAATGGCACCGTCCATACGGATGGCAGTACCCTTCTTAATGTCTTGTGAGTTAATCATAAAATATGCTATTATAATTATGTAATTATCACTTTTTCGGGTGCAAAGGTACGAAAAAAAGTGAAAAGTGGAAAGTGAAAAGTGAAAAATTTAAGTGAAAACTTGCACAATTAGAAATAATTACGTAATTTTGCAGCCCGAATTGACGAATTATAACAATAAAATTAAGATAGAACAATGAAAAGAACATTTCAGCCGCACAATCGTCGCCGCGTGAACAAGCATGGTTTCCGTGAGCGTATGGCAACAAAGAATGGTCGTCGCGTACTGGCTTCTCGCCGCGCTAAGGGCCGTAAGAAGTTAACTGTATCTGACGAGCATCACGGAAAGTAAATCCTGCATCTCAGGCAAAGAACCACACTTCTACTACAAGTAGAAGAATAGGAATTGGGTGTGTTTTTAAGAAACATACCCAATTTTTTTGTTATGTCATTTATTCTTTGTACTTTTGTCATCAAATAGCATTAGTGACGTAATGAACGTAAAAGAAATGTTGAAAAAGGTATTTACCCGCGATGTCGTACTCCACCTATCAGCCATGTTGCTGGTTATTATCTTGCTGTGTCTCGGTGTAGGTTTCGGCTTAGATTTGTATACCCATCATGGTGAGGAGATTGAGGTGCCCGATTTGAAGGGTATGGACTATCAAAAGGCTCATGATAAGCTCGAGGCTCTCGGTTTAATTATCGAGGTGAGCGATTCAGGATATAACAAGAGTGTGCCAGCTAATTGCATCCTATTGCAGACACCTGTTCAGGGGCAGAAAGTTAAAGAGGGGCATATTATCTATGTAACTGTAAATTCTCCTTCTTCGCCCAGTTTTGCATTGCCCGATATCATTGATAATTCCAGTGTGCGCGAGGCTGAAGCCAGACTGACAGCTATGGGCTTCCACTTAGAAACACCTAAGATGGTGGATGGTGAAAAGGATTGGGTATATGGTATACTCTGCAAGGGACATCACGTCTCTAATGGCGACCGCATCTCTATCGACAATCCATTGACACTGATTGTGGGTAAAGGCACTATCGAGGATTTGGACGATATTGATATGGTGGGTGCCGAGGATATTGAAGGAGGCGCAAGTGATGTAGATGACTTTGAGGAGGTCAAGGAACCTTGATAGTTGATAGATATGATAGAAGAAATCGAGGATATGGAATGGGTGGACGAAGAGTCCAACGAACAATTGTATGAGCACTTGCGCATGGAAGTTGATCGTGGGCAAGTGCCTGTGCGCATCGACAAATATATGTCGGAGCATGTTCAGCATTCCTCTCGCAATCGCATACAAAAGGCTGCTGATGCTGGTTTCATACAAGTGAACGGCACTCCCGTAAAGAGCAACTACAAGGTGCGTCCAGGTGATATCATCACTTTGATGCTCGACCGTCCGCACTACGATACAACAATAGAACCCGAAGATATACCCTTGGAAGTGGTTTATGAAGACGATCAACTGATGGTTATCAATAAACCAGCAGGTTTGGTGGTACATCCGGGTGTGGGTAATTTCCACGGAACACTGGTTAATGCCATCGCTTGGCATCTGCGCAATCTGCCTTCTTATGATCCTAATGACCCGTCTGTTGGTTTGGTGCATCGTATCGACAAAGATACTAGTGGCTTACTGGTGGTGGCAAAAACACCTGAAGCAAAGACAGAACTTGGTGCTCAATTCTTTAATCACGATACCCATCGCAGTTATGTAGCACTGGTATGGGGCAACTTCGTGGAGGATACAGGACGCATTGAGGGTAATATCGGACGCGACCCGAAAGACCGTCAGCGCATGGCAGTATTTCCACCAGGTTCAGATATCGGAAAGAGTGCTGTAACTCACTATCGAGTATTAGAACGTTATGGCTATACCACGCTGGTGGAGTGCCGATTAGAAACTGGTCGTACTCATCAGATTCGTGCCCACATGAAACATATCGGTCACCCGCTGTTTGCTGATGAGCGCTATGGAGGCATGGAGATATTGCGTGGTGAGCGCACTGCAAGTTATAAGGCATATATACAGAATTGCTTTAAGCTTTGTGGTCGCCAAGCGCTGCATGCTCGTACCCTGGGATTTGTGCATCCCACAACGCATGAACAGATGGACTTTACCAGTGAGCTGGCAGAAGATATGAAGGCGCTGATAGAGAAGTGGCGCAAATATATTAAATCAAATAACTCGTAAGAAAAGAGAACAAAATAATATATGATAATGGAACAACTGAAACGTAACATTGCCATCGTTTGTGGTGGCGACTCTTCTGAGCACGATGTGTCATTGCGCTCTGCACAGGGACTTTATTCTTTCTTTGATAAAGAACGTTACAACGTGTATATCGTCGACATTAAAGGACAGGACTGGCATGTAGAACTGCCTGGTGGACTGACAGCACGTATCGACCGCAACGATTTTTCATTCGTAGAGGATGGCAAAGCCAAACTCTTCGACTATGCTTATATTACCATTCATGGTACTCCTGGTGAGAATGGTATTCTGCAGGGTTACTTCGACCTTATCGGACTACCCTATTCTACCAGTGGTGTATTGGTAGAAGCAATGACGTTTGATAAGTTTGTACTAAACCAGTATCTGCGTGGCTATGGTGTTTCTGTGGCTGACTCACTGCTGATTCGTCAAGGCTATGAGGAGTTGGTAAGCGATGACGAGATAGAACAGCGCATTGGTATGCCTTGCTTCGTGAAGCCTGCTGCTGATGGCTCATCTTTTGGCGTGTCAAAGGTAAAGAACAAAGACCAGTTGGCTCCTGCCATCCGTAAGGCCATGTTGGAGAGTCCCGAAATCATGGTAGAGCAGTTCTTGGAGGGTACTGAGATTTCTATCGGTGTGTATAAAACTCACGAGAAGTCTGTAGTGCTGCCTGCTACAGAGGTGGTAACAACAAACGAGTTCTTCGATTATGATGCTAAGTATAATGGTCAGGTAAAGGAGATTACTCCTGCCCGCCTCTCTGAGGACATCACTCGTCGAGTACGTGAGATTACCAGCCATATCTATGATATCCTGCACTGCAATGGTATCATTCGTATTGACTACATCATCTCTAAAGAGGGTAAAATCTCTATGTTAGAGGTAAATACCACACCGGGTATGACACCTACCAGCTTTATTCCTCAGCAGGTTCGTGCAGCAGGCTTGTCAATGACTGATGTACTCACGGATATTGTGGAGAACCAATTTTAAATAAATAGCCCACCCAAGCCCTCCCACAAGGGAGGAATGTTAAATTAGATATTCCTATGAGTAACACGATGACAGAAAAAGATTATGTGACCAAACATCCCTCCCCTGGGGAGGGCTTGGGTGGGTCTTTTGACGAGATACGGCCTTATGAGGCTGGAGAGATGAAACAGGCTTTTAATGACCTGTTGAACGATCGCCAGTTTTCTATGCTACTAAAGGGCTTTGCACCTTGGCTGCCTAAAGGAATACGCAATGGACTCCTGAAACTATTATTTGTAGGCATCAAGACGCCGCTTGATTTCCAGAAGCGTTTCATGAAGCCTGTGGTCAACTGGATTATTCGTAAACATACGGATGGTTGTACGTTTGATGACAAGATTCTACAGGCTGCAGATCCGGATTTTAAACAGCGTTATACTTTCTTGAGCAACCACCGTGATATCGTACTTGACTCGGCATTCCTCGATGTGATGCTGGTTGCTGCTGGACATCCAACAACGGTAGAGATTGGTATTGGCGATAATCTGCTCATTTATCCTTGGATTAAGCGACTGGTAAGGATGAATAAGGCATTCACTGTACGTCGAGGTCTTACAGCTCATGAAATGATGCGCTCCAGTCAGTTGATGAGTAGTTATATTCACTATGCTGTCAACCAGAAACGTGAGAATATCTGGATTGCTCAGCGCGAGGGACGTGCCAAAGACTCGAGCGACCATACGCAAGATTCTGTACTGAAGATGTTGGCGATGGGGTCTACTGCTTCAGACGCATCTCTGTCTGGTAAACTCCGAGACCTCAATATCGTTCCGCTGACGATTAGCTACGAGTATGATCCTTGTGACTATCTTAAAGCTCAGGAATTTCAACAAAAGCGCGATAATCCTTCTTTTAAGAAGAGTAAGCAGGATGACCTCGACAATATGAAGACTGGTATCTTTGGATATAAAGGACGTGTTCATTACCACTGTGGAACTCCAATCAATCAATGGATTGAAGAACTGGACAATTTGCCTCGTAACGAGTTCTTCGCCCAGCTTAGTCAGCGTATTGATCAGGAACTACATGCTAACTATCGTCTGTATCCATGTAATTACATCGCTTACGATCGTTTGGAAGGTGAGCATTTTAAGCAGGATTACACATCAAAAGATGTGGAATGCTTTGATAAGTATCTGACAGGGCAGTTGGCCAAGATAAAGATTGCCGATAAGGATGAGACTTTCTTGCGTGAGCGCTTGCTGACGATGTATGCTAATCCTGTTAGGAATTATTTAAAGGCAAAGAAGTAAATAGAGAAAAAAGGTGATGAGCATACAACATACAAATAGAAGTATAGTAAGAAGGTTAATGCCTTTTTACCTCCTCACTTTTTTACTATTTTCGTGTACCAATGATAGTTACGAAAAAGGTGAAGGTAAATATTCATTGATACAGGCAGATTTTGCAGAGCTCACTATCAATAGTGAAAAGTATGGTATTTCGTTTCTGACTGATGAAGGCGATGAATATCGATTAAACAAGCCCTTAACTGCTTCATGGATAGAAACAGCTGATACCATCTATCGTACTGCTTTATATTATAATAAGGTGGAGGATGGAAAGGCAGAAGTGCATTCTATTGGTATTATGCCTACGCTATGTCCTAAAGAAGCAAAGGAATTTAAGAAATTACCCCAAGACCCATTAGGATTGGAGAGTACCTGGTTGACGCGCAATGGTAAATATATCAATTTGGGATTATTGATGAAAAATGGGCGTGATGATGTAGGAAAGGAAGGTATTCACTCGTTAGGACTGGCATTAGATGATGTCAAAGAGAATGAAGACCATACACATACAGCCTATTATCGTCTGCTTCATGATCAAGGAAAGGCTCCAGAGTATTATACTAACCGTTATTATGTTTGTATCTTGCTGCCAAAAGAAAATCGGCCAGACAGCGTGTGTCTGACCGTTAAGACTTACGACGGCATTGTCGTCAAGAAATTCAAGCTATAAGCCTTATTCCTCGGGCGAGAATTCGTCTTTACCAACGCCACAAATAGGGCATACCCAATCATCGGGAAGGTCTTCAAATGCTGTTCCTGGAGCTATTCCACTATCGGGATCTCCTACTGCAGGGTCATAAACATAACCACAGGTTTCGCAAACATACTTTTTCATAAGCTTTTTGTTTAAAGGGTTAGTATTATAGGTTTTTAATAACCTTCTCAACTTTCTCCACGATAGATTCTGGTGCTATGTTGCGCATACAAGCATAATCACCTCGTAGACATGGTTTTTGTCCAAAGATGCTACATGGACGACAATCGAGAGATATCTGTACGGCATTCTCTTCTGACTGTCCCCAGCCCATAAAGCCTGCATAGGGGTGTGTAGCGCCCCATACGCTAACTACAGGAGTGTTCGTGAGTGATGCCATGTGCATATTCGAAGAGTCCATAGAAACCATTACATCAAGATGGCTCATCAGTATCAATTCCTGATGCATAGACTCTAAATGTTTACCTACATAGACGCATGAAGGGTGTTGCTCACTCCATTCTGTGAAATATTGTTCTTCTTGTTCTCCTCTACCAAAGAGAAAGAGACGTGCCTTGGGGTATTTCTCTATAAGCTGTTCTATCACCTGATGCATCAAGCGGGGAGGATAAGTCTTACCCTCGTGGGCGGCAAAAGGAGCTAAACCAATCCATTGCTCAAAGGAGTTCTTGACGCACATCTCCTTAGGTAATATATTGAGATTGCCACCTTCTTCTGGGAAGATACTACGGAATTGGATGGTTACTGGATAGCCCAGTTTTTCAAATACGTCAATGTAGTTCTGGAAGGATGTTGGCTGTTGCACCAGTTCTTTTTTTGTTGCAGACGTAATACGACGGCGACCTTTACGATGCTTATTGATATGTGCCACACGATAGCTGCCTAAATTGAAGCGTATACGCAGATACTCTGAACGTAATACACTATGTAAGTCTGCTACAGCGGTAAATTGTTTAGCTGCCAGACGGCGATAAAGCGCATTCAATCCTTTGATGCCACGATATTCGTTTTTCAAGTCTGCAGCCATAAATCCTACATTGGGTGCAAGATTTTCGAAGAATGGGCGTGCAAATGCTCTACTCAGTACCGTGATACGGATATCTGGATACTGATGTGCCAGTGAATAAATTACAGGCACCATCATTGCCACGTCACCCATGGCTGAGAAACGAATAACGAGTATGTGCTCTTTCTTCATCCTTTCTTCTTCGTTCTTCTTACTTCTTATACAGAATTGGGTTGGTTGAGGGGTCGTTATACATCTTCATCTGGCGATATACCTTCATATACTTACGTCCTGCTTCGATATCCTCCAGTAACTGGTCGATAGCAGTAGAAAGGTCAACCTGCTGCTCCAACAGAACATCGAGTTTAGCCTGACAAAGCTGGATGTGTGCCTCGTCAGCATCCTTACGTTCTGTCTGCTCCTTCATGTGCCATATCTTCAGCGCCAGAATGCTCAAGCGATCAATAGCCCATGCAGGACTCTCAGTATTCAAACGGGCATCAGGAAGAGCCTTAACGTCTGCATATGTTCTGCGGAAGTATGTGTCAATCTCTTCAACCAAATCAGTACGATCCTGATTAGAGCGATCAATGCGGCGTTTTAGTCCTAAAGCCTCTGTAGGGTCAATGTGTGGATCGCGGATGATATCCTCCAAATGCCATTGTACGGTATCAATCCAGCACTTCAGATAGAGACTATACTCTATGCTTTCACGCTCATAGGGGTTGTTGATAGGAGTATCAACATCATCTTTTAGATGATAATCACGAATTGCCTGTTGGAATATCTGATTAGCTTTTTCTGTAAATGTCATAAATGCTTTTTTTGTTTATTCTGCAAAGATACGGAAAATCTATGAATTATCCGATAAGAATTAAGAAATATTTCGTTTTGCATCCCATTTTCTTTTTTGTGTATGAAGAAAAATATGTAACTTTGCACCATAAATAAAAAACGATATGGATATCAAGGAACTCTATAAGTTATATCAGCAGCATCCGCTGATTACAACAGACTCACGCAACTGTCCTGAGGGTAGTATATTTTTAGCACTAAAAGGTGCTTCATTTAATGGTAACCAATTTGCAATTCAGGCTCTGGAGAAAGGCTGTAGCTATGCAATCGTTGATGAAGAGCCCACCCCCACCTCAAAGGATGAAAGTATGGATGACAGACTCATCCTTGTAGAGGATTGCTTACAAACCTTCAAGGATTTGGCTCGTGAGCATCGTCGCCAATTCGAAATTCCAGTTGTTGGTATCACAGGAACCAATGGTAAAACAACTACTAAGGAATTGATTCGTGCAGTGCTGGCTGAATGTTATAGTGTGATGGCTACAGAGGGTAATTTCAACAATGACGTAGGTGTTCCCAAGACGCTGTTCCGCTTAGATAATCAAGCAGAGATTGCTGTTGTAGAAATGGGAGCCTCACATCCTGGAGACATCAAGACGCTGGTAGAGACTGCAGAGCCCAATTGCGGACTCATTACTAATGTAGGCCGTGCCCATTTACAAGGTTTTGGCTCTTTTGAGGGAGTATGCCAAACTAAGGGTGAACTCTACGATTTTCTTCTGGCTCACGATTGCCCTATCTTCATCAATCGTGATAATGAATACCTGATGAAGATGCTGGAAGAGCGCCAGTCTGCACTTGCTTCTCACCAATCACCAGATGTATATTATTATGGTCAAAGTGACAATTCGGACATTTTAATTCGGGGTGAGGTTGTATCTTGTGCTCCCTTCCTCAAGTTCCGTTGGCGTGAGCAGGATGCCGATGCTGGATATACTAGTGAATGGATAGAGGTACAGACCCATTTGATTGGTGCTTATAACCTTGACAATATGTTGGCAGCCATTACGATTGGCTATGTCAATAATATTCCTTTCGAGCAGATTAATCATGCTCTCGAGAATTATGTACCTTCAAATAACCGTTCTCAGATGACGGTAACAGAGCATAATCATCTCATTGTTGATGCTTATAATGCTAATCCTACTTCTATGGCTGCTGCTATTGACAACTTCAAGTTGATGCAGGTAGATCATAAGATGGCTATTCTCGGCAAGATGGGTGAACTGGGTGATGTCAGCAATGAGGAGCATCAGCAGGTGGTGAATATGCTTGCAGACGCAGGCTTCGACGAAGTTTGGCTGGTAGGTGAGGAATACAAGAATTGTCAATTGTCAATTAATAATTGCCAATTATTCAACGACATAGAAGAAGTAAAAGCTGCGATTGCCAAGCAGCAACCGCAGCATCGTTATATTCTGATAAAAGGATCAAATAGCGTCAAGCTCTATCAATTGCCTGAGCTACTATAATTAGAATATCACTTTTACTTCCTGTTTCGTAATATTCGCTTCAGAGGGTGTTCCCATTACGGTCACATGCTCTGAGGCGATTTCGCTATCCGTTCCATTATCGCAAGCCCAACTCTTTTTAACTTTTGCATGGAAGGAACCACCACTAAGGATGATGCCTTTATCGCCTTTGACTGCTTTAGGTTTTCCATTCTCATTACCACCAGTAGTGATAGCACTAAGGGAACCGCCTGTAAGGGTTATCACATCAGCACAGTTCACTCCTTTTCCACCATCGCCACTGCTTGTCATGGTCAGCTTTCCTCCCGACATGGTGAACGCATTCTCGCACTTGATGCACGCAGCACTGCTGTAGTCAGCCTCTGTCTCATCGTAGATGCAATCGCCGGTGGTGTTGATGGTGATATCTCCATTGGTGATGACAACTTCTGTGTCCGATTTGATGCCTCGTGCTGCATTTGCTGTTACATTGATGTCCAGTATGCCACCATTAATCCAGATTCCATCGTTCACCTTGATACCATGACCTGTTGAAGATTGGGCCGTGATAGTGGGATCGTCGTCAATAATAATATAGTCATCGCTGGCTATGGCATTCTTGCAGTTGCCAGTTACTTGAAGCGTTCCAGAACCACTGATAAGGATTTGTCCCTCGCTGAAGAGAGCGCCCTTCTGCTGGTAATTAACCTTCTCGTCATAAGCTGTTCCATCGGTCAACGTATTAACCGTTCCGTCTGCGATGTTCAGATAGAGTGCTTTGCTACATTGGTTGTTGATGGCTGGTCCATCACTGTTGTGAATAGATACTCCATTGAGCTTGATGCCATATTTCTTCTCACGGAAGATGAGTAGTGAGCCATCTGTCGTACTACCACTAAGCACCAATAACAGAGAGTCGTTTCCCATAGCATTGACAGTAACATCAGCACCAGCTGTGCTTACATATCCTTTGTTGTCGCCAGTTACTGTTACGCTATTACCTTGATATGTGATGTTGATAACGTGTGCCTTTGAGATAGCCCCACTTGTATAGGCGCTGAAGTCAGTATCGTCATTCTGGCAAGCCACCATACAAGCTATAGCCATGATATATAAAAGTTTTTTCATCTTTCTCTTTTTTAGAATTTAAATTTATAGCCTACTCCGATATAGTGCATGTCGGGATCGTAGACATCTGCAGCTACGTTATGCATATCTTGGTAGCGATAGAAAAGACTCAGCATATGCTGTTTAGAGAGTGCTATGTTTGTTCCCACTGTATAACGTATCTTCTCGATAGCCCACGAATGATATAATTCGATGCTGGCATAAGGTGTCAACAATGCATGCTTCTTATCGTATTCTACCTGCAAACGAGAGCGCAACTGATTCTTTCCTTTTGCTTCGCGCACCTTGTCTTCCCACCATGAGTTGTCAAAATCCCAACGATCAACGGTTGTTTCCGGACGATAAGTATACTGCCAACGTTCGCGCAATGAGATGTTCAGAAACTTTGCAATTTTATAATTTCCCGTTACAGAAACATGTATACGATGGCGGATACCCCAATAAGAAGGTCGCCAGTTATTATAACTACCATCGGCATTATAGCTGATGTCCTCACGAAAATGGTCATTAAGCAAGATATATCCTGCTGCCAACTTGATATTCTTGATGGGCTTATAGTCAGCGCCGAGACCAACGCTCCAGCGGTCTGTCGTCTTACAGTCGTTGCGAGTACGCCATTCTGCGTCCAGTCCTACGCTTACTTTCTTCGACAGTTTCTTTTCGACACCCAGTTCCAGTATTGTCCCCGCCTCACTCTGAGCCATCAGAGGTAGCGTTACCATGGCTATTGCCAGGATGGAGAGAAATCTAAACCTTTTCATAATCAGAGTTTTTTATTTTGAGCATGTTATCCAAGTTCTTATCACGCTTATTTGCGGCTGCCTCATAATACACACGCAACATAACCATATCGTGGAGAAAATCGATGGCACCAATTTCTACGTTAAGTACTTTCAAACCAGTACGCTGGCGAAGATCTTCTATCATCTCTTGTCGACGCTCTGGCTTTATCAGTTCAATACGGTCGTATTGTACCAGTTTAGATGCATCCATCTTCAGGTGACGCTCAAAGATGATGATAGTTGCAATCACAATCAGGTCGATAACACCAAGTTCGCATAGGGTGGTGCCTATGGCCAGACCATTACTATCAATGCCCAATGATGAGGCCATTGCATGGATAACCGATAAGCATACCACTACAAAGAGATAGGTCATCTCGCGCACAGGCATCGTATCCGTGCGATAGCGCATAATCGAGAAAATACCGAAAAGTCCAAGACCTACACCCATGGTTGCCTTACCACGATCCATGCCCATCATCAGATAGACCAGGAAGTAGATGGCTACCGATATAATGATAAAGGTAAAGTAGAAGTCGCGCCTCTTACCTTTCTTAAAATACAGAAAGTGAACGATAAACCAGTTAACACAGATACAGATGACAAATCTAAGTAAGGCATCTCCGAATCCAGAGGAAAAAAAATCTTGCATATTCTATAAATTGTTTTGTTGTTAGTTCTTCATAATCTTGTTAATCTCTATCAAGTTGCTTTTGAAGCGGTGGATAGGCAGTTGGGTATTGGTTAGTGCTGACCCCATACAGTATTTCGAGAAACCATGTGGATGGATGTGTAGTTGGTGCAGCATTTCCAATACGGGTGAGTAGCAGAGTCCGTCACGCTTTAGTTCAATAATTACCAAATTACCCATATCCTTATCTTTTCCGCTCACAAGATTGTGAAAGCATAATGCCGAGTCAATGGTGAGTCTTTCGGTTTTGGCTTTATTTACTAGCGTGATACGATGAAAATGATTGTTTAATACAGGTTGCAATGTGTCGGCTTGATAATTCAGGTGCTTGGAGAGGAAGGTGCGCTTTTCTGATTCGCATACATTCATATCGCTCACCTTCATGCGCTTCTTCTTTGTTCTCCCATGATTATTCTTCGTCTTTACTTCCATAAATTGTAAGCCACTGATGCAATAGGTGCGAAAACGAATCTTCTGTCGATTGGCATGATTCCATTGGTGCTGGTTATACATGTCAAACGCTACCGTATCAAAGTAGGTGGTGTCGTATTCAGGGTTGCGCTCCCCGTCAATCTCCTGTATGTAGTAATCCTGTCGAGCCATCTGTAGAAGTTGGTATAGGCGATCTGTTGTCGTAACAAACTTTCTGTCGATACGGTTCATCAGCTTCACCTCACTCATCTGTTCTAACGAGATGGGCGCAAATGTTGATAAAATGTCTGTTAGTACGCTCATATAGAGGTTAGGTTATTTTGTTTTAAGGGTAGGTAGAACACTTAATGGTGTGCAAAGGTACATATTTATTATAAAAAAACAACCATTTATGTCTAAAAAATCACAACTTTTTTATTTCTGATAGTTCATAATGATACATTGCCGATGAGAAGAAGCCCCCATCGGCAACATATCATCTATTATATGGGCTTACCACCAACCGCCACCAGAAGAGTAGTTGCTGAGCGACACATTACTGCCACCACTGACAGTACAACCAGTGTTTGCCATGCCGTCAAAGTATTCTGTTCCGTCAGTTACGGCGATGCCAGACTTCAGGGTAGGAGTAGATGAGGTATAGACTATCAGCTTCTGACTGCTGTTACCTCCACCAGGTCCATATCCACCACCAGGTCCATTCCATCCGCCACCGCTGCCGGAAGACTTTGTGGGAGTCTTAAAGGCTGCTACCAGTGTGTCACCATTATATAGCGCATACCACGAAGTGGCTGTCCACAATGTAGTGTACTTACAAGTTCCACCGCTGATGCTTGCACCATTCTCTAAGTCGCCTACGGCAATAATAGTTCCGCCCTGGATATACAATTTGTAGCCTCCCTCCGTATTGGCATCTATAGACTTCTCTGGAGTCGTTGTACCAATGGCATAAATCAGTCCACCCTTGATGTACAGGTTACCATTTGCATCGAGGCCATCGTTATTAGTAGCCCGTGAGTAGATGTAGCCTCCAGAAATAGTCATGTGACTCGATGAATTGATGCCGTCATCGTAGGCATTGACGGTAATCTGTCCACCAGTGATATCCAGTGTACCCTTACTCTCTATGCCTTCACCACCACAACCTGTCGTGGTAACATTGATAGAACCTCCAGATATGAACATATTACCATCGGCCTTGATACCCTTGGGCGATGACTTGTAGTCGCTGCTATATCTGTCGAGTGACTGCGCATTAGAGATGGTGGTTAGCGTACCTGAAGACGAGGCACCTACAGCCTGACCAGAGGTTTTGATAATGATGGTGCCATCACTGATTGTCATAGTACCATCAACGCTCATTCCCTTGCCGCCATTGCCAGTACTTGTAAGGCTGAAGGTACCACCACTGACCACCATGTTACCATCAGCGCTTAGACATGATGACGCTTTAGTCTTAGACTTATCACTATCCCAGAGGCCACCGCCAGAAGTAGTAATCGTAGCCTCTCCACCGCAGATGTGCATATCGCCCTCACTCTTGATACCCTTGGCGGCATTGGCAGTTACACTGATTGCCAGCGTTCCCCCTTCAATATATACGTTACCAGAGTCTTCACCTTCATGATCTGTCGTTTCACCAGTAGAACCCGTTGTGCTATCCTCAATGTCACATTGGATACCATCGTCACCTACACCTTGAATATTGATAGTTCCGCTAGTCATCTGGAAGAACTGTTCGCAGTTGATTCCATCACCTACAGCTTTGGTAATATTGATGGTTGCATTCTTCAAGGTGATATACTCACCTGTCTTGATGCCATGCTTTACATTACCAATAATATTAAGCGTACCCTTCTGGGCAAACTCAGCATGTCCTTTGATATATAGACATCCTTTCTGAGAACCACTCACAGCATCCGTTAGCGTATTGGTAGTTTCTGATACTACTTTAACCTTAATGCGCTTGCCATTCTGAATATGAACAGCAGCTCCACTATACACTGGAGTAGTATTGGTCAGCGTCAAACCATTAAACTCAATGGTAGCTTTATATGATCCCGACATATAGAACTCACCGTCTTCTGATGTACCAGACAAGGTGTATGTAATTTCCTCTGCTAGATTATCATTCTGAGCGATTGATATATGAGCACCACTGACAGAAGGGGTAACATACTGTGCAATGTTGCCAGCTACAATCACAGTTGCAGCAATACCATTATAGATTACGCTGATAGCATTGTCCTTTACCATGGAATCGTCCACTGTCATTGCACTGATATCGCTCAGTATAAAGGTTTTACCCATAATAGTCAGCGAGGTGCCATTTGAATAAGTCATATCGCCCGTCTGACTGGCTGGGAACTGATAGATGACGCTACCTACTTGTACGTTTAGCGTTTGGGCGCCAGCTGCTATCGTCAGCATAAGTGCCATCAATAATGCATAAACCTTTTTCATTTTGCAGTAATTTTAAAGGTTCCTTGACTTGTCTTCACAATGCAGATGCCTTTCTGCATCTGATTCTTGCTCAGCTTATTACCTTTCATGTCATAGATGTCGGTGATGTTGTTCCAGTCGTCAGCACTCAGTGTGCGGATGCCTGTTGTCTCATCGGATGCAGAGAAGTACATCTTACTAAGATTCGAGAGTGTAAACGAGTGACCGCCAATAGACAGTGTATTACCACTGATTGTCAGCGTCTGTGACCATGCAGATACCGAAACCTTTTCACCATCGGTAGTCTCAAAGGTCAGATAGGCATAATCGCCAGCATATATGTTGGTTGCGCCTATCATTGTCAGTAATAAAAACAATATTTTTCTCATAACCATATTTATATATTATGTAGTAGTCTGTGCTGCAAAGATAGTCTTTTGGGGCGATAGTTCTTTATTTTTTCAACTAACGCCTCTTTTTTTTCAGTAAAACCTACGTCCACAGTTCTTGCAAAACGGCAAGACTCTTTAATTCAGGGAATTGGGGGATATGTAGGCGGTAGTATTGAAGCAACACTTCGACAATACGGTTACGTTCTTGGTGTGAAAGACGAAAAAGGTGCATCGTTGGGAAGTCCATACGCATCAACAAATGAATCATTTGTGCCTCGTTAGAGTCCAGAAAGTCGCGGTGCAGAGGGGTCATTCTGCAGAAACGTGCTTCGCGCAAGTCGAATAGCAGATCTCCGAATTTCTCATTCTTCTCTTCACATTCTTCAAGATTTGGATAGAAGCCCAAGAATCGCGACAGGCGCATCAGAAAAGTCAGATGAAAGTTGGCATAGCCCGTTGTTGCCATATCTAACCATTGCATAGAATCGCATACATAAGCGAAGAGCGACTTGTTTTGTTGTTCTGAACGGAGGGCGTGATACAGAAACTCAGCGACAAATAGTGAAATAGCCAATTTCTCAGGTGAGAAGGGTATAGCGGCATAAGTAGTCAACAAACGAGCATCTTTTAGTTTCTGCAGTTGTATGCGCTGTCTAATGTCGCATTCCACCTCTAAAAGCGTCATCGGCTGAAAATATTGCTTCTTCAGTCGGCCTTTTGATGTCTTAGGAATAGGTACGGCAAACGACAGTCTGCCTGCCTCGCAGGTAAACATATCTACAATCATTCTGGACTCTCCAAACTTGAATGAATGTAGCACAATAGCCTTCGTTTTGATGAGCATAGGCTGCAAAAATACATAAAAAAGGTGGAAAAATGCATTTTTTCTTGAGAAAATTTGTCTATTTAAGAAAAATGTAGTACCTTTGCACCCGCTTTTCATGGCGATGGTCCCTTCGTCTATCGGTTAGGACGAGAGATTTTCATTCTCTAAAGAGGAGTTCGACTCTCCTAGGGACTACAAGAAATCTGGCATCTGCACAGCCAAGTGCTACCAAGTTTTGGGGACACGGTGTCAGAGGGCTTTGAAAAAGAAATTGCCAATTACTTATTGTCGATTCTCAATTGAGAAGTCCGCCCAGGGCAGCCCATTAGAGGCGCAAGACCCACAAGCTTTATTAACAATTAAAAAACAAAAATTAAAATGGCAAATCACAAATCATCACTGAAGAGAATTCGTCAGGACAAGAAAAAGGCAGAACACAACCACTATTATGCCAAGACCATGCGTAACGCTGTTCGTAAGCTGCGCGCTATGACAAACAAGGACGAGGCTACAAAGCTGTACCCTGCAGTACAGAAGATGTTGGATAAGTTGGCTAAGAACCACATTATCCACAAGAATAAGGCTGCCAATATCAAGTCTAGTCTGTGCAATCACATCAGTAAATTGTAAGCACTGAATACGACGAAAAAAGAATAGAAAGTCGCTAACTGCAAAGTTTAGCGACTTTTTTTGTACTTTTTTAGCAGAAAAACATTCGTCTTTCTCACCTTTTTTATGTATCTTTGCATCCAAATCGCAAATATAAAACAATGGCAGAAGAACTGAAAAAGGAAAGCAACTATTCCGCGAGCAATATTCAAGTGCTTGAGGGATTGGAAGCCGTGCGCAAGCGTCCGGCTATGTATATCGGAGACATCAGCGAAAAGGGTCTCCACCATCTGGTCAACGAGACCGTTGACAACTCTATCGATGAGGCGATGGCAGGCTACTGCACACACATCGAAGTTACTATTAACGAAGATAATTCTATCACAGTACAAGATAATGGTCGTGGTATCCCTGTCGATGAGCACGAGAAGATGCACAAGTCGGCTCTGGAGGTTGTTATGACTGTACTGCATGCCGGTGGTAAGTTTGATAAAGGTTCTTATAAGGTTTCTGGTGGTTTGCACGGTGTGGGTGTAAGCTGTGTTAATGCGCTTTCTACTCACATGATGTCACAGGTATTCCGCAATGGTCATATCTACCAGCAGGAATACGAGAAGGGTAAGCCCCTCTACGACGTGAAGATAGTAGGCGATACCGACAAGACTGGTACTCGTCAGCAGTTCTGGCCTGATGGCAGCATCTTCACCACTACCGAATACAAATACGACATCGTTGCTAAGCGTATGCGCGAGCTTGCCTATCTGAATGCAGGCATCACCATCACGCTGAGAGATATGCGTCCTGACGAAGAAGGAAAGACCAAGGAAGAGGTTTTCCATGCTAAGGAAGGATTGAAGGAGTTTGTGCGCTACGTAGATCGTCATCGTACCTCTATCATTGGCGACCCTATCTGCCTGAAGACTGAGAAGGATGGTGTGCCCATTGAGGTTGCTCTGCTCTACAATAGCGACTATTCAGAGAATATCCACTCATACGTTAACAATATCAATACCATCGAGGGGGGTACCCACCTTACTGGTTTCCGTATCGCTCTGGCTCGTGCATTGAAGAAGTATGCCGACGAAGACGATCAGCTGCGTAAGCAGATTGAGAAAGCCAAGATTGAGGTGGCACAGGATGACTTCCGTGAGGGTCTTACAGCCATTATCTCTGTAAAGGTTGCCGAGCCTCAGTTCGAAGGTCAGACCAAGACTAAGCTGGGTAACAGCGAGGTTAATGGTGCTGTACAGAAGGCCGTAGGTGAGGCTATGACCAACTTCTTGGAAGAGCACCCCAAAGAGGCTCACACTATTTGCGAGAAGGTAATCCTTGCTGCTACAGCACGTATCGCAGCCCGCAAGGCTCGTGAGAGTGTACAGCGTAAGAATCCTATGACGGGTGGTGGCCTGCCCGGTAAGTTGGCTGACTGCTCAGAGAAGGATCCTAAGGTATGCGAAATCTTCCTCGTCGAGGGTGACTCTGCCGGTGGTTCTGCTAAGCAAGGTCGCGATCGCCACTTCCAGGCTATTCTGCCTTTGCGTGGTAAGATTCTGAACGTTGAGAAGGTACAGTGGCACCGCGTGTTCGAAGCCGAGTCTGTTATGAACATCATCCAGAGTATCGGTGTACGCTTCGGTGTAGATGGAGAAGATTCTAAGGATGCCAATATCGATAAGCTGCGCTACGATAAGATTATCATCATGACCGATGCCGACGTCGATGGTTCTCACATCGACACACTGATCATGACACTCTTCTATCGCTTCATGCCGCAGGTTATTCAGGGTGGTCACCTGTATATCGCTACACCACCACTCTACAAGTGCACCTACAAGAAGTATTCAGAGTACTGCTATACCGAGCAGCAGCGTCAGGCATTCATCGACAAGTATGTAGCCGGCGATGAAAATGCTTCTGCACTCCACACACAGCGTTACAAAGGTCTTGGTGAGATGAACCCAGAGCAGTTGTGGGAAACCACTATGAACCCTGAGAATCGTCTTTTGAAGCAGGTAACTATCGACAATGCTGCCGAGGCTGACGAAATCTTCTCTATGCTGATGGGTGACGATGTAGAGCCACGTCGCCAGTTCATTGAGAAGAACGCTACCTACGCTAATATCGATGCTTAATAGCAGACATTATTCTTTTATCAATACATAAAGGAGCTGATGCATTAGGAAATGCATCAGCTCCTTTTCTTCAAAAACCCCATGCTATCTATTTACTGACAGTCCTCGATTTCAATTGTTATGCAGAACAAGTACCACATATAGATGACTATACTTCATATTTTACTGCAATCAATGACTATGTATTATTTCATGTACCTGCCGTTTCTGTTTCAAGCTATCAAGAAGCCATACCTTTGAAATGGTACTTCAAAGATATTGTTGCACTGACAGACAACAATCCGAAGCTGTAAAGATTTTAACCTTAATATATATTTAGCGCAGCAAAAGAACAATTGCTGCGTTATTTTCTTGTATTCTGGTTAAAATTTTGTGGATTCGAAAAAAATAATTATCTTTGTGCCCGATTATCAATACGCTTACTTGGTAGGCAAAAATTATAATATTACATTAACGCTAATTCTATTATTCTAAAATAAAAATATTTACAAACGTAAGTCTTTACCGTATGAAAAAGATTGTATTATCATTGGTTTTAACAATGAGCACAGCTGTAATGGGCTATGCACAGGAGAAAGGTGCCTTTGAAACAGGCAAGTATCGTAATGTATTTGTTGAGATGGGTTATAAGCCCGCTGAAGTTGACGCTAAGTTGAAAGAAGTGTTCAACGATGTATTCCGTGGTCCAAACAAAGTATATTTTGAGGTGGGCGACACAATGGGTTATGTGTCGGATATCAAGAACCACGATGCGCGTACCGAAGGTATGTCGTATGGTATGATGGTGGCCGTACAGATGGGCGAGAAGGATATCTTTGACCGTCTGTGGCGTTGGACAAGAAAATATATGCAGCATCAAAAGGGTATCCGTGAGGGTTATTTTGCTTGGAGCTGTAAGACCGATGGCACACGCAATTCTGATGGTGCTGCCAGCGATGGTGAACTATACTTTATCACCTCTCTGATTTTTGCCTCTAACCGTTGGGGCAACGATACCGGTATCAACTATAAGGCTGAGGCTAAGCGCATCTTGGATTGCATTCAGCCTAAGGAATATACTCCAGAGCCTCCTCGTCAGGGCTTTGGCGGTTTCGGTGGCTTTGGTGGTCAGCAGCAACAAGGTCCTCAGAAGATGTATCTCATCGACCCAGAGACTCGTCTGATTACCTTTACGCCTGATGGTTGGGGACAGCGTTTTACAGACCCCTCCTATCATATTCCTGCTTTCTATGAGGTATGGGCAAAGTGGGGTGATGATGGTCGCTCAGAGTTCTGGATGGATTGTGCCAAGAAGAGTAGAGAGTTCCTGCATAAATGTATTGATGAGAAAACAGGTCTGAATGGCGACCAGTGTCAGTATGACGGCAGTGAGATGGAAGCCCCACGCTTCCCCGGCATGCCTCAGAATCCACAAGGTGCTCCTCGTAGAAATGGCAATAACAACTTCCGTTACGACTCTTGGCGTGTGCCTATGAACATTACGCTCGACTATGAGTGGAGCGCAAAAGATGCCGCATGGCAGCATCAGTATGGCGAGAAGATACAGAACTTCTTCTACAGCCAAGGTGTTGACACCTTCTTAGATCAGTATCGCAAAGACGGATCACTGCCCGAGGGTAACGAGATTCTTGGCGCTGGTGGCTTCCGCAAGTTGCGTCATAGTATAGGTCTTGTAAGTACCGTGGCAGCAGCCTCTATCCTATGTAAGCACAAGAAGAGCAAGGAGTTTGTTGATGCTTTGTGGAATGCTAAGCACGAACCCTTCGAGGATGGCTACTTCGATGCCTACTACGATGGTCTGCTCCGCCTGTTTGCCTTTATGCATCTGAGCGGAAACTATCGAGTTATCGAACCAAAATAAATGGGAATCAAGGAGAAGATCACTGAACAACCTTCGCGCTACGACCATCTGGAAAAGATGTCGGTAGGCGAGCTTCTGCAGCATATCAACGAGGAGGACTGCAGAGTGGCAGAGAGTGTGCGTCAGGCTATTCCGCAAGTGGAAGCACTGGTGGATGCCGTAGAGAAGCGCATGAAGCGTGGTGGCAGACTATTTTATATAGGTGCAGGCACTAGCGGTCGCTTAGGTGTGTTGGATGCCAGTGAGCTTCCTCCTACCTTTGGTGTTCCAGAAACATGGGTGATGGGCATCATTGCTGGTGGTGACAAGGCCTTGAGGCATGCTGTGGAGCGTGCTGAGGATATCTCGGAACAGGGATGGAACGACCTGTTGGCTTATAAGCCTACTCCTAATGATACTGTTCTTGGTATCGCAGCCTCAGGTACTACACCTTATGTAGTGGGTGCTATTCGTCTGGCTCGACAAAACGGACTGCTCACGGGTTGCATCACCAGCAATCCCAATACTCCCTTGGCTCAAGAATCAGAATATCCTATAGAGACCATTGTGGGCCCGGAATTTGTAACGGGTTCCAGTCGTATGAAGAGTGGTACAGCACAGAAGATGGTGCTGAACATGATTTCTACCACCCTGATGATACGAATGGGACGCGTAAAGGGCAACCGCATGGTGAACATGCAGTTGACGAATAAGAAACTGATAGATCGTGGTACACGCATGCTACAGGAGTCGTTGGGGCTTAGCTATGAAGAAGCTCGCGAACGACTGCTGGAAGCTGGTAGCGTGAATAATTGTCTATAGATTACTAAGCAGGGATATCGTCGATGTCTAAGAGCTGTGGCAGTGGATTCTTATCGCTCTGCTTTGCGCCCAGCTTAATCAACTGGTTGGCTGTGGTATTGATGCTCTGTCCACCCTCAGTAATCTTCTTGCGACCATCCTCATAGGCCTCATTCAGCTTAGAGAGTGCCTTACCCATTGCCTCGTATTCCTTCCAGAACTGGCCTACGCGGTTCAGCATCTCGTTAGCCAACGTATATACCTTCTCGTGGTTCTGTGCCTGTACTATCTGTGTCCAGGTAAGGTTGATGATGCGCAGGGCAGCAAACAGCGTCTGCTCGTCGGCAATAAATACGTTCTTCTCCATCGCCTTGCGCCAAAGGTCTGGTTGCGCGTTGAGGGCAGTCCAAAGGGCTCCTGTGTGGGGTACGAACATGATGACATAGTCCATCTTCACCTTGGGAGGCTGGATATACGATGAGTAGTCTTTGGCAGAGAGCTCCTTAACGTGCTTCTGAATACTCTCGATATGCGCCTTTAGATAGCGCTGACGGTCTTCTTCATTCTCTGCATTGGCATAGTCCAAGAAGGCAGTCAATGACACCTTAGAGTCGATAATCAGTTCGCGACGCTGGTCCAGATGCAGAATTACATCGGGACGCATAATGCTACCCTCGTCAGAACGGATGGTGTTGCCTGTAGCGTCCTTGATGGTAGCCTGCGTATCATAATGAATGCCGTTGGTGAGTCCTTGGGCTTGCAACAATTCGTCAAGCACCGTCTCTCCCCAGTCGCCTTGTACCTTAGCACCATGTTTGAACACTCGAGTCAACTCATCGGCACTCTCCTTGGCTGCCATACTCTGGCGCATCATGTTCTCGATGTTGGCTTTCATCTCGCCACTCATCGATGTCTGCTTTTCGGTATTCTCATCCATCGCCTTCTTCATCTTCTCAATCGTTTCGCGAAGAGGGTTGACTATCTGGCCGAGACTCTGGTTACTATTCTCAGCAAATTCCTTCTGACGCTCTTTCAGCATGCTGTCGGTGGCTGTCTTAACCTGAGCAGTCACTTTATCCATCGTCTCCTGGAAGCGTACCTTCATGGCCTCTACAGCCTCCTGATGGCGCTTCTCTTGTGCAGCAATGGCTTGACGATTGGCTTCCTCTTTGGTAGCCATCATCTCTTCGTAGTGAGACTTCTGCAGTTCCAGTCTCTCAGCCTGTTCCTTGCGCAACTTAGCTTCCGTATCAGCCTGCTCCTGCTGTTTCATCTCATACTTGGCAGCAAGGGCGCTACTCTTGGATTTCTCTACCAGCAGTCCGATGACCACACCTGCAGCGATGCCGATTAGTATCAAAAGGATTTCCATTCTATCTGTTTTTTGTTTGTTATAAGTAAAGGCCCGTCACCCGATAGTGAGCAACGAGCCTTTTGTTATCTGTTTTTAATTAGTTCATTGCGAAGAATACGTCGTTGTTAGCTGCCATACGAGCACTGTAAACACCAGCCTCGTTGAGGGTGAAGTCCTTCTGCTCGCCATTGATGTTAGCCTGAATGCTACCATCAGCGTTGAAACGGAACAACTCCTTAACAACACCGTCCTGCTCAACAGACCAAGAGTCGTTAGCATCGTTGTGGATGAAGTTGGTGATCTCGCCAGTAGGAGACTTAACCTCATAACCATTCTTCAGGGTGGTAACAGCATAGTAACGACCATCCTTGCCCATTACCTGCTGAGTCTTACCGATATTGTTTGCAGCGACAGGATTACTGCCAGACCAGAACTCAATGCTATTGAGAACTACAACGTCAGCCAGCATACATACACCACCAACAATAGGGCCAATGATGAAGCCTACGATGGCGTTAACGAACTTGTTGCTAGTCATGTTGGTCTGCCACTTTGCATATGAATTGAAGAGAGCAAACTTTCCAACATAACAAGAACTGAGCAGGAAGCATCCTGCGAGGAGGCATGTAGCCACTTTCAAACTGATTTTTTTCATTGCGTTTTAAGTTTAAGTGTTTATAAATAAAAAACAGATTCTGTTCCCATATTGAATAGTAGGTCGAGAATAGACAGGTTGGGCTGAAAGCCGTGCTTGCGCTCAAACACCTGCCAATATCTCTTAGGTGTGAAGTCGGCATCGGGCTGTGGATGCTTGGCATGAATCACCTCGCGATAGTCGGCGATAGTCGAGGGGGTAGAGGAGATGAATTCCTTGGTGTACTCCACCTTTGGCTCGATGTCTATCAATTCACATATCTTCTGACGGATGGCTTCGTTGAAGTCTATCAGATAGTCGTATTTCTTTTCAAAGAACGGACGGATGTCGTCTTGATAGTATTCAAAGAAAGGACTCTCGCTATAGGCCGATTGTAATGCGTTCCAGTGCACACGGCGCCACTGGTTATGGTCGCTGATACGCACCTCCTTCATCGCACATCGCTCACCAGGAGCCTCTACGGGCACCGTCAGCGCCTGTAATCCGTTGGCTGTGGCAATCACACAGCGATTACGAAAGGTCTGCTTCTGATAGGTATCATGTTGTTCTATCAGAATAGAGTCATATCGGTACAACTTCTGATACCATTGTACAGGGCCGAAATAGGTTGATTGCAAAAGTGCTGTACTCATGGAAGATGTATTTGTTGACGATTATATACCACAGTGATGACTTCTCCGATAATATTACGCTCAGGAATAAAACCCAGATGACGTGAGTCGGCAGGATTCAGTCCGTTGATGGCTTCCAACCAGTAGTAGTCGGCTTTGGCGCAATTATTCAGGCCGGGCACAACTAGTAATCCTTTCAGTGTGCGAATGGTGTCGCCAGGAACTCCTTTGCAGCGAGCTATCATTAAGCCATTAGCTGCTTTCTCGGATTGGAAGGCTACGATATCGCCTCTTTTGACGGGGCGGCGCAACAAGCGACTATATGGAAGCAATCCATTTCCCTCGATGCGCAAACCATAGCTACAGCGATTGATGAGCAATCGGTCGCCCTCTTGATAGAGTGGGGCCAGTCCATTGCCACTGACGCTGTGGATGGAAAAGACCAAAGCACGGAAGGCAAGCATCAGCGCCATTGCTGATGCCAGTGCTATCACGTACTTCAGCCAGTTTGCCATAAGCGTACAAATTGGTTCTACTTAATGTTATCCACGAACCTGAACAGGCGATTCCAGCGGATGCCGGCAAAGCCCTTGCGGTCAGGATCGCTACTCCACCAGATGAAGATGGGCTTACCCACGATGTGGTCTTCAGGTACGAAGCCCCAATAGCGTGAGTCGAGTGAGTTGTGACGGTTATCACCCTGCATCCAGTAGTAGTCCATCTTGAAGGTATATTTGGTGGTCACCTTATCATTGATGTAAATCTTGCCGTCTTTTACCTCCAGCTTGTTGCCCTCATAGGTACGAATGGGGCGCTCGTAGATAGGCAGATTCTTTAGTGTCAGGTCGATGCTCTTGCCCTTGGCAGGAATCCAGATGGGACCGTAGTTGTCGCGAGTCCAGTGCATATTACCATTCAGTGGGTAGATATCTGCATCGCTGGCATCGGTATTTAGTGTGATGTTCTCAACAATATCAGGATGTTTTTTCAACTCTGCCACTGTCTTATTGGTCATGGGCATGTAGCCGTAGTTGTTCAAGTCAGTCAAATCCTCCATCGTGATGCCCCACTGCTGCATTTCCTCGTCGGTGAAGTGGCGCTTCAACTTCAGGTGATAAGAATACTGCACATTATCGGGCTCCTTGTTGGCCTTGCCATCCAGATAGATAATATGGTTCTTGATTTGCAGTGTCTGACCAGGCAGACCTACACAGCGCTTCACGTAGTTCTCGCGACGGTCTGTAGGACGAGTATCAATCTGTCCATACTCCTGGGGATTAGCCTCTATCGTCTGCTTTCCTGCCTGATAGATGGTATTGAAATAAAGAGGCAGCAACTCCTGAGACAGCGAATCGGGATTCGGGCGCTGTGGATAGGCTTGGTAGCCAATCTGGTAGCACAACTGATAATAGTCGTAAGCCTGATATTTGGCTGCCGAACAGATGGTGTCACCAGCAGGGAAGTTGAATACCACGATATCGTTGAGCTGAATCTTTCCCAATCCCTTGACACGACGATAGTCCCAGTGTGGCCATTCGATATATGACTTACACTCATAGAGGGGCATGGTATGCTGTGTCAGAGGCATTGTCAGTGGTGTCTCGGGAATACGAGGACCATAGCTTACCTTGCTGACAAAGAGGTAGTCGCCTGTGAGCAGTGACTTCTCCAAAGAACTAGAAGGAATCACGTAGTTCTGGAAGAAGAACAGGTTGATGAAATAGACTGCTACCAAGGCAAATACCAAAGCATCCACCCACGACATCACGAAGCGCACAGGGCCTTCGGTGTCTTTCCACCACTGCCAGTTAATCTTTTTAGTGATGTAGATATCGTAGATAAAGGGAATCACAAGCAGTCCCCACCAGCTCTCTACCCAAAGGAGGAATAGCAGATAGAGTACGAGTACTGCAACAAATTTGGTCCACTGGACCTTCATATTTAGTTTCTTCTTTTCTCTTTTTTCCATGACTTAGAATTTAAACATGTCTGAGATAGTCAGCAATCCCTGATGTTCTTTAGTATATTCTGCTGCAAGCACAGCACCCAGTGCAAATCCCTGACGAGAATGTGCATCGTGAGTAATCGTGATGATGTCAGCCTCAGAGTCGTAACGAATGGTATGAATACCAGGTACTTCTCCACGACGGATATGATCTACACGCAGATACTTCTTGTCGGTAGTATCTTCTTTCCATGCTTCCTTGCGATCGATATTGGCAACGATATCCTCAGCCAGTGTGATAGCTGTGCCACTGGGATGGTCGAGCTTATGCACGTGGTGTGTCTCTTCCATCTCTACGTCATACTGGGGGAACTGGTTCATAATCTTTGCCAGATATTTGTTGACTGCCGAGAAGATGGCTACACCGATACTGAAGTTAGAAGCCCAAAAGAGCGTCTTTCCATCCTCAGTACAGGCCTTGCACACCTCGTCGCCATGCTCTGTCATCCAACCGGTAGAACCTGATACAACCTTCACGCCCTTCTCCCAAGCCTTCAGATAATTGCCGTAGGCTGCCTGAGGAGCAGTAAACTCAATGGCTACGTCTGCAGATGCAAACTCAGGACTGTCGAAGTCCTGTTGGTTGTTAATGTCGATAATACTTACAATTTCATGACCACGACTGAGGGCTATCTGTTCTATCATCTTGCCCATTTTGCCGTAGCCGATTAAAGCTATTTTCATAATCTTCTTGTATTAATACTCTGCAAAGATACAATATTTAGTTGACAATTGACAAATGACAATCCATAATTATCGATAATTTATATTTTATTTGTATCTTTGTACCATGATTATCAATGACCAGACGTGGAAATTCATTCGCCAGCATGCCAATGACGATGTACGCAAATTGGCGTTGCAAGGCTGTAAGGATGCAGAGGTAGATCTGCCGATGGCCTTGCAGCAAATTGCTGGAAGACAGACGGCTAAGAAGAAACTGCCTACATGGGCTGAGGCTGATGGCGTTATCTATCCGCCTCATCTGAACATGGAGCAATGTTCCAGTGAGCAGACTGCTCGCTATAAGGCCAGTCTTATTACCAGTAAAGGGGATACGTATGTTGATTTGACGGGTGGCTTTGGTGTTGATTTCTATTGGATGTCGCAAGGTTTCAAGCATCGCTATTATATCGAGCAGAATGCTGAGCTCTGCGC
Source organism: Prevotellaceae bacterium HUN156 (assembly GCA_900119285.1). GTDB lineage: Bacteria > Bacteroidota > Bacteroidia > Bacteroidales > Bacteroidaceae > Prevotella. The sequence goes on from FPIT01000003.1 coordinate 118,056, forward strand.
CATTGCCGAACACAACTTCCAAGTATTAGGCTTAGCTTGCTCCGTTTGTTGCTGTGATACAGCAACATTCTTAGCGGATATGCCCCATGCCGACATTGTATTTCTGGATCCAGCCCGTAGAAATGAGCATGGAGGACGCACCTATGACATTAGGGATTGTACGCCAAATGTGCTCGAATTATTGCCTTTGCTGTTAGAGAAAGCCAATAAAATCATCCTGAAACTATCGCCAATGTTCGATTGGCGCAAGGCTGTCAACGATTTGAAATACGTTTCAGAAGTGCATATAGTCAGTGTGGCCAACGAGTGTAAAGAGCTCTTGCTGGTATTACAGCAGCAGGTGACGGATAGTCCAACGATTACTTGTGTCAATGATGATTCTGTTTTCAAAGTAGTTTCCAGTAAGGAAACTGATGGTTTCCCGGCAGGAAACCAATGGTTTCTCAGCAGGAAACCGATGGTTTCTCCCCAAGAAACCAATGTTACAGAGTATCTCTACGAGCCCAATGCCAGTATCATGAAGGCTGGATGCTTTGCTGAAATCGAGCAACAGTATCCTGCTCGCCAATTGTCAACCAATTCTCATCTATTCCAGTCTTCCGTTGAAATCGAGGATTTTCCTGGCCGACGCTTCCAGATTCAGTCCGTTTCATCGATGAATAAGCAAGAGTTGAAGAGCTCTTTGTCAGAGATAAAACAAGCCAATATCGCCGTGCGCAACTTCCCCTTATCCGTAGAACAGTTGCGCAAGAAACTGCGACTGAAAGATGGAGGCGACATCTATATCTTCGCCACAACGGTGGGAAATAACCAGCATATGCTCTATATTTGCCGTAAAATTGGTTAAATATTTTGGGCTTTTCGCGCTTTTTCCTTACCTTTGCATGAATAATAATACGTTAAAGACATGTCACCAATAGAGATTCGTAAAGTCACGAACAAGAAAGAGCTTGATGCTTTTATCCAACTTCACTATGACTTATATCGCGGCAATCAGTATGATGCCCCCAATCTATATAGCGATGAAATCCATACGCTGAGCAAAGACCGTAATGCTGCCTTTGAGTTCTGCGAGGCCGAATACTTTCTGGCTTATCGCGACGGAAAGGTAGTTGGTCGTGTAGCTGCTATCATCAATCATAGAGCCAACGACAAGTGGGAACGCAAGAGTGTGCGTTTCGGTTGGCTTGATTTCGAAGATGATATAGAGGTAAGCCGCGCCTTGTTTCAGGCAGTAGAAGAGTGGGGCCGCGAGAAAGGCATGACCGAGATGGTAGGTCCTTTAGGATTTACGGACATGGATCCCGAGGGAATGCTGATTGAAGGCTTTGAAGAGTTGGGCACGATGGCTACTATTTACAACTATCCCTATTACCCTGAACATATAGAGAAGTTGGGCGGCTTTGTCAAAGACAACGACTATGTGGAGTATAAGATTATTGTTCCTGAAGAGGGAATGCCCGAGAAGTTCCGCAAGGTATCTGAGATGGTGATGAAGCGCTACAACCTGCATCCCATGCATCCTAAGCGCAGTCAGGTGTTTGGCAAGGAGCAGTATGGTCGTAAGGTGCTGGATGTAGTGAACAAGTCGTTTGGTCACTTGTATGGCTACTCGCAGATGACAGAGCGCCAGATTGACGAGTACCTGAAGATGTATTTCCCAATGCTCGATATGGAAATGCTGTGTTTGATAGAAGACTGGAATACGCCCAACCATGATATTATTGGTGTGGGCATCTCTATTACCAATATGACTCGTGCCCTGCAGAAGTGTAAGAACGGACGCCTCTGGCCCTTTGGCTGGTGGCATTGCCTGAGAGCACTGAAATTCCACAAGGCTGAATGTCTCGACCTGATGCTTATTGGTGTTCTGCCCGAGTATCAGCAGAAGGGTGTTAATGCCTTGTTCTTCTACGACCTCATACCTATCTACCAGAAGTATGGATTCAAATGGGGTGAGACCAATGTAGAGATGGAAACCAACGAGAAGGTGCAGAGCCAGTGGCAGTATCTGGAACATGTACAACACAAGCGTCGCCGTTGCTATAAGAAAAGCTTATGATTGAAGAGAATAACATTATCCCCCAAGAAGACGTCGTCAAGTATGACGATGAGAACATTCAGACCCTATCCGGTTTAGATCATATCCGCCTGCGTCCTGGTATGTATATCGGACGTCTGGGCGATGGCTCCTCATCAGAAGATGGTATCTATGTGCTTCTGAAAGAGGTGTTCGACAACTCTATCGATGAGTTTAAGATGAAGGCTGGCGACCGCATCGAGGTAACGGTGGAAGACAATCTCCGCATCTCTGTTCGCGACTATGGTCGAGGCATCCCTCAGGGTAAGCTTATCGAGAGTGTCAGCATTCTGAACACCAGTGGTAAGTTCGACTCGAAGGCCTTCAAGAAGTCTATCGGATTGAATGGTGTGGGTGTAAAGGCAGTAAACGCATTAAGCAGTCGTTTCGAGGTGCATAGCTATCGCGAAGGCAAGGTGCGCAAGGCCGTTTTTGAGTGTGGTAAACTGATAAGCGACGTTACTGAGCCTACACAAGACGAGAACGGAACCTATATCTATTTCGAACCAGACAATACCAAGTTTGTGGGCTATCAGTTCCATGATGAAATCGTGGAGAATATGCTCCGCAACTATACCTACCTGAATATCGGACTGACCATCATGTATAATGGTCGCCGCATCCTCAGTAGACACGGATTGCAGGACTTGCTGAAAGACCGCATGACGAATGATGCGCTCTATCCCATTGTCCATCTGCAAGGCGACGACATCGAGATAGCCTTCACGCATGCCAATCAGTATGGTGAAGAGTATTATTCTTTCGTCAACGGACAGAATACCACGCAGGGTGGTACCCATCAGAGTGCCTTCAAGGAGCACATCGCCCGTACTATCAAGGAGTTCTTTGGTAAGTACGAATATGGCGACATCCGCACGGGTATGGTGGCTGCTATCGCTATCAATGTAGAGGAACCTGTATTCGAGAGTCAGACGAAGATTAAGTTGGGCTCTACGCAGATGTCACCCGATGGAGAAACCATCAACAAGTATGTGGGCGACTTCATCAAGCAGCAGGTTGACAACTATCTGCATATCCATCAGGATGTGGCAGAGGTGCTTGAGAATAAGATTAAGGAGAGCGAGCGCGATCGTAAGGCGATGGCAGGTGTTACTAAGATGGCTCGTGAGCGTGCCAAGAAGGCTAATCTGCATAATCGTAAGTTACGCGATTGCCGCATCCACTTTAGCGATGTCAAGAACGACCGTAAAGAAGAGTCGTGCATCTTTATTACCGAGGGTGACTCTGCCAGCGGAAGCATCACCAAGAGCCGTGATGTCAATACGCAGGCCGTATTCTCATTGCGTGGTAAACCCCTCAACTCGTTTGGACTCACCAAGAAGGTCGTTTACGAGAACGAGGAGTTCAACCTCCTGCAGGCTGCTCTGGATATTGAGGAGGGACTTGACAGTCTTCGTTATAACAAGGTGATTGTGGCTACCGATGCCGATGTCGATGGTATGCACATCCGCCTGTTGATTATCACCTTCTTCCTACAGTTCTTCCCAGAACTTATCAAGAAGGGCCACGTTTACGTCTTGCAGACTCCCTTGTTCCGTGTCCGCAACAAGCGTACCAAGATTAAGAACAAGAAGGTGCTGGAGGATGGTAAGAAGGGCGACTTCGTTACTCGTTATTGTTATAGCGACGAGGAACGCCTCAAGGCTATCGAGGAGTTGGGACCCGATCCGGAGATTACCCGATTCAAGGGTCTTGGTGAGATCTCTCCAGAGGAGTTTGCTGGCTTTATTGGTCCTGACATGCGTCTGGAGCAGATAACGCTCCACAAGAACGACCAAGTACAGAAGCTCTTGGAATATTATATGGGTAAGAACACGATGGAGCGTCAGAACTTCATCATCGAAAACCTCGTCATCGAGGAAGACCGTCCTGAAGAAGAGGAATAACATGAAAAAAAAGATACTAACCATTCTGCTTGCTGCAATATTGTCGCAGTTTGTTTCGCCTGCTTGTGCCCAATCAAAGAAGGATGCTGAGGCTGCACAGCGCAAGTTGCAGATAGCTGAGTATGCCATTGCCAACTTATATGTTGACTCTGTTGATGAGACAAAACTGGTAGAGGATGCCATTCGTGGCATGCTGGAGAAGCTTGATCCTCATTCCAGCTATTCTTCTCCTAAAGAAGTAAAGCAGATGAATGAGCCTCTACAGGGCAATTTCGAAGGTATCGGCATTCAGTTTAATATCGTAGAAGATACGCTGCTCGTCATTCAGACCGTTAGTGGTGGTCCTTCAGAGAAGATGGGTATCCTTGCAGGCGACCGTATCGTCTCTGTAAACGATTCTTCCATTGCTGGTATAAAGATGGCCAGAGAGGAGATTGTACGCCGTCTGCGTGGCCCTAAAGGCACCAAGGTGCTCTTAGGCGTGATGCGTCCTGGCATTGCCGACAAACTCTCTTTTACCATTACTCGCGACAAGATTCCCCTTCATACCATTGATGCTACCTATATGCTTCGTCCTACTATAGGATATATTCGCATTGGCAGTTTTGGTGCTACTACGCATGAAGAATTCCGAGAAAGTCTCAAGCAGCTACTGGCACAGGGCATGCAGACATTGGTGCTCGATTTGCAAGAAAATGGCGGAGGCTATCTGCATGCTGCCGTAGAGGTGGCTAATGAGTTGCTGCATAATGGCGACCTTATCGTCTATACTGACGGACGCAGTGCCCGACGCTCAGAATATAAAGCCACTGGTGGCGGACTCTTTACAGAAGGAAAGGTGGTTGTTTTGGTAGATAGTTATACGGCTTCTGCTGCAGAAATCGTTTCTGGAGCAATACAAGACCACGATCGTGGTATTATTATTGGTCGTCGCACCTTTGGTAAAGGATTGGTTCAGCGTCCGCTTGACTTGCCCGATGGTTCAATGATTCGCCTCACTATCGCTCATTATTATACGCCTTCAGGGCGCTGCATCCAAAAGCCTTACGAAAAGGGTAAGGGCAAGGATTATGCGATGGATGTGGTTAATCGCCTAAAGAGTGGTGAATTGATGAGTGCCGACAGTGTCCACTTTGTTGATTCACTGAAATACTATACACTTAAGGAGCATCGTGTAGTATATGGTGGTGGTGGCATCATGCCTGATGAGTTTGTACCTCTTGATACCACTAAGTTCTCTCACTTCTATCGTGAGTTGGCTGCCAAGTCAATACTGATTAATCAGAACCTGCGATGGACTGATAGCCACCGCAAGCAACTGAAGGCAAAATACTCAACCTTTGCTGACTTCCGCGAGCATTTTGAGATTCCTCAGGACTTGATTAATGCTATTATAAAGGAAGGTGAGAAACAGAAGGTTGTTCCTAAAGATGATGCGGAATTGCAACAGACGTTGCCCTACCTGCGTCGACAGTTGAAGGCACTCATTGCCCGCGACCTATGGACCATGAATGAGTATTTCGATATCATCAACGAACAAAGCGATATAGTGCAACGAGCACTACAAATAATAAAGGAGTAAGACGCAATCGTCTTACTCCTTTTCTTTTCCTACTATTTTCTTCTACTTACACAGTCTCACCTCATGTATTCGTGGAGTCTGTCTGCCAGGCTCCGCAGCCAATGTGAGAGTTATTGTTTCGTTCTGACAAGCGGCAGGTAACTTAATCTCAGCCTGTCCTTGCTGGTTCAGACGGATAGTTTCCAACTGCTGGTTATCAATGCTTACCACAATGCGTTCGTAGCCTGCAAAGCCCTTTATACGAAGCGTAGTGGCTCCCTGTGCTTTCATCTGATAGGTGATGCTGGTGCGAGTGATGCGCCAATGCATACCCTCATCGTAGCCATTCCATGAGTTAGATGACTTAAAGAAGTGGTCACTCTCCGACTGCTGTTCTCCACAGAACACCTTATCGGTTGTTGCTGCTTCAAGCTGCATATTAGCCTTCTCAGCTGCAGCAATCTCCTCTTGCTTCTTGTTCCATTCCTCTTGTGAATAGAGTGGGAAGTATATCTGATAGCGGCACTCATAGAGCTGATAGAATGGTACCAGATGGATGCCTTCGTAGGCTGGTGTGGTCAGTCCTTTCAGTGCAAAGGTGATAGGCTGACCTTTCACGGGCTCTAAGTGTGAGAGGATGTCGCTGGCATTGCCAATCAATGCTGGCATCTGAACCTGTGGCAGCTTAGGACCATTGGCGATATGTCCGCCACGACTGTCGTCTGCAAAGAGACCATCTTGCTGGTCTGTGCTTATCTTGGCTGCCAATACGATAGGACCATAGAGGAACGAATACTGTGGCTTGCCATCAGGGGTGGTGATAGCTGTCAGGTGCATAGGTGTCTCTACACGAATGCGGTCGCCACTCTTCCACTGGCGCTTGATAGTGATATAGCCGTTGTCTAGCTGATAGTCAACGGGGGAACCATTGACAACCAGCTTGGCATTATCGCACCATGCTGGCTTACGAATCTTCAGCGCAAAGGTCTTGCTCTTCTTCAGTGTCAGCGTCAGGTCTGTAGAAGGCTGCTGAGGGAACTGGTTCTCCTGCTTCAGCGTGATGTCGTTCCATGTCAGCGTAGAGGGGATGAAGAGGTTTACGATAAGGTCGTTGCCCTCGTGAGCATAAATCATCTCTCCATAGCGAGCAGGATTCTCTATACCAGTACCTACACAGCACCACATGCTGGTCTGAGGCTGCGAATAGACGCGATAGTGGCCAGCACGCATGGGAGTGAAGTATACGAAACCGCCCTGTACGGGGTTCATGGTAGAGAGGATATGATTATAGAGTGCACGCTCATAATAGTCAATATAGTTCTTGTCGGCAGTGGTCTGATAGAGCAGCTTGCTCAGGCGCAACATATTATAGGTGTTACAGCTCTCCGGACCTTGCTCTGATGCCAACAGCGTGGTGAAATTGTCTGTGGGGTTGAAGTGCTCGCGCTCAGAGTTGCCACCGATAGATACGCTACGCTTGTTGACTACCACATCCCAGAAGAACTTTACGGCACGATCCCAGTCGCTCAGTCCCTCCATATCGGCAATACGCTTATAACCGATAATCTTAGGAATCTGCGTGTTGGCATGCATACCCGTCAGCTTGTCTTCGCCCTTCATCAGTGGCTGCAGAATGCGCTGGTCGCTGAACTGGTGGGCCAGCTTCAGGTATTTCTTATCGCCCGTGAGTTCAGCTACATCGGCAAAAGTCTCGTTCAGTCCGCCGTGTTCACTGATAAGCAGCTGCTGTATCTGGTCGTCGGTCAACTGGCTTACCTCCTGAATCATCCAGTTGGTCAGCTTTACCAGCATATCCTTTGCCTGCTTGCGTCCAGCAATGACGTAGGCATCGCGCAAACCGGCATAAATCTTATGAATATTATAGAGTGGTACCCAACGATTGTTCAGTCCGAATGAGTTGGCATTGATAGTACCTTTGGCTATCTCCCCCCATATCTCGTTAGGATTAGGAACACCACCCAGGTATCCATCCTTGCGAGCATCTTGGCAACGCTTCAATTCGCTCAATACATAGTCCAGTCGAGCACTAATCTCCTTGTTACCTGTAGCAGCCACCATGTAGCTCAATGCCGATACATAGTGTCCACCGATATGTCCGTCCAGACCAGTATTCTCCCAGTTAGAGTAGTTGTCAGCCTTAGCAGGCAGTCCGGCACCCTTCAGATAGGGAGCCAGCAGTCGGTCGGCATCCAATCCAAGCAGATAGTGGATATCCGCCTGTTGGTTCTTCAGGAACTGACTATCAGCCAGTCTTACACTGTTGATAGGGAACGTCTCAATACGCTTTTCGTTGTTAGCGGTTGCTGCTATTGATATGGTGGCAAAGGCCATCAGCAGCATTTTTCTTGTATTCATGTTTAGGATAGGGGTTTAATATTCTGTGTGCAAAGATACGAATAAGTGTGAGAAATACAAAATATATTTGCAATTTTCCGAGGTGAACCCTAATCTTGAGACATAGTCTCAGAGATACGAATAAGTGTGAGAGATAGTTTTAAAACATTGAGGGAGGAAAAATATTATTTCTTTCGTGGATTTTGTGCTCTTGTATTTATTTTGTATCTTTGTAGCATGATGGAGTCATATCTGAACACGGAGCATATTGAGAAGAGCGCTAATGGAGTGGAATATCACCCATTGAGACCGTTTCTGCCAGAACAGGCAAAGGTGCTGTTTTTGGGGAGTTTTCCGCCTCAACAGAAAAGATGGTGCATGGACTTTTATTACCCTAACTTCATCAACGATCACTGGCGCATAGAGGGGGCCGTATTCTTTGGCAATCGTAATCATTTTGTAGATGAGCAGAGGAAATGCTTTAAGCTGGAGGAGATTGTAAGGTTCTGCAAAGAGAAAGGGATTGCCTTCTTTGACACTTCTACTGCTGTGCGTAGACTGCAAGACAACGCATCAGACAAGTTTTTAGAGGTCGTAGAGCCCACAAATATACCTTCGCTGATAACTTGCCTACCTCACCTTCGAGCTATCGTCACAACGGGCGAGAAAGCCACAGAGACTATTTGTGCCTCGCTCAACATCGCTGCAATGCCAAAGGTGAATAGCTTTGTGGCTATTCCTGCGCAGTATAATCAGGACGGTGAACAGCTGATGCTCTATCGCCTACCCTCTTCATCACGTGCCTATCCGCTGGCGTTTGACAAGAAGGTGGAAGCCTATCAGCGAATGTTCGAGCGCTTTTCTCTCCTACCCTAAGAAGAATAGGCTGACACCCACAACAGAAATGACGGCACCAATAACTGCTCGCCAAGTAATCTTTTCGTGGAAGAGCCAATAAGAGGGCAACAGAATAATGATAGGAGTCATTGCCATCAACGTAGAGGCAATGCCTGCTGCTGTATATTGTACTGCCATCAGCGAGAAGCCAACACCTACGAAGGGTCCAAAAATGGTAGTGGCTGTGGCTACGCTAAGTCCCTTTTTATCATGCAGGGCCTCTCGTAAAGGTGCCATTCCATCGCGAAAATAGAGCAAAAGAGAGAAACCAATAATACCAGCAATACAACGATAGAAGTTGGCACTAAAGGGTATCATCCATTCAGGCATACTGCTTGCAGCATCGTAATGGTCCATTCCTATCTTGCTAAGCACTAGCCCCACACCCTGACACATTGCAGCTCCTACAGCAAAGAGAACGCCATTCAGAGGCAGTTTCAGCGATACTCTATGATGCTCGCCTCTTCCTAATACAGAGATACCGATACCAAGTAGTGTTATCAGCATGGCTACAATGCTCATCATATTCATCTGCTGTCCCAGCGTAACCCAGGCCATCAAGGCAGCAGACAAAGGAGCCAGCGTCATGAACAATTGTCCATAGCGCGAACCTATAATAATATAGCATTGGAAAAGACAATAGTCGCCAATAACATAGCCAACGAGACCAGACAACATCATCCACCCTGCAGCCTCAGGCGATGCTCCCGCAGGCAATGGACTTCCCATTACCACCATGAAAAGCACCAAAGAAAAGACCAGTGCCAGCGCCATACGCAGCACGTTGAGCGTAAGATTTCCTAATCGCTTAGAGCCAAACTCACTCAATAGTGCTGTTGCTGTCCACGAAAACGCTACCCCGATAGATATCAATTCACCTAAATAAGCCATTGTCTGTTTCGATTTTGGCCGCAAAGGTACAAATAACTTTTCAATCCATAACAATCTGAATAGCAATTTTTACGCAACAAAGAAAAATAAATGGACCAATAGTTTGACGGCATTATTCGATGAGAAAAGTGCCGTCAAACCCTTCGAATTTACGCATAATTCTCATCGAATTCAGCCAGCAAACTATTCGGATATAGGCTGCAAACGAAAAGGTTTTCTTGCAAAAACATCTAACCTTCTAACCCAACACCCTTCAAATGCCTATCTGCATTGAGTTTTTCGCGGGTTAGATGTTGCTCAACTTCTAACCTACTATTAACCTACATACACAGAAATAATTTTGAGCCACTTTAGCATCGCAATACAATAACTATTGATGTCCAATACAGTAACTATTGAACTCCTAAAGTGGCACCATTGGAGTGCTGCGTACAACTATCTCAGAGCTGAGATAGTTGTACGCAGCACCAAATCAGCTGTATTTCTCGGATACTCGTAAAGAAATCCTGTATTCTAATAAAGATTTTCGCAAAAACTATTAACCTATTAACATGACACCTCGCAAACCACGATATACAGGGTGTTTCAGGCATGTTAATAGTTGGCTAAACTATTAACATACATCTACTATACTTGAAAATTTTGTGTCCAACTTCTGGGGTGCAGTTCAATTTCACAGATGTAGGTTAGAAGTATGTTAATAGTTTGGCAAACTATTAACATGGCTCAATCCCTTTGTACATCGGCATTTGAGGGCAGTCATGTTAATAGGTTACATGTTTTTGAAAGAAAAGAGCGCCACAGAATAATCTGCAGCGCTCCTTATTATAGAATAATGTGTAGTTACATTAGTCAGCTATAAAGCCTTGACTAAAAATATTAGTCAGCCAGCTTTGCCTTGATGAACTCACGGTTCAGGCGGGCGATGTTGGCGATGGTCTCATTCTTAGGACATACGGCCTCACAAGCACGGGTGTTGGTACAGTTACCAAAACCAGCCTCTTCCATAGCCATAACCATTGCCTTAGCACGCTTAGCGGCCTCTACCTTGCCCTGAGGAAGGAGGGCGAGCTGAGATACCTTAGAAGATACGAACAGCATAGCAGAACCGTTCTTACAAGCTGCTACGCAAGCGCCACAGCCAATGCAAGATGCGCAGTCCATAGCCTCGTCAGCATCCTCCTTAGGAATGAGGATAGCGTTGGCATCCTGAGCCTGACCTGTGCGGATAGTGGTGTAACCACCTGCCTGGATAATTTTATCGAAGGCGTTGCGGTCTACCATACAGTCCTTGATTACAGGGAAGGCAGCTGAGCGCCAAGGCTCAACGGTGATAACGTCGCCATCGTTGAAGCGACGCATGTAGAGCTGACAAGTGGTAGCGCCACGCTCGGTCTTACCGTGAGGTGTACCATTGATGTAGAGTGAGCACATACCGCAGATACCCTCGCGGCAGTCGTGATCGAATACGAAGGGCTCCTTGCCTTCGTTGATGAGCTCTTCATTCAGGATGTCAAGCATCTCGAGGAAAGAGGTATCATCGGGGATATCGTGCATCTCGTGGGTATCGAAATGTCCCTGGTCCTTGGGGCCATTCTGGCGCCAGAACTTTATTGTAAATGAAATATTTCTTGCCATACTAATTAGTTCTTATAGTTACGTGTCTGTACCTTAATTGCCTCGTATTCCAGTGGCTCCTTGATGAGCTCAGGCTCGTTGCCCTTGCCTTTGTACTCCCAGCAGCCTACATAGAAGTAGTTCTCGTCGTCGCGCTTAGCCTCGCCTTCCTCGGTCTGATACTCCTCACGGAAGTGACCACCGCAAGACTCGTTACGAGAGAGCGCATCGAATGCTACAAGCTGACCCATGGTGAAGAAGTCACGGAGGTGGATAGCCTTGTCAAGCTCGATGTTCAAGCCTTCCTTAGAACCAGGAACGAAGAGGTTGGTGTCGAACTCCTTCTCGAGCTCGTGCATCTTCTTCAGACCTTCCTTCAAGCCCTCAGCGGTGCGACCCATACCAACATACTCCCACATGATGTGGCCGAGCTCCTTGTGGATAGAGTCTACAGAACGCTTACCCTTGATGTTCATCAGACGATCGATTTCTGCATTTACAGCCTTCTCAGCCTCTTCAAACTCAGGCAGATCGGTAGAAACCTTACCCCAGATGCTCTGGTCAGCCAGATAGTTCTGGATGGTGTAAGGCAGTACGAAGTAACCATCAGCAAGACCCTGCATCAGAGCAGAAGCACCCAGACGGTTAGCACCGTGGTCAGAGAAGTTACACTCACCAATAGCGAACAGACCAGGAATAGAGGTCTGCAGCTCGTAGTCAACCCAGATACCACCCATTGTGTAGTGAACAGCAGGGAAGATCATCATTGGCTTGTAGTACTTCACACCGTTAATCTCATTAGCTACATCGCCAGGGAATACGTCGGTAATCTCCTCGTACATCTCGAAGAGGTTGCCATAACGCTGCATGATAACATCGATACCCAGACGGTTGATAGACTCAGAGAAGTCGAGGAATACGGCCAGACCTGTATTATTAACACCGAAGCCCTTGTCACAACGCTCCTTAGCGGCACGAGAAGCCACGTCACGAGGTACGAGGTTACCGAAGGCAGGATAACGGCGCTCCAGATAGTAGTCGCGATCCTCTTCAGGAATCTCCCAACCCTGCTTGGTACCAGCCTGCAGAGCCTTAGCATCCTCGATATTCTTTGGAACCCAGATACGACCATCGTTACGCAGTGACTCAGACATCAGCGTCAGCTTAGACTGCTTGTCACCATGAACGGGGATACAGGTGGGGTGAATCTGAACGTAAGAGGGATTAGCAAACATAGCACCCTTGCGATAGCACTGAACAGCTGCGGTGCAGTTACATCCCATAGCGTTGGTAGAGAGGAAGTAGGTGTTACCATAACCACCAGTAGCGATAACTACAGCGTTAGCGCTGAAGCGCTCCAACTTACCAGTTACCAGGTTCTTGGCGATGATACCACGAGCACGGCCATCAACGATAACTACGTCTTCCATCTCATAACGGGTGTAGAGCTTAACCTTGCCAGCCTTTACCTGACAGCTCAGTGAGCTATAAGCACCGAGCAGCAGCTGCTGACCCGTCTGACCTTTAGCGTAGAAGGTACGGCTTACCTGAGCACCACCGAAAGAACGGTTGGCCAGCATACCACCGTACTCACGAGCGAAAGGAACGCCCTGAGCTACGCACTGGTCGATAATATTGTTTGAAACCTCAGCCAAACGATAAACGTTAGCCTCGCGAGCACGATAGTCACCACCCTTTACAGTGTCGTAGAACAGACGATAGATAGAGTCACCATCGTTCTGATAGCACTTAGCGGCATTGATACCACCCTGGGCAGCGATAGAGTGAGCGCGACGAGGAGAGTCCTGAATGCACAGGTTAATTACATTGAAGCCCATCTCACCAAGTGAAGCTGCAGCAGAAGCACCAGCCAAACCGGTACCTACTACGATAACGTCGAGCTTCAGCTTGTTCTTGGGGTTAACGAGACGCTGATGAGCTTTATATTCCTTCCATTTCTCAGGCACTGGACCTGCGGGAATCTTTGAATCTATTACTTTAGCCATAACTTTTTTAATGCTTAATTCTTAATTCATAATTACTTGCAGCAAGCAGCAGCCTCTTTGCAACAATCAGCAGCCTGTTGGCAGCAGTCAGCAGCAGGAGCTACACAAGCTGCATCAGGGCAACTCAGTGAAGGAGCAATACCGAAAGCGAATGCCAAAACGACTACAATGAAGGCCAACATGAGCAGAGCAACATAGATGTTACCAATGCACATCCAACGCTTCATCCAGATCTTGCCGCTCAGACCAAATGTCTGCATAGCTGACCAGAAACCGTGAGAAAGATGGAACCAGATAGCTACGAGCCAGATAACGTAGAGCACTACAAATACGGGATTAGAGAAAGTCTCCTGAATCCAACCGAAACCATCTGTTGGGCTCAACTTAGCAGGCATGCCTACAATCTCTGCGAACATCATGTTGTACCAGAAGTTGTAGAGGTGCAGAATCAGACCCAAGCAGATAACGATACCCAGCACCAGCATGTTCTTAGATGCCCACTCTACCTTGCCAGCATTTACCGTAGTAGCAACATCGTAACGGCTGTTACCGCGAGCCTTACGATTCTGCGCTGTCAGGATAAACGCGAAGACAATGTGAATCACAGTGAGAGCAGCCAGACCCATTGTTGCTACAACAGCGTACCAGTTGGCTCCCAGCATTTCGCAAATCATGTTGTATGCCTTGCCTGAGAACAGCGCAACTACGTTCATGCATCCGTGGAATGTCAAGAACAAAATCAGCGCAACGCCCGTTACAGACATTACAACCTTACGACCAATTGATGAATTGATTAACCACATAAATATTTGAATTAAAATTAATAATAAATACTGCAAATTAGGTACGTGCGGGCACGTTGGGGCTACAAAATTACTATAATTTTATGAATTGCGCAAACGATTTCGTTAGAAAATGCGCTAATTATACAAAATAATGCGTAACTTTGCCAACAAAATAAAAAAGAGATGGCAGCACACAACGAACTGGGAGCGTGGGGCGAAGAGATAGCAGCGGACTATCTGCAACGCCAAGGCTACCAAATTTTAGAGCGTGACTGGAAGTCTGGACACCGCGATTTAGACCTCATAGCAATGGATAACGACACGCTCGTTTTCGTAGAAGTAAAGACGCGTAGAGATAGGATATTTACAGATCCGGAAATGGCTGTAGATTATCAGAAGATTCGCAACCTTCAGCAAGCAGCCAACCACTACGTAAAATACAAGCATACAGACAACGATATTCGCTTCGACCTCATCACAGTGGTGGGTATGATTGGCGAAACACCAGATATAGAACATATAAAAGACGCATTTTAACAAGGAAATGGTATTAGAATACGATGTGATTATAATCGGTGGCGGACATGCTGGCTGTGAAGCTGCGACGGCTTCTGCCAATATGGGTGCTAAAACCTGTCTCGTCACCATGGATATGAATAAGATTGCACAGATGTCGTGTAATCCTGCTATTGGTGGCATTGCTAAAGGACAAATCGTAAGAGAGATAGACGCCTTAGGCGGACAGATGGGATTGGTGACAGATGCTACTGCCATCCAGTTTCGCATGCTGAATCGCAGCAAGGGTCCTGCCGTATGGAGCCCTCGTGCACAATGCGACAGAGGAAAATTCATTTGGAAGTGGCGCTCTGTTCTCGATGAAACGGAGAATCTTGATATCTGGCAAGACCAAGCAGACGAGCTGTTGGTAGAGGATGTTGCTATGGCACAGCAACAAGCAAAGCGCGTAGTCGGTGTAAAGACCATCTGGGGCTGTGAGCTCAGAGCTAAGACAGTAGTTATTACTGCAGGCACCTTCCTAAATGGCTTGATGCATATTGGCAGAAAAATGGTTCCTGGAGGACGTATTGCCGAGCCTGCTGTGCCCCATTTCACCGAGAGTATTACTCGTCATGGTGTTCGTTCTGCTCGCATGAAGACTGGTACTCCTGTGCGCATCGACAAGCGTAGCGTACATTTCGAAGATATGGAGCGACAGGATGGAGAGAATGGCTACTACCAGTTCTCTTATATGGGACAGCCTCGTCCACTGCAGCAGCTACCTTGTTGGGTATGCTATACCAACGAACAGGTGCACGAAACCTTGCGTAGTGGATTAGCTGACTCCCCACTCTACAACGGACAGATTCAGTCTATCGGTCCACGCTATTGTCCTTCTATTGAGACCAAGCTCGTAACATTCCCTGATCGTCCTCAACATCTGCTCTTCTTAGAGCCAGAGGGTGAAGATACCAACGAGATGTATCTGAATGGTTTCTCCTCATCACTGCCAATGGATGTGCAGATAGAAGCACTGAAGAAGATTCCTGCACTCCGCGACCTCAGAGTATATCGCCCTGGATATGCCATTGAATACGATTTCTTCGACCCCACACAACTTAAACATTCGTTGGAATCGAAAGTGATCGACGGATTATTCATGGCAGGACAGGTGAATGGTACCACCGGATATGAAGAAGCTGGCGGACAAGGAACACTGGCTGGCATCAATGCTGCACTAAAGGCTGGTAGCACTACCGACAAGACCTTCGAACTTCAGCGCGACGAAGCATATATCGGAGTATTGATAGATGATTTGGTAACAAAGGGTGTAGACGAACCTTATCGTATGTTTACCTCCAGAGCTGAATACCGCATTCTCTTGCGTCAGGATGATGCCGATGCTCGACTGACGGAGAAAGCCTACGAACTAGGCATTGCCAAAAAAGACCGCTATGACTGGTGGATGCAGAAGAAACAAGCCATCGAAGAAATCGAAGAATTCTGTCGCACATTCCCGATTAAACCGAAGAATGTAAACGGAGCATTAGAAGCTATCGGCTCTACCCCACTCGTGTATGGATGTAAGTTAGAAGACTTGGTGGCTCGCCCAGAACTAAACTTCGAGAAACTATATACTATTGTTCCTGAACTCAAGGAGCATATCATGCGCTTACCTAATCGTCAGGAAGAAATAGCCGAAGCTGCGGAGATTCATATCAAATATAAAGGATACATCGAGCGCGAACGAATGGTAGCAGAAAAAATGCACCGCTTGGAGAATATCAAGATAAAGGGACGCTTCGACTATCCCAACCTCACAGCAGTATCTACCGAAGCAAGACAGAAATTAGAGCGAATCCAACCCGAAACGCTCGCACAAGCCAGCAGAATTCCAGGAGTATCTCCCAGCGATATAAATGCAATGCTGGTGCTACTTGGCAGATAGTTTCACGTGAAACAATATTAGTACAAACATTGATAAAACCAAGGATTATGAACAACAAAACATTAATGGCTAATCTGCGTTGCATACCAGATTTCCCACAGAAGGGTATCAACTTCCGTGATGTCACTACCCTATTCAAGAATCCCGCCTGCCTTCAAATCATGGTAGACGAACTGTACGAACTGTACAAAGACAAAGGAATCACCAAGATTGTAGGTATTGAAAGCCGCGGTTTTGTGATGGCTTCAGCACTTGCTGTTAAACTTGGTGCTGGTGTAGTGCTTGCACGTAAACCAGGAAAACTCCCCGCTGCTACCGTACAGGAGAGTTATGCTAAAGAATATGGCGAAGACACCATAGAAATCCACGAAGATGCTATTAACGATAAAGATGTGGTTTTACTGCACGACGACCTACTGGCAACGGGTGGAACTATGAAGGCTGCCGTAAATCTGGTGAAGAAATTCAATCCACGCGGCGTATTCGTTAACTTCTTGATTGAAATCACAGACGAAGGTCTTCACGGACGTGATGTGTTTGATAAGGACACAGAGGTTACGACACTGATGAGAATTTAATGTTTCACGTGAAACAAAGAAATGACTAAAGACGAGAACGACAAGAGATTAGCGTATCTGCGAGGCATTGTCAGCCGATTGCCTGACAAGCCTGGCAGTTACCAGTTCTATGACAACGAGCATACCATTATCTATGTGGGTAAGGCGAAGAATCTCAAGGCGAGAGTCTCTACTTACTTCCACACGGAGGTAGACCGTTTTAAGACAAAAGTTCTCGTTTCTAAGATTTTCGACATCAGTTATACGGTAGTAAACACCGAAGAAGACGCTTTACTACTGGAAAACTCACTCATTAAGAAGTATAATCCACGCTATAATGTACTTCTTAAAGATGGTAAGACCTACCCTTCTATCTGTATTACCAACGAATATCTCCCTCGCATCTTCAAAACACGCACTATCAATAAGAAATGGGGCACCTATTATGGTCCCTACTCTCATATTGCCTCAATGTATGCTGTTTTGGACATTATCAAGGAGTTATACCATCCTCGCACCTGCAATCAGCCCATCACGAAGGAAGGCGTAAAGGCAGGGAAATATAAGGTTTGTCTGGACTATCATATTAAGAAATGTATGGGTCCTTGTGTGGCTAAGCAGACCTATGAGGACTATCAGAAGAACATCCAGCAGGCAAGAGAGATATTGAGAGGAAATACTCGTCAGGTGCTTCGCGATTTAAGGGAAGAAATGATGAAACTGAGCGAAGAATTGCGCTTTGAGGAAGCTGAGGAGGTAAAGCGTAAGTATCTGGCTCTGGATGGCTTTGTAAGCAAGAGCGAGGTAGTGAGCCATACCATCAATAATGTGGATGTATTCTCTATCACAAGCGACGAGAAGATGGCCTTCATCAACTATCTACACGTATCTAATGGCAGTATCAATCAGAGCTTTACAATAGAGTACAAGAAGAAGCTAAACGAGAGTGACGAAGAACTGCTACAGTTGGGTATTGTAGAGCTGAGGGAGCGCTTTCATAGCGATGCCAAGGAGGTGATAGTGCCTATGGAGATGGATGGAGTGCTGGAAAACATCACGTTTACGGTGCCCAAATTAGGCGATAAGAAGACACTTCTTGACCTCTCGATTATGAACGGAAAGCAGTATAAGTTTGACCGTTTGAAACAAGCTGAAAAGCTGAATCCTGAGCAGAAACAAGTACGACTGATGAAGGAGTTACAGGAGAAACTTGGATTGCCAAAAATGCCCTATCAAATAGAGTGTTTCGACAACTCAAACATCTCCGGAACAGATGCTGTGGCAGCCTGTGTAGTCTTCAAAAAGATGAAGCCTTCGAAGCGCGATTATAAGCACTACAACATCAAAACGGTCACAGGACCAGACGATTACGCATCCATGAAAGAAGTGGTGTATAGGCGCTATACTCGCTTACTGGAAGAAGAGCAGCCCCTACCCGACCTCATTATTGCAGATGGTGGTAAGGGACAAATGGAGGTTATCAGACAAGTGATACAAGACGAGCTGAACCTGGATATTCCCATTGCTGGACTTGCTAAAGACGATCGCCATCGCACCAATGAACTGCTCTACGGTTTCCCTGCCATCCATGTGGCTTTGAAGATGGATAGTGAGCTCTTCCATGTGTTGACACAGATACAAGATGAAGTACACCGCTTTGCCATAGAATTCCATCGAAATAAGCGTTCTAAGCGCGCCTTACACTCCGAGCTAAACGACATTAAGGGAATTGGCCCGAAAACGCGTGACGAGCTTCTAAATGGCCTTAAATCGGTTAAACGAATAAGGGAGGCAGAACTATCTACCCTATCCGATATTATAGGCCCTGCGAAAGCCAAAATAGTCTTTGAACATTTCCACTCTGAAGGCTGACTTTCAAGGCATCATAACGCAACCTTCAACGAGCCGTAATTTCGAGGGCAACGAACCGTAATATACGCACTAGTTATCCGTAATACACGATGTTCTTTGTCCCAATTGTCACGCTTATCACCAAAACAATGCTGCAGATATTTGGAATATTCAACATTTTGTTGTATATTTGCGCCAAATTACGTAATAGAAGAATGCGAGCTGTCATACAAAGAGTAACCCACGCCAGCGTTACGATAGAGGGTAATGTTCATAGCCAGATTGGTCAGGGATACCTGATTCTGCTGGGCGTTTGCGAAGAAGACACCATGGAAGATGTGGAGTGGTTGGTAAAGAAGATAGCCAATCTGCGCGTCTTTGGCGATGAGAACGATGTGATGAACCGCTCGATACTCGACGTACAAGGTGAGGCACTGGTAGTAAGCCAATTCACGCTATTTGCAAGCTACAAGAAAGGCAATCGCCCCTCATGGTTTAGAGCAGGCTCTCACGAGCACTCTATCCCACTCTACAAGGCTTTCTGCAACCAGCTTTCAGAGGCCATAGGCAAGCGTGTAGGTACTGGCGAATTTGGTGCTGATATGAAGGTTGAACTGCTAAACGATGGCCCTGTAACCATCTGTATGGACACAAAGAACAAGGAATGAAAAAGTATCTAAAAGGAATAGAGATTTCAGGTGTTATTCTGATGCTCATCGGATGCATAGGACACAGGTTTATGCATTACAGTTGGGCTATATGGGTATGCATCGTCGGACTGGCATTATTTTTAATACAGGTCGTTTATAAAGCCTTCAACTGGAAGGAATACGCTAAAGACAACTCGCAAAACATCATCGGGATGCTTGCAGTCATCATTATGTTGTTTATAATAATGCTCCTGAAAAGATGACTATAAAAGAAGCACAAGAGGCTGTTGACCAATGGATTAAAACGTATGGTGTGCGCTATTTTTCCGAACTCACCAATATGGCTGTGCTGACTGAGGAGGTTGGCGAATTAGCTCGTGTTATTGCACGCAAATACGGTGATCAGAGCTTTAAGGCTGGCGAGAAAGAGAACCTTGGCGACGAGATGGCCGATGTGTTGTGGGTACTGCTCTGTTTGGCTAATCAGACGGGTGTAGACCTCACAGAAGAACTGAAAAAGAATATCGCGAAGAAGACTCAACGCGATAGTCAAAGACATATTCAAAACGAAAAACTCAAATGATTTTTAACTTAAAACCCTAGTATTATGGCAGAAAATCACATTCATGCAGAGCTGAAGAGCAAGTATGACGAAGCTCTCAGCAAGTACAATTGTAACATCAGCGATGCTGAAGTAGCAGAAGCTGTTAAGAAGATTATTGCAGAAAAGGTTCCCCAGAACGATACAGAAGACGTGAAGCGCTTCATGTTTGGTAGTATCGAGCTAACAACATTGACTACACAAGACTCAGCAGAGAGTGTACTGAAATTGGTTGAAAAGGTCAACCAGTTTGCCCACGAGTATCCTACTATGCCTCATGTAGCTACTGTTGTCACCTACCCTCGCTTTACCAAACTGGTAAGTGAATCTCTGGAGGTAGAAGGCGTTATTCCTACTTGCGTTAGTGGTGCATTCCCCTCTTCACAGGCACTGTTGGAGATTAAGATTGCAGAGACCGGTCTTGCCGTCCGTGATGGTGCTGAAAATGTAGATATCGTCATGCATGTTGGCGAGTTCCTGAGCGGTGATTACGAGACTGTTTGCGACGAGATTTCAGAGCAGAAGGCTACCTGTGGCGATGTTCCTATGAAGGTTATCTTGGAGACTGGCGACCTTGGTTCTTGTGCAAACATCAAGAAGGCTTCTATCCTGTCTATGTATGCTGGTGCTGACTATATCAAGACTTCTACTGGTAAGGAGAAGGTTAGCGCTACTCCTGAGGCTGCTTACGTAATGTGTCAGGCTATCAAGGAGTACTACGATGAGACTGGTATTATGGTTGGTTTCAAGCCTGCTGGTGGTATCAACACCGTAATGGATGCCCTCACCTACTACACTATCGTAAAGGAAGTGCTGGGCGAGAAGTGGCTCACCAATTACTATTTCCGTCTGGGTACCAGCCGTTTGGCAAACCTCTTGCTGAGCGAATTGGAAGGCAGAGAAGTGAAGTTCTTCTAATTAAGAAAACTATAACTTCTAAACAAGAAAGGCGACCCTTGAGGCCGCCTTTTCTATTCCTTAATAGTTTCGCTGAACTACGTAATCTACATAAGCTGTGAGAGAGTCCCTGATGGCTTTATCTTTCACGTGCTGGTCGATATACTGCATACAGAGCTGACTAAACTCCTGCATGCGCTTTTCAGCATATTCTATACCTCCCTGCTGCTTGGTAAACTCCACCAATACTGCTATCTCATCAGGATTGATAGTGCCTGCCTTCACCTTCTTTGCAAGCGTCTGCATCGACTCGTAGTTCGTATTATTCAGGGCATAGATAACGGGCAGTGTCAGCTTACCTTCCGTCATATCATTACCTGTAGGCTTACCTATCTCCTTGGAGTCGAAATAGTCGAAGATATCATCACGAATCTGGAACATAATACCCAGGTTCTGACCAAATTCTCCTGCTGCCTTTACCTCTTCAGCTGAAGCACCAGCAGAGAGCGCACCGATAGCTGCACAGGCTTCGAAAAGCGCTGCCGTTTTCTGCTTAATTACCTGATAGTAAACCTCTTCCTTTATCTCCTGATTCTGGATATTCGACAACTGAAGAATTTCTCCGGCAGCCAGTGTACGTCCCAGTTCTGCAAGATACTGCACAATCTGCTGATTGCCCGTATAAGACACATGCAGCAAGGCTGTAGACAGGATATAGTCGCCCACCAATACAGCCACCTTATTATTATATGAGGCATTAACAGAAGCCTGTCCGCGACGCTCACCACTCTCATCTACCACATCATCATGCACCAACGATGCCGTATGTAGCAGTTCCAAACCTACCGCAGCGTGCTGAGCTACATCCGTTACCTTACCATAGTTCTTGGCTGTGAGCAATATCAGCATCGGACGCATACGCTTTCCACCCCTCTGACGGATATGCGTCAATACCTGTGAAAGCAATCCGTCATCGTGTGTTAAACTTGAATTGAACAACGCAATAAAGTCGCTCAAATCCTTCTCAATAGGTTGTTTGATGAGTGATAAATAATCCATTCTTATTGAATTTTGTGACAAAATTAGTGAAAAAATCGCGATATGACGAAATATTTTAGTAATTTTACGCACAAATTGAAAAATGTTATGGATAAACTATTCCTTTTAGACGCTTATGCGCTGATTTATCGCTCGTATTATGCGTTCATTAAGAACCCACGAATCAACTCTAAGGGACTCAATACATCAGCTATTGTTGGCTTTGTCAACACCCTTCAGGAAGTACTCACCAAGGAGCAACCCACCCACATCGGTGTGGCTTTCGATCCTCATGGACCCACGTTCCGCAGTGAGGCCTACCCTGCTTACAAGGCTCAGCGTGAAGCCACTCCAGAGGATATCCGCAAGGCTGTACCCATCATCAAAGACTTGCTGAAAGCATGGAATATTCCCATTCTTCAGGTCGATGGCTTTGAGGCTGACGACGTGATTGGTACTTTGGCAACCAAGGCTGGAGCACAAGGCATAGAGACCTACATGCTTACACCCGATAAGGATTATGGCCAGTTGGTCAGCGAGCATGTCTTCATCTTCCGTCCTCGTCATGGAGGTGGTTATGAAACATTAGGAACGGAAGAGGTAAAAGCAAAATACGCCATTCCATCGACATCAGCAGTCATCGACTTGCTGGCTTTGATGGGTGACTCTGCTGATAACTTCCCCGGTTGTCCTGGTGTTGGTGAGAAAACGGCAGTGAAACTTATCAATGAGTTTGGAACTGTTGAAGAGATGCTGAATCGTGTTAACGAGATTAAGGGGGCTCTTAAAGAGAAAATCTCAACTCACGTTGATGACATCAAACTCTCCAAGTTCTTGGCAACCATCAAGACCGATGTTCCCATCGAACTCAATTTGGAAGAATTGAAACTTTCAGAGCCCAACGAGGAGGAACTTGGAAAATTACTGGAAGAATTGGAGTTTAAGACCCTCGCCAACAAGATTCTTAAAAAACCTGAAAAAGTAGTTAAACCTGTTAACGGACAACTCGATCTCTTTGCCGAATTTGCGCCCACAAGTACAGGAAGCATAGAATTCTCGAGTTTTGAGACGCTAAAAACGGTGGCTCACGAATACAAACTCGTTGATAATGAGGGCGATTTAATTAAACTGCGTGATTTTTTTAGGACAAAAGAATTTCTCTGTCTAGACACAGAGACCACCAGCACCGTTGCAATTGATGCAGAATTGGTGGGTTTGAGCTTCTCAGTGAAGGAACACGAGGCATTTTATGTTCCCATTCCTGCTGAGCGAGAAAAAGCACAACACATTGTCGATATTTTCAAACCGCTCTATGAAGACGAGCACATTTTGAAGATTGGACAAAATCTGAAGTACGACCTTGAGGTGTTGCGAAACTATGGTGTTGAGTTGAAAGGTCAGATGTGGGACACGATGATTGCCCACTACCTCATCCAACCCGAGTTGCGACACAACATGGACTATATGGCAGAAATCTATCTGCATTACCAGACCATTCACATCGATGAGCTCATCGGAGCCAAGGGTAAGAGTCAGCGCTCTATGCGCGACCTTGATCCAAAGGAAGTCTATGAGTATGCTTGCGAAGATGCTGACATCACCCTGCAACTGAAAAACAAGTTGGAGCCAGAGCTGAAAGAACACCATTGCGAGAAGCTTTTCTATGATATAGAGATGCCTCTGATGCCCGTATTGGCTGAGATGGAGATGAATGGTGTACGCATCGATACTGACTCATTATCAGAGACTTCCAAGCAATTCACCCAACGCATGCTCGATATTGAACAGAAGATTTACGAATTGGCTGGCGAGCAGTTTAATATTGCTTCACCCAAACAGGTGGGCGACATCTTGTTTGGTAAGATGAAGATTATCGAGAAGCCAAAGAAGACGAAGACTGGACAGTATGTCACCAGTGAGGATGTGCTGCAACAACTACGCAATAAGCATGAGATAGTGGGTCTTATTCTTGACCATCGTGGTCTGAAGAAGCTCATTGGTACCTATATTGATGCCCTTCCCAAGCTGATTAACCCACGTACTGGACGTATCCATACCTCTTTCAATCAGACAGTTACAGCCACAGGCCGTCTCTCTTCCAGTGATCCTAATCTGCAGAATATTCCTATTCGTGGCGAGGATGGCAAGGAGATTCGTAAGGCCTTTGTACCAGAACCTGGCTGCCTGTTCTTCTCTGCCGACTATAGTCAGATTGAGCTTCGCGTGATGGCCCACCTCAGCGATGATGCCAATATGATTAAGGTGTTCCAAGAGGGTAAAGACCTGCATGCAGCTACTGCTGCCAACATCTATAAGAAGCCTATTGAAGAGGTTACACGCGATGAGCGAACCAAGTCGAAGCGTGCTAACTTTGGTATCATCTATGGCATCACCGTCTTTGGCTTAGCAGAGCGCTTGGATATCCCCCGCGATGAAGCTAAGATGCTGATTAACGGATACTTCGACACCTTCCCACAGGTGCACGACTACATGGAAAAATCAAAGGAGGTGGCTCGCCAACAAGGCTATGTCACTACCCTATTCGGTCGTCGTCGCTACTTGCCCGATATCAATTCTGCCAACAGTGTAGTGCGTGGTTTTGCTGAGCGCAACGCCATCAACGCCCCCATTCAGGGCACTGCAGCTGATATCATCAAGGTAGCTATGATTCGCATCTTCCAGCGCTTCAAGGCAGAAGGCGTCAAGAGCAAGATGATTCTCCAGGTACACGACGAACTCAACTTCTCCGTGCTGCCTGAAGAGAAAGATAAGGTAGAGCGCATCGTAGTAGAAGAGATGCAGAATGCCTTCCAGATGAAAGTACCCCTACTGGCCGATTCAGGCTTTGGCAGCAACTGGCTGGAAGCACATTAAATGTTGAAAGTTGAGAGTTATTTCAAAATCAATTCTTCTGCAAACTTATAGATGATGATACCTGTGGTGACGGAGACATTCATGGAGTGTTTCGTACCCAGTTGAGGTATCTCTAAGCAACCATTTGAGGCGTCTACTACTTCCTGGTGGACGCCTTTTACTTCGTTACCCATCACTACAGCATATTTCTTGCCTTTCTCAGGCACGAATGTCTGCAGTTTGGTGCTATGTTCCACTTGCTCAACGGAATACACCGTATAGCCCTGCTTTTTCAGCTCTTCTACAGCCTCCAGAGCAGTCTTGAAATACTTCCAACTGACACTCTCCTCAGCACCCAGTGCCGTCTTATGAATCTCTGTAGCTGGTGGCGTACAACTGATGCCACACAGATAGACAGCCTCTACACGGAAGGTGTCGCAAGTGCGGAACACACTACCTACATTATACATTGAGCGCACATCGTCTAATACCACTATCAGTGGCAGCTTCTCGGCCTGCTGGAATTCCTCTACAGTAAGCCTTTGCATCTCTATGGTGCGTACTTTTCTCATCCTATTCCTATTATTATTGCTGCAAAGGTAATACTTTTCTGGATAATAGTTGGCAACTTTAGATTTTTCTTTTATCTTTGCAGTCAAATTCAATATCAGTACCTTATGTCAAATCTCATTTTTACGCTCCTAGCTATCATTGGTCCCCTTACCGGTATCCTGGTCTATGCTATCCTGGAATATAGACGAAAGGCAAAGGCTTATGAGGCTCCCAAAGAAGAAGAAGAAAAAGGAGAAACGATGCTGGATGACACCAGCTATATACAAGAGATGCAGCATCTATCAGGATATGTTGGATACCTGTTATGGCATCAATACGATATTCTCTTGGCCGCTCAACCTTATTGCTGGGAAACGATGGTTGACTATGCAGCCTATCTGGAAACGGCTGACTTTGACAAAATAGACAGGCTTGCTGTTGCAGATTTGGCTGGCGAACCTTCTGTAGAACTCATTCATGTCTATAACCAATCCAAATGTGGACTGAAGAATTTTGAGCAGTTGAAAGAAGAAAAGGGTACGCTAAGTATGGCTGGACATAGCCGTGCATTGAACGAATCAGTAAAAATCGTGTGGTTTAACCAGACAAGAGTGCTCAGGGTATTTACACCTATTAATAATGAAAAACTCGTAACAAAATACGTGGAGACCATTATCAGAAGGACTTTTGGCACTCCTAATGCCATGAAACTTGCCAAACCTGTACCTAAACAAGAGTAATCAACGCTATTCTTTGCCGTAACACACGACCTCCTTTGCCGTAATACACGCACGACTAAGGCTAATACGCATATTTTATTAGCCTGATACACCCTGCTTATTAGCCTGATACACCCTGCTTATTAGCCTATTACAATTACGTAATAGCCTGATACGCAGGAAAATCCTTACAACTTTCAGCAGGTTCTTTACCACTTTTCAGAAAGCCGTA
This sequence comes from Prevotellaceae bacterium HUN156, assembly GCA_900119285.1. GTDB lineage: Bacteria > Bacteroidota > Bacteroidia > Bacteroidales > Bacteroidaceae > Prevotella. The sequence goes on from FPIT01000003.1 coordinate 144,551, forward strand.
CGAGTTTCTGAAGAAGAGGCATTGTTGCAATGTTGCATGTTGCAATGTTGCAATAAGCACCTTCCACCCCTGTAGGCAGAAATAGTTAGATACTATTTTGAAACATTATGATAAATAGAATGAATCATTCTCTTATCTTCTCGGGTATTATACTCCTTATTGCAACATTGCAACGCAACACTGCAACAAGGAGGGGGTGGCATGCGCTTAAAAGCTGTTAGGTTTCTTTTTCTCGTAAAATATTTGGAACATTACTTACTAATTATTATCTTTGCACATTATTCATAATCAAAACATTATCAACAAAAAACAACTATTAAACTATGAAGAGAAAAATTGTATTCTATGGATTGCTGCTCTGTGCAATGATCACACAGGCGCAGACAGCGAGAAAGTTTACCATTAACCTTACGGAAGACGGCAAGGCGAATATGGTGGGATTTCTGCCTGAAAAGCCTACAGGAAGAGCTATCGTAGGTGTGCCGGGTGGTGGTTACTCTGTATTGTCAAACACACATGAGGGCACACTGGCTTCTGACTGGCTGAACAAGAGAGGTATTGCCTATTTCGTAGTCAACTATCGCATGCCTAAGGGCGACCGTACTATTCCTATTGGTGATGTAGAGAAGGTGATGCGTATGGTGCGCGACTCTGCAGAGGTATGGAAGGTAAATCCGCACGATTTGGGTATTATGGGATTCTCGGCTGGTGGCCACTTGGCTTCAGTTATCTCCACCCTCTCCGACTTTGATGCGCGTCCAGACTTTAGTATACTTTTCTATCCTGTTATCTCGATGGACGAACGCGTATCCCATAAGTGGTCTTGTCAGAACTTCCTGAGCAAGGAAGGACAAAAGAATCCTGAGTTGGTAAGAAAGTATTCTACTAACAATGCCGTTCGTCGCCACCTCACTCCTCCTGCCATTATCATAACAGCCAGCGATGATCCTCTGGTAAATCCTATAACCAATGGTCTTACATATTATAAGGCTATGCACGATGCTGGCAACGAATGTGCCTACTACTCCTACCCTACTGGCAATCACGGATTCGGATTTGGTCCTTGGTTTAAGTATCACAACCAAATGCTGACCGACCTGGGCAACTGGCTCGACTATCGTCCCAGTCCTAAAGCTGATGCTATCAAAGTGGCTTGCATTGGCAATAGTATTACAGATGGTCACGGAATAGACTTTGCGCCTGCTAATGGCTATCCTGCTCAGCTGCAGAAACTGTTGGGTGAAGACTATCTGGTGAAGAACTTTGGTGTGAGCGCCCGTACTATGCTGAACAAGGGTGATTTCCCTTATATGAACGAGATGGCTTGGAAGGATGCTGTAGCATTTAAGCCCGATGTAGTAATTATTAAATTAGGTACTAATGACTCTAAGCCCGAAAACTGGCAGTATAACGCTGAATTTAAGCAAGACCTGAAGCAGATGATTACTACCCTGCGTCCTGACCTCTTGAAGCCTGCAAAGAAAGGTAAGAAGAATAAGAAAACGGTAGTAAAGAATGAAGGTCCTCAGATATTCCTCTGCACTCCTATCAAAGCCTTCAAGCCTTCTTGGAATATCAGCGAGGAGGTTATCGTCAACAATATCATTCCTATTCAGCAAGAGGTAGCTAAGGAATATAATATTGAAGTGATTGACTTGCATACACTCTTTGGCGAAGACCAGGAAACCATGCAGGATGATGGTATCCATCCTAATGGTAAAGGCGTACAGAAGATGGCAAAGATTATTGCTGACGCTATTACCATTGAACATTGAGGATTGAATATTGAACATTATTTTGCGCAGCCTCATTAAAAATTAAGCATTGAAAAGGCTGTGGATAACTATGTGGAAAACTCGTGGATAACTTGTGAATTATGCAATAATATCCCGTTATGCACTATCAGAAGTGTGGATAAAAAGCATAAATAACACCCTTATCCGCAAGTTTTCCACTATTTTTCGCTCGAAAAAGATATAAACTTATTAATTTTGCACTGAAATTAGAAATTGTGGATAAACTATCTATGGTATTCATTATCAATAAGTAAGTATTCACAGTAAGTGTGGATAGTGACGATTTATGTGGGGATAAACAATCTGGCAAGAAAAATAAGCAGAAGTTTTACACTTATCAACGCTGTATCATCCTATTCATTCTTTTATTTTCAAAAAAGAAAAAAAAAAGTAATATAATATTGTGATGTTGAAAACAGAGTGGAAAGAGCAAGGTTTTATAGATGAACCAGTAAAAGAGGGAACAGATTTGAAAGCAGAAATACGTCGCTTATGTAAAGAGAAAGGTGCCATCATATTGGCACACTACTATACTATAGGCGATATACAAGATATAGCCGACTTTGTAGGCGACTCATTGGCATTGGCTCGTAAGGCTGCAGAGACAGATGCGAAGATGATGGTGATGTGTGGTGTACATTTCATGGCTGAGACTTGTAAGCTGTTGTCTCCTGATAAAACTGTGCTCTGTCCAGACTTGAATGCTGGTTGTTCGTTGGCAGACTCTTGTAAGGCTGACGACTTGAAGAAATTCAAAGAAGAGCATCCTGGCTATCAAGTTATCTCTTATGTCAACACTACAGCTGCTGTAAAAGCATTGACTGATGTAGTAGTTACCAGTGGTAATGCAAAGAAGGTAGTAGATCAGTTGCCAAAGGATGCTAAACTGATATTTGGTCCTGATTATAACTTGGGTAATTATATCAATGAGGTAACAGGCAGAAAGATGCTGCTGTGGAATGGTGGCTGTCATGTTCATGAGCGCTTCTCAGTGTCTAAGATACTCGAGTTAAAGAAGCAATATCCTGATGCTATAGTAATGGCTCATCTGGAGTGTAAAGGTCCTGTATTGGCTCTGGCTGATGTGAAAGGTAGTACTGCTGATATGCTGAAATATGCCAAGCAAAGTGATGCTAAGCAATATATTGTGGCCACAGAGGCTGGTATCTTGCACGAGTTGCAGAGAAATTGTCCAGACAAGGAATTTATCCCTGTGCCTCCAGAAATCAGCGAGAGCGGCTTAGAATGCAGCTGTAATGAGTGTCAATATATGAAGATGAATACACTCTTGAAGATATACAACTGCTTAAAGCACGAATGGCCTTCAGTAGAGATAGATCCCGAGATGGCAAAAGAAGCTGTGAAACCTATACAAAGAATGCTGGAGTTGAGCTAAGCTCCAGCATTTTATTTTACCACATATTTTCTACCATTACGGATATATATTCCTTTGTTGGCTGAGTTTACTTTTATACCCAATAAATGATATAATTCGGTATCTTTCTTGCAGCTTACTTCATGAATATTCGTATTGGTATTTATCAGAGGGTCTATCAAATTAAAATGATCAGTCAACCATTCTTGATAGTATTCAGCTTCTTGATAAATGTTATTGATATCTGTATTCCATTTTTCAGCATGATATTCTCTTGATAACTGTAATGCTGTAGCTTCATTAGAAAGCGCATAATTATTGATGAATGAGATGAGTTCATTTAATATGGTAGTCTTTTGCTCATTCCATAGTTGCTTGTATGTATCAGAAAATATCTTATTACTACTATTAAATAGATAATGATAATAGAAATCATAGGTAGCATCATGATATCTTGAGAACTCGTTTTTGTTCATAGAGAAACAAGTATCAAAATCCCATAGATTAGCCATCTGTAATAGACTATTCTCGCTATTATCATATTTCATCACATATAGATTACTTCCTCCCGAATCCCAAGTACCAAGTATGTCGTGAGCTAGTATCCATCTGGCAAAGGATAATACATCTATATATTGCTCATAAGTACCATTCTTGATACTTTCTTCAACAGTATTGATATAGTCTTGAATATATTCTTCTTGTTCTAAGGTTACATCATCCTCATCGGGATATTTCCAAGTCCATCTATATCCCTTTGCTGAACTGAAATAATTCGTAGCGAAATACTTGTTTTCATTCCACCAGTAAGCATCTCTTTCTACGATATAGCCTGTAGACTTGTTTACATCAAGTCTGCATTTACTATTACGTTCTACAGACTCTATAAGCAGATAACAACCTATATACTCACCATTAAGAATCACATTGCATGGCTTATAAGCTGGTGTCCAAGGAAGTGAAAGCAGTTCGTTAACCTTAAGACCAATCATTGTTTTCAGAGTTACTGCGTCTTTCAGCAGTCTCCAGTTTTTATCTTCGAACCTATCATCGTTTCTTTGTAATAGGTCTGCCTTCTTTTGTAGTTTTATCTTATAAGGCTTATTATCGGCATAACTGCTGGTGTTACCATTTATCTTAATGGTAGCTCCACTAACTCCTTTTACATATTCACCACTAGAATATAGTATATTATCATGGTCATAGATATCTATCTTACATGGTACCTTATTTTGATTGGTACATGTATGGCCCATAGAGCCTTCTGGTGCTGATATATAGTCGCAGGTGGGTATTTCTCCATTAACAGTAGTAATCTCTACTGTAATAAGCCCTAATTGCCTAATACTGGCTATATCAAACGAGTGTTGTGCTAAGCAGTTATGGGCATATAAAATGAATGAAATGATATATAAGAACTTATATTTCATCTTACCACTGCAATCTTACAAACGGTTCCTTTATTACCATCGCTGGTAGCTGTAACTACCATATAGATACCTGATGCTACACGATTGCCATTACGGTCGCAACCATTCCAAGTGAAGGTACCACCATTACTGCGTCCTTCTGCCATCAGTGCACCATTAGTAGAGAGTATCTTAACGTCAGCATCATAGCTTAGACCAGTAATAGTAATCAGTCCGGTATAGTCTGGTGTAACAGGATTAGGATAAGCCCATACATTATCTGTTGTCATCTCTGTATTAGGTTCTGTGGCATCGCTGATATATGAGCATAAACCCTTTTCAGTTCCAAAGAATACTTCACCAGTCTTATTATTGATAGCTATGGACGTAATATAATTACTGAGTAATTTACTGTTTTCAGCTGTAAAATGCTGTTCTTGCTCATTATTATCAGTGCTAATAAGATAAACACCGTTATTACTTGTACCAAACCATTTTCTTCCTGCTTTATCTACAGCCATACAAGTAATATCTATGCCTGACAAAAGATAATCAGCATAATCAGTACCGTCATTACGAGGAACCTTATGCTGGATTACTCCTAAAGAACTGTCATTTATCTGCTCTTCTTTCAAATAAACAGGTCCTTTATTTGTTCCTACCCATATATAGCCATTCAAATCTTCACAAATACAGTTTATAATGATATTAGTATTTAAACTAGTACCATCTTCATTAATAAATGTATTGTATTTTTTAATGCTATTAGTTTGAGGATTATAACAAAAGAAAGCAGGTTTATTATTATGATGATTGATAAACCAAATACAGCCCTTACTATCAATAATACTTCCAATAAGTCCACGCATAGACAGGTTGGGTTTATCAATGAGTACATCATTCATAAATCCACTCCATGTGCCATTATTGCTTAGTTTAATAATAGCTGTTTTTGAGCCACTATTCAAGCAATAGAGATTACCTTGTTTATCATAGATAATACCATCTGTTCTTACGTAGCTTGGATGGTTATCACTGGCAGCAGATTGAAAATAATCAGTATTTCCTTGTGTATAGTTTTTCTGAAATACACCATCCATGAATTCATAGATTCCAGAACAGGAAGCAACCATTACGTGCTTAGAGTTAAGAGGATCAATAGCTATAGAGTTAGCATCTTCATATTTTTCAGCAAAGGCTGGAGTAATGTTTTCTTGGAACACTATCCAATCTTTATTATCATTTAATACTTGTATAATTCCTGGCCTTTTAAAGTTTCCTAATTGATACCATCCTCCACCAACAGTATAAAGATTGTTTTCGTGCATTATCATATTGTGGAAGTAGTTATACTTTGGTCCTCCAGGTTTCAATGAAGATACAAGTTGGATATACTTATCGTAATCACTATTGTCTTCTGCAGGCAGAGAGGTAGGATAATCAGGATGATTCGTGGTATAGCTGTCAGCTATCTCAGCACGCTGTACATTGAGCTTTACGATGCCAAAGCCACAGATAAGGTAGGCATAGACACCATCAATACGAATGCTGCTGACTGTTTTATCGCCTGTGATAGATTTAGTATAGAGATCGCTGATATTGATGATATTACCATTGGTCTCTATCAGGTCGATATTAGAATTGCTATATACCACCACCAGTCGCTTAGCCTGCTTGCACCAACGGATATGACTGATATATGTATCGCTCATGCCATTGATTTTGTCGTAGGTAGTGATGCTTTGGTCTTTCTGATTATACTGATAGAGATTGTTTGATGCCATCACAAAGAGGTCATCACCAGCAGCCTGTATTTGTTGTATTTCAGAGTATGCCAGATAGTTTCTCCAACTGCCTATTTGCGCTTTGATAGGGCTAGTGAATAGTGAACAATGAATAGTGAACAGTGCCACTAACACCATCAGTCTGATATATGAATTGTTTTGTTTCATCTTATATTTTCTTTATTCACTATTCAATGCTCAACGTTACTTAGTACGCAGAAATTCCACCAGCTTCTGTGTAGCCAGAGCGCGATGGCTAATCTGATTCTTGATGTCTACACCCAGTTCGGCAAAGGTCTTGTTATAGCCTTCTGGCTGGAAGATAGGATCGTAGCCAAAGCCCTCTCCTCCCCTCTTCTCGCGGATGATGTCGCCATTACAGATGCCTTCGAAGAACTGTGTCTTACCATCGATGATTAAGGTAAAGACGGTGCGGAAGCGAGCCTTGCGATTCTCTACGTTCTCCAGTTCGCTGAGCAGTTTCTTCATATTAGCTTCTGAGTCGTGACCTTCGCCACCAGCATAGCGGGCACTATATACGCCTGGTGCTCCACCCAGTGCATCAACTTCCAATCCGGTATCATCGGCAAAGCAGTTGACGTGATATTTGTCCCAAACATATTGCGCTTTAATCAGGGCATTATCCTTCAGTGTCTGTCCCTTTTCTGGTATATCGTCATGACAACCGATATCAGCCAGTGAAAGCACTTCAAACTTGTTGCCCAGCATGTTTCTGACCTCTAACAGCTTGTTCTGGTTGTTGGTAGCAAATACTATCTTCATTTTCTTCTTGTGTTCTATCTTCTGTTTGATATGCACCTTCATCTCGTCGAAGCCTTCACCATAGACACCAATTACGAGCGACTGAGATACAAAGGCGTTAGGGTCGATCATCTTGATGAGTCGGAACATGTTGACACTCTCGTTCTTCTTAGCCAGGATACAGAGTACCTTTCTCTGCTTGCCAGTATACCATCCGTGACCATCGAGAATCGTCACACCATGATTCATCTGAGTACCAATGGCGTTGGCTATCTCTTGCCACTTCTGCGAGAATATCATAAACTGTACTGACTGTCGCCTCTTGTTCATCACATAGTCGAGCACATAGTTCTCCATCATCATCACACAGAAGCCGAACATCACCTTGTGGGCACGCTCCAGATAGGTACCAAACTGTGGGAAGAACATACAGGAGCCGATGATACAGAAGTCGGCAGTAATCAATACGCTACCCAGTGAAACATTGTGGTACTTGTTTACTGAAGCAGCAATTATATCCGTACCTCCCGTAGAACCATTATGCATGAAGACAAGAGCCAGTGAGATACCTGTCATCATACAGCCTATAATCATCGACATAAAGTCTTGTCCCTCGCCCATCAACTTAAAGGGTAAGTCGCTACCCGGCTGTTTAGGAACGATGTCTTGGGCAAACACCAGCATGAAGTAGAGCGTAAAGATGGCAAAGATGGTCTTCATCAAGAATTTCCATCCCAATATCTTCAGCGCCACTATCAGCAAGAGACCATTGATGATGATGTAGGTATTCTCCAAGTGGAATCCTGTGGCATAATAGATGATAGCCGACAGACCCGTTACGCCACCAGCAACAATCTGGTAGGGCATCAGGAATACCGTGAAGGCTACTGTATAGATAGCGAGGCCAAGGGCTATAAACATATAGTCCTTAACCTCGTTGAGGATTAATTTGTGATCGACAGTCATATATTCAATGCATAATGATTAATGCATAATGCATAATGATTAATTACTTACCCAGTACGATATTCACCATGCGCTTTGGTACGATGATAACCTTAATGATGGGTTTGCCATCAATGTACTTAGGACTACGCTCGTCAGCAAGAACAGCCTTCTGGATGGTATCGTTGTCGGCATCTGCTGGGAACTCCATGTCGAAGCGAGTCTTACCATTGAAGGCTACACCCAGCTTCACACTATTCTCTACGAGGTACTCCTCGTTCCAGGTAGGCCATTTCGCATCGCATACACTACCCTCGCCTCCCAGGGCTTCCCACAACTCTTCGGCAATGTGTGGAGCAAAGGGAGCAATCAGCACTACGAGCGTCTTCAGCAACTCGCGATTGTGGCACTTCTGCTGAGCCAACTCATTTACGCAAATCATGAAGGCAGAGATGCTGGTGTTGTAAGAGAATACCTCGATGTCCTGTGTAACTTTCTTGATAAGCTTATGAACGCTCTTCAGTGACTCCTTAGCAGGCTCTGCATCGTCAACGATAATAGTGTCGGCATTATCGCGGCTATTGCCATAATAGAGTGCCCAGAACTTCTTCAAGAAGCGATGGCAACCATCGATACCATTGGTATCCCAAGGCTTAGACTGCTCTACAGGTCCGAGGAACATCTCGTACAGACGCAGCGTATCGGCACCATACTTCTCTACAATCATATCGGGGTTCACCACGTTGAACATCGACTTTGACATCTTCTCTACAGCCCATCCGCAGATATACTTGCCATCTTCGAGGATGAACTCAGCGTTGTTATACTCTGGGCGCCAAGCCTTGAAGGCCTCTACGTCGAGCACATCGGCACTAACGATGTTGACATCTACGTGGATAGGTGTTGTCTCCTTATAGTTCTTACGCAGGTTCAAGCTTACAAACTTGCCCTTGTCGGCACCCTCGTCTTCGATACGATATACAAAGTTTGAGCGTCCCTGAATCATACCCTGGTTCACCAACTTCTTGAATGGCTCGTCCTCGCAAGAGTAACCTGAGTCGAAAAGGAACTTATTCCAGAAGCGAGAATAAATCAAGTGACCGGTAGCATGCTCAGTACCACCTACATAGAGGTCAACATTGCGCCAGTATTCGTCGGCATCCTTACCCACAAGTGCCTGCTCGTTCTTAGGATCCATGTAGCGCAGATAGTAGGCTGAAGAGCCTGCAAATCCTGGCATAGTGTTCAGCTCCAAGGGGAATACGGTGTCGTTATCGATTGCGGAACAATCGACCACTGTATTGGTTTTGGTATCCCAAGCCCACTTCTTGGCGCGTCCCAATGGTGGCTCACCCGTCTCAGTAGGCTTATACTCGTCGATTTCTGGTAGCTGCAAAGGCAGGCATTCCTTTGGAATCATATAGGGCATATCGTCCTTGTAATATACAGGGAATGGCTCGCCCCAGTAGCGCTGACGAGAGAAGATAGCATCGCGCAAACGATAGTTGACCTTTACGCGACCTAAGCCCTGCTCCGTAACATACTTTTTGGTGGCAGCGATGGCCTCCTTTACGGTGAGTCCGTTCAGGCTGAATTTGTCTGAAGCAGAGTTGCAAACAATACCCTCTTTGGCATCATAGCTCTCTTCAGATACGTCGGCACCCTCAATCAGCGGAATGATGGGCAGGTTGAAGTGCTTAGCAAAGGCGTAGTCACGAGAGTCGTGAGCAGGTACAGCCATGATGGCACCCGTACCGTAGCCTGCCAGTACGTATTCTGAAATCCAGATGGGAATTTTCTTATCGTTGAATGGATTGATAGCATAAGAGCCTGAGAATACGCCCGTTACCTTCTTGTCGGAGATACGGTCGCGCTCTGTACGCTTCTTCACATAAGCCAGATATTTCTCTACCTCTTCTTTCTGGTCTGCTGTGGTGAGCTCGGCCACGAGGTCGCTCTCTGGAGCCAACACCATAAAGGTAACACCGAACATGGTATCGGCACGAGTGGTAAAGATGGTGAAGTGCTTGTCAGAGTCAGCCACATTAAACTCTACCTCAGTACCCTCAGAGCGACCAATCCAGTTGCGCTGAGTTTCTTTCAGAGAGTCTGTCCAGTCGATATCCTCCAGTCCGTCGAGCAGTCGCTGGGCGTAAGCCGATACGCGCAGACACCACTGGCGCATCTTCTTCTGTTCTACGGGATAGCCACCACGCTCTGATACACCATTGATAACCTCGTCGTTGGCCAATACCGTACCCAGTGCGGGACACCAGTTTACCATGGTCTCTGCCAGGTAGGCGATACGATAGTTCATCAATACCTCCTGCTTCTTCTTCTCAGAGAAGGCATTCCACTCAGCAGCAGTGAAGTGAAGCTCTTCAGAACCCAGTGCATGACAGTCCTCAGTACCCATCAGTTCGAAGTGTTCTATCAGCTTGATGGTAGGCTGAGCCTTGTGCGAAGCGGTGCTATAGTAGCTCTTGAACATGCGCTGGAAGGCCCACTGTGTCCACTTATAGTAGATAGGGTCGCAGGTGCGAACCTCGCGCTCCCAGTCGAATGAGAATCCAATCTTGTCCAGCTGCTGGCGATAGCGATTGATATTCTCTGTAGTGGTCTTTTCGGGGTGCTGACCAGTCTGAATAGCATATTGCTCTGCAGGCAGTCCGTAAGCGTCGTAACCCATGGGGTTCAACACGTTGTAGCCCTGCAAGCGCTTAAAGCGAGCATAGATATCTGAAGCAATATAACCTAAGGGGTGACCAACGTGAAGTCCCGCACCAGAAGGGTAGGGGAACATGTTCAGTACGTAGAACTTTTTCTTCGTAGGGTCTTCCTTAACGCGATAGGTCTGCATCTCTACCCATCTCTTCTGCCATTTCTGTTCAATGTCTCTGAAGTTGTATTCCATTTTTTGTATTGTGTTTTGTTTATTTCATCCTTTAGGATGCAAAGTTAGTGCAAATCGAGCGAAATACCAAATTTATTTGGATATTTCCGAGATGCAGCCTAACTTCGGCGAAGCCAAAGGTAATAATTAGTGAGAAATACAAAGGGAAAACGTTATTTGGTTGATATAATAGAAAACTATTAACAAATGAATGCCTGAGAATGGCGCAAAACTCACCAACTACTCATTGCCTTAGCTATGGCGAAAATATAAGCCATTTTGCATCTTTTTGATTATCAGTGACTTCTATTTTCCTTACACTTTCTACGCCAAATAATAGGCTGAAAACACCCATAAATTAGTCTGTTTTCTATCGAAAACCAGCCTGTCTACGCCATGTGTCAGCCTGATTTGTTACGTAAATCAGCTAGTTTGACGTAACATTACCCATAGAATTATGCCGTCAAACCCCTCGCAAAGTGCCTTCAAACTCCTCGCTACCCCTTATCGCCATCCATCGCTGCGCTAGAAGTGCTCCTCCCGATGTGTTAAATTCTTACCAATTTACTTGACACATATCTCTCATACGAATATTTTTTAATTAATTTTTACCTTATTATTATGCAACTTCCCAAATAATTTCGTATCTTTGTGGCAACATTTATATTATTATAGTTAACTAAAACAATTAATGCTTATGAACAAAATTTTACGCTATTCATTTATGATGCTTCTTGCGCTTATTTGTGGAAGTATCAACGCTGCAACTATTGTGTTCAGTGAGTTAAACCTTGAAAATGGTGTTCAGTATTCTGATCCATTTGATGGAGGTGATTATACCGTTACTTTTGCTGGTGGTGGAAATGATGGTAAGTACTACGATACTGGTGCTGCTATCCGTGTTTATGGTAATGGTACAATGACTGTTGCTGCTAAGAGTGGTAAACTTACTAAGATTGTTCTTACTTTTGATGGCTCTAATAAGCCTACAAGTAGTGATGTTGTTAATGTTGGTTCTTACAACGTAGAGACAGGAACATGGATTGGTGAAGCAGCTTCTGTAACATTTACACGTCCTACAGGAAGTGGTCACTGGCGTATTAAGTCTGTAGATGCTACTGTTGGTGGTGCTGTTGATACTCGTAAGGCTACAACCATCGAGTTTGCTGATGGCTATCAGACAAAGATTGCCGGAGGTCCTGATGGTATGTTCCCAGAGGTTGGCTATAGCGTAGCTCTGCCTACTGCTACAGTAATGTCTGAGGGCGCTGCTGTTGCTGGTGCAACTATCGAGTGGTCTCTGACTGTTAAGTCTTGGAAGGAAGGTAAGGCTGAGCCTACCATTGAGGATGGTAAGATTAAATTCGTTGATGGTGCTCGTGGCGAGATTGAGGTAAAGGCTTCTTTCGCTGGTAACACTTCTTACTTGGAGTCTACTAAGACCTATGACTTGAAGGTATATAACTCATACGGTCTGCTGAGCGAGATGGTAGACGATATCGTTGATCCTAACTTTGAGAAGGACGACGATAACGATGCTAATGGTTCATTGGTATTCTACTTCTTCAGAAACATTGATGCTGAAGGAATCCCCTCAGTAACGAATACTGTTACTTATGTAAATGGTAAGTATATCTACCTGACTGATGGTGAGAAGAACCTCCTGTTCTATGGTACCAACTCTCAGAACCTGAAGGCTGGTGACGTAATCAGCGGAAATATTAGCGAGACTAATCTCGGTGGATTCTGGGGCAACTTGAAGCGCTTCAATAAGTTGCCTGAGTTCGCATTCACCGATATGAATGTAAAGGTAGAGAGCGAGGGTGAGGCTCCAGCTCCTAAGGTTATCACCGTAGGTGACCTGAAGGACAACCTCAACGCTTATGTAAAGATTAAGAATGCTGTATTTGTAGAAGCTAACGAGAAGAATCTGACCTTCACCGTAGGTGAGCAGACACTGGCTATCTACAACCAGTTTACTGTAGATGTAGCTGCTCTGGAGGCAGGTAAAACATACGACCTGACAGGTACTGTTTGCGTACGTAAGAAGAAGAACGAGGATGCTATCTATCAGCTCTATCTTACTGCTTTTGAGGAAGCTGCTAATCCTTATCCCGAGCTCCCCGAACTGCCTACTGTAGAGCAGCAGCCTATCCTGAAGTTTACTGCTAATGGTCAGTGGGCTTCTTACACCTTCAACAAGGCTGACTTCTATGCTAAGGACTACAAGGGCTTCCGCATTGAGTATTCTAACATGAATACTGTAGAGTCTGGTTCTGCATTCAACATCCTGATTAACTCTAAGGAGACTCATCTGGGTAAGGACTGGAAGGGTGACGACGCTCAGGTTCCTAACATGACTTGCTACAAGAATGTTGGTTTCGATGCAGCTCACAACGTATTCGAGGGCAACTTCGCTGAGTTCGTACTTACCGATGATCCTAACACTACTTGCCAGACTATCACACAGTTTGCTCTGCAGGCATGCGATAAGAACCACACCGTTATCATCAAGAAGGTGGTATTCATCAAGAACGATGATACAGAGGTTCTGCCTGAGTACAGAGGCGATGACTGGGGTGGCACAGCTTACACCATCGAAGACCTCACCGATGGCATCAACAATGTAAATGCTGATAAGGCTGAGAACGGCGTTATGTATAACCTCGCTGGCCAGAAGGTAAACAATGGCTATAAGGGCGTAGTTATCATGAATGGTAAAAAAATGATGAAGTAATCATACTGACATCTGATAAATAAGAGCGGAACTCTTGGTAGTTTCGCTCTTTTTTTGTACTTTTGCAAAACAAATTTTGAAGGAATATGGCAAAGGAATTGACCCCAATGATGAAGCAGTTTTTTGACCTCAAGGCTAAGCACCCTGAGGCCTTGTTGCTGTTTCGTTGTGGCGACTTCTACGAAACCTATTGCGAGGATGCTGTCATCGCTTCCCAGATACTGGGCATCACACTGACACATCGTAACAATGGGGCAGGAGCAAGGGGCGACGAGATGGCTGGTTTCCCTCATCATGCACTGGATACCTATCTACCTAAGTTGATAAGAGCAGGCAGGCGCGTAGCTATCTGCGACCAGTTGGAAGACCCGAAGCTAACCAAGAAGTTGGTGAAGAGAGGTATTACCGAACTGGTGACACCGGGTGTGGCTATGAGCGACACCGTGCTGAACTATAAGGAGAACAACTTCCTGGCTGCTGTACACTTCGGAAAAGGTGCCTGCGGAGTAGCCTTCTTGGATATCTCTACAGGTGAATTCCTAACGGGTGAGGGCACCTACGACTACGTAGAAAAGCTGGTGGCCAATTTCCAACCAAAGGAGGTGCTCTATGACCGTGAGCATCGTCATGACTTCGAACGCTACTTTGGTACTCGTCTCTGTACCTTCGAAATGGATGAGTGGGTATTCACAGAGCAGACAGCTCAGCAGAAGCTCTATCGTCATTTCAATGTGAAGTCACTGAAGGGTTTTGGCGTAGACCACCTGAAGAGTGGTGTCATCGCTGCTGGAGCCATTCTGCAATACTTGGAACAGACTCTGCATTCGCAGATTAGTCATATCACCACACTGTCACGCATCGAGGAAGAGCGCTACGTGAGACTGGATAAGTTTACTGTTCGTTCGCTGGAGTTGGTAGGTACGATGCAAGAGGGTGGTAAGTCGCTGCTTGATGTTATCGACCATACCGTATCGCCAATGGGTAGCCGATTGCTACGACGTTGGGTGGTATTCCCATTAAAAGACGAGAAGCCTATCAACGAGCGTCTTGATATAGTGGACTACTTCTTCCGCGAGCCTGTCTTCCGTGAGCTGATAGACGAACACTTGCATCATATTGGCGACTTGGAGCGTATCGTTTCTAAAGTAGCTGTAGGACGCGTGTCGCCTCGCGAAATGGTACAGATGAAGGTGGCGCTGCAAGCCATAGAACCCATCAAGCATGCCTGTCTGCAAGCAAGCAATGAGTCGCTGAAGCGAGTAGGGGAGCGCCTGAGTATTTGTGAGACACTGCGCGACCGCATTGAGCGAGAGATACAGAATGATCCTCCTCAGCTGGTGCAGAAGGGTGGGGTGATACGCGATGGCGTGAATGCCGAACTCGACGAGTTGCGTCAGATAGCCTTTAGTGGTAAGGACTACCTGTTGCAGATACAGGAGCGCGAGGCTCAGGAAACGGGCATCTCGTCGCTGAAGATAGGCTATAACAATGTCTTTGGATACTATCTGGAGGTAAGAAATACCTATAAGGATAAGGTGCCACAGGAGTGGGTACGCAAGCAGACACTGGCGCAGGCAGAGCGCTATATCACGCAGGAGCTGAAGGAGTATGAAGAGAAGATTCTGGGGGCTGAGGATAAGATTCTTTCTTTGGAGCAACGACTCTTTACAGAGCTGATAGTTGCTGCTCAGGAGTTTATCCCACAGATACAGCAGAATGCTAACGTGATAGCTCATCTCGACTGTCTGTTGAGTGCTGCTAAGGTTGCTGAAGAGAACCATTATGTGCGTCCTGTCATAGAAGATAGCGACGTGATAGATATCAAGCAAGGACGTCATCCGGTGATAGAGACACAACTACCTCTGGGTGAGCGCTATGTGCCCAATGATATATTGCTCGACCAGGAGCGTCAGCAGATCATCATCATTACAGGTCCTAATATGGCTGGTAAATCGGCACTGCTGCGTCAAACTGCCCTCATCGTGCTGTTGGCTCAGATAGGTAGTTTCGTGCCTGCAGAGAGCGCGAGAATCGGTTTAGTAGACAAGATATTTACTCGTGTGGGAGCTTCTGATAATATCTCTCTGGGTGAATCTACCTTTATGGTGGAGATGACAGAGGCTTCTAACATATTAAATAATGTAACGCCTCGCTCGTTGGTACTCTTCGATGAGTTGGGTCGTGGTACTTCTACCTATGATGGTATCTCTATTGCATGGGCCATCGTAGAATACCTGCACGAACATCCTAAGGCTCAGGCGCGTACACTCTTTGCTACGCACTATCATGAGTTGAACGAGATGGAAAAGAACTTCCAACGCATCAAGAACTATAACGTAAGCGTGAAAGAGGTTGACGGAAAGGTAATCTTCTTGCGCCGTTTGGAGCGTGGAGGTAGTGAGCACTCGTTCGGTATCCATGTAGCAGAGATATCGGGTATGCCAAAAAGCATTGTAAAGCGTGCCAACGTTATCCTGAAGCAGTTAGAAAGTGAGAATGCACAGGTTGGTGCTGTTGGAAAGCCTACTGCAGAGATAGCACAGAGTCGTGAGGGAATGCAACTCTCGTTCTTCCAACTCGATGATCCTGTACTCTGTCAGGTACGCGATGAGATACTTGGACTGGATGTGAATAATTTGACGCCTATTGAGGCTCTCAATAAACTAAACGATATCAAGAAAATCGTCTCAGGTAAATGAGGCGATTTTTCTTTTAGCTATATTGTGAAAATAGGATAGACGAACAACAGCGCAACCGAATGATATTCGAATGCGCTGTTGTATAATAATTAATAAAGATTATTTCTTAGTTGTACTTCAAAATCTGACCTGGCTTGATGTTAGAAGTCTTCTTCAGGTGATTCAGCTTCATAATAGCATCAACTGATGTGCCACGCTTACGAGCGATAGAGTAGAGAGTCTCGCCCTTCTTCACCTTGTGGAAACGTGATTCGTGAGCATAGCTGGCAGCGGGAGCAGCATTTGCCAATTCGATATCCTCGTCGCCTTCGCCTATACCAGAACCATTAACACCACGCAGACGATTGGCTACAGCCGACTCACGCTGATAACTGTCCTTGTGGAACATGTAGTAGTCATCTACAACATCCTGATTGCGGAAGTCGAACATCAATGCTGGATTGAGGGCTACACCACAAAGACGAGTCTCGAAGTGAAGGTGTGAACCTGTACTACGACCTGTGTTACCACCCAATCCGATAGGATCGCCTGCACGAACCTCTTGATCTTCTGTAACCAGTTGCTTTGACATGTGACCATAAATAGTCTCCAAACCATTGTGGTGGCGGATAACTACATACTTACCATAGCCACGAGCCTCGTAGCGAACGATGCGTACCTTACCAGAGAATGCAGCACGAATGGTATCACCGATATATACCTTGATATCAAGTCCTTTGTGCTGACGTCCCCAACGTGCACCAAAATTACTGGTGAGTACACGACTAGTGGTAGGCATGCAGAAGTCTTTCAGCGAAATGCGGAAAGAGTCTGGCAGTGCAGTCTCATGATGTGCGTATTTGTTACTCCAGTCCTCATAAAGATCTTCTGCTGGAGATTCAAAATTCTCTGTAAATATCAGTCTCTGCAGCGCTACGCTGTCGACTGCTTTCATTTTACGGTCTACTGGTGCCTGACGAGCCAACAAGTCCTGTCCCGACATTGGGAGAGCACAAATTGTTGTTATCGCCAGTATAGTAAAAATCTTAATTTTCTGAATCATAAATCGTTTTGGTTTATACACTGAAAACCGTTCCATTCAATCAATAGAACGCTGCAAAGGTAGTAAATATTGTTTAATAATGTACTATTTATGCATCTGGTTTAAGGTAGTTTTTGGTATTTTAACATTTCAAAGAGTGCTGAAATTCAGGAAATTGCGCCCCAATTGATGTTAGTTTTGCGCAATTCTCGCAACCTTTTCCAAAGGAGGGAATAGCGCTCTGAAGAGCACTCTGGATCAGCTTCAATAATGAGCTGAGCTTCGTCGCGTGCCATCTGTACCAATTGACCGTCGCGAGCTATATCGGCAATCTTCAAATCGAAAGCCATACCACTTTGTTGGGTTCCTTCCAAATCGCCAGGACCACGTAGTTTAAGGTCGGCTTCAGCAATACGGAAACCATCGTTGGTCTCACACATAATGTCTATTCGCTTACGGGTGTCGGCAGAGAGTTCGTAGCAGGTAACAAGGATACAATAGCTCTGATCGGCACCTCGACCAACACGTCCTCTGAGCTGATGCAGTTGAGAAAGTCCAAAGCGCTGGGCTTCAAGAATAACCATTACCGAAGCATTGGGCACATTGACACCTACTTCAATAACTGTAGTTGCTACCAAAATCTGTGTCTCTCCACTGACAAACTTCTGCATCTCGGCTTCCTTCTCGGCTGGTTTCATCTTACCATGAACCTTGCTCAAACGGAATTCAGGAAAAACCTGAGTCAACACCTCAAAACCGTCTTCAAGGTTTTTAAGGTCTATCTTCTCGCTTTCCTCAATCAGTGGGAAAACAATATATACCTGTCTGCCTTGGCGTATCTGGTTGCGTATGCTATCATAGAGTGAGGGCAAAGAGCGGTCGAAAACGTGCTGAGTGACTACAGGCTTGCGACCTGGTGGCAGTTCATCGATAATGCTAACATCAAGATCACCATAGAGTGTCATTGCTAAGGTGCGAGGAATAGGTGTGGCAGTCATTACGAGAACATGAGGCGGATTGGTGCTTTTGCTCCATAGTTTAGCACGCTGAGCTACACCAAAGCGGTGCTGTTCATCTACAACCACAAATCCCAAACGAGCAAATTGTACGGTATCCTCTATCACGGCATGGGTGCCAACGAGTATTTGAACACTTCCATCCATCAATCCATCAAGTATCTCTTGGCGTTTCTTGCCTTTTACGATACCTGTCAGCAGTGCCACACGGATATTCATTCCTTTGAGAAATTCCATAATGGTTTGCAGATGTTGCTCTGCCAAAATCTCCGTAGGTGCCATGATGCAGGCTTGATAGCCGTTGTCAAGAGCAATGAGCATCGACATTAGGGCTACAAGTGTCTTACCAGAACCCACATCACCTTGCAGCAAACGATTCATCTGTCTGCCGCTACCCATATCCTTACGAATCTCGCGAATGACACGTTTCTGTGCCTCAGTGAGTGGAAAGGGTAGGTTGTCATGATAGAAACTGTTGAAACAGTCTCCCACCTTACTGAAGACATAACCACGATACTTGCGTCGTTGGTCGCTGGCATATCTGACAATATTGAGTTGAACAAAGAATAGTTCTTCAAATTTTAGTCGCATGCGAGCTCGTTCCAGCTCCTTGGCGTTTTGTGGATAATGTATTTTACGTAATGCTTCGTCGCGAGACATCAGGCAAAGCTTATCCGTAATAAAAGGAGGAAGTGTCTCAGGTAGCGGTGTCTTCAATACATCGAGAAGTGATTTGACAAGGCGCTCAATAGAACGAGAGTTAAGCCCCATCTTCTTCATCTTTTCAGAAGTATTATAGTAGGGCTGCATACCCATTGTCGACAATTCAAGCTTATCGGCAGCATCCATATCAGGATGAGTTACATTGATGCGTCCGTTGTAAACGTTTGGTCGTCCGAAGACGATATACTCCTTACCAATAGTATAATTCTGTTTAGCATATTTACCGCCATTAAACCAAGTGAGATCCATCACGCGACCACTGCCATCAGTGAAATGTGCCACCACTCGTTCTTTGCGAGCACTCATTTTGAATGTTTCAAAACTGAGGATATGACCTTTTACCTGAACAAATGGCATATCGCCTGTGAGTTCGTGTATGCTGTAGAGGCGGCTACGATCTACATGTTTATATGGAAAATACTCCAACAAGTCTCCAAAGGTATTAATGCCCAACTCTTCGCTGAGCATTTTCCGACGATTAGGTCCTACCCCTGCCAGATATTGTATGTCTTGTTGCAGTATATTGTTCATCCAATCAGTACTTCTGCTATTTTGAGGTCGTAGGGTGTGGTAATTTTTATATTCTCACGATTGCCTTCCACGAGGGTTATGTCGAACCCGAAAGCTTCTACCACAGATGCATCATCGGTAAAACCATCGTTATAGGGCTGGCGATTGGCAGCCTTTAATAGTTGGATATCAAAACACTGAGGAGTCTGAACCAAGCGATATTCGTTGCGTGGCTTGGTTCCTTCAGTAAAGTGACGTAGTGTTTCTACGACGGGAATGACGGGAATGGCGGCTTTCTTCTCACGAGCTGTTTCGTAGCAGTTATTGATAACTTCAATGCTGGGGAAGGGGCGTACACCATCATGCACACCAACTACGCCCTGTGCATCATCAGGAATAAGTGCTAGTCCATGCTGTACGGAATGAAATCGAGTCTCACCACCATTAGCCAACAAATAATCCACATTGAACTGATATTCCTTGCAGAGTTGTTTCCAGTAGTCTTGCTGAGCCTCTGGCAATACAAGAATAATCTGTAAGTCAGTAGAATACGCTCTGAATCTTTCAAGTGTCCGCATCAATACTGGTTTCCCACCAATTGGCAGAAACTGCTTGGGAATATCGCCTCCCATGCGCAGACCCTTTCCTCCTGCTACGATGATGATATAATCCATCAGGCCATTAGGTGTTTGTATCGCATACCCTCAGCAATTTGGTCGGCAGTCTGTTTGTTGACCAGCTGTGATAAGAGTTCGTAGGCAAATGGGAATGCTGCGGCTGGTCCTTCGCCAGTAGTTACATTTCCATCCACCGTTACAAGGTCGCCAGTATAGGTAGCATCTGCTTCGGGAAGAGTTTCCTCCATGCCAGGATAGCATGTAGCTCGCTTACCTTCAAGAATGCCTAATGGAGCAAGTACTACGGCAGGTGAAGCACAGATGGCGGCAACCTTCTTGCCTACAGCATGTTGATCGACCAAAGCCTTGCATACTCCTTTGTGTGCAAAGAGGTTACTAGCTCCAGGCATACCACCTGGTAAGAATAATAGGTCTGCATCCGTATAGTCAGCTTGTTCAAACATAATGTCAGCTTCTACGTTTACACCATGAGCAGACTGCACCAATGGGAAATCAGTAATGCTTACTGTTACCACTTCTACACCACCGCGACGCAATACATCTATGGGGATGAGTGCTTCTATCTCTTCGAAGCCATCAGCTAAGAATACATATACTTTTTTCATGGTTCTTGCGAATTATTTTAATGCTTGTAAGTAGCGCTTGATAGTTTCCTGCAATCCCAAGTAGAGGGCATCGCAGATGAGAGCATGTCCAATACTTACCTCGTCAGTCCAAGGAATGAGCTGATGATAGTAAGCAAGGTTTTCCAATGACAAGTCGTGACCGGCATTAAGTCCCAATCCCACACGACGAGCCTCTTCGGCTGCAGCGACAAAAGGAGCAATAGCTGCCTCACGATTCTTAGCATAACCAGAAGCGTATGGCTCAGTATAGAGTTCCACACGGTCGGCTCCACAAATCTTAGCACCTTCTACCATTCGTGGGTCGGCATCAACGAAGATGCTGGTACGAATGCCGGCAGCCTTGAAGGTCTTACAGATATCTGTTAGGAATGCTTTATTTTCTATGGTATCCCATCCGTGGTTAGAGGTTATTTGGTCGTGACTATCGGGTACCAGTGTAACCTGTGTAGGCACTACCTCTAACACTAGCCGGGTGAAAGAGTCGATAGGATTTCCTTCAATATTAAATTCTGTAGTAATGATAGGACGGATATCGCGGACGTCCTGATAGCGGATATGGCGTTCGTCTGGTCGTGGATGTACAGTGATACCTTGGGCGCCAAACGATTCAGCGTCTTGAGCTACTTTTAATACGTTGGGATTGTTACCACCTCTGGCGTTACGTATTGTAGCAATCTTATTGATGTTTACGCTTAGTTTTGTCATCATTAAATGGTTTTGTTTTGTGCAAAGATAGTAAAAATAAGGTATGGTTTATACGGAATAACACAGAATTTATGATGCCTTAACAAAAAAATCCACATAATCCGTATAATCCGTACTAAAAAAATTGTATCTTTGCGTCCAAATAAACAACTGATGCATATGGCCTCACGCAAATTACGGTTTGCCATTTTTGGCAACACTTATCAGCCCAAGAAGTCGGAATCATTCCAGAAACTGTTGGCATGTCTGACATTACGACGAGCAGAAGTGCTTATCGAACGGGAGTTTTATACCTTCTTGACAGAAGAGCAAAAACTACCTATTGAGGGAGTAACCGTATTTGATTTATCAGACTTTTATGCCGACTTCGTTATTTCGATGGGTGGTGATGGTACTTTTCTCCGTGC
This sequence comes from Prevotellaceae bacterium HUN156, assembly GCA_900119285.1. Taxonomy (GTDB): domain Bacteria; phylum Bacteroidota; class Bacteroidia; order Bacteroidales; family Bacteroidaceae; genus Prevotella. The sequence continues at coordinate 166,597 of FPIT01000003.1, forward strand.
AGCCAGTATGGTTGGAAACAAGAATATACCCATACTAGGTGTTAACACTGGGAGGTTAGGCTTTTTGGCAGATGTCAATGCATTAGAGATAGAGCATACTATCAATGCACTCTACGAAGGTGACTATGCGATAGATACTCGAGCTGTTATTCGTGTAGAAACTGACGGTCAGCAGCTGACAGGTTTTGATTGTGCATTAAACGATGTTGCTATCTTGAAGCGTGACAATGCTTCGATGATTTCTATTCATATGACAATCAATGGTGATTATGTGACTACCTATCAGGCTGACGGACTCATCATCAGTACTCCTACAGGCTCTACTGCATATTCTTTGTCAAATGGTGGACCGATTATAGTGCCAGGAACGCATGTATTCTCATTAACGGCTGTTGCTCCTCACTCGCTGAATGTACGCCCCATAGTACTTTCTGAAGACAGCGAGATAAAATTAACAGTGGAGAGTCGTACGCACAATTATCTTGTGGCACTTGATGGTCGTTCTGAAAAACTGGTAGATACCACTCGTCTGACTTTACGCAAAGCACCTTATCGCGTAAAAGTCATCAAGCGAGCAGGAACAAAGTACTTCCATACTTTGCGTGAGAAAATGATGTGGGGAGCAGACTCCCGCAAATAAAATCACTCACGAGGAAGTTTTAGAATAAAGCGACTTCCTCCTGAATACGTCAGGTCGACAATGACGTCACCTCCTAATTGGCGAGCAACACGGCGAGATAAAGGAAGTCCTAATCCCACACCTTCTTTGTAGGCATCTACCTTATAGAAATGCTCAAAGATTTTTTCTTCTTCTCCATATTTGATACCTCGTCCTGTGTCGGAAACGCTAAAGCATACCATATTCTCAACTTCATCTAACTGACAGCTAAGCGTAATGCTTCCGTGCTCAGTAAACTTAACAGCATTATCTAATAAGTGGCTTAAAATTTTCTTAATTTCGCACTTATTGGTAATCATCTTAAAGCTGTCTTTTAACTTGGTATCGAAAACAATTTTAAGTTCCTTTTGAGTCGCTTTGTAAGATTCTAAGAGTTCTGCAGCAAACTTGTTACAATAAACAACATCGCTCTTATCCACAAAGTGTATGCTCTCTTTGCTTGAGATATCTAGGATTTCGTCAATGATTCGAACAATATTGCGTGTACTGTTCATAATTCGACTTGCCATCTCTGTGCGTTCATTCTCGCTCATCAGTGTCTTTGGATCACTGATAATCTGCGCATAACCGCTAATGATATTTAGTGGTGTTCGAATCTCGTGGCTCATATTCTGCAGGAAGCTAATCTTCATACGCTCAGCCTCTTCTGCCTTATCACGAGCAATGATGAGTTCTCTATTTTGCTGTTGTAGCTTCTTCATATACTTGCGCTTGCGCAGTCGATACAAAAAGAAACCAAACAGCATGATTGCAATGATAACAACGAAGAATCCCCAACGTACTTTTTCATTGTACTTGGTAATGGCTTCGTTGGCTAACTCTGCATTCTGCAGATCGTTGGCAGAACCTATCATCTCTTCACTCATGATGATATTATTCACAGAGTCTTTCACAGCCATATATTTTTTCTGCATATCATAAGCATGATGCAGGTCTCCAGAGATCTCGTAAATCTCCGTCAGAAACTTATAAGTATCTGTAGAATTTGTCAGTTGATATGCCATCTTGATAGCGTCATCATATAAGCCATCGGAGACAAATTTACAAATCTGTACGTAGTTGTAATAAGTGGTGCTGAAGTTCTTGCCAGAGCGCTCTTTCAGCAACATGTATTCATTGTATGTCTTATCTACAGTAGCCCAGTCACGCATAGTATAGGCAATGATTACCTTAAAGCCAATGGCATCGCTATATTCATAACTGGCATCGGTTGCTTTAATTATTTCAATAGCGCAGTTAAGGTTCTTCATGGCTTCCTGCGGTTGGGTATCCATTTCAATGTTTGCTAAATCCATATACAATCCGACAAGATTGCCAGGTTGAGAATGATCTACCTGATCGATAGCTTTTTCATAATATTTCTGCGCCAGAGATAGATTACCACGTAATGAATAGATAAGACCTTGCAAACGAGTGGCCTTGTAAATTTGTTTTTCGGCCTTACGATATTGCATGTCCTTTTGTATAGACATGGTTTTTCGCATAGCACGATAGAAGTGGTTGTGGTTGACATCGTAAAGTATTTCATGTGTCCACCCTTGATAATAGTCGGGCAGGTTTTTCTCCTTAAGCATGTACTCACGATATCGCGCGGCACTCTTGTAAAATGCTTGCTCGTCTTCCATATTAAAATATTTTCTAACGTCATCAAGCAAATGTTCGCTAATTGTGTCTCTACTAACAGCTTTTGTGTTGCAAGGTGTCATGCAGAGTAGTATTGTAAAAATAACCGCTATCAAGTGATTATAGTTGGACATTCTTATCATCTGTTATGTGTTTATTCGACACGCAAAGGTATGAAAAAAAAATCGAAATAACAAAGGCGAAAATGCTAAAACCTCTTAAAAAGAAATTGTTTCTTCTTTTAGTGACTATTACTTATTGGGAGTTCCATAGAAGAGGCATTTCTTAATTATATAAATAAGGTGTAAATGTTAAATATTACATTACTGAAAAAATAATGGCGAAAAAGTTTGGAAGATATTACTTAAAACACTACTTTTGCAGTGTACTATTAAAGTAGTACACCGATACAGAGTTAAATAACCAATACAAATACAATCATGATAGAAGTAAAAAACATCAGTTTTAAGTATGCAGGTCAGAAGAATCTGGTATTTGATGATTTCAGTCTGACACTAGAAGAAAACAACATCTATGGCTTATTGGGCAAGAATGGTATGGGTAAGTCAACATTGCTTTACCTGATAGCAGGATTATTGCGCCCTAAGAAGGGTAGTGTTTGTTTCGACGGTGTTGAAACAAAGCTTCGTAGGCCTGAAACTCTTCAAGATATCTTCATTGTACCCGAAGAATTTGATCTGCCAGCCATGTCACTCAATCAGTATGTGAAGATTAACGAACCATTCTATCCACACTTCAGTCGTGAAGTGCTGGAAGCATGTTTAAAAGACTTTGAACTCTCAACCGACATCAAACTAAACGCCCTCTCTATGGGTCAAAAGAAAAAGGTATTTATGGCTTTTGCTCTTGCCACGAACACAAAGGTACTGCTGATGGATGAGCCTACCAATGGACTGGACATTCCTTCAAAGAGTCAGTTCCGCAAGGTAGTAGCTCAGTACATGACAGATGATCGCACATTGATTATCTCTACTCACCAAGTACATGATGTGGAGTCGCTGCTTGATCATATTTTGATACTGAATCAACAGAAGTTGTTGCTCGATGCCAGTGTTGCAGATATTACTGAAAAATACACCTTCGAGTATCGTACTCCCGACCAGATGGATGATGTTTTATATGCAGAGCCTTCACTTCAGGGTAATGCAGTGATTGCTCCTCGTAAGGAGGGTAGTGCTGAGACGCAGCTTAATCTTGAGTTACTCTTTAATGCTGTTAACGAAGGAAAGATTTGAAGATTAAACATCAAACACTAAAGATTAGACTTTATGATACAGTTTAATATACATAGATTTGGAAAGCTGGCAAAGTGGTCGCTGAGGAATGACAGAAGATACTATATTAAGTCTTTCTTTCAAGTATTGGTGACCACGCTATTGGCATTCCTGTTCTTTACTGGGGTTGTGAAGCTGAATGGTCAACAAGGAAATTATCAAGCTTGTGCAGGAATTGCATTCTTTATGTTTGCTATTGCAGTGGTTTGTGGTCCCTCATTTATGTTCTATAGCATGGAAGGTAAGCACGATCGCCAAACATTAATGCTACTTCCTGCCTCTAACTTCGAGAAATACCTGATGCGCTATTCCACTTGGCTTATTCTTTTGCCTCTCTATCTGGTAGCATTCTTTGCAGCTGATCTGGTGCAATACTTTTTCCATTGGGTATTAGGCCATGACTATGGTCAGTTCGTTATCTCAAGAATAGTAAAGATATTAAATGATTCAAATGGTTTAACCAGTTGGTCAACACCTCGATTCGTACCAAGCATGATAATGCTCGTTATCTGGCTTCAGTCGCTCTATGCGCTTGGTGCTACGTTTATACGTTCACGAAAGTTCAATTGGGTTATTACCACAGTAGTTATAATATTGCTTGGCATGTTCTTGTTCGAGTATGCAAAAGACGTAAAAGTGTTACAGTTTAAATCAGACGCTGAAACGCTGGAATATATCCTAAGCCTAAGCATCTACCTTGTTTTGGCTATGTTTAATTACTGGTTGTCCTACAGAATCTTCTGTAGAACACAGCTGAAAGCAAAGTTAGTAAACCTGTAAAAAGAAATAACATGAATAGTTTCAGTTTAAATAGATTTTTGAAGACACTATATTGGGTTCTGTCTGTCGGCTATCGCAAGATGCTTTTATGGTATGTCGGATCCGTTACCCTCGTTGTCTTCATTGGTGAGTTGCTATTTCAGAAGATGAATAGCTTTCCATATCCCTATACAGCCATCCACGACTATGCACAGCTTGGAGTAGGACTTTTCATTATTGTCTCGCTGATTATGATTAGCCTCTTTGCTTTCGATTATAATAATAAGCGTAGACGAACCACATTATTGATGTTGCCATCTTCCAATCTGGAAAAGTATCTCTCGCTGCTAGTGTTTACCTCAGTTATCGGCATCGCTTGTTTGTTCCTGGCTATTGTCATGGGTGATTCACTTCGTATGGCTTGGAATTGGATGAGTGATTATAATGGCCCTAAATTAGATTGCGTAATGGAATTGAGAACGACAGATGGAATAACATATCATTGGTGGTCTTCTGCTATTCCTCTTTTGATAAAAGAAATAACCCCTGATGCAATAACCAATCCCATGGGACTTCCTACTGATTGGGTGGTAATGAGTTGTTTACTCACTGTTTGCTTTTGGCTGTGGCTTCACTCTTTCTATACGTTGAATGGAACCCTGTTTCGCAAATACTCTTTTGTGGTCACAAGTGTGTGTGTGCTGGCTAGTTTTCTCATCCTTGTGAAAATGATGGCATATTTCAAATTGAATATGTTCCATATTAGTTGGGTCAATGGTGAGTTGAAGGAATATGAGATTGGTGTAATGCCTTATGTGCTTTCAGTAGTCCTTCCCATCATCACCGTCTTCAACTACTGGGCATCGTTCCGTATTTTCAAAGGTTTTCAGTTAATGACTAATAAGTGGACTAATTATGATATTCTCAAACGATAAACCCATCTACATTCAGATGGCAGATCGCCTGATGGATGAAATCCTGTCAGGTAAGTACCAGGACGACGACCGTATTCCAAGCGTCCGCGAGTATAGTGTGCTGCTCGAGGTAAATACCAATACTGCAGTAAAGGCTTATGAACAATTGGCACGCGAGGAAATTATCTATAACAAGCGTGGTTTGGGCTACTTCGTTACTCCGGGAGCTAAGAATCAGATTCTAAAGGCTCGTAAGCAGGATTTTATGAAGGAACGTCTGCCCGAATTGTTCCGGCAGATGCAATTACTCGGCATAACGTTAGAAGATGTTAAAGATGCATACGATGCAACTTTAGACAAATAGCCCTCGTCTAACAGATAAAACATAAGGTAAAAATTGTATTTATGATACATCTACAAGACATCAACAAGACCTATCAGGGTGCCCAGCCACTTCATGTGCTAAAAGGTATCAATCTCGACATAAAGAAAGGCGAGTTCGTCAGCATCATGGGTGCTTCGGGCTCTGGTAAGTCTACGTTGCTCAATATTTTAGGTATTCTGGATAACTATGATAGTGGAACCTACGAGTTGGCAGGTGTGCCTATTTGGAATCTCTCGGAGCGCAAAGCTGCTGAGTACAGAAACCGAATGATAGGTTTCATTTTTCAGTCATTTAATCTCATCTCTTTTAAAACAGCCGTGGAAAACGTGGAGTTGCCGCTCTTTTACCAAGGGGTGTCGCGAAAAAAGCGACACGCCCTTGCTTTAGAGTATTTGGAAAAGCTCGGACTTCTGGATTGGGCTGACCACTATCCCAATGAGCTGTCTGGTGGACAGAAGCAGCGCGTAGCTATTGCTCGTGCACTGATTACCAAGCCTCAGATTATTCTTGCCGACGAGCCTACAGGTGCTCTCGACTCAAAGACTTCTGTCGAAGTGATGCAATTGCTCAAGCATTTGAATGAAGAAGAAGGCATGACCATCGTTGTAGTTACTCACGAAAGTGGTGTAGCTAATGAAACAAATAAGATAGTGCATATCAAGGATGGCATCATCGGACAGATAGAAGAGAATCTTAATCACAATGCTTCGCCTTTCGGCATCAATGGAATGATGAAATAAACTATGCGAGATATCATATCAGAAATATGGAGTACTGCCAAGAGAAATAAGCTTCGCACCACGCTTACTGGTTTTGCTGTGGCGTGGGGTATCTTCATGATTATTGTGTTGTTGGGTGCTGGTAACGGACTCATCAATGCCAATATAAAGCAGAGCGACCGTTTTCTCTCGTCATCTATGGTGGTGTATGGCGGTTGGACATCGAAGGCCTATCAAGGACTAAAGGAGGGCCGCGGCATCCGTCTGCATGAGCGCGATATGGAGATTACTTCTCAAGAGTTCAAGGAGAATGTTGATGAAGTAGGTGCGCAGTATAGCACGTCAGCCACTATTAGTCATGGTCAGCAATACCTCTCTTCCAGTATCAGTGGTGTTTATTCTAACCATACGAAGATTAATAAGGTAGAGATGCTTAGCGGACGCTTCATCAACGACATTGACGTGAAAGAGAGTCGCAAGGTGTTGGTGTTTGGTAATAAGCAGGCGAAAGAGTTAAACTGTCGTGTGGGTGATTTCGTTAATGTTGGTGATTTTGCTTTCAAGGTGGTGGGTATCTATAAGGAGAATGAAAACGGACGTGCTGAAGTTTTCAGCAGTTATTCAGCCATCAAACGTATCTTTGGTGCCAACACCGATGATGCAGGACGTATAGAATTTACCTTCCATGGCCTGTCAACAGAAAAGGCTAATGAAAGATTCGAGAAGGAATACCGTCACCGCCTGAATGCCGAACATCAGGCTCATCCGGATGATGAAGATGCTGTATGGCTATGGAACCGATTTACACAGAATCTCCAAATGGAAAAGGGTATTGGCATCATTCGCACAGCCCTTTGGGTTGTAGGTCTCTTCACCTTGCTCTCAGGTATTGTTGGTGTGTCTAACATCATGCTTATTACCGTAAAGGAGCGTACTCATGAGTTCGGCATTCGTAAAGCCATTGGTGCTAAGCCCTGGAGCATCCTGAAACTGATAATTATAGAGAGTGTGATTATAACTACTTTCTTTGGTTATATAGGTATGGTACTGGGTGTTGCTGCCAATGAATATATGGATGCAACGATAGGCCACGAGACTATTGATACTGGTTTGTTCAAGGCTACTATGTTCCTGGACCCCACAGTCGGTATTGATGTATGTATTGAGGCCACGATGGTGATGATTATTGCTGGTACGATAGCAGGACTCATTCCTGCTTATAAGGCTAGCCGTATCCGACCTATTGAAGCACTTCGTGCTGACTAACTAGAACAAGTAGAAAGACTAGTAATACTAGAAATAACTAGAAAACAATGAGAATAGATTTAGATTCATATAGAGAAATACTCGATACGCTGACACGCAACAAGTCACGCTCATTCCTGACGGGCTTTGGCGTATTTTGGGGTGTCTTCATGCTCATTGTACTGATGGGTGGTGGCAATGGACTGAAAGAAATGCTACAACAAAACTTTGCAGGTTTTGCCACTAACAGTGCTTTAGTATGGGCACAACCCACAAGTAAGGCATATAAGGGATTTCGCAAGGGACGTATGTGGACGATGGATTATAAGGATGTAGCACGTATCCGTCACAGTGTCCCAGAGCTTGATATTGTCACACCTTTGCTTTTCTCTAATGGTGGCACAGCCTATTATGGCGATCGCAAGGCCACCGTTGGTGTCAGCGGTGCTATGCCCGACTATCAAAAGGTCAACGAACCAAAGATGTTCTATGGTAGATATATTGATGAGGCTGATATTCGCGACAACCGTAAGGTATGTGTCATCCAAAAGAAAACCTACAAGGAACTCTTTCCTGGTGGAGGCGATCCCTGTGGTAAGCGTATTCGTATTGATAATATCTACTATCAGATTGTAGGTGTAGACTATAATGTGAGTGAGGGTGTTAATCTCAGTGGTGAGAACGGTACTGGTGTCACTCTGCCATTGACCTTCATGCAGCAGGCTTACAATCGCGGTAATGCTGTTGACCTGATTGCCGTTACTGGACGTCCTGGTGTAGTTATGTCGAAAGTTACCGACCGTATTCGCGAGACGGTTGCTCGTGCCCATACTATTGATCCTACCGATGAACAAGGCGCTATGGTATTTAATACTGAGGTGCTCTTCCAGATGCTTGATAATCTGTTCAAGGGTGTCAACTTCCTCATCTGGCTTGTTGGATTAGGCACATTGTTAGCTGGAGCCATTGGTGTATCAAACATTATGATGGTAACAGTTCGTGAGCGCACTACAGAGATTGGTATCCGCCGAGCTATCGGTGCCACACCGAGAGTTATTCTCTCACAGATTATATCAGAGAGTATTGTGCTGACTTTAGTGGCAGGCATGAGTGGCATTCTCTTCGGAGTGATGATTCTCCAGATGCTCGAATTGGGCAATACGGAAGATGGCATTGTCAATGCTCACTTCCAGATAGGTTTCTGGACAGCTCTCTTTGCAGCATTTATGGTGAGTGCAATGGGTGTCCTTGCAGGTCTTGCGCCAGCAGGTAGAGCAATGAGCATCAAGCCTGTTGATGCAATGCGAGATGAATAAACTAGAAAAACTAGAATATCTAGACCATCTAGAAAAAGAATAATAATCAAAAACTAAAGATAGGAAAAGTACAGCAAACTGATTATCGCAGTAATTATTGCGCTGATTTTCCTTGGAACATTCATGTTCCTGTGGCAGAAGAGTCAACCAAAGGAAGTGGTGTACAACGAATTCACTCCTACGGTGGAGAATATTCAGAAGACCACGATTATTACCGGTAAGATTGAGCCTCGCAATGAGGTGAACGTAAAGCCACAGATTTCTGGTATTATTGCCGAACTGTATAAAGAGCCAGGTGATTATGTGAATGCAGGTGATGTCATCGCCAAGGTAAAGGTTATTCCCGAGATGAGTCAGCTGAGTGCTGCAGAGATGCGTGTACGTTTGGCAGATATTAGCTTGAAGCAGGCGCAGACTGATTTTCAACGTGAGGAAAACCTCTTTAATCAGAAGTTAGTGTCTGCCGACGAATACGATAAGTCCAAATTGGCACTGAATCAGGCAAAACACGAGAAGTTAGCTGCTGAGGATGCTTTGGAGGTTGTTCGCGATGGTGTGTCAAAGAGCAATGCTTCTGCATCAAGTACGCTGATTCGTTCAACTATCAGTGGTGTTATTCTTGACATCCCTGTAAAGGTAGGTAACTCTGTCATCCTTGCCAACACTTTCAATGAGGGTACTACCATTGCTACTGTAGCTAATATGAACGACCTTATCTTCCGTGGTAATATCGATGAAACGGAAGTAGGCAAGCTGGTGAACGGTATGCCTATGAAGATTACCATTGGTGCATTGCAGGACTTGAAGTTTGATGCCTCTCTTGAGTATATTTCTCCAAAGGCTATTGAGAGCAATGGTGCTAACCAGTTTGAGATTAAAGCTGCTGTAAAACTCGCCGAAGGAAGGAAGATCCGTGCTGGTTATAGTGCCAACGCAGAGATTGTTTTAGAGTCTGTCTCTAAGGTGCTCAGTATTCCTGAGAGTGCTATTGAGTTTAGTGGTGACAGTACCTTTGTATATATTATAAAGGGTACTGGTAAGCAAAAGACCTATGAGCGCACTTATGTTACCACAGGCCTCTCTGATGGTGTAAACATTGAAATCAAGAAGGGTATTACCACCAAGGATAAAGTTCGTGGTCCCGAGATTATTGCAGACGAAAAGGAAAACTAAACAATGAAGAAAATGATATCTCTAGTTCTAATAGTTTTGCTAGTCTCGTTAGCAAGTATAGATTGTCAGGCCCAGCAGCAGTGGACACTGCGCCAGTGTATGGACTATGCCATAGAGCATAATATTAGTATCAAGCAACAGGACAACGTGCGTCGTCAACAAGAGCTTTCTCTCTCAACCTCTCGAAACAGCCGTTTGCCTGATCTGAGTGCATCGGCCAGCGAGAACTACTCGTTTGGTCGCGCTCAAACGCTTGATGGAACATATTCTAATCGCAATACCAACAGCACTTCATTCTCGATAGGTACTTCCGTACCCCTCTTTACTGGTTTTGAGATTCCCAATCGCATCAAGCTGAACCAACTGAATCTGGAGGCTGCTACTCAGGATTTAGAGAAAGCAAAGAATGATATCCGTATGCAGGTGGCTCAGGCTTACGTTCAGATACTCTATAATATGGAGATTGCTGATGTAGCTTGTCGCCAGGTTGCTATCGATTCTGCTCAGGTAAAGCGCTTGGAGGCTTTCGTAGAGAATGGTAAGGCCAGTCAGGCACAACTGTCTCAGCAGCAAGCTACGCTGGCTCAGGCTCAGCTAACGGCAACACAGGCAGATAATAATCTGCAACTGTCTGTCCTTGCACTTACTCAACTCTTAGAGCTTCCTTCTCCCGAGGGCTTCTCTATTGTACGTCCTGACAATACTTCGCTTTTAGTTCTTCATTCTTCACTTCCTTCTCCTGATGCCATCTATCAAGAGGCGCTCACCATCAAACCGGAGGTACGTGCAGAACAGTTGCGCCTTTCTGCTGCTGACAAGAGTATCAGTATTGCCAAGGCTGCTCTTTATCCTAAGCTCTATTTCAATGCTGGCTTGCAGACCAACTACTATAAGACCAATGGTATGAAGGCTGAGTCTTTTGCTTCTCAGATGAAGAACAACTTTGCCCAGTATCTGGGAGTGAGTTTGAGTATTCCCATCTTCAATCGCTTTGCCACTCGCAACAATGTGCGTTCTGCTCGCATTGACAGAGAGAATCGCCAGTTGCAGTTTGATTTGGTGAGGAAGACGTTATACAAGGATATACAACAAGTATATTATAATGCCGTTGCTGCTGGCTCAAAATATGAGAGCAGTAAGCAGGCACAACAAAGCAGTCAAGATGCTTTCAAACTGACACAAGCGAAGTATGAAAACGGGAAGGCTTCTATTACAGAGTTTAATGAAGCTAAGAACAATTATCTGAAAACGGAAAGTGACCTGGTACAGGCTCGCTATGAATACCTCTACCAGACAGCGCTACTCGATTTCTATCGAGGAAGAGACTTAAACTTCTGATAACAAATAAATGGAGGGGGTAACCCCTCCATTTATTATTTGTTTATTTCACTAACAGCCTTTGTCCGCTGTTGACATAGATACCTTTTCTGCTTGGCTTTTTCTCTAACTTATATCCAGCCAAAGAGTACCAATTGGTATCGTTCTTGTCTATTGTTGTGAGCTCATTTATGCCCGCACTCTCATCATTAAAATTCTTCAGTTCGTAGAAAGCAGCATACGGTTTGCCGGTATTGTGATTGTATAGAGCCGCATTCCACCAGTTAGCAGTCACGTTCTTATTGCCGTTATCCTCTGGCCACCACCAGAAGAGACCTTTCACACTACTGTGGCTGTTTAGCTTGGTCACCAGGTCGGCAGTAAACTTTCGTTGTCCCTCCTCCGTATAAGGGTAAGTAGCCGTATAATCAAAGGTGGTTCCTCCTAATTCCCATGCATAGCTGTAGCCAGTCTCTACCACCATGATATCCTTGCCATAGTTCTTGTTCTCCAAGGTTGTCAGTGCTGTCTCTAATGTTGCCAGATTGCCGTGATAGGCAGGATAGTAACTCAGTCCGATGATGTCGTAGTCGAGTGCAGCGTTCTTCATTCGGTCAAAGAAGTCTGTCAGCACGTTAGCCTTAGGAGTACGCTCGCTATGAATGATAATCTTTGCCTCAGGGCACTCTTCACGACAAGCCTGACCGGCTTTCTTGAGCAGGTTGATGAAGCGCGTCCAGTTGGCAGCGGGCGAGTTGGTGTAGCAGCGATTGGCTGTTGAACCTTCTGTGCCCCACAGCATGCCATAGCTGATCTCGTTGCCCGTCTGTATGAAGTCGGGCGTAGCACCAGCCTCTTTCATTTGGCTGAGACATTCCTTGGTATATTCGTAAATCTTGTTGCACAGCTGTTCGTCGTTGAGACTTTTCCATGCGTTAGGAGTCCATTGCTTGGCAGGGTCGGCCCATGTATCGCTATAGTGAAAGTCGAGCAACAGTTTCATTCCAGCATCCTTGATGCGCTTGCCCAAAGCCTTGACGTATTCAAGGTCCTGGCATACGGCTTTGTCGTCATCCTGCGATGGATCTACAAACAGGCGAACACGCATGGCGTTCAGTCCTTGTTTCTTAAAGAATGTCAGGGGTTGTACGGCTTTTCCGTTCTGGTCTTTGTACACCACACCAGCCTCTTCATATTTGGTGAGCATCGAGATGTCACCGCCTACATATTTCTGTGCCGATGCTGCTGACAACAAGAGTGCTGCCAGTGATAGTAGTATTGCTTTTTTCATAATTTTTTAGTTGTAGTATGTTTTGGTCTTAACGTTGATGTTTCACATCGAGCCTGCTCACGCTCGGCATAGTTCAAAACTTGTTTTGACTCTGCTCTCACTTAATCGCAGCCTTCAATGTTCAATGTTCATTTGTGTCTGTTTGCACGCTGCTCACGGTATTTAGCTTTCTGTCGGGCAGAACCACTACCGTGTGCACCAGTAATATACTTCTTCTTCTTAGCCTTGGTCTTTACCTTGTCCTCTTCTTTGCGAGGACCACCGCCACGACCGAAGCTGATACCATTCTCCAGTATCTCTTGAAAATCTGATTCTTTACTCATAACTATTTGTAGTGTTAATAATCCCCCCACCCCTCTGGGAGGGGAAGGGGGGTAGGCTTTTCTTTTTAGTGATGGAACAAACGCACACCTGTGAATGCCATAGCGATGCCATACTTATCACAGGTCATGATGACATGATCGTCGCGTACACTGCCGCCAGCCTGAGCAATAAACTCTACACCGCTCTTGTGGGCACGCTCGATATTGTCGCCAAAGGGGAAGAAGGCGTCACTACCCAAAGCCACCTTTGTGTTCTGGGCAATCCATGCTTTCTTTTCTTCCAGTGTCAGCACCTCAGGCTGCTCTGTGAAGAACTGCTGCCAAGCGCCATCGCGCAGTACGTCATCGTGCTCATCCTCTGAGATGTATACATCAATCGTATTGTCGCGGTCTGCACGACGGATGCCTTCCTTGAAAGGCAGCGCCATTACCTTTGGATGCTGGCGCAACCACCAGATGTCTGCCTTGTTACCAGCCAGACGAGTACAATGGATACGACTCTGCTGACCAGCACCGATACCGATGGCCTGTCCGTCTTTTACATAGCATACACTATTTGACTGAGTATATTTCAGTGTGATGAGTGCGATAATCAGGTCGCGCTTAGCATCAGCAGTGAAAGTCTTATTCTGTGTAGGGATATTCTCGAAGAGTGCAGGGTCGTCGAGTTTAATCTCGTTGCGTCCCTGTTCAAAGGTTACACCGAAGCACTGCTTGCGCTCGATGGGTTCGGGCTTGTATGCAGGGTCAATCTTAATCACGTTATACGTACCCTTACGCTTGTCTTTCAGAATTTCAATAGCCTCGTCGGTGAAGTCGGGTGCAATCACACCATCGCTTACCTCGCGCTTCAGCAGCAGAGCGGTAGTTGCATCACAGGTGTCGCTCAGCGCTACGAAGTCACCATAGCTCGACATACGGTCGGCACCACGTGCACGAGCATAAGCACAAGCAATAGCACTGTCGTCAAGTCCCTTGACATCATCTACGAAATAGATTTTCTTCAAGGTGTCGCTCAGAGGCAGACCTACAGCAGCACCAGCAGGACTTACATGCTTGAATGAGGCTGCAGCGGGCAGACCAGTAGCTTCTTTCAGCTCCTTCACCAACTGCCATGCATTCAGTGCATCAAGAAAGTTGATGTAGCCAGGGCGACCGTTAATAACTTCGATGGGTAACTCTCCCTCTGTCATAAAGATACGTGAGGGTTTCTGATTCGGATTACATCCGTACTTCAGTTGTAATTCTTTCATTATAAAAAAGGGTGTTAAGACTATTTCGCCTGCAAAGGTACGAATAAGCGAGGAAAAAGCCAAGATTTTCTTGAGCTTTTTCGAGCGAGAGTACCTTCGACGAAGTCAAAGGTACAAAAAATAAGTGAAGAATGAAGAGTGAAGAGTGAAGAATTTGCTGCCGCAGGAAAAAAAGTAAATTAGTAAGTTCTCTATTATGAATTATTTACTACCTTTGCACCCGTTATGGAAAGAAAGAGACATGCACTCCGACAATTGTTGGTTGCAGTAGAGAAAGAACTGCTGAAGAAACCCAACCGTAAGACCCTCGACAGGTTATCGCTCTTGGCTGGTTTCCAGAATTGGGAATCCTTTCAGGAAGCGTTACATGGCGAGGCAGATGCCAAGACCAACTACGATCCAGTAGACGACAAAAAAGAGACGGCTCAATAATGAGTCGTCTCTTCTTATACTGAGCAGGTTCTCTGCTGTGGTTGTTATTCCTTACCAGCAATACCAGTACGCTTCTCCTTAATGCGAGCAGCCTTACCAGTGAGCTTGCGCAGATAGTAAAGCTTAGCGCGACGTACCTTACCAACCTTGTTCACCTCGATGCTCTCAATGTTAGGAGACTCCAATGGGAAGATACGCTCTACACCAACGGTACCTGACATCTTGCGAACAGTGAAGCGCTTCTTATCCTGGTGGCCATTGATCTTGATGACTACACCACGATAGAGCTGGATACGCTCCTTAGAACCCTCGATAATTTTGTAAGCGACAGTTACAGTGTCACCAGCCTTGAAGCTAGGGTGCTGTTTGCCGGTTGCAAATGCTTCTTCAGCAACTTTAATTAAATCCATTGTACTTTAAAATTAAATTGTTGTTGTTATCGTTCCAACGCAACATAACAGGTCTCTCGTAATGTCTTGGCTTTTATTGCTCCAAGACTCCTGCCAGCGATTACGCGGAAAGCGGGTGCAAAGGTACTGCTATTTTCGCTAACTACCAAATTTTTAGGCAATTATTTTGTTTTAGCGGTTTAATTCGTCTTTCTCGATATGACAGAAATGAATAGAACCTTTAAGTTGTGTTCCACTTCAAAGCGTTAAAGTACCTTAATTCTATTCATAGAAAACATTTCACACCATCAAGATGAATCAGTTTATTTGTACCTTTGTACCCTATGAGAAAACTATTGGCTCTCCTGTCAACTGTCCTCTTTCTGCTCAGTGCTTGTCAGAAAGCAGAAACACCGCCACCAACCACAACAAAGAGTAGCGGTGTGGATAGTGCTGCCATATATCAGGACTGGGCTTATCGGGAGATGTTATCCAATACTTTGAACCAAGCAGAGAATTATGCCTATCGCTCAGTCATGTTGAGCAAGGATTCTGCTATGGAGAAAAGCTCCATGATACTTCTCTGTTATATCTACTATAGACAAGGAAAACAGGAGCAGCTCCAAATGCTGATGCAGACTATTTCGCCTGAGAACTATGCAGATGTGATGGATGTGCAATGGCAGGTGGAGCAGGCCAAGACCAACCATGAGCGCCAGCAATATGTCATTGCCATCATACTGCTACTGCTGCTATTTGGCATTGTCTGTTATTGGTATATCCATAAGATGCGAGCACAAGCAGACATGTATCAACAGCGAATTGACAAGGTGCGTCAGGAACTGTTCAATAGAGGTTCCAACCTGCCTCAGTCGAATACACTTTCTATAGATGAGGCTAAACGAGGCATTGATGTACTCTTTGCTATTATCAACGACCAAAACATCAGTCAGATGGGTAAGGAAGAGGAACAAGCAGTTATCAAAGCACTCCCACTCCTTGATGCTACCCTTGCCAAGTTGTTAGCAAAAGCCTCTTCTCCGCTAACACCCAAAGAGACCTACTTCTGTATCATGGAATACTATGGCAAGAACGATCACCAAAAGGCCCAATCCTTTTGCTGCTCAGAACAAGCCATCCGTAGCACAAAGAGTAGGCTCAACAAGAAAATCGACCTATCTATTTTGCGTTTGGAATGATATACTGAAAACGGTCAAAGTCCGTGAATCCCATTTCCTCCAACTGCTGTTGACTACACTTTATATCCTGTTCCGTATTATAGTCTGGGATATGAGGCAGTCGGATAGTTACCTTATTAGTATCTATATGCTCAGCTAACCAACGCAGATTTCCTATGACACGACGATTCGACTTGCTGGTATAGCGGTGATAGATTTCTGGATTCATATCCTTCACATCTATAAAGTAGTGGTCAATGAAGGGTGCCACAGCCTCCAGATGGCGACGCTCTACATTCAGCGAAGTCTCCAAATAAATCCGCCATTCTTTTGGGCGTAACTTACAGAACTCAACGATACCATCGCTACGCAGCAACGGTTCGCCTCCTCCAAAGACAACACCTCCCTCTGTTGCTTTGTAATAGAGGTCGTCCACCATTACTTGGTCGAGAATCTCTTGCACATCCATCTGACACCACACGCCTTCAGCTCTGAGGCACTGCGAATTAAGACAGTACTTACAGCGCAACGGACAACTATGAAAAGCAACGAGGGTTGTCACGCCCTGTCCGTCAGTAGCCAGTCGGTGGCGACAAATACCGATTAATGGGAGTTTCATTTTAATTTGAAAGTAACAGGAATTGTATATTTGGTTCTGACTCGTTCACCATTCCAAGCTCCAGGAATCCATTTGGGCATACCCTTCACTGCTCGTAGTGCCTCTTCATCGAGAGATGGATGGACGCTTTTCAAGATTTTGGCTTCCGTGAGGCTTCCATCCCTTTCCACAATAAAGTTAATAACAACCCTTCCTTCAATACTGTCTTTCTCACAATCTTCTGGATACTTGATGTTCTCTGAAAGATAATCGAACAGCGCTGTAGCACCACCAGGAAACATCGGCATTTGCTCTACCACATCGCCAAAAGTTCTTTCAGGAGCTTGCTCCTCAGCAAGAGGCTCTGGAATGGTATCTATCGCTCCCTTCATCACTTCGATGCAAGCAGTGTCAATCTCGTCTTCTTTTTGAGAAGTCTGGAACTTAGCCGTTCTAATCTTTGCTGTGGGTTGCCGTTTCTCAACAATCACACAGTCTTCAGGCGAGCGATAATCGATATCACCTTTAAGAGCCTTTGGAGGTGCAGCTTCACACCTTCCTTCTTCCAATTGGGCTAATTCATAATCTTCCACGTTCTCAGCTTTGTTACCACAGCTTGTCAATGCTGACAAACCTGCAGAGATACCCATGAGTGCTACTGCCTTACCCAACTGTCTGCGAATATCCAGCTGTTGTTCGATATACCTGACCTCTGCCTCACAAGCAGGACATGTACCACGGCATTC
Organism: Prevotellaceae bacterium HUN156; assembly: GCA_900119285.1. GTDB lineage: Bacteria > Bacteroidota > Bacteroidia > Bacteroidales > Bacteroidaceae > Prevotella. The sequence goes on from FPIT01000003.1 coordinate 184,232, forward strand.
ACCTTTATGATGACATTCACGTGGTTCATATTTAATCTCATTTGCTTCAGCTATCTGCTTTCTAATAGTCTTCAGCACATTACATATAGATTTACCTCTTGTCATAATTCTGTTTTTTTAGTTAAAAACGGAGTCGTCAGCTGCCTGCCATTTGCGCCCCCTTGACATCAACTGGCGACTCCATTGCATTGGATTAACACTCTGATTGATAAGTATGTCGCTGCAAAGATAATAAAGAAAAACAGCATTGTCAAGAGGGGAAAGGCGATTGACACAGATGAACAATGAAACAATCTGATTTCTAATTAGTTAAAAATCAACGTTCTAAAGATTGACACAAAGAATCATGCTTGTGGAGATGTCTCAGTGGTTCCATTTCGTCTACTTTTCAAGCAGCAAAGTCCTGCGATAAGAGCGTAGGCGATACATGAGATAATGTAGAATGGGAGCATCATGTCGAGATACTTACATATCCAGCCAACAACAATGACAGTGGGGAAAATAGTTCCTGTTATGGTTCCTGAGATGCCTGCATCATTCAGGCGTTTAATACTCAGCCAAATGGCATAACAAATGATAAATAGAGCCACGATGCCATCAATAGTTAGTGGGATTAAGGAAATCTCATCGAGGAATAAGTATTGGGGCACAAAAAGTACAGCACTGAGTAATGTCAGTTTTAAGATAGAACGCCAATAGTCCTTACGACTGCAATATCCAATAATACCTTGGGCTCCATCGGAATCTGAGGTGCAGTTTTTTGATATTAGGTTATGAACAAACTTCATTGTTGTTATCTCATTTTATGGTTCTGTTTGCAAAGGTACAAATTAGTATGTAAAACTCCAAACATTTGAGGAAAGAAATTATACAAAAAGTTTGACGGCATAATTCGACGAGAAAAGTGCCGTCAAACCCTTCGAATTATGCGTGCAAACTCATCGAATTCAGCCTGCAAACTATCCGGATGTAGGCTGAATAGTAAATGAGGCTCACGAAAGAGGTACTTTAGCATCGCAATACAATAACTATTGATGTACAATACAGTAACTATTGAACTCCTAAAGTGGCACTATTGGGGTGCAAATATAGCTATCTCAGAGTAGAGATAGCTGTACCTAGCGCCAAATCAGCTGTATTTCTCGGATACTCGTAAAGAAATCCTGCATTCTAATAAAGGTTTTCGCAAAAACTATTAACCTATTAACATAACACCTCGCAAACCACGATACACAGGGAGTTTCGGGCATGTTAATAGTTTGCGAACTATTAACATACATGTACTATACTTCAAAATGTCACACGGAATGCAACGCCACACTCTGTTTAAGGTCACACAGATTTCACAGATTTCACAGATACATGCTGCTATGCAGCATAATTCGTGAAATTCGTGTAATTCGTGGTTAAGTAGATGTATGTTAATAGTTTAGCCAACTATTAACATGGCTCAAAGCCTTTGTACATCGGCATTTGAGGGCAGTCATGTTAATAGGTTACATGTTTTTACGCATAAACTATTTGTGAGAAAAGAGTAGGGGAATATAGTGTGAAAATAACCTATAATACGACAAAAGGAACAAAAAAAAAGGTTTTTCTTTTGTTTTGTTCTCGCTAATTTGTAACTTTGTAGGCATGAAACGAATCTTGCTTCTGGCGTCACTGTCTTGTTCAATATGGTGCAACGCCCACAATCAACAACCTATGCGCCTGTGGTATGACCGTCCGGCGCATTACTTCGAGGAGTCGCTGCCTATTGGCAACGGGCGCCTTGGAGCATTGGTGTATGGTGGGAAGGATACATGTACCATTCATCTGAACGACATCACGTTTTGGACAGGAAAGCCTGTTGACCGTGAACAAGATAGTGAGGCTCATCAGTGGCTGCCAAAGATTCGCGAGGCGCTGTTTCGTGAAGACTATCATGCTGCCGACTCTTTACAGCGATTCGTTCAGGGACCCTATAGTCAGTACTATCAGCCTCTGGGAACACTGCAACTGGTTGACCTCAACGAAGGACGTACCAGTGGCTATCGTAGAGCGTTGTCTCTTGACTCGGCAATAGTCAGCGACCAGTATGTGCGCAATGGGATTACCATGAGGCGCGAATACTTTGCTTCAGCTCCCGATAGTCTTATCGCTATCCGTCTGACGGGTGATGTGAATGTGAAGCTGTTGCTGACAGCAAAGGTTCCACATAAGGTAAAGGCCTGGGGCAACCAACTGACTCAAACGGGACATGCTGTGGGTGATGCTCAGGAGACCATCCACTTCTGTACTATTGTGCAGGCTACTGTAGATAGTGGAAGCGTTGAGGCTAATGATAGCAGTCTGACCATCCGCAATGCCAAGGAAGCTATTATCTATTTGGTGAATCGTACCAGCTTCAACGGCTTTAATCGTCACCCGGTGAGAGAGGGAGCAGCCTATATAGAGAAGGCTACTGACGACATCTGGCACACGAAGAACCTGACCTATCAGCAGATGCGCGAGAGACACGTCAGCGACTATCTTCAATACTATGACCGCGTAAAGCTGCAGTTGGGTGAGGCATCGCAGAACAATGAGGTACTGGATATCACTACCGACCGCCTGCTGAAAAATAAACGCCATCGCCGCTATCTGGAGACACTCTACTTCCAATATGGTCGCTATCTGCTGATAGCCTGTTCACGCACCAATGGCGTGCCAGCCAATCTGCAGGGACTATGGGCGCCAGAACTGTGGTCGCCTTGGCATGGCAACTATACGCTGAATATCAACTTGGAGGAGAACTACTGGCCAGCCTTCGTGGCTAATCTTGCTGAGATGGCTACACCTTTGGACGGATTCGTTGAGGCGCTGGCAGAGAATGGCCGTTATTCGGCACGCAACTACTATGGCATTACAGAAGGATGGTGCGCCTGTCATAACAGTGACCTGTGGGCTATGACTAATCCCGTGGGTGAGAAGCAGGGCAACCCGATGTGGGCCAACTGGAACTTAGGTGGTGCGTGGCTCGTACAGACACTATGGGAGCGCTACCTCTTTACGAAAGATAAGGAGTATCTGCGAAAGACTGCCTATCCGCTGATGAAGGGGGCTGCAGCGTTCTGTATGAAATGGTTGGTGGAGCATGAAGGTGAACTCATCACCGCTCCCAGCACATCGCCAGAGAATGAATACATCACGGACAAGGGCTATCATGGCGTTACCTGTTATGGAGGTACTGCCGACTTGGCTATCATCCGCGAACTATTGGAGAATGTGGTTGCCGCTGGTTCTCTTTGTGGCGACAAGGTGGCTGCCTATAAGAAAGCGCTTCAGAAGTTGCATCCTTATACTATAGGAAAAGACGGCGACCTGAACGAGTGGTATTATGACTGGAAAGACATAGATCCTCATCATCGTCATCAGAGTCACCTGATAGGTCTCTTCCCTGGTCATCAGATAACTGATGGCGAACTGCTGGATGCCTGTGGCAAGACACTCTTGCAGAAGGGTGACGAGACTACGGGATGGAGCACAGGATGGCGCATCAACCTGTGGGCACGAATGCATAATGCCGAGAAGGCTTATCAGATATATCGTAAGCTGCTGACTCCTGTAATGCCTGGCAGACAGCTTAACTATGTGAATGGTGGCGGCACTTATCCTAACCTCTTCGATGCTCATCCTCCCTTCCAGATTGATGGCAACTTCGGAGGTACTGCTGGCGTCTGTGAGATGCTTATGCAGAGCAAGCACTCGCCACTCACCAATCACGATACAACAATAGAGCTGCTGCCTGCCTGTCCGGAGGAGTGGAGTAGTGGCAGCGTGGAAGGTCTTTGTGCCCGTGGTGGCTATGAAGTCAGCTTCGAATGGAAAGACAGAAAGGTGCGCTCAGCTTCCATCAAAGCCCGTAAGGCTGGTAGCGTGACTCTCGTATATAATAATCAGCAGAAAAAAGTTAATCTTAAAGCAGGGCAGACAGTGCCCATAAAGACATGGTAAAGAATAAACAAATTGTAGACACAACGCTTGAACAAGCCCGCGAATGGGGCGATGCTCAGTATTTGGAAGATGGACTGGTCTTGACAGACCGCATCTCTAGCGCTTCTTTCCCTAAGGAACCAACGCGCTTGAACTACATACTGATGGCTCTCTGCAGAAGAGGTAGAGCCCAGTATAGTATTGACACTCGCCAACAGGATGTAAAGCCTGGTGACCTGCTCTTTATCTCAGAGCGACACATCATTGATAATTTCACAGCGTCGTCTGACTTTGAATGTCTGTGCATCCTGGTGAGCACACAGTTCTATCATGGATTTGTACAGAATGTGAGAAATGTATCTTCACTGTTGCTCTTCTCTATGAATAATCCTGTGGTGCAGCTGACTCCTCACGAGATACAGGTTTATAGTAACTACTATAGAACCATTCGCGAGAAGATGTCAGAAGACACTCACCATTATCGCATAGAGGTAGTTAAGGCTCTGATGCTCGCTATGTTCTACGATATGTCGGGTGTTATCTATCGTGTGGAACAGAGTTCAAGCAAGGGACAGAGTCGTGCCGATGTCATCTTTGCAGAGTTCATCCAACTGCTGGAGCAGAACTTCCGTGTAGAGCGACGCGTCAGCTGGTATGCCAAGCAGATGGGCATCACTCCTAAGTATCTCTCGGAGATTATCAAGCAGATTAGTAAGCGTACTCCTAACGAGTGGATTGACAACTATGTTGTACTCGAGATACGTGTAATGCTGAAGAACTCTTCTAAGAGCATCAAGCAGATTACTGAGGAACTGAACTTCCCCAACCAGTCGTTCCTGGGTAAGTACTTTAAGGAGCACGTAGGCGTCAGTCCTTCTGAATACAGAAGGAAATAACTGTTCTTTCTGCCTTCCAAGAAGGCGCTGATGAGCTATAAAAGATGAAACGGACTGCCTCTGACTATTGTCAATCGGGCAGTCCGTTCCGCGTTAGTATGTTATGAAAAATTTGAGAGAAATGAAACTTCACAGTTTCCTTTTTGTTTTACTAAACATGATTTAATATAGAGAAAGCATAGAATAAATTTCTTAATTCTGAGACTGCTCCATCATGATGCTGGCACTGTCTGCAGACCAGTCACCGATGTTTTCAGCCTGTACAGGACTAACAGCTGCTACACTATCAAGGTCTTGCTGGAACTTGGCATAGTCTTGCGGATTGTTCCAACTCTTGTCCCAAGGAGCCTGTAGCGCACTACCAATGGTAATAATGATAGCTACTACGGCAACAGCCTTGAAGAGTGGCATCAGGCGCTGTGTCAGAGAAACCTCGCGAGCCTTAACAGCAGGCTGTTCCTCAATAGCTTCCATGATGCGTGCATCGAAGTCGTCACCCAGCAGGATGTCATTATCGCTGGTGAAGAGTGCACGCCACTGCTCCATCTCTGCAGGAATATTCTCCTGACTGAAGAAGGCGCGCAGAATCTGTTCTTCTTCGAGGGATGTCTCAGCCTCGAAGTAGCGATCCAGCAGATGTTCGATGTACTTATAGTCCATATTCTTCGTGTTTCTTAAATTCTTTTTTAATTGTTTGGCGAGCTCGGAAGATGTTGACCTTCACTTGCTCTTCGCTAATACTCATAATGTCGGCGATGTCTTTGTAAGACTTGCCCTCGATGTCGCGCAGTTGCATGGCGGTGCGTTGCTTCTCGGGTAGCAGACTGATAAGCTGTCTGACGAGTGTTACGCGGTCCTTCTGAACGGTTTGTTCTTCAGGGTTGGCAGAGTAGCTGTGGTCGGTAGGGTCATCTCCCATTTCCAGCGTCTGTGCCTGGTTGTCCATGCGCCGCATCTTGTCGAGAGAGAGATTTCGGCAGATGGTGAGGCAGAAGGCTTCGATAGAGTCTATCTGCTCCCATTGTTCGCGTCGGTTCCAAACCTTAATCATGGTTTCTTGCACCACGTCTTCTGCATCCGCACGGTTGAGAGTGATGCGGAGCGCCAACCGGAAGAGTACATTCTTCAATGGCAACACGTCGGTCTGGAAACTGATTTTCTTCACCTCTCTAATAACAATGACGATTCAGAAACATGAAAGTTACAGGAATTAAGAAAAAAATTATTTTTGTATGACAGTACCATGTTGTCCGTCGATGGCAGTAGAGTGGGTAATAATGACTCTACTAACGCCTGCTTCCACGGCAGCAAGGGCATTCTCTATCTTTGGAAGCATGCCTCCACTGATGGTTCCGTCGGCTCTATAATTCTCAAAATCTTGATGAGTGATGGTGGCAATAACTGAGTTGTCATCATCGGGATTGCTAAGTACGCCATTCTTCTCAAAAGCGAAGATAAGCGTTACATCATAGTAATTGGCCAGTGCTTTGGCTGTCTCAGAAGCAATGGTGTCGGCATTGGTATTAAGAATGTTGCCTTCACCATTGTGCGTCAATGGAGCCATAATGGGTGTGAAGCCGGCTTCGATGAGGCTGCTCAGAGTTTTGCCATTAGCATTATCTATATCGCCTACGAAACCATAGTCAACTCCGTCCTTGATGGGGCGCTTATGACTACGGATAACATCTGCATCGGCTCCAGTGAGACCAATGGCGTTGACACCAAAGGCTTGCAGGCGTGCCACCAAGTTCTTGTTGACGAGTCCTCCATAGACCATTGTTACTACCTCCAGCATCTGGGCGTCAGTAATGCGTCTGCCATTGATCATCTGTGTCTCAATGCCCAGTCGTTCTGCCATCTTGGTGGCTTTGCGTCCTCCGCCATGTACCAATACTTTTCTGCCTTCGATAGCAGAAAAATCTTTCAGCAACTGAGCGAGCTGCTGTTCGTCTTCAACAACAGCTCCGCCAACCTTTACTATGGTGAGTTTTTCTTTCATTATTGTCTAGTCTTTCTAGTTTTCTAGCCTTTCTAGATAATCTGGATATCTAGTATTTCTTGTTATTCCAGATAAGTATAGCCGTAGAGTCCTGAGCGATAGTTCGAGAGGAACTCTTTACCTTCTTCCAATGAAATCTTGCCTTGCTTTACACTCTTGGTAACCCATACCTCTAACTGGCGAACCAGCTTCTTGGGATCGTACTGCACATAGTCGAGTACCTCAGCAACAGTCTCACCATCGATAATCTGATCGATATGATAGCCACCGTCCTTTACTGAGATGTGTACAGCTGTGGTATCACCAAAGAGGTTGTGCATATCACCTAAGATTTCCTGATAAGCTCCTACCAAGAATACTCCAAGATAGTAGGTCTCATTACGCTTCAAAGAATGAACAGGAAGTGAGTGGGAGTTGTGGCGATTGGTTACGAAATTGACAATCTTACCATCACTGTCGCAGGTGATATCCTGCAGGGTGGCATTACGAGTAGGACGCTCACCAAGGCGCTGAATAGGCATGATGGGGAACATCTGGTCGATAGCCCATGAGTCAGGCAGCGACTGGAAGAGTGAGAAGTTGCAGAAATACTTATCTGCCAACAATTTGTCAATGTTCATCAACTCCTCAGGAACATGCTTCATATTCTTTGCCAGAGCGTTAATCTCATGGCAGACACTCCAGTACATAGCTTCAATCTCAGCACGTGTTTTCAAGTCAACCATACCGTGACTGAACAGGTCGAGCACTTCTTCGCGAATCTGTTCGGCATCGTGCCAGTCTTCCAGTACATTACGTGGTGAAAGATTGTCCCATATATCATAGAGGTCTTTTACCAACTGGTGTGAGTTCTCGTCTGGCTCAAACTCCTCTGGCATCTCAGGCAGAGAGGCTGTCTCCAGTACGTCAATTACCAATACAGAATGGTGGGCAGCCAGTGAACGACCACTCTCTGTGATGATGTTAGGATGAGGCAAACCGTTCTTGTTGGCAGCTTCTACAAAGGTATAGATACAGTCGTTGACATACTCCTGAATAGAGTAATTGACACTACTCTCACTTGATGGAGAGCGTGTGCCGTCATAGTCAACACCAAGTCCGCCACCACAGTCAACGAAGTCTACATTATAGCCCATCTTATGCAGCTGGATATAGAACTGTGAGGCCTCACGAAGAGCCGTCTGGATGCGACGAATCTTGGTAATCTGTGAACCAATATGGAAGTGGATGAGGCGCAAGCAGTCGCGCATATCTTTCTTGTCCAACAGTTCCAAAGCTTCCAACAGTTCTGCACTGGTCAGACCAAACTTTGAGGCATCACCGCCACTTTCTTCCCATTTGCCACTACCTGAAGAAGCCAACTTAATGCGGATACCAATGTTGGGACGTACATTCAACTGTTTTGCTACACGAGCGATGATATCCAACTCGTTCAACTTCTCTACAACGATAAAGATTTGCTTGCCCATCTTCTGAGCCAACAGGGCCAGCTCAATATACGACTCATCCTTGTAACCATTACATACGATGATAGAGTCGCTCTGACACTGTACGGCGATGACAGCATGTAGCTCTGGCTTAGAACCTGCCTCTACACCCAGATTGAACTTGCGTCCGTGAGAGATAATCTCCTCAACAACGGGCTGCATCTGATTTACCTTGATGGGATAAACCACATAGTTCTCGCCCTTGTAGTCATATTCTTTTGCAGCTTTCTTAAAGCAGCTCCAAGTCTTCTCAATACGGTTGTCCAAAATGTCTGGGAAACGCAACAGTACAGGAGCAGTCACATCGCGCAGTGACAGTTCGTCCATGACTTCGCGCAGGTCTATCTGTGCTTCATTCTTACAAGGTGTCACATAGACATCACCCTTGTCGTTGATTCCGAAGTAGCTTGTGCCCCAACCGTTGATGTTATACAACTCACGGGCATCATCGATGGTCCATTTCTTCATGTGGCAATATTCTATTTGGTACGTGTAGAAAATAGTTGTTCTTTAATTTTCTCTACGGTGATGTTAATCTTGTCGTAGTTGTCTAACAGCGTGACATCTACCGTATGACGAGCTTTCTGATAGAAGGGCTCGCGCTCTTTCAAATGTTCAGTAATGTAGGCTATCAATTCTTCTGGGCTCTTGCCTTTTAACAAGGGGCGCTCAACTTTCGCCATCAGCAAGTGCTTGTAGAGTGTCTCGGGTGTTGCCTTCAGATATACCACATCACCTTGCTGGTTGAGATAATCCATATTGTCGAAGAAACAAGGAGTGCCACCACCACAACTGATGATGACATCCTCAAATTCAGCGACCTCATGCAACATATTATACTCTATCTTGCGGAAAGCTTCTTCACCTCGCTCAGCGAATAACTCAGAAACCGTCTTGCGCATGCGGCTCTCAATATACCAGTCTAAATCGTAGAACATTATACCCATCTCTTTTGAGAGAGCCTTGCCTACGGTGGTCTTACCAGAGCCCATGTAGCCGACAAGAATAATACGCCTCATTAATCTGTTATTTGATAATTTATGATTTCTTCTGTTTCTCAATGATAGCCATACACTCGTCGTATTTCAGCTCAGCAGCTTTGGCTTGCATGGCCTTTGGCAGACGATAGTTTTTGCCATCATAAGCCAGATAGGCACCATAACGACCATTGAGCACCTCCAACTTCTCATCTTCTACGAAAATCTTCATGTGCTTCTGAGTCTCCTGCTGGCGTTTCTCGTTGATAAGCTTGACAGCCTCCTCGAGGGTGATAGCCATAGGATCAGTACCCTTAGGCAGAGAGGTATATTTCTTCTGATGTAATATGTATGGTCCGAAGCGACCAGCACCAATGGTTACTGGTGAGCCTTCGAAATCACCGACAGTGCGTGGAAGTTTGAAGAGTTCCAAAGCCTCTTCCAGTGTGATAGACTCCATACTCTTGTCTGTGGGCAATTGGGCAAACAGTGGCTTCTCGTCATCTTCAGCAGAACCAATCTGTACGACGGGACCAAAACGACCAATCTTCACGAATACAGGCTTGCCACTCTTTGGGTCTTTACCCAGTTGGCGCTCTCCGGCCTTACGCTCCTGACGAGCATTCATGGTCTTCTCTACAACTGGTTCAAACTTCTTATAGAAGCCTTTCAGCATATTGGTCCACTGTTCGTTACCTTCTGCAATCTTATCGAAGTCCTGCTCCACCTTTGCAGTGAAGTTATAGTCCATAATGGTGGGGAAGTACTTCATCAGGAAGTCATTAACCACCATACCAATATCAGTAGGCAGCAACTTACCCTTATCTGAGCCTGCCATCTCCTTGCGAACCTTCTGAGTAATGAGCTTGCCCTTCAATGTATCGATGGTATAGGTGCGCTCTTCACCCTTCTTGTCGCCCTTGTGAACATATTCACGCTGCTGGATGGTAGAGATGGTTGGCGCATAAGTAGAAGGACGGCCAATGCCTAACTCCTCCAGTTTATGTACCAGAGAGGCTTCCGTATAGCGCTGTGGACCTTGGCTGAAACGTTCTGTTGCCAGAATCTCACGACGAGTAAGCTCCATGCCCTTCTTCAATGGTGGCAAGATGTGGCTCTCTTCGTCCTGATTATCATCATCGTCGTTAGACTCGCGATATACCTTGATAAAACCATCGAACTTAACAACCTCACCCTGTGCAACAAACTGCTCGTTGGTACCACTAACAGCAATGTTTACGGTAGTCTTTTCTATTTCAGCGTCTGCCATCTGACTGGCAATGGTGCGCTTCCAGATAAGATCATAGAGTCGGCGCTCCTGATTAGTACCTTCAATCTCTGAACGCTCCATGTAAGTAGGACGAATGGCTTCGTGAGCCTCTTGTGCACCCTTTGAGCTTGTATGATATTGGCGTACCTTGCTATATTCCTCACCATAGAGCTTAGTAATCTCTTCCTTGCTGGCATTGATACACAATCCAGAAAGGTTTACAGAGTCAGTACGCATATAGGTAATCTGTCCGTGTTCATACAGATGCTGTGCCACCATCATGGTCTGCGATACAGTGAAGCCCAACTTGCGGGCAGCTTCCTGTTGCAGTGTTGAGGTAGTGAAAGGAGGCGCAGGAGTACGCTTCAAAGGCTTCTTGTTGACAGAATCAACAGTATAGGTGGCATCTACGCATTTCTTCAAGAACTGCTCCACCTCCTCGTGGGTCTTCAGGCGCTGTGCCAATGTAGCCTTAACTTCAGTCTGTGAACCATCAGGATTGGTGATAGCAAAGATGCCAGCAACGCTATAGTATGCTTCAGTCTGGAAGTTCTGAATCTCGCGCTCGCGCTCAACAATCAGTCGAACAGCAACACTCTGTACGCGACCAGCAGACAAAGCGGGCTTCACCTTGCGCCACAATACTGGTGAAAGTTTGAAACCTACCAAGCGGTCGAGCACACGACGAGCCTGCTGGGCATTAACCAGATTCATATCCAGATGACGTGGTGTCTCAATAGCTTGCAGAATCGCGGGCTTGGTAATCTCGTGGAAAACGATACGATTAGTCTTTTCCTCGTCCAATCCCAGCACTTCGCACAAATGCCATGAAATAGCTTCTCCCTCGCGGTCTTCATCGGATGCGAGCCAAACCTTTTCAGCTTTCTGTGCGTTGGCTTTCAACTCTTTGACGAGCTTTTCTTTCTCTTCTGGTATCTCATATTCTGGTTCAAGTGTACCAGTATCAATACTCATCTCCTTCTTTTTCAAGTCGCGGATGTGGCCGTAGCTTGACATCACCTTGTAGTCACTGCCCAGGAATTTCTCAATGGTCTTTGCCTTGGCAGGAGACTCTACTATCACTAAATTCTTTTGCATATACTCAAAAAAATATTGTTTCGGGCTGCAAAAGTAGAGAAAAGTTTTGGTTACACCTTATATATATAGTAGTTTTTTTATTTTCTTAACGTTTCAAACGGCCTAAAAAGAAAGATAAAGGATACTCCTTTATAGGTCGATTTGTGAGTTTTTGTGGTAATAATGATGTGAAGATATGTTTTTTTTGTACCTTTGCAAGCAATAAAAACGAATAATTATGAGAAAATGCTTGTTTTGGCTTATGCTATTAGCAGTGTCACAGGTCTTCGCACAGAAGCCTATTGAGATGAATCTATGGCCAAACGGTCCGCATACCAGCAATGGAGACCCAAAGGATATGGCAAAGATTTGGGTGTATCTGCCTGACGAGAAGATAGCAACAGGACGCGCTGTTGTCTGCTGTCCTGGTGGTGGCTATAGTGGTTTGGCAATGGATCACGAAGGACATCAGTGGGCTCCTTTCTTCAATGGTCAGGGTGTTGCCCTTATTGTATTGAAGTATCGTATGCCTCATGGTGTATGGCAGGTGCCTTCTGAAGATGCAGAAGAGGCGATACGCATTGTGCGTCATCATGCTAAGAAGTGGCACATCAATACGAAAGATGTGGGTATCATGGGATTCTCTGCTGGTGGTCACTTGGCATCAACTGTTGCCACTCATGCCTCTGGCGATGCTGCTCCCAACTTCCAGATACTTTTCTATCCTGTGATTTCTATGGAGCAGGGTACTACCCACCAAGGCTCAAGAGAAAACCTGTTAGGAAAGAAGCCCAAACGCAAGTTAGTTAATGAGTACTGTAATGAACAACATGTTGGTCGTCACACTCCACGAGCTTTCTTGGTATTGGCTCATGACGATGATGTGGTACCACCCACCAACAGTCTCAACTATTATGAAGAATTGTATGCCAATAAGGTGCCTGCATCTATGCATATCTATCCCACTGGAGGTCATGGATTTGGCATCAGTCAATCGTTCGCATACCATCTAGAAATGATGCTCGAACTGAAGGCTTGGCTACACAGTTTCTAATATACATAAGAATATCTTGCAATTATGGCAAATATGAAATCCTTGGCCAAAGATACGGCCATCTATGGACTGTCAAGTATTGTTGGCAGATTCCTTAACTACCTCTTAGTACCTCTCTACACCTACTATATGCCGCACGAAACGGGCGACTACGGCATCAGTACCAATGTCTATGCTTATGTGGCATTGATACTGGTAATACTTACTTTTGGCATGGAGACTTCGCTGTTCCGCTTTGCCAACGACGAGAGAAATAAGCCCGATACGGTATTCTCTACGGCAATGGCTGTGGTAGGTACGTTGACTGCAGTATTCTTGCTGTTGCTTTTCGGACTGATTACCCCGATTAGCAATACCCTCGGCTATGCTGCCCATCCTGACTATCTGCTGATGATGGGTGTAGTGGTAGCCCTCGACGCCCTGCAGGCTATTCCCTTCAGTTACTTGCGTTATCAGAAGCGAGCCCTGCGCTTTGCTTCGCTGAAGATACTGTTTATCATCTTCAACATTGGCTTGAACGTACTTTACTTTGTATGGTTGGGCAAGACATCAGTATTCTATGTCTTCTTCATCAACCTGCTATGTACAGCATTCGTCACACTGTTCTTCATTCCCGACCTGTTTAAGATACAGTGGAAGTTTGATGGAAAACTATTGCGCCAGATGTTCAGCTACTCATGGCCTATCCTCATTCTGGGTATTGCTGGTATTCTGAATCAGGTAGCTGATAAGATTCTCTTTCCGTTGGTCTATCCCGACGAGGAGAAGGCAAATATCTTGTTGGGCGACTATGGCTCTTGTGTGAAGATAGCTATGATTATGGCGATGATAACAATGGCCTTCCGCTATGCTTACGAGCCTATCGTCTTCGCTAAGTCGAAGGATGCCGACAAGACGGAGTACTATGCCACAGCTATGAAGTATTTCCTCATCTTTACGCTGCTGGCTTACCTTTGTGTAGTAGGATGGATGCCACTCCTGCAATATATCTTAGGTTCTAACTATCGTGAGGGCTTGGGTGTAGTGCCTATCGTCATGGCTGCAGAGATTATGATGGGTATCTACTTCAACCTATCGTTCTGGTATAAACTGATTGACAAGACCATCTATGGTGCATGGTTCTCGCTGGCAGGCTGTTCAGTACTCCTTGCTGTCAACATCATCTTCATCCCAGAATATGGCTATTGGGCTTGTGCATGGGGTGGTGTCGCAGGTTATGGTACAGCGATGGTGCTGAGCTATATCGTTGGTCAGAAGAAGAATCCTATTCCTTATCCTATGAAGGATATTGCCATCTATGTGGCGATAACAGGACTGTTCTTCTGCTTGATGCAGGTAGCCAACGAATGGCATATTGTAGCAAAGTTGGCTTTCAATACCCTGCTGATTTTACTCTTTGTGGCACACATTATTTATCACGACCTGCCACTGGGTAATCTTCCTGTGATTGGAAAATATTTTAGAAAATAAATATCAAGTGAATTAAAACATTGCAATGAAAAAATTTATTTTATCCCTGATGTGTCTTTGCACCCTGGGTGCTCATGCCGATGAGGGTATGTGGACACTTTACAACCTTCCGACAGCCATCTATGAGCAGATGAAGCAGTATGGCTTCCAGCTGCCTATGGAGCAGTTGTATCAGAGTGACAACGCTGTCAAGAATGCAGTCATCAACTTCGGTGGCTATTGCTCTGGTGTAGTAGTATCTCCTAATGGTCTCGTATTCACCAACCACCACTGTGGTTTCGATGCCATCCGTCGTCACTCTACTGTAGAGCACGACTATATGCTCAATGGTTTTGTTGCCAACAGCTATGAGGAAGAACTTCCCAACGAAGACCTCTTCGTAAGCTTCATGGTTGAGCAGAAAGACGTTACCGACAAGATTGTTCCTAATCTCAAGGGTATGAGCCGCGAGCGTCAGGCAATATATGTTGACTCTTTGGAGAATGCTTGGCAGAAAGAAGTACGCCAGCAGGACTCTACCCTGCGTGTAGAGGTGCTGCCATTCTATGAGGGCAACAAGTATTATATGACAACTTATCGCGACTTCGAGGACGTTCGTTTGGTATTCACCGTTCCTAAGTCAATGGGTAAGTATGGTGGTGAGACCGACAACTGGATGTGGCCACGTCAGACATGCGACTACTCTGTATTCCGCATCTATGCTGACCCCAAGACCAATGGTCCTGCCAAGTATTCTAAGGATAATGTTCCTTATCATCCTGCTTCATGGGCTCCCGTATCTCTGCAGGGCTACAAGCCTGGCGACTTTGCTATGATTCTGGGTTATCCCGGTAGTACCAGCCGTTACCTGTCAAGCTATGGTATTCAGGAGCGTCGCGACGCTATGAACAAGTCAATGATTCAGGTACGTGGCGTGAAGCAAGAGATTATGTGGCGCCGCATGCAGAGTGCAGAGGCTATCCGTATCCAGTATGAGTCTAAGTATGCACATTCTAGCAATTACTGGAAGAACTCTATTGGTATGAACAAGTGTATCGACTCTATCGGACTGATTCAGCAGAAGCGTGAGTTTGAGAATCGTCTGCGTCAGTGGCAGGATTCTACAGGTTATCTGAAGGGACAGCTCGACTTCGACAAGTTGGCACAGTTCTATCAGAAGCGTTTTGATGCTGTTCGTGCCCTCTATTACTATAATGATACATGGGGACGCGAGAGTGACGAACTCACACGCCGTGCCCGCTTGGTACATAGCGGTATCGAGGTAAAGGGTCCTCAGGACAAGAAGAGCAAGCAGTATGTAGAGTTCAAGGACAACAGCAAAGACTGGGATCAGGAGACGGACCGCGAGTTGCTGGCTGCCCTCATCAAGAACTATCGCAACCATATTGATAAGAAGTATCACCTCGACATCTATAAGACTGTTGACAGCCAGTTCAAGGGCGACTATCGCGCTTATGTAGATTATGTCTATGACAAGTCTCTGCTGATGAAGAGCGGTAAGAAGATTTATATCAACAAGAAGTCATTCGACCAGGATCCTGGTGTTATCTATGGTCAGAACCTCATCGAACTGCGTGCTGCTCTTCGTGCCGACCTCATAGGTGTTGCCGACAGCATTGCTCAGCAGGAGCAGTGGCTCTGCGCTGCCAAGCTGCGTATGGAGCAGGATCTGCCCAACTACTCTGATGCCAACTTCACCATGCGTATGACCTATGGTCAGGTAGGCGAATATCAGCTGGCAGGTAAGCCTTCTGGCTACTATACTACCGCACGCAGCCTTTGGGACAAGATGCAGCAGGCTGACTCTAACGTAGAGTACTTTGCTGAGCCTGTTATGCACGAGTTGCTATCTTCTAAGGATTTCGGTCGTTATGCTGATAAGGAGACTGGCACTATGCAGCTCTGCTTCCTCTCTAACAACGATATCACTGGTGGTAACAGTGGCTCACCTATCTTCAATGGTAAGGGCGAACTCCTTGGTCTTGCCTTCGATGGCAACTGGGACTCACTGAGCTCTGATATCTTCTTCGATCGCCAGCTGGCTCGTACCATCAATGTTGACGTGCGTTATATGCTCTTCATGATGGACCGTTGGGGACATGCAGACCGTCTGCTCAAGGAAATCAATGCGAAGTAATTGACACTTCAACGATAACAAAAGAAAAGCCTCCTGCTATCATGCGGGAGGCTTCTTCTTTTTATGTCATTCTCTTATTTCTTCTTACGAGGCTTGCGGATGGCCCATCCTTCTTCTGAGAAGTCAGGTATTTCGCCTTTGAGCTTCATGCTCTTGGGATTCATAAACTGCATCCACTCTTCCTTCTTGTAGGTCTTGCTAGATTTGCTAGAAGAGCTAGATTCTTTAGGCTCTCTAGTCTTTCTAGATGGGCTGGCCTTTCTAGAATCTCTAGATGAACTGGACTTTCTAGAATCTCTAGACATTCCACCCTCTGCAGCATCATTACAGCGTACCTCGCGCTTCTTATACATTTGTCCATTGACGTATTTCATTACGCGCTCGGCATCCTCCTCAGGCACCTCGAAATACGACATGGTGGTAAGCAAGTCGATATGTCCTACGCTCACGTGCCCGCGTACATTCTTATTCAAGAACTGCATCAGCTCGCCAGGATAGAATCCGTCTTTCTTACCGAGGTTGATAAACAGCTTCTTGTAGCCCTCAGAGGTAGGTGTAGCCTTCTTCTTGCCACTTCTCTCCTTACTTCTTCCCTCCTTCTCTCCTCTACTGCTAACTACTCCAATCTCGGGAGCATCAGCATAGTAAGCCAAGAACTTACCAAACTCCATAGAGACAATCTTCTTGATAAGGTCGTCCTTGTCGATATACTCAAAGTAGCGACTAATGTCCTGCATAAACGGACCAATCTGATCCTCATCAACATCGGCCTTTACTATCTGGTCCATCACCTTATAGAGCTGCTTCTTGCAAATCTCCTCGGGTGAAGGTATCACACCCTTTTCAAACTCCTTGCCAATAACCTTCTCGATATTGCGAATCTTAAACTTCTCACGACTGTGGACAATACAGATGCTGGTACCCTTCTTTCCGGCACGACCTGTACGGCCTGAGCGGTGAGTATAGTTTTCGATATCGTCGGGCAATCCGTAGTTGATAACATGCGTCAGGTCGTCAACATCCAATCCACGAGCAGCCACATCAGTAGCTACCAGCAGTTGTACGGTATGCTGACGGAACTTCTGCATCGTCAGGTCACGCTGCTGCTGACTCAGGTCGCCATGCAGTGACTCAGCATTATAGCCATCCTTAATCAGCTTATCAGCCACCTCCTGTGTCTCCATCTTCGTACGACAGAAGATGATAGCAAAGATGCGAGGATAGAAGTCTACGATACGCTTCAGTGCCAAGTACTTATCCTTAGCATTCACCATATAGTAGATATGGTTCACGTGCTCAGCACCCTCATTGCGCGAGCCCACCACAATCTCTTTATAGTCGTGCAGGTAGCCCTTGGCTATGCGCTCTATCTCTTTACTCATCGTTGCCGAGAAGAGCAGCGTATTACGGTCTTCGGGAATACCCTCCAGAATCGTATTGATGCTCTCTGTAAAGCCCATGTTCAACATCTCATCGGCCTCGTCCAGCACCACGTTATATACGTTATCCAACTGCGCTACGCCACGGTTCATCAAGTCAATCAGTCGTCCGGGTGTTGCTACGATAATCTGCACACCCTTGCGCAGTGCACGAATCTGCTGTTCGATAGATGCACCACCATAAACGGCCTCGATATGGATGTCATCCATGTATTTCGAGAAGTCGCGCAAATCATCTGCAATCTGCAGACAGAGTTCGCGAGTAGGCGACAAGATGAGTGCCTGCGTCTCCTTTCTTGTCACATCAATACGTTGCAATACAGGAATACCAAATGCCGCCGTCTTACCTGTACCCGTTTGGGCCAGTGCAATCACGTCGTTCTGATTTCCTAATAAGTAGGGTATTACCTCCTCCTGTACAGGCATGGGCTGTACAAAACCCATTTCCTCAATGGCTCTGCGAATCCCTTCGCTGACACCAAGTTCTTCAAATGTCTTCAAATCAATAATTTTCTAATTCGGCTGCAAAGTTACAACATTTTTTCGTAACTTTGCCAACATTATGAAGATAAGTGTATTTTGTTCTGCAAATAATACGATAGATCAAGCGTACTTTCAGGCAACGGAAGAGCTGGGCAGATGGATTGCCGAGAACGGTCATGAACTGGTTTTTGGAGGCGTCAACCAAGGACTGATGGAGTGCGTGGCAAAGGCTGCAAAGGCTGCTGGCGGTCATACCATTGGCGTTGTTCCCAGCATCGTGGAGGAGACTGGTCGCACCTCTGCATACAACGATGAAGTGGTTACTTGCAACAATCTCAGCGAGCGCAAGCAGCTGATGCTTGACATGAGCGACATCTTCATTGCCTTGCCTGGTGGCATAGGCACGCTCGACGAGATTTTCACCATAGCAGCCTCTCGCACCATTGGCTATCACCATAAGCAAGTGATTCTCTACAACATTCGTGGCTTCTGGGATAATACCATCGCTATGCTCGACGATATGCAGCAGCGTGGCATGATTCGTGGTCAGTGGCGCAACTACATTGGTGTAGCAAGTAGTATTGCAGAATTAGAAGAACTGCTCGCAGATTCTATTTAGGAATCAACAATCAAAATCTGGAATATATTTCTTTCCTCAATCATCCAGCAATCAAAGATTTAACTTTGTCTACAAATTCTTTATAGTCATCATACTCTCTTTGTTGAGGCGTATTACTTCTTTCGTTCTTTTCTAACAGCTCACGTGGGTAATCATCATCAACCTTTGCAGCTTTTGTTGATTTCCTTTTCAACGCTTCGTTCATATACGCAACAGCAAGGTCGTACTCTCCATTAAGATAGTAAAGTATTGGTAGCTTGTATTCTGATTGGAATGACAGAAAACGATTCCCTTCCTCAATACCATGTATAAGCTCCTTTATATCGGAATACTTATTCAAGAATGGAATTGCATATGTCTCAATATTACTTATTATATCGTCAATAATCTCTTGGCGCACATCGTTAGGAGCAGAATTTTCAACAAACCATTCCTTATAATTTTCACAAGGCGTCAAATATCCAATATTAACGCTCCAACCTCCGCCAAAATATACTTCTGTGTCATGTCCAATCTTTTCCATTTGAGAATTACGAATACTTACTAATATCGTATAATCTCTAGAGTGGGATTGAGTAACCGAATGTATAAAGCTAAGAGTCTGTGTAAAGTCATCACATTTTCTTATAAAATCATGTTGACCTTTTCTTTTAAATCCTAAAAGCGAGAGTTTGTTGCATAGGAAATCATTATATGTTATATACTTTTGTGCCATTTTATTTTGTCGTTTAAAGTTTTCTCAAAATTAATAATGTATTATTTCAAATTCTTGCTGCGTTTCAGTTCTTGCCTGCAAAGATACGAATTAGAATATAGAACTCCAAATAATAGGAGGGGAAACTCGTACGGCTTTTGAAATAGTGGTAAAGGGCCTGCGGAAAGTCGTACGGATTTCCTTGCGTATTAGGCTATTACACGAACGGCTGAGGCTAATAAGCAGAACGTATAAGGCTGATAGAAGTCTGTATTAGGCTAAGTCGCGCGTGTGTTACGGCAAAGGGTATCGTTGGTTACGGACAACTCCCCCGTTGGTTACGGCAAAGTATGCGTGACAATTGGGACAAAGGACACCCCAATTTTTACACGCTTAGAAGAGAATGGGTATTATAATAATCGGTATAAGAATAGTTATAAGGATAGATATTATTATAGATATATTAATTGATATATATATGATTGTTATAGTAAATATATTTTAGTAAGTATATTATCTATATTCTTACTATTATTTATTCTTATTACTATTCTTCTGCTGCCTGATGTGTGCAGAAAATGGGCTGTCCTTTGTCTCAATTGTCACGCATAAAAACAAAGGACGCCCTGAATCAGGACGTCTTAGTTGTTGACGGGCGCAAATTTGCGCTCGTTGTTAGAAGTTTCAGCGTAGAGCCAGTGCCTTGTTCTCGGCTGCTTCCATCTGCTCGCGCTCTCCTGGTCCTTTGTCGTTCTGACCGCAAAGGTGGAGAATGCCGTGGATGATGACGCGGTGCAGCTCTTCGTCGTAGTCCTTATGGAAGAGTTCGGCATTAGTGCGAACGGTATCCAGCGAGATAACAAGGTCGCCATTCAGCACATCGTCTTCGCAATAGTCGAAGGTGATGATGTCAGTATAATAGTCGTGCTGTAGGTATTCGCGATTCACTGCCAGTATGTGCTCGTCGTCGCAAAAGAGGTAGCCCACCTCGCCTACTTTCTTGCCGTAGGTGGCTGCTACGCGACGAATCCACGCTGTAGTTTCACGACGCTTGATATTAGGGAACTTTACGTTTTCTGAACTATATGTTATCATTTTGTTATGACGTTATTTCGTTATTTACGCTTAGGCAGATAGGGCGTGATGTCAACACCGAAGTGCTGTAACTCGCGTATCATCGAAGAAGAGATAGACGAGAGGTGAGGCTCTGCATAGAGAAGGATGGTCTCGATGCCTGCCAACTGACGATTGATGTCTGCCTGCTCACGCTCGTACTCAAAGTCTTTCACTGAGCGCACACCTTTCACAATGAAGTGGGCACCCTCTGCTTTGGCAAAGTCAACAGCCAGTCCGTAGTAGGGCTTCACCTCTATGCGTGGCTCATTCTTGTATAGCTCACGAATAGCATTGATGCGTTCCTCGGCACTGGGCATATCGGGCTTGTGCACCTGATCGCCCACAACACCAATAACGAGGCGGTCGAACAGCGGAAGGGCTCTGGTCACGATGCTGTCGTGGCCTATCGTAAAGGGATTAAAGCTGCCTACAAAGATGCCACAATGCCTACCCAAGCCCTCCCCAAGGGAGGGATGTCTAGTTACCAGTTCGCTATTTTGTTGCTTATCCATAATTCTATTGTCTATTTAAACATCCCTCCCTTTGGGAGGGCTTGGGTAGGCTTCTTCACTCAAACAGATTTGGCTCCATGATATTTCCCGAATAGGGATTGCGACCAAAGTGACGGTATGCCAACTCAGTAACCATACGACCACGGGGGGTGCGCTTGATGAAACCTTCCATGATGAGGAATGGCTCATACACTTCCTCGATAGTGCCTGAATCCTCACCGATGGCTGTAGCAATGGTGGTAATACCCACAGGACCACCACGGAACTTGTCGATGATGGTGAGCAGGATGCGATTGTCTATCTCGTCAAGACCATACTGGTCGATATTGAGTGCCGTAAGGGCTATCTTCGTAATCTGTGTGTCGATGCGACCAGTACCCTTCACTTGTGCAAAGTCGCGCACTCTTCTGAGCAGGGCATTGGCTATACGGGGCGTACCACGAGAGCGACGGGCTATCTCGGCAGAGGCATCGCTGGTGATAGGTACACGAAGAATGCCTGCAGAGCGCTCGATAATCTTCTGGAGCGTCTCGGGCTCGTAGTATTGCAAGTGCATGTTGATACCAAAACGAGCACGGAGAGGGGCTGTCAGCAAACCGCTACGAGTGGTGGCACCCACCAGCGTAAAGGGGTTGAGGTCTATCTGAATAGAGCGAGCCGAAGGGCCTTTGTCTATCATGATGTCGATGCGATAGTCCTCCATTGCTGAATAGAGATACTCCTCTACTACAGGCGACAGGCGGTGAATCTCATCGATAAACAAGACGTCGTTCTTCTCCAGCGAAGTCAGGATGCCAGCCAAGTCGCCAGGCTTGTCGAGCACAGGGCCAGAAGTAATCTTAAAGCCTACGCCCAACTCGTTGGCAATAATATTAGATAGGGTGGTCTTACCCAATCCGGGAGGACCATGCAATAGTACGTGGTCGAGTGGCTCGCCACGATATTTAGCTGCTTCTACGAACACCTCTAAGTTCTCCACCACCTGCTGCTGACCACTGAAATCATGGAATGCCAGTGGGCGCAGGGCGTTCTCGAACTCCTTTTCGCTCGAAGAAAGCTGTTCTTGTCTGATGTCGAAATCCTCGTTCATTACTTATAGCAAGTTCTTGATAGCCTGCTCCAAATCCTTGATAGACTGTGAGCGACCAACGATATTGTTACCACGATCAATCAAGAAGAACTCGGGGATGCTCTGTACGTTATAAAGTGTCAAGGTATTTGACTGTATGCCGTCTTCAGCACGAACACTAATCCAAGGTAGTGCAGCAGTCTGCTGCTTCCAGAAGTGCTCGTCAGGGTCAACGCTTACCTGGAAGATTTCAAAGCCCTCTGCATGATACTTGTTGTAAAGCTCACGAAGCTGCAGAATGCGGGCTGGTGACTCCTTGGCAGCAAAGACGTGGAAGTCGAGCAATACCACCTTACCCTTTAGATCAGTCAAGTGGCGCAGTTTACCTTTATGATCGTTCAGAGCAACGTCAATCAGTCCTGCCTCCTCAATCTTGCTGGGGTCAATCTGCTGAGCCTGTGCAGCATCGTTGATGCGCACATTCTTCATGCCCTCAATGGCAATGTTGTGCAGGTTGGCACCACGGGCAGAGTTGGGATAGTAGCTGTCCCAGCTGGTAGCCACAGCAGCAAAAGCCTTGATGTCCTCACGATTGCTCTGAGGATTGAAGAGCAGCATATCGCCCAAAGTCTGGAACAGAGCGAAGTATGCATAAGCCTTGTTGGGCTCAGCATAAATGTAATTTTTCTTCACATCCTCCTTGTATTGGTTTACCAGCTTATAGATGCTGTCGTTAGTCTCCTTAACGGTCAGGTCCTCATTATTGCTAATGGCGATAGCACGCTGGCGGAGGTCTATCTGCTTCAGTGACAGTTCCTTAATCTTCAGACAGTTGTCAGAACCGCTAATCTCATACTGAGTAGCCATCTGAGGATATTGAGCCTTAACGGTAACCGTTTCAGTAGAGTCGATAGACACGTTGATAATCTGACCTGCAATGCGCAGTCGATAGAACTCAGGAGCCTCCTGTGCGTCGCCACTGAAAGAGAATGAGCCATCCTCGCCCAAACGGACTGAATCAACTACTGTAATGTCCTCAATACCAACGTTCTCAAACAACAACAGAGAATCCTTGGCATTGGTAATAGTGCCTTCTACATGGAATTTTTTCTCCGTGCACGAAACCATAGCCAGCATGGTCAGTGCCAATACAAAATATTTCTTCATTATTGATGTTTTTATTCTTTTGGATGCAAAGGTACGAATAAGCGAGCAAAATGCCAAATTTTATTTGGGCATTTTCGAGCGTGAGTATCTTCGACGGAGTCAGAGGTACGATTAAGCGAGCATAAAAACAAAAAAAATATGATTTTTTTATCCCTGCACGATGGTTGCCCCTTACCTCAGGGCTGAAATTCCTAAAAAACAATAATTATCTGCATAATTTTTCGTTTCTTTATATAATAATGTGTAACTTTGTAGCCGATTTTGCGCAACATGGCGCACATTTTTTTATTTTTAGATGTTTTAATACAAGATGAACGTAATTACGAAAAGTATTCAATTGGCTGATGGAAGAACCATCACAATTGAGACCGGGAAAGTGGCAAAGCAGGCCGATGGCAGTGTGATGCTCCGCATGAACAACACTGTACTGCTGGCTACTGTTTGTGCCGCAAAAGATGCAGTTCCCGGAACAGATTTTATGCCTCTGCAGGTTGACTACAGAGAGCAGTACGCCGCCGCAGGCCGTTTCCCCGGTGGTTTCACAAAACGCGAGGGTAAGGCTTCAGACAATGAGATTCTGACTAGCCGACTGGTTGACCGTGTGCTTCGCCCATTGTTCCCCTCTAACTATCACGCAGAAGTTTTTGTCAACGTAATGCTGCTCAGTGCCGATGGTGTTGATCAGCCCGATGCTTTGGCAGGTTTTGCTGCATCGGCCGCGCTGGCATGTTCAGATATCCCCTTCGAATGCCCCATCAGTGAAGTACGTGTAGCACGTATCAATGGTGAGTATGTTATCGATCCTACCTTCGAGCAGATGAAGGAGGCCGATATGGACATCATGGTTGGTGCTTCAGCTGAGAACATCATGATGGTAGAAGGTGAGATGAAGGAAGTATCAGAGCAGGATTTGCTCGGTGCTTTGAAGGCTGCTATGGATGCTATCAAGCCTATGTGTGAGCTGCAGACCGCTCTCAGCAAGGAGCTGGGTGTTGACGTTAAGCGTGAGTATGATCACGAGGTTAACGACGAGGAGCTGCGCGAGCGCATGAACAAGGAGCTCTATCAGCCCGCTTACGACGTTACCAAGCAGGCCCTCGAGAAGCACGCTCGTGCTGAGGCCTTCGAGAAGATTCTCGCTGACTTCAAGGAGAAGTATGCTGCTGAGCATGCCGACCTGACTGAGGATGAGCTGGAAGAGAAATATGCCATGATGGATCGCTACTACCACGATGTAGAGCGCGACGCTATGCGCCGTTGTATCCTCGACGAAGGTATCCGTCTTGATGGTCGTAAGACCGACGAGATTCGTCCTATCTGGTGCGAGGTTTCTCCTCTGCCAATGCCTCACGGAAGCTCAATCTTCACTCGTGGTGAGACACAGTCTCTGACTACCGTTACTCTGGGTACTAAGCTCGACGAGAAGCTCGTTGACGATGTACTCGACAAGAGCTACCAGCGCTTCCTGTTGCACTACAACTTCCCCCCATTCTGTACAGGTGAGGCTAAGGCACAGCGTGGCGTAGGTCGCCGTGAGATTGGTCACGGTCACTTGGCATGGCGCGGTCTGAAGGAGATGATTCCTGCTGACTTCCCCTACACCGTTCGTGTAGTATCCCAGATTATGGAGTCTAACGGTTCTTCATCAATGGCTACCGTTTGTGCTGGTACACTGGCTCTGATGGATGCTGGTGTTCCTATGAAGAAGCCCGTTTCAGGTATCGCTATGGGTCTGATTAAGAATCCTGGTGAGGACAAGTACGCTGTACTGTCTGATATCCTTGGCGACGAGGACCACCTGGGTGATATGGACTTCAAGACCACTGGTACTAAGGATGGTCTGACCGCTACACAGATGGATATCAAGTGTGATGGTCTGTCATTCGATATTCTGGAGAAGGCACTGATGCAGGCTAAGGCTGGTCGTGAGCACATCTTGAAGTGCATCACCGATACTATCGCTGAGCCACGTGCTGAGATGAAGCCTCAGGTTCCACGTATCGAGGCATTCGATATTCCTAAGGAGTTCATCGGTGCTGTGATTGGCCCTGGTGGTAAGATTATCCAGCAGATGCAGGAAGATACTGGTGCTACTATCACTATCGACGAGACCGACGGTGTTGGTAAGGTACAGGTTAGCGCTCCTAACAAGGAGAGCATCGACGCTGCTATCGCCAAGATTCGTGCTATCGTTGCCATCCCCGAGGTTGGTGAGGTTTACGAGGGTACCGTTCGCAGCATCATGCCTTATGGCTGCTTCGTAGAGTTCATGCCTGGCAAGGATGGTCTGCTCCACATCTCGGAGATTGACTGGAAGCGCCTGGAGACTGTTGAGGAAGCTGGTATCAAGGAGGGTGACAAGATTACTGTTAAGTTGCTCGAGATTGATCCTAAGACTGGTAAGTTCAAGCTCTCTCACCGTGTACTCGTTGAGAAGCCTGCCGACTATGTAGAGCCACAGCAGCGTCGTCGTGAGCGCCCTGAGCGTGGCGAGCGCCGCCCTCGTCCTGAGCGTGGTGAGCGTCGTCCTCGTCCTGAGCGTCGCGAGCGTAACGACGAGTATCAGGCTCCTGCAGAGAACAACGAGCCTAAGGACTTCAGCGACGAGCTGGACAAGATGGACTTCTAAGCCGCTAAGTATTATCCTTATATATTATCGTCCCGATAGGTCTCCTGACCTGTCGGGACATTTACAATCAGAATGGCAATCCGTTATACCCATAAAGAAGAACTGCTGAACTCATGGTCGCATGCTGGTGGCATCGTCATGGGTGTAGCATTTGGTGTGATATTCCTCGTGATGGCTTTCAAGGGCGACAACCCTTGGGCGCGATTAGGTGTGTGCCTCTACCTCTTCGGTATGCTTGGCTCCTATGTAGCCTCCACCGTTTATCACGCCATACCCTTACGCTCTAAGTGGCGTGAGCGCTTCCGTAAATGGGATCATGCTGCCATCTATTGGCATATAGCGGGTAGTTATTCACCACTCACACTGGTGGCACTACGTCAACAAGGTTACTGGGGCTGGTCGCTCTTCTCCTTTGTATGGTTGTGCGCCATTGCTGGCACCATTGTCAGCTTTATCCGTTTGAAGGAGCACTCCAACCTAGAAACCTTCTGTTTCATTGGTATGGGATTGAGCGTGCTGGTAGCCTTCAAACCACTCATCGACTCCGTATCTACAGCAGCTGTCGTCTGGATAATAGCAGAGGGCGTCTGCTATATTACAGGCGCCCTCTTTTATTCCTTGCATAAAAAGCCGTTTATGCACTCCGTCTTCCACTTCTTTGTACTTGCAGGAAGTGTCTGCCACATCATTGCTGTTTGGGATGTGCTGATGGAGTATCTATAATTTTCTTGCTCTCACCATACAAGCCACACCGATAAGGATAAATGGAATAGAGAGAATCTGTCCCATATCGAGTGGCAGAGAGGCTTCAAAGGCTTCTTGTATCTCCTTGGTGTATTCGATGAAGAAGCGGAAGGTGAAGATATAGGTCAGGCAGAAGCCAAAGAACCAGCCTGTACCAATCTTAGCAGCCATCTTCTTATGCAGCCACCACATCAAGCCAAACAGGATGGCATAGGCAATAGCTTCATAAAGCTGTCCTGGATGACGAGGCATCGTGTCTACACGCTCAAAGATAAATGCCCAGGGCACATCTGTTATCTTACCGATAATCTCTGAGTTCATCAGATTGCCCAAGCGAATGAAGCAGGCTGTGACACCAGTGGCAATAGCGATGTTGTCCAACACGCGCCAGATGCTCAGCTTCGTCTTTCTGACATAGAGCCACAGCGCAATCATCAGGCCCAGCGTGCCACCATGCGATGCCAATCCCTCATAGCCTGTAAACTTCCATCCACCATCTGCTAAGAAGTGGATAGGCAGAAGCATTTCCACAAAGCCCTTTCCTGAGGTCAGGAAGTAGTCTGGCTGATAGAAGAGGCAATGTCCCAAGCGGGCACCAATCAGGATGCCTAAGAAGCAGTAGATAAACAAGGGGTCGAAAAGTTCGTCCTTAATCTTCTGCTCCTTATAGAGCTTTTTGACTACGAGATAGGCAAGCGCTAAGCCCAACAGCCAGCAGAGCGAGTACCAGCGGAAGGGGCCAAGGCTCAAGCTGGGATTCCAAACGATATAGCTTAGGAGTTCCATAGATTATACATTAAATCTGAAGTGCATGATGTCTCCATCCTGTACGACATACTCTTTACCCTCGATGCCCATCTTACCTGCTTCACGAACGGCAGCCTCAGAGCCATACTGGATATAGTCGTCATACTTAATCACCTCGGCACGGATAAAGCCCTTCTCGAAGTCTGTGTGGATAACACCAGCACACTGGGGAGCCTTCCATCCTTTCTTATAAGTCCAAGCCTTTACTTCCATCTCACCAGCGGTGATAAAGGTTTCAAGGTTAAGCAGCGCGTAAGCCTTCTTGATAAGACGGTTTACACCACTCTCCTCCAAGCCCAGCTCCTCAAGGAACAACTGCTTATCC
The DNA here is from genome assembly GCA_900119285.1 of Prevotellaceae bacterium HUN156. Classification (GTDB taxonomy): domain Bacteria; phylum Bacteroidota; class Bacteroidia; order Bacteroidales; family Bacteroidaceae; genus Prevotella. The sequence goes on from FPIT01000003.1 coordinate 212,157, forward strand.
TCGTAGCTCTCGAGTTCAGCAATATCCTCTTCTGTCTTGGCAGCAATCACCATTGCCTCAGCACCTTCTTCCTTAGCCAGCGCTTCAACCTTCTGAGTGAAGGCGTTACCGCTCTTAGCATCAGCCTCGCCAACATTGCAGACATAGAGCACGGGCTTAGCAGTGAGGAGGAACAAGTTCTTGGCACAATCCTGCTCGTCTTTGCTCTCGAACTCTACGATACGGGCATTCTTACCCTGCTCCAACACCTCTTTATAGGCCTTCAGCACGGTTACCTCTACCTTGGCATCCTTGTTGCCGGCAGCAGCGGCCTTCTCAGTCTTAGCCAAGCGACTATCGATAGTCTCAAGGTCTTTCAACTGAAGCTCTGTATCGATAATCTCTTTATCGCGGATAGGATCGATAGAACCATCCACATGGGTGATATTCTCATCCTCGAAGCAACGAAGCACATGAATAATAGCATCAGTCTCGCGGATGTTACCCAAGAACTTATTACCAAGACCCTCACCCTTGGAAGCACCCTTTACCAGACCTGCGATATCAACAATCTCACAAGTGGCAGGAACGATGCGACCAGGATGAACCAGCTCAGCAAGTTTGGTGAGTCGCTCATCAGGAACGGTGATGACGCCCACATTAGGTTCTATCGTACAAAAAGGGAAATTGGCTGCCTGTGCCTTTGCACTAGACAGACAGTTGAACAAAGTAGACTTGCCCACGTTAGGCAGTCCGACAATACCACATTTTAATGACATATCTTAATTTTCAATTCTTAACTTTCAACTTTCTTCAGTCTTTCTGCCATCGCACGACCCAGCGCCTCGCACTGTGCCTTGGTCTCTGGCGTCAGACTTTGTTTGATTTCTACAGGTTCACCCACTTGCTCGTAGTGCAGCTTTTCTTCATTCCAACGAGCAATCTCGCTAACGGCTTTCGATGCCCAGCCATAAGAGCCAAACCATCCCAACAGATGGTTCTTGATATCCTTACCAGCCAACTCGCTGAGCAGTACATCCATCTCATGATACAGGGCGGTGTTATAGGTTGGAGCACCTACAATTAGTCCCTTATAGCGGAAGACATCACGGATGATATAAGAGTGGTGCGTCTTAGAGACATTATACACCACGATATTCTTTACTCCAGCCTCAGAGGCAGCACGGGCAATCACCTCTGCAGCACGCTCCGTATTGCCATACATGGTACCATAGCAGATAACCAGTCCGGGCTCTGTCTCATACTTAGACAAGCGGTCATAGATAGCTATCACCTTATCGATATACTCATGCCATACAGGTCCATGAGTAGCACAGATATAGTCGAGTTTGACATCAGCCAACTTCTTCAGGGCATTCTGTACGGGAGTACCATATTTACCAACGATATTACTATAGTAGCGCTCCATCTCCAGCCAATAGGTATCGCAATTGATTTGTGCATCAATAATACCACCATTCAGGGCGCCAAAGCACCCAAAGGCATCGCCACTAAAGAGTGTAGTGCCACAGAGTGTCACCATCGTCTCAGGCCAGTGAACCATTGGAGTGAGCACAAAGTTGAGCGTCTGTTTGCCAAGTGCAATGCTATCACCATTGGCCACCTCCACGGTGTTGTCGCAGATACCATAGAAGCCTTCCAGCATCTGGAAAGTCTTCTTATTACCGATAATCTGTATCTCAGGATAGTATTTCTTGATGAGCGCGATAGAGCCGCTATGGTCGGGCTCCATGTGATTGATAACAAGATAGTCAACCTTGCGGTCACCAATAACCTCACGAATACGTTCGATATACTGGGTGAAGAAATCCACCTCAACAGTATCGATAAGGCACACTTTCTCGTCGTCGATGAGATACGAGTTGTAACTCACACCATTGGGCAAGGGCCACAATCCCTCAAAGAGAGACTTGTTGCGGTCGTTGACACCAACGTAATAGATGTTTTCGGTAATGTTCTGCATAGTTTTATTCTTGTTCTAGTAATTGATCTTCTAATTCCTTTTTACGCTGTGCACCAAACTCCTGTGATACATAGTTGTAAAGGCTGCGACAAGACTCGGCAGAGAACTGAAGAGCAGAAGCAAGCACTTCATCCCACTGCTGCTCGGAGAGTCCGTTGTCAAAGTCGGCACGCGTAATCTGATTCTTTATCAATCCGAAGAGGAAACCTGCATTGAAGTTGTCACCAGCACCAATGGTACTTACCGTCTCCATCGGAGCAATAGCATATTGCTTGTGGAATCCATTCTCGGCAAAGAGATCTACTGGCTCTGCAGCATGCGTATAGACAAACTTCTTAGTATAGAAGGCTATCTGCGAACGATAGATGCTCTCAGGATTATCTTTCTTAAACAAATATTCAAAGTCTTCTGCCGAACCGCGTACAATATCTGCCAACTCGAAGTTCTCCAAAAGATTGGGCGTAATCTTCATCACCTCATGCTGATGAGAGGCTCTGAAGTTGACGTCATAATAGAGGATGGCTCCCTGCTCGTGGGCATACTCCAAGAAGCCCTTCACCTGTGGACGGATAACGGGATTCAGCGCATAGAAAGAGCCAAAGAGCACGATGTCGTCTTCATGTATCTCGGGGAAAGAGAAGTCGAGACGATCGCGAAGATGGTTCTTATAGAAGATATATTCGGCATCATTGCGCTCGTTGAGGAACGCCAATGACAGTGATGACTTTGAATCGGGATAGACATTAACGCTATCTGCCTGACAACCATTGTCACGCAAGAACTGGATGGTGTTACGACCCACGCGGTCGTTGCCCGTTTCACCAATGAAACTGGCATCAACTCCAGAGCGTCCCAATGAGATAACTGCATTAAAAGAAGAACCTCCAGGGATAGCACTGATAGGCTGGTCGTTACGGAAGATGATATCGAGTACCGTCTCGCCGATTCCGATGACTTTTCGCATAATCTTAGCTTTTTGCTTGCAAAGGTACTAATAAATTGAGAATTAAGAATTAAGAATTAAGAATTATTTTGTACTTTTGCAGCCGAAATGACAAAATACAATACTGCAATACTACCCAATGGGTTACGCATCATTCATCTGCCTTCACAGTCGTCAGTGGTCTACTGTGGTATCGGCATCAATGCTGGAGCCCGTCAGGAACAGATAGGAGAAGAAGGATTAGCGCACTTTTGTGAGCATACCACATTCAAAGGCACCAAGCACCGTTCAGCTCTACAGATACTGAATGGCTTGGAGAGTGTCGGTGGCGATTTGAATGCCTTTACCAATAAGGAGGATACGGTATTCTATGCAGCTATCTTGAAAGACCATCTCTTCAAGGCTGTTGACTTGCTTTGCGACATCGTGTTTAACAGTACCTATCCCGAAGAGGAAATACGCCATGAGGTGGACGTTATCTGCGACGAGATAGAGAGCTATAATGACACACCTGCCGAACTGATATACGACGAGTTTGAGAATCTGATATTCCAAAATCATCCGTTAGGACATAATATATTAGGAACGCGCGAGCAGGTACAGGCCTTCAAGGGTGAGGATGCACGCCGCTTTACTCAGCGCTATTATCGTCCGGATAATGCTATCTTCTTTGCGTATGGTGATATCGACTTTGCCCGACTGGTCAAGAAGTTGAAGGCGGAAACAGAAGCATTGAGTATGAAAGAAATCGTAGTAGAGGAAAAGCCTGCTGCATTTATACTTTCAAATACTACAAATCATCCTTCTCACCATCAGGCTCATGTAATGCTGGGCAGTCGTACGTTTAATTATGATGACGAGCGTCGTATGCCTCTTTACCTGTTGAACAACCTCTTGGGTGGACCTGGAATGAATGCTCGACTGAACTTGTCGCTTCGTGAGAAGAACGGATTGGTATATACGGTAGAAAGTTCGATGGTGAGCTACAGCGATACAGGTTGCTGGTCGGTATATTTCGGTTGCGACCATCATGATGTGAAGCGTTGTCTGCGACTGGTGCATCGAGAACTAGATAAGGTGATGCAGAGTCCGCTTAGCGACAGACAGTTGTCAGCAGCTAAGCGCCAGTTGAAAGGACAGATAGCCATTGCCTGCGATAATCGCGAACAGTATGCCTTAGACTTTGCCAAAAACTATCTGCACTATGGCAAAGAACGTAGCATTGAAGAATTGTTGCAGCGCATCGATGCCATTACGGCAGCACAGGTACAGGATGTTGCGCAATACGTCTTTGCTCCAGACCGACTACAACTATTGACGATATAAAAAGAAACATCGCGATGGATTTCCACCGCGATGTTTTCTTTTTATTGTTTATGCTCGAAAGTGAAAGAACTCTTTCACTTTGCTTACTCATTCACAACCTTTTTGATAGTGCCGTCCTCATTGTAGAACAGGCGTTGTACCTTCAGCGAACGCAAGTGTGTGATGTCATTGCTGGGTACACAGTCGTGATAGAACAGATACCACTGGTTCTTATACTCTACGATAGAGTGGTGAGTGGTCCAACCTACAACGGGATCAAGGATTACACCCTGATAGCGGAAAGGTCCGTAGGGGTTGTCACCAATAGCGTAGCACAGCATGTGGCTATCGCCAGTAGAGTAAGAGAAATAATACTTACCATTGTACTTGTGCATCCATGAAGCCTCGAAGAAGCGATGTGGGTCGCCAGCCTTCATAGGTTCACCATTCTCATCAAGTACAATAACCTCGCGAGGAGCTTCAGCAAACTGCTGAACATCATAGCTCATGCGTACTACACAGCTGCGAATAGCAGGAGCTTCAGCAGTAGTGTAGAGCTCGCTCTTGTGGTCGGGAGCAGCACCAAGGTCGATGAGACCATTCTCTTCGCCATACTTGCCGAAGAAGGGAGCAATGCCATTGGGCAGTGGGCGCCACCACTGAAGCTGTCCGCCCCAGAGTCCACCGAAGTAGCAGTAAATCTGACCATCGTCATCCTTGAACACACAAGGGTCGATAGAGAAAGAACCACGAATAGGCTTATCCATGGGCTTGAATGGACCTTCGGGCTTGTCGGCTATGGCAACACCGAGACGGAATACGCCATCATAAGCCTTAGCAGAGAAGATGAGATAGTACTTGCCATCTTTCTCAACAACATCATTATCCCACATCTGCTTCTCAGCCCATGCCACATCCTTCACGTCGAGAATTACTCCGTGATCGGTAGCCTCATCATTCTCTACATCGTTGAAAGACAATACATGGTAGTCTTTCATCTGGAAGTGACCACCATCATCGTCGAAGGCAGCACCAGCTTCCCAGTCGTGAGAGGGATAGATATAGAGACGACCGTTAAATACGTTGGCTGAAGGGTCAGCCATATAATCATTTGGGAATAGGTAACGAGGTAATTTTGCCATAATTGTGTTTATTTATAGAGTTTAATGATTTCGTTAACTACGGGCTTTGCCTTATACTGGCGGTCGAAGAGCAGAGGATAGTTGGTACGTCCCTTCATAGGCCAGCCGTTGAGCCATGAGCCACCATCACTGATACCCCACAGGTTGATACGGCTAATCTGGTCGCGATGCTTGTAGTAGATCTTGAACAATTCCATCCAGCGCTTCTCAACTTCTTTCTCTTTAGCAGCAGGCAATCCTTCTACATAGGGATTAAACTTCTTCTGCAACTCGAAGTTCTGAGCAATGTCGGCACCACCGAAACCTTGAGGATTGGGCAATACGTTAACATCAAGTTCGGTAATCATTACCTTTACGCCACAAGCAGCAAAGGCATCGATGCTCTTCTCGTATTCATCCAGATTAGGATAGTCCAAACCGTTATGGCTCTGCATACCTACACCGTCGATGCGCAGTCCCTTAGCCTTCAGATTCTTAATCAGACGGCATACAGCCTCGCGCTTCTTCTCGCCAGCCATAGAGTAGTCGTTATAATAAAGCTCTGCATCTGGGTCAGCTTCATGGGCAGTACGGAAAGCAATCTCAATGAATTCCTCGCCCAGCAGGTTGTAGTAAGGAGATCTGCGGAATGAACCATCATCCTCGATAGCCTCATTCACAACATCCCAACCATGTACCTGTCCTTTATAGTGACCTACAACAGTCTTGATGTGCTTGATGAGGCGAGCCTTTACTACTTCCTTAGAGGCACGAGAGGCAGCATAACCATTGGTAAACCACCAGTCGGGAGCCTGAGAGTGCCATACCAAGCAATGGCCTAATACTTTCAGATTGTGCTGCTGGCAGTAGCTAACAAACTTATCAGCTACGCGGAAGTCGAAGATTCCCTCTGCTGGAGCCAGAGATTCTGGTTTCATGCAGTTTTCTGCTACAGCACAATTGAAGTGCTTGTCTAATACTGCATCTGCTTCAGGAACCTGACCATCGCTCTGCCACTGATTGACAGCGGCACCGATGAGACAATACTTGCCAATGGCATCTTTCAAACCTTGCTGAGCCATAGATGCCAATGGCATCATGGTCAAAATAAGAGTTAATATTTTTGCGTTTTTAATCATTACTTATTACGTGCTTCGATTTCTTTATTAATTTCATCAAGTTTCTCGTCAGTAAGAGGATACTTATAGATAAGATAGCCAACTACAACAAGAAGGACTGCGGGAATAATACAAGTGAATACCAGAATGGCATTCTGTGCAATGGCAGAATATTTATTCAATTCTGTATAGTAGGCATTTACTGGACCACTGATGAATGATGCCAAGAACACTACTACGAAGATGCTAAGTACCAGCTGCAGGCACTTGCTTGCCTTGAACTCCTGCCACATCTCACCGAAAGTAACAGGCTTTTCTGGTGTGGTGGTAATATTCTCCTTGCTACCCATGAAGCAGAGCATCAAGAGGAAGAAACCTACAACAGCGAAGATACCTGTAACAGTGAACCATGCCATAGGATCGGTAGCCAAAGCAGACTCCTCAGTAGCAAAGTTAAAGCCAATCCATCCCATTACCAATGGAGTAATCCAACCAGCAATAGAGAAGCCAGCCTTAAATGCAACACCAGCAAGGGCATTTACAGTAGCGGCAGGTCTGTTGCCAGTACGATACTCTGCCTCTGTGATAACCTCAGGAACCAGTGCCCACATCAATGAACCAACGAGCAGTCCGACACCTGTCATCACCTTGGCAATCTGAACCAGCGTGTTACACTCTTCTACCTTGAAGAATTTACCAATAGTAAACAAGATGGCAAATCCCACAAGTCCTACAACAAGCAGTGTGTAATAAAGTCCTTTCTTGCCCAACCATCTTTTCAGCATTGGCAGACAAGGCAAGATAATGAAAGCTGGAAGGGTACCAATAGCCATAAATATAGCTTGATTCCAATTGATAGCAGAATGAACACATAATGCAAGTCCGATGGGGAAACCAGCCTGAACGACAATCTGACCGATGTTGGCACATACCATTCGTGTAGAAGTAAGAATGAGTACCTCATCGTTGTCACGAGTCATACTTGCCATGATAGAGCCGTAAGGAATGTTGACTACAGAATAGATCATGCTCAGTACGGTATAGCTGGCTGTAGCATAAATCATCTTCATTGTCATAGACCACTCGGCAGCCTGAGGAAGCATCAACAGGCAAGCGGCAACAGTAAGGGGAATACCACCATAAAGGAGATAAGTACGATATTTACCTAACTTGGGATTGCGGTTGTCAATATAGCGTCCAACAATAGGACTCCAGAAACAGTCAATGAGACGGACTGTGAGTATCAGTCCACTGACAAAGGCTGGATTGATCTTCAATACTGTGGTAAGGTAAATCATCAGGTAGCATGCTACCGTCTGGAAAATAAGATTTTGCGCCAAGTCGCCCGAACCAAAGCCGATGCGCTGAAGCCACGAAAGTTTGTAGAATCCTTTAGATTCTTGGTTTAAAGTAAGTTCTGACATAGTTGTTTAAGTTATTTTTCGTGCAAAGATACTATTTTCTGATGAAATGGACGCTAAAGCGTGTTACAAAAAATACTTAATTTGTTTCAAAGATGGAAAAAACACTAATTCTTTAGTCTCTTTGGCAATTTTTTCCTACCTTTGTGCCCGTAATAAAAACGCACTATCATGAGAAAACCTTTTCTACTCCTCTTTTTGTTAGTTGGCTGTTGTATGGCTAATGCCAAAATACAATTGCCTCAGTTGTTTCAGTCTGGTATGGTTGTTCAGCGTGGAAAACCGATTCCCGTATGGGGAAAGGCTGATCCACAAGAACAAATTGTTATCCGTTGGCAGAAAAAACAGTATACCACAACAGCCGATGAACAGGGTAAATGGCGTATTGACCTCCCCAAGACAAAGGCTGGTGGCCCCTATACGCTTACTATTGGAGAGCATGAACTAACCGATGTTTTGGTGGGTGATGTATGGCTTTGCTCTGGACAGTCGAATATTGACGTTCATATAGAGCGTGTATATCCGCAATATGTCGATGAAATCGACCATTTTGATAACAATCAGATTCGTCTGTTCCGTGTGAGAAATGCCACAAACACTTCTGGCGTTCAAGACGATATCATGCCTACAGCATGGAAACCACTGACTAAGGAGAATGCTTGGTCTTTCTCTGCTTTAGGAACTTTCTTGGGCATTCGCATGTTTGAGAAAACACACGTTCCACAAGGTGTCATCGTCAACAGCTGGGGTGGCACACCTATTGAGGCTTGGCTTTCAGCAGACAGTTTGGCTAAAGATAATCCACAGCTTCTGCAAAAGACTCGTCTCTATGATAATAAGGATTATGTGGCAGCACAGATGCGTGCCAACAATTCGGCAGACCGCCAATGGAATCAAATGCTTGACGAACAGGATCCTGGCATCGCCAATCACTATACAGCACTTGATTGTGACGATGCTTCTTGGAACACTATCGACCAGAATAATTGGGGATGGCGTGGAACAGGTAGCACTTGGTTGCGTCAGCATATCCAGATAGACAAAGCACATGCCGGACAGCCTGCTCGTCTTCTGTTGGGAACATTGTTTGATGCAGATATTACCTATGTCAATGGTCAACAGGTAGGACGCACCTACTATCAGTATCCTCCTCGTCGCTATGACATTCCTGAAGGTGTGCTTCGCGAAGGTGACAACGTCATCACCATTCGCTTTATTAATAAATATGGTATGGCACACTTCATACCAGAAAAGCCCTACATGCTTTGTTTCGGTGCAGACCGATTCAGTCAAAACCCCATGCCAAAGGATGTTATCGCTTTGAGCAACAAGTGGCTGCATCATGCTGGTGCCGAGATGCCTTCATGCCCAAGTGGTGATGTGTCTTTACAGAATCTTCCTACCACCCTTTATAATGCCGTACTCTATCCTTTGGCACCCTATGCCTTGAGTGGTATCGTATGGTATCAGGGAGAGTCGAACACAGGCAACCCTGCTCCTTATGCTGGCTATCTGAAGAAACTCATTGGTGGATGGCGCTCACTATGGCAGGAACCAACATTGCCTTTCTGTGTTGTACAGTTGGCAAATTATGATGGCAGACAGCAGACTGCTTATCCTCGTCCCATCACTCCTCAGTTAACTCCTACGAATAGTGGTTGGGCACAACTGCGTGAGATTCAGCGCCAAGCAACTCTTGGTGATCAGTATGCAGAGACCGCTTGCCTGATAGACCTCGGTGAAACGGTGGATATCCATCCTCTTCGTAAGAAGGAAGCTGCCGAGCGTGTGGCACTTTGTATGGACCGTCTGGTTTATGGCAAGACTGTAGCATTATCTCCTCAGCCTGTAGGTTCTCGTGTTGAGGATGCTCAGGTAGCAGTTATCTTCGACCAGCCTATGCGTGAAGGTGTTGCCTATGAAGTAGAGGTAGCAGGAGCCGACAAGCATTTCGTGAATGTTGAGGCTACTGTCAAAGGTGCCGAGGTGCTGTTCCAATCACCCATCGCACAACCCGTTTGGGTGCGCTATGCTTGGAAAGACGATCCTACTCGCGCCAATATTTATAATAAGAAAGGTATGCCCGCTATGCCATTCGAATACGAGCTTACCCGTTAGTTCTCTGAGGCGATGGAGCAACTATTGCATTATTGCTGGAAACACAAGATGTGGCCATTGGAGGGATTACAAACCACCGATGGACGGGAAGTTGCTGTCGTGGATCCAGGATTGCACAACCATAATAGCGGACCGGATTTCTTTAATGCAAAAGTAAAGATTGGCGGAACCATGTGGGTGGGCAATGTAGAGATACATGATAAATCCAGCGATTGGTATCTACATGGCCATGAACAAGATACACATTATAATAATGTAGTATTGCATGTGGTTGGTGTTGCTGATCGTGAGGTACAAACACAAGCAGGCGATTTCGTTCCACAGATGATTCTGACTATCCCCGCTTCAGTCCATGATAACTACGAAGAACTGTTGCGTACCGATGCCTATCCTCCATGCTATCGCATCATACCAGAACTGACGCGCCTAACTGTCCACTCATGGATGGCTGCGCTGCAGACTGAACGCTTGGAGCAAAAGACTATAGCTATCCAGCAACGAGTGAAAGAAGCTGGAGGCTCTTGGGAGGATGCTTACTTCCAGACTTTGGCACGCAACTATGGGTTTGGCATCAATGGTGATGCCTTTGAAGAGTGGGCGCGCCATATCCCTTTGCAGGCTGTAGGAAAGCATCGCGATGACTTGTTCCAAATAGAGGCAATATTTATGGGACAGGCAGGGCTCTTAGAGCCAGAAACCATCCCTGAACAATACAGAGAGAATGCGCTCAAAGAGGACTACTTCACCAAACTGCGTAATGAATACCTGTATTTGGCACATAAGTTCTCGTTGAAGCCGATGGATGCTTCGTTATGGCGTTTCCTCAGATTGCGCCCCCAGAACTTTCCGCATATCCGCATCTCTCAGTTGGCCAACCTGTATTATGAGCGACAAGCAGGATTATCAGTTTTGCTCGATAGTCAAGACGTGGTGGCCTTGTCTTCGTTGCTGCGTACTCAGGTGACACCCTACTGGGAAACCCACTATACTTTCGGCTCTGAGAGTATTCGAAATGCCAAACATCTCTCTCCTTTCTCTATCAACTTGCTACTCATCAATACTTGCGTTCCCATACTCTTTGCCTATGGGCGTCATGCCATGAGAGAAGATCTATGTGATCGTGCCTTTGATATTTTGGAGCAATTGAAAGCAGAGAATAATCATATCATTCGAATGTGGAAGGAGTGTGGACTGCCTGTAGAAACTGCAGGAGATTCGCAGGCACTTATTCAACTCAAGCGCGAATATTGTGAAAAGAGGGAATGCCTGCGCTGTCGTATTGGATATGAGTATTTAAAGCGTAATAATGATAAAACAATATAATTATGAGCAATTACATCTTTGAGACACGCATGGAGGTTCGTGACTACGAGTGCGACATCGAGGGCATTGTTAATAATGCCAACTATCTGCATTATACAGAGCATACCCGTCACCTCTTCCTCAAGCACTGCGGACTGAGTTTTGCTGAGATGCATGAGAAGGGCGTTGATGCTGTGGTAGCTCGTATGAATCTGCAGTATAAGACTCCCTTGCGCTGTGACGATGAGTTCATCTCTCGTCTATGGTTGGAGAAGCAGGGCATCAAATACATCTTCCATCAGGATATCTTCCGCGCTTCCGACGAGGCGCTCTGCTTCCGTGGCGACATCACTCTAGTATGTCTGGTTAATGGCCGCCTGTCAGGTAGCGAGGACTATGACCGTGCTTTCGCACCCTATTTATAAAATGATAGAACAAGAAAGAATAAGTAATAAGAAATTCGAGACCATCATTTTCGACCTTGATGGTACACTGCTAGATACGCTGGGCGATTTGGCGGCATCCGTCAATTATGCCCTGAAGGCTCACGACATGCCCACACATTCTATAGATAATGTTCGTCGATTTGTGGGTAATGGCGTACGACTGCTGATGGAACGTGCTGTACCCGATGGTGCGAAGAATCCAAAGTTTGAGGAAGCCTTTGCCACCTTCCGTCAGCATTATATGGAACATTCATTAGATACGACACGTCCTTACGATGGCATCATGGATATGTTGCAAACCCTTCGTGGTCGTGGCTATCATACTGCTGTGGTCAGCAATAAGTTCTATGCTGCCACGCAGGAGCTTTGTCGCCACTTCTTTGCTGATACGATAGAGGTGGCTATTGGTGAACATGAGGCAGAAGGTATTCGTAAGAAGCCTGCTCCCGATACTGTCAATGAAGCCTTGCGACAATTAGGTGTAAGCCGTGAAAGAGCTGTATATGTAGGCGACAGCGATGTAGATATCGCCACTGCAAAGGCAAGCGGTATGCCATGCATCAGTGTTCTGTGGGGCTTCCGCAATCGCCAGTTTCTTATTGAACATGGAGGCACCACCTTTATCCATCATCCCAGCGAGTTACTTAACTTGATATGATATCACAAGAAGAGATATACTATACTGTAGCGTTGACGCGCATGACGGGCTTCAACTTCCAGACGGCACTACTGCTTTATCAGAAGTTGGGCAGCGGACAAGCTGTCTATGAGCATCGCAACGAGATTGGCGATGTGCTGCCTGAGTGCACTCCACGACTACGGGAATCCATGAAGCATTGGGACGAAGCCCTCAAGCGTGCTGCTGCAGAGATGGAGTTTATGGAGAAAGGAGGAATCAAGCCACTCTGCATGAATGATGCCGACTATCCTCAGCGCTTGCGAGAATGTGCCGATGCTCCTCTCGTACTTTATTATAAAGGCTCAGCTGATCTCAACCAGCAATATGTTATTGACATCATCGGAACACGACGCTGTACCACTTATGGTCAGGATATCATTGCCCGCTTTGTTAGTGACCTTCGCCAACTCTGTCCGAATGTACTGATAGTTAGTGGATTAGCGTATGGTATTGATATCTGTGCTCATCGCAATGCTCTTCAACAAGGATATGAAACAGTAGGCGTATTGGCCCATGGGTTAGACAAGATATATCCTTATGCTCATCGTGGTACCGCCATAGAGATGCTGAAGCAGGGTGGACTGCTCACAGAGTTTATGTCGCAGACCAATGCCGATAAGCCCAATTTCGTGCGTCGCAATCGTATTGTGGCAGGTATGAGCGATGCAACTATCTTAATAGAGAGTGCAGCCAAGGGTGGGGGACTCATCACTTGTGATATCGCTCGCAACTACGATCGTGATGTCTATGCTTTCCCTGGTGCAGTGAATATGCCTTTCAGCGAGGGTTGCAACAATATGATCCGCAATAATACGGCAGCTCTTATCACTTCTGCTGAAGACTTTGTTGAGGCGATGGGATGGAAGTTGCAGGATGCGAAGCCTGAGGCTGTAGAGCGACAGTTATTCCCAGAACTGACTGCCGATGAACAGCGCATCGTTCAGCTCTTGCAACAGACTAACGACTTACAATTAAATATCATCAGTGTGCGCACCAATATTCCCATCGGACAATTGACAGCCATGCTCTTCTCTTTAGAGATGAAGGGCGTTGTCAAACCTTTGGCGGGAGGCACCTATCATCTTATATTTTAAGCTATGAATGTACAGATAGAATCCGCATGGAAAGAACACCTGCACGAGGAGTTTGAGAAGCCGTATTTCCAGCAGTTGACGGGAGCAGTCCGACAAGAATATCAAGTTGGAACATGCTATCCGCCAGGTAAGCTCATCTTCAATGCCTTTAACCTGTGTCCTTTCAATCAGGTAAAGGTAGTCATCATCGGACAAGATCCTTATCATGAGCCCGGACAAGCTCATGGTCTTAGCTTCTCCGTACAAGACGGTATTGCCTTTCCTCCTTCGTTGCAGAATATCTTCAAGGAGATACGCGATGATTTAGGTGTGGAGATTCCCACGAGTGGTAACTTGACGCGCTGGGCAGAACAGGGAGTATTATTGCTCAACGCCACATTGACTGTTCGTGCTCACCAAGCCAATAGCCATGCCTCGTTGGGATGGCAGACGTTTACTGATGCAGCTATCCGTGCGTTAGCTACAGAGCGCCAACATCTGGTATATATGTTATGGGGAGGATATGCCCGTTCAAAGGCATATATGATAGACAAGCAGAAGAACCTTGTCTTAGAGTCCGTACACCCCTCTCCCCTGAGCGCTAATCGTGGTGGCTGGTTTGGTCAGCACCAATTCTCTCGTTGCAATACCTATTTGCAGGAAAATGGTATAGCTCCTATTCAATGGTAAATCGTACTTTGTAATTCTTAATTCGTAATTCTATGAACATTCCTCCTATTATGGAAGTTGGTGGTATACTGATTTCCTCCGAGATATTAACAGAGCGTTTCTGCTGTGACTATGAGAAATGCAAAGGTATCTGCTGTGTAGAAGGCGATGCTGGTGCACCCGTAACTCAAGACGAGATAGCAGGCATTGAGGATGCTCTTGATACTGTTTGGGGCGACCTCTCAGCCTCAGCACAGAGTGTTATCGACAAGCAAGGTGTAGCCTATGCCGACAAGGATGGCGACTTGGTGACAAGCATTGTCAGAGGTCGCGACTGTGTATTTACCTGTTATGATGGCGACAACTGCCTGTGTGCTTTGGAACGAGCCTACCGCAATGGAAAGACAGGCTTCTGCAAACCTATCAGTTGCGCCTTGTATCCTATCCGTGAAAAGAACTTCGGCAATGGCTTAATAGGTTTGAATTATCATCGTTGGGCAGTGTGCAAGGATGCTGTTATCAAAGGTAAAGAACTGGATATTCCTGTCTATCAATTCCTCAAGGAGCCTCTCATTCGTCGCTTTGGTGCCGAGTGGTATAACGAACTCTGTGAGGTCGCTACATCCTTAGGGTTGTGAAAAAATCCCGTTTTTATTTTTATTTTTCTCACTAATTTTGTACCTTTGTAGCTGCTATGGAATATACATTAAATTGCAACGGAAAGTTGCTAAACCTGAAAGAGCCGCAGGTGATGGGTATTCTCAATGCTACACCAGACTCTTTCTATGCTGCCAGTCGCCAGCAGACTGATAATCAGATTGCTGAACGTGTAAGACAGATTTTAGAAGAGGGTGCAAGTATTATTGATGTTGGTGGCTGCTCTACACGCCCTGACAGCGCGCCAGCTACTGAGGAAGAAGAGATGGAACGTCTGCATAGGGCGTTGGCAATAGTACGTCGCGAGGCTCCTGATGCCATCATCTCTATTGATACCTTCCGTCCCAATGTTGCTCGCATGACAGTTGAGGAATATGGTGCAGACATGATTAATGATGTGGGAGGCTCAGTCCTTGCCAATATATCACCCCTCACCGATCAGATGGAGATGTTCCGCATGGTGAGTCGTTTGCATGTACCCTATATCTACATGTCGCGCAAAGCGACCATGAAAGAAGTAATGCTCGACTGTGCAGAGGTTGTAGACCAGTTGCGCTCCATGGGGCAGAACGACATTGTGCTCGATCCAGGCTTTGGCTTTGGCAAGACCATAGAAGACAACTATGCTGTGATGGGCGAGCTGGAGCGAATGGAGATGCTTCACCTGCCAGTATTGGTAGGTATCTCGCGCAAGTCAATGATTTACAAGTTGCTGCACACCAGTCAGGAGCAGGCGCTCAACTGTACTACGGCACTGAACACCATTGCACTGATGAAGGGTGCCTCTATTCTGCGAGTTCACGATGTCCGTGAAGCGGTGGAATGCGTAAAGATGGTGGCTGCGACAAAAGCGTTTTGCTAGTAAAGAACAAGTAGTGAATAACGAATAGAATGTTTTTCGAATTTGGAATAAAGGATATCATCGACATTGTACTGGTAGCGTTGATGTTGTATTACGTTTACCGGTTGATGAAGGAGTCGCGTTCACTGAATGTCTTCATGGGCATTTTGGTGTTCATCGTCTTCTGGCTTGTTGTGTCACAAGTGCTGGAGATGAAGTTGCTGGGCTCTATCCTCGACAAGTTGGTGTCAGTAGGAGTTATTGCTCTTATCATTCTGTTCCAGGAAGACATTCGCAAGTTCCTTTATAATTTGGGTGCTCATCAGCGTATCAAGGCTTTGCGCCGCCTCTTCTCCAGTGCAGACAAGACTCGCAATTCAGAAGATTTGAAGCAGGCCATTATGCCTATCGTGATGTCGTGTATGAGCATGAGTAAGAAGAAGGTTGGTGCGCTGATAGTTATCCAGCGTGCTACTCCTCTTGATGATATTGTGGCTACTGGCGAGCGTATTGATGCCTCTATCAGTCAACAGCTCATTGAGAATATCTTCTTTAAGAATTCTCCCTTGCATGATGGAGCCATGATTATTGCCAATCAGCGCATCAAGGCTGCTGGTTGTATTCTTCCCGTCAGTCACAGTTTGGATATCCCCAAAGAGTTAGGCTTGCGCCATCGTGCTGCCTTGGGTATTACCCATGAGAGTGACTCTATTGCTATTGTTGTATCAGAGGAGAACGGCAGCATCTCTGTAGCTATTCGTAGCGAATTCCAGTTGCGCCTCTCTGCAGAGAAGTTAGAGAGTATTCTGACGGAAGAAATGGTATGAAAGAATAAACATATAAATAATATTATACAAACAAACTATGGATTTATTAAGTCAAATTGTGGCGCGTGCTAAAGCGAATAAGCAGCGCATTGTGCTCCCAGAAGCAGAAGAGGAGCGTACCCTTTGTGCAGCCGACCGTGTGTTGGCAGATGACCTTGCAGATCTCATTTTGATTGGTAACCCCGACAAGGTGCATGCATTGGCTAAAGAAAAGGGATTGACACACATTGACAAAGCCACCCTGATTGACCCAGAGAACTGCGAGCGCAGCGAGGAATATGCTGAGAAGTTGGCAGAGCTCCGCAAATCAAAAGGAATGACTATTGAGGAAGCTCGTAAGTTGGTAAAGAACCCACTCTATCTGGGTTGTATGATTATCAAGACTGAAGGTGCCGACGGACAGATTTCTGGTGCCCTCTCTACTACTGGCGACACCTTGCGTCCCGCCCTTCAGATTATCAAGTGTGCTCCAGGCATCACTTGTGTAAGTGGTGGTATGCTGCTCATCTCTAAGCAACAGCAGTATGGCGAGAATGGTGTATTGGTAGTAGGTGACGTAGCTGTTACTCCTATGCCTGATGCTGCTCAGCTCAGCCAGATTGCCGTTTGCACAGCACAGACCGCTAAGAGCGTAGCAGGTTTCGCTGATCCCCGCGTTGCCATGCTGAGTTTCTCTACCAAGGGTTCTGCCAAACATGAGGTAGTAGATAAGGTGGTAGAGGCTACCAAGCTGGCTAAGGAGCTTGATCCCGCTCTGAAGATTGATGGCGAGTTACAGGCTGATGCTGCTCTTGTTCCCTCAGTAGGTGCTAAGAAGGCTCCTGGTTCAGATATTGCTGGTAAGGCTAATGTACTCGTATTCCCCAACCTTGAGGTAGGTAATATCGGTTACAAGCTTGTTCAGCGCTTGGGCGATGCTATTGCCATTGGTCCTATCCTTCAGGGTATTGCCCGTCCTGTCAACGACCTCTCTCGTGGTTGCTCAGTTGAGGATATCTACTACATGGTAGCTATCACTGCTTGTCAGGCCATGGACGCAAAGAAATAAAAGGAAAAGAAATAAAAAGGTAAAATAATAAAGATATGAAAATCCTTGTATTAAACTGCGGCTCTTCGTCTATCAAGTACGCCCTGTACAATATGGACGACAAGAGCGTGATGACCAGTGGTGGTGCTGAGCGCGTAGGCTTGGACAATGCCTTTGTAAAGGTAAAGCTGGCCAATGGTGAGAAGAAGCAGATTATGCACGACATCCCCGAGCATACTGAGGGTGTGAAGTTTATCTTCTCTCTGCTTACCGACCCAGAGATTGGTGTCATCAAGAGTCTCAGCGAAATCGACGCTGTAGGTCATCGTATGGTGCATGGTGGTGAGAAGTTCAACAAGTCTGTTGTCCTCACCGACGAGGTGCTGAAGGCCTTCGAAGAGTGCTCTGACCTTGCTCCTCTTCACAACCCTGCCAACCTGAAGGGTGTTAATGCTGTAAAGGAGTTAATGCCTGGTCTGCCTCAGGTAGGTGTGTTTGATACCGCCTTCCATCAGACTATGCCCGACTACGCTTACATGTATGCTATTCCTTACGAGCTTTACGAGAAGTATGGTGTACGTCGCTATGGTTTCCACGGCACCTCACATCGCTATGTTTCTGCTCGTGCATTGGAGTTCTTGGGCATGAAGGCTGAGGGCACCAAGATGATTACCTGCCATATTGGTAATGGTGGTAGTGTTGCTGCCGTTCTCGATGGTAAGTGCATCGATACCTCTATGGGTCTTACTCCATTGGAGGGACTTGTTATGGGTACTCGCTCTGGCGACATCGATGGTGGTGCTGTAACCTTCCTTGAGAAGAAGCTTGGCCTTGATGCTGATGGTATGTCTAACTTGCTCAACAAGCAGAGTGGTGTAGCTGGTATCATTGGTGGTAGTTCTGATATGCGCGATGTAGAGAGTGCTGCTAAGGCAGGTAACCCTCGTGCTATCCTGGCTCAGAAGATGTATTTCTATCGCATTAAGAAGTATATCGGTGCTTATGCTGCAGCCATGGGTGGTGTAGATGTTATCGTATTCACTGCCGGTGTTGGTGAGAATCAGGTATCTATGCGTTCTTCAGTCTGCAAGGGCTTAGAGTTCTTGGGCGTTAAGTTCGACGAGGAGCGTAATCAGGTTCACGGTGAGGAACGTGTTATCTCTGCCGACGACTCTAAGGTTAAGGTAGTTGTTATTCCTACCGACGAGGAGCTGATGATTGCTACCGACACGATGAATCTGCTGTAAACAGACATCATATATCAAAAAGAAACCTCTCCTGCATGGGAGAGGTTTTTTGTATGTTATGGTTGGCTTTCGCCCTCTACATATTCTTCCAGGAACATGTGTTCGCCATCATATACGGCATAAGTAAACTGCGATATCCAATCGCCCAGAATCATCAGGCGTGTGTGACGCTCCAACTTGATGTCGAGTTCTATGTGTCGATGTCCGAAGAGGAAATAGTCTATATCAGGATGTTCCTCTATATACTCGCGCGCATAACGCACCAAGTGCTCTTTGTCTTCGCCCAGATACACCACATCGTTGCGCTCCTTATGCTTGATGTAGCTATGCTTAGCCCATTGTAGTCCGAAGCTGATTCCCCAACGTGGATGCAAAGCCGAGAAGAGCCACTGGCAAACCTTGTTGTGGAAGATGGCACGCAACAACTTGAACGAAGCATCAGGATCGCCCAATCCGTCGCCATGAGCCAAGAAGAATTCGTGACCATAAATCTCAGTGGTTATTGGCTTTTTATGCAGAATCACGCCACATTCCTTTTCCAAGTATTCGTATGCCCAGATATCGTGATTGCCAGTGAAGAAGTGTACCTCCACGCCCAAATCCGTCAGCTCCGACAACTTTCCCAAGAAACGTGTAAAGCCCTTAGGCACCACATTCTTGTATTCATACCAGAAGTCGAACATGTCGCCCAGCAGATAGATGGCAGCAGCCTTCTCCTTGATGCTATCAAGAAATCTAACGAGTCGGCGCTCCTGCATTCTTGCGTGCGGAATCGCCAGCGACCCCAAGTGGGCATCAGAAAGGAAATATACGTTCTTCATATCATTGAACATTGAACATTGACCATTGACCATTATGCATTAAGCATTGCATTAATCCAGCCCCAGCTCTACCCTTGCCTCTTCGCTCATCATTGATTGATCCCATGCAGGCTCAAACACCAGATTCACGTTGGCAGTAGTGATGCCTTCCACGCTCTCCACCTTGGTGCGCACATCCTCTAAGATAAAGTCTGCAGCAGGACAGTTAGGCGCCGTGAATGTCATGTCCATATCCACGCTACCATCCTCCTGCACATCTATCTTATAGATCATGCCCAAGTCATAGATGTTCACAGGTATCTCTGGGTCGTAAACAGTCTTCAGCACGTCTACGATACGCTCTTCCAATTTTGTTTTCTCTTCTTGTGTCATAGCTTTTTTATATGTCTTATTTTGCAAAGGTACGTATTTTTTTTGTATCTTTGCAGAGAAAATACAAAAATTATGATGCATCTAGACATCTCCGACGAACAAGTACTCGACAATGCGGGCATTCGCGTCACTGCTGTACGCCTGCTGATATGGCGCAAGGTACGTCATGACTTCAGCGATGCCTTCAGCTTGGCTGATTTGGAGACAGCATTGCCTACTGTTGACCGTTCTACCATCTTTCGTACACTCACTCTTCTCACCGATGCTCATCTTCTGCATGGCATCGATGATGGTTCTGGTTCTCAGAAGTATTGCGTCTGCCATTTAGACGATACCCGCCATTGTCACGGACATGTTCATCTTACCTGTCGCAAGTGCCATCGCACCTACTGTCTAAATAATGTCCGCATTCCTGCCGTTCCTCTTCCTGCTGGCTTCCAGATTGAAGAAGCCGAATACATTATCAAGGGCATCTGCCCTCAGTGTAGCGAAAGGGATTCATGAATTACACAAAAGGGACAGTTCTTTTTGTGTATACAATTCCTTATGAGCAGTTTAATCTGTCAAAACCTTGGGGTTCACTTTAGGATTGTACCGCTGATATCATCTAATGTAAATTGTATTTGGTTTCCTTTTCTTCTTGGCAGCCTCAACATTCTCTTCGTATTTCTGAATAATCGGTGTTAAATACTTTTTTGATTTGGTTGTAATACACATTACCCCACCGAGACGAGGGGCAAATAATTCGGTGATTTTTCTATCCTTTATGACTTTAATATCTATGACGTCATCTTTAAAATTTACTATGTCTATACTATCCAAATTCTGGACTTCAACGCCATCAATCAGAATTACGGGTATATTCAAAGAATCTTGCTCAGCGCTTTTTACTTGTGCAGAAATTGCTAAGTTGAAGCACAGAAGGAATAGGATAATAGCGTAGACTCTAATTGAATCGTTGAGACTGGTTTTGGGGCAATAACTTGTTTTCATTGTTGTTACGTTTATAGTTCTTGTCTGCAAAGATAAGCACTTTTCTTTAATCCTCCAAGTTCTTCGTAGAGGAATCAAACTAAAACCTCCTAGATTCTCCTATATTGAGCACAGAGGGACAGTCCCCATAATCTATTATTTTATTCTTTTGAATACAAAAGTGGCTGGAATGTGGTCGGTGGTATAGATGCCGTAATAATGGAGATACAACCGATTCTTTTCTATGATATAACCAAATGGCACTTCATCAATCAGCATGACAGGAAAGGAAGAAGAATATATCTCTGGATTCTTTGGAAAAGAATAAGGCTTCGTCTCCTTTCTCCCATCTTGATAATTAAAGACTATCTGTCCGTCTTTAATCTCAATGATAACTGTTCCAGAAGAGTATCGCTGAACATAGCCTTCTTCACAGCGACCCTCAGGACCGTCTTTTATCTCAACCAAGTCCCATTTGCCAGTTAGGTTGTCGTCATACACTTCGTCATCATCACTGCTGCATCCAATGCAGGCAAGCATTGGTAACAGAAGGAGAGGGAGGTATAGAAATAGTTTTTTGATGCTACTCATATACTTGTTATTTTAATGATAGTTTGGTTTTCTATCTGCAAATATATAAAAATGTATGTTTCCTTCCAAATGTGGTTGTCGTGAACTGAGCGATTTTATCTACGAAATGGATAATTTTCCGAATCTTTAACATAGATTCTCCTTTTACTGTCTGAGTCAAGGAAAATAGAAGCCAAATAGTTTGACGGCATTATTCGAGGAGAAAAGTGCCGTCAAACCCTTCGAATTATGCGTGCAAACTCATTGAATTCAGCCTGCAAACTATCCGGATGTAGGCTGCAAACGAAATCGAGGGTTCACGAAAGAGGTACTTTGTCATTGCAATACAATAACTATTGATGTCCAATACAGTAACTATTGGAGCTCAAAACAATAACTATTGGAGTGCAAATATAGCTATCTCAGAGTAGAGATAGCTGTACCCAGCGCCAAATCAGCTGTATTTCTCGAATACTCATAAAGGAATCCTGTATTATTATAAAGGTTTTCTCAAAAACTATTAACCTATTAACATGACACCCTTCAAACCACGATACACAGGGCGTTTCGGGCATGTTAATAGTTTGCGAACTATTAACATACTTCTACTAAACCACGAATTCTCTGACCTAAAGGTGCAGAGTGTGGCGTTGCGAAGTCTCGAATTTCACGAATTGATTACGACCACAGATGGCATGGATTTATCAGATTTTTTTGGGGTGCACTTCAACATGTCGGTTAGAAGTATGTTAATAGTTGAGGTAACTATTAACATGGCTCAATCCCTTTGTACATCGGCATTTGAGGCCTGTTATGTTAAAAGGTTACATGTTTTTCGACATAAACCTTTTTCTGCGAAGATATTGCCTGCTTGCCAATCAACGCTTGATGACATAACCATCACGCTTCTTGTTGAAAGCTTCGAGACGGATGGTGTGCGTCTGATGGTCGAAGTAGGTGTTAGGATTGACGGGTTGACCACCCACACGAGTCTCGAAATGAAGATGAGGCGTTGTGGCGCGACCAGTCTGTCCTGTAAGGGCAATAACGTCGCCAGCCTTCACTTGGTCGCCAACCTTCACGAGATTCTTGGAATTATGGCTGTAATAGGTCTCCAAACCATTGTCGTGGCGAATGCGCACAAGGTTGCCATAACCAGAGTAAACACCAGAATAAACCACCTCGCCATCAAATGCTGCAAGGATGTTGTCTCGGTTAGTGGTCTTGAGGTCAACACCTGTATGGCGGCGACCACCACGTTTGCCGTAAGGACTGATGACCTTTGCGCCAGGCAAAGGATAAGCCCACCATTGTACTGATTCGGGCTTCTCAACCACGGGCTCCTTCATCACACTGACGTTAACCTTCCAATTGGCTGTCTTCTGGAAAAGTACCAACTGCTGGCGCAGGCGATGACTCTCTAAGCTAAAGATAATTGAAGGGTTGATGCGGCTACCATTGACCATAATGGCAAAGCGGCAGAAGGTGCGTCCCTTTTCCGTACCAACGATGGCAATAGTCTGTCCTGCCTTCACTTTGTCGCCCGACTTGACGAGATTCTCGGCATTGTTGCCATAGACAGTCTCCAAACCATTTGGGTGGCGTACCACGATGACATTGCCATTGGTGGCACTATGTCTTGAAAGACGTACAACACCAGCAAACATAGACTTGACGGCATCGCCACGTGTGGTCTCTATTTCCACGTTGTAGTCTGACATCAGCTTGGCCTTACCTACAGGCAAGGGGAAGCAGTAGTCTTTGTCACGACCAGAGGCAAAGTCAACAGTGAAGGCATCCGACTTCTCAAAGAGTGTTGGATCTTCAATGCTAATCTGCTGCTGCTCTAAGGCGGTGAACTGCGTTTGTGCACATGCTGAGAGTGCTATCATCGCAATAAGCGTCAGGACTATTTGGCGTGTCTTCATATCTTTGTTCTTTTGGTTTTCGTTATTATTTCATTTCAACATAATGGCGGTATAGATGCGCCCAGAGTTGATCCCCAGTCGACGGGCAGAGAAGTATTTGTCGTATTGCTTATAGGTACAGATGTCTGACTGATAGATATCTGTCACTCCTACAGCTTCTAACTGTAGCTGATTGCACAATGGGAGATTGATGTGCCACTTGGCTTCGCGACGAGCAATGACTGACATGTCAAAGCCTGCACTCTGGAATTGCTCATACACTTCGTCGCCCACTTCAAAGCTATCCAACGAAATGCCTGGACCAATGACGGCATGCAGGTCTTTTGCCTCCGTTCCATAGGCATCGTGCATGGCAGCAATGGCTTTTTCTGCGATACGTTGTACGGTGCCTCTCCAACCAGCATGAACAGCACAAACGGCTTGGCGGACGGTATCATGGAGAAGTATGGGAATGCAGTCGGCAGTAGATACTCCGATGCAAAGTTGTGGGCGATTGGTCATGACGGCATCCACACCCTCAATGGTTTCTGTGGGAGGAGTGTCAACGCGATGAATGGTAACACCATGAACCTGATGGGGAATGACGAGATGCTGTTCTGGAATACCCAATAACTGACTGAGTGCCTGACGATTCTCTGCAATGTGAGCAGGATTGTCACCACAAAACATATTGATGTTGAATGCAGCATAGTTTCCTGTGCTGCATCCCCCTTGGCGTGTCGTGCTAAATGCCAGCACGCCAGTTCCCATATCATAATATGTTAGTTGCGGACTACTCATCGTCCATATATTCAAAGTCTTCGAAGTCTTCCAAATCTTCTACATCCTCTTCGTCGATATACTCGATGTCTTCGTCCTCACCCTCGTCTGCCAGTTCTTCAGCAAAACGACTCATATCCTTGTCGCGATGGACTAGTGTGTCTTCTGCCATCACTGAAGCCAACTTGTTGCTTTCAGCATTCAGTTCGCGCCAAAGAACATCCTTCAGCTCGTTGAGTCCCTTATTGGCTACTGCTGAGATAAAGACGCAAGGAAGGTCCTCGGGCAGTGTCTCGCGCAGCATCTCAATGAGTTCGTCGTCAAGCAAGTCACTCTTGGTAATAGCCAATACGCGATGCTTGTCGAGCATGTCAGGATTAAACTGGCGCAGCTCGTTGAGCAGAATCTCGTATTCTCGCTTGATATCATCGGTATCGCCTGGCACCATGAATAGCAACAATGAGTTGCGCTCAATGTGGCGCAAGAAGCGCAATCCCAGTCCTTTACCCTCGGCGGCACCCTCAATGATACCTGGGATGTCTGCCATTACGAATGACTGGTTGTCGCGATAACCCACAATACCCAGTGAGGGCTCCATCGTAGTGAAGGGATAGTTGGCTATCTTTGGACGGGCATTTGACAGTGATGACAGCAGGGTAGACTTACCCGCATTGGGGAATCCTACCAAGCCGACATCTGCCAATAGTTTTAATTCGAGGATAATGGTCATCTCCTGCATGGGTTCACCAGGCTGTGCATAGCGGGGAGCCTGATTGGTGGCAGTGCGGAACTGGTAGTTGCCCAATCCGCCACGTCCGCCTTTCAGCAGTACAATCTCCTGACCATCATAGGTAACATCGCAGACATACTTACCTGTTTCTGCATCATATACCACAGTACCACAAGGTACATCAATATAGACGTCCTTGCCATCGGTGCCATGACACTTGTCGCGACCACCATTACCTCCATGCTCAGCAAAGATGTGGCGCTCATATTTAAGGTGAAGCAGCGTCCAGTAGTTGTGGTTGCCACGCAGAATGATGCTGCCTCCCTTTCCACCGTCGCCTCCATCGGGGCCACCGTTAGGGTTGTACTTTACATGACGAAGGTGCATTGACCCTCGTCCGCCTTTACCTGAGCGGCAGTATATTTTTACGTAGTCTACGAAATTACTCTCCATTTACAAATTGTCTATGATTTTCTGAATATCGGCAAAGATACGCTCCAGCGTACCCAGTCCGTCGATATGATGGTGCAGACCTTCTTTCTGATACCATTCGATGAGAGGCTGTGTCTGCTGATGGTAAACAACGAGGCGCTTCTTGATGGTCTCTTCGTTGTCATCAGCACGTCCACTTTCCTGTCCACGCTTGATGAGACGCTTCATCAGCTCGTCCTCAGGAACGTCGAGCTCAATCATGGCAGCAATCTTGTCGCCACGCTCGTCAAGCATCTTCTTCAATGCCTCAGCTTGAGGGATTGTACGGGGGAAACCGTCGAAGATAACACCCTTATGGGCACGACCGAAAGAGTCGTATACACTTGCCAGGATGTTTACCATCAAATCATCGGGAATCAACTGTCCGTTATCGATGAAACTCTTGGCAGTATTGCCTAACTCTGTACCTTTCTTAATCTCATTACGAAGCACATCACCAGTAGAGATGTGTTCCAAACCATAATGCTCGATGAGCAAATCACTCTGTGTGCCTTTACCTGAACCAGGGGCACCGAAAATAACAATGTTCTTCATTTGAACTCTTTTTTCTTGTTTATCCTGTTTAATTCGTGTCTCCTTACCTTTATACCACAAGTCAGTCATGAGGTCACTCTTGCGAGCCTCTACATTGCTGCTGGGCAGATGGGGAAGTTTTATGAATCTCATTCTTCTACTAAAGTATAGATTTCTTTCAAGTTGCGACCTTGCTGGTCGTAGTCTAAACCGTAACCCAAGATGAATTCATTGGGGATAGAGAAGGCAGAATACTTAATATCAAGTGGCTCCTTAAGTTTGTCGGGCTTGACAAACAATGTGCAGATATCGATAGAGGCTGGATTGCGAGTGCCTAATGTGGCTATCATCTGCTTCATCGTGCAACCAGTGTCTACAATGTCTTCTACAATGATAACATGACGACCAGCCAAATCTTCATTGATACCAATAACCTCATGAACTTTTCCTGTTGACATCAAGCCCTGATAAGATGCCAGCTTTACAAAGGAAATCTCACTGGGAATAGTGATTTCACGCATCAAGTCGGCAGCGAAAATGAACGCTCCATTCAATACGGCAAGGAACAAGGGATTCTTGTCAGCCATATCCTCATTGATGCGTGCTGCCAGCTTCTTGATTCTCTCTTTGATCTCACTTTCAGGAATGAACGTTTTGAACGTTTTGTCCTTGATTTTAACTGTACTCATTTGTGAAAAGTATGAATTTTGGTACAAAATTACAATTTTTTTTGCAAAGATAGGCATGGATTAGTATATTTTTCGTATTTTTGCATCGTAATGAAGATTTTTACGAGTGCTCAAATAAAAGAGCTTGATAAGTTCACCATTGAGAACGAACCCATTTCGAGTCTCAATCTAATGGAACGCGCCGCCCAAACGATGACGCGGGCTATTACTGAGGTATGGAGCGTTACTACTCCAGTAGTTGTCTTTGCAGGTCCAGGTAATAATGGTGGAGATGCTCTGGCTATAGCACGCATGATGGCAGAACAAGGCTATCAGGTATCTGTATATCTGTTTAATATCAGTGGCTATCTCTCTTCTGATTGTGCCGCCAACAAAAAACAGATAGAAGAAAACAAGCGCATCCAAAAGTTTGTTGAGGTTACTCAGGAGTTTGATCCACCACAGTTGGAAGAAAATATGCTGGTTATTGATGGTTTGTTTGGTTCTGGTCTGAACAAGCCTCTTGCTGGCGGTTTTTCTTCTTTGGTAAAATACATCAACGCCTCTCAAGCTAAAGTTGTCAGCATTGATTTGCCTTCTGGTCTGATGGCTGAAGACAATACCTATAATGTCAGATCCAATATCATTCGTGCTCACATGACGTTGACATTGCAGCAACCAAAGCTGTCGTTCCTTTTTGCTGAGAATCAGCAGTTTATCGGACAGCTGCGTGTGCTGGATATTCGTCTCAGTCAAGAGGGCATCCAGAAAATAGAGGCACCATATTCTATCATAGAAGAGAACGATATAAGAAGTTGTCTACACAAGCGTAATCCGTTTGCCCATAAAGGCGAAATGGGTAATGCACTGCTTATTGCTGGCAGCTATTGTATGGCAGGAGCTGCTATCCTGGCAGCAAGAGCATGTCTGCGTTCTGGTGTAGGCAAACTAACTATCAATTCTCCCAAGCGTAACATTCCTATTATCCAACAGGCAGTGCCAGAGGCTGTAATTAATAAAGGCTCTGAGGAAACCATCTTTGCGGAGGCTGTGGATACGGAAGAATACAATGCACTGGGCATCGGACCTGGCATGGGGCAAAGCGAGCAGACTGCTATTGCTCTCATTGCGCAGTTGAGAAGGACGCAATGTCCGATTGTAGCAGATGCTGATGCTCTGAATATATTGGCAAACCATCGTGCTTGGCTGCAACAACTGCCCAAGGGTATTATCCTGACTCCTCATCCTAAAGAACTTGACAGACTGGAAGGACATTCGGCTGATAGCTATGAGAGATTGACAAAGGCATGTGGCCTGGCAGAGCGCTTACAAGGTATTGTTATCGTAAAGGGCCACTATACTGCTATCTGTATGGCCGATGGTCATGTGATGTTTAATCCCACGGGCAATGCGGGAATGGCTACTGCAGGAAGTGGCGATGTACTAACAGGTATTATTACTGGTCTGCTGGCTCAAGGATATCAACCCAAGGAAGCTTGTATGGTGGGTGTCTATCTGCATGGACTGGCTGGTGACCTTGCTGCTGCTGATATGGGAGAAGAGAGCCTGTTGGCAAGCGATATCATTCGCTATCTGCCAAGAGCATTCAAGCGACTGAAAGACTAAAACTGATAGATATATGAAGAAATTACTACTTGCAGCCATGTGCTTATGGAGCGCTATAGCAATGGCACAACCGCAGACAACGCCGATGACGGCTGGACGTACTGCTGACGGTATCATCTACTATCTTCCAAAGACAGCCATTGAGTTTAATCTGCTTATTGAAAGGAAAACATATACTCCGGGTGAGTTTGCTAAATATGCAGAGAAATATCTTCGTTTAAAGGGCGTTAATTTAGAGGAGGAAGTTACTTATAGCATTGTCAACTACGGATTGACTCAGATTGGTGTGCGAGATACTTCTAAGTGTTTTGCAGTAAAACTAAAGGGTGGTAAATGTGAGACTGCAGAGATTAAACTGAACGATGAAGGCGTATTGCAGGCGGTTAATGCTGAGCCTGTAAAGCCAAAGGTTCATGTGCCTTTCAAACCAGCACCACCTGTCAAGCAGCCCAACCCACGACATTATCTGAATGCAGAGGTACTGTCTGCAGGTAGTACGGCAAAGATGGCAGAACTGACCGTTAATCAGATTATTGAACTGCAAGAGCATCGTCAGCAACTAATTACTGGCGAGGCAGAGGATATGCCTCAGGATGAACAGCAGCTGCAGCTCATGATTGACGAGATAGACAAGCAGTGCGATTTACTTATGTCGCTGTTTACGGGTACTATCACTCGTGATACCATAGAACATACACTTGTTGTTTGTCCCGAAAAGGAAGTAGAACGTCAGGTTATCTTCCGTTTGTCAAAGACGCTGGGACTTGTTGATAAGGATGATCTCTCGGGCGTACCTTATTATATGACTATAGAGGATATGCATGGTACTAATATGCAGCAGTATGATATTCCTGATAATAAGAAAGAGGGCGGATTCTATGTCAATGTGCCTAGCCGTATCAAGATTACGCTGCACCGCGACAATCACTTCTTAGGTTCCTTTGATTTGTATGCTGCCCAGTTTGGTTTTGTGGAGTTGCGTAGTGGTTCACTCTTTAAGCGCTATGTTACTCACATGACACTGAATCCGGTAACAGGTTCTGTAGACAAGATTTATGCGGATATGACGAAATAAAAATGTTATGACGTTATATCGTAATATCGAAATGTCGTTATAACGCCAAGAGATTAAAAAAAGGCTTTCCAATGCGGAAAGCCTTTTTTAATTGATTGTCTCTTATATATTACTGAGCCAACTTACCATCAGAACCGAGTACGTTCACAATCTTGTGGATGTACATCTTCTTCATGTTCTCACGAGCGGGCTTCAGATACTGACGAGGATCGAAGTCTCCAGGATGCTCAGCGAGGTGCTGACGGATAGCAGCAGTCATAGCCAGACGAGAGTCAGAGTCGATGTTAATCTTGCAAACAGCGCTCTTAGAAGCCTGACGCAGCTGATCCTCAGGAATACCGATAGCAGCCTCGAGCTTGCCGCCGAACTTGTTGATAGTGTTTACCTCGTCCATAGGAACTGAAGAAGAACCGTGGAGCACGATGGGGAATCCGGGGAGCTTCTTCTCAATCTCAGCGAGGATGTCGAATGCCAAGGGGGGTGGAACGAGTACACCGTTCACGAGTGTGCACTGCTCAGGAGTGAACTTGTGTGCACCGTGAGAAGTACCGATAGAGATAGCCAGAGAGTCACAACCAGTGCGTGTAGCGAAGTCGATAACCTCCTCAGGCTTTGTGTAGTGAGACTCAGCAGCTGAAACCTCGTCCTCAACACCAGCGAGAACACCGAGCTCAGCCTCAACAGTTACGTCAAACTGATGAGCGTAGTCAACAACCTTCTTAGCCAGCGCAACGTTCTCCTCGTAGGGGAGGTGAGAACCGTCGATCATTACTGAAGAGAAGCCCATGTCGATACAATCCTTACAGAGCTCGAAAGTGTCACCGTGGTCGAGGTGCAGAACGATCTCAGGATGCTCACAACCAAGCTCCTTAGCGTAAGCTACAGCACCCTCAGCCATGTAGCGCAGGATAGTAGCGTTAGCGTAGTTACGAGCGCCCTTAGAAACCTGCATGATAACTGGAGACTTTGTCTCAACGGCAGCCTGTACGATAGCCTGCATCTGCTCCATAGTGTTGAAGTTGAAAGCGGGGATAGCATAGCCACCGGCTACTGCTCTCTTAAACATCTCGCGAGTATTCACGAGACCCAAATCCTTGTAATTTACCATAATTTTGTATTTGTATTATAAGTTGGAAAATTTTCTGTGCGCAAAGTTAGCAATTATTTTTGGAATATGAGAAAGAATAACTAATGGATTGCGTGGTTTTTTACGGATTTTTTATATTTCTGTATTATCCATGTAATCCGTTAGTGCAAAATGCAAAGTGAGCGTTGCAATATTACTTCTCTTTTTACCCAAATGCCTGTATAGCACGATAATAATCGTTTGATAATGTTCAATTCGGAAGTGAAAAGAAGATGTTTTTCTTTTGCACTTCCCTCGTTTTTTAGTAACTTTGCGACAAAAGTCGCGAACTTACTGGCACTCGGCATAAAAAAGAATAAAATTCTTTTGCCTTGCTCTCGTTTTTTAGTAACTTTGCACTCATGATTACAGAAAATCCATACGTCAAGCAGTTTCCAGACCTGATGGCTGGTAAGGTGGTGTTGTATTGTCACGGCTTTGCTAGCAGCGGACTGTCTGGTACTGTAGCACGACTGCGGGAGGTGATGCCTCAGGCAAAGGTGGTAGCGCCAGATATTCCCGTTCATCCAGCCGAAGCTATAGAAATGTTGCAAGATATCTGTCAACAAGAGCATCCAGACCTTATTATTGGTACATCGATGGGAGGTATGTATGCAGAGCAGTTGTATGGCTATCATCGCATCTGCGTGAATCCTGCTATGGAAATGGGAGAGACGATGAAAGCCCACGGAATGACAGGTACTCAGCAGTTTCAGAATCCTCGTCAGGATGGAGTTCAGGAATTCTATGTTGATAAAGCACTTGTAAAAGAGTATAAGGAACAGTCAGAGCAGCGATTCTCTAAAGTTAACGCTGAGGAGCAGCGTTTGGTTTATGGTCTTTTTGGTGATGAAGACACAACAGTGGATACTTATGATATGTTCCATGAGGTATATCCTCAGGCGTTTCATTTTCATGGTGAACACCGCATGAACGACAAGAGTTTCATGCAGAGTGTAGTGCCTGTTATCCGATGGATTGACGACTATCAGGAAAAACATGAGCGCCCTATTATATATATAGGAATAGAAAGCCTGATGAATAGGGAGCAGCAGCCTGCTTCATCAGCGCAGAAAGCTATACGCCAGTTTATTGAACACTATCAGGTATATTTTGTTGCTGAGGATGAAACTATAGCAAAGCCTTGGTTGGAAGAATATATAGGTGTTCCAGCTTGGCGCCATCTTGTCGTAACTTGGCGTCGCGACTTGCTTTACGGTGACTATCTGATAAGTAGCCAAAAAGAAGGCGACACAATGGCTACTCTGATAGAATATGGTAGTGATACGTTTAAAACGTGGGAGGATATCATAGAATACTTCTCTCGATTAGGAGGACAATAAAAGGTTGTGACTATGAAAAGATACTCATCATTCCTCATTGGTATCCTGTGGACTCTCTTCTGTCTTACGGTCTCAGCACAGAGTGTTGAAGACTTTACCTATCAGCACCTAGGACAGAAGGAAGGCCTAAGTAGTCAGCGCATCTTCTCTCTACAGCAGACTTTGGATGGTGCCATTTGGTGGTCGGCAAAGAATAGTGTGGAGCGCTATAATGGAGTATCCGTAAAGCACTACCAACTGGGGAAGGCATCAGCTGTTAGCATCTTGGCAGGTAGAACCATCAAATTGTCTTCCTCATTAACCCGACAGGAGATACAGAATCTGTTGGCTTTTGACAATAAAGGATATGTCTATCGTTATGATGCCCGAAGCGATACATTTGTTGAAATCGCAAATGCAAACGCTCTGATAAAGGGTGATGTTCAGTTGAACGACATTCTGCAAACAGATAAAGGTCTATGGTTAGCAACTGACAAGGGAGTATATTTCCTTTTCAATAACACCGCCATCTCTGTGGTGAAAGAGGCTAATGCATGTTGCATAGTCAAGACAAACAAGCACTTGCTTTTCTGTACAAAAGAGGGAGTGTTGCAATATAATGGAGGTATCCATTCTGTGCCCAAGTCCCATATTCGCATGCAAAACATCCTGCCTTACCATATTGAGAGTGGCTTTTATGATGCTTTATATAATAAGGTGTGGCTTGGAGGATATACTGCAGGCCTCCGTGTTCTGTCTTTCGATGGAGCAGGACGTATGACAAAGAGCGACTATGTATCGCCAGAGGAAGGAGTAGACATCATGCACAATCCTGTGCGCAGTATCTGTGCTTATGATAGTAAGACTCTGTTGGTAGGTATCGATGGTTTTGGTGTTCATATTGTCAGCAGACAGCCTTCTTCAACAGGAAAATATTCATGGAAACCTCTCTTTGATGCTAATGAGGGCGCACATGGAGTACTTCATGGTAATGGTATCTATGCTCTGCTTCGTGATGCCTGGGGCAACATCATTGTAGGTTCTTATTCTGGCGGTATAGATATTGCACGCCCGGTAGGCAGTACACCTGCCATCTTCCAGCATATTCGTGATAATCAGCAGTCTCTGTTGAACGACCGCGTTAACTGTGTTGACCAATTAGCAAATGGGGTGTTGGTGATGGGTACCGATAATGGTGTCAGCCTGCACAATCCTTTTACCCGACAGTGGAAACACACCTGCTATGGTACGGTAGTGATAGATCTCTGCAAGACTCCTGACGGAAAGATACTGGCAGCTACTTACGGAAAGGGTGTATATGAAATCACTCCAGATGGCAATGCTCGTCAACTATATACTGTCGGCAATGGCGTTCTTCAGGATGACCATGTATATAAACTGATGTATGACAAGCAGGGCGATTTGTGGATGGGATGCCTTGATGGTCTTTTAGTACAGAAGACAGCCAGTGGTTTCCGTTATCATCAGGTTCATTATATCAATGACATGCTGCAACTGCCCAATGGAAATATTGCTGTTGGTACAGCTTATGGTGTGCAACTGGTATCTCCCATTACGGGTAAGATTACAGAACTGACCTACGAAGCCGGTAACAAGAATGATGTGAACAAATTTGCACAATGCCTGTTCCTTAATAACGGTAATGAACTGTGGATAGGAACAGACGGCGGTGGTATCTATATCTATCACTTCGATACGAGAAAGTGTACACAGTTGACTAAGGCTGATGGTCTTCCTTCTAATTGTATCAGTAGCATCATTAAGGATGTACGAAATCGTATTATGATAGCTACGGAAGAGGGTCTTTCGTTTATTGATCCCAGTAATCCCACCAAGGTTGTCAATGTGAATTTCTGCTATGGAGTAGAAAGAGAGTACAGCCGAGGAGCTGTTGTAAAGATGCATAACAACCACATTCTTTATGGTAGCACTACTGGTGCTCTCATTGTCAATCCGGAGAATGTGCAGGCCATTAACTATACTGCCAAATTACGTATCTTAGGTACCAATGGTGATGAGTTGCATTTAAGTTATAGCGAACGTACTTTTGACTTGAACTTTGAGTGTATCAATCTGCGCAATCAGTTTGATATTGTCTATCAGTATAAAGTAGGTGATGGTGAGTGGAGTCTGCCCATCAGTCAGCAGAGTATCCGTTTTACTAATCTTGAAGCTGGTACGCACGACTTGCATCTGCGTAGCATCAGTCGTACTTGCGGTGAGGTGCTTGATGAAGTGCAGTTGAAACTCATCATTGATCAGCCTTGGTGGTATTCTTGGTGGATGTGGATGATCTATATCGGTCTAATAGTACTGGCCTTCTATGGCGCTTGGCGCATTTATCAGTTGCATACCAAGTATATGCGTCTGGTGGTGAGCAATCCAAGTCTTAGCGTGGACGTTGTTCATGATGATAAGAAAAAGTCCGATTCCATCGAGGCTGATAGTGAAGAAAGCTCCGAATTCATCGGGAAAGTTACCTCTCTGGTTGCCGATCATCTTTCAGAGAGTGACTTTAACATTGATCGTCTGTGTCGTGAGATGGCAATGAGCCGCACCTTATTCTATATTAAGCTGAAGTCCTTTACGGGTAAATCACCACAAGACTTCATCCGTATTATCCGTCTGGAGCGTGCTGCAGCGTTGTTGCGCAGTGGTCGCTCGGTAAGTGAGACAGCGGTGATGGCTGGCTTTGACAATGCTAAGTATTTTAGCACAGTATTCAAGAAATACTTCGGAGTGTCGCCATCAAAATACGTATAATAGAGGGTATAAAATCTATCAAAAAGGGGTTTCAAAACTGACAGTTGAGAGTTTTGAAACCCTTTTTGTTTACCTTCAAACCTCCTTTTATATGAATATAAATACCTTTGTGCATCAAAACAACAACAATAGCCTAATAATGAAGAAAATCTTTACCGCTCGACTATTTGCTCTTTTTGCTTTATCGAGTATCATTTCCGTTTGCCACGCGCAACCTACTGCTCAGCAGTGGAATCGCGAGGTTGTTGCCGGATGGAATCTTGGCAACCAATTTGAATGTTCTGCTCCAGGACAAGATGGAGAATCTATGGCCATTGGTAACCCAGAGGGTAGTATCAAGGCTGAAACTGCATGGAGTAACCCTGTTGTTACAAAGAAAGTAATCAAGGCCATTAAGGACGCTGGTTTTAACGCTATCCGTATTCCTGTTCGTTGGCAGTGCCATATCACCAATCCACAAGCAATGAGTATTGACAAGGCTTGGATTGCACGAATTAAGAAAGTAGTAGGATGGTGTCTAAGCTATGATATGAAGGTAATCATCAATACCCATCACGACAAGTGGCTTGAGGGACGTCCTACGAATCAGTACAAGGAGGAAAACAATCAGAAGTTGGCTTTGCTGTGGTTGAATATTGCCAGCGAATTTGCTGATTATGACTATCGTGTAGCCTTTGCAGGTACTAACGAGGTTCATATCAAAGACAATTGGGGCAAACCCGAAGCCGAGAATTTAGCAGTACAGAATTCATATAATCAGACTTTTATTGACGTTGTCCGTGCTACAGGTGGTAAGAATGCCAAGCGTCACCTGATAGTACAGACCTACGTATGTAATCCTGATTTCGGACTCTATAATGACAACTTCATTATTCCTACCGATGTAGAGGGTAATGGCAACAACTATATGAGTGTTGAGTTCCATTTCTATAACCCTTGGGATTATGCCGGAGAGTGCAAGTATAACTTCTGGGGTGCTCCTTATAAAGATAAAGGCGAGGCTTCACCTAGTGATGAGAAGAATATGACCGACCTTTTTGATAGGGTTGTTGCTACATGGAGTCAGAAAGGACTCGGTGTAGTCATTGGCGAATGGGGCGTTACCGATCGCCAGAAGAGTGGACAGACCGACCTAATCCATGAAAACATGACCTACTATTGCCGTTTCTTTGTCAGTGAAGCTCGCAAGCGTGGCTTCTCTACCTTTGTTTGGGATAACAATGCCTTTGGTAGTGGAGCTGAACATTTTGGTATCTTCGACCGTAGAGCAAGTATGAAAGTAAAGGCACCTTGGATACTGCAGGGTATCATGGAGGGAGTAAACATAACAAAATAAAAACACTATAACAAATGAAGAAAATCTTATCAGTTGTAGCCTTTATGGCTATTGCAATGCTGACGGCCTGCTCTACTAAGGCCGACTCTACAGAAGGAGTAAACAACTTCCGTATTAAGCGAGGAACAAACCTAAGTCACTGGCTGTCTCAGTCAGAAGAGCGTGGTGAGGCTCGTCGCCTGCATATTCAAGAAGACGACTTTGAGCGCCTTGAGCAGTTAGGTTTCGACTTTGTTCGTATCCCCATCGACGAGGTTCAGTTTTGGGATGAAGAAGGTAATCAGCTTCCTGAGGCTTGGAATCTGCTGACCTTTGCTCTCGACCAGTGTGGCAAGCATCATCTGCGTGCTATTGTCGATTTGCACATTATCCGTTCTCACTATTTCAATGCAGTCAACGAGGGTAATGGCAGTGCCAATACCTTGTTTACTTCTGAGAAGTCTCAGCAGGATTTGATTAACTTGTGGTATCAACTTTCTGATGTGTTGAAAGGATACAGCAACGACTCTGTAGCCTACGAATTTATGAACGAGCCTGTAGCTGAAGAGCATGAGCAGTGGAACAAACTGGTGGCTAAGGTACACAAAGCACTCCGTGAGCGTGAGCCACAGCGTACACTTGTTATCGGTTCTAATCGTTGGCAGGGTTATGAAACCATGAAATATCTGAAGGTTCCTGAGGGTGATAAGAATATCATTCTCTCTTTCCACTATTACAACCCCATGATTCTGACCCACTATGGTGCATGGTGGACTCCCGTAGGCAAGTACACAGGTAAAGTAAACTATCCTGGTGTCCTCGTTTCTAAGGAAGACTATGAGGCATCTTCAGACTCTGTTAAGGCACTGATTGATGAGAACCATTTCAATACTCAGGTATGGGATATCAATAAGATTCGTGAAGACTTCAAGGATGCTATCGCCGTGGCTAAGAAGTATAATCTCCAGCTCTTCTGTGGTGAGTGGGGTGTCTATGAGCCAGTAGATCGCGAATTGGCCTATAAGTGGACAAAGGATATGCTCTCAGTCTTCGATGAGTTTAATATTGCTTGGACCACTTGGTGCTATGATGCAGACTTCGGTTTCTGGGATCAGCAGAAGAATGACTATAAGGATAAACCATTGGTTGATGTCCTGATGTCAGGCAAAGGACTGGAGAAGTAATATAATAAGGAAAAGAATCAAATACTAATAATAATATGAAGACATTTGGACATTTTGATGATGCTCATCGCGAGTATGTGATTACAGACCCTGCCACTCCGTTCCCTTGGATTAACTATCTGGGTAATGAAGACTTC
Source organism: Prevotellaceae bacterium HUN156 (assembly GCA_900119285.1). GTDB lineage: Bacteria > Bacteroidota > Bacteroidia > Bacteroidales > Bacteroidaceae > Prevotella. The sequence continues at coordinate 249,308 of FPIT01000003.1, forward strand.
TTTGGTCTGATATCAAATACTGCGGGAGGCTACGACTTCTATAAAGATGCCAAATTCCGTCGTATCACTCGTTATCGCTACAATGGTGTCCCCATGGATGCCGGTGGCCGTTATTTCTATATCAATGATGGTGGTACTGTATGGAATCCTGGTTGGAAGCCTTGTAAGACTCCTCTTGACAGCTATGAGTGTCGTCACGGAATGAACTATACTCGTATCACGGGTAGTAAGAATGGCATTGAGGCTTCAGTACTCTTCTTTGTTCCCTTGCATACATGGGCAGAAGTGCAGAAGTTAACCCTGAAGAATACCACTAATGAAGTAAAGCAGTTGAAGCTCTTCAGCTTCACTGAGTGGTGTCTGTGGAATGCTGCCACAGATATGGAGAACTTCCAGCGTAACTGGTCTACTGGTGAGGTGGAGATTGAAGATTTCTCTACCATCTATCATAAGACCGAGTATAAGGAGCGTCGCAATCACTATGCCTATTATGCGCTGACCAATGTGCAGGCTGATGGTTATGATACCGATCGCGAGTCGTTTATCGGACTTTATAACGACTTCTCTAATCCTCAGTGTGTGATGGCTGGTAAGCCTGCCAACTCACTGGCTCATGGTTGGAGTCCTATTGCCTCTCACTATGTAGAGGTTAGCCTGCAGCCTGGCGAGGAGAAAGACTTTATCTTCGTACTGGGATATGTAGAAAACGAGCAAGACGAGAAGTTCTCTCAAGAGGATATTGCTCGCAAGCAGCGTGGTGAGTTGCTCTCATCACAGGATTCTGACGTCACACTCGTCAATAAGAAAAAGGCCTATGAGGTTATCCAGCGCTTCTCTACTGTCGAGGCTGTTGATGCTGCCTTCGAGGAGTTGCGCCAGTTGTGGGATCAGCTGCTGTCTAAGTTCTCTGTTAAGAGTGCCGACGACCGTCTGAACCGTATGGTCAACATCTGGAACCAGTATCAGTGTATGATTACCTTCTGCTTCTCTCGCAGTGCTTCATTCTTCGAGAGTGGTGTAGGCCGTGGTATGGGATTCCGCGATTCTAACCAAGACTTAGTAGGTTTCGTACATCAGATTCCTAGCCGTGCTCGTCAGCGCATCATTGATATTGCCTCTACCCAGTTCCCTGATGGTGGATGCTATCACCAGTATCAGCCCCTTACTAAGCGTGGTAATAATGATATCGGTGGTGGTTTCAACGATGACCCCTGCTGGCTCATCTTCGGTACTGTTGCATATATCAAGGAGACGGGCGACTTCTCTATCCTTGACGAGATGGTACCCTTCGACAATCAGCCTGGTACAGAGGTGTCACTCTTCGAGCACCTGCGCATCTCTTTCAATCATGTAGTTGAGAACCTTGGTCCTCACATGCTGCCACTTATTGGTCGTGCCGACTGGAACGACTGTCTGAACCTCAACTGCTTCTCTTGGGATCCCAACGAGTCATTCCAGACTACTGAGAACCAGAGCGAAGGCTCTAAGGCTGAGTCTCTGATGATTGCCGGTCTCTTCGTATTTACTGGAAAGCAGTATGTAGAACTCTGCGAGAAGATGGCCAAGCACGATGAGGCTCAACGTGCTCAGCAGTGTATCGACGCCATGGTTGAGGCTGTCAAGAAGCATGGTTGGGATGGTGAGTGGTATCTGCGTGCCTATGACTTCTATGGCAATAAGATTGGCTCTCACGAAAATGAAGAAGGTAAGATCTTCATCGAGTCGCAAGGTTTCTGTACGATGGCAGGTATCGGACAGGAAGAAGGAATGGTTGACAAGGCACTGGACGCATGTAAGCGCTATTTGGATAGCGAGCATGGTATGGTGCTCAACAATCCCGCTTTCACTAAGTACTATGTAGAGATGGGTGAGATTAGCTCTTATCCCGCTGGTTACAAAGAGAATGCCGGTATCTTCTGCCACAACAATCCTTGGGTGATTATTGGTGAGACTGTTGCTCATCGTGGTAACGATGCTTGGGAACACTATACCAAGATTTGTCCTGCATGGATTGAAGACCAGCAGCTCCATAAGGTAGAGCCTTATGTTTACTGTCAGATGGTAGCCGGTAAGGATGCCGCTAAGCCTGGTGAGGGTAAGAACTCTTGGCTCACGGGTACAGCAGCATGGAACTGGTACACCATTACCCAGTTCATTCTGGGTATCAAGCCCACCTATGATGGCATCGAGATTGACCCCTGTATTCCTTCTACACTCAAGGAGTATAGCGTTCAGCGTATCCTGCGTGATGCTACTTTCGATATCACCGTTCTCAACCCAGAGGGCAAGCAGAGTGGTGTCACTTCGATTGTAGTCGATGGTCAGCCTGTTGATGGTAACGTCATCAAGGCTACACCAGGTCATCATACCGTAGTAGTGAATATGTAATCCCTATTTTAACTATCATAACAACTAAAAAAACATCTAACAATGAACAAAAGAACAATGTTTCTTTGTCTGCTTAGCGCAGGCATGATGTGGATGCCAATGCTGGCTGATGCCGCTACGAACAATCGTGCGGAACAGGCTGCAGCAGCTCCCGATGACCGCGAGATTAGTGGTACTGTCGAGGATGCTAATGGCCCACTGATTGGTGCTTCTGTCAAGGTGGTAGGTGCCAATACTGGTACTATTACCGACTATGACGGTAACTTTAAAATCAAGTGTAAGGCTGGTGCCGTATTGGAGGTAAGCTATGTAGGCTACACCACCAAGCAGGTGAAGGCTCAACAGGGCATGAAGATTGTCCTCGACGAGGACAAGACCGTGCTCGATGAAGTGGTTGTTACCGCTCTTGGCATCAAGCGCGACCGCAAGGCGCTGGGTTATGGTGTCTCTGAGGTGAAGGGTGAAGAACTCACCAAGGCTAAGGAGACCAATGTTATCAACTCTCTTTCTGGTAAGGTGGCCGGTCTTGTAGTGCAGAATACTGCAGGTGGTGCCTCTGGTTCTACTCGTGTATTGCTTCGTGGTAACACCGAGATTTCTGGTAACAATCAGCCATTGTATGTAATCGATGGTGTGCCCTTGGACAACACTAACTTCGGTAGTGCTGGTACAGAGGGTGGTTACGACCTCGGTGATGGTATCTCTGCCATCAACCCCGATGATATCGAGAACATGACCGTGCTGAAGGGTCCTGCTGCTTCTGCTCTTTATGGTAGCCGCGCCTCTCACGGTGTCATCCTGATTACCACAAAGAAGGCTGACAAGGACAAGGTTTCTGTAGAATATAATGGTTCGCTCACTTTTGATACTCAGAACTCACAGTGGGACGATATCCAGCAGATTTACGGTATGGGTTACAATGGTGCCTATAGTCCTACAGCCACCTCTGGTACCAACTCTAGCTGGGGTGCCAAGGCTGACAACCTGAATGTGGAGTATTTCGACCACGCTAAGCGTCCATTCTATATGTATCGCGACAATGTCAGCGGGTTCTTCCGCACAGGTCTCACCACCCAGAACACTGCCATCCTGAGTGTCAACTCTGGCAAGACGGGTGTTCGTTTCTCTGTTACCGACATGCGCAACAAGGACATTCTTCCTAACACCCACATGAGCCGTGACAACTTCAATCTGCGTGTCACCACTGCTGCTGGTCCTGTTGATTTCGACTTCACAGCCAACTACACTCGTGAGGATGTAAAGAACCGTCCCGCATTGGGCGACTCTCAGAGCAACGTAGGTAAGAACCTCATGACCTTGGCTGGTACCTACAGTCAGGACTGGTTGAAGAACTACGAGACTGCCGAGGGTGAGTATGCCAACTGGAATGGTAACGACCAGTACAACAAGAACCCTTACTGGGACCTCTATAAGAACGAGAATACCTCAGCTAAGGATATCTTCCGTCTGACTGCCAAGGCCATCTGGAACATCAACGACCACTTGAAGTTGCAGGGTACTATCGGTACCGATATGAACTTCATGACCTTCGATGACTTCGTAGCCCGCACTACTCCTGGTAAGCTGGCTGGTCAGTTGCAGAGTCAGAACTTCAACAACCGCACCTTGAATGCCGAGTTGCTCGCACTGTATAACAATCAGTTTGGTGACTTCGACGTAAATGCTACCCTGGGTGGTAACATCTTCAAGGTAAACAACAAGACAGACATCTTCACTGGTATGGACCAGCAGATGAAGAACGTAGTAGCTATCATGAACTATGCCGAGCAGAGTGTTCAGCGCAACACCTACAAGAAGCAGATTAACTCTCTCTTCGGTTCTGCCAGCGTAGGTTATCTGCATACCTACTACTTGGAGGCTACCCTGCGTGGTGACAAGTCTTCTACACTGCCTACCAACAACAATGTATATGTATATCCTTCATTCTCTGGTAGCGTAGTCTTCTCAGAGTGGATTAAGAATAAGAATCTGATTAACTATGGTAAGATTCGTGCTTCTTGGGCACAGGTAGGTAGCGATACCGATCCTTATCAGTTGGATCTGACTTACTCTACTGCTAAGTACTCTTACGGTGGCTATGTTATCGGTATGATTAACAACGACGTTAAGCCTAACAGAGATTTGAAGCCTACTCGCACCAACTCTTTCGAGCTCGGTCTTGAGATGAAGCTCTTCCGTGGTCGTCTGGGTGTTGACGTTACTTACTACAATCAGTTGTCTAAGGACCAGATTATCCGTCTGGCCACCTCTTCAACCTCTGGTTATAACTACAGCCTGATCAATGCCGGTGAGATTCAGAACAAGGGTATTGAGGTAGCCCTCAATGGTCGTGTACTGCAGATTAAGGACTTTGCTTGGGATGCAGGTGTCAACTTCTCTAAGAACATCAACAAGGTTAACTCACTCGTTGACGGTATGAACTACTTCGAGATTGAGAAGGCCACATGGTGTGGTGTTTCTGTAGGTGCTGAGGTTGGTAAGAACTACGGTTCTATCACTGGTAAGGACTTCCGCCGTACTGCCGATGGTCAGGTAATCATCAATGCTACTACTGGTCTGCCTGAGGTTGACGACAAGACCCACACACTGGGTAATGCCTCTTGGGATTGGACAGGTGGTTTCTATTCTACCTTTACTTATAAGAACTTCCGCCTCTCTGCAGGCTTCGACGTGAAGGTTGGTGCTGACCTCTTCTCTATGTCTATGCGTTCAGCTTATGCCACTGGTAAGGCTTCTGGCACACTGGCTGGTCGTGAGGAGTGGTATCGCTCTGAGGAGAACCGCAAGGCTGCTAACATGACACTCGACGAGTGGCGTGCTGCTGGCAAGTGCGAGGGTTACATCGTTCCTGGTATGATTGAGATGCGCGACGAAGAGGGCAATGTTCTGGGCTATAAGCAGAACGATATCCCCGTTAACCCCGAGAACTATTGGAAGACCGCTTCTGAGAATGCTCCCTCTATGTTCATCTATGACAACTCTTACATCAAGTGTCGTGAGATTACCCTTGGCTACACCTTCCCCGAGAAGTGGTTGGGCAAGAAGGTTCAGAGCCTCAGCGTATCGTTCGTAGCTCGTAACCCATTCATCGTTTGGAAGAACATTCCTAACATCGATCCAGACTCTGGTTACAACACCTCTGGTCTTGGTCTGGAGTATGGTTCGCTGCCCTCACGCCGTAGCTATGGTATCAATGTCAATGTTAAATTCTAAAGAGGAGGAGGAACTATTATGACTACAAAATATTTCAAGAATACACTTGCTGCCTTTGTTGTAGGATGTGGCTTGCTCGCTACTACAGCCTGCAGCGATAGCTACATGGAAGAGGTTAACACCGACGATAGTAAGGCCTCTTACATTGAGCCTAGCGCACAGCTCACCACAGCCCTGTTGCAGACCTATGGCGACTTTGGACTGATGGATACCTATCGTAGCTATATCACTGGTTTCACTCAGCACTTTGCTGGTGGTTGGAACGTCAGCAACTATGCTGGTGCCGTTCATGCACAAGACGACCAGATGCGCCTCGTATGGGACCAGTTCTATTCAGTAGCTATCAAGAATATGGTTGATGCTATTGCCAACTCTGAGGATAAGCCCAACACCAATGCAGCTCTGCGCATTCACCGTGTTTATCTGATGTCAGTACTTACCGACATCTATGGTGACATTCCTTGCACAGAGGCTGGTCAGGGTTTCGTAAAGGGCATTTCTAACCCCAAATACGAGACACAGGAAGAGATTTACAACTTCTTCTTCGACGAGCTGGCTGCTTGTGTGGCACAGTTGGGTACTGGCAACGACCGCATTGGTGGTGATGTTACCAGCATGAGTGGCGATGTTGATGCTTGGAAGCGCTACGCTAACTCACTGCGTCTGCGCTATGCTATGCGTATCAGCGATGTTAACCCCACCAAGGCTCAGGCAGAGTTTGAGAAGGCTTTGGCTGCCGATGGTGGTTATATCCAGAGCGCTGCCGACGATGCTTACATCATCTATACCGATGGTCCTTTCACCCTGTATGATGGTTCTCGCGACCTTGACTTCCGTGTCAATGCCCTCGGTGAGATTCTCTACGGACAGGATCCTTCGTCACCTACCTTCGTATGCTCTACCTTCTTCGATATTATGAAGAACAGCAACGACCCACGTCTCTATCGCATCTGCCGTCACTATATCAACACCAAGCGTGCTGAGACCAAGCCCGATCGCGAGTGGAACGTTGACGTTACCGACGAGGTGGTAGCTTATCTGGCTACTACTGGCGACTACACTCCTTGTGTACCCGGTGCTGCATGGTGGAGCGATTGGGTAAATGCTCCTTCTAACTCAGCCATCCCCACCCTCGATAAGCTGGTGAAGATGTACCCTGAGGCTGGTTTCGACCAGAACAACTACAACGCTCGTATGCTGCGTCCATTCCTCTCTATCGACTTCGAGATGCCCGACCGTCCAGGTGCGCTCATCAACTCTGGTGAGGTAGAGTTCCTGCTGGCTGAGGCTAAGTCTAAGGGTTGGGATGTTCCCGGCACTGTTGAAGACCACTTCAACGCTGGTATCAAGGCTTCTATGCAGTGGTTGAATACCCACTACCTGCAGGCCGACAAGAAGATTACCGATGCTGAGATTAACGACTTCATCGCTTCTCAGGCTACAGCTTTGGCTGCCAATGCTAAGGAAGCAATCAATACTCAGGCTTGGATTCTGCACATGATGAACCCCTCTGAGGCTTGGGCTAACCTGCGCCGTTCAGACTATCCTGTACTGACCGACCGTACCAAGCTGGAAGTACGCAAAGACTTCCCCAGTGATGATTCTAACCTCCAGACTCCTACTCGTCTGCGTTACCCCATCCTGGAGAACCAGTACAACAGTGTCAACTATAAGGAGGCACTCAGCCGCATGGGAGGTAAAGACGACTGGCATCACCGCCTGTGGTGGGATGTTGCCGACATCAACGTGAAGTAAAAACATTAAAAGGTAAAAAACGAATATAACTATGATTACCAAGAATATATCAAAATATCTCGCCATGTTCCTCGTGGGCTTCGGCTTGGCAGCAACCACCAGTTGCTCTACCGACAACGATGCTTTCTTCACGGCTGGCGAAGACGATATGCCTCGCATCTTGAACACCGACATCCCCGAGGGTAAGGGTGGCGAGCCAGGCACTATTGCAAATATCGAGCGCACCGAGAACTTCGTATTCGATGTGCAGGTCACTCCTGCCGACTATACCACCGTTTCATGGCTCATCGACGATGAGAAGGTGTTCGAAGGTCTCTCTATCAATCAGTCTGTATTGGCTGGTGACCATATTCTCAAGATTGTAGCCACCACTACTAAGGGACTCTCTACCTCTCGCACCTGCCTGCTCAAGGTTCGTCCTTTGGCTGGTGACCCCGAACTGGCTAATGATGCTAAGTCTCGTTGGCTTACCATTGGTACCACCAAGACCATTGACTGCAAGAATGTTACTAGCATCTCTAAGGTATTTATTGCCCAGGCCGAGGCTACTAACGTATCTTACGCTAATGGCAAGCTCACCTTCGACGTTCCTTCTATGCCAGAGGGTGACTACATGCTGACTATCGAGACTGCTGATGGCGAGCGCTTTGGCTGCAACTGGGTTACCGTTAGCAACGGAGAATATGTAGATCCAGGAGTAAAGGAGACCGTACTTTGGGAAGGCTCTACTGATATCGACTGGGGTAATAGCAATGTAAAAATCACTCCAGCAGAGATGGAAGCTGTTCCTGTAGGCGCTAAGATTCGTCTGGAATATGAGTTGGTAGATATGGCAGAGGGCTATCATGCATTGCGTATCACTACACCTAGCTGGGGCGACAATCCCGAGGATCAGGTGGTAGCACAGTTCGACCTTAAGAGCGATACTCCTAACCCCTTCGAATTCACATACACTGAGGCTAACAAGTCTATTGTTGACGCACGTGGAGGTATGCTCATTGTAGGTTATGGCTACAGACTGAAGAAGGTTGTTGCAGTAGAGGCTGTTGCTCCTGCTGAGACAACTCTCTGGACAGGTGATGTAAATGTCGACTGGGGTAATAGCAATGTGAAAATCACTCCAGCTGAGATGGAGGCTGTTCCTGTAGGTGCTACTATTTCTTTGGAATATGAGATGGTAGATATGCCAGAGGGCTATCATGCACTGCGTATCACTACACCTAACTGGGGCGACAATCCCGAGGATCAGGTGGTAGCACAGTTCGACCTTAAGAGCGATACTCCTAACCCCTTCGAGTTCACTTACACCGAGGCCAACAAGTCTATTGTAGACTCACGTGGAGGTATGCTGATAGTAGGTTATGGCTACAAGCTGAAGAAAGTTACGTTTAAATAATACATACCGCAATAATCTTCAATAGCGGAGGGCGTGTTCATCTTAATGGTGGCACGCCCTCATTCTTTTAGTCCTCTATGATAGCTGAGCCCAAAATTGGACTGGGCTATTCCTTTGCCGTAACCCACGAGGGAGTTATCCGTAACACACGATGCCCTTTGCCGTAACACACGCACGGCTTAGCCTGATACAGCCTTCTATCAGCCTTATACGCCCTGTTTATTAGCCTCATTCGTTCGCATAATAGCCTAATACGCAAGGAAAGCCGTACGACTTTTCGCAAGCTCTTTACCACTTTCTCAAAAGCCGTACGAGTTTCTGAGAGCACAAGCGTGACAATTGAGACAATTAGGACAGCATTTTTCTGCATACCAAGTAGCGGAGAAGAATAGTAATAAGAATAATAGTAAGAATATAGATAATATACTTATTAAAATATATTTACTACAACAATCATATATATACCTATAATTATAATTCCAATTATCTTCTAAGCGTGTAAGCGTGTAAAAATTGGGGTGTCCTTTGTCCCAATTGTCACGCTTAGTCTTTTCGAATAGTTGTTGTTTAGCACTTCAATAGTTATTATATTGACCCTCAATAGTTATTGTATTGGACATCAATAGTTATTGTATTGCGATGCAAAAGTGCCACTTTCGTGAGCCTCAATTTCGTTTGAAGCCTACATCTGATGAGTTTGCACGCATAATTCGATGAGTTTGCACGCATAATCCTCATCGAATTTACGCATAATCCTCTTGGCAAAAAAGGACAGCAAAATAGTTAGGAAAAACCTTGCATTTCGACAAAAAAAATTGTACCTTTGCATGTAAATATGAAGGAGTATATAAACATACAAAAAATCATAAACAAGAGATTGATGACAGGTGACGCGGTGACAGCAGTTTTTATAAACTCTACGCGTACCGCGCGAACTTACTATTCGTGCGCACGCATACGCGGTACGCGTAGACTTTTAGATTTTATGTGTCATCGTGTCACCTGTCACCACCACAGAATAGAACACACTTAAAATATTCACAACACAACCTCTAAAAACACAGTAAAACGAAAATACATGAAGCCAAATCATAACCAGGAATCAAAAACCAGTCCCCATGATTCTGTAGAACTCAAATTTATAATTCCATTTTAAAATGAAAAGAGAAGAATTAATTAAAAAATTATCAGAAATAGGGATTGGCGCTAATCACTATTCCTTGTATGGAAGTCTTGAACCTGATAGGATAGTATTATACCAGAACTATTCCAAATGGGAAGTATTCTATTTTAGCGAACGAGGAACAAGAGAAGACTTTCATGTCTTCCCCTCAGAAGATCTAGCATGTCAATATATTTTTAATATGCTTAGAGATGAAATGCTCTTTTGGAAGAAAATCGAAGAAGAAAAGAAAAAGCGGAAATCATGCGAAAACCAATGATTATGATGTAGCGAGAATCATAGGGACAGATTATAGATTCCTTAGATCATTCAAATAATAAGAGCTGCCCAACAGAGCAGCTCTTATTTATTTTCCGCAGACCAGGGGACTCTGGTCTGTTATAAATGATTAAAAATCTTATAACGTTAGCAGGAGTGTTCCGGTTATTGTGTACCTTTGTTGTGTATAATTGTATGTCACCATGCCTAGACAGTCACGGAAGAGCAGTAATACTGGAATATACCATGTAATGCGCAGACCAGAGAACCGTCCCCTGATCTAATGAGAAAGAATATCACAGGACAAATCTTTTTATTGATAGAAGGAATTTTTTGACAGAAATATTCTCTCTGTTTGGGAATAATTTGCTACCTTTGCATGTCCTTAAAGGGATTTCTAACACACAAAAACAACAAAAACTAAATCAAAAAACAAGATGAAAAAATTGTTTACTCTTTTTTTAATGGCATTAGCCACTACCTGCATGTTTGCAGGTTGGCAGCCGAGTGATAACGCAAAGATTCGCCTGGATCAGGCGGGAGTAAGTGGACAAATTCAGCTGAAAGCTTTACGTACACCAGAAGGTAAGACGGTGATGACGTGGCTGCGATGGACGCCGGGGGCCGATGAGACATCTACTGGCTACTATCTGTATATGCAGGTCCTCGATGTTGATGGTACACCGCTCTTGGGTGACGGAGGCGTAGTAGTGGATGGTCATCAAACAGCCAGTTATACTACTGACTATGGATTGGCACTGGCACAGAATGGCGATATCATAATGACCTATACTGATACACGAACAAGTGATGAAGATGAGGAGATATCTACACTCTACGTTTATCGCTATAACCAGCAGGGACAGCCAGTGTGGAGCGCTGATGGCATACAGTTGACTGCAGTATCGGAGAATCCTAATGGTTACGATATGGAACCTCTTGTATGCGTTAGCGGTGAGAATATCTATGTTGGATTATACCATACAGAGGGACGAAAGGATAATTTCCAATTGCTGCGCTTCAACAATGATGGAACGCTGGCATGGAGCGCAAATAAGGTGTTTGGAGCCATGATTGCTGTGATGAAGCCTTGTGTGGATGGCGATTTATACCTTATATATGATAATGCAGCCAAAGGATTGGATGCACAGCGCATCAATAAGGATGGTGAGAACGTGTGGGGAGAACCTGTAACTATTGAGGAAGAGGCGCTCTCTTCTGGCAGGTATATTCCTGCTCCCGAGTGTACGCCTGACGGCAATGGCGGTTTGGCTATTACTTACAGAAAGTTGCAGAACTGGAGCGGCTATCAGGTGGTAAACCATCTCAGTGCTGATGGCACAGTACTGAGCAAGGCCGTTAGTTGCAATGGTAGTACCGGTGGCGATGCAGGAAGTGCTGTGATTGGTGCGCGTGGCGACAAAGCGCTCGTGGCATGGCAATACAGAGATGCTGTTTATCAGTTGAATGTGAATCTGCTGAGTGCCGACGGCAGTTATGCTTGGCAGGGTGCTAAGGAGTATGGCATTGCTTATGGTTGTAACGAACAGTGGGGATTCCATCCAGTAGCTATTATTCCCTTGGCTAATGCGTGGGTAGTTATCTATAATGACCTCACATCGTGGAATGGTGGTAATTTAATGGTGAGCAAAATCAATGATGCAGGTGAGACACTGTGGTCTAAGCAGATTGCAGAGGAGAACCTCAGCGTGAAGAGCATTGTTGTTACCAGCGATGATAAGAATGCCTACATCTTCTATTCTCAGGAGGCTCAGGATAACGACGACAGTACTGGCGGTATGTTCGCGATGTGTGTGGATATATCTAAAGAGGCTACAGACATCCAGTCGGTAAAAGACAATGAGCGTGGAACAAAGGGTACTGCTTACGACCTGCAGGGACGTCGCCTGAGTAATCCTCACGGATTATATATTGAGAGAAGTGCCGATGGTAGTTCTAGAAAAGTGCTTTTGAATCGCTAAGGATTGCACTTATTCATTTTACCTCATATTAATAAAAGCTGCGTCAGTGTGTGTGTTCATTGGCGCAGTTTCGATTTTTCTCTGGGAATCATCGGGATTGGTTTTAGATTCCTCTACGAAAAACTTGGCGGATTCGGGAAAAATGTTTACCTTTGCAATGAAATTAAAAATCAACACAGACAATGAAAACAACACACACATTCTGCTTATGCTGCTTGCTGCTTATGGTAACAGCGACTTCTCTATTTGCACAAAAGAACCCTCAGCGTGGATATATTGTGATGAAGGGTGACACCATAGCGGGAACCATAGATTTCTTGTCAAGAAAGAAATGTGCCGAAACTTGCTTATTCCTGAAAGATGGCGAAACGGAATATCGGGCTTACTCACCGAAGGATATCTCTGCATATTCACTGTTGGATAATACGGTATGCTTTGAAAGCAAGACATATACTATCGATGGTGAGGCGCAGATCTTGTTTGCAGAGTGCTTGTTGAAAGGCTGTGTAAGCGTATTCCGATATGAGGAGAGCTCTAGCGATGTGATGTTCTTTCTGGAGGATGGCAACGGGAAGGTAGCCGTTGTGAAAGAAATAGACTATCTGGACCAGATGACACCGGAGGATGCAAACGTCAAGAAGCACCAGGTCTTAGACCCTGCGCTGGAGATGTTGTCAGAGAGTCAACAGACGATGAATCGCCTATGGAATGCCCAGTTAACGGCAAGCAATATAGTAGCAATTGTTCGTGACTACAACAAGCAATATTGCGAAGGCTATAAGGAATCTATAGTCTTTGAATATAAAGCCAAGAACTCCTCTTCGTCAAAGCTGCATTTCACGATGGAGGCTGGTCTGTTTAATACATCCTATGACCTTACTTCAGATCTTCAGCCCAAGACGAAAGCACTGAAGTTTGGTGTTGGTGCTGAATGGTTCTTTCCACGTGTTGACAATCGCTTGTCGCTACAGGTGATGGCTTCATATTATAAGAGCAGCACTACTGTGACATATATTTATGAAGAAAGTGATGTAACTGTAACAAAGGAATTGGAAGACCAGACAGTTACTGTGCTCTGTGGCGTGAACTATACCTTTTGGCCGAAGGAGCGCATCACACCTATTGTTAGTGGTGGTATCACCCTTCCTTTCGGCTTGTCTGATTTAGGTTCACCAGATGCCTTTGATAATGATAAAGCGAAGGATACCTCAGTTAAGCTATTGCCTATCAACCTCTGTTTGTATATAGGAGGAGGAATAGATTTCAAAATTCTTAATCATCATCTGCGTGCAATTGCGAGATATGAGTTGCCTATCAGAAAAGGTTATTCAGATACTATCAAGCCAAGTACATTCGTTGGCGTATCGGTAGTAATCTAAGGCAATTGTTTGGAAGATTCGGGAAAAGTGTGTATTTTTGCAGCAATAAATAAACATCTAAGGGAATGATGAAGATAGTAATAGACGATAAGATACCATATATACAAGAAAAGATAGCGCTGTTGGCTGACGAGGTGGTGTTCTTGCCTGGAGCAGGCATCGAGGCTGACGACGTGAAGGATGCCGACGCACTGGTGGTGCGCACCCGTACTCGATGCGACGAGAAACTGTTGGCTGGTAGCAAGGTGCAGTTTGTGGCTACGGCAACAATAGGCTTCGACCATATTGATACACACTATATGAAGGAGGCAGGCATCCAGTGGACTAACTGTCCGGGATGTAATGCGAGTTCGGTGGCTCAGTATTTGGAGTGCACACTGCTGCTGTTGCAACAAAAGAAAGGACTGAATCTGAAAGGTACCACAATAGGTGTTGTGGGTTGCGGACATGTAGGAACGAAGGTGAAGGCAGTGGCAGAGCAGTTGGGCATGCGCGTGCTGGTGTGCGACCCTCCATTGGGTAAGGATGATTTTGTGTCGCTCGATGTGATAGAGCGCGAGGCTGACGTCATCACCTTCCATGTACCCCTGACTCGCGAGGGACAGTATGCTACCTATCACATGGCTGATGAGCACTTCTTCCAACGCCTTGCGCACAAACCTTATATTATAAATACCAGTCGTGGCGAGGTGGTGGATAATAAGGCGCTGCTTGTTGCCTTACAACAACAACTGGTAAGCGATGCTGTGCTCGATGTATGGGAAAACGAACCCCATCTGAACGAGGAGTTGCTGAACAGGGTGTTTATCGGTACCCCACACATTGCCGGATACTCGGCAGACGGCAAGGTGAATGCCGACAATATGGTGATTGACGCACTATGCAGCCACTTCCATCTGGAGCATCCTGGCAAGATATTGCCCCCATCGCTTCCCAGTGACTTTGTGGACACTGGAAATGCGCTGGATTTCTACAACCCGCTGACGGATAGTGAGAAGCTGAAGGCTGACGCCTCGCAATTTGAGGCCATTCGCAACCATTATCCTTTGCGAAGAGAACAAAAAAAGAGATGAGCAGTGTGACAAAATGCAAGAAATAATGCAGAAAACTGCACAATAAATAGGTATTTGTGCAAATAATAGTGCTTTTTTGCTCTTAAAATTTGCGTAAGTCAATAAAAATGTGTTACTTTGCACCCGCTAAGCGACTTTTTGGTTGCGATAAAGGTAAAAAAGATATCAATTATTAACATTTTAAAGAAAAAAATTATGTCAGAAATTGAAAGCAAAGTAAAGGCTATTATCGTAGACAAGCTCGGTGTTGATGAAGCAGAGGTTAAGCCCGAAGCAAGTTTCACTAACGATCTCGGTGCAGACTCTCTGGATACCGTAGAGCTCATCATGGAGTTCGAGAAGGAGTTCGGTATCTCTATCCCCGACGACAAGGCTGAGAAGATCGGTACTGTTGGCGACGCTATCTCTTACATCGAGGAGAACGCAAAATAATTATTCAATTGATATATTGACAATTGACAATTGAGAATTATGATTAGTCTCGGCCTCTTCGTGTTGTCGAATTAATCATAGTTCTCAATCTTTTTCAATGATTGTCAATTATCAGTTATCAATTAGCAAATAAAAGAAATGGAATTAAAAAGAGTAGTAGTAACAGGACTGGGTGCCGTAACACCGCTGGGTAATTCTGTCGAGGAAACTTGGAAGAATCTGCTGGCTGGTAAGAGCGGAGCAGCCCCTATTACAAGCTTTGATACCACTAACTTCAAGACTAAGTTTGCTTGCGAGGTAAAGGACCTCAACGTAAACGACTATCTTGATCGCAAAGAGGCCCGTAAGATGGACCGCTACACTCAGTTGGCGCTGATTGCTGCCAAGCAGGCTGTAGAAGACTGCGGCATGGATCTGGAGACTGAGGACAAGAACCGCATCGGTGTTGTCTATGGTGTAGGTATCGGTGGTATAAAGACTTTCGAGGAAGAAGTAAAGTACTATGGCCAGCACGAGGCTGATGGTCCTAAGTTCAATCCCTTCTTCATCCCTAAGATGATTGCAGATATCGCTGCAGGTCAGATTTCAATTATGTATGGCTTCCATGGCCCCAACTATATCACCGCTTCTGCTTGTGCATCTTCTTCAAATGCACTGGCTGATGCCTTCAACCTGATTCGTCTGGGTAAGGCTAACGCTATCGTTGCCGGTGGTGCTGAGGCTGCTATCTGCGCTACTGGTGTAGGTGGTTTCAACGCTATGCATGCCCTGTCAACTCGCAATGATGAGCCCGAGAAGGCAAGTCGTCCATTCAGCGCAAGTCGTGATGGATTTATCATGGCTGAGGGTTCAGGCTGTCTGATTCTTGAAGAGCTGGAGCACGCTAAGGCTCGTGGCGCTAAGATCTACGCTGAGATGGTAGGTGCTGGTATGAGTGCTGACGCTCACCACATTACCGCTTCTCACCCCGAGGGTCTGGGTGCTAAACTCGTAATGCAGAACGCTCTTGAGGATGCTGGTATGAAACCTGAGGATATCGACTATATCAACGTACACGGTACTTCTACCCATGTTGGTGATATCTCTGAGGCTAAGGCTATCAAGGAAGTGTTTGGCGATGCTGCCTTCAAGCTGAATATCTCGTCAACTAAGTCAATGACTGGTCACTTGCTCGGTGCTGCTGGTGCCGTAGAGGCTATGGCTACCGTTCTGGCTGTTCAGAACGACATCATTCCTCCCACAATCAACCACGAGGATGGTGACGAGGACGAGGAGATTGACTACAACCTCAACTTCACCTTCAACAAGGCTCAGAAGCGTGAGGTACGCGCTGGACTCAGCAACACCTTTGGTTTTGGTGGTCACAACGCTTGCGTAGTATTCAAAAAGTTTGCAGATTAATTAAGCAAATGCTGAATAGTAATATCATTGACCGAATAAGGCTCCCTTTCCGAAAGGAGAAGGAGCTTTTTTCGGCTCTTTATAACATTCTTGGGTTTTATCCCCATAATATTGCGCTCTATAAGCAGGCACTGCTGCATAAAAGTGTGGGTCGCAAAAACGAGAAAGGTCGCCCGTTAAACAATGAGCGTCTAGAGTTTTTGGGCGATGCCGTGCTGGATGCAGTGGTAGGTGATATCGTCTATCGACACTTTGAAGGTAAGCGCGAAGGTTTCCTAACCAATACACGTTCGAAACTGGTAAGCCGTGAGACGCTGGGTAAACTGGCTAAAGAAATGGGTATCTCACAGCTTATCAATTCGGCAGGACGTAGCAACTCACATAATAGCTACATGAACGGTAATGCTTTCGAAGCCCTTGTCGGTGCTATCTATCTGGATAGAGGATATGCTGCCTGTATGCGCTTTATGGAACGCCGCATATTATCTCAGCTCATCAATATCGACAAGGTTGCTTATAAGGAGGTGAACTTCAAATCCAAACTGCTGGAGTGGAGTCAGAAGAACCGTGTGCAGATGGAGTTCAGAGATTTAGAGCAGACACGCGACGAGAACAATAGTCCTGTATTCACCACTCAGGTATTTATCGAAGGACTTGAGGGCTCAAAAGGTGTTGGCTATTCAAAGAAGGAAAGTCAGCAGAAGGCTGCAAAGGAGACGCTGCAGTCATTGCGTCGTGAACCTCAGTTCATCGATGTCATCTTTGCCGCAAAGGCTGACCGCACGAAGATGGAAGAGGAACCTGTAATGGTTGTTCCTGATCCAGAGAAACTGGAAAATGAACAGCAGAACTTCATCATCGAACAAGAAGATAATAACCCACAAAGGGTGGATGACGCTCAAGAACCTGTAAAGCCTGATGTAGCAGAAAAACAGCCAACAGAACACGACGAGTTCTCGCTGGATGATATCACGGCAGCGCCTCAAGAGAAAACACGCGAGGAGATTATTGCCGAAGCAGAGGCAGCAGCCTTTGCAGATTGAGAAAAAAAAGTGGTCACCGATTGGAAGTGACCACTTTCTTTTTTTATATGATTATATTCCAGTGAACTTGCCGACAAAGAGAATAACTCCTGACGAGGCTTCGCTAATCACATAAACGAAGGGACGATTGGCGTGGAACGTTGCCTTGGGAAATTCAGGATCAGGACCTTCACAAGTATTTTCAAAACCTCCAATGGTTACAGCAGCAGCTTCGGAACCTTCTTCGTTGACTTCGATTTTAGCTATCTGTTGCATCATGGATATATAGAGATTCATACCACCCATTCCATCACTTGATTCGCACATATTGGGAATTTCAGAGCCTTCGGGGGTGAAAGCTCGCAGGATACCCATCTTTTTCAGTACTCCAATGAGTTTCTCCTCATTTTCAAGTTTCTGAGTATCTGATGCTGTCTCAAAGCGTGGAAGTTTTAGATCTACCTCGTAAAGGCGGGAATTGTTATTCTGTAATATCTCCCAAGGGTTATCTTGCGTTGTATTATTTGAGCTAGACTTTGCTAATTCATTTATAATGTCATCGGTGGTTTTTCCTTCTTCAGGGAGCATGACGGTCATAGTCCAAAAATTCTTACCATAAGGTATTTTTAATGCAGAGAAAATCTCGTTTCTGGCATATTCGATGAGCACCTTCTGATGCATCAGGGGCAATTGTGTCTGCCCATTCTCTTTAGTGAAGGTTTCTGTCTTGGTGTATTTGGTGTCGAACTTAGAAGTCCAATCTGCTTTGAAATAGATGGCATTCAAGAGGTATGAAACCATCTTGTCATCTGTCTCTTCCAGAACCTTTGGAATCATATCATTGGTTTTCTCTTTGCACCATCTATTGATAACATCTGCAGCTTGGGGTGATGAGAAGTCGAGCGCCTCAGCCTTGGCATCGTAGTAGTATTGCATATCTTGCTCGAACTGCTTTTTCAGCTTGTAGCCCTTGTTCAGGAAGATGGCATTGGCGATATTAAACTTTACGCTTTCGTCAACCTTGGGCAGGCCTTCTATTAGCTTTTTGCAATATTCGTTTACCGCCTGAATGCCACCCTCATGGAAACCTAATGTCTGCTCAATCTCTTTCTCGGTAATTCCAATGGCAGCATCGTTTGTCATACCTAATAGATAGGTAATGCTGAGGGGAGAGTAGATAAAACTTGCACCAGACGTGTTGATGTCGTTCACAGCCTTGATGAAATTGAACGTAAAGCCATTGTTGTCGTTGGCAAACACCTTCTGCTCTTCGGTTAGCTGAATGGGCTGTGGTGATGTTGCCCAGTTTACAACCTTGTGAGGTTCTTCCCAATCTTCGGTTAATTCTGATGAAGCCGAAGAACATGATAGCATGATGCTGCTTGTAGCAATCATTGCTAGTAGTTTACTCATTCTTTTCATAGTTCAATGTTATTTGTTAGGTTTGTCAGTTTTCTTATACTCCACGTCATCTCCTTCTTCTAATGTGGTTCCTCTAAAGCCACCATAAGTGCGAATCACCAGACGGTCTTCGGTAAGGCTCATAACTTTATAATATAGTTCATCAGGATTAGGTTCAGAATTCTTTGGACGATTCTGGATTTCTATCGTTCCATCATCTCTAAACCAGAAATAACCCCAATGTACTTCTGAGTATTGTCCATTACTCGTAGGTTGGGAGTCGTCCAGTGAATTTGGAGATATTGCCCATGACTTGATTTCGCCTTCAGAAGTAAACAATAGTCCTCTCCTGACATCAATAGTCGTTGCAGTCTCCCAATAGCCTAGGAGATTCTTGTTATTAATCGTGATACTGTCATCGTTGCTACTGCATCCTGTCAGTAACAGCAATAATAAACATAGCCATAATACTTTTTTCTTTTTCATTTTAGGGTTCTTTTAGTTTCTTTCTGCTCTTATAATTAATAGAGTAGCCTAATCTTGTATGGATGAGCGTTAAAGAATCTAAAAGGGCACAATGCTTTTATTTAGAGATATGCAAACGAATACCAAACTCGATGGAAGGAGCAAAGGGATGCTCTTTGTAATAGTGGTCGAAGGAGGTGCCGTCGTCGAAATAATAGCCTAATGAGGGTTCAAGGTATAAACCCAACTGAGGGATAATCGTGTACTCTGCACCAGCGGCAGCATTTACAGACCATTGCCAAGGCTTCTCGTTGAGGCATTTCTCTAGCATAGCTGAGGCAGAGACATAGAGGCAGAAGCCGTTGCTCCTTAGTAATTGCCAAGAGAGACCAAGGGGTATACCTAAATAGTGAAGTTTCTGGTCATAATTGATATTCTGATAAAGCGGTATGTTGAACTCAGAATACAGGTAGGTATAGTTGATGCCGCTTAGCAACGACAGGGTGGAGCTCAACTGGTAATTTAGGCTGAGTCCAAAACGTATAGGCAGATGATGTCTCGAAACATAATCTGTTTCAATATAGGGTGAAATATCTGAGACTGCATTCCCGTTTTGATATGCGTAGGCATTGGGATAATAGAGCCTTCCTGTACGATTGTTATCTGCAGAAGCAAGCAGTCCACCAGAGGCGTTAAGTCCTATCGACCAATCGCTGGCAGACGAAGGAGTTGATGCATGTTTGTCTTGATGATAAGCGATATGATGATGATTCTCAGAAAAAGACTGATGAGGGGTTGTTGTAGAAGTCTGTTGGGGTTCTTCTTTTGTCACCTGTATGTTGTCTTCTTCTATAGCCTGTTGTATCTCTTCTTGGGATTCAAGTTGGACACCTTCTTGTGGCTCAGCCTGGACGACTTCCCGAGAAGTGACTTGAGAAGTCTTTTTGGAAATCTCTTTGCAGACCATCACAGGAGTTGATGGATTGGTGGTAACCGTTGCCACTCTAGGTGCGCTTTCAGTTGAGGTATGTTGAGCAACCTGTGGAAGAGATGCGTCTTGATGGAACTGGTAGATTCCAAAGAATCCCACGAGTGCAAGCACAACAGCGGCAGCCAACCAATACCACCTCTTGCTAGCAGACTTCTTGGGGAAACCCATCTCACTGCTGATGTCCTCCCAAAGTCCTGCAGGTGGGGCCATCTTATGCCCCTCTAGTTTCTGCTTTATATCGTTTGTCCAATTCTCTTTCATCTCTTGCTCTTTATTAGTTCCTTAATACTCTTCGCTAATAGCCGTTTGGCATGGTAGAATTGAGAGGCAGAGGTACTCTCACTGATATTGAGCAGTTCGGCTATCTGTCGATGTGAATATCCCTCAAAGATAAAAAGGTTTAGTACCATACGATAGCCATCTGGCAACTTGCTAATCAGGTGGTGCAATTCATCTGGCGACAAGCATTCTGTTCGTGGCTCGTCATCCGAGGGCTCTTCGCTGATGTTGTTATGCTCCATGAATACCAACTTCTTCCGTCGTTTCAGTTGGGTGAGAGCCTCGTTGGCTACGATTCGTTTCATCCAAGCTTTGAAGCTATCTTCTCCTCGATAGTCTAATGCCGGAATAGACGTGAATATCTTCACAAAACTATTCTGCAACACATCCTTAGCATCGTCATAGTCAGACACATAGCGGTAACAGACCGATGATAGCTCCTCTACATATATTTGATAGAGTTGGCTCATCGCTCTTTGGTCTTTTTGCTGTATACGCTCTATGAGTTGACTAATCATTTTTCAGGTGCGTTCTGCATAGAAAACTCAAAAGTACACAAATCTTGTATGAGAACAATTACTTTTTGTATTCTTTAACATAGTTGTACGCAAGAATCGTTTTTCTCGTGATGCGAATTTTTTATTGCGAAGGCTTTCGCAACGAAAAAAATCGCAAGCGTTCTTGCGTTTCAGAAAAAAGTATTACCTTTGCATACAAAAATATTGCAATAAAATGAGTTTTACTCAGATAATAGGAAAGGTATTTGTGCCCCGTCAGAAGGCTTTGGAGAAGCATCAGAATGGGGGAGAGACGCTGCAGCGTGCAGTGCTGGATTATCTTATTCATACAGCAAAAGATACAGAGTATGGTCGTCAGCATGCGTTTGCAAACACAAAGGGCTATGAAGACTTTGTGCGGCATAATCCGGTGAATACTTACGAGGAGCTGAAAGCGCAGATTGACCGTATGCGCCACGGAGAGAGCGATGTGCTTTGGCCTGGAAAGGTGAAGTGGTATGCTAAATCCAGTGGTACAACAAACGATAAATCAAAGTTTATTCCCGTTAGTAATGAAGGCCTCCAGAAAATCCATTATGCTGGTGGACGTGACTCGGTGGCTATCTATCTGCGTAACAATCCAAAGTCGAAGATGTTCGATGGTAAGGGATTGATACTTGGAGGTAGTCATGCGCCTAACTATAACGTAGAAGGCTCGCTGGTGGGTGACCTCAGTGCCATATTGATAGAAAATATCAATCCACTGGTTAACTTGGTGCGTGTGCCGAAAAAGCAGACGGCACTGTTGAGCGATTTTGAAATCAAACGTGAACGCATTGCCCGTGAGGCGATGACGAAGAACGTGACCAATATATCTGGTGTTCCTTCATGGATGCTTTCGGTGTTGAACTGCATGATGGAAATTACTGGTAAGACACATCTTGAAGAGGTGTGGCCTAATCTGGAAGTGTTCTTCCATGGTGGTGTAGCGTTTACGCCTTACCGTAAACAGTATGAGCAGTTGATTACATCGCCTAATATGCACTATATGGAAACATATAATGCCAGTGAGGGCTTCTTTGGCTTGCAGGATGATCCCACAGACAAGTCTATGCTGCTGATGCTCGACTATGGCGTATTTTATGAATTCCAGCCCATGGATGGTGGCGATATCGTACCACTTTGGGGCGTGGAAAAGGATAAGAACTATGCGATGCTGATTAGTACCTCATGTGGACTATGGCGCTACATGATTGGTGATACGATTCGCTTTACATCGACCAATCCATATAAGTTTGTTATCTCTGGACGCACCAAGAGCTTTATCAATGCTTTCGGTGAGGAACTGATAGTAGATAATGCAGAACAAGGATTGGCTTATGCTTGCGAGCAGACAGGTGCAGAAGTTTCGGAATATACTGCAGCACCCGTATTTATGGATGCTAATGCAAAGTGCCGTCACCAGTGGTTGATAGAATTCTCTAAGGCTCCAAGTGACTTGGCACAGTTTGCCGACCTGCTGGATATGCGTCTGCAGCAGTTGAATAGTGACTATGAGGCCAAGCGCTATAAGGATATCACCCTGCAGCATCTGGAGATTATCCCTGCTCGTCAGGGACTCTTCAATGATTGGTTGAAGTCGCGTGGTAAGTTGGGAGGACAGCATAAGGTGCCCCGACTGAGCAATAGCCGCGAACATATAGAACAACTCTTGACATTGAATCAATGAAGAAACTGCTATATCTCATACTGATGGCCTTTGCTATCGTAGGTTGTGCCCGTATGGGTTCTCCTGATGGTGGCTGGTATGACGATGATCCTCCTAGAATTATCGGAAGCACACCAGGAGAGAGAGCCACAGGTGTGAAGTCGCAGAAGGTAACCATCTATTTCGATGAGTTCATCAAATTAGCTGATGCTACCCAGAATGTGATTGTCTCACCTCCTCAATTGGAGATGCCAGAGATAGCAGCCAAGGGCAAGAAAATTGTTGTTGAATTGAAGGACACGCTAAAGCCTGATATGACTTACACCATTGACTTTAGTGATGCCATCTCTGATAATAATGAGGAAAACCCGTTAGGTAACTACACCTTTACTTTCTCTACAGGCGAGAAGATTGATACCTTTGAGGTGTCAGGTTATGTGATCAATGCAGAAGATTTGGAACCAGTACAGGGCATACTCGTAGGCTTGTATGAAGACTTGGCTGATTCTGCCTTCCGTACCAAGCCATTGCTGCGTGTGTCTCGTACTGATGATAATGGTCACTTCGTTATCAAGGGCGTGGCTCCTGGCGAATATCGTGTCTATGCACTCCAAGATGTTGATGGCGATTACAAGTTCTCACAGAAGAGTGAGATGATAGCCTTCTCGCATGAAACCTTTAAGCCTTCTGCTAAAGCAGACATGCGACAGGATACTATCTGGCGTGACACATTGCATATAGATAGCATCCGTCAGGTTCCTTATATACATTATTATCCTGACGAGCTGTGCCTGTTGGCTTTCCAGGAACAACAGACTGACCGCTATCTGCTCAAGACAGAGCGCAAGGATGCTGACCGCATTCAGATGTTCTTCAGTTATGGCCATGAACAACTGCCTATAATTCATGGTTTGAACTTCAATTCCGAAGATGCCTTTGTGCTGGAGAGCAATGCCAAGAAAGACTCGCTGACCTACTGGATTCGTGATTCCCTGTTGGTCAATCAGGATACGCTAACCTTCTCTATGGAGTATCTGAAGACAGACTCTTTGGGACAGTTGGTGGTAACAACCGATACGATTAGTGCATTGGCAAAGACTCCTTATGCCAAGCGACTAAAGGATCGTGAGAAGGAATATGAGGCATGGCACAAACTACAGGAGAAGAAGCGCAAACGCGAAGAACCTTTCGACAGCATCTTCCCTGTGAAGCCTTTGATGCCCGACTATGATGTTCCGCAAGCGATGGATCCTGATCGCTCTATTTATATCAAGATGCCATCGCCTTTGGCAACATTAGATACTGCCGCTATCCATCTCTATTCAAAGATAGATACGCTATGGTATCAGGCTCCGTTTGAGTTCCGCCAACAAGAGAACCAGTTGCGCAGTTATGAGTTATTGGTTGACTGGCATCCAGATACGGAATATAGTTTTGAGGTAGACTCGGCAGCATTTGTCGATATCTATGGATTAGCAAACAAACCATATAAACAAGGTATCAAGGTAAAGTCGCTGGACGACTATGGTACATTGTTCTTGGAACTGAATGGCATCAAAGACTCAAGTGCAGTCGTGGTGCAGTTGTTAGACAAAAGCGACAAGGTGGTAGCAACGAGTAAGATGGAAGCAGACGGTACTGCTCAGTTCTATTATCTGAAACCTGCTATCTACTATGCTCGTGCTTTTGTGGATCGCAACGGAAATGGCTTATGGGATACTGGCAACTATGATGCCGACCAGCAAGCAGAATCCGTCTATTACTATCCTCGTGAGATAGAAGCCAAAGCTAAGTGGGATATTACCCTACAATGGCAGGTTGAAGCCCTTCTTCGTTATAAGCAGAAGCCCTCTGCTGTGATGAAGAAAAAGAATAGCAGTAAGAAGAAACAACTAAGAAACCGTAATGCTGACCGTGCCAGAAGCTTGGGAATAGAATACGTGAAGCGGACGGTGTCCAAGTGAAAAGAGAATATAGAAACTAACTAAAAACAGAGTGATATGAAAAGATTTTTTAGCATAGAGTGTGTGAATAAATGGATGTGGATGGTTGCCATACTATTCGCTATTCATTGTTCTTTGATGGTTACCCCTGCAAAGGCTCAATGTGGTATTGAGAATACAGCCTTTAAGTCAGGTGAATTTGTAGGCTATGACCTTTATTTCAATTGGAAGTTTGTATGGGTAAAGGTGGGTACAGCCTCCATGTCTACCGTTACATCAAATTATAAAGGACAGGATGCATTCCGTTGTAGCTTGATTACACGTGGTAATAATAAGTTGGATAATATGTTCATCATGCGTGACACGCTGCTGAGCTATACAACCAAAGACTTGGCACCTCTTTATTATCGTAAGGGCGCACGTGAGGGAAAGCGCTACTATGTTGATGAGTTGTGGTATACCTATCCTAAAGGCAACTGCCACCTGAAGCAGCACGAAATCAATAGTCGTGGTGAACATTACTGGAAGGAGTCAGAATATAAGGATTGCATCTACGACATGATGAGTGTCTATCTGCGTGCCCGCAACTTCGATGCCTCTAAGCTGAAGGTAGGCGACAAGATACCCTTGCCTATTGCTGATGCCTCAAAGATTGCCAACTCTTGGCTGAAATACAATGGTATCACCAATGTAAAGATGAAGAACAACGACGATAAATATCGTTGCCTTGTATTCTCTTTCATTGAGCGTGAGAACGGTAAGAATCATGAGCTGATTCGCTTCTACATCACTGATGACAAGAACCACCTCCCCGTCCGCCTGGATATGTTCCTCTCTTTTGGCTCTGCCAAGGCATACCTGACAGGCTTCAAGGGACTGCGTAATCCCATGACATCGAAAGTAGAGTAATCTGCTTATTTATAATATAAGGAGTGAACGAAATGTTCACTCCTTTTTTATTAAACAGAGAGACAACTTTTCTGGTTCTTTATTTGTGGATTCAGGAATTATTCCCTAAATTTGCGTTCGAATTATAAAACAATTACTAACCTCTGCCACAGTTTGGCGTACCTTTACTGTTTCTTTGCAGAAAAACAATAAGAATATGGTTAATAATGATAGAGGGCAAAGCCTGATAACAAAATATGTATGGGTAATAGAAACCATATATAATGCTGGAATGATTTCATTCAAAGAGCTGAACAAACGTTGGCTTCGCGATGAAATCAGCAGAGGTGTGGAAATTCCCAAGCGTACCTTTGACAATTGGCGTTACGTTATCTTTGATATGTTTGGCATCAATATCGAAAATGAGCAACGTGGAGAGTATCGTTACTATATAGAGCACGAAGAGGATATCAGCAAAAATGGACTGCGCTCTTGGCTTTATAACACATTCTGTGTGAGCAATGCCTTGGCGAATAGCCAAAGCATCAAAGACCGTATCATCTTGGAATATGTACCTTCAGGGCAGAACTACCTACAGCCTATCATTGAGGCGATGAAGGAAAATCGTGTGCTAAATATCACTTATCATAGCTATTGGAAGGATGAGGAAAACAACTTCGATGTTCAACCCTATTGCGTAAAGCTATTCCGTCAGCGTTGGTATCTGGTAGCACGAAGTACCTATTCATATTACTATGATAAAGGACCTCGAATCTATTCACTTGATCGCATTCACGATCTTTATACAACGGATGAGACCTTTGAATTGCCTAAAAACTGGAATGCGGAGGATTTCTTTGACAGTTGCTTTGGCATCATAGCAGATCAACGCTTTGAACCTCAAAAGGTAAAGTTGAAAGTATCAGCAGGACAAGCCAATTATATCCGTGACCTCATGCTCCATGAGACGCAGGAAGAGATTGAAAAGAATGATGAATACAGCATCTTTACTTATTATCTGCGCCCATCCTATGACTTTATTCAAGAGATACTTTGGCATGGTGCAGATGTTGAAGTGTTAGAACCTCTATCACTTCGTCAGGATATAGCTAACATCGTAGAACAATTACATAAGAAATATAAGAAATGAGAGACTTCGCAGCCATAGATTTTGAGACGGCTAACAATGAGCGCAGCAGCGTTTGCTCTGTAGGTATCGTCATAGTACGAGATGGGGAGATAGTAGATTCTTTCTACTCCCTCATCCAGCCAGAGCCGAACTATTATAACTATTGGTGTAGTCAGGTGCATGGCCTTTGTCGTGAAGATACTGAGGAAGCACCTGTCTTTCCCAAGGTATGGGCAGAGATTGAACCATTGATAGAGGGTCTGCCCCTTGTAGCCCATAATAAGCCTTTTGATGAAGGATGCTTGAAAGCAGTATTCCGTGTCTATCAGATGGATTATCCCGATTATGAGTTTTACGATACTCTGTGCGTATCACGTCGAGTTTTCCCTGATTTACCCAATCATCAGCTTCATACTGTTGCTGCAGAGTGTGGTTATCAACTGGAAAACCATCATAATGCACTGGCTGATGCTGAGGCATGTGCCTGGATTGCAAGGGAAATCCTGTAGTTTTCAACTTATCCACGTTATATTATAATCTTTATTTTATAATTTAAGAAAAGAAGTTATGAATAAAAAGAATATAGCAATTGAATCCGCAGTAATTGTCGATATTCATCAAGAATCTGAAAAAGGATTTGTGCGGATAAATGGAACGTATTTAAGTTCTGAAGAGAAGTATTATGTATTAAAATATAAGATACCTTTTTCTGGAAAAGAACAATTTCATTATGCTAATATAAGTACGTTTATTAGAGAATACTATCTTCCCAAGATGCAAAGGGCAAGGATGTCATCTAAGCTTTTGGAAGAAATAAATCAAAGGATTGCTAATTTAAAGTTGGATGTAGTTACGCAAGATTTCGACGAATATGGTGCAGTTTCTATAAACGCCACATATGTTCCCATTGGATTTAATTCTTGGGAGGGTTATTTAAGAAAGATTTTATAAAAAAGAATTTTGGAAATGCACTGGCTGATGTTGAGGCTTGTGCCTGGATAGCAAGGAGAATCCTGTAGATTTCAACTTATCCACGCTACATTATTATCATCATATAGATGAAAGAAAAAATAAAAAGAATAATTAATATATGATAATTATTTCATATCTTTGCAACAAGTATCAAGAACTAAAGACTATGAGTAAAGTATTTAGAATCACTCCAAAGCGCACTAAGCGCTCAAATGGACAGGTGCTGACACCTGACATGTCTATCACTGTGACCACTCGGTCACATACCACTACCCCATTTTACAATGGAGCAGTAGAGATAAAAGAACAATATATGCGCATGTTTCAGTTTGATTACAAAAAAGCATGCTGTTCAGCCAGTGATTTTGAATTTGAGAAGTTGGACTAATATAAAATATACAATATGAATTTCATAAAGAACAAAACATTCGAATACGTATTTGTATTTCTATTTGTTATCGTATTATTCACTGCTATTGCCAGCTACTTCTATTTTAAGTCGGATAATGCCGTAGGACCAAACCTCATTACGGCATTTGTTGGTGTAGTCTTATCCGCTTTGGTTACTCTTGTTCTTTTAAATGGACAGACAAAAGACGAAGAGGTAAAAGAAAGAAATATGAAACTATATAATGCAAAATTGGAAGTGTACTCTGACTTTGTCTATAGTATGTACGCATTTCTTTCAATGAAGAACCAAGATTTATCGGAGGATTTCTCTAGTTTACGTACAAAGCTTCTGGGTAAAGTATGCTTTTATGTTAATGATAAGAATGTAATAGAGAAAATTAAGAATCAGCTCGATAATGTAAAAAATTTGAACGATGACAATAAAATGGCGAAAGCATTTGCTGGAATCACAAGCATTCTTCAAAAAGACTTGCGAGAGGAGAAAGACTTGCGAGAGGAGGAGTGGATAGAATCCCAAACAGACATTTTAGATCTTTGGGGTAAGTTTGAAGGAATTGCCGCTAACACAAACAATGAGGTTACCAATACCATGCCAATTTCAGATGGAACAGCCCAACAACAAGAGCAAATTAATGATGATTCTGAGAGACTGGAAAATCAAGCTTGGCACTTCATAATGTGGAATGATAGTCAATTGACTAAATTGAAAGAAGGATTCAATGAACTTTCCCTCATAGAATATGGAGAGGATTGGCGTACTAATCTTGTGAAGCAAGTCGGTGAGAATGATGTGATTATGCTATTCAGAAGAGGTGGTTATGGTTACGTAGGTGCTTATCGTGCTATTGGCTGGCGAGTATTCTATTTTGAAGAAGAAAGAGAAGAAATCCAAATGTTTGGTAAAGATCTTCAAGAAATAAAAGGCGAACAATACCTCTCAGACATTAAGAAGTTTGATATTTATGATAGTTATAACGATGACGCTACTTCGTGCGCAAATATTATTGTTGAGCCAATTGCATTCGTAGAAAATGGTGTAGGAAATCCTGGTGGCGTATATCGCAGAACTATCTCTCGTTATGACTCACACTATGCATGGATGTTGAAGAAATTGTTCCAAGAAAAAGAACAATGGCAATAACGTCTACACATACTGATAAAAAATGCTGCTAAGCCAATGGTTATGAATTAAAGAAGTTGGATACAAGTGAATATTTTTCTATGATTATCTTATAATAAACTAAAACAATTATTTTATGTCAAACATTAATTTTGGACCTTGGAAAGGAAAGAACTATCAATCAACAGGGTACAAAGGAAAACGTATCCTTGTTTTAGGTGAAAGTCATTATTGCATCAAGGAGTTGCAACCTGGTGGACGTTGTTGTCCGTTATGCAAAAAGGAAAATATGAATGACGACTGCTATTCGCAAACTAAAGATGTTGTAGATACATTTATTCACTATTACGATGGAGAACCTTATTTACAGACGTTTTTGTGTTTTGAAAGAGCTGTAGTTGGTAAGGAATTGACACAAGAAGAACGAGAAGATTTCTGGCAAAGTGTGATTTTCTATAATTACATCCAATTTTCACAAAGTGGTGCTCGAACTGCTCCTCAACCTGAACATTGGGCAAAGTCGGAACTGGCATTCAAAGAACTACTTGAGGAATACATGCCCGATTATATAATAGTATGGGGAGCAAGATTGTATGGAGGTTTGCCTGGTTGGGATGGTGAAGAATCCATTCTTCAAGTAAATGAAAATGCTAAAACAAACGTGTGGACATATATTATAAAAGGGAAAAGAATTCCTGCAATCAAAGTACATCATCCAAGTGCCCCAACAGGGAAAAATTGGAGTTATTGGCATGAATTCTACAAGAAGTTCTTGAATCTGTAAAAAGAACATAACTCTCTTCTAGGATATTTTTCTCTGACCTCTGCCACAAACTGGCGGAGGTTTTTGTTTTCTTTGCATCGAAATACTTTTGATTATGGAGATAGTAGATTCATTTGACAAGATTATCCGACCAGGGTTGTGGTTTGTGAAGTCACGACAACCTATTATGGATGTGAGCAGGTTCGTTTATGAGTTTGCAGTAGAGTTAGGTGTGTCTGTAACTGTTCATTCTTCTGCTAATAAGGCAATACAAAACGAAGTGGTAGAACTAATAAAAAAGAGTTGTATTGAAAATGCTTCAGATGAACTTGAGCGCGAATGGCTGGAACAAGAACTAATGGAATACAATACCCATGACCACTTTTGGTATCCTCCAGAGCTGAACCAATATACCTCAAAGGGGTTTTTCTGGTCAAACGAAGTACAGTGTGTTGACGATAAGTGGTTTATGCTACCTAGTTGTAGTCATGATATCGTTTTAGTAGATGATTTATCTGCATTATGGTGGGAGAATGAAACAGACAAGCATAAGATGCTCTTCGATGTAGAGAAAGAAGCTAAAGATAGGAATAAAACCGTGATAGTATTTGTGTCACCCAACGACTTTATGGATTTTTAGTATATTTAGATATGGCAACAAGAAAGAAAATGGATTTGTTCACAGCAATAGAGCAGATTGTGGATCTGGCTAAAGATTCCCAATTGAACAAGGAATTCTATCGCAAAGCTGACAAGTATATTAAATATGTGTCGGAAAAGATGGAACTGACTAAAGAGCAGAGCGTAATGATGGCACTGTTCGTTAATCGGAGTGATGATAACCACATACTGATAAGGTATATAAGTGGAGATATAAATTGTCCAACTATCCGCATCCTTCGTTATCTGAAAGATATTGAAGAGTTGGAAAAGAAGGAATTTATTCGTTGCTGCAGGGAGAGGCGTGGCAAAATCTCCTATCGTGTGCCTTATGATGTAATAGAAGCATTCAAGCGTGATGAGAAATATGTTCCTAGGAAATGTACGAATCTTACCTGTGCAGAACTCTTTAGCGAACTTGAGGACATCTTTGAACTGCGTCAAGATAATGAAATAACCTTCGATGCAATGTGTCAGAAGGTGAAATCATTATTGAATGATAATCCGCAATTACAGTTCACAAAGGCAATCAAACAACAAGGATGGGAGGACATAGAAGAAGAATTGATGCTTTTTCTGCTGTTCTGTCATTTGTATGTCAACAACAACGACAATAATATTCGTTTCCACGATCTCGATTTCCTTTATGATGACAAACGTATATGGAATCGGGTAAAAAACGAATTAGCCAGAGGAAGTCACGAACTATTTGCGTATGAAATTATAGAAAATAACAATGATGACGGAATGGTGGATCGTGAGTCCTTCCGTTTGGCTCAGAAAGGAAAAGATGAATACCTTTCAGAGTTGGATCTGAGAAACAGAGCTAATAACGACCAGCGAAAAGATATCGTTAAATGTGAAAAGATTGTCGAAAAGAAGCTTTTCTACGGCAAGAACATACAGGTACAAATTGACGAACTGAGCCAGTTATTAGATAAGCCCCACTATCAGGAAGTACATACTCGAATGAAAGATTCGGGTTTCCGTTGCGGTTTTACCTGTCTGTTCTATGGTGCTCCAGGAACAGGCAAGACGGAGACCGTGCTCCAGCTTGCCCGAAAGACAGGTCGCGACATCATGCTGGTGAATATTTCTCAGATTAAAAGTTGCTGGGTGGGCGAAAGCGAGAAAAACATAAAGAGATTATTCGACAACTATCGTGAATTGGTGAAGAAAAGCGAAGTGACACCCATCTTGCTCTTCAACGAGGCCGATGCCATCATTAACAAGCGTATGGAAGGGGCACAGTCTGCCGTTAACAAAATGGAAAACTCTATGCAGAACATCATTCTTCAGGAAATGGAAAATCTCGATGGAATATTGATTGCCACCACTAATTTGGCAGGAAATATGGACAAGGCATTCGAACGTCGATTCCTCTACAAGATTAAGTTTGAGAAACCTACGCTCGAAGCCCGAATGAGTATCTGGCATACGATGATACCCTCCCTCGAAGAGAATGTCACTCGTGCGCTCGCCACAAAATATGACTTCAGTGGAGGTCAGATAGAGAATATTGCTCGTCACTACACCATTGGGAATATCCTTCATGGTAAATCAGAAAACATTATTGAAGAACTATCTTCATATTGTGATAGCGAACGTCTGGAAACAAAAGAAATGCGTAAAATTGGGTTCTAAAAAGGGAATATGGCGGATGCTTTCGGGTTGATGAAGTATGTACATAGTTTGTCTGAAGAAGAGCAAAAGACTGTAGAGAAGGGGTTAGCACTCTTCTGCAAGTATTTCAGAAATCTGTGGGATAAAAAAAGCTGATACAGTCATAGGACAGGCAGATACCGTCACGAGATACGCTAACCTAGCTCTGAGTACAGCTAATTGGTGCGCTAAATAGCCACTTTAGCATCGCAATACAATAACTATTGATGGCCAATACAATAACTATTGCAGTCGTAAAGTGGCACTATTGGAGTGCAAATACAAACAAAAAAAACAAAGTACACAAGTTTGTGGACCACAAACTTGTGTACCGATCTAATTATCCTTATAAATTACTGATAATGCATGGCTGTATCTACTCAAATATTCATAAAGGATTCCTGTATTCTAATAAAGAAATTCGCAAAAACTATTAACCTTCTAACCTAGCAGGGCTGAAATGCCGATGTACAAAGGGATTGAGCCATGTTAATAGTTGCTTCAACTATTAACATACATCTACCCTACATTGTGAAGTGACCCCAAAAAATAACCTAAGAAATCCGTGCCATCTGTGGTCGTGATAAAAATGGAAGTATAGTATATGTATGTTAATAGTTTATAAACTATTAACATGCCTGAAACGCCCTGTGTATCGTGGTTTGAAGGGTGTTAGGTTAGAAGGTTAATAGTTTTTGCACATAAACCTTTTTTGTATGCAGCCTACATCCGATTAGTTTGCACGCATAATTCGCATCGAATTATGCGTAAATTCAAAGAGAATTATGCCGTCAAACTCCTCGAATTATGCCGTCAAACTATCTGCCTCTGAAAAAACGGGGAGGAAATGAGATTATTTGCTAAAAAAGGATTACCTTTGTAGCATGGAAGAAAACGAATTGTTTGAGGGCTTAAAGGTGAGCATACTGGATGATGGGCTTCAGGTGGTGGAGCCTGACGTGCTGGTAGATATCTCTTCCATTGCTGCCTGTTTCCAAGACTATGGGCATCATCCGTTGGCGTATCTTATCAATCGCTTGAAACCCTCGGCAAACACATCACCCATCTTGTTAGGTAACTTTGCGGGTACGGCGCTGGATCAGATTATCCATGACCAAGATGCTGACTTTGGCGATATGCTGCGCACTTCGTTCAGTGAGCAGGCACTTCAGTTCTGCACTTGCGAGGACTTTAATCCTGTGAAGTTTAAGGCTGATGCACAACTGCAGGTGGAGAATATCCGCGGGGCAGTGGATGAGCTATTTGCTGAGTATGATCGCGACAAGGCATTGCTGGAGCCATCGTTTGTCTGTAAGGCTTTGGGACTGCGAGGTCGTGTGGACTTGATGACCAGCGATATGCGCCTGTTGGTGGAGCAGAAGTCGGGCAAGAAATGGGTAGGCTTCAGAGAGGCTCACTTTGTACAGGTGTTGCTCTATTATGGAGTGTTACGCCATAACTTCCAGTTGGATGCAGAAAGCGTGGATATCCGATTGCTCTATTCTAAGTATCCTGCTTGTGAGGGCTTGTTGGATGTTGCCAACAACGATGAACTGTTTCGTGAGGCTATCCATCTGCGCAACCTTATCGTGGCAATGGAAATGAAGATTGCCCGCGAGGGTTTCTCTTCTGTGTTGCCATTGCTGAAACCCGATGTGCTGTTGCAACGCCCAGAGAAGGCTGAGTTCTTTTATCGTTATGTCCATCCAGAGATAGAGCGTGCGCTGAGTCCCTTGCACAGCCTGTCTGCTACAGAGCAAGACTATCTGGAAAGAATGGTGACGTTTATCTTCCGCGAACAACTCGCTCAGCGACTGACGCAGGACACTGACGACGAGTTGCGAAGAGGCGATATGGTTTATTACTATCAGAAGGATGGCGACCCAGACCTCTGTCATCATATCTTAAATAAGGGTATGATAGAACAGATAGATGATGAGGAAATCACGGTGTGGCCTAATGACAATAGAAAGGAAACCCCTGATATTCTTAGCAAAGAAAGTTATGCTATCGAGCCAGCCTCGTCGGATGCTACTACAACAGCAGCCCTTCGTAGTCTGATGGCTTTCTGTGGAGCCTCTCCCCAGAAGCGCAATCTGCTGATGGGTAATGTTGCTCCCCGTCAGGATGCTACGCTGCAACTCTCTCGTTCCTATCATCCTGCTTACGACGATATCCTGTTGCGAGCCAAACAAGCCCGCGACTACTTCCTGCTGCAAGGTCCTCCAGGAACAGGCAAGACCTCTATGGCCCTCCGCTTCTTAGTGGAAGAAGAACTATCAATGTTCAATGTTCAATGTTCAATGCTCTTGACCGCCTACACCCATCGTGCTGTCGATGAGATTTGTGCTATGCTGGAAGAGAGCGGACAGGACTATCTGCGACTGGGTAGTGAGGCCAGCTGCGACCCTCGCTTTGCGCACCGACTGTTGAGTGGTGCTTTCAGTGAGAAACCCAAGTTGGGAGAAATCCGCCAGCGACTGGAAAGTGTGCCCATTGTGGTTAGTACAACGCTGACCTTGCTGACGCGCCCTTACCTGTTGAGCATGAAGCACTTCTCACTGTGTATTGTTGATGAGGCTTCTCAGATACTGGAACCCTATATCGTTGGTCTGCTCTCGTCAGATAGCATTGACCGCTTTATTCTCATTGGCGACCACAAGCAGTTGCCTGCTGTGGTGGCACAACCTGACGATGAGCCCCGACTGCATGGCTGTCGCCTGTCGCTCTTTGAACGACTGCTCCGACAAGAGCGAGAGGCTGGACGCACCGAGTTTGTGGGCATCCTACAGTATCAGGGACGCATGCATCCTGATATTGCAGCCTTCCCTAATGAACTGTTCTATAAGCAAGAGCAGCTACAACCCGTACCTCTGCCTCACCAGTTGGAGACAGCGCTCGACTATCCTGAGCCTTCAGAAGATGCACTCGACGATGAGCTAAAGCATCATCGCGTATTGTTCATTCCAAGCAACTCTGAACTTTCCTCGCAACGCCACACTCTCAAAGAGAGAACTTTCAACTTTCAACTTTCAACTCTCAACTCAGAACCTGTCATCGTTGCCGATTTACTTCGTCGCCTCTATCGTCAGATAGGCAGCGAGCATTTTGATGCAGCCCGTAGCATTGGCGTCATCGTGACCTATCGTCAGCAGATAGCGATGATACGACGAGAGCTGGCTAAGTTGGAGATACCTGCCTTGCAGGACATTAGCATTGATACTGTTGAGCGCTATCAAGGTTCGCAGCGTGATGTGATTATCTATTCGCTGGGAGTGGAAAATGACGAGCAACTCGCCTTCCTGACAAGCAACTGCTTTGAGGAAGACGGACACACCATTGACCGTAAACTCAACGTGGCGATGACCAGAGCGCGCAAGCAACTGCTGATGACGGGAAATGCGGAAGTAGTGAAAAGAAATGAAATATTTGCAGAACTCCTGTCGCGTTATTCTATATAATTTACTATCTTTGCACCATGATGGGAAACGTAGTCTTACAAAACCTTAGTATAGGATATACCTCTAAAGATAGTACCACTTGTGTGGCTCAAGGGCTGAATGGAACTATCAATAGTGGCGAGCTGACCTGTTTGCTAGGTAGAAACGGTGTAGGTAAGTCAACCTTACTGCGCACCCTGTCTGCTTTCCAGCCAGCCTTAGAGGGTGAGGTGATGGTGATGGATACTCCTCTTTCTCTCTATTCGGACAAGGAGTTGAGCAAGACGATTGGCGTTGTGCTTACAGAAAAGCCTGATGTCCGGAATATGACGGTAACGGAGATGGTGGGTATGGGACGTTCTCCTTATACAGGCTTCTGGGGTACTCTTTCCGAACAGGACAAGCAGATAGTTGATGAGGCTCTGTCGCTGGTGGGTATCAATAACCTGCGCCATCGCATGATTCATACATTGAGTGATGGCGAGCGACAGAAAGTAATGATTGCCAAAGCCTTGGCTCAACAGACACCAGTCATCTATCTGGATGAACCTACTGCCTTCCTTGATTTCCCCAGTAAGGTGGAGATGATGCAACTGTTACATCGACTGGCTCACAACGAACAGAAGACCATCTTCCTGTCTACTCACGATGTGGAACTCTCCCTGCAGTTGGCAGATACTATCTGGCTGATGACTCCCGAACAACTGCACATCGGTACTCCACAGCAGTTGGCAGCAGAAGGAGTGTTAGGAGCATTTATTGAACACGAAGGAGTGACTTTTGATGCTCAATCTCTGACCATTCGGGTGGCTCGATGATTGATGAATCTGCAAAAATATAGCTGAAAATGAAGAAATTATAGAAAATATTTGCAGGTTTCGCAAGAAATGCGTACCTTTGCAACCGTTCAGTGGAATGAGGGGCTTTCCGAAGCCTCTCATTTTGTTTTAATTAAGAGTTATAATATGATAAACAAAGACGTCATTAAGACAGCAGTAGAAGAGTGGCTCGAGAAGGGCGACTATTTCTTGGTAGACGTAGAAATGACAAATGATGACCGCATCGTGATTGAGATTGATCACGCTGACGGAGTATGGATTGAAGATTGTGCCGACCTGAGCCGCTTCTTGCAAGAGAAGTTCGGTGAGGAACTTGGCGATTATGAATTGGAGGTTGGCTCAGCAGGTATTGGCCAACCGTTTAAGGTAATGGAACAGTATCGCAACCATGTAGGTAAGGTGGTTGAGGTGCTTCAGAAAGATGGTATCAAAGTTCAGGGTACGCTGAAATCTGTTGGTGATGATGAGACATTCGTTGTTACCATTAAGGAGAAGCAGCGTCAGGAAGGCAAGAAGCGTCCCGTATTGGTTGACGTTGACAAAGCCTATGCTGTGGCAGATGTGAAGTATTGCAAGTATCTGCTGAACTTCAAGTAAGAATTAAAAATTAAAAAATAGATATATGGCAACAAAGAGCACGAAGGGTCCTTCAATGATTGAGACCTTTCAGGAATTTAAAGAGACAAAGAACATTGATCGTACAACTTTGGTAAGCGTGTTGGAGGAGAGCTTCCGTAACGTGATTGCCAAGATGTTCGGTTCTGACGAGAACTATGATGTCATCGTTAACCCAGACAAGGGTGACTTTGAGATTCACCGCAATCGTATCGTAGTTGCTGATGGCGATGTGAAGGATGAGAACAAGGAGATTGCTCTCTCTGAAGCACAGAAGATTGAGCCTGACTACGAAGTAGGTGAGGAGGTTTCTGAGGAGGTAGAGTTTGCTAAGTTTGGTCGTCGCGCCATTCTGAACCTTCGTCAGACACTGGCTTCAAAGATTCTGGAGCTGGAGCACGATTCTCTCTATCAGAAGTACAAGGATAAGGTTGGCCAGATTGTTTCTGCAGAGGTTTACCAGATGTGGAAGCGTGAGGTGCTGCTTATCGATGATGAGGGTAATGAACTCCATTTGCCAAAGCAGGAGCAGATTCCTGCTGACAACTATCACAAGGGTGAGACTATCCGCGCTATCGTGAAGGAAGTGCAGAACGAGAATAATAATCCTCGCATCATCCTTTCTCGTACCAGTCCTCAGTTCCTGGAGCGTCTGCTCGAAGCCGAGGTTCCTGAGATTCAGGACGGTCTGATTACTATCCGTCGTATTGCCCGCATGCCAGGTGAGCGTGCCAAGGTGGCTGTAGAGAGCTACGACGATCGTATCGATCCAGTAGGTGCTTGTGTTGGTGTGAAGGGTAGCCGTGTTCACGGTATCGTTCGTGAGATGTGCAACGAGAACATCGATGTCATCAACTACTCAAGCAACACCCAGTTGTTCATTCAGCGCGCTCTGTCACCCGCAAAGGTTACCAGCATTACGCTGAACCCAGAAGAGCACAAGGCAGAGGTTTACCTGCAGCCTGAGGAAGTTTCTCTGGCTATCGGTAAGGGTGGTCTGAACATCAAGTTGGCTTCTATGCTGACAGAATATACCATCGACGTATTCCGTGTGGTTAATGAAGGTGAGGCTGACGAGGATATCTACCTCGACGAATTCTCTGATGAAATTGACCAGTGGATTATCGACTCTATCAAGGCTATCGGTCTGGATACTGCCAAGGCAGTGCTGAATGCTCCTCGTGAGATGCTGATTGAGAAGGCAGACCTTGAGGAAGAGACCGTAGATCACGTATTGGAGGTCTTGAAGGCAGAGTTTGAATAATGCTTAGTGCTTAATGCTTAATGCTTGATTTGGCTTGCGCCGTAAAGCAAAGAGCATAAATAGAATTGAGCATTAGGCATTAAGAAGAAATATGTATAATAAGTTAAGCATTAAGCATTGAGAATTAAGAATTGAAAATATGGGCGTAAGATTAAATAAAGTATTATCAGAACTGAATATAGGACTTCAAACGGCAGTTGATTTCCTGAAAAAGAAGAGCAGTCTTGGCGAGATCCGTGATGACGCCACGACAAATACCAAGATTACGGATGAGCAGTATCAGGCTTTGGTCGATGAATTCAGTACCGACAAGGCTGTGAAGACACAAGCAGATATGATGTTCACCAAGAAGGTTAAGGAGAAGAAAGTGGAGAAAGCTGAAAAAGCCGAGAAAGCTGTCACCAAGACTGAAGAGATACTTGAGCAGCGTTCAGGATTGAAGACGCTGGGCAAGATTGATCTCGATAATATCGGTAAGCCCAAACCAGCTCCTGCTCCAGAACCAAAGCCTGTGGTTGCTGTCGAAACCCCAGAGCCAGAACCGGTGAAAGAAAAGCCAGAGCCTAAGGTAGAACCAAAGGTTGCACCTGTAGTACAAGAGAAGAAGGAAGAAAAGAAGGAAGCTCCTGTTGCAACTTCTTCTACATCTTCTTCTACACTTGCTAAGACTCCTGGTGATCTCAAGAAGCCCACCACTCAGTTGAATGTGTTGGGTAAGATTGACCTTGATTCGCTGAATCAGAGCACTCGTCCTAAGAAGAAGTCTAAGGAGGAGCGCCGCAAGGAGCGTGAGGAGAAAGCTGCCGGTGAGCGCCGCAAGCGTGAGCGTATCCGTACTGACAAGGTGGATATTGAAGCAGCAGCTAAGCAGGCTAATCAGCAGCAGAATCAGAATAAGAAGAATAAGAACGGCAACCAGCAGAATCAGCAGGGCGGTGGCAAGAAGAATAAGAAGAACCGTCCCGTTAAGCCTTTAGAGGTTGATGATGAGGCTGTAGCACGTCAGGTAAAAGAGACGTTGGCCCGTTTGACTTCAAAGAATCAGAATAAGAAGGGTGCCAAGTATCGTCGTGAGAAGCGTGATGCCGTACAGGAGCGCATGAGCGAGGAGATGGCAGCAGAGGCAGCACAGAGCAAGGTACTGAAGCTTACCGAGTTCGTTACTGTTTCTGAGTTGGCTACCATGATGAATGTCGGTGTCAATCAGGTTATCGGTACCTGTATGTCTATCGGTATCATGGTATCTATCAACCAGCGTTTGGATGCTGAAACCATCAATATCGTTGCCGACGAGTTTGGCTTTACCACAGAATATGTTAGTGCCGAGGTACAGAACGCTATCACTGAGGAGGAGGATGACGAGAACGATCTGATTTCTCGCGCTCCAATCGTAACGGTGATGGGTCACGTTGACCATGGTAAGACATCTCTGCTCGACCATATCCGCAACACTAACGTGATTGCTGGTGAGGCTGGTGGTATTACCCAGCACATCGGTGCTTACAATGTGAAATTGAAGGATGGTCACAGCATTACCTTCCTGGATACTCCTGGTCACGAGGCCTTCACAGCTATGCGTGCCCGTGGTGCTCAGGTAACCGATATCGCCATCATCATCATCGCAGCTGATGACTCTGTGATGCCTACTACCAAGGAGGCTATTGCTCATGCTCAGGCTGCCAACGTTCCTATGGTATTCGCTATCAACAAGATTGATAAGCCAGGTGCTAACCCCGATAAGATTCGTGAGGACTTGGCCAACATGAACCTGCTTGTAGAAGAGTGGGGTGGTAAGTACCAGTGTCAGGAAATCAGTGCCAAGAAGGGTGTTGGTGTCTATGAGCTGTTGGAGAAGGTACTTCTCGAGGCTGAGATGCTCGACCTGAAGGCTAATCCTAACCGTAAGGCTACTGGTTCTATCATTGAGTCTTCACTCGATAAGGGCCGTGGTTACGTTTCTACCGTTCTCGTATCTAATGGTACATTGAAGGTGGGCGACGTAGTTATTGCCGGTACTGCTTGGGGTAAGGTAAAGGCTATGTTCAATGAGCGTAACCAGCGCATTGAGAAGGCCGGTCCTGCAGAGCCA
This sequence comes from Prevotellaceae bacterium HUN156, assembly GCA_900119285.1. GTDB lineage: Bacteria > Bacteroidota > Bacteroidia > Bacteroidales > Bacteroidaceae > Prevotella. The sequence goes on from FPIT01000003.1 coordinate 289,947, forward strand.
TGTATCATTCTTGGTCTGAATGGTGCTCCTACTGCTGGTGACTCATTCCACGTAATGGAGTCTGAGCAGGAGGCACGTGAGATTGCCAACAAGCGTATCCAGTTGCAGCGTGAGCAGAGCTTGCGTACTACTACTAAACTCGGTCTTGACGAGTTGTCACACCGTATCGCTCTGGGTGAGTTCCATGAGTTGAATATTATCGTTAAGGGTGATACCGACGGTTCTGTTGAGGCTCTCTCTGACTCATTCATCAAGCTGTCTACTGAGAAGGTACAGGTTAACGTTATCTCAAAGGCCGTTGGTCAGATTTCAGAGAACGACGTTATGCTGGCCAGCGCATCAGAGGCTATCATCATCGGTTTCCAGGTTCGTCCTTCTGCCGATGCTCGTCGTGCTGCTGACCGTGAGGGTGTAGAAATCAATACCTACTCAATCATCTACGATGCTATCGACGATGTGAAGTCTACCATGCAGGGTATGCTTGACAAGGTGAAGAAGGAAATCGTTACTGGTGAAATCGAGGTTAAGCAAGTCTTCAAGATTTCTAAGGTGGGTACTGTTGCCGGTGGTCTTGTTACCGAGGGTAAGGTACATGCCAAGGATAAGGCACGTGTTGTACGCGACGGTATCGTGGTACATACTGCTCCTATTGATGCTCTGAAGCGTTATAAGGATGACGCCAAGGAAGTGGCTACAGGCTTGGAGTGCGGTATCTCACTTGTCAACTTCAACGACATCCAGGTTGGCGATATCATTGAAACCTTCACTGAGATTGAGGTAGAACAGAAACTGTAAACGTTGAACGTTGAACATTGAACGTTGAACATTGAACATTGCTTGCGCCTTGTTCTTTGACTCAATGATCAATGGTCAATGGTCAATAGTCAATGGTCAATGAAACAGAAAAATGAATTTGTCCGTCAGGTGGCCGAACAAAAATATGAGTTTGGTTTCACTACGGATGTACATACAGAAATCATAGAGAAAGGGCTGAACGAGGATATCGTTCGGCTCATCTCTGCTAAGAAGGGGGAACCCGAGTGGATGCTCGAGTTCCGCTTAAAGGCATTCCGTTATTGGAAGGAGCAGACGGAGCCTACATGGGGACATGTTCATGTGCCTGAAATAGACTATCAGGGAATTAGCTATTATGCTGACCCGTTAGCAAAGAAGCCTGAGGGCGATGGAAAGATTGATCCGGAATTGGAGAAGACTTTCGATAAGTTAGGTATTCCTCTCGAGGAGCGCCTGGCATTGAGTGGTAATACTGCTGTGGATGCCATCATGGACTCTGTGAGTGTGAAGACTACCTTTAAGGAGAAGCTGCGCGAGAAGGGTGTTATCTTCTGTTCTATTGGTGAGGCTATCAAGGAGCATGGTGACTTGGTGAAACAGTATCTTGGCTCTGTAGTACCTTATAAAGATAATTACTTTGCAGCCCTCAATAGTGCTGTGTTTAGCGATGGCTCCTTTGTATATATTCCCAAAGGCGTGCGCTGCCCTATGGAGCTTAGCTCTTATTTCCGTATCAATGCCCGTAATACGGGACAGTTTGAGCGTACACTCATCGTGGCTGATGATGACTCTTACGTTAGTTATCTGGAAGGCTGTACTGCACCAATGCGTGATGAGAACCAACTGCATGCTGCCATCGTAGAGATTATCGTGATGGATAGAGCAGAGGTGAAGTACTCAACAGTACAGAACTGGTATCCTGGTGACGAGAACGGAAAGGGTGGTGTGCTGAACCTGGTAACGAAGCGTGGTGATTTGCGAGGCGTAGACTCTAAGTTGTCATGGACACAGGTGGAGACTGGTTCGGCTATCACATGGAAGTATCCCTCATGTATATTAAGAGGTGATAACTCGCAGGCTGAGTTCTACTCAGTGGCTGTCACCAATAACTATCAGGAGGCTGATACAGGTACAAAGATGATACATATCGGTAAGAATACCAAGTCGACCATCATCTCGAAAGGTATCTCTGCTGGTCATTCACAGAATAGCTATCGTGGTTTGGTGCGTGCTGCCAGTACAGCTGACAATGCTCGCAACTACTCAAGCTGCGACTCTCTCTTGTTAGGCTCTGATTGTGGTGCCCATACCTTCCCCTATATGGATGTGCACAATGATACAGCAATCTTTGAGCATGAGGCTACCACCTCTAAGATTTCAGAAGATCAGCTGTTCTATTGCAATCAGCGTGGCATCCCTACCGAGCAGGCTGTAGGTCTTATCGTTAATGGCTATGCCAAGGAAGTGTTGCAGAAGCTGCCCATGGAGTTTGCCGTAGAGGCTCAGAAATTATTATCAGTATCATTAGAAGGAACAGTAGGATAAAGATATGTTAGAAGTAAAGAACTTACATGCCAAAATTGGTGATAAGGAGATATTAAAAGGCATCGACCTCACAATCAAGGACGGTGAGACACATGCCATTATGGGACCTAACGGTTCTGGTAAGTCGACGCTGAGTGCTGTGCTCGTAGGTAATCCACTTTACGAGGTGACCGAGGGCGAGGCTTGGTTTAATGGCAAGAATCTGCTGGAGATGGCTCCTGAAGACAGAGCGCATGAGGGACTCTTCCTCTCATTCCAGTATCCAGTAGAGATTCCTGGCGTATCAATGACCAATTTCATGAAGGCGGCTATCAACGAGAAGCGCAAGTATCATGGATTGGATCCTCTGAATGCTGCGGAGTTCTTGAAGCTGCAGCGTGAGAAGCGTAAAATCGTAGAACTCGATTCCAAACTGGCAAACCGTTCTGTGAACGAGGGCTTCAGTGGTGGTGAGAAGAAGCGTAATGAGATATTCCAAATGGCAATGCTGGAGCCAAAACTGAGCATCCTTGATGAGACAGACTCTGGTCTTGACGTTGATGCTATGCGCATTGTAGCTGAAGGCGTTAATAAACTGCAGACTCCTGAGACCTCATGCATTGTCATTACTCACTATGACCGTCTGCTGGAGATGATTAAGCCACAGTTTGTACATGTGCTTTACAAAGGACGTATCGTGAAGACGGGTGGTCCAGAACTGGCTCAGCAGATTCAGGAGCATGGATACGATTGGATTAAGGAAGAAATCGGAGAAGAATAATGGCTAGCGAGAAGCAATATATTGATCTGTATAAGCAGTGTCGCCAGATGATTCACGAGCACAGTAGTGACGTGATGAATGCTGTGCGCGATGAGGCTTTTGAACGCTTCGCTTCTGCGGGTTTCCCCAGCAAAAAGGTTGAGCGCTACAAATACACTGACATACAGAAGTTGTTCGAACCAAACTACGGTTTGAACCTCAATCGTCTGCATATTCCTGTAGATCCCTATCAGGCATTCCATTGTGATGTACCTAATCTGAGTACGAGCCTTTACTTTGTGGTGAACGATGCTTTTTATCCCGTTCCCTCTCATAAGCTACCCGAAGGTGTAATCGTTGGCTCACTGAAAGAGTTTGCCTCTTCAAAATACTATAATCAGTTGGCAGGTAAAGCCAATGACGCTACCACCGACCTGAATACGATGTTGGCACAAGACGGTCTTTATGTTTATGTTCCTAAGAACGTGAAGGTGGATCGTGCTATCCAGGTGGTAAATATCCTGCGTAGCGATGTCGACTTGATGGTGAATCGTCGTGTGCTCATCGTGTTAGAAGAGGGTGCCGAGTTGAAGATGCTGTTCTGCGACCATGCTGCCGACGATAGAAACTTCTTGGCTACACAGGTTATCGAGGCCTTTGTAGGTGAGAACGCCTCGCTGGATTTGTATTGTCTGGAAGAGACTCATCATAAGAATGTCCGCGTAAGCAATGTCTATATCGACCAACAGGCTAATAGTCGCGTAAATCATAACGTCATCACACTGCATAATGGTATAACACGCAATAAGCTCGACCTTACCTTCAATGGAGAGGGAGCAGAATGCCAGTGCTATGGTTGTGTGATTGCCGATAAGCAACAACTTGTAGATAACAATACGCTGATTACGCACAAAGTACCTCACTGCAACTCTAACGAGCTGTATAAGTATGTGCTCGACGATAAGGCTATTGGTGCCTTCGCTGGTCGCGTGCTGGTAGAACATGGAGCACAAAAGACAACTTCGCAGATGACGAACCAGAACTTGACAGCAACAAAGGAGGCACGCATGTTTACCCAGCCTATGCTCGAAATCTATGCTGACGATGTGAAGTGTGCCCACGGTTCTACAGTAGGTCAGTTGAACGATGCGGCCCTGTTCTATATGCGCCAGCGTGGTATCTCGCTCAGCGAGGCTAAGCTATTATTGCAGAATGCCTTTATCAATGAGGTTATCGACAAGATGCAGCTAGAACCTCTGCGCGATCGTCTGCACTATCTGGTAGAGAAGCGCTTCCGTGGTGAGCTGAACAAGTGTGAGGGCTGCAAACTCTGTAAGTAACTATGTACGATATCAATAAGATAAGAGAAGATTTCCCTATATTGAGCCGTGAGGTGTATGGTAAGCCATTGGTTTATCTAGACAATGCGGCAACCACACAGAAACCCCTGTGTGTGCTCGATGCTATGCGCGACGAGTATCTTAACGTCAATGCCAATGTGCATCGTGGCGTGCATTATCTGTCGCAACAGGCTACCGACCTGCATGAGGCTGCTCGTGAGAAGGTGCGCCAGTTTATCAATGCGAAGAAGATAGAAGAGATAGTCTTTACGCGTGGCACTACCGAGGCCATCAACTTGGTGGCTAGCTCGTTCTGCGAGAGTCAAATGAAGGCTGGTGACGAGGTGCTCGTAACCGAGATGGAGCACCACTCGAATATCGTTTCTTGGCAGTTGCAAGCTCAGCGCCTGGGTATCGTGGTGAAGCATCTTCCCATCACCGATGATGGCCGTCTGGTGGGCTGCAATGATATTACAGCTTACATCACTCCTCGTACCAAACTCATCAGCATCGCTCATGTGAGCAATGTGCTGGGTACTATCAATCCTGTAGAGGATATCATCAAGATAGCCCATGAGCATGGCATCCCCGTATTGGTGGATGGAGCACAGAGTGCACCTCACATGAAGATTGATGTACAGGCGATGGACTGCGACTTCTTTGCCTTTAGTGGTCATAAGATGTATGGTCCTACGGGTATCGGCGTGCTCTATGGTAAGGAAGAGTGGCTGGAGAAGCTGCCTCCCTATCAGGGCGGTGGCGAGATGATTGACAAGGTAACGTGGGAGAAAACTACCTTCGAGCGTCTGCCCTTTAAGTTTGAGGCTGGCACTCCTGATTATGTGGCTACCCACGGATTGGCAAAAGCTATCGACTATATGACTTCTGTAGGCTTCGATTTTATCGAGGCACACGAAAAGGAACTAACCCGTTACTGCATGGAGCAGTTGCAGACGATTGATGGCATGCATATCTACGGTCCTGTGGTCAACGGTTCTCCCGTTGACAATAAGGATGCCGTCGTATCTTTCAATGTGGGCGATATCCATCATTTGGATATGGGAACGCTGCTCGACCGACTGGGTATTGCTGTCCGCACTGGTCATCACTGTGCTCAGCCCCTGATGGATCGTCTCGGCATATCAGGTACGGTGCGCGCATCGTTTGCCCTATATAATACAAAGGAGGAGATTGACGCATTGGTGGCAGGCATTCGTCGTGTCAGCCAGATGTTCTAATAAAAAATAAAAAGCTAAGAGCGTGAAGATAGGTAATATAGAGTTTGGAGAGCGTCCACTGTTCCTCGCACCGATGGAGGATGTGACGGATATTGGTTTCCGCATGCTGTGCAAGCGGTTTGGCGCCTCTATGGTCTATACGGAGTTTGTGTCGGCAGAAGCTTTGGTGCGCGACATCAAATCGACAGTAAGGAAGTTGACCATTAGCGATGAGGAGCGCCCTGTGGGTATCCAGATATATGGTCGCGATGTCGATGCGATGGTTGAGGCTGCCAAGATAGTAGAGCAGGCTGGTCCGGATGTTATCGACCTTAACTTTGGTTGTCCGGTGAAGAAAGTGGCAGGCAAGGGTGCTGGCGCAGGTATGCTGCAGAATATCCCGAAGCTCTTAGAGATTACTGAGAAGGTGGTGAAAGCCGTAAAACTTCCTGTTACCGTGAAGACACGTCTGGGCTGGAATCACGAACAACTCATCATCACTACATTGGCTGAGCAGTTGCAGGACTGTGGCATTCAGGCATTGACCATTCACGGGCGCACGCGTAGTCAGATGTACACGGGCGATGCCGACTGGACACTGATAGGTGAGGTAAAGAAGAATCCTCGCATCCATATCCCTATCATTGGCAATGGAGATATCAAGTCTTTAGATGATGCCGATCGTGCTTTCTATCAATATGGTGTTGATGCCGTCATGATTGGTCGTGCTACCTTTGGACAACCTTGGATATTCAGTCATCAGGAGTTGACACTCGACGAGAAGATAGACATCTTGGAAGAACAGCTACGCATCAATATAGAGCGTTGTGATACGGAGGAGATGCGCTCCAAAGGTAAGTCGGCAGATCTTTGCGGTATTCTGCATACTCGTCGCCATTTGGCAGCAAGTCCTGTATTCAAAGGCATTCCCAATTTTCGTGAGACACGTATCAAGATGCTACGTGCCGAGAAAGCCGATGAACTGATACAGATATTAGAAGACTGTCGCCAGATTCTTCGATAACAATAGTTCTTTCTTAGCCAAAGAACATATAGCAGATGGCTATGGCTGCAATGATGCCTGCCAGGTCTGCTATCAATCCACAGCTTACTGCGTGGCGCGTCTTAGAGACTCCTACCGAACCAAAATACACAGCTAAGATATAGAAAGTAGTGTCAGTAGAACCCTGGAATACACTCGACAGGCGTCCTACAAACGAGTCGGCACCATAGGTGGTCATCGCATCAACCATCATACCACGAGCACCGCTACCCGACAAAGGTTTCATCAGTGCTGTAGGCATGGCATCTACCCATTGAGCGTTAAGGCCTGTGGTTTCTACACACCAACGTATGCTACCAATAAGCATATCCATGGCTCCCGAAGCGCGGAATACCCCGATACCAACAAGGATGGCTACCAGATAAGGAATGATACGTACAGCGGTAGTGAATCCTTCTTTGGCTCCTTCGATAAAGGCATCATATACATTCACCTTCTTGCGTACTCCCGCAATAATAAATCCTGTGATGATAGCCATCAATAGTATATTTGCTGCTGTTGTACTTACGCGATTCATCGTCTCACCATCCATCTGCGAGAATCCCCAGATAACAGAGGCTACCACGGCACAAGCACCACCCAGGGTGATGAGCATGGTGCGATTGATAAGGTTGATATGCTGGAATAATGAGGTGACGATGATGCCACATAATGTAGAGAAGAAGGTGGCCAGTAGGATTGGAATAAAGATGTCTGTTGGCTGAGCGGCACCCATCTGTGCGCGATATACCATAATACTTACTGGAATCAGTGTCAGTCCACTGGTGTTGAGCACGAGGAACATAATCATCGAGTTCGAAGCAGTATCCTTCTTGGTATTCAACTCCTGCATCTGTTCCATCGCCTTCAATCCCAATGGCGTGGCAGCATTATCCAGTCCCAACATGTTGGCAGCGATATTCATGAAGATACTGCCCGTTACGGGATGCCCCTTGGGAATCTCTGGGAAGAGCTTGGTAAATACGGGCGACAATAGTCGAGCCAGTACGTTAATCACTCCACCTTTTTCACCTACTTTCATGATACCCATCCACAACGAGAGTACACCAGTCAGTCCTAAGGAAATCTCAAAAGCGGTCTTAGATGAAGCGAAAGTAGAGTCCATCATTGCTGGGAAGACATCATAGTCACCCCAAAACAAGAGTTTCAACGCTGCAATAACGAAAGCAACGAGGAAAAAAGCTACCCAGATATAATTCAGTACCATAGTGATGGCAAAGGTAGTAAGAAATATTGAAATGACTGATTAAAAGCGTAAGTTTTTCGACAGAAAGCGCAATTTTAACTATAAAAAGGGAGCAAGTTTAATTAATTTTGCTTATATTTGCAACCAGATTATAATCAAAACTATTATTGATTTTTATATGAAGAAGAGGAAAATATTAGTATATATCATGTCATTATTGACGTTAGGAATGACGTCGTGTAAAGACTATATAGAGTTTGATCAAGATGCCTATGACAACTACGTAAAAGAATCTTTCGTTGTAGACAATGTTGATCCTAATCATCAGTGGGCTACTGTTGGTGTGGCTACAGCCTTTGTCTCTGTGGCTACGGGAACAGGTGATAGCTATAAGGTGAAGATATATGACCAGAATCCTATCGGCAGTAAAGGCACGTTGACCTTGCTGGGCGAGGGAAGTGTGAAGGATAATGGCGCAATGGATATGCAGATTAACTATTCATTGGCTAAGCCCTATGCTTATGTAACGCTGTTCGATACAGAAAACTACATGTCAGTATATCCTGCCTTGATAAAGGATGGCCGTCTCGAAGTGGTGATAAGTGGAAAGAATGCTGCCGCAGCTTCGCGTCGTGGCATCCAGCCCACATTCCATTTTGCCGATATGCCTAATGATGCCGATTTCGCCACAGGTGTGCCTAATGGTGCTTTGCCCGAAGATCAGTGTAATGGCGGTGGCACAGGTGTTAATGTGGTTGTCTCTCACGAATATGTTAGTTATCTGAATCTGTGGAATGGTGGTTCTACGGTATATTTCCCTGCAGGCAACTGGACCATTCAAGGACAGTATATCGCAGGTGACTTTACCATTTACCTGTTGCCAGGTGCCAATGTAACTTTTGAGAGTGAATTGAACTTGAATTCTCCCAATGGTCGTATGTATGTAGCTGAAGGAGCCACCGTGAATGCAAGAAACGGCATCGGCTATAACTTCTGGCTCTACAATCGCGGAACCATCAATACTGCTAAGATGACGCAGTATGCCGCAGGTGCATTAATCAATGAGGGCACGGTAAATATTGAGCAGAATCTGCAGATTGCCAACTCCAGTTCGCAGGTGGTTAATGCAGGAATCATGACTGCAGGTTCTATGAGTGTCGAGGGTTCAGGACATTTCGAGAATCTGGGTAAGATGACCGTTACAGGAGCTACTGTCGTTAATAGCACTGATTGTACTTGGGTAAATAGTGCAAGCTATACTACTGGCTCTTTCACATATACCGCAGGAAGTTATGATGTCATCAACAACTGCCGATTAGTAGTCAACGAGACATTCTATATCGGACTGGCTGACAATGCTGGCGACAAGAGCTTCCAGATGAATGGCGGTGCCTCTGTAATGACAAAGGACTTTATCTTCAGTGGTCCTGGTTATATTTATATGGGTAGCAATTCGCTGTTCCAAGTTACAGACAGAGCCATGTTTGCTATCAATAAAGATGGATATGGCATCTATGGACCGTCAACGGGTGAGGCCGCAGTATTCCAGGCGAACTCTGTAGAGCGACTCAATAGTTGGGAGTCTAATCAAGCCTTTGCAGCCAACTATTATGGTCACCTCTTTGTAGCAACGAATAGCCATTTCGCATTAGGCTATTCTGACAAGACAGACCAGCAGGTTGCTGATGGAGAGGTGGGCATGTATCCCTATTTCCGCTTGGATGCTCCTACGGGTGCTGCTATGACAACCTATGAAGGTGCTAAGGTGACGCTTTGTAGCGAGTGTGCTGATGACTATATTGGAAAACCTGATGATGAAGACCGTCCAGAGGTACCTCAGTCTTACCGCTATTGCTTTGAGGATAACTTCCCCGATGTTGGCGACTATGACTTCAATGATGTCGTTTTGACGATGACGCCAACGCTCAACGATAAGACGCTGACTATTCAGGTGAGCCTCGATGCTGTTGGTGCTATCAAGACGCTGGGTGCTGCCTTCCGTCTGGTAGGTGTGAAGAGTTCCGACCTTGCCAGCTATAGTGTGCAGCAGGGCTTTGCTTCACCAGACAATCAGGGATTAGGCATCTATCAGAACATCAATACCAATGAGACGATACTTAGAGAGAATCAGGCACCCAATGCCACGCAAGATATGGTAGTGGTACTCTTCAAAGATGCCCATTGGGCTATCAATCCTGTAAAGGGCTCTAATGGAGGCGTACAGAACCTGTTCTACAACACAATCAAGAAAGGTACTGGTGAACATCGCAATGCTTATGTTGAGCCCGCTACGGCTACCTATACCTTTGTCTTCAATGATGCAGAGAAGGCTAAGGCAATGCTCGCAGAGAATCTCTACGACGTATTTATCGTAGAACCATATAATGGAGGCTATTGGGAAGTGCATACCGTGCAGAATGGTTTCAAGACGACACAGGTGTTTATGCCTATCAAGCCTGCGGGTTATGCAGAGGCTTATGGCAGTAACATGCCGTGGGCTATTCTGGTACCAGGCAACTTCAAGTATCCTCTTGAGTGGCAGATAATCGGCTCTTCTAGCAACAAGATTGCTGCTTATCAAACAGAAGGTCACTCTTTTGCAGAGTGGGCAATGGATAGTTCGAAGGCTACCGACTGGTATCTCTATCCAACAGAAGGACTTGTATACGAGTAAGATAAATCCAAACAAAAAGGAGTTGTGAATTTCGCAACTCCTTTTTTCCTCCACGTGGACCAGCCAGGGCTTGAACCTGGGACCTCCAGATTATGAGACCAATATAATGATGTTCCGTGATAGTCTATAATTTGTAACTATACTGATATACAATGAGTTACATTTTTGTAATTTTCACTGAAACTCACAAAATACCCCTAACTGAAATAGTCTGTTTACGCATTGTTTACGCAGAAACCCCCAGACTTTTTAGGCAAAAATCAGAGAGTTAGCCCTATTTTTGTTTACGCAATCCATGTTTTGTTTACGCAAATGGACTCCAGACCAATAGTCTATAGTTATAAGTGGCGACTATCATTCATGCTTTAATTCCACAAATGACCGAATAAAATTGCCACAAATCACCGAAAAAACGCAAAACTATAGTAGAAAGCATATAAAAATGTTAAATATTACACTTTTTATATCAGAAAGCATGTAATTTGCAAATAATATTGTAATTTTGCATTCGAAAGAATATAATTTATATGGAAAAGACAAAGTTATCAAAGGTGGTAAAGGATTTGCGCAAGGAATATGGTCTTACGCAAGAAGACCTTGCAATGAAGTCTGGCGTAGGCTTATGCTTTGTACGCAATCTGGAACAGGGAAAGCCGACGTTAAGAATGGATAAGGTCAACCAGCTACTTGATTTGTTTAACTACGAACTTACAGCAACCAAAAAGCAATGAGACAAGCACAGATTTATCGAAAGGATGTCCTTGCTGGCATCTTGACAGAAGATGGTGGCGAATACCGTTTCTGTTATGATGAAGCGTACCTCAAACGTGGAGATGCACTACCTGTAAGTCTGACACTCCCATTACAAACGGAGACATTCGTAAGTCCTATACTATTTCCGTTCTTTGACGGGTTGATACCTGAAGGGTGGCTGCTTGATGTGGCACTACGCAATACCGACATCAGTATTCTTGACCGTATGTCGCTATTATTGTTATGCTGTAAGGAGTGTATCGGTTCTGTCAGTGTTGTGCCTATAAATAAGGAAGGAGGCGACAATGTGTAAATGTCTATACTGTTATAAGGAATTGAAAGAAGGTCAGAAAGACTTTCATCCAAGTTGTGCCCGAAAATTCTTTGGAACAAAGGATGTGCCCTTGCTGGAGTACAAACATGAAGAACTCGACCAATTAGCCGAGCAGGTCATTCGTGCTCAGACATCTCTGACAGGCGTCCAACCCAAATTGTCCCTGAATCTCGACAAACACGATGGATGTAGCCGACTGACTATCGTAGGACTTTGGGGAGATTATATCTTCAAGCCACAAACGGAGAGTTACGAGCAGTTGCCCGAAAATGAGGACTTAACGATGCACCTTGCGGAAGCCGCAAAGATTAGTGTGGTACCTCATAGTCTTATCCGTTTGGCTGATGGGAAACTGGGATATATCACAAAGCGTATTGATCGCACAGAAAATGGCGAGAAGATAGACATGGAGGATATGTGCCAACTCACGCTGCACCCTACAGAATACAAATACAAAGGATCGCACGAACAGATTGCCAAGACAATCTCGCAATACAGCAACACGCCAAAACTCGACCTTGCGAATTACATGCAGTTGCTGCTCTTCTGTTTTGTCACTGGCAATAACGACATGCACCTGAAGAACTTCTCGCTTTACCGACCTGCAGAGGACTATCAACTGACGCCAGCTTATGACCTGCTGAATGTTGCCATTGCCAATCCGAAGGACAAGGAGGAATTGGCACTTACTCTTGCGGGAAAGAAGACAAAAATCCGTTTGGCAGACTTCCTGAATGCTGCAAAGACAATGGGACTGGAAGAAAATGTTGTACAGCGTCTCGTTGCAGGGCTTCATAAGGTGTTTCCAAAATGGCAACAGCTCATAAAAGATTCCTTCCTCAGTGAAGAACAGAAACAGGCGTATGAAGAACTGGTAATTGCCCGACTTAATAGATTAAAAACGGAACAAGTTGACAAAAAACCGGAAAAATAGACGGAATAAGTGTTTTTACCTTTCACCGATAGGCCGCAAACGCCCTGTACAAAGGCGTTCCGGCCTATCCACAACTAGAATTTGCTTTCACATCGCTTTCACATCGCTTTCACACCGAGCGGTGGAGGTGAACTGAAGGTTCTGTGAAAGCGATGTGAAACGTCGGGAGACCTCCGCGCCCGCAGGAACCGCCCGCGAACCCCTATCTACAGGGACTTTCAGCATTGGGCGTGAAAGTGAAACGTTTTTTTTAAAAAGCAATTATTTTCCCTTAAATCTGTCCCAGGAAGGTATCGCCTTCAAAGGACAGACTGTCGTTTAGAACTGATGTGTTATATCTTGGCAATCAGTGTGTCAGGGTATTTGGGCATAGCACCATTCTGTGTGCAGACATAGGCACTGACCTCTACAGCTATGCGGTGAGCAGCCTCCAGAGGTTTGCCGTTGAGGATGGCTGCGCAGAACGAGCCCGTGAACGAGTCGCCAGCACCTACCGTGTCAGCAACGGTCACCTTCGGCGTCTCCTGGAAAGACGTCAGACCAGGCGCAAAGACGTACGAACCATTGGTGCCACACGTCAGAACCAGCATCTTCAGCTTATATTCTGCCAGCATCTTCTCGCAGATGCCACGCATATCCAGATCGTCATAGCCATACATGCGCTTGATGACAACCAATTCTTCATCGTTAATCTTCAGGATGTTGCAGCGCTTCAGCGACTCCTCAATGACATCCTTGGTATAGAACTGCTGGCGCAGATTGATATCGAAAATCTTCAGGCAGTCCTCTGGCGTGTTGTCAAGGAACTGGCGGATGGTGGCCCAGGAAGTGACATTGCGCTGAGCCAGTGAACCGAAACAAACGGCACGGCACTGACGGGCAATCTCTGCAATATCTGGTGTGTAGGGAATGTTGTCCCATGCCACATTCTCCTTGATCTCATAGGCAGGAATGCCATCGCCTGACAGCGTAACCTGTACTGTACCTGTGGGGAAGGGCACCCGTGGCATCAGGTAGTTCAGTCCGTGTTCTTTCAGCGCCTCGATGGTCTCTTCGGCCAGCGCATCCTCACCCAGTGCACTGATGGCCAGTGTCTGCAAGCCAAACTGTCCGGCATGATAAGCAAAGTTAGCGGGGGCACCGCCCAGTTTCTTTCCTTCGGGAAGAACATCCCATAAAGCCTCTCCGAGACCTACTACAAATCGTTTCTGTTCCATTGTCTTATGCGGTTTTTAATTGTTTGATATACGTAAAGAGGTAGATGACGCCAACAGCCATTACCAACACGGCGCCAGCCTGTCCCATGGCATCGCTCATGAAGCCCATCAGCAGCGGGAAGATGGTACCACCAAACAGTCCCATTATCATCAGGCCGCTCACTTCGTTCTGTTTCTCAGGCATCGACTCCAGAGCGGTAGCGAAACACATGGAGAAGACATTCGAGTTGCCGTAACCCACCAGAGCTATGGCAGTATAGAGCATCCACTGCTCAGTGCCGACGAACAGTCCGCACATCGACAGGGCCATCATGGCGATAGAGATGGTGAAGAAGGTGCGCATCTTCAGCACGCGGAGGAAGAACGAACCCGTCAGACAGCCCAGGGTACGGAAGATGAAGTACAGACTTGTGGCAAATGCCGCCTCGTTGAGCGTCATTCCCAGGCGCTCCATCAGAATCTTCGGTGCGGTAGTGTTAGTACCTACGTCAATACCCACATGGCACATGATTCCCAAGAACGACAAGAGGACGATAGGTGTTCCCAGCAGTTTGAAACACTCTACAAAGGTCGACGGCCTGCCCTCAATGGGTGGCTCCTCGATAGGTGTTACGAAGAGCAGCACCGTAGACAGGATGCCCACCACGAAGAAGATGCCGAAGAGCACGCGCCAGTTCAGTCCGAACTCAGGAATGACCAGTGTAGCGCCCCACATAGCCAGATAAGGTGCCGAGAAGGAGGCAATAGCCTTGATGAACTGACCGAAGGTCAGCGTTGCTGCCAGGTTGCCGCCCCCCATCACCGTTGATACCAGCGGGTTCAGCGAGGTCTGCATCAGTGCGTTGCCGATGCCCAACAGTGAGAATGCGATAAGCATCAGTGTAAACGTCTCGCCAAACAGTGGCAAGAGTAGCGACACGACAGTCACCACCAGCGACAGCAGTACGGTCTTCTTACGACCAATCTTGTTCATCAGCATGCCCGTGGGTACGCTGAAGATGAGGAACCAGAAGAATACTAGCGATGGCAGTACGTTGGCTACCGAGTCGCTCAGTGCGAGGTCTTCCTTTACATAGTTGGAGGCAATGCCCACCAGGTCCACGAAGCCCATGCAGAAGAAGCAGAGCATGACGGGAATCAGGTAAATCGTTTTGTTTTGCTTAGTCATAATATTTTATAATTATCAATTCTTAGCTGTTAGCTGTTAGCTCTTCACTATCTTTCTTAACTCTTAATTCTTAATTCTTAACTTGATAGATCGTAGCCTTTCCACCTTTCACCTTGAGGGTGTTGTAGGGCTCTGACGGGAATACCAAGTTGGTCATAGCCATCTTGCCCTCTGCATCAAACACCTCGATGCTGCAGCGGTCGATGAAGATGCGCAGTTGTTTGATGGTGCCAAACGTTGGGGCTACCGTCACAGCAGGGAATGCCTCGCTGAAGCTGACGTCGCCACTCTTCACACGCTCCATCATAAACGTCTGCTGTTGGCCGTCGTATTTCATCGTCACCTTTTCGCCCTTGTTGTTGGAGAGCACTATCTCCGTCTGACTCTTTGTGTCGATGAGAATCTCGCAGGCCTCGGTAGGATTCTTAATCTTTGCGCCACGCACGGCCAGCATCTCCTTGGACGGTGTTACGCTGACGTAAGTCTCTTCACCATGATGGAACAGTCCCAGGTCGCGGGGTATGGAGTTGGCAGAGCGGAACTGCTTGGTGGGTACCTGGTTGGCATACTGCCAGTTAGACATCCATGCCAGTACCGTGCGTCGGTTGTCGGGTGCATTGTAGAACGACACCGTAGCATAGTGGTCTTTGCCGTAGTCCAGCCACTTCGTCACCTTCGGCATCGACTCGCACGTGAACTTGTGACCATCGAACTGTCCTACGAAATATTGCGTAGCACTACCGCCAAAGGGTCCACCAGGATTGATGTTGCAGATGAGCACCCACTTGTTATCTATCTTGAATAGGTCAGGACACTCCCACACACCGCTGTGGTTGCCATACTCCTTGCCGAATGACGACTCATACTTCCATGCCTTCAAGTCCTTCGACGAGTAGATGCGCATCTCTTGACCTGCAGCCAGAATGAGGTTCCACATCTTGGCATCCTCATTCCAGAATGCTTTGGGGTCGCGGAAGTCGGGTATGTCGCTGGTCGTCAGTATGGGATTGCCACTATACTTCTTAAATGTACGGCCGCCATCCTTTGATACCGCCATGGATTGTGTTTGATGGTGGCCTGCGGAAGTGTAGAAAGCCACCACATCGTTGCCATTCGTCACACATGAGCCGCTGAAGATAGAACCTAACCAGTCGGCCTCGATAGCCAGTGGCTGAGCCTCCCAATGTATTAAGTCCTTCGAGGTGCTGTGCCCCCATGTCATATTCTCCCACTGACTGCCGTAAGGATTATACTGGTAGTAGAGGTGCCACACACCATCCTTGTAAAACATTCCGTTGGGATCGTTCATCCAACCATAGAGTGGGGTGTGGTGGTAGACAGGACGGAAGTGCTCACGGTTCTGAGTGTCGAAAGTGTTGGAGTACTTCATCTCTCGCCAGCAAGCAAACTCACCCACAGCACCCTTCTGGCGGCGGTCTCCGTGGAATTCGATATCCAACAGGCAAGCACCCTTCAGTTCGTAAGGCACATAATAGTCTACGCGGTCAACGGCCAGCTTCACGTTGAGGCGTTGTACCATATTATTATAGTTGTCTAACACGGCGATGGCTGCGATGTCTTCCGTTTCCTGTACAGGAAACAGCAGATAGCGGGAGCTTTGCTCCATTTTCAACATGGCGTGCTTGTCGCCCAGCACGATAGGCTTCACCTGTGCTCCAACCGTACAGGTTAGCATGACAGTCATCAGTGTCAGTAAAAATCTTTTCTTCATTGTCGTTTGATGTTTTAGTGTAGAAATTTGTTGCAAATATACATTATTTCTCTTTTTGCTTCTATAAATTATGATACAAAAGCTAAAAAAAAACGTTCATTGCAACAAAAAAGACAGACAATGAACGTATTTTCTATTTTTTTTCGTATTTTTGCCAACAAAACCTGCTAATACAATTCTATGATGATGCATAAACAACTTTTGGGGGCTTTGCTGTTGGCGTTGCTACTGACTATATTAGGATGTGCCAACCCTAAACCTCATTATATAATAGGTGTATCTCAGTGTTCGGCAGATATCTGGCGTGAGAAGCAGAATGCCGAGCTGCGTATGGGAGCCTATTGTCAGGAAAATGTAGAGCTGCGTTTTGCTGCAGCCTATGATAGCGACGAGCGTCAGGTGCAACAGATAGACTCCTTGGTGGCCAGTGGTATCGACCTGCTGATTGTTGCTCCCAACCAGGTGCAGACTATCTCGCTTGCCATCGACCGCGCCTACGATAAGGGTATTCCTGTTATCGTTTTTGAACGAAAGACCAATTCACAGAAATATACGTCATTCATCAGTGCCGACAACTACGAGATGGGGCGCGTCATGGGTGAATACATCGCCAGTCGACTGCATGGCAAAGGACGTGTCATGGAAATCATGGGACTCAAGGGCTCGTCACCAGCCATCGATCGCCACAACGGTTTCGCTGATGCTCTGAAGAATTACCCAGACATCACTGTCGTTGCTACCCTGCAAGGCGACTGGACAGAGGAGAGTGCCGTCAAGGCCGTGAAAGCCTATCCTGGCAATCTGGACCATATCGACTTTGTCTTTGGCCAGAACGACCGCATGGCTATGGGTGCCCGTCGTGCCTTGCAAGAAAGCCCACAGCTATCAGCTGACAGCCATCAGCCACTCTTCTGCGGCATTGACGGTCTGCCTGGTGAAGATGGCGGCATCCGTCTGGTACGCGACAGCATCCTGGATGCTTCCTATATCTATCCTACCCATGGTGACAAAATCATAGAGTTGGCTATCAATATCCTTGAAGGCAAACCCTACGAGAAAGAAACTCTTCTGCAGTCAGCACTGGTTACTCGCGACAATGCTAAGGTGCTGTTGATGCAAAACGAAGAGATGATGCACCAGGCTGAGTATCTCGACCAGTTGCATAGCAGGGCAGACACCTATCTGAAAGAATTAGCTACGCAGCATGTCGTCAACTGGATGTCGATGGGTGTCATTCTGCTGTTGGTGGTAACCATCGTGTTGTTCTATATGTATCATCTCCGTAAGGTGAAGTTGCAGCAAGAGCGTGTTGTCAGTACCCTGTGGAATATGGAGATAGAGCCAGCACCTGTTGCTGACGAAACAAAGGAGCATACAGCAGACAGCTCGGCAGACGAGAAACCCACCGTCGTTGCCGAAAGTGCTTTCTTGGCACGGTTCCGTGAGGTCGTTGAGGCTCGCATGGAAGATAGCGAGGTCAGTGTCGATGACCTGGCAGCAGAGATGAGCCTCAGTCGTGTACAACTCTATCGTAAGATTAAGACGATAACCGGTTCCTCACCCGTAGAACTGCTGCGCACCACGCGCTTGAAGCGCGCCTATCAGATGCTGCTCACCACCGACAAGAGTGTCAGCGAGGTGGCATACGCTGTCGGATTCACTGCCCCCAGCTACTTCTCCAAATGTTTCAAAGAGGAGTACGGCATGGTGCCTGGCGACATCCGGAAATAGTCTAGAAACAATTTGTAATACTAAGATTATTCGTTCATTCCATTGTAATTTTGTTACATTGCAACAATTTTTGAATGGGATGAACGATATTTTTCATACCAATAACTATATCATTACTATTTTTGCGACAGAATCTGAAACAAGAGTATTAACTAAAAACAAAAGCAAATGAAACAAACGAAACGATTGTTTTTAAGTTTCTTGACGCTGCTGGTCGCTACGATGACGTACGCACAGGAGGTGACAGGAACTGTGTCTGACTCTTTTGGGCCAGTGATTGGAGCTACAGTCATGGAGAAAGGAACCACCAATGGCACGGTGACTGACTTCGACGGAAACTTTACACTCAAAGTGAAAGCCGGCACTACGCTGGTGTTTAGCTATGTGGGCTGTCTGACGCAGGAGTTGCCTGCTCAGAATGGCATGCAGGTCATGCTGAAAGAAGACAGCAAGCAGCTGCAGGAAGTAGTTGTGACAGGTTACACTACCCAGCGCAAGGCCGACCTGACGGGTGCTATCTCTACCGTCAGCGTTGACGAGATGGCTAAGCAGAACGAGAACAACCCGATGAAGGCCCTGCAGGGTCGTGTTCCAGGCATGAACATCTCTGCCGACGGTAATCCTTCGGGTGCTGCTACCGTGCGCATCCGTGGTAATGGTTCACTGGAGCATAACGATCCTCTTTATATTATTGATGGTGTGCCCACCACTGCCGGTATGCACGAGTTGAACGGCAACGATATCGAGAGCATCCAGATTCTGAAGGATGCAGCCTCGGCATCTATCTATGGTTCGCGTGCTGCCAATGGTGTGATTATTATCACCACGAAGAAGGGTAAGGAAGGTAAGATCAAGGTCAACTTCGACGGTTCTGTCGCTGCCTCGTTCTATACCAACAAGATAGAGACCATGAATGCCTCGGAGTGGGGACGTGCCTTCTGGCAGGCTAACGTCAACGATGGTATGAACCCCTCGAACAACAACCTGGGTTACAACTACGACTGGAGCTACGACCAGAATGGCAACCCCGTGCTGAACAAGATGACCATGAACATGTACCTCGACGAGAATGGTACCGTACGTGCCGGTGACACGGACTGGTTTAAAGAGGTGACGCGTACGGGTGTCGTTCAGCAGTATAACCTCTCTGTCAGCAATGGCTCAGAGAAGGGTCACTCCTTCTTCTCATTAGGTTACTACGACAACCAGGGTACCATCAAGGACTCTTGGTTCAACCGTCTGTCTGCCCGTGCTAATGCAGACTATAAGCTCTTTGATGGCAAGCTGACCATCGGTGAGAACTTCACGCTGAACCGCAACAAGGGTGTCGATGCTCCTGGCGGTATCCTGCAGAATGCACTGCAGTTCAACCCCAACTTCCCCATCTATGCAGAGAACGGCCAGTATGCTCAGGCTCTGGGTGCTTACTCAGAGCGTGAGAATCCGCTGAGCATGATTCGCAATGCTAAGGACAACGAGTATACCCTGTGGCGCATGTTCGGTGACGTTCATCTGAGCGTAACCCCGTTCAAGAACTTTACCCTGCGCACCACTTTAGGCTTGGACTACACCCAGAAGGAGCAGCGCTTCTTCATGTACCCCATTGCCAATGGTAAAGTAAAGCGCACCGACACAGCCGTAGAGAGCAAGCAGGAGCACTGGATGCGCTGGATGTGGAACGCCATTGCTACCTATAACCTGGAGATTGGCAAGCACCGTGGTGATGCCATGATTGGTATGGAGGTCAACCGCGAACAGACCAAGTGGAGCAGTGCCCAGCGCTATGAGCTGGCTATCTTGAATACAGACTATATGTGGCCGTCAGCCGGTTCTGGCAAGCAGTTGGCTTTAGGTTCTGGCGATGGCTATTCACTGGTGTCCTTCTTTGGTAAGGTCAACTATACCTATGATGACAAGTACCTGGCTTCGTTCACCATCCGTCGTGACGGTTCCAGCCGTTTCGGTAAGAACAACCAGTATGGTACCTTCCCCTCTGTCAGTGCCGGTTGGCGCCTTTCTGAGGAGTCGTTCATGAACTTCACCAAGAGCTGGCTGGACAACCTGAAGGTTCGCTACTCTTGGGGACAGACGGGTAACCAGGAAATCTCCAACATCGCACGCTATACCATCTATAAGTCTGTGGTATCTACAGGCTTGTGGGGCAGTGGTCAGGCAGGTTCTGCCTATGACATCACTGGCCGTAACGGCGGCTACGACCTGAGCAATGGCTACGTTCGTCAGCAGCGTGCCAATGAGGACATCAAGTGGGAGACCACCACGCAGCATAACATCGGTGTCGACTTCGCCTTCCTGCACAACAGCATCTATGGTAGCTTCGACTGGTTCGACAAGAAGACCACCGACATTCTGCTCTTCATGGACGGCATCGCCTCGATGGGCGAGGGTGCCTCACAGTGGATCAATGCCGGTGAGGTGAAGAATACCGGTTGGGAATTCAGCCTGGGTTACCGTCATAAGCTGGCCAATGGTTTCTCATGGGACATCAATGGTAACATCAGCCGTTATAAGAATGAGATTACGAAGTTGCCTGAGACGGTGGCTGCCAAGGGTACGTATGGTGGTAATGGCGTGAAGAGCGTCGTTGGTCGCCCCATGTATTCTGAGGTGGGCTATGTCGCTGACGGCATCTTCAAGAGTCAGGAGGAAATTGACAACCATGCACAGCAGGACGGTGCAGGACTTGGTCGCATCCGCTATAAGGACCTGAACGGTGATGGCAAGATTACCGAGGCCGACCAGGACTGGATCTACGACCCGACACCCGACTTCACATGGGGTCTGAACATCTACCTGCAGTACAAGGACTTCGACTTCACCATGTTCTGGCAGGGTGTGCAGGGTGTTGATGTCAACTGTATTGGTTATAAGTCGCAGACCGACTTCTGGGCCAACTCTAACGTCAACGTGCCTTACCTGAACAAGGGTACACGCGTGTTGAACGCCTGGAGTCCTGCCAATCCTAACAGCGACATTCCCGCACTGACCACATCAGACACCAACCGCGAGGGTCGTCTGTCAACCTACTACATCGAGAATGGCTCTTATGCCAAGCTACGTACCGTGCAGCTGGGCTATAACATGCCAAAGAGCATTACTGAGAAACTGAAGATGGACCGCATCCGTCTGTACGTCTCTGCCCAGAACCTGCTGACCATCAAGAGCGGCAAGTTCACTGGCAACGATCCTGAGCGTCCTGGATTTGACTATCCTATTCCTCTCAACCTCACCTTCGGCGTGAATGTAGGATTCTAAAGACCACGAATGCAATTAAACGAATAAAAGTTATGAAAACAACATATATAAAATACATCTGTGCCATGTGCGCCATCTGCGGTCTGACGGCTTGTTCTGATTTCCTAGAGGAGCAGGTGCCACAGGCTACGCTGACTCAGGACGAGGTGAAGAAACCTGAGTATATCGATAATGTGCTGATTTCTGCCTATGCCGGACTGCTCAGCATTGAGGACATGAACTCCTCGTTCTCTCTATGGAACTACGACACTCGTTCCGACGATGCTTATGTAGGCGGTGCCGACTTCTCCGATGGTGAACCTTTCCATATCCTGGAGCTGCACACCACCGTGATGACCAAAGACTGGCCATACAATGACATCTGGCAGCGCTTCTATAAATTCTTGTCACGTGTAAGCTTGTCACTCGACATGCTGAATGAGGCCGACCAGAGCAATGCTACCATCCAGCAGCGCACTGCCGAGATGAAGTTCCTGCGTGCCTATGGCCACTTCCAGCTGAAGCGCCTGTTCAAGAAGATTCCTTTTGTCAACAAACTGAACATGACAGAGGACGACTATAACAACATGTCGAACACGGAGTATACCAACGACGAGGGCTGGCAACAGATTATCAACGACCTGGAGGATGCCTATGCCGTACTGCCCGTGACACAGAGCGAGAAGGGCCGTCCCACCAAGGCCGCTGCAGCAGCCTTCCTGGCAAAGGTCTATCTCTATAAGGCTTACCATCAAGACAATGCCAACAACAACCAGGTGACCAGCATCAACGAGGCTGACCTGCAGAAGGTCGTTGACTATACGAATCCTTCTATCTATGCCGCTGCCGGCTATGGCCTGGAGAGTGACATGCACAACAACTTCCGTCCTGAGGAGCAGTATGAGAATGGCAAGGAGAGCATCTGGGCCATCCAGTACTCTAAGAACGACGGTACCACTTGGGGCAACTTGAATTTCTCTAACCGTCTGATAGTACCCTGTATTCCTAAGGTGCATGACTCTGGTTGCGACTTCTACAAGCCCTCTATCAACCTCGTCAATGCCTATCGTACCAATGCCGACGGACTGCCTCTCGTGGCTACAGCAGCCACCAAGGACTACGAGGTGGGCTCTGCACAGACTGTCGATCCACGTCTCTTCGTTACCGTTGGTCTGCCAGGTACTCCCTACATGTTCAACACCAGCTACATGATGAGTAAGACCAATACCTGGAGCCGCTCAGGTGGTAAGTATGGCTACTTCGTGTCGCTGAAGCAGAACGTAGACCCCGCAACCATCAACGAGTACATCTTCAATGCCGACAACCAGTGGGCCAGCTCTATGAACCGCGTCGTTTTCCGCTATGCTGACGTGCTGCTCATGCGTGCCGAGGCGCTGGCTCAGCAGAACAAACCTGCCGAGGCCATCGCACTGGTCAACCAGGTGCGTGAGCGTGCTAAGGCGATGGCTGCCAACAGCGTCGTGTCTAACTATCCTAATAAATATGGTGTACACTTTGCCATCAATAGCTATAAAGGCACCTACGACAAGGATGCTGCTATGGAGATTGTGAAGACTGAGCGTCGTCTGGAACTGGCTATGGAGAGCGAGCGCTTCTTTGACCTCGTGCGTTGGGGCGATGCTGCTACCGTCATCAACAAGTTCTATACTTCGGAGAGCGAGAAGATGAGCTTCCTGAAGGGCGCCTGGTTCACTGCCAACAAGAACGAGTATCTCCCTATTCCCTGGGAGCAGTTGTCAGCCTCTAACGGTCACTATACACAGAACTGTGGCGAGTGGTAATGAAGAGTTTAAAGTTTAAAGTTTATAGTTGAAAGATATGAAAACGATATATAGTATCATTTGCATGGTTTGTCTGCTCTGCGGGTTCACTGCCTGCAACGACGACCATACGGGCAGCATCAATGTTGGCGGCTCGTGTCTGGTAGAGTCTTTTGAACTCAACAACCAGTTCAAGGCTACCATCAGCCATGAGAAGCGTCTCATCAAAATCAAGGTTCCTGAGACCTTTGCACAGAAGGGCGACATGGAGATTACCAGTCTCACTCTTCCTGCTGGCGCCTCTGCTAACTTTAAGTTGGGCGACCACATCAATCTGAATGCTGACAAGACGCTGCGCGTCACCAATGGCGACCTGCAGCTGGAGTATCAGGTTAGCGTACGCAACGATGAGGCCCTGCTGACACAGTTCTTGCTGGAGGGTGTCAAGGGTGCCATCAACCAGGATGACAAGACGGTTACCGTCAGTATGATGGCCAGCAGCGGCATCGACCTCTCTAATGCTACCTTCGAGGCAGTTGTTAGCGAGGATGCTACCTGCAGTCCTGCCAGCGGTACGAAGGGCAACTTCACAGAGCCTTTCCTGCTGACCGTCAATGACAATACGGCAACCAATGTATATACCGTCAATGTGACGCTGATACAGGCTCCTGTCGCTATCTTCGTGGGCGACGCTGAAAATGTAGAGGCACTGAACGACGAGGAGAAGGCAGCTGCCAAGTGGCTGACAAGTAATGTCGCCGGTTCAGCATATCTCTCATGGAGTGACATTAACTCTGGCAGCGTGTCGCTTGACAAGGTTCGCCTGGTATTCTTCCATCGCCACTGCCCGGCTTATGGCAACTACAATGGCTTTGCCGATGCCGAAACAGGCGCTATGGCTGCACTGCCCAAGATGAAGGAACTCTACCAGAATGGTGTAGGCTTCGTACTGCAGCGCTCAGCTGTCAACTATGCCATCGCACTGGGTGCACAGCCTGCGGACTCTTATCCTAACAACGTCTGGGGTGGCAATGGAGAAGGTTCCGACGTGATGGGACCCGAGCCTTGGACCTATCGTGTTGCTGACATCAACCATCCATTGTGGAAGGACTTGAAGCGCTCAACAGGACTGGGCGACGACCGTATCATCACACTCGACGAGGGCTACACCATCTGTAACACCACGTCACAGTACGGCTTCTGGGGTGACTATCCTGACGAGAATGCTGTGGCTGCCAAGACTGGTGGTCGTGTCCTCGGTGGCGACGGCAATGTCTCTTCATGGGAGTTGAAGAATGCCGCAGGCAACTACGGTAAGGGAGGCATCGTCTGCTTCGGTACTGGTGTCTTCGACTGGAACTCTCCGACTCCTTACACCTCTGTATACCACGACAACTTGGGACAGATTATGCTCAACGCACTGGAGTACCTTGGTAAGTGAATAGAGAAGGCTGCGATTGAGCGAGAGCAGTGCCATGCTTGCATGAGCAATGCCGAGCGTAAGCAGGCTCGACCGTAGGTCAATAGTGAAAAGTGAATAGTGATAAAATATAAGGAATAATATGAAAACAATGATATATTCAGCAATCGCACTCATCCTGTCAGCCTCTGCGCTGACAGCATGCAGCAGCGACGACGGTGTGACGGGCGATCCCGCTCGCAATTGGGCAGGTACAACAAATGCGTTCACCCCCACTGACGAACAAGGCTTTGGCACCTACTACATGCCAGCTATCGGACGCGTCGGAGACCCCATGCCTTTCTACGATAAGAAGGCTGGCGACTTCAAGGTGCTCTACCTGCAGGAGTTCGACAACAATATGAGTCACCGCTTCCATCCCATCTGGGGCGTCTCTACCAAGGACGGCGCCAGCTACCAGTCACTGGGCGAAGTGCTGCCCTACGGCAGCAACGACTATGTGCAGGATGCTGCGTTGGGTACCGGCTGTGCCTACTACGACGAGGCAAACGGCCTGTACTACATCTACTATACCGGTCACAATGGCAACTGCCAGTATCGTGAGGTTGTAATGCGTGCTACCTCTACCGATTTCAAGACGTGGACAAAGGACGAGCTGTGGGCACTCAATGGTCCCGACTACGGCTATTCTGCCAACGACTTCCGCGACCCGCAAATCTTCGTGGCTGACGATGGACTCTACCGCATGGTGATTTCTACCTATCCCAAGAATGGTGGCGACCCGCAGTTTGCTGAGTTCAAGTCCAGCGACCTGAAGAACTGGGAACATGTCGGTCCCTTCAAGATGATTTGGGACCGCATGCTGGAGTGCCCTGACATCTTCAAGATGGGCGACTACTGGTATCTGGTCTACAGTCAGAGCTTCCGCGCCAGCTGGAGCCGCAAGGTGAAGTATATGTTCGCCGACAGCTGGGATGCGCTGAAGGACTGCTTCAACAACGGTCCCAAGTGGCCTGCCGATGGTCCGCTGTGGCGCGAGGGTAATCTCGACACCCGTGCCTTCTATGCAGGCAAGACAGCCTCTAACGGCACCGACCGCTTCATCTGGGGCTGGACACCATACCGCTCTGGTGCCGATATCCACGAGAAGAATGTCAACGTGGGTGCTGGCGACGGCAATGAACCCAACTGGAGTGGTGCACTGGTATGCCACAAACTCATCCAGCATGCCGATGGTACACTGTCGATGGGTGCCGTGCCCGCCATGGCTGCCAAGTATGGCAAGCCTCAGGAAGCCAAGGTGATGGCATCCAATGGCTACGACAATGGCAAGCTCAGCGGCGACGATGCCTATGTGCTCTACAGTCGTCTGGGCACCTGCAACCACATCTCGTTCAAGGTGACCACCTCCAACAACAGGGATAAGTTCGGTGTCTCCTTTGTACGCAGCACTGACCCCGACTACTACTATACGCTCGTTGTCCAGCCCGAGAAGCAGGATGATGATGAGGAGAATATCCGTAAGGTAAACTTCGAACAGGAAGGCTATCGCCTCAAGACCAACGACCAGGGCGAAGAGGAGAAGGTCTATGGCAAGGGCTTCATCGAGGGTGCCGATGGCTATGGATTCTATCGTCCCGAGAACAACGAGTACAACATCGACATCTATACCGACAATAGTGTCCTCGTCATGTACATCAACGACATTGTCTGCTGCACCCACCGCATCTATGGCATCCAGAAGAACTGCTGGAGCATCAACAACTATGGTGGTAACATCACCATTAGCGATTTGAAGATCAGTCAGCAGTAAGAGATTATTTGCGACAAATAAGAAAAATCGTTCAAGGTAACGTAAAAATGTTACCTTGAACGTATTTTTTTATTCTATGAAACATTATTGATAGTACTTATTGTATTTTAATACTAATTTTGCAGCAACAAAAAACA
Source organism: Prevotellaceae bacterium HUN156 (assembly GCA_900119285.1). Taxonomy (GTDB): domain Bacteria; phylum Bacteroidota; class Bacteroidia; order Bacteroidales; family Bacteroidaceae; genus Prevotella. The sequence continues at coordinate 316,778 of FPIT01000003.1, forward strand.
ATATTAACCCTAAAACAACAACGCTTATGAAAAAAGTATTTTTACTCATGTGCCTGATGGCAACCACAGTTATCGCTTCAGCAACCGACGTTTGGGAAGGAGAGCACGCTGTTAACTGGGATAATACCCTGCAAATCGAAAAGGGTCAGTTTACAGATATGAAGGTTGGCGACAAACTCGTCATTGATTTTAAGGACGCTACAGACAAGGTTATCGAGCTACATAGCAACGGAGGAATGCTCCCCGGCACACGCTATGAACATCACATTTACTCCGACCAGCACAGTGTTGAGGTCTTCGCTACCCCTGCAATGCTTGCATCCCTGAAGGAGTATGGCCTTGAAGTCTGCGGTGACGAATTCACCGCTACCAAGATATGGTATGGCGATGGCAAGGATAATATTGATGAGAACACCGTATGGAGCGGCTTCTTCTGGATGGACGTTTGGAGCACGCTGGAGATTACAAAGAACTGCTTCGCCGGCGTCGACTGGAGCAAGGTCAAGGCTATCCGCTTCTATTCTGAGGCCAACCGTACCGACTACGTCATCAACATTCTGACCAACTGGGAAGAAGGTGGCAAACTGGGCGATCAGTCCACGATGACTATGACCAACGAGTATGCAGAGCTCAATGTAGAGAATATCGATATGGAAGCAGCCCTTGCTGATGTTAACCGCCTGATGATTCAGTGCCACAAGGAGGCTGGCGAACCTTTCAACTTTACAGCCGTCGTGCTCGTCAAGGATGGTGCTACTGGTATTGCCAATGTAGCCAAGAGCCAAGAGCAAACTGCCAACAGCCAGTACTTCAACCTCGCTGGTCAGCGCGTAGCTCATCCTGCAAAAGGCCTGTATATCGTCAATGGAAAGAAAGTTATTGTTAAATAGTTAGGTTTGGTTAGTAGTTTTTTTTGCTGAAAAGATTGTTAGTTAGTGTGTCGCCCGCAGTCTACACAGACTGCGGGCGGTTTTTTTATTGTCGCTGAAATACCTTCCCTTCACTGGCGTCAAGCGCTCTTTTAATATTAGTCCCTGTGGTATCCGGGGGAGGCTAGGTTACTGTAGGAATGTTTCATAGTTTTTGGCTCTATTTTTCTTGTTTCTATATTGCGAATAGTTTGACGACACTTTACGAGGAGTTTGACGGCATAATTCTCGGAGTTTGACGACATAATGCAAAGGTACTGCTTTTCTCGCACACCGCCCAATTTCGGCTATCGATAAGGGCCGATTTTCAGCACCGTTTGCACGATTTCGCGCCTTACGTAATTAACGAGGCAGATTTCCGTAATTTTCGAGCTAGATTTATTACGGATACGAGGGAGCGGGAAGGTATGCATAAATGAACTTTAGCTTATGGAAACAGAAACAGAAAAACAGTTTTCTGTTTCCAATGTCTTTGTTTGTCTTTTCCTGAATAAGGTTGACTATTTCCTATATTCGTTGACTTTTGCTGCTTCAAAATTCTCGTCGTATTTGTTCTGTGCATATTGAGGGCCATTCTGACTAAAATGCATCATAGATACTCTATGATACTATGTTGCAGAAAAGCGGGGACTGAAATAGTTTGTTTACGCATTGTTTACGCAGACATAAAAAAGCACTTGCGAGAAACTCGTAAGTGCTTGATTTTTCAATGTGGACCAGCCAGGGCTTGAACCTGGGACCTCCAGATTATGAGTCTGTTGCTCTAACCAACTGAGCTACAAGTCCAGTGCTTCTTTGCAAAGCGGTTGCAAAATTACGAAGATTTATGCAAATAACCAAATTATTTTGCGAAAAACTTCGTACCTTTGCACCATGATTATGGAAAATAGACAAGGGTTGACTGCTGCTCAGGTGGAGCAGAGTAGGATGCAGCATGGAGAGAACGTGCTGACACCTCCTCGCAGGCAGTCAATGTGGAGATTGTATCTGGAGAAATACGAGGACCCAATGATTCGCATCCTATTGGTTGCGGCCGTTGTTTCATTAATGTTAGCATTTGTCAAGCAGGATTTTATAGAGACTATCGGCATAATCTCTGCTGTTATTCTTGCTACTACGGTAGGCTTTTATTTCGAGCGCGATGCTGCTCGCAAGTTTGATGTCCTCACGCAGTTGGGCGAGGAACAACCTGTTAAGGTGGTGCGCGAAGGTAAGATTATAGAGATTCCACGCCGCGAAGTAGTAGTGGGTGATGTCGTTATTGTTGAAACTGGCGATGAGGTGCCTGCCGATGGTAAACTGTTTGAGTCTACCGACTTGCAGGTGGATGAGTCAAGCCTGACGGGAGAGACTATCACGAATAAAGAAAGCCTCACTCCTAACCCCTCTCCCACTGGAGAGGGAAATCATGACTCCGAGGCATATCCAAAGGATATGTTGTTGCGCTCGTCTATGGTGATGGGTGGCACAGGTCGCTATGTAGTGACTGCTGTGGGCGATGAGACTGAGATTGGTCATGTGGCTCGTCAGGCTACGGAACTGACGGGTGTGAAGACACCGCTCAATATGCAGCTCGATAGACTGGCTAAGTTGATAAGTAAGTTTGGCATTGGCTTGTCTACTGCTTCTTTCCTGGCATTCCTTATTCATGATATGCTGACCAATAGTCTGTGGTATACGGATGATTATGTTGGCATGTTAGAGGTAGTGTTGCGCTACTTTATGATGGCTGTCACGCTGATTGTGATGGCAGTACCTGAGGGATTACCGATGGCTGTAACATTGGCTTTGGCTCTGAATATGCGTCGCATGCTGAAGAGTAATAACTTGGTACGTAAGTTGCAGGCATCAGAGACGATGGGTGCCGTGACAGTTATTTGTACAGACAAGACGGGTACATTGACAGAGAATCGCATGACTGTAGTAGAGGTGCTGGAAGAGTCTGCTGTTAAAGGCCAAGAGCTTGGAGATAGAAGTTCGCTCTATCAGGCAATAGCCTTGAATACTACTGCTACCCATGATGTGGGCAATCCTACCGAGCAGGCTTTGCTTCGCTGGTTGCAAGCGCAGGGTGTAGATTATCAGCAGTTGCGTAACGATAATCCGATTACAGCTCGCGAACCATTCTCTACTGAGCGAAAGTATATGTCGACCACGGTGGCAGATACCTTATATATTAAAGGTGCGCCAGAGGTGGTGATGGCTCGTTGTAAGATGGATGCAGAGGTTCGTCGCGCAATGGAAGAGCAGCTGGCTCAGTGGCAGCAGCGTGCTATGCGCACTTTGGCGATTGCTCAAGATGATATCTTATTGGCTATCGTTGCCATCAGTGATCCATTGCGAAAAGAGGTTCCTTCTGCTATTCGCCAGTGTAAGATGGCGGGTATTGATGTGAAGATTGTTACAGGCGATACTGTAGCCACTGCGATGGAGATAGCCCGACAGTGTGGTGTATTAGACCATTCACCAATGACTATCACGGGTGCAGAGTTTGCTGCCCTCTCTGACGAAGAAGCCTTAGAGCGCGTTCGTGATTTGAAGGTGATGTCGCGTGCTCGTCCGTCTGACAAGCAGCGCCTTGTTGCCTTGTTACAACAATGTGGCGAAGTGGTGGCTGTTACTGGTGATGGTACCAACGATGCTCCAGCTCTTAATCGTGCTCATGTTGGTTTGTCATTGGGTTCGGGTACGAGTGTAGCCAAGCAGGCTAGTGATATCACACTGATTGACGACTCGTTTAGTAGTATCGTCCATGCAGTAATGTGGGGACGCTCACTGTATAAGAATATCCAGCGTTTTATCTTCTTCCAGCTGGTGGTCAACGTAACAGCGCTCTTGCTGGTACTCTTTGGCGCCTTTATTGGTACAGAGATGCCCCTGACTATTACGCAGATACTCTGGATCAACCTTATCATGGATACTTTTGCAGCTATGGCTTTGGCTTCACTACCTCCTTCACGTGAGGTGATGCAGGAGAAGCCTCGTGCTAAAGATGCCTTTATCATTACCCGTCCGATGTTGCGAGGTATATTGACGATAGGTGGACTCTTCTTTGTGGCTACGTTTGCACTACTATGGTATTTCGAGCGTATGGCAGGAGTAAATCCAACGGAGTTGACCATCTTCTTCACGATCTTTGTAATGCTTCAGTGGTGGAACCTGTTCAATGCCCGTATGCTGGGCTCTTGTCATTCAGCCTTCCGTCGCTTGTGGGCTTGTCGGGGCTTCCTGTTTGTCTTGCTGATGGTATTGGCAGGTCAGTGGCTTATCGTTACCTTTGGTGGACGAATGTTCCGTACGGTACCACTACCTTGGCAGACGTGGGGATATATCATTGCAGGCACTTCATTGGTACTTTGGGTAGGTGAACTCTACAGATGGATACAGCGAATATGGAAGAGATAGGATATGTAGCGACCATAGGTATGTTTGATGGTGTCCATCGTGGCCATCAGTTTGTCCTGCAACAGGTTGTTGACGAGGCTCGTCAGCGTGGTTTGCAGTCAATGGCTATTACCTTTGATAAGCAGACACCTTCCATGCTTACTCCTCTTGTCGAGAAGCGTCAGCTGATTTCCCGTGTAGGTATTCATCGTATAGAGGTGCTCACCTTTGATGATGCTTTACGCCAGATGACTGCTCGCCAGTTTATGCAACAGGTATTGAAGGAGCAACTCAATGTAAAGGTGCTGATGATAGGCTATGACAATCGTTTCGGTTATCGTCGTGTAGAAGGCTTTGAAGACTATGTACACTATGGTCAGGAGATGGGTATCGATGTAAAACAACTGCCTGCTCTTGGCAACGACAGTTCTTCGCTTATTCGTGAACTATTGCAGCATGGTCAGGTGGCTGAGGCTGCTCAGCGCATGGGACATCTGTATACCTTAAAGGGCAGCGTGGCTCATGGCGAGCATATTGGTACAACAATGGGATTTCCTACTGCTAATATTGAGCCAGACTATACGCTGCAACTGATACCTGCTCCTGGAGCTTATGCGGTTCGTGTTAGTCTGGATGATAGCGCAGAGTTATTGCAAGGCATGATGAATATTGGTACGCGTCCCACCTTTAATGGTCAACAGACTACCTTAGAGGTTCATGTGCTCCATCTCAACGAAAACCTATATGGTCGTCAACTTACCGTATCGTTTGTAGAACGCTTGCGTGATGAGCAGCGCTTCGACACGATGGAGGCACTCAAAGAACAATTACAACGTGACGTCTTACAGACAGAAGAAATACTGAATAAAAACAATACATTATGAAGAAAGCACTCATGTATCTCCTGCTCTTTATTGGTATCCAATTAGTAGGAGGAGCTATCGTTCCGATGATATGGCAATGGATAAGTGGTACTGCCGACAAGACTATTCCTCTTATCATCACTATGACCATGGTGGTTAGCATTATTACTATAGCTGTATTCCTCTTTTGCCGTTGGGCAGAAGTTTCGCCACGCTGGTTGCGCACTCGTCCTTGGATGGTATTGATATGGAGTGTAATAGCAGCCTTAGGAGCTATCATTCCCTCTACTTGGTTGCAGGAGCAGATGCCTGAGTTGCCCAACTGGATGGAGTCAGAGTTTGATATGATACTCTCCAATCGTTGGGGCTATGTGGTTGTCGGTTTGTTGGCACCCCTCTCTGAAGAGATTGTCTTCCGTGGAGCCATCTTGCGCAAGTTGTTAGATACGCTCTCACCTTGGAAGGCCATCGCTCTGTCAGCCTTTTTCTTTGCTCTCATCCACATGAATCCCGTCCAGATGCCCCATGCCTTTGTGATAGGATTACTTCTTGGTTGGATGTATTGGCGTACGGGCAGCATACTTCCTGGTATGGCTTATCATTGGGCCAACAACTCGGCTGCTTATCTTATCTACAACGTCTATCCCGATCCCAATATTCAACTCATTGACATCTTCAAGGGTTCCGAGTTGCACGTATTGTTGGCAGTAGCCTTCTCGCTCGTTATCCTTATCCCATCCCTCTTCCAACTCAACCAGTGGATGCATAAGGCAGAGGCATAACAACGATAACTATCACATTGATAAAATAGTAGGGAAATCCCCCATCACTTTTGGGGGATTTCCTTTTGTTTTATTTCTCGGAATGTTGTATATTTGCATCGTAAACAATAAAGAAAGAACAAGGGATATGAAAAAGACGATGATGACGATGCTAGGTGTGGCACTGCTGATGAGTAGCTGTGGCACGTATACTGCAGAGGGTGCTTATGTTGGTGCTCAATTCGGAACGATTCTAGGTTCTGCTGTAGGCGGAATCTCTGGTGGTTGGCGAGGTAGCGATATTGGTGCTATTGTAGGTATGGCTGGTGGTGCTGTCGTTGGTGCTGCTATTGGACAGGCTGCTGAGCAGAAAGCTGAAGAGCGCACGGAAGTTTATCGCCGTGAGCGTATGGAGCGCAGAGCGGAAAGACAACTACCTGATGATACTGTTAGTATTGACGATTCTGGCTTTGATGCTACAGGTGGTGGCGACGACCGTGTAGACTTTGGTATCTCTGGTCCCTCAGGTGAGACACCTTCTGTTGCAGCTCCCAATGATGTGTCTTCTGCTTCTGTAGAAGACCTCAAGCGTCATCGTCCACAGATAGAGCTATGTAATATTCGTTTTGTTGGCAATCGTCAAGCTGGTGTACTCTATGCTGGTGAACAGTGTAAGGTAGTCTTTGAGATTATGAACCGTTCGCGCCATACCCTGATGGATGTCCAGCCAATGGTTGATGAGTTGACAGGCAACAAGCATTTGCATATCTCTCCCAACTTACACATCGAGAGTATCGCCCCAGGCACCGGTGTTCGCTATACTGCTACCATCAAAGCTGATAAACGACTGAAAGATGGTCAGGCCATTCTCCGTATTGCGGTGGCTCACCATCAGCGTGAACAGGAATCGCAAACTCAGCAATTTACGCTACAAACCTATAGAAGGTAACGATACTCTAAATGATATAAGATAAGGCGCAACAATGGTTCATTGCTGCGCCTTATGAGTTATGTTGAGTTTCTTCGTTACTTCACAATTACTTTGCGAGTTGTGCCATTACTCATGCGGATGATGTTGAGGCCACGTTGAGGCTGATCCAAACGCTTACCATCAAGCGAATAGTAGCGCTCGCCAGTTACCATGTTATTGCTAACATTTGTGATTCCTGTTGGATTCGGGTCGCTATCCGTTAGGGCAACGATGTTCTCAAATATACTCCAAGGTTCAGCATTGCGATAGGTCTCAATAGATGTAGCCGGTACATGAAGAACTGTATTGGAATAAGCAGAACCTATGAAGATAGGATATGAATATGTCATATAGGGTTCTGGCGCCTGCTCTGCATAGCAATATATATCTGCTATGTTGGGGCTGAAGAATGCGAAATCTTTAATTTTCTCTACACCATTGCCGATGACAACTGTTGTTAGTTCAGGACAGCTTGCAAATGTATAAGAGTCAATAATCTTTACACCATTAGGAATCCTAACAAAAGACAGGCCTGTACATCCATTGAATGCATTCGGTGCAATTCTCTTTATATCAATGGGAATAGACGTACTCTTACATCCTAATATCAGAGAGTCGGTAGCTGTTTCTATGAGCGCATTACAGTTATAACGAGAATCATAGGTAGGATTTCCTTCTTCTACTATTATGGAGAGTAGGTTAGGGCCAGGGCAGCCATAGAATGCGTACGCTCCAATTTTTGTCACACTGCTTGGAATTGAAATGGCGGTGAGCCCAGAACAATTACTAAATGCAGAAGATGCAATTTCCGTCACACTATTGGGGATGATGGTATTCTTGCATCCTGTAAGAAGTTTATTGGTGGCTGTTTCTATCAACGCATTGCAGTTATTACGCGAGTCGTAATTCGGATTTCCTTCCTCAACGATAATAGAGGTAAGGCCATTGCAGCCAGTAAAAGCCCCACCACCGATAACAGTTACGCTCTTAGGAATGGTCAGTGTGGTCAAACCACTGCGACCAACGAATGCTTCGCGAGCGATAGAGGTTACGGTGCTTGGAATAAAGGAGCTAGAGCTGCCGACCATCAGTTCGTTAGTTTTTGTATTAATGAGTGCATTACAATTCTCACGAGAATCATAGAACTTATTTCCTTCTTCAACAACAATAGAAGTCAGTGCTTGCCAACCATAGAATGCATCGTCTCCAATAGATTCTACACCTTTGGGGATAACCAATGTAGGTACAAATGAACAAGCGTAGAATGCGCTATAACCGATTGTTTTTAGGTTCTTGGGCATATTGATAGAAGTTAAGGCGCTACAATGCTCAAAAGAATTATCACCGATTACTTCTATCTTATCACCTAATGTTGCAGAAGTCATATTATAACACCATCTAAAAGCACCCATCCAAGAATGACTAACTCCAATTTCTGTGATGTTGCTAGGAAGTATGATAGATTTCAGATTATAACAGCCATAGAAAGCATTCTCCTGAAGACTCGTGATGCCCGTAAAATATTGGAATTCATCGAAACTGGTAATTTCAGAATTGTTGAAAAACGCATCACCTATATCTGTGACTGCAGCAGCTTCAGCCATACTCAGTTTTCCGTCACCATTGGTGTCCCACTTGCTGACGCAAATCTCCTTCACCTTGTTATCGGCAAAATCGATAGGGGTATTGCCATCGCATACCTTCAGACTCATATCGTCGAAATAGAAGATGTCGGCCTGCTTGAAGTTTCTGTCAAATTTAAATGTAATCGTTTGGCATTGGTCTTGTTCTGCTTTGACTACGCCTTCATAAGTAAATGTACTCCAATCGCCTTTCTTTACTAATAGCCTACCTAATACCTCCGTGACGATTGAAAGGTCTTTAGTAGCGTTCGACTTGGCACGCATAGAGAACTTAACTACATCACCTGCTTTGAGTGGTTCTGACAATTGAATAATAAAGTTGGTCTTTGTAGGACTTACAGTGAACGCAAGTTTAGCATAGTGATTACTGCCTTCGGTGATGATGTCGCCAGCATTAAGATTTCTACTTCCTTCGTCTTTAATACTAATAGAAAAATTGCTGAGGTCTGAACCTTCGAAGTTGCCATTTGCAATAAGTTCTTTCCATGTCTGTTGGGCAAAAACTCCACTGCTGACAAGCAATAGTCCAGCCATGAGTGATAACAATCGTAATGTTCGTTTCATAAGCTTTTTGTTTTTAGTTATTGTAATGTTAATCTATTGAGTTTCCTCTCCGATTGCAAAGATAGGAATATTTGTCTAAAGTTCCAAACTTTTGGCTGAAAAAATATGGTGTTTTAGAGTAGTACAATAGCTCTGTACGGGTAGTACAAGCCTTCTGTACTAGTAGTACAACAACTATGTACGGATAGTACAACAGCTTTGTACAGAAAGAAAATAGACTATTTAGAAAGAATTGACGGCACTATCCAAGGAGGATAATGCCGTCAAGTTAATCGATAGAGCTATATCTTATAGTTTCTTTAGTTCAAGTGTGCCATCTGCGCCAACTAATTTTACAGTAGCCTGTGAGCCTGTTGTCCAACTATTGGCTTGAACAGTGGCCTGGAAGTCACCATCTTGTGTAAGATGAATCACCAGTTCCTTTGTTGTAGCATTCCAATCATAAGTGTCTGCATGAGCGTCACCCTCTGTGTAGAACTCGTTATTGTTGGCAAATACCAATACAGAACCGATTCTTGGACCATTGAAGTTTACAGCAGTTACCTTCCAACGACCGAGGATGCCCTCTGAAGGAATCGTATAGCCTTTCCTCATCATTGTAACGCCTGCGAAGTCTACACCATCTTGCTTCATGCGACCTTCTCCGTTCAGCACATTGCCGCCTTGTACGGCTATCGCTTTCAGCTCGGCCTTTGCTCGCGTCTCACCTGCCCAATATGTGAACTCTTGTTGTGTCATATACATATATATAACGAACAACTTCTAAAAAATTAAACAAGAAACTATATTTTTTTACACTGTAACAAAAAAATCTAGAATAGTGCCCTGATTTTATACTTATTTGTTTCTAATCAACCAGCGCAAATTTGCGCCCGTTAACCTTTTCCCAGGCACAGGCGTCCGCTATACTGCCAACATCAAGGCCGACATACGACTGAAGGACAACCAAGCCGTCCTCCGTATCGCTGTGGCTCACCACAATCGTGAGCAAGAGTCACAGACTCAGCAGTTCACAAAATAGCTACATTAGCATCGCAATACAATAACTATTGGTGGCCAATACAATAACTATTGACCTCCTAAAGTGGCACTATTGGAGTGCAAATATAGCTATCTCATCGCCGGCTTAGCTGTATTCAGAGCAGTGTCAGCTGTATTACTCAGATATTCATAAAGGAATCCTGTATTCTAATAAAGGTTTCCTCAAAAACTATTAACCTATTAACATGACTGGTCTCAAACGCCGATGTACAAAGGGATTGAGCCATGTTAATAGTTGCCTCAACTATTACTATACTATTAACCTACATCCTGAAGTGTACCCCAAAAAATCTAAGAAATCCATGCCATCTGTGGTCGTAATCAATTCGTGAAATTCGAGACTTCGCAACGCCACACTCTGCACCTTTAGGTCAGAGAATTCGTGGTTTAGTAGAAGTATGTTAGTAGTTCGGAAACTATTAACATGCCTGAAACGCCCTGTGTATCGTGGTTTGCGGGGTGTCATGTTAATAGGTTAATAGTTTTTGCACATAAACCTTTTTTGTATGCAGCCTACATCCGATTAGTTTGAAGCCTAAATTCGCATCGAATTATGCGTAAATTCTCCTCGAATTATGCCGTCAAACCCTTTGGATTATGCCGTCAAACTTCCTCGAATAATGTCGTTTCAAGAGAAAGTAAAGAAGGGAGCCCAGACCAAAATTGGTCGGGGCTCCCTTCTTTTCGTATCTCAGTGAATTCTGCTTTTACTTCAGCACAACCTTTGTTGTACCCTCAGCAGTCTTCACAATGTTCAGACCCTTCTGAGGAGCGCTCAGCTCAACACCATTCAGGTTGTAATACTTAGCAGCGCCGTTATTGCCAGCCTTAGCCTCGTTGATGGCAGAAGCACCCAAATCAGGTACACCAACCCATACACTGTTCTTCTCAGTGAATACGAATGCCAGCTTTGTGGCGTCAGCAGCAGCCATATCCTTCATGCCCTGATGGTCAACCTTAAACATATTTCCTGTGTTGTTGTTGAAATGATAGAGGTTGTGAATGGTAGAGAAGTGACTCTCATTGCCAGCTACTACCATGCAGGATGCTTCGGTCTCCTCGTAGTTCTCGTCGTTAATGACAGTAGTACCTCTGATGCTGCCTTTGCTCATGTCGATGCGAGCACCAAAGGCACTTGCTTTCCAAGTCTTAGCGTCGTCAACGGTCTTAGAGGCTGACTCCTTGGTGTTGTCGAAAGGCAGTACACCATAGAAGGTTCCGCCTACATAGCAGTAGTTGTCCTCGATGTCACCACCGATGAGTTTGTAGGCAGTATATGACACATCGTGATTGGCTGCATGGAAGACAATAGTGTTATCAGGAGCGGTTGCTCTTACCAATACGAAAGCATGTTCCTTGTTGCCGTTTTCGCCCATATTGAAAGACAGGTCTTTTGAACCAGCAGGTGTGGTAACGGTCAGATTGCCGTAGCCAACAAAGATGATATAAGGCTCGCCATTATACATTGCGAAGTTGACAGCCTCTGGATAATCCTGTACCTCATCCATCATCTGGTTAACGATTCTACCAGTATGCTGAATGGTGGCAATGCTGCTGGCATTAGAGAGGTCGACCTTATCCATCATGAAGATGCCGGCACTTCTGTTGTCCATATAAGCCATCATAAGGTAGTCTACATAACTGCCTTGCCATCCTAATTCGGCTACATCGCCCTTGAACATGCATGATACGATGACCTTGTTGGCATCAATGACAATCTTGTTAGGATAGATGCCAAGCTCACACCAGTCCTCATAACCTTCAGGGAGTGCAACAGTGGGAATGAAAGACTTAGCCTCTGTGAATACACCAGCAGCACTTACCTTTGCTACGAAAGCACTTGTTTTTGTGATGTCGCCTTCCAGAGTTTTCGTGCCTGATGTACCAGTGAGTGCCAGCTCATTGTCAGTATAGTTACCTGCCACATACAGATTGCCATCGGCATCTGTAGTCATAGCATTGATAACGCATTTGCCACTAAGAGTGATAGCCCATGCTTCATTGCCCTGAGCATCATACTTAACAATGCAAGAAGAGAGCAGTCCTTCGGGATCGGAAACGATGCTGCCTGCGAATGTGAATGCCTGATTGTAGGTACTGCTAGCATAAACCGAACCATCAGCAGCAACAGCGGTATGTAAACCGTCGAGATCTGCCTTATCGGCTACAGGGGTGAAGTGATTTTCCCACTTCATGTTGTCTTCTGCAAAAGTAGTTGTAGTAGCTACGAATGCTACCATCATGAGTAATAGTTTTTTCATAATCATCTAGTTTGATTTGTTAATAAATAAAATGAATAATATATATTTACCATCTCTCTATCTCTGGGTTCGACTCTACAGCCTCGGTGGGGAAGCGCATAGTGTACTTGTCGGGAGTGAGTGTATAGGTTTCTCCTTTGTAGGTGCGCGTGAGGGCTGGCTGGGTGGTGCGACGCAGGTCGTACCAGCGGTGTCCCTCAAAGGCGAGTTCGCGACCACGCTCATCATATATCTCCTGCAAGAGCTGTGACTGGTTCATCGCTGCCATCAACTCGATGGCCTCGTTATAGGCTGTGGTATTGAGGCGCTTTGCCAAGAGGGGCTTGAGCAGCTCGATGGCATTGGCGGTATTACCCAGTTGGGCTTCGGCTTCGGCAGCAGTAAGATAGGCCTCGGCAGAGCGGAAGGAGCAATAGCCTTCAGACTTGAGCAGGCTGTAGGTGGTGCTGGTGGCACGCTTGTAATAGGTGCTCTTACGCTGGTCGCCCGAGCGATAAAGGGCGAGGAAGTCTTTCGAGGGCTGATTGATGACGGTAGAGAGGTTGGAACTGAACTGCTCCAAGGCTACGATATTCTCTGCCGACTGGTAATCATCAGGCAGCAAAGCGTTAGAGGCATTCAAATCTACCAAATCGCCATGGGCAGCAATCACTGCCTGGGCAGCGGTGAGCGCCTCCTGCCAGCGTCCCATATAGAGATAGGTGCGAGCGCGAAGGGCCTGTGCAGCAACCTTGTTGAAGCGATAGTTCTTGCCCTGCTCCCACTGGCTGACATTCATGTGCTGCTCTGCCAAGGTGAGGTCGGCAAGCACTTGCAGATAGACGGCCTCTACGCTGCTGCTACCGGGAATGGCATTGACATCGGCCTCCAACAGCATGGGTACACCACGCGTGGTGGCTGGGGTGCAATGGGTATAGGGCTCGGCATAGAGGTTGACCAGCAAGAAGAGGTCGTAGGCACGCATCATATACGCCTCGCCTACCAGCTGACTAATCTCGTCGGCCTTGGCATTGGTAATCTCGTGCTGGTGCTCGATGATATAGTTGGCAATATAGATGTTGTGATAATAGGTGCGCCATGAGAAGTATGACGTGGTGGGTGAGGGATTATCATCCTTCCACAACCACAGGTCGAGATAGGCGTCAAGGTCGTTGCTGGAGGTATTGCCCGAGAGCTGCAACTCGTCGGTACGTACCGTGGTCATGTGACGATCCTTAGGGAAGTACTTGTACTCGTTGGTCAGCAGCGCACGATACTCCTCGCCAGTGGTGGCGATAACCTTTCCCGTAGGAGTGATATCGAGGAAGTTATCGCATGATGTGAGCACTGCAACGATGCTGCAGCATACCAAACAAAAGGTAAAGCGACTGAAGATATTCTTTGTTTTCATAGCGCTTAGAAGTTTACGTTCAGACCAAAGATAATACTACGGGCGATAGGTTGTGCATAGGGGTTGCCCATCGTCTCAGGATCAAGATAGTTGTCGTAGTTGCTGGCGAAGACCAACAGGTTGCGACCTTCGAGAGATACTGATGCAGAGTTGATGCCTACCTTCTGCAGCCACTCCTTGGGCAGCTTATAGCCTAGGCGCAGGCTCTGCAGGCGCCAATAGGTGCAGTTCTTTACCCACGTGTCGAGCATGCTATAGGTGCTGTACTCAGAGAAGTGGGTGTATTCGGCTGCACGCTCGGTGGTATTGACCATCAGGGCAGGCATATCGGTATTGGTATTCGTTGACGTCCAACGATTCAGGATATCGTGATTGGTATTCAGTCCACGATCGAAATAGGTGGGTGAATAAGAGGGCTGTACGCGTACCTTCATGCCGATATTGAACATGAAGTTGATGCCCAACTGCCAATTCTTGTATTCAAAGTTGTTGATAAGACCACCTGAGCACTTGGGGTCTTCGCTACCCATATAGGTGTAGAGGTTGCGCTGCTCCTCGGCAGTAAGGGTGCTGGCACCGAAGCGATTGAGCTGGAAGAACTCGGTAGCAGTCTGTATGCTACCATCCTTGGCAACGAAGAGGGGATAGCCATCGGCATCGAGGCCTGCCGTCTTATAGGCAAACAGGGCGCCTACGGGATAGCCTTCGCGACCGGGATAGGTAGAGTTCTCAGCAACGGTCTCGTTGAGCACCTCGTTGGTATTGAAACCGAGGTTGAGACTGGTGGTCCAACTGAAGTTCTTGGTCTTGATATTCTGCGTATTCAGACCTATCTCCCATCCAGAGTTCTTCATCGAAGCCCAGTTGACAGAGGTATAGGCAAAGCCCGTCTCCAGTGGCAACTTGCGAGAGCTAATCAGGTCGGTACTCTTACGATAGTAGTAGTCGACACTCAGATGGATGCGATTCTTCAAGAGGGCGAGGTCGAGACCGAGGTTGATGTTGCTGGTCTTCTCCCACTTCAGGTCGGGGTTAGGAGCCGTCTCAGCAGAGATAACGGTCTCTACACTGCCTGGCAGAATGGTAGTTTTCTGGAAGGTACCAATGAGATAGGGCGAGGTGTTCTTATCGATATTACCCTGAATACCATAAGAAGCACGGAGCGAGAGCTCGCTAAGCCACTTGACATTGCGCAGGAACTTCTCCTCCTTGGCACGCCACAAACCACTGACAGAGTAGAGGGGCAGATAGCGATACTTCTTGGCTACACCAAAGACATCGCTACCATCGAAGCGGACACTGGCTCCCAGCGTATAACGATAGAGCAGGGTGTAAGAACCGGTGGCAAACCAAGAGACGTAGGCATTCTCCAGATGGGTCTCCTCGTGGAGGGGATACTGGCGAGCAATATTCTCGGTGGGGAAGAGCACGGGCTGCGTGGTGAGCGTACGAGCATCGTAGCCATAGGCTGTAGAGGTAAGCGTCTCAGTCTCGGTATGACGCACCTCGGTACCTGCCATCAGCTCTACATCGTGGATGTCGGCCAAACGGCGATTCCACTCGAGCATGGCCTTCCACGTCCACTGATTGGCGTTAGACTGTGTCTTGCGAGTCATACCACCATCGGGAAGGATGGTCTTATATACGCCATCGATGGTATAGCTGGCATACTCCTTGGCCTTGCGCATGGCATAGCTCTCCTGACCAGCATAGCGATCGATGGTATAGTTGTCGTACTGATAACCAAACTGGGTGGTGAGCTTCAGATACTTGTTAAACTGGAACTCGGCATCAAGAATGGCCATTACCGAACGGTCGGTACGCTCCTTAGAGGTGTTGGCATTCTCCTCGAAGATATTAAAGTCGGGAGCCTCGTTCTCGCGTCCCTGTACGTTGTGGTCGTAGTTATATCCTCCATCCGCATTGTAGGGCTGGAAGTAAGGATTGGCACGACGGGAATAATATACAGGATTGGTGAAGCCACCCGTATCGGTCATATAGCTATCCTGCTTGCGCTGGTTGGCAAAGACCGAGAGGCCGAGCTTCAATATCTTGTTGATGCGGAAGTCGCTCTTCAGGGTTACATTATAACGATTGTTCTCTACGCCCTTGACTACACCCAGCTCCTTATAGTAACCGGTAGAGGCATAGTAGTGAGAACGGTCTGAACCACCACTGATGCTGGCGTTATACTCTTGGTTGAGCACACTGCGGAACAGGATGTCGTTCCAATCGGTATTGATGGTGCGCAACTGGTTGATGCGCGCCTGTGCAGTAGCTGAGAGGGCATCCCATCCACCCGTCTTATAGGCATTAAACTCGCCCAGCTCGTCGAGGATATTGGCTACCCCACCCTTGTGCTCACGATAGGTATAGTTGCTATTGAGCAGGTCGAGCTCTAACCCTACCTTCTCGTCGGCATTGAGCAGGTTGAGTCGGTCGATGCTAATCTTAGGACTATAGGTAAGCTTGGTAGAGAAGTTGATAACGGGGCGTCCCTCCTTACCCTTCTTGGTGGTGATGACGATAACACCATTGGCAGCACGAGCACCATAGATAGCAGTGGCAGCTGCATCCTTCAGCACAGTGATATTGTCAATATCCGAGGGATTCAAACCGGCAATGCTGGTCTGGTAGATATCATCAATATCATTCAGGTTATCTACAGCAGGCACCTCGTTGCCCTCCATAGGAATACCATCGAGCACCCACAAAGGCTCTTGTACGCCATTGATAGAGGCTGTACCACGGATACGTATCTTGACAGGAGCACCGGGGGCACCACTGGCAGAGACTGACGAAAGGCCGGCAATCTGACCTGCCAGTGCCTGGTCGATATTCTTGACGGCACCCACAGCCTCATCAGAGATATTCAACTGGGATACGGAGGCTGTCAACTTGCGACGGTCAATCTTCTGATAACCCGTTACCACAACCTCGTTGAGGGATTTAGAGTCGGCTGGCAACTGAATGCTGTAGTCGTTGGTAGAGGCAGTCAGAGTGATGACCTTGCTCTCGTAACCCACATAGCTCACCGTCAACTTCTTAGTGCCCGCAGGCACCTTCAGGGAAAAGTGACCATTGTAGTCGGTAATAGTACCCTGTCCCACCTTGCCATCGCCGATACTGACAGTGGCACCGATAAGTGGTTCGCCTTCCATCTCGCCATCCATCACAGTACCTGTGACGATGCGTTCCTGCGCCATCATCACCAGACAGCACAGCAGACCTACGACAATAAGTTGCAGTCTTCTCATAACATTTTCCTTTTAGTTATTTTTGCAGCCCTAAAGCTGTTTGTATTCTCAGTATCACATCCTCGTAGTGCATCTGTGTACTCAGGTCACCACTGTTGCGACGACTCTTCAGCAACTTCATGATGCGCAGCAACTCGCCACGCTTCACACTCAGTGCATCGCTGGTGCGACTAATCTGATTGGTGGTCATATCAATGATGCGACGTCCGCTATCATCCAGCAAACGTTCTTCGCCACACAGACTCTTAGTCAGCTTCATGGCTTCCTGTTCGGCAGCAGCAGTCATCAAGGCATCTACGAGACTCTTCTGCAAGCTACGCTCCATGACGTTGAGCGACTTTCCCGCGATAGTCTTGCGGAAGATATGCTGGTGCAACATCTGCATCATATCTACTGCAGAGAAAGCTTTCGCCCCATTGGCCCATTCGTTCTGATACATGCGTATCAGACGCTCGTTCACCAACAGGTCCCAGAGTATATAGTTCTGATAGTTCTTCAACAGCATGGTAGGTTCCTGCTCTACAGTGCCCATTGGTGTCTTTCTCAAAATGAACAGTTGCTTTGCCTGCTCGTTGCCGAAGAGCCACTCAGGGAAGCAGAGCACCTCGTCTAACAGGAACTGCACCGACTGGCGCTGACGCTCCTTCTCCACAAAGGTGTAGGCAGGCTTGATGTTCTCGTCGAGATTCTCAGTATCAATCATGGGGCGCTCGAGATACATACCACCCACATTAGCCATCACATGGTAGAGATAGAGGCACCACTGACCGATGACAGCAGAATAGAGGCGTGCAGCCTCATCGTAGTTCTGCTCAGGCTCAGTATTGCGCGTCCATGACACGAGGTTGTTCATCACCACCTTCAGGTTCTTGATACCCAACTGTGCCGACTTCACAGGGTCGTCGCCCAAGTCTTCACTCATGGCACGTGGATCTACAGCAGTGCGTTGTGCTTGTTGTTCACTAAAGCGATACTCCTTGCCCTGATGGCGACCCAGCAACTGGGCGAGCTCCTTCTTCTCATCAGTACCGGCAGGATACCAGCGATAACCCCACTCGATAGCCATCAGATCGTAAGCACCGATGTTTGGCGATAATACCTTGACACCATCGCCAGGCTGTGCCACATAGTTAAAACGGGCATAGTCCATAATGCTGGCAGAGGTACCACCTACACGCTCCATAAAGGATGCAGAACGGAGGGAGTCGGTAGGATAGGCAGCTGAAGCTATCATGTTATGGCGAAGTCCGAGAGAGTGGCCTACCTCGTGGCAGGCAACAAAGCGGACAGCATCGCCTATCAGGTCTTCGGGCAAATCGAGTGTGCGTGCCTTAGGATTGACAGCACCCGTCTGAACCACAATCCACTCGCTGATAAGCGACTGTACATTGTGCCACCAGATGATGTCGGCCTCGAGAATCTCACCCGTACGAGGGTCAATCGTTGAGGGACCCATGGCGTTGGCTTTCTCCGAAGCAGCATAGGTCAGCACGGAATAGCTCAAATCGTCACTATTCACATCCAGCGTATCATCGGGCACCAAGGCTCTCACAGCATCCTTGAAACCAGCACGCTCGAAGGCACGGTTCCAGTCGGTAATACCCTGCATGATATAGGGGCGCAGGTGCTGAGGAGTGGCACGATCGATATAGAACGTGATAGGCTTCTTAGGCGTAACAAGTTCTCCGCGCATATAGGCTGCCGTATCACTGGGTTCTAAGCGCCAACGAGTGATATAGTTGGTGCGCTTCACACGCTGCTGCTCGTCGGTATATTGCAACGAGGGCGTAGAGAAGTAGCCCACACGCCAGTCTTCCTGACGACGTTGCATAGGCTCATCAGGCAACAGGAGCAAGGCAGTGCTTACCACTACGGTGAGGTTGACCTTGGAAGTACCTTCATGAACAATGGTGGTCAGTTCCGAACGAGCTACCACACTACGGTCGTATGCCTTCACGCTAATGATGCGCGAGAGCTCACGATCTGCCGAGGTTCCTATACTGAGTTGATTGAACACATCATTCAGGATATTCTTCTTTCCGTCAAACAAGTCGCTGACATTGAAGATAACGGTGGTAGAATCGGACGACACGGCAGCAACCTTCAGCGTAGCCAGAATGGGGTCGATGTAGTTGTCGGCTACCGACAGGGCTATCTGCGAACCCATAGGAGCCTCGGGCGTAACACGCTGCTCGCGCATCACCACCTCACTACGTTGCTTGTTCCACTCAAAGCGCACCATCAGGCTCTCGTAGTTCACGCCCTTGTTGGCGCTGGCTTCGTTGAGCTCGGCAGGCACCTGCTGCAACTTGTTATGTACTAGGAAAGAGTGTCCCATCAACTTGACGGGCATCTCCAGCAGAATGCTGTCCCCACGTTCAATTACATTCATGACACCACACATCTTGACGCTGTCACGTCCTGTCAGTGTCTTGTATTTGCTTGGCTTATCCTGAATCTCCTTCTTGGCTTTCTTTTTGCCCAAGAG
The DNA here is from genome assembly GCA_900119285.1 of Prevotellaceae bacterium HUN156. Lineage (GTDB taxonomy): Bacteria > Bacteroidota > Bacteroidia > Bacteroidales > Bacteroidaceae > Prevotella. The sequence goes on from FPIT01000003.1 coordinate 336,329, forward strand.
AGGAAAGGCATTAACCGTCACGGCTAATGACAACAAAAATAGCACGGCCAGTATCTTTGTCTGACCGAAATAGTTACTTATATATTTCATTTCGTTTGCAAATATACGAAAAAAGTTTCATATATATGCTATTTTAGGGGGAATAAGTTTACTTATTCACTTTTTTTGTGTCTTCGACGATGCTTTCTTATGAGCGTCAGACTGTGCTTTTTGCTGCACTTTAGGCTGTACCTTAGGCTGTGTTTTGGGTTGTGCCTTAGGCTGCGCTTTTTGCTGAGCCTTCTGCTGAGCCTCCAGCTGGTCTTTCTTCATATCCTTCCAGAATGGTGAAAGGGCAGGAGCACCATCGTTGGTCTCCATTTCCAAATCAGGAATCTCAATCTCGTCGTCAGGCAGGAAAGGAACAGTAAAGGTGCTGGCTTTCTGTACGAAAACCATCGCCACACCTGATGAGAGGATATCCAACTCTTTAGCTGCTCGCCAAGAAAGATCAATGATACGACCACGAACGTAAGGCCCTCTGTCGGTGACACGCACTATCACACTACGTCCGTTGGCAGGGTTATATACTCGCAACATCGTGCCAAAGGGGTAAGTACGGTGTGCACAGGTTAAACTGTCAGGATGCATGCGTTCACCACTGGCAGTCTTCTTTCCATGAAAGTTTTTGGAATAAAAAGATGCTTTTCCGTGTTGCAGTCCTTGGGCAGATGCGAGGGAAAAGTGAAGAGTGAAGAATGAAGAATTTGCTACCGCACAAATGTGCAGCAATACAATAAGTAACAGACGTAAAGTCCAATTTCTTATATTAAAAGCAGATTCTTTACCCTTCACTCTTCTCTTTTTAGTTAATACTATTCCTCCCATTTCTGGAGAGGGGTTAGGACGGGTTCCTTATACGATACCCTGTGCAAGCATAGCCTTGGCGACCTTCATAAAGCCGGCAACATTGGCACCCTTCACGTAGTTTACGTAGTTGCCTTCCTTGCCATACTTTACGCACTGCTCGTGGATGCCGGACATAATCTGATGCAGACGCTGGTCAACCTCTTCGGCAGTCCAAGACATACGCATCGAATTCTGTGTCATCTCCAAACCAGAAGTAGCCACACCACCGGCGTTAACAGCCTTGCCAGGAGCAAACAACTGCTGGGCAGCAATGAACTTGTTGACAGCTTCGGCTGTGCAACCCATATTAGAAACCTCTGCTACGCACAAAGGCTTGTTGGCGAGAATCTTGTCAGCATCTTCGCCATTCAGCTCGTTCTGAGTAGCACAGGGCAGATATATATCGGCCTTCTGCTCCCAAGGCTTCTTGCCTGCGAAGAACTTAGAGCCAGGGAATTCCTCTTCATAGGGCTGACATACATCGTTGCCCGATGCACGCAACTCCAGCATATACTCAATCTTCTCAGCATCCAGTCCCTCAGGGTCATAGATATATCCGTCAGGTCCACTGATGGTGATTACCTTAGCACCCAGCTCGGTAGCTTTCTTGGCTGCACCCCAAGCTACGTTACCAAAGCCTGACAGGGCAATGGTCTTACCCTTAATATCCAGTCCATGAGTCTTCATCATGTGGTTGACGAAGTATAGTGCACCATAACCGGTAGCCTCTGGGCGCAGGATAGAACCACCCCACTCCATACCTTTACCTGTCAGGGTAGCACCATGGAACTGTGAAGTGAGCTTCTTATACATACCAAACAGATAGCCAATCTCGCGACCACCTACACCGATATCACCGGCAGGAACATCACAGTCAGGACCGATGACCTTATACAATTCACACATAAAGGCCTGGCAGAAGCGCATAATCTCAGCATCGCTCTTACCGCGTGGAGAGAAATCACTACCACCCTTACCACCGCCCATAGGCAGTGTAGTCAGCGCATTCTTGAAGGTCTGCTCAAAGCCGAGGAACTTCAGAATGCTTAGATTTACAGATGCGTGGAAGCGCAAACCGCCCTTATACGGACCAATAGCGCTATTGAATTGTACACGATAACCGATGTTTACCTGTACCTCGCCCTTATCATCTACCCAGGGCACACGGAAAGTTACGATGCGCTCTGGTTCCACGATGCGCTCTACTATCTTGGCTTTCTCAAACTCAGGATGCTGGTTATACACGTCCTTAATAGATTCAAGCACTTCGCGTACAGCTTGTAAGAATTCTACTTCGCCTGGATGTTTCTGCTCCAAGCCTTGCATGATTTTTTCAACGTTCATAGTAAATAGTATTAAAGTTTGTTTTACGTTGTCATTTTGTTATTATTACAACGCAAAAATAGGAATAATCCTTGACACCACCAAGAAAAAACGCGAATATTTTTCGTTTTAGGTTACATTTTGTTAAATAGAGCCTCCTTTTCTCCCTTATTTCCCGGATTTTACTAGCGTAAAAACGGGTTAGTTGTTGTCAATAACGATGGTCTTAAACCAATCTTTCAAGACACCTTTGTACTGGTTTTGTGAGTCGGCAACCAAGAGTAAAACTTGTCTTCCATCAGCCAGTTTGGGCCCCACACAGATGCCTTCATAGTTGGCAAAGCTACGCTTGGTTAGATTCAACTTGGTACGAAACTCCGTCAACAGTTGTTTCTCTAACAACGCTCCGGGTTGGTGCTGCGAGGGATTAACAAGATAGAGCTTTACATGTACGAAGGAGCCGACATGATGGGGCGTTCTTCGTATTTCACGCTCCAACACGATGAGTTGCCCATTGTCTAGTGCAGCCAGTCCGCTCACGCCTAGGTAGCTATTACCCTCCTCTCCTTTAGCCAGTGAAGCGTCAGTCTGATACCAATATTGTTCTTGAGGCATCAGGTCGTCGCCAAAGCTCTGCAGGCGTAGTCTATTGGGTATCTTCTTTCTGATGCTGGGCAATTCGCCATCTGCCTTCAGCGTATTCTCTGAGGTAGTCCAGAAGCGGTGGGTATGGGCATTATAGGTAAGCGCTTCGAAACTGCCATTACTATAGGCCGTACGGAATATCTCGGGGATATGGAGTCGGCGACCCGTCAGTTGTCCATCGAGCTGGTATTCTATAATCTCTCCATCAGCCTCTCCACTCACGAATACGGTATTGTGCGCTGGCACATAGCAGATGCCCTCTTCATCGCGATTGGGTTGCTGGTTGGTAACGAAATCTTCGTGGCGTACCTCCTTCAGTTTGCCACTGATGCTATCAATCTGAATGCGCATCAGGTGGAAACCAGCCATTGGCGACTTATCGTCGGCCACCGCATAACGCGCTCCTCCCAACCATGTAATGCCACTATAGTTGCCTGCAGGTACCGACTTCTTAAAGTGGCGCTGCTTATGCTGTACCACCTGTTGGGCGGATACTTGCAAGACTGCCAAGAGCAGCAAGGCGAGTAGGATACGTATTCTCATGCGGCAGATGCTTGTTATTACTCCTCTGGCAATAGTACCACACCGTGTTGCTTCTTACCATCCATCATAATCTTCAGCGGATTCTTGAAGCGTACGTGGCGCACATGCTCCGTCTCTTCGATGGCAGGCATCTGGTCGAGCACCTGCTGTTGCAGCACACCATCGCCGGTATAGGGATTGATGGTAAAGTAGCCCACACCGAAACTAGTGAGGTTTTGGAAGAAGTGGGTACCCTGCGAAGGATCTACGTGATAGTTCTTCAGTGCAGTTTCTACGATAACGCGGGCTGCCGAGATGTGTGGCCACTTCACGGGTATGCCCAACCAGTAGTCGCTAGAGCCCCAACGACCTGGTCCGATAAGGATATAGTTTTTGTCTTCTGCCAAGAACTTTCTGTTTATGCGCTCTATCTCGTCGGCAATCATCGGATTGTTGACTGCCGTAAACTCGTCGTCGGTCTTGACATATACCACATCGCATACATCTTCTGAGATACCATGACCCAGTGAATTGTGAGAGCGCAACAGGCATTGCTCGTCGGGAATGGTTACCAAGTCTTCGTCCAGCACCTGCTTAGAATCAACGATAGGACGAATCTGCAAGAGGTAGAACTCGCCTCGCGTTCCATTGTCATATAAGTTACATGCAAACTCTATCTCTACAGGTCGGCGCATCTCTTCAGCACCCAACTTCTGAGCCATCTGTAGTATCTCAGGCAGAGGGAATACGTCGTATTTCAGCACGCCACAGAAAGAGATAACCTTACGTCCGCCCTCATAGATGCCATCGCGTATCACCTGATCTACGGGATCGAATGTAGAGGCGATACCTTGCAAAGAACCATCCTTGTCGGCCTCTTTCACGCGCAGGTTCAGGATGTTGAAACCATCATCCACCGTAAAGTCGTCGCCCAGATGACTCATGTCGAGTGCATAGAAGCGTGTCTGCGTCTCTTTGAGTGCGGTATCCATCTCAGAGGTCTGCAATACCTGTTTGGGATGATAGGGCGACACACGCAGCGTCTGTCCACCATCCACGATATATTTTCCCAGTCCGAGAGCCAGTGAGGCAATACCCTCTTCTGCCTGTTCGTCGCCAATGGGATAATAGTTCAGCGAGCGCAGCACACCACTGAAGGTGGGATAGAAGCGATTGCCATATTGCTGACCAACCACCTCTTGCAGGATAACTGCCATCTTCTCCTGGTCTATCACGTTAGAGGTAGCAGTCATATACGCCTTGGAGTCTCTGTAATAGACGGAAGCATACACACCCTTGATGGCACACGCCAGCATACGTAGCATCTCGTACTTATCATCAAGATAAGGTATCATATAGGTAGAATAGATACCGGCGAAAGGCTGGTAGTGAGAGTCCTCTAAGAGTGATGACGAGCGCACGGCAATAGGCGACTTCACCGCATCGAAGAAGGTAAAGAAGTCGGCTATCAGCGAGTCGGGCAACTGGGCACGCATAAAGTGCTGCAGAATCTCCTCGTCGGGGGCATCGCTCAGTGCTATGCCCCACAGGTTGTTCTTATCCATGAACTCGTCGAAGAAGTCGGTACACAATACCACGGTCTTGGGTATCTGTACGCTGGCGCCTTCTAACTGATTGAGTTCAGGATGGCGCTTGATGATATTGTCAAGGAATGCCAAACCACGACCTTTACCTCCCAGTGAACCATCACCGATACGGGCAAAGTGGGCATAACGGTCAAACTTCAGTCGGTCGAACACGGCAACCACACCAATGTTCTTCATCCTACGATACTGTACGATAGCATCGAAGATAATCTGTCGGTGAGCATCCACATCCTGTAGCTTATGCCACGTAACATTCTTCAGGAATGCCGACACGGGAAAGATTGCTCGCGCACAAAGCCAGCGACTCATGTGATTGCGCGATACGTGGTAGAGCATCGAGTCGTTGGGCACCTTGAAGATAATATCCTGCAACTCCTTGAGAGTGCTCACACGAGCCACCTCCTCTTTGGTCACAGGGTCGCGAAAGACGAAGTCACCAAAGCCCATGTGCTCTTCTATCAGGTGGCGCAGATCCACATTCATCTTCTTCGAGTTCTTATCGATAAAGTGAAAACCTTCAGCCTCTGCCTTCTCTTTATTAACCATCTCGGCACTCTGCATGATGAGTGGTACGTACTCGTCTCTTTTACGAATCTCTCGCAACAGTTTCAGTCCTGCCTCGGCATCGCCCTCTTCAATATGGCTTAACCTACTCTCATGCGCCTCCATAGGGAAACGTGTATCAGAGATAACCCCCAGGATGTTATTGCTATACTTCTCATACAATTGTATCGCCTCTTCGTAGTTGGTAGCCAGCACCACCTTGGGGCGTCCGCGCTTACGCTGTGCTGCAGCATGCGGGTTCAGCGCTTCAGTAGAGAAGTTCTTGGATTGCAGCAGGATATAGTTATAGAGGTTAGGTAATACCGATGAGTAGAAGCGGATATTATCCTCCACCAGCATAATCACCTGCACACCAGCCTCCTCGATATCGTGGTCGATATTCATCTGGTCCTCAATCAGCTTGATGATACTCAGGATGAGGTTGGTATTACCCAACCAACAGAACACATAGTCGAAGATGGTCATATCCTCATGCTCTATGCGCTTTGTAATACCATGCGAGAAGGGCGTCAATACCACGCAAGGGATGTGGGGTGCCATACGCTTAACATCGCGTGCCACCGCAAAGGCATCATTGTCGGCATTACCAGGCATACAGATGACCAAGTCGATGTCTGTTGCCTGCAGCACATGCGAAGCCTCTTCCGTGGTTGACACCTGAGTAAACGTAGGCGGATAGCGCAGTCCCAACTCCATATACTCGTCGAACAGCTTCTCGTCTATTCGTCCGTCGTCCTCCAGCATAAAGGCATCGTAGGGGTTGGCTACTATCAAGATATTAAAGATACGTTTCGTCATCAGATTGACGAACGACACATCCTTCAAGAAGAAGTTGTTAAACTCCTGTGGTATATTTGCACTCATTATTTATAGTTATGTTGGCGCAAAGGTACAACTTTTTTCCTTTGCCTCCAAATTTAGAGCGTCGATTTGGTCGTTTACCATATTCTTTGTATCTTTGCAACCATGAAAAGGATACTACTGCTTATAACATGCCTGATGATGATGGCTCTGACAGCCAGCGCACAATACGACTTTCTGAAAGCTCACCGAGGAGTAATCAAGGGAGGTTACGACTTCTGGGTATATACCCCCGAAGACTATTACTTCTCTCAGGAGCAGACTCCTGTAGTTATCTTTCTGCATGGTGCCAGCCTGTGTGGTCGCGACATCAATCGCTCGCGTCGCTATGGTCCGTTGGATGCCATTGTGAGAGGCCGCGAGATTCCGGCACTAGTGGTAGTACCTCAGAATCCCGGTGGCGCATGGAGCCCCAAGAAGGTTAACGATGTATTGGAGTGGACCAAGCAGCACTATGCCCTTGACTCTACACGAGTATATGTGTTAGGCATGTCACTGGGTGGCTATGGCACGATGGACTTTGCCGGAACGTATCCCGACAAGGTGGCTGCTGCCTTAGCCATGTGTGGTGGTTGCTCCTTGCGCGATATGCAACCCTTAGGACAAGTACCCCTATGGATTATTCATGGCACAGCAGACAGGGCAGTAAACATCAAGGAGTCGAAGAAGGTGGTCAACGCCTTAGAGTCACAGCATAACGACACCCGACTGCGCTACGACTGGTGGCAGGGTGCTAATCACGGTGCACCGGCACGCGTATTCTATCTAAAGAAGACCTATGAGTGGCTCTTCTCTCACTCGCTGGTGGACAAAGAGCGCCCCTTGAATCGTGACATCACGATAGAGCGCAGCGAACTGAAGAATGCCTATACCGACATGATGAAGAATGCGCCTAAACCAGAGGTAATAGATGGAGATGAGGATTATGAAGAATAAGCTATTCATTTTATTAGCAGTCATACTAGTTGTAGGTTGCAAACAGAAGGAGCATCATACCTATACCAACGACATCTTACTACCCATGACACCCGTCAAGAATCAGGGGGAGAGAGAAATCTGTTGGGCTTACGGCATACTGGCTACCATCGAGACCGAACACCTATTACGAGGTGACTCGGTAAATCTCTCACCTACCTACATTGGTCGAATGCTGAAGAAATATAGAATTTCAAACTTCAAAAGTGAGCGCGGTATGGGACAGACAGCGCTGAATATGCTCCAGCGTTATGGCGTAGTAGGTTACGATGTAATGCCCGACGATGCCACTGACGACTTACCCACTCCCAAGAATGTCTATCTGCTGGGCGCCAAATATACGCCATTAGAGTTTGCGCATAGCGTATGCGCTCCCAACGAGTATATCGGCCTCACGAGCTTTGCCGACTCGCCATACTACAAGAAGATTGATGTGCCCATCCCCGACAACTGGGAGCACAACAAACTATTAAACGTACCTCTCGACACCTTGCGTAAGCGCGTAAACAGAGCTTTGAAGCATCGTCATCCCATCTGTTGGGAGAGTCGTGGTCATGTAATGGCTATCGTAGGTAAGGCGCACGACGAGAACAACCGTCCTTATTATATCATGAAGAATTCGTGGGGCACCCGCCAACCTCATGGTGGATTGGTATATATGCCCATGAAGAAGGCATGGCGCGACGTCGTCGCCGTCTATCTCACCCATGAAGCCTACGAGGGGAAATAAAATTTTCGACGTTGTCTTATAGATTAGTTCAACGCTTTTCGGTTCATTTCTTGAAACCTATGGCCAGTTTACTGAAAGTTGCTATAAATTTTTCGGTTGTTGAGATAAAGAGGTCAAACATCTCTTGCCATTGCTCTTCTTGCAGATAACTTAAATTCTTCGACTGACTAATTCGACAGGTCACTTTATCATCAAGTCGTTCCCATTTCATCGCACCCAGTTCAGTTTCTATGGTATCTTTGTGACTATAGAAGAAGTCGTATATCCGCTTATTCATTTCGCGCACACCAGTATTGACATAGATTTCCGTGCGACACGCAACTCTTCCAATAATAATATTTACCGATGCGCCACCAATACCTACACCACCTTTGCCCATCCACATGTCAGAATTGGGTGTTGATGCAGCATAAGGGCCGTTCTGCAGTTTGTTGTATTCCACAAAATGCTGCCAGAACTCCAATCGCCCGTTCTCACTACGTTTCTTGTTTTCTGCCTTTTGTGACTCCACCTTCTTTTTCTCAGCAATCTTGATGGTGTACTCCTCAGCCTCCTTGATTGGTATAATCTGGTCAAACTCCACCATCACTTTACCATTATACATGTAAGGCGAAACCTTGATACAGCAAATATCGATGCCGAAATTGCGGAGCCACAGAGCTGACGATGTTACCTCTTTACGGAAGTTGGCAGCAACAAAGATAATGCGTTGAGAGTTTTCTGGATTCAAATCAATATCCTCCATATCCTCTTTGTCGAAAAACGATAGTATTTTCTCTTTAGCATCTTCTTCCGTACCATTGAGATACTTGGCAAAGACTGAGACAATCTCTTCCTGTGTCATGCTAGAGCAGTAAGAGGCATACTTGATAGCCTGCCACGTTACATCACGGCCTGAGTCGTCGAGTTTGTTCTCTATCACGACCAACTTTCCTTCTTTGTCTAAAGCCAGCAAATCAAGTCGTTCGTGAGTATCACTAAAACCGTCAAACTCCTTTTGAATGACGAGCAGTTCTTCACCCAGCACTTCGGGGTTCTTTGCTATCCACTCTTGCAAGTGCTGACGTTCCTTCAACTTCTGTTCCTTAAACGTTGTCGGTTCAGCATTTATCAGCTGATTACTATCTTTGTCAAGTATATACATAATGCTTAGTTGTTATCTTAACTATTTAAGGAATTCATATTTAAACAAGTTTGGTACTATATCACTTAGGTAGTAATCCTTTACAAGACAGGCCAACGTTTCTATGTTTCCATTTAATTCAGGATAGTCTGCGACAGAGTCTCCCGTTTCAGGATCAAGATGGGTAGTATTTAATTCTGTCTTTATCTGGTATAGTCCGTAATTATACGCTGGATTATAGTTAGAAGTTTCCTTAGCTTGCTTCAGAATCTTATCCCAAAGTTCAAGCATGAGGCGTTCCTTATCGCTTTTCTTTAATAGTTTTAGCGATTTGTCAGCAAGCGTTTCGCCGTTTGTCGTATCAAGGCAAAGCTGATTTTTATAGTGACGCCCATCGGTACCTACGAATTCGCGCATGTGGTTTTGAGGTTCTAGAACTGTGAATAAAAGACATTTCAACAGGTATTCTTTGAGAAGTCCTTTCTTTATATCGTCCCTGTACGATGCCTCACTATCTCCAGATTTCATAATACGACTTCGTTCCGTCCATTCTCTGTTATAGGTAACATATCGACTTGCAGCAAACATCGGCAGTTTTTCAAGGTAATTGTCATTACGCAGATAGAAGCCATTTCCATCGTATCTACCTGCAACTAAGAGACTAGCCATGTTGTCTGGATTATCAAAACCACTACTGTAGACAGCCATATAGCCAACAATATTCTCATTTGTAATGGGTTTTACTCTAATCGTTTTAGATTCGATTCTCTCTGTTCCATCCTTACTGCAAAGAACACCTCCATCTATATCGTCAGCAAATGTACGCTTGTCAAAGTATTTTTGACTATATGAGGAATGTATCTTCTTTATTGGGAGATTCCTTACAAACACTAATTCATCCTTCGCGTTTATGTCGTATGCTGATATTTTGAAACTGTCGAGTTTTGTATCTTCTTCATTACTCCACAAGGCCACCATAATGGCGGCAGCAATGTTGGTATGAAAGTGCTTGCGGTTGAAAGCAAAACCGCCAAGGAACTTTTTGTGAATAAGGTGCTGTGCTTTCCAGTATTTTACTGGTGAATAGACAATATAACTATCCGTTGGCTGACGCAAATAGTATTTGAATGCTGACCATATGAAAACATTGCCCAAGTCATTCAGAGCTGGGCCTTTCACCTCTTCCCTCATCTCCTTGGAAGCGTAGTATTGCTTCCACTCCGTACTTTTCTTACCTGCGTTCTTCTTCTGATGTTCAATGGAAGTTGTATCCGCAAAGGGTGGGTTTTCAAAAAGAATAATAGTACATTTAGGATTGTCAATATACTGTTTGATGGTTTCATTCGTTATGTACTCCCTACTGAGAGCATTGGCACCCCTTACCATTCCACCATTAAATGTGTCTATTCTCTCTGTAGGCGGAATTGTGTGTCGTACCTTATCACCAAATGCTTCCATCAACACTTTGTATTCGTAATATTCATAAGTGGAAACAATGGTGTGCGACAGTTCTTCCTCTGTCATGCTTGATTCTAAGTTTCCGGTTCCAGCGCATCGATCGATTATCACATAGTCGTTACCTTCTGGTACTCTTTCAATGGCTTTGCGTACTAACTCCAATGATTTTTCAGCATATAACGGATGGGTATAGAAAGCACCCAGATTTTTCTTGTGAAGAACATCATTCAAACGATCCATTAAATAACGAAACTTCTTATTGCTCCTACCAGTATAAGGATAGATGTATTCGCGGAATTTTTCTGGTTTTCTTATCTCGCCTATAATTCTAACCTCACCAGTCTCGTCGCCTATGAATTCTGCTTTTGTTGCAGTTGGATATTGCTTATAGAAACTTAAAGCCCAGCCAACTATACAATTCTCATCAATATGAATCTTTGTATACTTCTCTGTACGAAGTATTCCAATCATCCGCTCTTCTTCTGCAGGGTTGCTATAATCAAGCTTTTCTGTAGCCTCTCCAGCAACAAATTTTTCATTATTGCGCGAAGCCGCTCCTATATACACCTTTTCTATATGTTCAAGATATTCATCTGATCGATAGACGTATGCTTTTGTATTGTTCAGCGATATTAGTATAATGTTTGCAGGAATAGGTCGTCCCTTAATTCTCATTGAGGACAAGTATTTAATTGCTTGCGACAAAACAGTATTCAAGTTCTCTATCATGGTCTTGAATTCCACTAAATTACCTCGAACTACTCCATCACTATAGTCTCGTTGGACATCCGTTATATCAAGAGAACTGTCTATACGCGGTAAATACTTTTGCAGGAATTCCACTTGACCTTGCAATTCCTTCTCATACTTCTTTGAAAATGTGTTGTCAGCCATAACGATTGATAGTTTTCTTAGTTTGAAGCATTGTCTATCAATCGCCCCGCATAAAGAAAGCGCGATGCTTCTTATGCGTTGAACTTTGGGGCATGCCTAGGAATTGGAACCCCATCTAGCTTAACAAGAATGCATCACGCTTATTAGCGAAAATGCATTGCTATATATCAGCTAGAAGGAGATGCAATTTTCCTGCACCCCATTATATCTATTACTTCTTAGCGTATTTTATTCCAAATTGTTTCCTAGGCATTTTGGTTCAACGCGAAATAATAGCAAATGCTTTATTAGTCCGGATTTCTCCCCGAACCGATTGCAAAGGTAATGAAAATAGAATAAAACTCCAAACATTTATGGAAGGATATTATCAAACAAAATGATTTGACGGTATAATCCGTTAAGAAATCAGAGGGGCAGGCACCTCTCTCATTACGAATAACAGGGTATACCAACAATTTTTTATGAAAATAACTATTCACCTTCACGCGTAACAACATGTGCCATTGAGCGTTAAGCGTGAATAGTATTTTTAGGGTTGTTCGGCGGAAGGAAAAGAAAAGCCTCACCGTAGTATCAGAACGGAGCCACTTTTGCACTGGAATAGTACCTGTTTTGGACGTCAATATAGCTTGTTTTGCCTTGCAATAGTGGCACTTTCCCAATGCTAAAGTGGCACTATTCACGGAGATTCCGAAAAACTGCTGTTATTTAATTCCGAAAACATGCGTAAACACCGAAAAATACGAAAACCTAATATATACTAATATTTTCGTTCTTTTCTTTGACCTAAAGGTCAAAGTGTGGCGTTGCATTCGTCTTTTTAGACTTTTTCGGAATTAAAAGAATATCAGCCTGTCCTGTGTTCTTTATCAGGCTGTCCATGCTCTGAATTAGCCTAACTCAGCTCGTAACTAGCTACACTCAGCGCTGAATCAGTTACTTTCGCACCTCAATAGTTATTGTATTGCACCTTGAAATAGCTGTATTCGGAGCTGAATCAGCTGTATTCAGCGAAAAATACTATTCACACCTAACACTCAGTGGCACATGGAGTTACGTGTGAAGGTGAAGACTTTTTTCAAGCAAAAACTTTTTGTATGCTTAAATGCTTCGAGAATAATGTCATCAAACTCCTCGAATAATGCCGTCAAACTATCCGTAAAGTGTCGTCAAACTATCCGTAAAGTGTCGTCAAACTATTAGGCCCTTGATAGGGTCATAATATTATGCTGAGAAAATTATTCTCTCAGCATAATTTTATTTGCATAATTCAAATAATATCTTTAAATTTGCGGCGAAGCTCTGATTATATAAAAAAATAAACCTTTAGCGTAGCATTTTCTCACTTTTGGCGTATTTATAGTAGAAGGCCACAAAAATAACAGATGAAGAAACCATATTTCATATCCTTAGTACCAGACTTGCGGCACACTGCCGTAGGTGCTGCGCATGCCATTCTCGAAGACTGTGAGGAGGCAGAGGACGTAGCACAAGAAACGATGCTTAGGATGTGGAACTATGTCGAAAGGCTGGACGATGATGAGAGGCGAGCGAAAGCCTTTGCGGCAGTGACAGCAGCGAATCTTGCCAAAACTCGTCTTCGACAAAAGCGGAAGTGGCCTATTCTGAGGTTGCTCAGTCAGCACGATAGCGAAACAAGCGACACGCCATTGCGCCACATAGAGGCCTCAGATGCCGACTCTGCATACAGCAAAGCCTTGTTGCAGCTACCCACAGTGTGGCGACAGGTACTCCAGATGCGTAATGTAGAAGATATGAGTTTTGCAGAGATCGCCGCAGTGCTCGGTACATCGGAATCGTCTGTGCGCGGACTACTCTCGAAAGCACGAAAAAGAATGGTAGAACTAATCAAACAGCAGATAGAATGATAGATAAAAACAACATACAGCATTTGCTTGACAGCTTTATGTCTGGAACGACTACTGAGCAAGAGGAACGTCAGTTGACCGACTACTTCAACTCCTCAACAGACATACCAGACGAGTGGGCTGCCTATGCTGTTCTCTTCCGAGGATTCCGCAACCAGGTGCAGGCAGAGTCGCAGCCCCGTCATGGCCGTCGTGTGTGGCTATACTCTACTATAGGAGCCGTGGCTGCCAGTATCCTGCTGCTTGTCTGCTTAGGCATCACTTCCAATCACCAGTATGATGAAGGCAACAACCTTGTAGCACAAACAGACACCACCATTGTTAGTCCACAAACAGGGGGCAAGGACGTAGAAACTCGTCCGCTGGAGGAGAAAGGAAGTAAGGAAATAACTGACACGGTGAAAAGGGTGAAGGAGATTCTTCAAATGTCAAAACCACCAAAGCACTATATAGCAAGACAGGAGAAGAAAGCAGAAAGCCACGCTGAGCAAGAAACCATAGATGAAAGCGACTGGGCAGAAAGGATTATTGCAGAGGAAGAACAACGCTTTGCAACGGAAATGATGGCTGCAATGAACGGTAGCCTTCATACCGACTTTCAAGAGATGGCAAAGGAGATTCGCCAACGTGGTGAACGTATGACCCAACAAGTGGAAATAGCATTAAACAACGAGTAACTAAAGACGAACAGAATATGAAAAGAATTACATTTGCACTTTGTTTCACATTCATCTCCCTCTGCACGATGGCTCAGGGAACACACCAAAAGCGCCTACAAGGCAATCCGAAGATTGATAGTCTTATAAGCGAAGTAAAAGCGTTGGGAGGAAACCCACGCGTAACCTACTATTTCGACGGAAAGTTCCATAAGAAAGTTGACATCACTTGCCAACTGATGAATGACTATCAACCCACACCTTCTACAGGTAATCCTCAAAAGGATGCTCAGAACCATCTAGTAGATAGTGTTCGTAAGGAGAGAAGCGATAGGAGTAACCGAATATACGATGCCATTCGCAACACCTGCAAGGCACTCACCGACGAGGCCACGGAGAGCTACACATGGGAATATCACCGCAATGGGGTGGACAGCGTCCGTTATACCATTGCACTAGGAAAATACCAGGGCGGTGACACCTTGAAGACTTGGCAACACAACAGAGAGGTACAGTATCATGGTGCGCCCGAAATCATCACCTTCCGCTATGACCCTTTGAAGAACAACAACGGAGGCCCATGGATGCCTAAGGGGTTCGGTTATTTCAGCTATGAGTTCACACCCGACAGCGTGGGCATAAAAAGGGAAGACAGGGTTTCTTTCAACAAACAGGCTTATACGGCCTTGATTCAACCCATCATGAGACAAAAGGGCATCACCACTCGCCAGTTCTATATCTATTGTGATAGCACATACACTCCTAAGGATATGAAATGGAAAGACGATGACGACTTCGCCATATACGAGAAGTCGCTCGACCCCCTGCAGCCAAAGAGCGAAAATAGAGGAACCGTCTATACCATGCAATCTAAAGAATTGGCAGACTCGGTACTGAGCCAACTGATACAGGCTACATGGGAATTCCTAAACGAAAATAGCAATTTGGTCTTCTTCCATTTCCATCCCCACAACACCTATGGTGTCACTGGCATAAACACTCTTTTTCAGAATGAAGACTATCATAGGGTATTAAACTTCTACCGCATCTATCTTCACAGCGACGGTGACAAGGAGTTCAATATTGTAGTCGTTGAGGGAACGGGCGATATGATGATACCCATGGAATGGCTTATCATGAAGAGTTGGAAGAATGGCAAGATAGTCTATGACAAGAAAAGGATGAAGAATATAACACGCCAACAGGCGAGGGAAAATACTGCCAGAAATCGCTTCAAAACAACCAGACAATACACACCAATTGATTGATAGTACAAAAACAAAATGATGCTGAGGGAATTATTCTCTCAGCATCATTTTTATAGTTGTTGTGTTAAGTGACTTATTTATTGAGCTTCCATGTGACACCGTCTTTGGTATCTTTCACCTCGAAGCCGGCTGCAGCAAGCTCATCGCGAATCTTGTCGCTGGTAGCCCAGTCTTTATCGGCCTTAGCCTTGGCACGGAGCTCGAGAACCATATCCATCACCTTAGCGAAGGCTTCTTCACGCTCGTTGTTGCCATTAACAGAGGCCTGACCTGCAGTCATGGTGAGTCCGAGAATATCCTCAGCAAAGAGGTGCATAGTATCAGAAAGCTCCTTCAGGCAGTCGGCACAGATAGTGGCCTTGTGGTCGATAAGTTTGTTGATAACGGTGCAAGCCTCGAAGAGGTGACTGATAACCTGCGGTGTGGCGAGGTCGTCGTTCATGGCATCGTAGCACTTCTGACGCAGGGCCTTAACTATGCGCTCAGTCTCTGCATCACACTTGTCTGAAACCTGGATGCGCTCGATGTCGTTGATGGCATTTCTCAGTTTCTCCAGTCCCTTCTCTGCAGCAACAAGGGCTTCGTTAGAGAAGTCAACAGTGCCACGATAGTGGGCGCTCAATACGAAGAAGCGGATGGTCATGGGTGAGTAGGCCTTCTCGAGCAAAGGATGATTGCCAGTGAAGAACTGCTCGAGGGTAATGAAGTTGTTGTACGACTTACCCATCTTCTGACCATTGATGGTGAGCATATTGTTGTGCATCCAGTATTTAACAGCGGGATGACCCATAGAGGCTACTGCCTGTGCTATCTCACACTCGTGGTGTGGGAAGATGAGGTCCATACCACCTCCGTGGATATCAAACTCTTCGCCCAGATACTTGCGACCCATTGCGGTACACTCACAATGCCAACCGGGGAAACCATCGCTCCAAGGTGAGGGCCAGCGCATGATGTGTTCGGGCTGGGCCTTCTTCCACAGAGCAAAGTCGGCCTGATTCTTCTTCTCGCCGATACCAGCCAGTTCGCGGCTCTCGTCCTTGATATTCTCCAGTGAGCGACCAGAGAGAATGCCGTACTTAAACTTCTTGTTATAGGCCTCGATATCGAAATAGATAGAACCATTTGACTCGTAGGCGAAACCATTATCGAGAATCTGCTGAACCAACTGCTGCTGCTCGATGATGTGACCAGTGGCGTGTGGTTCAATAGAAGGACGCAATACATTCAGCGCATCCATATACTGGTGGTAGCGGTTTGTGTAATACTGTGCTATCTCCATGGGCTCCAACTGCTCCAGGCGAGCCTTCTTAGCAATCTTGTCCTCGCCCTCGTCGGCATCATGCTCCAAGTGACCAACATCGGTGATATTACGCACATAGCGCACCTTGTAGCCCAAGTGTTTCAGATAGCGGAACACGAGGTCGAAGGTGATGGCAGGACGAGCATGTCCCAGATGGGGATCGCCATAAACGGTTGGACCACATACATACATGCCCACATTGGGAGCATGCAGAGGCTCGAAACGCTCCTTCTGGCGCGTCAAAGTATTGTATATTACCAGCTTTGATTCCATAATCTTTTATTAAAAACGGTGCAAAGTTACGCATTTTTCATGATAATTGATTATCTTTGCAAGCAAAATATATAAAATTAACTAGATTATGGCTTATACACGTATGACTGCTGCCGAGGCTGCAGCATTGATTAAGAATGGCGAGAACATCGCCATGAGTGGTTTTACTCCTGCTGGTGTGGCTAAGGCCACCACTAAGGAACTGGCAAAGATTGCTGTCAAGGAACATGAGGCTGGACGCGAATTTAAGGTGGGCATCTTTACCGGTGCTTCAACAGGACAGTCAACAGATGGCGACTTGGCCAACGCTCAAGCTATCAAATATCGTGCGCCTTATACTACTAACCCAGACTTCCGTAAACATGTAAACCTTGGAGAGATTCCTTACAACGACCTGCACCTGAGCCACATGGCACAGGAATTGCGCTATGGATTCTATGGAGATGTAGATTGGGCTATCCTCGAAGTGTGTGACATCGAGGAGGTAGGCAACGACTATCATGTATATCTGACAGCTGCAGGCGGCATCTCTCCTACTGCTGCCCGACTGGCTAAGCACGTCATACTGGAGCTGAACAGCTTCCACAATCCCAACGCAAAGTATATTCACGACGTATATGAACCCCTCGACCCGCCTTATCGCAAGCCCATCATGATTGAGAAGGTGAGCGACCGCATCGGTGTACCTTACGTGTCAATACCTAAGGACAAGGTGGTAGGCGTGGTAGAATGCAACATACCTGACGAGGCTCGCGCCTTCAAAGATAGTGACCCTGTCACAGAGAAGATTGGTCATCTTACTGCCGAGTTCTTGGTCAATGAGATGCACCAAGGACGAATACCCAAGGAGTTCCTGCCTTTGCAGAGTGGTGTAGGCTCTACAGCTAACGCTATTCTGGGTGCATTAGGCTCAGACAAGTCTGTGCCCGACTTCAACATCTATACCGAGGTTATCCAGAACTCTGTCATCGAGATGATGCTCAATGGTCGTGTAAAGGATGCTTCAGCCTGCTCACTGACTGTCTCCAACGAATGCCTGATGCAGGTATACGATAATATGGACTATATGAAGCAGCACCTGACACTGCGTCAGAGTGAAATCAGTAACTCACCAGAGGTTATCCGCCGACTAGGGGTAATTGCTATCAACACTGCCATCGAGGCCGACCTCTATGGCAATGTAAACTCTACACATATCAGCGGTGTGAAGATGATGAATGGTATCGGTGGTTCGGGCGACTTCATCCGTAATGCATACCTCTCTATCTTCACTTGCCCATCAGTTGCTAAGGGCGGTGTCATCTCAAGCATCGTTCCCTTCGTAAGTCATCAGGACTCTTCTGAGCATGATGTGAACATCATCGTTACAGAACAGGGAGTTGCCGACCTGCGCGGCAAGTCACCAGCTCAGCGTGCAGAGTGCATCATCGAGAACTGTGCTCACCCCGACTATAAGCAGTTGCTGTGGGACTACCTAAAGATTGCCAAGATGGGACAAACACGCCACAACCTGACAGCAGCCTTCGCCATGCACGACACTCTGGCTCGCAAGGGTGATATGCACCTGACCGACTTTGCTGAATACGTGAAATAACAAGAAATACATACGATACAATCTTAAAGAAAACACTATGAAAGTAAAAACAACAATGCTGGCACTGGCTACGATGA
The DNA here is from genome assembly GCA_900119285.1 of Prevotellaceae bacterium HUN156. Taxonomy (GTDB): domain Bacteria; phylum Bacteroidota; class Bacteroidia; order Bacteroidales; family Bacteroidaceae; genus Prevotella. The sequence continues at coordinate 354,979 of FPIT01000003.1, forward strand.
CCATGCTTGCCAGCGGATGTCAGTCGCACTACGAGGTAGCATCTGTGCAGCGTTCACGCATCTTGGTGGACGCCCGCTATGATGCTAACCCCGACGAGCAGGCTGCCGAATTCCTGAAGCCATACAAGCACGTGGTAGATTCTATCATGGGACCCGTGGTGGGACGCTCGGCAAAGTATATGACGGCACAGCGCCCAGAGGGAGAACTGTCAAACCTCTTGGCAGACATCTTGGTATGGGCTGCTAAGGACTATGGCGAGAAGGTGGACTTTGGCGTATATAACATGGGAGGCGTACGTGCCGACCTGCCCAAGGGTACAGTAACCTATGGCGATGTGCTCGACATTGCACCCTTTGAAAACAAGATAGCTTTTGGTACGATGACAGGTGCCGAAGTACTGGAACTGTTTGGTCAGATGGCTGCTGTAGGCGGCGAGGGTGTGAGCCACTCGGTGCGTATGGTAATCACCAAGGATGGCAAACTGGAGAGTGCTACCATCAACGGCGAAGCGATAGACCCTGCCAAGGAGTATCGCCTGACCACCATCGACTACCTGCTGGGTGGTACAGACAAGATGGAGGCCATGAAGAAGTGCCGCAACGTGAATGCACCTAAGGATGCCTCAAATAATTCGCGCTTTATCATCATGAACTACTTCCGCGACATGCTGAAGCAGGGCAAGGAGGTGAATGCCGAGATTGAGGGACGAGTAACAATAAAGAAGTAAAGACGAAGAACTATGAAAGCAAGATATTTTCTCGTAATAGCAATGGCTCTGTTCGCATTGTCTGGACAAGCCAAGAAGCATAAGCAGCTCGTGATTCTGCATACCAACGATACGCACTCTACCATATTCCCTCTAAACACGGAGTTCCCTGATACGATGAAGGCAGGACGCGGAGGATTCTTGCGTCGTATCGCCATGTTGAAAGAGGAGCGAAAGAAGCATCCCGACCTGCTCTACTTTGATAGTGGCGACTTTAGTCAGGGCTCGGGCTACTATACGCTGTTTAAGGGTGATGCCGAGATAGGACTGATGAACCAGATGGGCCTCGACGCCTCTACCATCGGTAACCATGAGTTCGACTTCGGACTAGAGAACATGGCACGCATCTTTAAGATGGCAAACTTCCCCATCCTTTGTGCCAACTACGACTTCACGGGTACACCGGTAGAGGGACTGACAAAGCCTTGGATTATCATCAAGCGCAACGGCGTGAAGATTGGTGTATTTGCCGTATGTCCGAAACTGAAAGGACTGGTTAGCGATAAGAATTGTCTGGGTGTTAGATATCTCGACCCTGCAAAGGTAGCGCTGAAGACTGCCACCATGCTGAAGAAGGAGAAGAAATGTGATGTGGTTATCTGCATCTCACACCTTGGCTGGGAGAGCAATCGTGGAGAGGACGACCTGTATATGATACAGAACTCACGTAACATCGACCTCGTGTTGGGTGGACATACCCATACTTATATGCCCACGTTGGAGTACGAAAAGAACCTAGACGGCAAGCCTATACCTGTAGACCAGAATGGTAAGCATGCCATCTTCGTTGGTAAGATGGTGATAGACCTGAAATGAATAGACCTCTTGTTTCATACCTCCTCTTGTTAGTCAGCATGCTGATGCCTGTGCACTTAGTGGCACAGACGGAGACTGATGCCACCAAGCTGTCGGGTATGAACAGAGAAGTGACCTCTGTGGATGTCACGAAATCGTTGTTGTCGGATTCTATGAGTTTCCGCACGGAGATGGCGTATCCCAACATATCAATGCCCAAAGTTCCTACCTTGCAGAGCTATACTCAACTCACCAAGCAGGGTGGTACTGGGTTTGCATTATGGAAAGGAGCAAGTCTGGGATTCTTTGGAGCCACAGATCAGAAGCCTGGACTGATGACTACGGAGACAGGTATGATGACACTGAATCAGAACCTTGGTCGATGGCACTTTACGGCATCGGGTACAGTCAACAAATACTGGATGCCTTGGCAGCATACACTTTCTACGCAGTATGGCTTTGGCGGAACGGTTGGCTATCAGTTGAACAATGCTGTTTCTCTTAATGCCTTCGGCTATTATTATGCCAACCAACTGACGGTGGGACCAGCTATGAGTCCTTATGTTAATTCCACAACATATGGAGGCTATGCAGATATACGCTTCAACAAGACATTTGGTACTAATCTCGGTGTGCGCCGTTATGTCAATCCTATGACGGGAAAGTGGACCACAGAACCTATCGTCAACCCATACATAAAACTTGGTGACAGCAAGATAGAATTTCCTCTCGGTAGTATTCTGAAAGCCTTTGTTTGGGGCAACGAAAACAATCCTCGCCAGTTCCGTCCTCATCCCATGAGCCATCCAGAAGTTAGAAAGAGGTAATACCCATTGGTGTTATTCTTCCTTCCCTATTTCTCAAAGCCTTTTCGTAGAGGAATCAAAAGCTGCCTTGGTGTTTTACTACTGACTCAGCTCAGAGGTAGCTGTATTCAGAGCTGGCTTAGCTGTATTTCTCGGATTCTATTAATGATTTCCTAAAAACATGTAAACATCTGAGAATATCCTAATAGTTTGATGACATTATTCGAGGAGAATTTACGCATAATTCTCATTGAATTTACGCATAATTCGATGCGAATTTAGGCTTCAAACTAATCGAGGGTAACATTGCCGTAACTTCAGGGCATCGTATGTTACGGCAACGAAGCCTTGAAACGTAACCTACGTTTCTACGAAAAGAGTTTTGTGCAAAAACTATTTTGTAATGTATCTCTTACTCAAAATAGAAAGTGAGCACTACCATCTTAGATTGGGCTCCACAAACACTGTTGGCATAGGCCTTGAGATTGCTGTCGCGCAGCTCGTTGACATGGTCTTTGTCGAGCACGTCGCCTAAGCCAAAGCAGAACTTAAGCTCTGGGATGAGCTTGAAGAAGGGGAGATAGAAATCGCAGCCCATACCTACTTCAAGCATGGTGCTGAAGCGCTTGACGTGAATCATATCTTGATCGCTGTTTGTCAGATTCATCATGCCGTTGACACCTGCCATAATGTATGGACGGTAGTTGTTCCAACGGGGAGCGGCAAACTTGAGGTCGATAGGTAATGAGATATAGGTATTCTTCATGTCCTGCGTCTTCTTGATGGGATTACCCTTCTCGTCGAGCTGGTTCATGTTGAGCAGCGTGAGATGCTTGGCACCAAAGTGCATGGTAGGGGTGACGCGCAGCGAGAAATGATTAGACAGGCGCAACTCGCCCAATACACCAACGGAGAAGCCTGCTGCCCATCTGTCGGCATCACACAGGAGGTATTGCTGCTGCATGTCGCCATTCTCATCGGGCATCTGGAAAGGACCGGTCTGATCGAATTCAAGGTCTTGAAGATGCAATCCAATCAGAATGCCAAAGTGCATGGGGCGCAAGTCAATGTATGGCTTGTACTGCACCTGACGGTCTTGTTGGGCAATAGCCAACAGGCTGCAAAGGGCGAAGAGTATAGTGATAAAATGTCGTTTCATACGTATAACTAATAACGCACAGACTTTATGTTTTATTATTTCGACTATGTATAAATTATAAAAATAACTACCCAAAACTAGGTATTATTCGGAAAAAATATCTACCTTTGCATCACTAATATTCATTAATTTATTATTAAACTAAACAAATAAAGATTATGGCATACGTAATTGGTCCTGATTGTATCGCATGCGGTACATGTATCGATGAGTGCCCTGCAGGTGCAATCTCTGAGGGTGAGAAGTATTCTATCAACCCCGATGTGTGCACTGAGTGTGGCACATGCGCTGACGTTTGTCCGTCAGAGGCTATCACCCTTGGATAAGGATTAGCTTAAATTTTATGTGGTTAAAACAATGGGTGGGTTGTCCGTCAGGACTATCCACTCATTTCATTTCCAAAAGGATACAGATGAGAAAACAATGGTTAATGATGGCACTGCTGTTGGTAACACTGGCAGCCAGTGCACAGAAGAAAGACATGAGGACGTTTGTGGACGACCTGATGGCTCGTATGACATTGGAAGAAAAGATTGGTCAGCTGAACCTTCAGGTGGCTGGTGACATCACTACGGGTGCTGCTCAGGATACGGAGGTGGCCCAGCTGATAGCTAAAGGGCAGTTGGGTGGAGTTTTCAACCTGAAGGGTGTTGATAAGATTCGTGCCTTGCAGGAGATAGCTGTGAAGAAGTCGCGCCTGGGTATTCCGCTCTTAGTGGGTATGGACGTGATTCATGGCTATGAGACTATCTTCCCGATACCTCTGGCATTGTCGTGCTCATGGGATATCGCTGCTGTAGAGCAGGCGGCTCGTATTGCGGCTGTAGAGGCTTCTGCTGATGGCATCAACTGGTTCTTCTCGCCCATGGTGGATATTGCCCTCGATGCTCGTTGGGGACGTGTGGCAGAAGGTAATGGTGAGGATCCGTTCTTGGGTGCAGAGATGAGTAAGGCTTATGTTCGTGGCTATCAGGGCTCGGCACCGATGTCTAATCAGCAGGTGTTGGCATGCGTAAAGCATTATGCGCTGTATGGCGCGGTAGAGGCTGGACGTGATTATAATACGGTGGATATGAGTCATCTGCGAATGTATAACCAATATTTCCCTCCTTATAAGGCTGCTGCAGAGGCTGGAGCGGGTAGCTTCATGTCATCTTTCAACTTGGTTGACGGACAGCATGCTACGGCTAACCGCTGGCTGTTGACGGACGTGCTGCGCAAGGAATGGAAGTGGGATGGCTTTGTAGTGACAGACTATGGCTCTATTCAGGAGATGGGTGTTCATGGCTTTGGTGACCTGAAGCACAACTCGGCACTGGCGCTGAAGGCTGGTACGGATATGGATATGTGCTCCAGAGGTTTTCTGAACACGCTGGCTGCATCTGCAAAAGATGGTAGCGTGAGCATGGCAGATATCGACTTGGCTTGTCGCCGTATCCTGGAGGCAAAATATAAGTTAGGACTCTTTGATGACCCTTATCGCTATCTGGATCCCAAGCGTCGTAGTCGTGACATCTTTACGGATGCTCATCGCAAGGTGGCTCGCCAGTTGGCTCCTGAGACCTTCGTACTGTTGAAGAACAACTCATTGTTGCCATTAAAGAAGGAGGGTAGGATAGCACTGATTGGTCCTTTGGCTAACGACCGCAAGAATGTTTCAGGTACATGGACTGTTGCCTATACGCCAGAGCGCTATGCTACGATAAAGGAGAGTATGGAGCGAGCCTTGAAGGGTAAGGCACAGTTGCTCTATGCTCAGGGATGTAACCTTATGCGTGATGCTGCTCAACAGAGGGCTGCAGAGTTTGGCAAGAACATTGACCGTGTGGATGATGTGAAGGCTAAGGCTGAGGCACTGGCAGTAGCTAAGCAGGCTGACGTCATTGTTTGTACGATGGGTGAGTGCTCAGAGTTTTCTGGTGAGAGTTCGAGCCGTGCTACCTTAGAATTGCCTGACGTGCAGCGTGAACTGCTGGAAGAGCTCTGCCAGCTGGGTAAGCCTGTGGTGCTGCTCAACTTCTCTGGTCGTCCTACAGTGCTGACATGGGAACAGGAGCATGTGGATGCCATCATGAATGTATGGTTTGCTGGTTCGGAGATGGGCGATGCTGTTAGCGATGTGCTCTTTGGTGAGGTGGCTCCCAGTGGTAAGCTGACAGTAACCATGCCTCGCGCCTTAGGACAGGTACCTATTTATTATAATCATCTGAATACCGGTCGTCCGGTAGAGGAGGGTGCCACCAGCTATCGCAAGTATGCCAGCAACTACATAGAGGTGCGTAACGACCCGCTCTATCCCTTTGGATATGGATTGACCTATACCACCTTCAACTATAGCGACATTACGCTCAACAGCAAGAAAATGGCTGCTGACGGCAGTGTGGAGGCTTCTGTTACGGTGACGAACACAGGTAGTCGTGAGGGCGATGAGGTGGTGCAGTTGTATATTCGTGACCTTGCTGCCTCTATTGCACGTCCTGTGAAGGAACTGAAGGGCTTCCAGCGCATTCATCTGAAGGCGGGTGAATCGAAGCAGGTTAGCTTTACGATTACTCGCGACCAGCTGAGTTTCTATAACCAAGAACTGAAGTATGTCTGTGAGCCTGGTGACTTTGATATTATGATAGGTTCTGACAGTCAGCATGTGAAAGCTGCACGACTGACTGTAGAGTAGTCTGCTGCTGAGACAAACGGAAACAAAAAAGCTCTCCCCAATCGGGAGAGCTTTTTTGTATGATATGCTACTTGTATTATTTGATACCCAATACCTGCTTAGCAATCTCGTTGTTAGGATCGAGGACAATCAGCTTCTGAGCATATTCCTTGGCTGTATCCTTGTTGTCCATAATAACGAAGTAGTAAGAGATGAGGTAGCGATAAGCCTCAGTCAGACGAGCCTTATCAGCAGCATCCTTATTCTCCTTGTCGCCAACGAGCTGGTCGAGCTTCTCATAGAAAGGCTTAGCCAAACCCTTCTTCTGGTCAGGATCCATATAAGAGTTTACACGGGCACGCATGAAGGTTGAATACTCTACAGCATCCTGGAACTTAGCCTCCAGATCCTGATAGGTCTTATCAGCCAGCATGAAGCACTCTGTCTGCTCTTCCTTAGTCTGCTTCTTGTTAGCATTCTGCAGGTGGAGCTGAGCAAGACCGGCGATGTCGTTGGCAGAAGCCTTCTCAACAGTGTTCAGATACTCCTGATAGTTCTTGATAGCGTTGGGATAGTCTTCCTGAGCCTTGTAAGCCTCAGACAACTGCTTGATAACACCGGCACGCTTAGCCTTGTTGTCCATGTCGTCCTGCTGCAAAGCCTTGTTATACATCTCGATGGCCTTGTCAAACTGCTTAGCACCACTGAGTGCGTTGCCATAGTAGGTGTAGTCGTAGTAAGAGAACTTAGCTGAGTCTGACTTGTGGAACAGAGCGTCAGCATAACCCAGCGCCTCGTCATACTTCTTCAGCTCAGTGCCATTGAAGAAGGCAAGACGATTGAAGGCAGCGTGACGAGGTCTCTTGCGCAGACCAAACTTGGCAATCTCAAAGCTCTTGTCATACTTCTGCTTGAAGAAAGCAGTCATAGCGTAGTCGCTCAGGTCGCGGTCTTCCATCTTCTCCTTGTCGCCCTTGTCGTAAGCACGCAGAGCAGCATCAAAGTCGTTAGACATATAGTAGATACGACCAATCATAGCGTCAACGGGAAGGTCGGGGCGCTGCTGCTTCAGCTCTTCGAGCTTGCTGACTGCACCACGTGGACTAATCTTGCGATATACATTAGCATACTTGTAGTAAGCCTCAGGGTTCTTGGGGTCTACATAGATAGCCTGCTCATACTGAGTGGCAGCCTGTCCGCCATCTTCACCAAGAGCAGCGATATCACCCAAAAGGATGAAAGCAGGAGCACACTGGTTCTTAGCTGCTGCAAGGGCATGCATAGCATAAGCCTTAGCATTAGCGGTGTCCTTTACTGCATAGAACTCACGTCCGAAGGCAACCAGATTGATAGCATTCTTCTTATTAGCTTTGTAGAAGGGCTTCATCTGCTTGTCCAGATCAGCGGGTTTACTACTAATAATGTTCTTTACGGCGTCAATATCGGCAGTGGTGCCAGTCTGAGCCATAGCGTTAGCGCTGTAACCAGCGGTAAGCGCTGCGATGAATAGATATTTAATTGTCTTCATAATTCTTTTGTTTTAAGTGTTATCTCAGTTATATGACGTATAGAACGTGGAAATGTTTATTTTATTATTGATTATTCACATATACTGCACGTGAATTGATACCAGCCTGAATGGGCAGCAGTCCTGATTTCTGGATGATGAGCTGTCCCTTGGGCAGGCGGCAGAAATGGGCAAATCCACTAGGCAGTCCGCTGCGTGGCTCATTAAGCAGTGCATAGATGGTGCGTACGAGCGGATAGTTGCCATTATATATATAGTACTGATAGGGGCGCCAGCTATTTTCTCTTGTGGCTGAGTCGAGGCGACTCACCTTCATAACTGTTATATTCTTCTTAAAGGTGACGTTCGTGGTGTCACGACTGTCGTTAAGCCAGTTAGAACCGATAATGCCTAAGGAGTTCTTATGATTCTCCACATAGTCGATTACGGCAGCACTGGTCTTCACGGCTCCAATATTGGGGGCCTTAAACTCCTTACCACCCAGCAGTGAGTCAACACACCAACGTACGGTACTTGACAGGGGGTTGTCGAAAACCACGTCGATGGTGCCTAACTTTGAAGTGGGGTAGAGGTCTTTCCAGTTAACTATCTCACCACGTAGGATTCGCTTGAAGTCCTTAACGGTGATGCAGGTGTCTGGATTGCTGTTGTTGACAATGATTGCCAAACCATCATAGGCGATGGGAATCGTTCTCGGCATGTATTTTCTGTCGATAAGATTCTGACGCTCTTTGGGGGTGAGATCGCGCGTGCTGAAAGCAAGCCATGTCTCCAGGCGCATGAGCTTCTTAATGGCATCTTGTTCGTTCATGTAATCCGCTTCCAATGTGTCGAGCACATTCTGATAGAGGAATACACTGAGGGCTTCATTCAGAATGGGACTGAAGCTCTCGTCGGCAGTGAAGTAACGGGCAGCCCGCTTATAATCCTTCTCTGCTTGAGTATTTTTAGGCTTGTTCCCACATGAAGGGAACAAGCCTAAAATGAGTGTTAATCCAATTAAAATGGATGCGATTTTCTTCATTGCTTATTGCAGTTTGAAGGCTACTGGTACGGTGTACTTTACACGTACAGACGAACCGTTCTGCTTACCAGGAATCCAGCGAGGCATTGATTTAACAACGCGCTGTGCTTCCTTGTCGAGTGAAGGGTCAACGGACTTAGCGATGCGTACATCGGTAATCGAACCATCGCGCTCAACGACGAAGGTTACGATAACACGTCCCTGAATACCGTTCTCCTCAGCAACAACCGGATACTTGATGTTCTTAGACAGGTACTCGAACAATGCTTTGTCACCGCCAGGGAACGAAGGCATCTGTTCTACAACGTCAAATACCTTTGTCTCTTCCTCCTTCGGTGGCTCGGGCTGTGCGATAGTTTCCTTGGCCTTCAACACTTCGCCTGCGGCCTCGTCATTACCAGTCACATCAAATGCACCGATTGCGGTGTTAGTATTGGCCAAGTCTTCCTGTGACTTCAGTTCCTCATCTGGCTGTACTTCACTATCCTTCTTAATTTCAGGAGCAGTGAACTTCACAGAACTCTTAACCTTTTCAACTTCTTCAAGCTTCTCAATCTTCGGTTCTTCTTTCTTCTCAACCTTAGCTTCCTTCTTCTCTGCCAGCTGTGCCAATTCCACGTCAGCGTCCATAGCGACGTTATTTCTCATGGCGTTCTCGACAACACCCTTTACAGCTACGATAGCTGCAATGGCTACGCCGATAGCGAGCATTACAAGCAGAGCATAGAGGTTACGCTTGCCAGTTTCCTTGCGCAGTTGATAAGCACCGTAAGCGTGGTTCTTACCCTCAAATACGAGGTCGACCCAGCTGTTATCAATAAGATCTATTTTTGACATAGTTCCTTTTCTTTTTTAGTGGTTAGACATTGACTTATTTAACACCAGCCTTTTCAATCAGAGCGCGATCGTCGGGGTTGATCTTGTCAATGACATACTTATCAATACTGCAGATGAGCATCTCGTCAAGAGCTTCAATCATGTTTTCGTAGGTTGCTGTATCCAGCGGACGAATGATGACAGTCATGGTAGGAACCTTCTCACCGCTGGGCAGTTCACCCTTCTTAAGGCGAGAGAGTTGCTCCTGATACTGCTGGTCAGTCATCTTGCTGTTATAGGCAGCCTTCTGAGCATCGAGCTCTTTCTTAGCCATCATAATCTTTGCAACTGGGTTGACACCTTCCTCTGTGGTGTGGTTCAGAAGTACCTGACGGATGCCGTTAACACCGTAGCTGGTCTTCTTTACACAAGAAGGGTCCTCATAGTTGGGCAGACCAGCGACATACCAAATCTGGTCGTCAGAACCCAGGTAAAGAGTGATGGTATGAGAAGCCTTTGTTACCGATTTATCTTCCTTCGAAACGTTCTCGTCGTTAGACGGCATCGTCAGCTGCATAGACTGAGGCTTAGCCAGAGTAGTACACAGCATGAAGAAGGTGATCAACAGCATCATCATATCTACCATTGGCGTGAAGTTCACGCGGGTATCCATTTTCTTCTGCTTACTCAAATTCTTTTTTGCCATAGCTTAATCCTCCTCCGATGCAGTTTTAAGGTTGGTAATCAACTGATAACGGTTCTCGTTCATATCCTGAAGCTCAGACATCATAGCCTTTACAGTCTTGTAAGGGGTCTTAGAGTCTGCCTTGATGGCAAGCTTGATGTCTGGATTCGCATCGCGGGCAGCTTTTACCCACATCTGAAACTCGCTCTTTCCACCATTGATACTATCGGTGGGAATACCGAGCATCTGGATGGCCTCGCCCATCTTCTCGGGCTCCAGGCTGAGGTATGCAGCAAGCTTGTCCATGGGAGCGCCAACCATAGCATCTTCGAGGAAGTGCTTCTGCTGGGTGGCATTGAGAGAGACGCCGAACTGGTCGGTCATTGCCTCCATCATCTGTCTCATGTAGTTCTTGTTTTCAGTGCCGAGATAAATCTTGCCTTCTGGACTAACCAGAATGTTCAAGACATCATTCTCAGGCACTTTGACCTCAGACACTGAGTTAGGCGTGGTGACTTGAATAGGCTCCGGTGTCAAGAATGTTGATGTCAACATAAAGAAACACAGAAGCAGCGTCATCACGTCTGACATAGGCGTCATGTCAATCCAGATGTCTTTTTTCTGTATCTTAATTTTAGCCATACTAAAACTGATTTTAAAGTTTTAAATGGTTAATAATTAAGCCTCGTTGTGGTTAGAATCGTATGTAGCAGCAATTGTGTAACCAATCTCGTCGAGAGCGAAAGTCAGCTTATCGATCTTGTTTGAGAAGAAGTTATAAACAACGGTAGCAACCCAAGAGGTCAAAATACCTGAAGCAGTGTTCACAAGGGCCTCAGAAATACCGGCAGACAGAGCCATAGAGTCAGCACCACCACCAGCAGACAGAGCCTGGAACGAACCGATCATACCGAGCACAGTACCGAACAGAGCGGTCAGGGTACCCAGAGATACGATAGTTGCAACCATAGGCAGGTTCATCTGCAGAGTAGGCATCTCCAGCTGAGTTGCCTCCTCGTGTGCCTGCTGAATCTTAGCAATCTTAGCAGCCTTCTTCAGAGTAGAGTCACCCTCAACGGTCTGATACATCTTGATAGAAGCCTTAACAACGTTTGCTACTGAGCCCTGCATCTTGTCGCAAAGAGCGTCTGCCTCAGCGAACTTCTGCTCCTTAACGAGCGCCTTAGCCTGTGCGGTGAACTTAGCGAGGTTCATCTTACCAGAAGCTGACTTGATAGCGAAGAAACGCTCAATACCAAGACATACAACGGTGAACAACAGGGTGAGGATAAGACCTACAACGAAACCACCCTTATAAACGGTACCCAGCAGATTAGCGGGATGGCCAGTACGGTCGCCACCGATGAAGTTGTCGGGGTCACCCATTACGAAATACCAAACACCATAACCTGCGCAAGCACAAAGTACGAGGATGATCCATGCGTCTTTAATACCTCCGAAGCCCGACTTTTTGGCTGGGGCTGCAGCCTTCTGTGTAGTTGCCATAAATTTTGTAATTTTTTAGTTATTAAATGAAATTAATTCGTAAGTTCTCATAGTCATTACATTCGGCAAAGATAGCAAATTCGAGTGTACTAAGTGTCAAATTAATAACTTTTAACTCGATAAATGCCCAATTTACCTTAATTCTGCCAGTGTTTCCTTGATACGTCGCATTGCTTCAACGATATTTTCGTCACTTGTAGCGTAGCTCATGCGGAAACATTGAGGGTCGCCAAAGGCGTCGCCACCTACTGTTGCTACATGACCTTTCTCCAAGAGATACATCGCCAAGTCTGTGCTGTTGTTGATGACAGCGCCCTCGGGAGTCTTCTTGCCATAGAAGTTGCTGCACTTGGGGAACAGATAGAATGCTCCCTCTGGTACGTTAACTTCCAATCCGGGAATATCCTTTGCGAGCTTGACGATGAGGTCGCGACGGCGCTCAAATGCCTGGCGCATATCCTCTACGCACTGCTGGCTCTGCGTATAGGCGAACTCGGCAGCCTTCTGACTGACAGAGCAAGGACCACTGGTGTATTGTCCCTGCAGTTTGTTGCAGCCTTTGACTATCCATTCAGGAGCAGCGATATAGCCAATACGCCAACCTGTCATTGCATAAGCCTTGCTGACACCGTTGACGATGATGGCGCGCTCCTTCATGCCCTCAAATTGGGCGATGGATTCGTGCTTGCCGATATAGTTGATGTGCTCATAAATCTCGTCTGCCAATACGAAGAGGTCTTCGTGGCGCAAGATGACATCTGCTAACGCCTTCAGTTCCTCACGACTATAAACACTGCCAGTAGGATTGCTGGGCGAGCAGAGGATGAGCATGCGAGTCTTGGGAGTGATGGCTGCTTCCAGCTGTTCGGCAGTCATCTTGAAGTTCTGGTCGAAGCCAGCCTCTACGAATACGGGCGTACCGCCTGCCAGCTTAACCATCTGTGGATAACTCACCCAGTAAGGTGTTGGGATGATAACCTCTTCGCCATCATTGACCAAGGCCATCACCGTATTGCAGACACTCTGCTTGGCACCATTCGATACCAGAATCTCTGAGGGCTGGTAGCGCAAGTGGTTCTCACGCTCCAACTTGCGGGCAATAGCCTGTCGTAAATCAGGGTATCCGGGAACGGGCGAATAGCGCGAGAAGTTCTCGTCGATAGCCATCTTGGCAGCCTGTTTAATGTGGTCAGGAGTATTGAAGTCGGGTTCGCCGACACTCATGTTAATCACATCGATACCTTGGGCTTTCATTTCAGAACTTTTCTGTGACATCGCCAGAGTAGCTGACGGTGCTAAGCGTTGCAAACGGTCAGATAGTTGTGCCATATTCTTACATTTTGTGCGTTATCAGCCTGCAAAAGTACGCAAATTATTCTTTCTAAACGAATAAATGCTTTGTTTTTTATTTTTTTAATTGTTATCCGTTATCCTTTTGTCGATGAATTCCGTTACCTGTACCCCTTTTTTTACTTCAGGTGCAAGGTGTGTCCCATGCGGTCTTGCTTGGTTTTCAGGTAACGATAGTCATATTCATTAGGTGTTACCTCAATGGGCACGTTTTCAACGATTTCCAGACCATAGGCTTCCAGACCTACTCGCTTGGTGGGATTGTTGGTCATCAGACGCATTTTGTGGACACCCAAGTGGCGCAGCATCTGTGCGCCACAGCCGTAGTCGCGCTCGTCGGGCTTGAAGCCTAAGTGCACGTTGGCTTCTACGGTATCCATGCCTTCTTCCTGCAACTTGTAGGCAGCAATCTTGTTCATCAGTCCGATGCCGCGACCTTCCTGTTGCATATATACAATAACGCCACGACCTTCTTTCTCAATCATCTCCATGGCCTTGTGCAGCTGTTCGCCACAGTCGCAGCGCATAGAGCCGAGAATGTCGCCAGTGGCACAGCTGGAGTGTACGCGAACCAGTACGGGCTCGTCTTCTTTCCACTCGCCTTTGATGAGTGCCATATGCTCTAAGCCATTCGACTTCTGGCGGAAAGGTATCAGTCGGAAGTGACCATACTTGGTGGGCATATCCACGCTATTGCCAATCTCAATCAGCGACTCCTTCTTCAGTCGGTAGGCAATGAGGTCCTTGATAGTGATAATCTTCAGGTTGTACTCCTTGGCAAAAGCCTCTAACTCAGGCATGCGTGCCATGGTGCCATCCTCATTCATAATCTCAATGAGGGCACCCACGGGATAGAGTCCGCTGAGCTTACAGAGGTCGATAGCAGCCTCAGTATGTCCTGAGCGGCGCAGTACGCCATTGTCCTGAGCATATAATGGATTGATATGTCCGGGACGCGCAAAGGTAGTGTCCTTGGATGTGGGGTCTGCCAAAGCACGGATGGTGGCAGCACGGTCGTGAGCAGACACGCCAGTGGTGCAACCTTCTATCTTGTCAACAGTAACTGTGAAGGGAGTTCCTAAGAGTGATGTGTTATCCTGTACCTGATGGGGTAGGTTCAACTCGTCTGCACGGCTGATGGTCAGTGGAGCACAGAGTACGCCACGAGCCTTCTTCAGCATGAAGTTGACCATGTCAGGTGTTATCTTCTCAGCGGCACAAATCAGGTCGCCTTCGTTCTCACGGTCTTCGTCATCTACTACGATGACAAACTTACCGTCTTTGAAGTCGACGAGTGCCTCCTCGATAGTGTTCATTTTCGTTTCCATATCTTTTCCTTTTTATATACCTAATTATAATAGTTGGTGAATGCGTTCTGTCATCTTTTCATTCGTCTGCAGGATATGCTGCAAGTCTTTATACAGACGGAAGCGGAATCGTATCATACGGAAGTAGAAGAATATGCCTGTGGGTAGGAATACTCCCGTTACTACGTTCAGCCACTTATGTCTGAAGGGACGTGTGTGGGCATGTGTGGCAATGATAGGATACTCGTTTAACAGCATAATCACATGCTTGTTACGTGAGTATGACAAGTCTTCGATAGCCACCTCTAATACTCCGTTGATGTGCTCTATCTCGTGGTCATCGCCCGGATGGAAGAAAACACGAATTGGGTTAGGCCAGCGCAACAGATTATGATGCTGTGCATACTGCTTAATCTCCAAAGTGATATTTGTCAACATCTGAGCGTCCATCTCGTATTTCGGTTCTTCGATGATTACCTCTTTCATCATCACGCTACGCTTGGTGCGCAAGCCTAACATGCGCATCAGGATGCTCTTATAAAGGTCTACGTTGAATACCGTAGAGTCTTTGTTAGCCTTATAGGTGAAGAAGATGGCTATGGGCGACAATACAGCGGTACCCAACAGCTTGCCAAACCATACTGTCCACTCATCGATTCGTGCCATACGCATACCAGTGTTGTCAAGGATGTAGAACACGATGAACACCATGACAGAGATAATCACAGGCACACCCAGTCCTCCCTTACGGATGATGGCTCCTAGCGGTGCTCCAATAAAGAAGAAGATGATGCACGACAGGGATAGCGTGAACTTATTGATAGCTTCCATTCGGTGCAGTCGCTCTTCCTTGTTGAGCCATTCCGAATAGTCTGCCTTGAATTCCATATTGTTGAGCGCCACTCCTGCATCACTCGATGCTGTTGCAATGATGCGCTGCTTCTGTTCTGGTGTCAGGTGCTCAAAGAGCGAGTCTATCATAACAGTCTTTCCTGCTGTAGCTTTCCTTGCTTTCGCAGAGTCAGCAATAGACAGGGATGGTCGTGAGAACACAATCTGTTGAGCCTCATAATAATATTGATGACCTACAGAGTCGTTGAATTCACGGATAGAGTCGAGGTCGTGAATGATGCGTCCCAGTCCTTTAGAACGGGCATCGGCAGAAATGCCACCCATTTCAGCTAAGTTGAATCCTCCGTCAAAGTCGAGGAGAATCTTCTTCGTAGAGAATGTCTCGCGACGATAAGGGATGTTGGCAGAAACGTTCATACCCGACTGGCGCATATTCTCAAACCACTCTCCACTATAGAGCGTCAGCAACAAGTGCTTCTTCTCAGCAGTAGCCTGAATGCGTCCTGAATCAGCCAGGATGACGGCAGCATCCTCATAGCCACCGTTCATACGATAAATCATGATGCCATACAGCACACCACGATCCATATCCTTCTTCTGCACATACAAGTTGCAGTTGGGAATACCATCATAGAAGATGCCCTCAGGAATCTCCACCTCTGGATTCTTCTGCTTCATTGACAGCAACAACTGCTGGAAGGAGATGAATGAGCGAGGACCGATAACCTCCTGAAAGTAGAACGATACGCAGGCTATGGCGATAACGATAACGATGAGTGAGCGCATGGCTTGCATCAGCGAGATGCCTGCCGCCTTGATGGCTGTCAGCTCTGAACTCTCACCAAGGTTACCAAAGGAAATCAGCGACGACAACAGAATTGCCAAGGGAAAAGCTTGTGGCATCAGCATCAGTCCCATATACCAGAAGAACTGCGCCAAGATGTCCATCGACAAGCCCTTACCAATGAGTTCGTCAACGTATCGCCACAAGAATTGCATCATCAGCACAAATTGGCAGATGACAAAGGCGGCCATGAACAGCAAGCCGAACTGTTTGGCGATAAATATATCTAATTTCCTAATACGAAACATGTTTCAGCCTGCAAAAGTAATAAAAAACCACGAATTACACGAATTTTACGAATTTCTTTTTATGAAAACCTTCTGATAAGCCACGAATGCAACGCCACACTCTGCATCTTTAGGTCAGAGAATTACCCGAATTACACTAATTAATTGCGCAGCATTTGCGATTAGAAAACAATAATTCGTGTAATTCGTGGTTTAATATACTCCGTGGAATTCGCTGTTTGAAAAATCTGTGTGATCTGTGGTCTGTATAATTACAGTCCGCTGACGCGGTGCAGGCGTTCCAGGTTGTCGTCCCAGATGCCACGCAGGTCGGCAGCCTCATCTTCATCGTCAGCATAGTCAGTAATCATCAGGCTCAGATGACCTGTCTCGTTGCTTTGGGCGATGCGCAGTTCCCAGTATGCCTCAGGGGTGTCTTCGTGATAGTCCCACATGAGGCGTATATGATCAAATTTCTCGATGTTTAATATGCGTGACTTCTTGGTGTCGCGCTCTGTCCATGGTTGTCCCCATGTAAACGTCATAGTTTCATTATCTTCCTCTGTTACTTCATCAGCCAGCCATTTCTGCATGCCAGCGGCGTTGCTAATCATGTCCCAAATGATTTTGGGAGAGTCAGTCGCCAGAGGGTATTCAATCGTTAGCTTCTGCATAATATTGTCATTTTTTAGGTTTGCAGTGTATATTTTCCAGTGCAAAAATACAAAAAAATCTGGAAACAAAGCATTTTTATTAAAAAAAGTTTTGGTATTTCGAAAAATCGTTGTACCTTTGCACCCGCTTAACAAAAATGATGGCGGGATAGCTCAGCTGGTTAGAGCGCATGATTCATAATCATGAGGTCCCCAGTTCAATCCTGGGTCCCGCTACGAAGAACGTCCTACAAACATTGTTTGAAGGGCGTTTTTTCATCTTTAAATCTAAGATTATAGAAAAATGAAAGCTGTAGCAATTTACACCGTTACTTCTGAGTTGCACGACGAGAAGGCTGTGGACTCAGTAACTCAATCGTTTCTTAATAGCCTGGATGTTGATTACGATTTCCAAGGTATTGACTATACTGATTACGGCACTCATGCCCTTGATCTCATCTATGTGAGAACGGGTGGCACTGAGGGTATCTTCAAGCGCCTCTTGCCCGACTTGCAGGCTAAGAGTTCTCGCCCCATCTATCTGCTCACCTCTGGTAAGAGCAATTCGCTGGCAGCCTCTATGGAGATTCTTTCCTATCTCCGCCAAAATGGTTTGAAGGGTGAGATTATTCATGGCGAAGCCTCTTATATCTCTCATCGCATCGCCTTGTTGACCAAGGTGGGAGAGGCGCGTCGCCAACTCTCTGACTGTCGCTTAGGTATTATTGGTGAACCATCCGACTGGCTCATTTCCAGTCATGTTGATGCATCAGTCGTTAAGGCACAGCTGGGCATTGAGTTGGTAAACATTCCTATGCAAGAGCTGTTAGATGTGATTGCAGCTACACCATTGCGAGAAGTTGCTGATACAACTTCCACTGCGACTATTCAGAAATCACTGCCAGGTGCCTATCAGATATACGATGCCCTGAAGGTACTTGTTGAGCGCTATAGCCTGCAGGGCTTCACACTTCGTTGCTTCGACCTCCTCACTGCAGTACATAATACTGGTTGCATCGCATTGGCAAAGTTCAATGCTGAGGGCATCATTGCGGGTTGTGAGGGTGATGTTCCAGCCATGCTCTCTATGAAGATAGCACAGACCTTGCTTGGTGTCAGTGGTTTCCAAGCCAATCCTGCTCGCATCAATCCTCAGACGGGCGAGATGCTCTTTGCCCATTGCACCATACCTTTTAATATGGTAGAGCGCTATGAGCTCGACACTCATTTTGAGTCTGGCATTGGTGTTGGCATCAGAGGCTATATGAAAGAAGGTCCTGTCACCATCTTCAAAGTCTCTGCCGACCTCTTTCGCCACTTCCTTGCAGAGGGCGCATTAGTTAGAAGTGAGGCTAAACCCGACCTGTGCAGAACGCAACAGATTATCCAACTCTCTGTTCCTGCTCAGGCTTCCTACTTCCTGACCAGTCCTATTGGCAACCATCACATCATCCTGCCCGGACATCATCAGGAACTCATCAGCGAATTGCTGGCGAGTATTTCTTAAGAAACTATTAACCTATTAACATAACATGCCTCAAACTCCGATGTGTAAAGGGTTTGAGGCATGTTAATAGTTTGCCAACTATTCACATACTTGTACTATTTCAGCACTTTCTCTACTTCATCCTTAAAGATGTCGAGACCAGAGAATCCAATGGTTTTGAAGGTGCGATTACCGTCAGTATCATAGATGGCGTAGGTGGGAATACCCTCAGAATCGTAGTGATTAAGAATGTAGTTGTATTGTTCCTTCGTTAGGTAGTAGTGGTCGCCATCGATGTCCTTAATCATCTCCTGCCAGGTGGCGAGTGGTGAAGTGGGTGAGGTGATATAGACGAATTGGATGTTCTTGCCTTTGAGCTCTTGCTTCCAGGGTTTCATGATTCTGTGACCAGCCTTGCAGGGACCACACCATGTGGCCCAGATGTCGATGAGTACTACCTTGCCCTTGTATTTATAGAGAATGGTCTGCAGAATGTCTTCGGGCGCTACGTCATCGAGTTTTTGGAAGAACACACTTTCCTTGCTGGCCAGCTCGTCTGCCATACGCTTCTGCTCAGTCTGATACTCGCGAAGTACGTTTTTGCAGTCCTCATATTTTATGCTTTCAAGCATCATATTTGTAAGAGTCATGTCCTCCTTCTTAATAAGAGCCAGTATACATCTCAATTCATTGTTGTAGAGGTTCTTATCTATGGCATGCTTGTCGTAAACATCCAACGGGGCCTCCCAGAATGCCTGACTACATGGCGATATTGGCTCGTTGAGGTACTTCCAGGAGTAGGGCTGTTCTTCTTCTGTCAGGGTGAGCATGTCCTTGTTCTTCTCTATCTTTTCCTGAAGACCTATATAGCTGCCATATACGGTTCCGTCTTCATCTATCCCATATTGGCTGAAATTGAATGCAAAATTACGTGACCATTTGACGAAGTCTTCCTCTGCTGCCATACAGAGCAGGTCTTTTGTTGCCGTTGTAAACTTGGTTTTCTTAATAGTATTCACGCGCAAATCGAAGATGTTCTGTAGGCATTGCAGGCGTTCCGCCTTCGTGCTGCAGTCCTTGACTTTTAAATAGGTGGGGTTGTCACTCCATAATTCTCCGTACGCATCTTTTGCTTTAACCATATCCATGTTGGTCTTGGACATATAGCCCTTAAAAGCAATAAACGGTTTGTTGTCTGCACAGACCTTCATCAGGATTTCAGTTTCCTGACCAGGAGCAACAAGAACGTTGCTGAAGGCTAATCCTTGAACACCGATAGTAGCTTCGCGCGTCAGCCATAGGGGAATGTCCACCTTCACCGTGCCATCATCTGCAAACGGGAAGAATTTCTGGTAATGCTCTGTTGAACCTAATGGCGTAAAGCCACCTACATAAAACTCCAACTTCATGGCAGGCTTATAGCCCAGCATCTTCACCTTAATGGTAGCTACACCTTTATTAATCTTGGCAGCAGGCAAAGTTTCGTCCTTCGCATATTTCACGTTCTTCCATTCATCGGGCAATACAAGTTTTTGTTTGCTCTTGCTGTCGCAGATGTTCCAGAACTTAAAATCATGTTCTGCTTCGCTCTCCAAGAAGTCCATCTGCTTGGTGTTGAGGGGAACAGGCTGGAAGTGGAGCGCCAACTTTGCAGTTCCGCTTTCAGGCATCCAAAAGAGTGAGTCAGGCGTCAGGTCTGTCTCCTTTTCGTTGGTCTTCAGTCCATTTGTAATCGTGTACTTCTTGCCATCAGGTGTTTGTAGGTAAGAGTGTTTGTCAAAGCGAATCCAGCTATGAGGCTCATAGTTGGCTGTGATGTGCAGTACCGTCTCCGTCTGCTTCAGTTCTACTTTGGTGATTTCAAACTCCGTGTTACTTATTCCCATAAAAGCTGCAGGTTTATCCCAGACAACCTGCTTCTGTGCGTGTCCTATCAAAGCAATGATGCAGAACAATGCAGTAAGGATGGTTTTCTTCATATTTTTATTGTTTCGGTTATTCGTTACAATAATATATACGACATTCGTCAAAAGAATATTGCAATTAGAGTGTTAAAAAAAAAGAGTTTCATCGCAAAATTTATTCACCTACTTGTACTATAATTCTAGATTAATCTCCATTCTTCTTTGATATGGAGGCTTCTTTACGAGTTCGAACGAGAAGTCTATCAGTCTTTATTTTGTTTTTACTCAACACAGATTGGTCTCGTGGTATCTCATAATAGAACTGAGGCCATTTTTCAAATTCTATATCGGGAATTTCATAGTCTTCTTTTTCATCCTCAGCACTTTTTCGATACTCTATGTGTAATCTGCTAATGAGTGTATCAATATTCGTATTTACATTGATGTCTTTTTCGCTCCATTTCTCGAAGTTTATTACTTTAATTGTTAGTAACATGGAATCTCCCTTAGATATGTAATTTGAGTTATAAGGGTTTTTGCGTACGACATAACTAGGGTATATGGTATCATTCCCATCCGTAAAATAAACATTGACTGATGATTTCGTTATGCTATCACTCCATGTCTGAAGGGGAAGATACATTTTCTTTTCTGTATTATTGTGTATTGTAAAGCACAATTCTATATATCTGGAAATAATGTTATAACCTATTATCCGTTCGGTATATATCGAATCTGTGTTAGGCTTTGGGTCTGTTACTGCAAGGAATACACCATGTACTACCTTTGTCTTGTTGCATCCACATAGACACAACAAGATGAATACAGATAACAATATTCTTTTCTTTGTCTTCATGTTTTGATTATGAAGTAATCATTTCGTTTTATGGTTCTGTGTGCAAAGATAAAGACTTTTCTTTTATCTTCCAAGTTTTTCTTTGGGGAATCAAAGACCTGTCTCTATGATTCTTTCGGGGGATTCCTTAGATTTATCCATGATTTCTAAATTAGGAAACCATATCGGTAGTTCTCCCAATAGCACATAAGGTGTATACGTTTGAATATCGTCAATAACTAAAACAAATCTCTTGCTTGACAATTTACCGATTGCATAGGAGTGGAGAAGCCAATCCACCCGCCCTTTTTCTATTTTAGATATATCCTTGATAAGAGCTGTTCCTTTGAAATAGAAACAGCGAAATAGTTTCTTGTTATTATTGGAAATATAATAGGGAGAAAATTTTAGTGCGCATTCCTTTATATAATCTACCTTTTTCAAAAACGGCAATTCAAAGCCACATTTCTCATAAAGAAATATGTAAGACGGATCAGGATATATACATACAGTATCTGAATTCATTTCATGGGATCTACTCAAAAGGACTTCATTTGGAATCTTCTCAAATAGCACGTGTCCATCTATTTCTGATACAATTAGATGTCTCATATGTGTGAAGTCTATCGCTATTGAATACGAGCTAGCGCCTGTCTCTCGTTTATATTGATTTACATAATAGTCTTCGATTTCTTCCTTATCATACACATCAGAGAAGAAACCTGCAACGGGAACTCTTCTATTCTCTAAATCTTGCGAAAATAGAGTTTGAGAGCTCAATAAAGCAAATAGTACAAATATAATTCTCAGAGAATCAAAGGGACTGGTTTTTGATTTCTGGTTATGATTTGGCCTCATACTGTCATTTCTGTTTATTGGTTCTGCTTGCAAAGATAAAGACTTTTCTTTTATCTTCCAAGAATTTCGTGGAAGAATCAAAAAAAAGAGTATTTTCGCAAAAACTATTAACCTATTAACATGGCATGCCTCAAATGCCGATGTACAAAGGGTTTGAGGCATGTTAATAGTTTGTCAACTATTCACATACTTGTACTTGATTTGAACAAAAATGTGCAGTTATAAATATTTTTAATAGTCGTTAACAAAATTCCCAGAATTTGTCCGAAATCTTGGGACATTTTGTCCGGAGGCTCCGGACACTTTGTCCGGAACGTGCGGACACAGTGTCCGGAACTAGCGGATATTAATTACGGAGCCTATGGAGGTTTTGAAACCATAAAGGGGTATTGCAAAAGGGCTTTTTATTTTGTACCTTTGCACTACATTTAATCAAATAACCATTATTAATTTAATTCATGAGTAAAGAAATGACTTTGAAAGGCGAGGCACTGGCTGCTTCGCAAATGATGACTCTGGAGACAGAGCAGTTTTTGAACGAGAATTACCTGTTTCGTCGCAATGTGCTGAGCGGAAAGGTAGAGTTTGCCACCCTTCCTGCTGAAGAGCCCCAATACAGGGTGCTCACTCAGGAAGCACTGAATAGCATCGTGATTCGTGCAAGACGTGAGAATGTCTGCGAAAAGGGCAATCCCAAGACGGAGATCATGGAGCTGATTCACTCTGAAGAGGTATGCGAGCATAATCCTATCAAGGAGTACCTCGACAGCCTGCCCAAATGGGACGGACAGAACCATGTGGCAAAGCTCTTCTCCCGACTGCCTGGCATCACCACCGAACAGCATGCCTTCTTCGCCATCTGGCTGCGCTCGGCAGTGGCCCACTGGTTGCAGATGGATACATTGCATGGCAACGAATGTGTACCCACGCTCATCGGTGCACAGGGTTGTGGAAAGACTACCTTCGTAAAACGTCTGCTGCCTGCTCACTTGAGGGAGTATTTCCTTGACCATCTGAACCTCTCCAATAAGTTCGACAAGGAGATGGCGCTGACCAATAACTTGCTGGTCAACCTTGATGAGTTGGAGGCCATCCGTCCCAGTCAGCATGCAGCCCTGAAGCAGACCTTGTCAAAGAGTAAGGTGAATGGTCGTCCCATCTATGGTGCCTCGCAGGAAGACAAGCCCCGTTATGCCTCTTTTGTGGCTACCACCAACAATCCCCATCCACTGACGGATGCCACAGGTAGCCGTAGATATATCTGTCTGACCATTCCCAAGGGACAGCAGATTGACAATACGGGCGAGATAGACTATGAGCAGTTGTATGCTCAGGTGCTCTATGAGGTGAAGGAGCAGAAGGCGCCTTACTGGTTTAACAATATGGAGGTGAAACGCATACAGGAGTTGAACCTGAACTATAAGGAGCAGAAGGACATAGCCGAGATTATCAGCGTTTGCTTCAGAAAGCCCCAGGAGGGTGAGAAGGCAAAAACGCTGAATAGTGCGCAGATACTGAAACTCATCCAAATGGAATATCCCAGCATCAAGAGTGATAGAAGCACGAAGATTCACATCGGATTTGCCATGAAGGAGCTGGGAATAGAGCATCTGCTATACAACAACAAGCGCCACTATAAGATTATTCCACTTAAGAGTGCGTAAGTTGAGTACATGTAGGTTAATAGTTGGCAAACTATTAACATGCCTCGAACCCTTTGTACATCGGGGTTTGAGGCATGTTATGTTAATAGGTTAATAGTTTTGCGAAAAAACTATTTTATATGATTATTACTTGCTTGTGCGATTGATGTAGTCTATAATAATCTCTGCTGCGTCATCTTCGCTCAGTTCATCCATAGAGATAACTAGCTGGTAGTTGCGAGTATCGTAGCGAGAAGTCTCTTCATATTTTTTGATGTATGTCTCACGGGTGGCGTCCATCTTTGCAATAACGTCGCGCGCTTCTTGTTCGCAAACGTTCCTGCGACGCATGATGCGCTGGATGCGATGCTCCAACGAAGCCTGAATGAATACAGACAGATGGTTGGGCCATTCACGGAATATCATGAAGCCTGTGCGACCGGCTATGACGCATGATGCCTGTGTTGCAATTTCCTGAAGAATGCTTTTCTCTGTCTCGAACATGGAAGCATTATCGAGCATTACTTCTGCCTCCATGGGACAGCTGGCACTATTGACAAGTGTCTGGTAGTAGTTATTGATGTCGTTCCACCATGATTTCTTCTGCGCCTTGATTTCCTCGATGCGCTCAGGTGAGAGGCCAAACTTCTGGGTTAAACCATCGATAACAGCCTTGTCGCAGTACTTTACACCTAGCTTTTCTGCCAACAGACGACCAACGGTACGCCCTCCCGACCCCACTTCACGATTGATGGTGATAACAAATTTCTCGTTCTTATTCATAGTTTTTGTTTTTTAGGATTTAATAATATCTCGTGTTTTTTATGATAACAAGCACACATCATCATTCTGCTTGCAAATTTAGAAAAATTATTTGTAAGTGCAAAGTTTTCTCGGAAAAAAGTAGTACCTTTGCGTCCCAAAAGACTAATGTACTAGAATAATCATGCGAATTGGTAACAGTTGCTGGATAATACTGTTTTTTCTGTGGATGACAGTCCATCATGCAATGGCAAAAGATGATCGTGAAGACGATGGAGCATTGCATCGGTTGTCGTCTGAAGAATTAATGGAGAAAGGTCGTAATAATTTCTCTCAACGTAATCCTGCTAAGGCTTTAGCATGCTTTACAATTGTCTGTAAGCGTAAGGCCGACAATCAGGAACAGCTCCAGTTGCGCATCAGAGCCTTGAATAACTGCGGATGTGTGTATAAGTTTTCTTATTTTGACTATATCCGTGCTTATGAATATTTTATAAAAGCTTACGACCTCTGCGAACAACTTGGCTATGACGACTTTCTGCCAATCATCATGGTGAACTTGGGTGACCTGTTCAACGACTATAGTCTGAACTATGACTCAAAGCCTTTGGCTAAACAGGCTAAAGAGCTATTTGATAAATGTATCAGTAAGGCCTACGAGACTAAAAACTGGGAACTGCTGACAACCTCCTTCTTCAATCTGGCTAACCAAAACTATCAGCTAGATTTGAAGAAATATAACATGCTCTTCTCAAAGGAAATACCTGATAGTACTCCCGACCTTGCCTATGCCCGTCTGCAGTACAAGGGCATACAGTTTATGCAGCAGCATCAGTACGACAAGGCTCGTGAGTGTTTTGAGCGCCAGATGCAGAATATCAATACACGATGGGCACCAGAGCGCGACTCTTTGGCATCGTATATGAGCATTGCTTCGACTTATCAGCAAGAGAATGATTATCTACATGCTATAGAGTGCCTGACTAAGGCTCTTCAGCTGACTTTCGACAAGAAACTCAACGATCTCTCGCCTGGAATCTGTCGAAAGTTGTCTGAACAGTATCATATAATGGGAGACGAAGAGCAGTCTGCCAGTTACCATCAACGCTATATTGAAATGATGGATAAGACGCATGCCAAGCAGTTGGCGCATATTGCCGAGCTGAATTATATTAGCCAGTTGGAGAAAAAAGAAAAGCATACACAAGAACTGGAGCAGCGCCAGCGTTTGCAGCAACTGATTATTTTGGCGGGAATGTTTGTTCTTGTTGTTGTTCTGACAACTGCAATCATACTGTGGGATAAGAATCGTCAGGTGAAGCGTGTGGAAGCGGACGAGCAGAGTCTGCGAAAAGCTTACAGTAGAAGCAGTCTTAATGACGAGCAGCGTGAATCGTTGGTATTGCGTATTGAGGAAACCCTAAACGATGCAGACGTTATCTGTCAGCAAGACTTTACCCTGAATAAACTGGCAAAACTCATTAATTCAAATACTACCTACACTTCGCAGGTAATTAATGAGAAGTATGGTATGACCTTTAGTAATCTTTTGGGAAGCCGTCGTGTGAAGATTGCCTGTCAATGGATGGATAATCCAGAGCGCTATGGCAATATCACCATCGAGGCTATCGCATCGGGTACTGGCTTTAAATCACGTACAGCTTTTGTCAATGCCTTTAAGCGCGAGACGGGATTGAAACCCTCGGAATATCTGCGAATGGCAATCTCCAAACAGGAGTAAAATACCCAAATTTTTGTGCATATTTATAAATATGGACGAATGAGATGTCGTCCTATATGTAAATTTTGTGAATAAAATGATAATTTTGTGCCGCAAATTGTAACAAAATGAAACAAAAACCATAAATAGACGTACAAATGAACAAAAAAACAATGATTGCACTCCTGTGCATGGCAACAATGGTGGTAAATGCACAAGTAACACTTAAAGGTATTGGTCACGACAATCGCTACAAGAAAAATGGTGAAGTGTGTCAGATGGAGTCTGAATATGTAGGTTGGAATGCTGACCTTCAGAAAGCCATCTTTATTGTAGAGAATGGTATCTATGATATGACTTGGAACGGAAGTGCTCTGACAGCACCAGCAAGAAATCCTGAAGTGGTGAAGTCGGAGATTATGGCTAATGCCGATAAGGCTCTGTGGGCTACTAACTTTAATATGATGTATGGCAACTCTGGCGCTGCCTATGTCGATGGTAAGTTGGTAACCGTTTTCTCACGCGATGAATCTTCGACTGTTGATGAGGAGTTATTTCGTGTTTGCAAATGGGATGCTGCTACGGGTGACCTGCTGAGCAATAAGATTTATCCAAAGAGTAGTTGTCTGGAATCAGCAGGTATGTCATACAATCCTGTTGACGGAAAGGTTTATGGATTGTTCTATCTGACAGGCAATCAGTTGCCCAGCGAGATTACGGATGATCCTGACTATTTCGAAGATAAGGATGATGACCTGACTGACGGTGATGCTGGCTATGCAATCTGTACTATCGACCTGGAAACTATGAAGATTATGCCCATCACTCATGGACTCTATTACTATAATTTCGTAACCTTCGCCATTAATAGCGAGGGACGCGCCTTTGCGCTGACCAGTGGTGGTGTTAATGCAACCCCTGGTGATGATGGTAAAGTACGTGATATCAATAATGAGTTGACTGGTGCACAACTCTATGAGTTTGACCTTACCACAGGACTGATGAAGACCAAGCCTGTGGAGAAGACTGATCCAACAACAGGTGAGAAATATACCGAAAATGCTCCCTTGGTAGGAGCTACGGGCTACTGCTCACAGTATCGTCGTCAGTCAGCATGCTTTGCTAAAAGCAATCCTAATAAGATGTATTGGAATGGATACTATAATAGTGGTAAGGGTATCAATGACTGGGGCTCTTGGGGGGCGCTGCCCGACAGAGAATGGGAAAGCAACGGAAAATACGATACTTGTCTCTATGAAGTAGATATCACCACTGGTGAGGCAACTCGTCTGGCTAAGATTGACAAGCGTTGGATATTCTCATGCTTGTGGGTTGATGGAGACGACTGCAGCGATGGTTCTCCTATTACAGAAATCAAGGACGTTAAGAGTAATACAGCTGGAACAGATGCCGCTATCTACAACTTGCAGGGACAGCGCGTGAAGACAGCGCGAAAAGGTCTGTTCATTCAGAACGGGAAAGTATTTATGGCAAAGTGATAATCCTTTTGACAATCTAACACAATAAAAATGAATAAGATTAACTATTTAAAAACTATCAATGCTAGTATGTTACGAAAGGCTAAAAACATTGTATTAGTTTTTTCTGTATTATTCGCATTGTACGTCAGTGCGGATGATGTGGTGAAAAACTCTAAGGTAAAACACACAACGCAACTTGGTATGCCAGCTCCTATGGCCTATCAGGTCACGGAAGGAAAGTTGAACACTCCGCAGACATTGCGTCGTACTGCTGCCAACGGCATGACTGCCGACTTTAGCGTACAGGGTGCAACGTCAAGTGTTGATGTGTGGAGTGAGAATTTCGACAGCGACGAGCGTGATGCTAAGGGCAATCTGATACTCTCAGGTTGGACACTGGATCAGGGCGAAGGCAATGTTGTCACCTTTACCAAAGAGAAGAAGGATTTCAATACCATCAACGAGAATGATGTTTACTCCTTACATATTGACGGTCCTTATCAAGCATATAAGCGTACCAAGGCTTCGGCAACCAGTTCTGCCGTCAGTGTTCCAGCTAACGGTCAGCTGCATGCCTATATCCGCATGTCACCGACATGGAATAAGTACGTCACCTTGGCTATTCAAGTATCTACCGATGATTTTGAGACACAGACTGAGGTATGGAACAGTAAGGAAGTGACTGAGGGATCAGCTCGTTGGATAGCTGTAGATGCAGATTTGTCAGCCTTTGTAGGCAAGCAGATTAAGATACGTCTTTTCTGGGGACCAGGTACCGATGATACTTTCAATACTGGCGGATACATGGGTGACTTCTATGTCGATGGTCTGTCGGTGACAGGTGTGCAGTCTGTTGACCAAATCAGTGTCATGGCTGGCGATGTCATCCAGTTTGTTGATCTCACCACTGGTGGCGAGCCTACTTCTTGGCAGTGGTCGTTCCCTGGCGGCACACCATCTTCATCAACAGAGCAGTCGCCAACGGTCTATTATACGGCAGGCGGCACCTACGACGTTACCCTGCGTGTCACCAATGCTGATGGCAGCGACGAGGTTACCAAGACAGCCTTTGTTAGTGTCGAGGCAGAGGCACCTCAGTGTGGCGTGCAGTTCCCTGCCGACTTCCGTACTATGGAGCAGCCCCGCATGCGCATGGTGGCTCCACTGGCCCCAGTGGAGTACAAAGATGCCTCAGAAGGTTTCCCCACCGATTTCACTTGGGCTATGTATACACCATACGACCTAGCCAAAGCTGAAGGTCTCTTTACCCCCAATGATATTTACACAACACAAGACGTGACCTATAATCACAACACCCTTGGAAAGTGCTATGTGCTGCACACGTCACAGAACTCAGAAGGCTATACCTTTGTTGACGACTCAGTACAGGTACAGTTTGGAGGTTTCGTTTCCAACTTTCAACCTAAGGACAGCTATCAGACCAACTTTGTTGATGGCGAGTTGACACTGCCAGGTGCCAACAAGATGGGCATTACAGCATGGGCGGAACGTATCTCGAAGCCTTCTGTGCCAGTGGTACTCGAAGGCATGTATGTTGCCTTCACTAAGGCCTCGGCTGAAGAACTGGTTGACCAGATATCCCCGGTAACCTTTTACCTTTACACCAGTGAAAATGGACTGCCGGGCCAGCCTATCGAAATGCTTGACAGCTGGACACTCAGTGAACTCAATTATGCCATGAATACCAACAACGGCTTTGTCACCATAGAATTAGGACGTCGCATCATCATCGACCAGGAGGTATTCCTCGTCATTGGCGGCATTCCTGAGAAGAATGACCAACTGGAGTGTGCCATCGGTATGGCTCCTATGCGCGACTACGGAAACACCGCCTTCATGCTGAACAAGGGTACGTGGCGTCCCTTCACTGGCTTTTTCCAGCCAGCCCCTGGTGGTCAGACCTCCCTCTCTGTATTCCCCTATTTCAACCACTCAGTGCTTATTCCTGCTCAAGTCAGCGACCAAGGTGCTATCACCATGGGTAGCAATGTCACTGAGGTTGGCCCTCAGGCTGGCACTACCAATGTCCCTGTCTTTGCAAATTTAGGTATCTACAAATACTTAGGCACCAATGCCAACTGGTGCCGTATTCTTGGAACCCCAGGTGAATACACCGTCGATAGCGTAAAGGTAGAGTTTGATGCACTTCCTGACGGCATAGACCAGCGCGAGGCTGTTATTAGTGTTACCGATAGTATCCAAACGCTCGACCTCATCGTTCGTCAGGATCGTAGCATCAGCACCCCCATCCAGATGATTTCTACTACTAACAATCCAGTTACCATTGAGCACTTCGACCTGCAGGGCCGTCGCATTAATGCCATGCGTCAGCCTCGTGGCATCATCATAGAACGCCGCAATGGACAGGTGCGAAAGGTTATGGGCAAGTAATAATTATAATTCCATCCAAATAAAAAACTAAAGCATAAAACTGATGAAACATTATCTTAACTTACGTCATTACAAGCGACTGCTCTTCATGTTCCTCATTTGCTTTGCAGGAAGTATTAGTACAGCATGGTCACAAAAGGCTTTACCAAAGAAGTTTATAGCCGATAATAGCGGAATGGCTAAAACTCCCAAATCAAGTACGCTAACCATCATTGCAGGAGTGGTGAAAGCTGACTCTTGGACGTTGGGAAACAATAAGGAAGGAATATATCGTTTAGAAGTGAAGGAAGACGGACAACTGGTGCAGCTCAATGACGACCGTGACGTGCTTCTGGCACCGCTCGGTGGTGCTGTCTATCAGGATGGCACGATGTATGGTATCCATTTCAAGCAAGAATGGGATGATTACGACCAGGCATTTACCTATACCATCTACAATGTCGCTTATGACATGGATTCTTGGACCCGTACGAAAGCACAGGCACTGAACAGCATGTACGGCAACCTTATCTCCAGCTGTGGAATAACTCACGACCCCGTGACGGGCCTCAACTACGGAATCTTCTATAACTTCAACATGAACTATGAGGTTATCAACCGTAAGCTCGCTACCATTGACTTTGTCAATACAGAGACTTCTGGTGCTCCGAAGAAACAAATTATTGGTATCGTCGACACGCCTTTCGCTGCTATTGCCGCTAGTGATAATGGTTTCCTCTACGGAGTAGGTCAGGATGGCTACCTTTATATCATAGACAAGGAGTTAGAGGCTGAAGCTAATAGTGTCGCCGTCTATCCTCTTGGCGACTTAGGCATAGAAGACATCTCCACTAACCCCAGTTCGATGGTGTTCGATCCCAACACAAAGAAGCTCTATTGGAGTTATGTTTCAACAAATCAGAAGAGTTATCTCTATGAGATTAACTATACCATCGGACAGGTGTCGGCTACTCGCATCATGCAATTGCCCGACAATGCCTATCTTGTTAATATGTATATTGCACCTATGGAGGCTGCCGACGATGCTCCCGCTGCGGTCAGCAACCTGACAGCATCCTTCGAGGGTGAGCAGACCACTGGCACTGTGTCCTTTACAATGCCAACGCTCTCCTATAGCGATGATCCCCTTGATGGCGAACTATCATATACCATTTATGCCGATGGTGAGGCAGTAGCAACGGGTACGGCACAGGTTGGTGCCGAGGTCGCACAGCAAACGACTGTTGCTTCCGAAGGTCGTGACGTGGTAATCAGCGTGGCTGCAAAGAACGCTGCAGGCGAGGGACCATTAGCAAAGTCTACTGTTTATATCGGCAGGGACACCCCACAGGCCGTTAGCGATCTTCACCTGAAGTACAACAACGAGAGTGAGTATATGACCCTCACCTGGAAGGAACCCACAGAGGGCATCCATGGTATTACGCTTACCCAGCGAAACCTAGAATACAATGTTGTCCGCCAGCCCGACGGCGTCACTGTAGCCCAAGGACTGAAATTGCCCACCTTTGGTGAGAAAATTGTTAAGACCTCTGAACTGAAGAGTTACTACTACGATGTGGTAGTGCTGAATGGTAGCCATGAAAGTGAGGTGGCCACCTCTAACAAAGTCATAGTAGGACAAGCACTTGTGCCTCCTTTCGATGAGAACTTCACCACTCAGGAAGGCTTCGACCGCTTCATTGTTGTCGATGCCAACAACGATGGTAAGACTTGGAAGCGTCTTCATAAGACTTACACGTATTCCGGCACTACCGTCGATTACGCACAGATAATTGCCGGATACCAGAATGCCGACGACGACTATTTGCTCACACCGCCATTGCAGTTGCAGAATGGTGGACGCTACACGCTGACCTTCACCGCTTCTAAGGGCTATGCAGCAGCAAAGTACGACCAGAAACTCCGTGTACTCATCGGTATGGGCGACGATCTGGCCGACTACGACGTAGTGATGGACAATGTTGAGGTGACCGACGTGAACTTTGAGACTTTCACCGCTGAAATACCTATTACTGCGGACGGTATCTACCAGATTGCTATTCACGCTATCAGCGATGCCGGTTCCGACCAGTTGAACATCGATGAACTGCACCTCTCTACATCGTTAGTAGCTACAGCTCCCGAAGCAGCTCAGAACATTGTGGCCACAGCCAATGCAGATGGCTATTTGAGCGGTACCGTTACCTTTACGGCTCCCTCCAAGAATCTCCACGGCGACGAGCTTACAGCTATAAGCCGCATCATAGCTATTGACGATGACGACAACATCCTTGGTAATCTTGATAATCCTACGCCTGGAACACAGTGTACCATGGATATTAACAACCTGAAGAATGGTACTAACACCTATTACCTCGTGGCCTATAACGGCAACGATAGAGGTGCCAAAGCTCCGTTCACACTCTTTGCAGGTCAAGACTATCCGATGCAGCCCATTGGCGTATCACTTACTGACAATGGCACAGAGGCAATACTCACATGGCAGGCTCCCACAAAGGGACTTAACGGACTGACACTTAACCCTGACCTGCTTACCTATAACCTCTATAGTATTGCAGCCGACGGCTCTCCTGCTCTCATCAAGGCGGGTATAAAGTCACCCTACAGAACAGGTGTACCCACTGCAACTGGTAATCAGCAGCTGCTCTACTATGCCATCGATGCACAGAACAGTGCTGGTCTTTCCGAACTCGTGGCCACCAACAGTCTCGTAATAGGCCAACCATATACGCTGCCATACATTGATGTCTTCGACAAGACAAACCAACAATTCGTCTGGATTGAGGGCGACTATGCCGACTGGAACATTGGACTGGTAAAGATGTCCAGTGACGGCGATGAAAATGGCTACGCTTTAGCCTTTCAGCCCAACCGTGCTGACTTTGGCAACTATAATCTCGGCAAACTCACGCTGAATGGTGCTACACAACCCACACTCAGCTTTGACTACTATGCTATACCTGCCTCTCAACCGGCTACGCTCAGCGTACTCGCCGATACTCATCAGAATGGCAATACTGACCTCCTTACCACCATCGACTATCAGAAGGAGACGGCGGAAGGATGGAAGCATGTCACCCTCGACCTTAGTAAATATGTGAGCGAACCTTATATCATCGTGAAGTTTGCTATGGCAAGCCTCAAGGATGCCGCAAACGAGGTAGTCATCATTTTTGATGACGTTCGCATAGAGGACGAGGCAGCTTCTGCCATCTCGGAACATACCAGTGAAGGCGCAAATACCAAAGCTGCACGAAAAGGTATCTTCCGACTCGACGGCACTCGCGTCAATGTTGGTGCTCTGACTAAGGGACTTTACATCATCGACGGTCGCAAGACGGTAGTAAAATAGACACAAGGACTATTAAAGATTTAAATATTTATGAAACAATCTTCTATTTTAATGAAGAGCAGACTTCTCTTAGTGCTTTTCGCCCTGCTGATGGGGACAAACCCTACATGGGCTGATGAGTTGACTGTGTACGATGGAACTAACTCAAGTGAATATGTCCCTGTTTATGGGAACTGGGCTGATGCTTATCTGAAATGTGAGTTTGTAATACCTGCTGCTGATGTAATAGCTATGGATGGAAGTACTATTTCAGCGATGACATTCTATCTGAAAAATAAAGCCGCAGCAAAGTGGTCTGGTACTTTCCAGGTATTCATAAAGGAAGTGGATAATACCATCATGAGCGATTTCCTGGGAACAGAAGGTGCTACCATTGTTTATGAGGGTGAATTAGATGGTACCTCTTCCGAGATGGCAATTAACTTTAGTGAGAATTACTCTTACAACGGCGGGAACCTTCTTGTAGGTGTTTATCAGATAGTAAAAGGAAATTTTAAAAGTGCTTCTTTTTATGGAGTGGGGCAAGGCTATAATTCTGCTGTAAGTGGTTATAACTCTTCGTCTCTTAGTGGCATCTCTGCTACAGGTAGAGCTTTTATCCCTAAGACGACCTTCACTTATGAGCCTTCTGCCGTAGGCCCAGCCCTGAGGGTGAAAGATTATAAGGATGGCGAGAGTTGTGCTTTCGGCATGGTGAACCCTGGTGCCACCAGAGTCATCACTTTGGCAAACCCAGGCACAGAGGATATCACAGTAAATATCGCAACCACCGGTGGCTTTACTGCAGACATAACTTCTGCCACTATCGCCGCTAAGGGCGAGCAAGTAGTGACTATCACTGTACCCGACGCAACAGCTACTGGTACGATTACCATCACCCCGACAGCAACAGGAGTAGATGCCATTACTCTCAACCTGAGTTGCACCATCAAAGACCCAAGTAAGATGTTTGTCGATTTTAACGACAATACACTTCCAGAGGGATGGACAACAGCAGGTATCGGTAGTTATACTACAGGTAACTATGCTTCAACTTACACATGGGACTTTTCTAAAGGTTATGCGTGGTATAAGCAATCCTCTTCATGGAGTATGGACTCTTATAAGCATTCACTCATTTCTCCTTTGATGAATTTCACAGAGAATGAGAAAGTCCTATTTAAAATGAAGAAAGAGCCAACTTCTACCTCATATCCCGCTTACATCCTCGTACAATATACCTCAAACGGAACAACTTGGACAGATACTCCAGAAGGTGCATTTGAAGATGCTGCATTCACAACTGACTGGCAGACAAAGGAGGTCACTCTTCCTGCCACCGCCACGCAGATTCGTTTTGTGGTAGCGGGTGTGGGTATCGATGACATCTATGGTGGTGAACTGTCGCAGGCACCCGTGATGAAGGTAACGGCCAGCGACCATGTATTTGGAATGATTAGTGCAGACACTCCAACAACATTTACAATTGCTAATACAGGAAAGTCAGAACTGACAGGCGTTCAGGTTACTTCAAGCGATGCTAACTTCACTATCTCTGGTGACTATGCCACCGTTGGTGTAGGTGAAAGTACTACTGTCACCGTGACCATGTCTGCCTCTACAAAGGGTAGCCACAGCGGTGTGATTACTGTTACTGCTCCTGAACAAGAGACCACGACCTTCAACGTCAGTGGTTATGTGATGGACGATGACCTGTTCACCGAGACCTTCGACGGCAATGCACTGCCCGACGGATGGACAATGGAGAGCGGTAGCCAATACACTAACTATCAGTGGTCGTTCTCAAATGGCACAGCAACAGGAACTTCAAGCAATGCACGTCTGATTACACCCTCTCTAACCGTTGCAGAAGGAGAGAAGATGGCGATAGAGATAAAGAAAAATAGTACATGGAGTTGTACATTGCCCATCTATATATCTAAAGACGGCGGAGAGTTTACTCTTCTGAAGACTATTGCCAATACAGACTTGAGTGATACTGAATATAGGGTGTTCTTTATCGAGAACTTAGAGGTAGGCAGTTATAAGATTCGCTTCGATGGTAATGGTATTGTTATGAATGCCGTCAATGGCTTCCATCTTAATCAGAATGCTCCTGAATTCAAGATGATAACAACGGGGGCTGCTGATTTTGGCAAGAGGACAGCAAGCGACAGCAAGACCTACACTGTGAAGAACGCCGGTACAGGTACGCTGACCGTGAATATCGCTTCCGACAACGCCACAGACTTCAGCGTAGCTCCTGCACAGCTGAACATTGCTAGTGGTGAAACTGCAGACTTCACCATCACCTTCAACTACACTGAAGGCAGTTATGGCAACAAGTCGGCAAACATCACCGTTACTCCTACCTACAACGAGGCTCTTGCCTATAATATTACTGCTACAGCCAAAGCTATGGATCCGAATGCTTGGGATGAGGATTTCAATGATGTTACAGAATTCCCAACAGGATGGCTAGCAGACAAATTTAAGGTAAAAGATAATACATATTCTGGTTCTAAGTCCGCAGAGGCAACAACAACAAATGGTGCAACTGCAACGTTAATTACACCAAGATTGCAAGCTCAAACTGGTGATGTTCTCACTTGGGATGCTTATTTGTACTGGTCTGATGAATATTTGAAAGTTGAGTATTCTAACGATGAGAAGGATAGCTGGACTGAGATATACAATTATCGCTCACAGGATGATGGCGTAGGAAGCTATGATCATGGCTTTAAGAAGGAAATGTCGTTTACTGCACCATCTGACGGATATTATTATATTCGTTTTACTTCAAACTATTCTGGGCATGCTGTTGATAACTTCAACGGTTTCAAACTGGCATTGAAGGAGCATGATGCTGCTATCACTGCTAAGAACATCCGCACAACCTTCACACAGTATGCCGACCATCAGGTAACAGTCACTGTGAAGGAACTGGTAGGTAAGGATGAGGAAATGACCGCTAAGTTCTATATTGATGGTACACAGTATGGTGAGAGCGTCACCGAGACTATTCCTGCTGGTGGCGAGATGGAGTTTGTTATTCCTGTCCGTCTGAATGATATCATCGAGGGCAATGCCTACATAGTAGTTTCCAACGCTAACATTGAGTTGACAACCGACGTGGTGGCCATAACCACCAAGGCTGCCATCGTGCTTGATGAGACAACAGCTCCTGCAGATATGCCTTCTGGCTATCAGGACAAGGTAGTTGTGAAGTATACCGCCAAGCAAGGATGGAATACCATCTGTCTGCCGTTCCCATTGACCAGCAATGACTTAACTGCTCTCTTCGGTGAAGGCTGGAAAGCTTACGAATTTAAAGGATATAGCAATGGCGAATTGAAGTTTAATAAGGCAACAAAGTTCGCTGCTGGTTATCCTTACATCGTCTATTGTGCTAATGTGCCTGAAATTGCAGCACCGGGTTACATTGCAACCTACGTCAATTTCACCTCCACAGCAAAAAGCGATACTTATTCTGGCATTACTTTCCAAGGAACCTTCGCTCCGATGGATGCTGGCTCAATGGAAGGTAAGTATGGTGTGACCTCTGAGGGTAAGATTCAGAAGGCTAGCGCTTCAGCAACGATGAAGGGCTTCCGTGCTTATTTTGAAGGAAACATAGCTGGTGCTCGTCTCGCCATCTATGATGAGGCTACTGGCATCACAATGATTCTTGATGCTAAGGAGTTGAACAACGATGGTAAAGTATATAATCTGAATGGTCAGCGTGTGGAGAATGCTTATAAGGGACTCTACATCATCAATGGCAAGAAGGTGAATGTTAAATAAAAAGCAACTATGACAATAAATAATATGAAAAAGAAATATATTTCACCTGAGACGGCAGTATTTGTCTGTAATACGAACTCATTGCTAATGGCTTCAAAACTTGATGTATTGGATGACAACCTTTCCGTCATTCCTACTGACGATGAGTTCGATGGCGAGTTCAGTAGTCGTGATCTGGATATCGAAGACGTTGCTCTCGACTTCTAAACTGTCAAGACACGTTAATACGCATGCAGTATTGCGTGTTATAATTAAAAAGAACAGCTAAGCCAGTTGCGGCTTAGCTGTTCTCTATTTATATATGTGGAGACTGCAAACTAGAACTTGTAGTCGATACCCAAACCGATTACATTATTGGTGCGAGAGTAGGTCTCTGTGGCTGGCCAGGGAGTGCCCTGATAAGCTGAAGACTCTTTCTTGTAGTCGCTATAGATGGTGATGAAGTAACCAGCGTTGAGGCGTATCTTCTTGTTGATGTTCCATGCACCACCCAGGCCTACTGACCAGCTGTCGCAGGCAAAAGAGGTGTTCTGCTGATAGTCATCGGCAAGTCCGTAGTCGGTGCGCTGTCCACCACAACTAACGGTAAACTTCTCGTTGATGTCGTATTCTACACCTGCCAATAACTCATGAGTGCCGTGTTTCAGCTCCTTCTGGCGGTCGCCGCCCATCTTGGCATGCTTGTCGTCGAAATTGTGGTACTCTACAGTGGCACGCAGTTTGTCTGTGAACTCATAGCCAATGGCTAAAGAGAACAGAGAGGGCATGTCGTAACGTGTCTTAGCGCCATCCTCATAAGCAGCTACCTTGTCGCCAAACTGTGCCAGTGCTGTAGCTCCCGTGATATAGGGTATGGTTGCTGCTGTGGTGGGATCGGTGTTCTTGATGGTAGCATCAAGTGTCTTGGTATCGTTTTTCGTATTAATCTTAGTGCGGAATTCGTAGCGAGCAGCAACAGTCAGCGGACCTTCATGATAGTCAAGGCTGATGATAGGTGTGAAGCCCCAACCCTTCTGCAAGCAGTCGAGCTGCAAGTCGATGAGCTTCATGCTGCCTAATTCAGGTGTGGTGGTGGCTGTTACATGACCACGATTGTAACCATCGTAGTAGTTGGCGCGCAGACCTACTGCAGCAGCGAAGTTGTCAGTAATCTTGTAAGAGAAGTTCAGCTGTCCGCCAAAGATATACTGTTTACCCTCCATTTGTGAAGCGATATTATATCGGTCGGGAGTCAAAGAAGCGCTGGAGAACAGCTTCGCCATGACGAGCGCATTGAACATGGGGATACCCTCATCGTATTTTACGAAGCCACCACTACCCACAATACCAATCATGGTAGATACAGCCCAATTGTCCTTCTTGTAAGATGCAAAGAGAGCAGGAACAATCGGTGCTGAAGCTTTTCCTGGGAACTTCTGGTCGATATTCACACCAGCATAACCCATGCTGGGTACTGCCAAGAAGTTGTTGGCTGTCAGCTGAATGTCGCGGTCTTGCCAAGGCTTCTGAAAGTTGAGTGATACTTGCCATCCCTCGTGACCCCATACCAGTCCGGCAGGATTGGAGAAGGCAGCGTCAACGTCGAAAGAGGCACCACGTGCCATCATTCGGTCAAAAGCAATGTGGTAGTTTGTGTTTGTCATCAAACCACCAGCCCAAGTGGTGGTGGCGAGCATGGCTGTCACAGCCATAGAAATAATTCTTTTTCTCATTGGGATATTTATTGTTTGAAATTTCGGGGTGCAAAGGTACAAAGTTTTCTTGGAACAAACGAATAAATGACGAATTATTTTCTAAAAACGAGCATAATATGTGGGCTGTTTTCTACTATTATTTAATGCGCGCAGGAAATTTTTTCCTATAAACGTTGTGTGTTATGCTCTCTTTTTTGTAATTTTGCAGGCGATTTAGGAGAATAGACTTCAAAAAGATATAACGTTATATTATTTTTATGGCAGACACAAAAAAGATTAAGACAGCGCTCATCTCTGTTTTCCACAAGGATGGGCTGGAAGAGTTGTTGAAGAAGTTGAATGATGAGGGTGTTAAGTTCTTGTCTACTGGCGGTACACAGACTTTCATTGAGAGCCTGGGTTATGCTTGTGAGAAGGTAGAGAACGTAACAACATATCCTTCAATTCTCGGTGGTCGTGTAAAGACACTGCATCCCAAAGTATTCGGAGGTATCTTGGGACGTCGTGAGAATGAGGGCGACCGTGAGCAGATGGCTCAGTACGAGATTCCCGAGATTGACCTCGTCATCGTCGACTTGTATCCCTTTGAGCAGACTGTAGCCAGCGGTGCTTCTGAGGCAGACATCATCGAGAAGATTGATATCGGTGGTATCTCGCTGATTCGTGCCGGAGCTAAGAACTTCAACGATGTTGTTATCGTTCCCTCAAAGGCTGAATACGCTGTGTTGCTGGATATTCTGAATAAGCAGGGCGCAGAGACTACTAAGGAGCAGCGCCGCATGTTCGCTACTCGTGCCTTTGGGGTAAGCAGTCACTATGACACTGCCATTCACTCTTGGTTCAATAAGGATTAAAGATTTAGATTAAACATTAAATAGATTAGAATGGGTTTTTTTAGTTTTGTCCAGGAAATAGCAATGGACCTGGGAACGGCTAACACTATCATTATCAGTGATGATAAGATCGTGGTTGATGAGCCGTCAGTAGTAGCCCTCGACCGCCATACCGACAAGATGATTGCCGTAGGTTCGCAGGCTAAGATGATGTATGAAAAGACACATGACAACATTCGCACTGTACGCCCTCTGCGTGATGGTGTGATTGCTGACTTCTCTGCTTGTGAGCAGATGATGCGTGGACTGATTAAGATGGTACATACTGGTAGTCGTCTGTTCTCTCCATCGCTTCGCATGGTTATTGGTGTTCCTTCAGGTTCTACCGAGGTTGAGCTGCGTGCCGTACGCGACAGTGCAGAGCATGCCGATGGCCGTGATGTATATCTGATTTTTGAGCCAATGGCTGCAGCTATCGGTATCGGTATTGACGTAGAAGCTCCCGAGGGAAACATGATTGTTGATATCGGTGGTGGTTCTACTGAGATTGCCGTTATCTCACTGGGTGGTATCGTATCAAACAACTCTATCCGTACCGCTGGTGACGATCTGACAGCTGACATCCAGGAATATATGTCTCGCCAGCACAACGTGAAGGTTTCTGAGCGTATGGCTGAGCGTATCAAGATTGCTGTAGGTTCTGCTCTGACAGACCTTGGCGATGAGGCTCCTGAGGATTACGTTGTACACGGTCCTAACCGTATCACTGCTCTGCCTATGGAGGTTCCCGTATGCTATCAGGAAATTGCTCACTGTCTGGATAAGACTGTTGCAAAGATTGAGAATGCTGTACTCTCTGCACTGGAGAATACTCCCCCCGAACTGTATGCCGACATCGTAAAGAACGGTATTTGGTTGGCTGGTGGTGGTGCACTGCTGCGTGGCTTGGATCGTCGTCTGGAAGCTAAGATTAATATCCCCTTCCATATCGCAGAGGATCCATTGCACTCTGTAGCTAAGGGTGCTGGTATTGCCCTGAAGAATGTGGATCGCTTCTCATTCTTGATGAGATAAAATCAGAGAATAGATTGTAGATAAAAGGTAGAGGATCATCGTGCATAACCTGCTGGAGTTTCTTGAACGCCACCACCACTGGTTTCTCTTTGTTATCTTGGAAGCCATTAGTCTGACTTTGCTGTTCAGCTATAACGGCTATCAGGGTAGCGTGTGGTTCTCGTCAGCCAATGCTTTGGCTGGCAAGGTTTATGCGTGGAGTTCTGCCGTGGAGTCTTACTTCTCATTGACGAAAGTGAATGAGGACTTGACGTTGCGTAACTATTACTTGGAGCGTCAAGTGACACAGCTGCGCCGTCTCTATGCAGAGGCTACGCAGGAAGAAGATCCGCAGGAGCGCAATGCTCTCGATTCTTTGAGCCGCTATCAACTCATTCCCGCCAAGGTGGTGACCAATGAGTTGGATAGAAATGATAACCTGATGACCATCGACAAGGGCAAGGCCGAC
This sequence comes from Prevotellaceae bacterium HUN156, assembly GCA_900119285.1. Lineage (GTDB taxonomy): Bacteria > Bacteroidota > Bacteroidia > Bacteroidales > Bacteroidaceae > Prevotella. The sequence continues at coordinate 396,236 of FPIT01000003.1, forward strand.
GGTGTGGAAGTAGGCATGGGTGTGGCATGTGGTCGTGGTGTGGTAGGTGTAACCTATCTTGTATCCAGCCACTATTCTATTGTCATTCCCGTGCTCAATAGCCACTCGTCGCGTATCAGTTGTGCCATCCGTGGCTATGGCTACTTTGGTGTGCTGCGCTGGTATGGCGAGGATGCAGCCTATGCCTATGTCGAGGACATTCCCCGTCATGCTCGTTTCAAGCGTGGCGACTGGGTAGAGACCAATGGCTACTCCAGCATCTTCCCTCCGGGTGTGCTGGTAGGTCAGATTGTTGAGGTCTACAACTCTCGCGATGGCTTGTCGTATAAGTTGAAGGTTCGCCTGACCACCGACTTTGGCAATCTGCGCGACGTTGTTGTCATCAGTGACCGTTCTATTGCTGCCCGTATGCGACTGATGCAGTCTGCTCGTGACTCACTGAAACTGAACGTGAAAGAGTAGACGGGCAGAGCCCTAGTGAGAAGATAATAGTGAAAAGTGAATAGTTAAAGGATGTCTGAAGATTTTCTGAAACGGTTAGGGTGGTTTGCCTTTTTCTTCCTAATACATGTACTGATATTAGGACGCATTCACCTGTTCCACTATGCTACACCCTTGCTCTACGTTTATTTCGTAGCTAAGTTTCCACGCAATCATGCCAAGTGGGCGATTCTTGTGTGGAGCTTTGCATTGGGACTGCTTATCGACATCTTTAGTAATACTCCTGGTGTGGCTGCTGCCTCGCTGACGGCTATCGCAGTTGTCCAGCCCTATTATTTCGAACTCTTTGTACCACGCGACTCTGCTGATAATGTGGTGCCTTCGCTGACAACTATTGGTCCGCTGAAGTTTACCCACTATATCGTGCCGCTGGTTTTGCTATACTGCGTGTTGTTCTATACCTTCGAGATGTTTACCTTCTTCAACGGCCTCTATTGGCTGATGTGTGTGCTTGGCAGTAGTGTCATCACACTGGTACTCATCTTTACGCTCGAGATAGGTAGACGACGTTAACAATCATTATCTGAAGCATCCATGAAAGATTATTCAATGGATTACAGACGCTATGTCATCGGTGGAGTGGCCCTATTGATAGTGGTCATCTACATCATTCGTCTGTTTACGCTTCAGATTACCAGTGATGACTATAAGAAGAGTGCCGACTCTAACGCCTTCCTGAAGAAGATAGAATATCCTTCGCGTGGTGGCATCTACGACCGTAATGGAAAGCTGTTGGTATACAACCAGCCTGCTTATGACATTATGGTGGTGATGAACGAGGCGAAAGATCATCTTGATACCCTTGACCTCTGTGCTGCATTGAACATTACACGAGAGGATTTTGATGAGCGCATGGCGAACATCAAAGACCGTTCTAAGAATCCGGGTTATTCACGCTTTACTCAGCAGCTCTTTATGAGTCAGTTGTCGGAGACCGACTTCTCTGTCTTCCAAGAGAAGATGTTCCGCTTCCCTGGCTTTTATATCCAGCGCCGTTCTATCCGCCAATATCGCTACTCCTTTGCTGCCCATGTGTTGGGTGATGTGGCAGAGGTTTCGCCAGCAGATATTGAGGAAGACGACTACTATCAGCCAGGCGACTATATCGGTAAGCTTGGTGTAGAGCGCAGCTATGAGAAGCAGTTGCGTGGTGAAAAGGGTATTCAGATTTTGTTGCGTGATGCCCATGGAAGAGTGCAAGGCCGCTATCAGAATGGTCGTTTCGATCGTCGCCCCGTGGCAGGTAAGAACCTTACATTAGGTATTGATGCAGAGTTACAGGCTTTAGGCGAGCGACTGATGGAAGGAAAGATTGGTTCTATCGTGGCTATTGAGCCTAAGACGGGTGAGGTGCTGTGTATGGTGTCTTCTCCTTCTTACGATCCTCGTATGATGGTAGGTCGCCAGCGCTCTAAGAGTCATCGTCTGTTGAGTCAGAACGTGTGGAAACCACTCCTGAATCGAAGCATCATGGGACAGTATCCTCCTGGTTCTACCTTTAAGACCACACAGGGACTGACCTTTATTACTGAAGGAATTATTCACCCCACACATACCGCTTATCCTTGTTCACATGGTTTCAACTATAAAGGTCTGCATGTAGGTTGTCACGGCCATGCTGCACCATTGCCTTTGGTTCCTGCCTTGTCGACATCATGTAATGGTTACTTCTGTTGGGGACTCTATTATATGATTGGTGCCAAGAGTAAGTATGGCAGTGTGCAGAAAGCCATGAATACTTGGCGCGACTATATGGTGAGCATGGGCTTTGGCTATAAGTTGGGTATCGACCTGCCTGGTGAGAAGCGTGGACTGATACCTAACGCAGAGTTCTATGACAAGGCGTATAAGGGCTCATGGAACGGACTGACTATTATCTCTATTGCTATCGGACAGGGCGAGGTCAATGCTACACCACTACAGATAGCTAACCTTGGTGCTACCATTGCTAATCGTGGCTGGTTTATCACCCCTCATGTGGTGAAGCGTATACAAGGAGAGAAACTCGATACACTCTATACCCACCACCGAAAGACGATGGCTTCGCGTATGGCCTACGACTATGTAGTGCAGGGCATGCGCGCTTCAGCATTAGGAGGTACTTGTCATGAGTTGTCTAAGTACGACTTCGTGGCATGTGGTAAGACGGGTACTGCCCAGAACCGTGGTCACGACCACTCCGTATTCATGGGCTTTGCTCCTATGGATAATCCACAGATTGCCGTTGCTGTCTATGTAGAGAATGGTGGTTGGGGTGCTACTTATGGTGTGCCCATCGGTGGACTCATCATGGAGCAATATATCCACGGTCAACTCTCTGAGGCCTCTAAACATAAGGCTGCAGAGATTCAGCATAAACACATTTCGTATGGAAGTACGAGCAGATAAGGGATAACATGACAGATACGAAGAGAAATCAAAGCGTGTTGCGCAGCATTGACTGGTGGACGGTACTTATTTATATCGCCCTCTTGTCGTTTGGATGGATTAGCGTCTGCGGAGCCAGTTATTCGTATGGTGAGACGGATATTTTCAGCTTGAGCACTCGTTCTGGTATGCAGATTGTCTGGATTGGTACGAGTATCATGCTGGGCTTTGTCATCTTGATGCTTGACGACCGCTTCTATGATACCTTTGCCTATGTTATCTACGGACTCCTACTGCTACTACTCTTTGCCACCATATTCAATCCGCATAGCATCAAAGGCTCCCGATCGTGGCTGGTATTAGGACCTTTACGACTACAACCGGCAGAGTTTGCTAAGTTTGCTACGGCATTAGCCTTAGCCAAACTCATGTCCACCTATGGCTTTACGATTCAGAAGACACGCCACTTTGGTGCAGCTTTGCTAGTTATCTTATTGCCTATGGCATTTATCGTGCTACAGCGTGAGACGGGCTCTGCACTGGTTTATATGTCGTTCTTCCTGATGTTCTATCGCGAGGGCATGCCTGGCAGTATCCTCTTTACGGGTGTTGCTATGGTAGTCTATTTTGTGGTGGGCATTCGCTATGCCGCAGTGCCCATTGGCTCGTCGCCTACCAATGTAGGACCTTTTGTGGTGCTATTCCTTATCCAACTATTCTCCATCGGAATGGTGTGGGTATACTGCCATCGCAAACTGGGTTGGCGTATGCTGCTATGTTCTCTGGGCATTACGGCCCTCTCATTGCCTCTGTTGACTATTCCCGTTGATATTATCTACGTGCAATTGGCATTGGTGGTAGTGCTTATTGGTTACCTGATATGGCAAGGGCTCTCCACGCGTATACATAATTATTATTTTATAGCCCTCTTTGCTTTAGGTTCTGTCTCATTCTATTATGGTGCTGACTTCATCATGCAACATGTGATGGAGCCTCACCAGCGCTCACGTATCAATGTGCTGCTGGGACTGGATGAAGACCTTAGAGGTGCTGGATATAATGTCCATCAGTCGGAGATTGCCATTGGTTCTGGTGGACTGGAAGGAAAGGGATTCCTGAATGGTACACAGACTAAGTTGAAGTTCGTACCCGAACAGGATACCGACTTCATCTTCTGTACGGTGGGTGAAGAAGAGGGATTCTTGGGCTCTGCAGGCGTATTGCTTTTGTTTCTTGCCTTGATATGGCGACTGATATACCTGTCAGAGCGACAACCGATGCGCTTTGGGCGTATCTACGGCTATTGCGTGTTGAGTATCTTCCTCTTCCACGTCTTTATCAATGTGGGTATGGTGTTAGGTCTTACTCCCGTTATTGGTATTCCGCTGCCATTCTTCTCGTATGGTGGTTCTTCATTGTGGGGCTTTACCTTCCTCCTGTTTATCTTCCTGCGTCTCGATGCAGCGCGGAATCTAAATCGCTAAAGCCTCTCACCTTTCACCTTTTCACCTCTCATCTTTCATCACCCTTATTCCTACATCTGTGATGCCAGGAAGTATCTCGCGTCGCATATTGTGACGGATGGAGATGTGGATGGAGTCGCCTTTCTGAAGATGGAGCGGCTTGATGGGAAAGAAATATTGATACTGGCCAATACCCTTGCCTGTAATATTGCCTAACTCGTCAGTGAGTTTACAGTCTACTGTGTCGCGGCTTACTTCGCCACTGGGTACGATAGTCTGGTCAACGATGAGGTTGAGGCGCATAAAAGGATACCCTGCGCTGATGCGCAAGGCCAGTTCCTCTTGATAAGCACCCTCTTGTGTCATTGGGCTTATGCCAAAGTCGAGCACATCACTCTTCTCCCAACCATTTTCAGGCGTGTGTTCAAAGTGGAAGTAGACGGTGGGCTCGTGGCAAGCCGCCAACAAGATGGTGGCGAGGAACAGACCAGTCAGTATCAGACTCTTATTGTGCATGATTCTTTGGACCTTGACCTTGTGGCTTGCGAGGCTTTTTCTTCTTTTTCTTCTTGGCACGGTCAAAGCGAGCGATGTTTTCCTGAGTAGCCAAGTCTACAGGACCCTGCGGAGTGTTCTTGGCACCGTCAGAAGTAAGTGATACGGGTTTCTCGCCTTTACGGTTCATCTCGATAATCTGCTTGGCACGCTCGGCAGTAATCGTTTCCAGATTGGCTGCGATGTTCTTATCGGTAGAATAGGTGATAAGACCAGCCAGTATATCAGCCTTGAAATAATAGTAGTCTGAATCCTGTGTCTGCAACTGAACGTCCTTTGGAGGCAGACGGCGACCAGCCTCTACATAGTCATCCACCTCATAGTTCAGACAGCACTTCAGCTTGGCACACATACCAGCCAGCTTCTGTGGGTTGAGAGAGATATCCTGATGACGGGCAGCCTGCGTTCCTACGCTCACGAAGTTCTTCATCCATGTAGCACAGCAAAGCTCACGACCGCAAGGACCTGTACCACCGATGAGTCCAGCCTCCTGACGAGCACCAATCTGCTTCATCTCGATGCGCACATGGAAGGTGGCTGCCAGGTCTTTGATAAGCTGACGGAAGTCTACGCGCTCGTCGGCTATATAATAGAAGATGGCTTTATTGCAGTCGCCTTGGTATTCCACATCACCAATCTTCATCTGTAGTCCCAGACCTTTTGCTATCTGACGACTCTCAATCATGGTAGCGTGTTCGCGACTCTTGGCCTCCTGATATTTCTCCATATCTACGGGGCGAGCGATGCGATATACGCGACGGATGTCGTCAGCAGACTTGAGATTAGCCTTTTTCATCTGTATCAAAGCCAGTCTTCCTGTCAGTGATACCACACCGATGTCATGACCAGGATTAGCCTCCACAGCCACGATGTCGCCCTTCTTTAGTGGCAGGTTGTTGACGTTGTGGTAGTAGCCTTTGCGCGTATGCTTAAACTGCACTTCCACGAGGTCGGTAGTATCTGTGTTTCCCGGTACGTCGGCCAGCCAGTCGTAAGTATTGAGCTGACGGTCTTGGCGTCCTACTGCATGCTTGCAGAGTCCGCGATCGCATCCGGTCTTAATCATCAGTTCTTTCTCCATATATCTTATATAATATCTTTTCTTTTTTGAAGGAGTTATTGGGAGTTATTGGGAGTTAACAGGAGTTATTGGACGAATGTTCTGCCCTTGTACTGTTGTCCGTTGACTCCACGAGCCGATGGCTCGTTAACTTCCGCGGTCGAAGACCGCTAACTACCTTTAACTTCTAAATATTTCAACTACTTCTGTATCAGCAGCACTATCATCTGCAGTGCCAAGTCGAAGAATACGATTTTGGCGTTAGCGTTCTGTCCTATGTCGCGAATGGCGCGAGTCACCAAGTCGCTGATGGGCAGTACGTTTGCTTCGTTGATGAAGCGTGCAAAGTTGCGTGCAAACTCCTCTTCGCGTTGTGACATGTAGCACAGTTTCTCTTGCTGGAAGTTGTACATGAAGTTCTCACGTACCAGTCGCAGGAAGTAGGTGAGGAAGCGCTTCTGGCGTTCGCGTCCCATGGATGCCATGCGCTCGCTCCACTGTTTGAGGTCTTTGATACGGCGCTGGTAGGCCAGTCGCATCAGGCTCTGGAACATATCCAGAAACAGCTCGCTCTCCGAATCTGCTGTCAGCAAGTCGAGCGCCTGTCGCCAGCTGCCGTTAGCCATGCGAGTGATGCGCTGAGCCATCTCTTCGCCCAGTCCGCGCTGCTCTTTCAGTGCCTTGCAGATGCTCTCATTGTCTATGCGCTTCACGTCGATGCGCTGTACGCGACTGCGAATCGTATCGAGCAACTTCTCGGGCTCCTCGCAAACCATGATGAATATGGTCTGCGTGGGAGGCTCCTCCAAGAGTTTCAGTATCTTGTTGGCACATTCTATGTTCATGCGCTCAGGCAGCCATATCACGCTTACCTTATAGCCCCCCTGACTCGACTTCAACGACAGCTTGCGTATCAAGGCGTCGCTCTCGCCAGCAGTGATGATGGCTTGCTGATTCTCGCCACCCATCTGCTCCAGCCAGTCGGTCATGGTGAAGTATAGTCCACCCATCACCATCTCGTGCCACTCCTTGGCAAAGTCGTCGCTCACGGGCTTGTGGTCGGCACCCATTGAAGGTAGCTTAATGGTGGGGAAGGTGAAGTGCAGGTCAGGATGCTCTAGATTGTCGAGCATTGCCGCGGTGTTTGCAGAAGCGTTGCCCTGAGAGAGCAGCACCTTGGCAAATCCTATTGCCAGTGCCTTCTTACCACAGCCTTGCGGACCACAAAGCATCAGTGCATGAGGCAGTCGCTCTTCGCGTAGCAGCTGCATCAGTCGCTCTTGTGCTTCCTTCTGTCCTATGACCTGTTCAAAATCCATCTATTATTTTGATGTTTGATGTTTGATGTTTGAAATTTAATGTTCAATGTTCAATATTCAATGTTCAATGTTCAATATTCAATGTTCAATGTTCAATGTTACAGCAGTTTCTTTGCTACTTCCGCCACACTGTCTACAGCTGACACAGTGTAGAAGTGGATATTGTTGATACCGTTGGCGTATAGTTCCTGACACTGTGCGGTAGTCCACTCAATGCCCAACTGCTTGGCATCCTCGTCCGTCTTACATTTCACTATCTCCTTAGCCAGTGCCTCAGGAATGTCGCAGTGGAAAGTCTTTGGTACCACTGTCAGCTGCGTCAGCTTTGCCAGAGGTTTGATGCCCGGAATGATGGGAATGGTGATGCCCATCTCGCGAGCCTTCTTCACAAAGTCGAAGTATTTCTGGTTGTCGAAGAACAGCTGTGTTACGGCATATTGTGCGCCCAGCTCCTGCTTCTCTTTCAGATACTGCATGTCCATCTCCATGTTGGGAGCCTCTTCGTGCTTCTCTGGGTAGCAAGCCACACCGTAGTCAAACTTCTGACCAGGGTGCTTGATGGGAGTGCCATCGGCAAAGAATCCCTCGTTGAATCGTGCCACCTGACGAATCAGGTCGGTGGTATGAGCATGTCCGCCAGGAGTAGGAGTGAATCTGCTGTCCTCCTTCGCCTTGTCGCCACGCAGCAACAACAGGTCGCTGATGCCCAAGAACTGCAGGTCGAGCAGCTCGTATTCAATGTCCTCTATCGTTGCGCCACTACAGATAACGTGAGGCTGTACGGGAATGCCGTATTTCTGCTGGATGGCAGCCGCAATAGCCACTGTGCCAGGACGTCTGCGAATACGCTGTCGCTCATACTGGCCATTCTCCAACTCCTTGTACACAAACTCCGAGTGGTGTGTGGTGATGTTGATGTATGCGGGATCAAATTCTCTCAGCTTGTCGATATCGGCAAATAGCTTCTCTGTGCCAGCCCCTTTCAGTGGGGGCAGCACCTCGAATGAGAACCGTCTGGTGGCATCTAGTTTCAATATACTCATAATTCGATGCAAAGATACGAAAAGTCAAGCGAAATACAAAACAATCATTTATTTTTATTTCCGAGACAGAGTATCTTCGGCTAGATTTAGCGCATTTTGCGGTTTGCGGTCCGTCTTCGTCAATAATGTGGCTTTCAAAAATTCACCAAACTACCAAATAAAAGTCAAATAAATCAGGAGAGGCAGTCAACAAAATCCGTATGGGTAGGCAAATGTTAAAAAAAACAAGGTCTAAAAGGAGTCCCACGAGCTTGCTCGCTTTCTTCAACCTGAAGGTCGAAGTGTGGCGTTGCAATGTACCTTCTGGTCAAAGAACCATATTCAGGAAAAGACACAACGACATCACGCAACAACACAACAACGCAACAACATTTGGTAATTTCATAATTCGCTGATAAATACTTTATGTTATCTTAATTATATATATTATTATAATAATATATATAATTAAAATTAGGTATTCTTTTTTGTCGACAACATGCAACAATGCAAATGTTGTTGCGTTGTTGCGTTGTTGTGTTGTTGTGTCGCTCTCTTTCCAATAACCTCCAAAATCGTGCAAATGGTGCTGAAAATCGAGGCTTATAGATGTCAGAAAATTGCTCGTATAGTATATTCTTCGTACCTTTGCAGTGTAATCCGGAGGAAGTCGTAAAGAGGAGCTGAAACGGCTTAAAGAGAAGGACAGAGGTCTTTAACATTATATTACGAAAAAGCCCCAGTCGCTGAGGACTGGGGCTCTTAACAAATCGTTCTTTGATAGATTGATACTTATTTCTTTATGCGGTAGATGCGGAACGACATAGGGGGCAGCTGGTCGGAGAGCACAGCCTGCTTCTTGTCGGCCTTAACCTCAATGGTGCCTTGGGTGGGGGCAATAAGATGGGGCTGCTGGATGCTGTTCTCATCGTCCATACCGCTGTGACTCAAGGTGAGTGTGGTGGCAGTGCTGCTCTGCTTGATGTCGGAGAGCAGGAACTCGACGGGTTGAGACTGCTTAGAGGTGTTGGCAATCTTGATGATGACCTCACCAGTATTCTTGTCGTAGGCAGCTGTGGCAAAGAGGCCGTTCTGACCGTCTTGGTTGGCTACAGGCTTCTTGTCCATCGTCAACGACAACACATGGGTTCCGGCATTGGTGGCATACATCTGCTGCACATAGTAGCTGACAGTGCGGAACATCTCGGTCTGGTCGAACCAAATTTGGTCGGGACGCCACTGCCAACCGTCAACGTGGGCAAAGAGGGGAGCTGGACTGCTCATGTGGACAATGTCGGCATTGCGCTCAAACCCTGTCATCAGGGCTGCTTCGAGAATGGCTGCCTCGTAGTGGTTCCACTTCTTGCCCTTGCCATGACAGGCATACTCGCCAGCAAAGACTTTTGGACCCTTGCGGTCGTAGGAGTCGTAGCGCATGCCTTGACTGAGAAACCATTGCTCGTCGCGATAGTAGTGCTCGTCAACAAGGTCGGCCTTCTGGGCTTTCATGGCTTTCCAGCCATCGGCAAAGCGATAGGTGTTGTCGCCCTCATCTTCAGGCATAGGACCGCTCGAACCTACTATCTTGATGTCAGGATATTTGGCGCGGATGGCTGCTACAAAGGGTTTCAGACGCTCGTAGTAGAACTCGCCCCACTGCTCGTTGCCTACACCGATATACTTCATGTTAAAAGGTGCGGGATGGCCCATCTCGGCACGTATCTTTCCCCACTTAGAGTCTGCAGGGCCGTTGGCAAACTCAATGAGGTCGAGGCAGTCGTCGATGTAAGGCTGCAACTCGTTCAAGGGCACATGCACACTCTCCTTGTCCCAATTCTGGAACTGGCAGGCAAGACCGACACTGAGGATGGGCAGTGGCTCGGCACCGATATCCTCAGAGAGTTGGAAGAACTCATAGAAACCGAGACCATACGACTGATAGTAGTCAGGGAAATAGCGATAGTCGAAGGTGTGCTCCCAGCGATTCTGGTTGAGCGGACGGTTCTCTACAGGACCAATGGTGTTCTTCCACTGATAGCGTGTCTGCAGGTCAGTACCCTCAACGATGCATCCGCCAGGGAAGCGGAAGACACCGGGATGGAGGTCTTCCAATGCTTGTGCCAAGTCGCGACGCATGCCATTCTCACGATGTTTGTAGGTGTCGGTGGGGAAGAATGAGATATGCTCCAAAGCTACGCTGTTGCTGCCTTTCAGGAAGATGCGCAACTTGCCATGCTTCAGATTGATGGGCGAGGTGAGTGTAACGGTGTACTTCGTCCACTCGGCAGTGGTGATGTCGATGGTCTGCTCAGCCACCTGTTGCTGTTCGCTCATGGCGTGCTCGTCGATGAGTTGTACGCGGATGGCACCATTGCCCTTGGGCGCTTTTGCCCATACGGAGAAGCGATAGGTGGCACCCTGCTTGAGACCAATGCCAAAGAATCCCTCATTGGTTAAACCCGTGCGGCGGTCGTTATGGTCGGGAGCCGACAGCACTACATAGTGAGGACAGCGCTTGAAGGGACCGTCGTCTTTCAGTTCTACACAACCGAAAGTCTGCCAGCCCATCAATGCCTGTGGAAACTCAAAGGAGCGGTTCTTCACCAACTCACCATAGAGACCACCATCAGCAGCATAGTTGATATCCTCGAAGAAGATGCCATACATGGTAGACTGAATGGGTGCGCCCAACTTGCGCGTGTTCACCTGCATGGTGTTCTGTGCATTCAACACCGCCATTATGCCGAGAAACGTGAGTGTTAGAAGATTCTTTTTCATAGAGAATTGTTGCTTGTTACTACAAAATTAGTTAAAAAGTTAAGAAAGTATAAGGATATTCAGAAATAAATGCTACTTTTGTATTCTATTAACGAATCTAAACTGTAAATACTTATGAAACGTATTCTAGTAGCCGAAGACAATGACAGCAATTACCTGCTGATGAACTTCATTCTGAAAAACAATTACGAGATTCTTCGTGCCGTTAATGGTAAGGATGCCGTTGAGAAGTCTACAACAGAACATCCAGACCTTATTTTAATGGATATGAAGATGCCTATGATGGATGGCATAGAGGCTACTCGCCTTATCAAAGCTAACCATCCTGAGCTTCCTATCGTAGCCGTTACGGCTAATGCTTTTGACAGCGATCGTCAGAAAGCATTAGAGGCAGGCTGCGACGACTTTCTTGCGAAGCCCGTTACTGCCGCAGGCTGCCTCCAATGTATTGCTAACTTGTTACATAATTCCTAATGTGCGGAGGATGTCGTTGAGATTGGCGACAACCAGCAGAAGAATAACGATGCCGAAGCCAACATACTCGGCACGAATCATAAACTCTTCAGAAGGCTTGCGACGCGTAATCATCTCGTAGAGCAGGAACAGCACATGGCCACCGTCGAGGGCGGGGATAGGCAGAATGTTCATGAAGGCAAGGATGATGCTCAAGAAGGCTGTCATCTGCCAGAAGATAAGCCAGTTCCAGTCGGCAGGGAAAAGGTTGCCAATGGTACCGAAGCCTCCCAGCGACTTAGCACCCTCTGCTGTGAAGACGTATTTCAAGTCGTCAATATAAGAGCCAAGCACATTCAGGCCATACTTGATGCCTGCAGGGAAGCTCTCGAAGAATTCGTACTCCTGAGTAATGGTTTGATAGTCGGGAGTCTTAGGAACGAAACCTAACTTCAGTGTGGAGTGCATTACCACACGAGCTGTATACAACTTGGAACCGTTGGTATAGGCAACCGTTACAGTGCGTGCCTTCAGGCTGTCAGTACTATTCTTTGCCGTAGCCAGCATATCTGCATGACGAGCCATCTGGTCGGTCAGCTCATTGTGGCAGCTAATCTTGTTTCCGTCAATAGCCAGAATACGATAACCTTTCTTCAGTCCCATTTTCTCTGCAGTAGAGCCAGGGATAACGCTGTCAATCTCGTTGGGAATCAGCATCTGTACGAATGAGGGCTGTGCCTTAATCATATTAAGCAGATTCAAATCGCCAGGCAACTGGATGCTCATGGCCTTGCCATCACGGATGATGTCAACGCGGTGAGCCTCAGAAATGTCGCGATAGAGGTCGGCAGAGAAATTCTTGAAGGTACGCTTCTCGGTACCAATCAGGATATCACCATCCTGAAATCCCAATGCCTTGGCTTCCTGATTGAACTTCATACCCTGTGACATGTCCTTTACGGGTACATAGGTGTCGCCCCAATAGAACAGAATCATAGAGTAGATAAACAGAGCCAACAGGAAGTTGACGAGTACACCGCCAACCATTACCAATAGGCGCTGCCAAGCGGGCTTGGCGCGAAACTCCCACGACTGCATGGGTTGCTTCATCTGGTCGGTGTCGAAGCTCTCGTCAATCATACCGGCAATCTTACAGTAGCCACCAAGGGGCAACCAACCAATACCATATTCTGTATCACTCTTCTTGGGCTTGAACTTGAAGAGACTGAACTTCCAGTCGAAGAAGAGATAGAACTTCTCTACACGTATGCCAAAGAGCTTGGCAAAGACAAAGTGACCACCCTCATGAAGCAAGATGAGGATAGAAAGGGCCAGGATAAGCTGTGCCAGTTTAATCAAAAAGATTTCCATTATTTTGTTCTTGTTTTTATCGTTAAGACGTTATCGTTATGATGTTATGTCGTAATATCGTTATTCCGTTATTTCGCCAATAGCTCTGTGGCGATGCGACGTGCCTCCGCATCCGTCTGGATATAGGTGTCGTAGTCGGGCGTAGCAGAGAAGGTGCAGCGCTGCATGGTCTCAGCGATGACATCACTCATCTGCAGGAAACCACAGCGGTCTTCCAAGAATCCACGATTCACAATCTCATTAGCCGCATTGACAATACATGGCATATTACCTCCACGCAGAATAGCCTCGAAAGCCAACTCCAGACAGCGGAACTTCTTCAGGTCGGGCTCGAAGAACTCAAGCGGTTGGGTGAAGAGATCGAGACGATTGCCACTGAGGGGCAGACGCTGAGGGAATGAGAACGCATACTGGATAGGCAGACGCATATCGGGCACACCCAACTGAGCCTTGACAGCACCATCGTGGAACTGTACGGCAGAGTGGACAATGCTCTGCGGATGAACCAATACCTGTATCTGTGAGGCACCAACGCCAAATAGCCATTTTGCCTCAATAACCTCAAAGCCTTTGTTCATCATCGTAGCAGAGTCGATGGTAATCTTGGCACCCATATCCCATGTAGGATGACGCAAAGCATCAGCCTTGGTAACGGTGGCCAACTCATCGAGACTCTTCAGGCGGAAAGGACCGCCAGAGGCTGTAAGCAGAATCTTCTCAATGGGATTGTCGTCTTCACCTACCAAACTCTGGAAGATGGCAGAGTGCTCACTGTCGACAGGCAGGATGGGAGTGTGGTATTGTTGAGCCAACTGGAGAATGAGTTCACCAGCCACCACCAGCGTCTCCTTATTTGCCAAGGCAATGGCCTTACGAGCCTTGATAGCATGGATGGTGGGTGACAAACCTGCAAAGCCTACCATAGCCGTTAATACCATATCGATGGGCTCCGCTTCTACTATCTCATCAAGAGCCTGACTGCCAGCATAAACTTTCACATCGGGCATGTCGCTCATCAACTGCTTGAGCTCATCGTAACGCTGTTCGTTAGCAATAACGATGGCAGCAGGATTGAACTTATGAGCCTGCTGTGCCAATAGTTCTACCTTGTTGTTAGCTGTCAGACAGTATACTTCATACAGGTCGCTATGCTCCTCAATAACCTCAAGGGCCTGAGTGCCTATCGAACCTGTGGAGCCGAGAATGGCTATCTGTTTTTTCTTATTATTCATTTTTACTATTCACTTTTCACTAACTAAGCGCTAAAAGTCCTTCTGGGATTGTCATGGTAATCGTTTCATTGTCGATGTCGATTTCCTTAATTAGGTCGTCGTTGGCAGGAATCAGTCGACCGTCGTATAATTCAAAGAGAATATTGACAGTCTGCTTGTCAACGGATGCAATACTACCAACGGTTTCGCCCGTCTCAGCATTGATGATATCGAAGTCGACGAGCATCTCAAGGGTTGGGAGTTCATCTTCTTCTTGAGCGACCTCACGTGGGAAGTAAACATTAGCCCCCGTCAGCTCAGCAGCACGCTCTTGGCTGTCGATACGCTGAAACTTGACCAATGCCACATAGTCACTGCGGAAACGATATTCCTCCATGAAGAAAGGCACAAGGATGCCATCCATGTCAAGAATAAGGTATTCGCTCTCCACACGGTCAAAGATGTCGTCTTCAAATTGGAAGAAGACTTCGCCCTTGATACCATGGGGTTTTCCCAAGCGACCTATCTTAAAAACATCTTCTCGCTTAATCATAGTCTCTCTATTTTAGCACCAAGTGCATTCAGACGACCTTCGATGTCCTCATAGCCACGGTCAATCTGCTCGATATTGCTGATAAGGCTGGTGCCATCGGCACTCATGGCTGCAATCAACAAGGCAATACCTGCACGGATGTCAGGGCTTGACATGCGTTGAGCACGAAGTGTCAGGTTGCGGTCGTGACCAACAACTACGGCACGGTGAGGATCACAAAGGATAATCTGAGCTCCCATGTCAATCAGCTTGTCGACAAAGAACAGACGGCTCTCAAACATCTTCTGATGGAAGAGCACACTACCGCGAGCCTGGGTAGCTACCACGATGAGTACGCTGAGCAGGTCGGGAGTAAGTCCTGGCCAAGGAGCATCGGCCAGCGTCATGATAGTGCCGTCGATGAATGAATCGACAACATAGTGGTTCTGACGTGGGATATATAGGTCGTCGCCATCAACCTCAATCTTTACGCCTAAGCGACGGAAAGCATCGGGGATGATACCGAGATTCTGTACGGAAACATTCTTAATGCGGACACCATCGCCACACATGGCTGCCATACCGATGAATGAGCCTACCTCAATCATATCAGGCAACAACTTGTGGGTGGTTCCGTGGAGGCTCTCAACACCTGTAATAGTAAGCAGATTAGAACCTATGCCGCTAATATTGGCGCCCATGTTGTTGAGCATGTGGCAGAGCTGCTGTACATAAGGTTCACAGGCTGCGTTATAGATAGTGGTGGTGCCTTCGGCGAAGACGGCAGCCATCACGATATTAGCAGTACCAGTAACAGAGGCTTCGTCCAACAACATATAAGTGCCTTTCAGCTTCTTGGCACCTATCTCATAGACATTGCGTTCTGGAATCTGGAAGAATTCTGCACCCAACTTCTGGAAACCTAAAAAGTGGGTATCCAAACGACGGCGACCAATCTTGTCGCCACCAGGCTTGGTGATGATAGCCTTACCCATACGAGCCAGCAGAGGGCCAATCATCATGACGGAACCACGTAGCTGGGCACACTTGCTGACGAACTCGTCGCTCTCCAGATACTTCAGATCCAACTGGTCTGCCTGGAAAGTATAACCTTTTTCCTCTTTCGATACTTTTACACCAATATCCTTGAGCAACTGTATCAGGTTGTTGACATCGCGGATGTTGGGAATATTGTGGATGGTGACAGGCTCGCTGGTGAGCAGCGTGGCACAGATAACCTGTAGCGCTTCGTTCTTGGCGCCTTGTGGCGTAATGGTGCCACTAAGCAGGTGGCCACCCTCAATCTTGAATGATGCCATTTACTTACGTTTTTTGTTACGTTTAGAGTCGTTAGCAGCAGGTGCCGTTATGATGCGGTCAAAACGGAACGTAGAGAGGTCGAGCTGAATCTTGCCATCGGTAAAACGAGCCAAGTCGTCAGCCACCTTTTCATCATCCATAGAGCCATGTCCCCATGTAGCCAAGTCACGCTTCATCTGATTGGCAGTGAGGCGTGTCAGTTCGTCGCGCTCTGGTCCTGCAGGCATTGTCTTCAGACGTTCGAAGACCTCTATCATCAGGTGACCGTAGTGGCGCAGATGAGCTTGACCATTGTGAGTGGGATGAGGCATAGGTGCAGGCTTCGACATGATATTCTCTGCATCGCTCATATCATAGGGCCAGTCGATATCCAACTGCTTGCGACTCATCAGGTACAAATGATCCCAAAGAGTCTGCTGATAGTCGTTGCTCTCGCGCACCTGTGGATTCTTGTTCTCCATCTGGCGGATGATGGCGTTTGCACAACGCATACGCTCTTCCTTGGTGGGCAGGGAGATGGCTAAGTCAACCATCTTCTGAATCTCGCGACCATATTCCGACAGAATGAGTTTCTCACGCTGAGTGTTATAGTCTAAACCTTTAATCTCCATCATATGTCTTGTCTTTATTTTCTTGTCAAATAGTCTTATAGCAGCTTCTTGGGCTTGATGGCTACAAAGTCTTTCAAATAGAAAGGAACGAAGTAGGCAACATCTTCAAATTGCTCGTCGAGGAAGCGCTTCTCTGCTAGAGGTTGCATCCATTTTGCTAAAGGCTCAATACCATCAATGTAATGAGCATTAGGGTGATTGATGACCTCCATGCACTTCTTGGCACCATTGCCGAAGAAGTAGATGGGACGCTCATCAAGATATTCCTTGTAGGTATCTTCAGTAACTACGTCAGCACCGATAGGGCGAACCTCTTTGAGACTACGATCATAGAGTGCAGCATAAACCTCCATTCTGCGTGCGTCAAGCATGGGACAGAGGAGGGCGTTATCTTCCTTGATTACTTCGCGCAGTAATACAGGTACACACAGCAATTTCAATGTAGGTACGGCTATCAACTTCAAGTCGCGACCATAGCAAATGCCTTTTGCCATGGATACTCCAATGCGCAGTCCGGTATAAGAGCCAGGACCACAGCTCACGCTGACAGCGTCAAAGGGAATGGCATGGTTGTCGGTAAACGACAAAGCCTCGTCAACCATCGAGCCTAAGCGCTCAGCACCAGCACCTTTCTCTCCATGCTCCTGCTGTTCAAAAATGCACTGTCCATTCTCAGAGACAGCCACAGAGCAGACATTTGTACTGGTTTCGATATGTAGAATACAAGCCATTATTTTCTCCTTATTTAATAATTTTAGCGTACAAAGGTACATAATTTATGGTTAAAATCTGCATGTTTCAGAGAATTTTTGTACCTTTGCAACCATATTTAAGAAAAACAACGATTATGATACAGTCAATGACTGGCTACGGAAGAACAGTCGTAGCCTACACAGGAAAGAAAATCAATGTAGAAATCAAGTCGCTCAATTCAAAGCAGCTTGATTTGACAACACGTATTGCACCACTCTATCGTGAGAAAGAGATGGAGATTCGCCAACTGATTGCCGAGCGCGTTATTCGTGGCAAGGTAGACTTCTGTATTTGGATTGAGAAAGATACAGTGATGGACGCAGCACAGGTAAATACCGCGCTGATGGACAACTACTATCAGCAGTTAAAGGGTTTTGCCGATAGTCATCAGTTGATCAATGTTGATTGGATTCCCGTATTGACACGCATGCCAGATGTGATGTCAAAGACTGAAGTGGAGGAATTGGATGACGCAGAATGGCAGGCTGTCCGTCAGGGAGTGTGCGATGCCGTGCAGCATCTGGTAGACTTCCGTACTCAAGAGGGTGCTGCTCTTGAGAAGAAATTCGGTGAGAAGATTGATAATATCGAGAAGTTGTTAGCTTCTATCGAACCATATGAAAAGGCTCGCGTGGAGAAAATCCGTAACCGTATTGTCGATGGTCTTAAACAGATTCCTGAAGCTGAGTACGACAAGAATCGTCTGGAACAGGAACTCATCTACTATATTGAGAAACTGGATATTAGCGAAGAGAAGCAGCGTTTGGCCAACCACCTAAAATACTTCCGCGAGACCATGGCTGATGCACCCGGACAGGGCAAGAAGCTGGGCTTTATCGCTCAAGAGATGGGACGCGAAATCAACACCACTGGTTCTAAGTCTAATCAGGCTGAGATGCAGAACATCGTCGTAAAGATGAAAGACGAACTGGAACAGATTAAAGAACAGGTGCTGAATGCCCTTTAACTTTTGAAGTTTGAAGTTTGATATTTGAAATGGAAAAAGGAAAAATGCTAATCGTATCGGCTCCCTCAGGTAGCGGAAAATCAACCATCGTACAGTGGTTGATGAAGGAGCATCCGGAGCTGAGTCTCTACTTCTCTATCTCATGCACCTCGCGTGCACCTCGTGGCACAGAACAGAATGGTGTGGAGTATTTCTTCCTGACACCTGAGGAGTTTAAGGCAAAGATACAGAACGATGAGTTCTTGGAGTACGAGGAGGTTTATGAAAACCGCTTCTATGGTACGCTGAAACAACAGGTGGAGAACCAGCGTAATCAAGGACAGAATGTGGTATTTGACGTTGACGTGAAAGGTGGCGTTAATATCAAGAAATATTATGGTGATGAGGCACTTAGCCTCTTCATTCAGCCTCCCTCTGTGGATGAGCTGCGCAGGCGTTTGGTAGGTCGAGCTACTGATACTGCTGAGGCTATCGAAGAGCGTCTGGCAAAGGCTGAATACGAGATGACTTTCGCTTCAAAGTTTGACCATATCATCGTGAACGATGACCTGGAAACTGCTAAGCAGGAGACACTGCAAATAGTGAAGGACTTTCTCGACTTATAAAATCCGATAAGTTTATGAAAACCGGAATCTTTGGTGGTTCCTTCAACCCTATCCATAATGGTCACATCGCACTGGCCAAGGCTGCACTGGAACAGTGTGGACTTGATGAGGTGTGGTTGATGGTATCACCACAGAATCCATTAAAACAAGAGACAGACTTGCTAGCCGATAACCTCAGGTATGAGATGGTGCAGCAAGCCTTACAGGGTGTTGATGGGATAGTTGCTTCTGACTACGAGTTTCATCTGCCTAAGCCTTCTTATACATGGAATACCCTTCAACATCTCAGCAAGGATTATCCTAATCGCCAATTCACGTTGATTATAGGTGGTGATAACTGGGCTCACTTTGAGCGCTGGTGTCGCTGGAAGGATATCTTGCGCCATTACAATGTTGCAGTCTATCCCCGTGACCAATATATCGGAACCTTTGATGCTCCACTGCTGGATGTGTCAAGCACGGAGATTCGCCAGCGGATAGCCAGCGGTGAGGGAATTCAAGGAATGGTGCCCGACAGCATCATCTCTATAGCCAATAAGTATTACCAATAAAACATAGTTACGATGACCAAACATCCCGCAGAAGTAGACGTTGCCGTACTCATCTTGTTCTTTACACGCCCTGAAGCGCTAAGGCAGGTTTTCAACGAGGTTCGCAAAGCCCGTCCGTCACGCTTGTATCTCTATCAGGATGGTCCTCGTGGAGAACAGGATATGGCAGGTATTGAAGCCTGCAGACAGGTGGTATGTGACGAAGAGATTGACTGGGAATGTGATGTACAGCGTAATTATCAGATGGTGAATGCTGGTTGTGATCCCTCCAACTTTAATGCCCAGAAGTGGGCATTCTCGCTTAGTGACAAGTGTATCGTGTTTGAGGACGACAGCATACCATCCGTGTCTTTTATCCGTTTCTGTAAAGAGATGCTCGACCGTTACGAAAATGACGAGCGCATCGTGATAATAGAAGGTTTTAATACTGATGAGGTGACAACGGATGTGCCTGATGACTACTTCTTTACTACAGTATTCTCCATTTGGGGATGGGCTTCATGGCGTCGAGTTATCGACCAGTGGGATGAGCATTATTCTTTCTTGGATGATGCGCATAGTATGCAGTTGGTAGAGTCGCTTATGAAAGAAAGGAACTATCGTCCGACGATGCATAGCATGGCATACGACCATCGTAAGACAGGAAAGGCCTACTATGAGAGTATCTTCTGGCATTGCATGATGCTCAATCACGGACTGGCGATTATGCCTGCGAAGAATATGATTAATAACTTAGGAAATGCTGCAGGAGATAATTCTACTCATTATGCTGGCAGTCTGAAGACCATGCCTAAGCGACTACGTAGGATTTTTACCATGAAACGCTATGAGCTTCAATTTCCTTTGAAGCATCCCCGTTATGTGATAGAGAATGTGGATTACCTGCATCGCTTCTATCGTGTCAATGCATATAACCACCCTTGGATAAAGATTCAGTATTCATTAGAGGAACTCTGGTATAATCTGTGTGCTGGTAATTTTTCCTATATAGGAAAATCGTTGGCTAATCGTGTGGTAAAACTCCTCGGAAAGAAAAGCTATCAATAAGATGAGTAAAGGAAAACTTCTCCTCGTACCTTCTGGTGGTTTGGCTAACTGTATGCGAGCCATCGTTTCTGCCTACCATCTTTGTCAGACGGTAGATAGTCGTTTACAGGTGGTGTGGTTTCAAGGTTGGGGTATGCATGCTGCTTTCAATGATATCTTCGAACCAATAACAAAGGAGCATATCGCGGTGCGTGAAGCTACAGCTTGGGATTATCTTGTGAATGATCGTCCGCGCCGTCATAACTTGTGGTTGCCTTATTTGCCTCAGCAATTATATTATCGTGGCGGCGTGATAGGAGAATTGCAGATAGCATCTCTACAACAGCAAGGTTTTGATTTTTCTCAATGGTTGCGTGGTCATCATCGCTATATGAGTTGTCATTTTGAGGTCGTTACTCCACCTCGTTCGCTCTATCGTGACTTCTTTACACCTAGTGAGCCTGTTAGGAGAATGATAGAAGCTTATCAGAAGCAGTTTAGTTCTGATACGATAGGCATGCATATCCGTCGTACGGACAATATCGATTCAATCAAAAGAAGTCCGATAGAATTGTTTGTGGAGGCAGGACGAGAGGAGTTAGCAGCACATCCTGATGCAAAGATTTTCTTGGCTACTGACAGTGAGGACGTAAAAAAGGAGATGCGTCAATACTTCGGTGATCATATTATCACCTCTACTGCAGAGGCAACGCGAGATAGTGTAGTAGGCATCCGTGCAGGATTAGCCGAGATGTATGCCCTATCGTTGACTCGCAAGATATATGGTTCAGCAGGCAGCAGCTTCTCAGAAATGGCGTCGTGGATAGGAGGTAATACGTTGCAGATTTTAGAACGATAGCAATTGCTATTGCTTATGACGAATTGCCCAGCGATACAAACTGATGAGTGGTCGCGCCAAGAATGGTGGCAATAGCCATACAATTCGGTCGTAAAGAGGAATACCTGTTGGTAGTGAACTGATAACTTGTTGGTAGTAGTTTTTGCGCACTTCGTCATTACCATCGGCTATAAAACGCTCATATTCTTTTAACTGGTGTAGGATGTATGCCGTATGGAAAATGCTCCATCGCGGAGACAATACTTGTCGAAGAATATCATCATAGAGCTTTTCCCGCTCCAATGTGTGATGACGGTTGTTGGGCAGGCCTGCTGTATATTGATAGACGCAATCCTTGATAAAACATACTTTGGGTTGCTTGATGAGAACCTTTACCTGCATCATTTTGTCCTCACCTTCGATGATTTCTCGTGGCGTATCAAGTGTGCCTTCCAAGATTTCCTTGCGGAAGATGCAAGCCCATAGAATAGGAAAGTGATTCTTTCCTGTAATGATGGTTTTAATCAGAGTGTCGGCAGCCACTTGTCCTGTAGAGAATACAGGAGAAACCTCTCCAGTATGTAAACGGAATGTGCCTACCACCTCATCGGCTTCCGTTCGTTCTA
This sequence comes from Prevotellaceae bacterium HUN156, assembly GCA_900119285.1. Taxonomy (GTDB): domain Bacteria; phylum Bacteroidota; class Bacteroidia; order Bacteroidales; family Bacteroidaceae; genus Prevotella. The sequence goes on from FPIT01000003.1 coordinate 418,165, forward strand.
TAGCATCAAATAGAGTTCGCAGTGCATGAGGCAGCAGTTCATCGTCAGCATCCACAAAAATGATATAGCGTCCAACGGCCTCTTCTACACCTCTTCTACGTGCAGCCGTTACTCCTCCATTATCCTTATGGATAACTCGGATTCTATCATCTTTCTTTGCCCATTCCTCACAGATATCGGCAGAGTTGTCCGTACTACCATCACAGACACAGATGACTTCAAAACTATCAAAGTCTTGCTGTAGTAGTCCTTGCAGACATGCCCCAATATACTCTGCCTTGTTATAGACGGGTATGATGATAGATATTTCCATAGATTACTTTTTTTTCTTGAAAACAAACTGCATACACTCCTTAAAGATGGCTACATTTAGCAATTGCATGATGATGTAGTAAAGGAGGGCTGCTACGGCAATACGAGATAGCAGGAGTAGCCAGAGGTTGGTGATAGACAGTGTCATAAAGTGAGTAGCTACCATAACGGCTGCGGCTATCAGCATAAAGGGTACTACATCCTTTGCCATTTGGAGAAAACGAAGTCCGATGATGCGCTTTGCAGATGGTTGCCAGGCTCCCAGCCACAGAATGTTGAAAGCACTATAAGCAATAACCATTACGGTAATGCCTTGTCGGTAGAACAGCAAGATAACAATCAGCTGCAAGACAATCTGAGCGATATTCAACCACATATTGATGTCACTGCGTCCGTGACTAATCACCAGATTCTGATAGAGTGAGAAGATAGGCATAAAGGCACCACTTAGACAGAGTATCTGCAGTAAGGGTACACACTCTATCCATTGCTCGCCGATAGTGCAGAGAATAAACTCATGTGCCACTAATGCCAAGCCAAACAAGAAGGGGAAAGAGAGGAATGAGGTGAAACGTAACATCTTGCGAAACACATTCAGCTCACGGTCTTTTTCTTCACGGACACTAACCAATACTGGTTGCGCCACTTGTTCCACCATACCGCCAACAGTCTGAAATGCCATCGAGTCCCATTTGTACGCCTGGAAGAAGTTTCCTACGATATGGGCATTGCGGAAGAGCAATCCGAAAATCACAGTCAGCATGTTTAGGTTGACAGACTTCAGTATCATCGTCACCAAGATCTTCATAGAAAAAGAGAAGGTCTGGCGGATATAGCCGAAAGTAAACTGTAGTGTCGGTCTCCACTTGACATAGTAGAAACGTCCCAATATCAACACCGTAGAGTTTACCACCTGTTGCCATGCCAAACTCCAATAAGTAAAGTCGTTCAAGGCGAGCACCACTGCCGTAGAACCAGAAATGACAAGTGCCACAAGGTTGATGATAGTAATCTCGCGATTCATCATGTTCTTCACCATATAGGCATTGGTTGAGATACCAAATGAGGAGATAAAGAACGACAGGAAAAGAAAGCGCGATAGGTCTGTCAGTCGTGGCTCATCGAAAGCCCACGAGATGAGCGGAGCAGAGAGGAACAATAGTCCATAGAGACAGCCACCCATCAGAATGTTAAACCAGAATACGCTGTTGTATTGTTGGGCCGTAGGCTGCTTCTCATTGATGAGTGCTGTTGAGAAACCGCTTGACTGCAGATTGCCGGCAATAGCTGAGAAGATGGCCAGCATACCTATAAGACCAGTGTCTGCTGGTGTGAGATAATTAAGGACAACGATGCCGATAAGCAGGTTTAATACTTGCATGACTCCGTTGTTGACGGCTCCCCATGCAAGACCTTTGGCTGTTTTCTCTTTCAGATTTTCCATACGACGATGCAAAAATACTGCTTTTTGTTTGAAGTTCAAAATAAAATGAGTAATTTTGCACACAGAATACGACCTTTGTGTTTAATATGGAGAATCAGATAAAGAAACCCCGCCTTGAATGGCTTGATGCCTTACGAGGCTTTACAATGATTTTAGTGGTAGCCAATCATGTGGCTGGTATGGGTTTTGGCGAGACGTGGAAGGGTTCGTCATGTATGCCGTTCTTGGTGTTGTTCCGCATGCCGCTGTTCTTCTTTGTTAGCGGATTCTTGGCATATAAGGCTGCACAAGTATGGAACTTACAAAACTTAGGCTCTTTGCTGATGAAGAAGATAAAGGTACAAACGATACCTACAATTGTCTTTTTCTTCCTTGCGATGGCTATTTTGAGGCCTCACTTTTGGCCAGCAGTACAAGAGGCTTTGGAGTTGCCCACTAAGGGTGGCTATTGGTTTACCATCGTACTTTTATACATGTTTATAGCCTATTATTTGTTCTCATATTTGGAGAGCAAGTTGAAGGTACGCTCATGGATTCCCATTACGCTATTCTTTATTGTCTCGTTGGGCATATATGAAACGTGTTATCTGCCTAAATACTTTTCATGGGCAGCAGGTTATCGCGGTCCTAAGACTGATATCTACTATTTCCTGCGTGAGAGTAGCCTGATACAGATGATGCTCTATTTCCCATTCTTCCTGTTTGGTAATATTGTACATCGCTATTGGGAGCGTGCTCAGCGCATTATGGATTCCAAGTGGTTCTTCCCCATATTGATAGTCGTTATTATTATGGCAACGCTCGATGCTCTCAAATGGCATACGTTGCGTATGGAATGGGCCAACCTGCCACAGACGGTGGCCAAGTTCGGATTGCTGACCATTACGTTTATGTATTTCCGCTTTTATAAGGAATACTTTACCAAGTTCAGTGTGATAGGTTCATCTTTGCAGTATATTGGTCGTCGTACGTTGGATATTTATCTGATACACTTCCTCTTTATGCCTGATGTTCCGCAGATTGGTGAATATTTCAAGGCTCACAGTTCTAACTTTGTGATTGACTTGATGTTGTCTGTTACGATGGCACTGATAATTATCGGTTTCTGTATCATCGCATCTAATATCCTTCGCATCAGCCCATTCTTCAAGAAGTGGCTGTTTGGTCGTAGCTAATAATCGAAGATGAAAGAGCTGACACCAGAAGAACAACCGCGATGGAATACCGTTATCAACGGTGTGCTACGTCAGTTTATCAGTATCTGTAAGGAGCATCACCTTACCTATTTCTGTTGTGGAGGTACCGCCATTGGTGCTGTGCGCCATCAGGGTATGATTCCTTGGGATGACGATGTAGATGTGTTTATGCCACGTCCTGACTATGATCGCTTTGTTCAGATAGCCAGTAAGCAATTGCCCGATGGCTTAGAACTGGTGACACCTTATAATAAATCAGACTATCCTCTATTCTTTGTTAAGCTATGTGATGCTCGAACTACGCTCCAAGAAGAGCAGGATGTGCCTTGTGTTTACGGATTATACATTGATATCTTCCCCATTGACGGAGCCCCAGATGATATAGAGGCAGCCCGCGCTATGGAGCGTCAGTTTACAAAAACCAAGCATAAGTTGGAGGCTATCTCTACGCATGTCTCTTTTGCGGCATATCTGAGCCTGTTGAAAACTCCTAAGGAGTGGGGACGCTTTGCGAGAAAGACTATCGGTTTCTTTTTTAGGAACTGGTATAGACAGCGCCTGTTGCAACAAATGACCGATATTAGCTATCGCTATCCGTATGAGTCCGCATCGTTGGTGGCTGTATATTGCGGTTCGTATGGCCCTAAAGAGGTATTCCCCAAGGCTTGGTTAGAGGGAACTGCATCTTTTCCTTATGAAGGGATGGAGGTAGACTTGCCTGTGGGTTATGATAATTATCTGCACCAGTATTATGGCGATTATATGCAACTGCCACCAGTAGAGAAGCGCGTCAGCCATCATATGAAGGCTTATTATAATCTGTATGAGCGTGAGTCGGACGAGGTGGTATGGCGCAAGGCACACCAAGATTAGCGCATTGTCTCAATAGTATGGCGTAGTCCTTCGTCAATGTCGAAGAGTGGTTGCCATCCTAATGCTTCCAGTTTCTTTGTAGAGAATACGGCTTTGGTGATAGGTGTTGTATTCCCGTTGTCCGACAGTTCCATGATGACCTTCTTACCTGCAATGGCAGCCGTCTTCTCTGCCAATTCGCGGATGGTGATGTTCGACTCGTCATTAGCCACGTTGTAGGCTTCTCCGCTTTCACCTTTTAATAATATAGAAAGGATGGCGGTAGCACAGTCCACGACATATATCCACGAACGGAACTGGCTGCCCAGACTCTTCATCACGATATCCTCATTGCGCAATACATTACGGATGAACTGGGCATACACCCGATTGTCACTCTCCGTAAAGTAAGGGCCATAGGTATGGCAAGGACGAGCTATCGTTATCTGTGTATGATATTCTTGGTTATAGGCAGCGCAAAGCGTTTCAGCAGCTCGCTTAGATGAAGGATAACAGGCTCGTGGTGACAAGATGTCGATATAACCACTGCTTGATTCTGTAAAGATGCTACCATCCCCTTCACCATAAATCTCTCCAGAAGATACATATACCATGCACTGCATGTGGTGCTGAATACCATAGTCAACCAGATGGCTGAGGCCTTCTAAGTTGGCACGCATCACCTCAACAGGTTTCTGTTGGAAGAAGGATGGGCTGGCATTGCTGGCAGCATGAATAATGTATTGGAAATCGGTATCGCAGGATAGTGGCGTACAAATGTCGTGTTCTAAGAAGTGGAAACGGGGATTGTCCCAATAAGAATGAAAGCGCTGTTCTGCACGTTGTCGATTGCGGCCTAAGGCATAAACATGGCACTCGCTATGCTGCATGAGCATATCCGTGATACAGCCTCCTATCAAACCCGTAGCACCCGTGATGAGAATATTTCCCGTCAACGGTGAAGACAGCAGCTTGGCAGCCTTCGCAAGGTCTTGCTGATAGGCACTTATTTCAACCATGGTTCTGCTTGGATGTTCATCAAGGCTTTCAAAATTTCAAGGTCTTCAATGGTAGTCACCTTGATATTCTTTCCCGAGCCAGGCACAATGTGCATCTCTCTTCCGCCCAGCTCTGCTATCAGTGTGCACGAAGCTACAGAATTGGTGATACCCTTCTGCTTAGCCTCTTCGTGGGCAGCAATGATATTGCCCAAACGGAATGTCTGTGGCGTCTGTGTACGGATAAGTTTGTCGCGAGGAATGCTGGTAGTGGAAGAGAAACCATCTTCACTTTCCAGAATGGCTTCGCGACATTTGATACCTGTAATGGCATAACCATATTTCTTACAGGTAGCAATATTTGAGGAGATAATCTCCTGAGACAACAGCGGACGCACGGCATCATGTATCAATACCAAGTCTTCCGCCTGACATCCAGCTTCTTTCAAACCATAGATGCCGTTGTGAATAGACTCCTGTCCGTTGCTGCCTCCTGGGAATATCCATTTCAGTTTATCGATAGAGTATTGATTAGCATACGATTGCACAACGGTCTCCCAGCCAGCCAGGCATACTACAGCAATGCCATGGATGTCAGGATGCTGCTGAAAAGCCTTCAGCGTATGAATGATAATCGGACAGTTGTTTACATGCATAAACTGTTTAGGAATGTCTTGTCCCATTCTGTTGCCAGAACCTCCGGCTATAATCAATGCGTAGTTCATATGCTTAATAATCAATTGTTAACTCTCAATTTTCAATTCTCAACTATCCTACCTGACTTCCAGGCTTAACATCCTTGGTAGTAGTTACTACGCTGAGGCTCTCGTCAAAGTCGACTGCACTAAGAATCATACCCTGACTCTCGATGCCCATCATCTTGCGAGGCTCGAAGTTAGCAACAAAGAGGATGCGCTTGCCAACAAGTACAGAAGGATCATCATAGAAGGCGGCGATACCGCTGAGGATGGTGCGGTCGTTGCCTGAACCATCGTCAATGGTAAACTGCAACAGTTTCTTAGACTTCTTTACCTTCTCGCAAGCCTTGATAAGACCGACACGGATGTCGAGTTTCTCAAAGTCATCGAATGATACTGTATCCTTGATAGGAGCAGCTTTATACTGAGCAGCCTCGTTGGCCTTCTTAGTAGCCTCCAATTTATCGAGCTGCTTCTGGATAACCTCGTCTTCAATCTTCTCGAAAAGCAGGGCAGGCTCACCCAGTTGGTGACCAGCCTTCAGCAGGTCGGTGCTACCCAGTTGATCCCATTCGAAGGTCTCCATAGCCAGCATGTCGCGCAGCTTCTTAGAAGAGAACGGCAGGAATGGCTCAAAGGCAATAGCCAAGTTAGCCGTCAACTGCAAGCAGATGTTCAAGATAGTCTCGCAACGCTTGGGATCGGTCTTCCAAACCTTCCAAGGCTCACACTCTGTGATGTAGCGGTTACCGATACGAGCCAGATTCATTGCCTCGAACTGTGCATCGCGGAACTTGAACTGGTCGAGCAGTGCCTCAACCTTCTGCTTTACATCCTTGAACTCCTCAAGTGCCTGCTTGTCTACATCCTGCAATTCGCCACAGGCTGGTACTACACCATTCCAGTATTTCTTGGTCAACTGCAGAGCACGATTTACGAAGTTACCGTAAACAGCTACCAACTCATTGTTATTGCGGTCTTGGAAATCCTTCCAAGTAAAGTTATTGTCTTTGGTCTCAGGAGCATTAGCTGTCAGCACATAGCGCAGCACATCCTGCTTGCCAGGCATATCCTCCAGATACTCATGCAGCCATACAGCCCAGTTGCGTGAGGTGGAAATCTTGTCGTTCTCCAGATTCAGGAATTCGTTAGAGGGCACGTTGTCAGGCATGATATATTTGCCGTGAGCCTTCATCATTACAGGGAAGATGATGCAGTGGAACACGATGTTGTCCTTACCGATGAAGTGTACCAGACGAGTATCTTCATCCTGCCACCACTTCTCCCATGAACCCCACTTCTCGGGCTCTTTCTCACACAGTTCCTTGGTGTTAGAAACATAGCCGATAGGAGCGTCAAACCATACATACAGCACCTTACCCTCGGCACCCTCGATGGGTACGGGGATACCCCAGTTCAGGTCGCGTGTCATAGCACGGGGCTGCAGATCCATCTCCAACCACGACTTGCACTGTCCGTATACATTGGGGCGCCACTCCTTGTGACCTTCTAGGATCCACTGCTTCAGCCACTCCTGATATTCGTTCAGGGGCAGATACCAGTTCTTGGTAGACTTCAGCACGGGAGTAGAACCACTAATAGTTGACTTAGGATTAATCAGCTCTGTAGGACTCAGGTCACGGCCACACTTCTCACACTGGTCGCCATAGGCGCCTTGAGCGTGGCAGTGAGGACATTCACCAGTAACATAACGGTCAGCCAAGAACTGCTTAGCCTCTTCGTCATACAACTGCTCGGTAGTCTCCTCTACCAGTTTACCCTCATCATAGAGTTTGCGGAACCACTCGGCAGCAAACTTGTGATGTGTCTCCGAGGTGGTACGGCTATATACGTCAAACGAGATACCAAACTCCTCGAATGACTTCTTAATCATGTTGTGATAACGGTCTACCACATCCTGTGGAGTGATACCCTCTTTGCGGGCACGCACTGTGATGGGCACACCATGTTCGTCAGAGCCACCGATAAACATCACGTCCTCTTTCTTCAGTCTCAGATAACGTACGTAGATGTCGGCAGGCACGTAAACGCCCGCCAGGTGACCAATGTGTACACCACCGTTGGCATAGGGCAGAGCCGATGTCACGGTAGTTCTTTTGAATTTCTTTTCGCTCATTATTATATTATTTTTTCGTTTTCTGACTGCAAAGATAGTGCAAACCGAGCGAAATACCAAATTTATTTGGTAATTTCCCTAAAGGGAAACACTCGGAAACAAAAAAAGAGGTCGTTTGACCTCTTCGTGATCCGCTTGGGGCTCGAACCCAAGACCCCAACATTAAAAGTGTTGTGCTCTACCAACTGAGCTAGCGGATCGACCTATTTTGCATAAAAGCGGCTGCAAAGGTACGAACTTTTTTCCAATCAGCCAAATTTATTCCGATGTTTTTTCGTTTTTTGCTTTCTCTTCCTCAGCAATAGCTTGCATATAGCACTCACGGCAAAGGGGCTCATATTCTTGTGTTTCACCCAGCAATACGCGCTTGTCGTTCTCTACTGTGCGATGGCTGACGTAAGCAAGATTGCCGCACTTCACACAGATGGCGTGCACCTTTGTTACATCATCGGCAATGGCACAAAGGGCAGGCATTGGACCAAAGGGAATACCTCTGTAGTCCATGTCCAAACCGGCTATGATGACGCGTACACCGCGATTAGCTAACTCGTTGCAAACACTGACCAATCCTTCATCGAAGAACTGCGCTTCGTCAATGCCTACCACGTCGATGTCACTGCTAAGCAATAAGATACTTGCTGATGAGTCGAGTGGGGTAGAAGGAATGGCGTTATGGTCATGGCTGACTACCTCTTCGTCGCTATAGCGCGTATCGATGGCAGGTTTAAAAATCTCAACTTTCTGCTTGGCAAACTGTGCACGGCGCAGACGACGAATAAGTTCTTCGGTTTTTCCGGAGAACATAGAACCGCATACTACTTCAATGCGGCCTGGGCGACGTGATTCGCCCGATGCTGGATAAGTTATCATGCTGCAAAGATACTACAAACTTTTGAAGTTTGAAATTTGAAGTTTGAATTTTTTAATTTGGGTATGTGTTAATTAAACATAATGTCTAATCATAAACTTCACACTTCAAACATCAAACTTCAATAAAAACACTACCTTTGCAGCAGTTATGGGAATATTGTATATAGTACCCACACCTGTGGGAAACATGGAAGACATGACGCTGCGAGCCATCCGAATCTTGAAGGAGGCTGATGTGGTGCTGGCAGAAGATACCCGTACATCTGGTATTCTTCTCAAGCATTTTGAGATTAAGCAGCATCTGATGTCGCACCATAAATTCAACGAACATGGCACCAGTGCGGCTGTAGTTGAGCGCCTGTTGGCTGGACAGACGGTAGCACTCATTAGTGATGCTGGAACTCCGGGCATCAGCGATCCAGGTTTCTTCTTGGTGCGTGAGGCTGTCAAGGCTGGCATAGAGGTACAGACATTGCCTGGTGCTACAGCTTTCGTTCCCGCGCTGGTGAGCAGCGGACTTCCTTGTGACCGCTTCTGCTTTGAAGGCTTTTTGCCTCAGAAGAAAGGCCGTCAGACCAAGTTGCAGAGCTTGGTAGATGAAGAACGCACGATGATATTCTATGAATCACCTTATCGTGTATTGAAGACCTTGCAGCAGTTCTGCGAGGTGTTTGGTGCCGACCGTCAGGTTAGCTGTTGCCGCGAAATCTCAAAGGTACACGAAGAGAGCGTACGAGGTACCTTGGAAGAGGTGATAGCCCACTTTAAAGAACATGAACCACGTGGTGAGTTTGTTATTGTCTTGGCAGGCAAACCATCATAACGTAATAATAACGTAATAACAGAAAGATTATGAAAAAGATTGTTTTTGTAGCCGTAAGCCTGTTAATGTTGACGGCTTGTACACAGAAGAAAGGTGATGCCCAGAATGAGGCATTGCAGCATCAGCGCGACTCGCTGACACGTATCATTGAACAGAAAGACAATGAGATTGAAGATATGATGGGCACGATGAACGACATCGAAGAGGGCTTCCGTGCCATCAACGAGGCTGAGCAGCGTGTTACTATCGCTAAGGATGGTGAGGGTAGCACTTCAGCAGAGCGCATCCGTGAGAACATGACGTTTATCCAGAGTCAGATGCAGCAGAATCGTGAACTGATAAACAAGCTGCGTGCCCAGTTGCGTCAGAGCTCTGTTAAGGGCGACCAGTTGCGCCGTACTCTTGATAATCTGACTCGCCAGATGGAAGAGAAGGATGCTCAAATCAGTCAGCTCAGAGCAGAGTTGGAAGCTAAAGATGTGCAGATTGGTGAGTTGAACACACAGGTAAGCAATCTGAATAGCAATGTTTCTCACCTGCAAGAAGAGACTACTCAGAAGTCACAGACCATCTCTTCACAGGATAAGCAGCTGAATACCGCTTGGTTTGTCTATGGTACCAAGAAGGAGCTGAAGTCACAGCGCATTCTGGAAGACGGCAAGGTACTCCGTTCTAACTTCAACCATGATTATTTCACTAAGATTGATATCCGTGTTGACAAGGAGATTCGCCTTTACAGCCGTTCTGCTAAGGTGCTGACTTCTCATCCACAGTCAAGCTACACACTGCAGCAGGATGCCAATAAGCAGTATATCCTTCGCATCACCAATCCTCAGTTGTTCTGGTCTACCAGCAAGTATCTGGTAGTATTGGTGAAGTAAACACTAAGACATAACAAAAAGTAGCGGGCCTCATTCGAAGCCCGCTACTTTTTTATTTTGCCTTTTTACTTTCTTACCTTTTTACCATTAACAATCACCAGTCCCTTGTAGTTATCACTTACGCGCTGACCAGCCATGTTATAGGTTGCAGCAGAACGGGTATTGTCATTCTTAAGTTCGCTGATGCCTGTAGGATCTTCAACCTCCTCAACGGCTTTCACCACGTTAAGTTCGTTGATGACTCTGTTGCTCTTAATATCTGTGCCATAGATAGCAGTGACATCATAGTACTTTCCGCTGAACTTCTCCTTACTGCTGATACCTGTTGAGATACCAAAGTTTCCATTCCATACACGTGCACGGTTCTTGTCGTTGTATGCCCAGATACCGCTACTTCTTTCCAGTTTGGTAGCTTTCACCACAACTAAGTCGCTATAGTCGGCTTCAGTGAGGTCTTCGAAGTGCACCTCGCGGGGTTCAGCGCCAGTGCCGGCAGTGATGGTTAGCGCTTGCTGGTTAGTGATATTTGCTATTCCGATAGCTTGTGGCACTTTGTTGCTCAAACCAGTCTTAACAATTATCGTACCGTTAAGAATATCGTTGGTCTTTATGGATATCTTTGCGTCATACAGCATAATAGCTCCAGTAGCATCGCGCAGATAAGCTATCTGTACATCGTTTTTCTTATATGCAAACAGTACTTCGGTATTATTCAACTGTAGAATAACATCATTATCAAGAGGCTGCTGTTTGAACTCAGCGATAGTATAATGAGGCAACTCATATACCGTTAACTCGCAGTTGGCTACTATGCCATTGTCTGTTGTTGCAGTAATGGTGCAGGTTCCAGCGCTGATGCCTTTTACAAGACCATTCTTATCTACTGTAGCAATAGACTTATTGCTGCTCTTCCACGTTAGTGTGTAGTTGGCATACGAAGGCTCACTTGTTGCAGTCAACTGGTAGGTTAAACCCACGCCAACTTGAGGATTCTCATCTAAAGACAATGCAACAGGCTTGTTGTCACTAACAGTAAATGTGATGTCGCTACCACTCTTGGCGATATTTGTTAGTCCATAAGCGTTGCCTTTTCCTGTCCAAGTCAGCAAGTTTGCAGGTGAAGTGGAGTTGGTCAACTCAGTAACATGCTTGCTGCCAGGGAATATGTCACTAGCTGATGATGACCTTCCCCCTCCTGCTCGCACTAACTCATAGTAGTTGTGCTTAGGATTCACATTGACCTGATTGTCATTCCATATCTGTTTGTTTAACTCCACGCGATGTACTAGCATGCCACTAGCTGGCAGATAAACATCCCATTTGAACTGATACTTTTGGCGATTCTCCAGCAAAAAGAACTCGTTGCTGTTTGGCGTATTCAGTCTATAGCCTTTCTGATTGAGATAAAGAGGCTCCAATGTGTAGTCGCCAGACTCGTTAATGACTTCCGGCTCGTCAGTGAATCCTACTGAGTAGCGCTCGTAAAGCGAGTAGCCAACTGGCGTGCGACCATCGTTAAAGTAGCTACCTCCAGACATGATAGACCAGTCTCCTGGATGATTACTCTCACCGCCAGATCCTTCATAGTCCGTATCATAGAAGTCAGGCAATCCCAATACATGACTAAACTCGTGACAAATGGTGCCGATACCATCAATTTTTACTGAAGAAGGATCGCTTGTCCATCCGCTTAGCTCTACAGAACTGGCATAGTCCCACAACAAGACTCCGTCTTTACGCACAGGCCATCCGTTATTGTAGTCATAAATAATGGAGCGATGAGGCCACCATAAGTTTCCGTTATTGCCACTATAGTTCGCACCATTTCCAGCGATAATGAAATATACCAGGTCAACCTTACCATTGTTGTCCCCATCGTAGTCACTGAAGTCAACGTCATTGTCAGCTTGGTTCAGTGCGTCAATAAGAACCTGGCTACAACTGCCGTTATTCATGTTACAATCGTACTGACTATAATTCACCGTATAGGGACCTACGACATCAAACTCGGGCTTGAACTTGCCACCAGAGTTGTCAGAGAAATAGTCACGCACACTTCCCGTGTATTCTTCATTTTCGTAACCAGTGTAATTTTCCTGGTTCATTATGTCGTTGGAAATTGATGCGTAGTCGTCTCTTGAGAATGTCCTGTCGTTGAACTGTACCAAGACCACCAAACCTCTAAAGTTGTTGTAGTCATACTGTGCAGCACGATTGCTGGCAGCTCTGCGCTTTGCCAGTGTCTCTTGCTGGCCTTGCTCAACCATCTTTTTGGCATTTGCCAGTTGTTCCGACATCTCTGGAGTCTGATACTTCTTCACGCCAGCCAGATAGCTCTGCTCTTTTGCGTTGCGCTGGTTGGCATCGTGTGCCACCATCTGCGTTGCTTTCAGTACGCCATTTTCTTTCTTGGCATATACATAGTAGCCACGAGCATTCTTCTTTACGGTATATCCGTCTGCAGTCGTGGTGAAGTGCTTCCACTCGTCACCATGCAATTGAATGGTGATTGTTGTCCCGTCGGGCTGAGTCACCTGAACAGGTTTCCTGTTGGCAGGTACAGCCAACATGGTACTTACCATGCCCAATAGCATGGCAAGTACGATGGTTGATATTTTTTTCATGAATGAATTACTTGATTATGAATTTCTTACCATTCTTAATGACGATTCCCTTGAAGCCATTAGCAACACGCTGACCTGCCAAGTTGTAGAGCGCATTGCTCTCTTCCTTCTTGCTGGTCTTTACTTCGTCAATACCGTCTGTTCCTTTGGGTAATGATACCTCTATGTCATCAATGTAGCAGTCTGCTGCGGTGCTTGATGATTGCACATAGAAACGAATATAAGAATTGGCGGCAATATTTTTGAATGAATAAGTCTGCGATTTCTTCTTTGCAATATCCTTTGCTGCGCTCAGGTTAGTCCAGTTTACACCATCGGTACTAATCTGCGGAGTAAATCTAACCTTAGCACCATTGCCATTCTGTACGGTAAACTTCAGTGAGCGCAGGTCTTTTTCAAGTTTTGATGAGGTAAGATAGCTTGAACGACCCATCTGTACAACGTGTGAGCCATTGCCATAATCTGCAACAGTGACAATCTTACCATTCACCAGACTCCACGTGCAGAACTTACCGGCTAAGCCAGAAGCATCGGCATCAGTGAGTGGTGTCTCCTCAAAATCTTCTATATAATATGGATAGAGGTTTTTACCTGCTTCGAAAGTAATGACTCCGTCAGTCTCAGTGATGTTATAGAGATCTATAGCAGCTCCTTTCTTACCCCACAGCTCATTGGTACTTGCAGTTAGGTCTAATTCTTGAATGGGAGCATTGCCTAACAACTCGAAATACATGTCATCTGGCTTGATATTCACTTGGTTCTGCTTCCATACCGTTGGCTTGGATGTGTCAGCTCGCCATACCAGCAGTCCATGACCAGGCAGATAGGTATCCCAGCCTTGTTTCTGACGGTTCTCCAAGTAGAATTCCTCGTTGTTCTTTGCAGACTTCACCATATAGCCCTGATTAGAGATGTTGAAATTCTCCATCTGGTATTCGCCGGCAGTCAACTCCTGAGGCTCAATGAAGCCTAACTGATAACGCTCAAATACATTATAGCCAACAGGAGTAAGACCATAGTTGTGGTCTGCACCGCCATCCATTATGTCATAGGCTCCAGCAGTCTGTGCTTGCCCGTTTTCTTCATAGTCTGTGTCGTAGTGGTCAGCCAGTCCTAAGACGTGACTGAACTCATGACAGATTGTGCCGATACCATCCAAATATTTGTGCAGATAGGCATAGTCTTCATAGTCTTGAATCTCTACACTGCAAGCATAGCGGCCAAACTTTTTTCCATCGTAACTAGGTATTCCGGTATACCACGAAGAAAGTCCTGTGAAATCATTGGCATGGGGCCATATATAGTTTGAGTTGTTTCCTTGTACATAGCTGCCATAGCCTGCAAAGATAAAGTAAACAATGTCAATATAGCCATCATTGTTCATATCATAGTCCGCAAAGTTAACAGTAGAGTTGACTGCATCCAACGTGGCTTTAATAATCTTAAACATACGGCTTGTGTAGTTTGGGTCCACGTTGCCATTGCTGTCTTTGGGCTTTGGATATTCACAGCTGTAGTTAATGGTTACAGGACCTACCACATCGAATGTGGGATCGAAGATACCCATAGAGTTATCGCGGAAATAGTCGCGGGCACTACCTGTCACGGGTACAGGATAGTTGGTCAGCGATGCATCCTGATAGTTCTCCTCGCTGGTTAGCTTCTGATAAAACTCTTGCGGGTTACTCATGGTGAACTGCTTGTCGTTCCAGTTCACAAGAATGACCAGTCCTTTAAAGTTGTTATAATTTATACGTGGCCAGATAGTCATAACACGTCGCTTGCCATCTGCCTGTTGCTCATAGTTAGGGGCATACATTTGGGCTACCTGAGCTTTTAAATCCTTAGCAGCTTCTGACATGTCGGCATGAATGTTTTTCTGCTTGCCGGCAAGGAAAGCCAGCTCTTGAGCAGAACGCTCTATGCTGTTCTTTGCGATATAAGCAGTTGCTTTCAATGCGCTGCCTTGTTTCTCGGCATAGTGGTAAAAGCCATCTGCGCCTTTGACTACAGTATAGCCGTCGGTAGTAGTCATATAACTCAGATACTCGTCACCATGCATCAGCAGAGTGACGGTTGTGCCATCGGGCTGTTTAACGTCTATAGGTTTTGTATATCCTGGACGTGCCCACAGTGATACTGCTCCCAGCAGCATAACTGCCATCAGTGTCGACAATCTTCTCATCTTCTTATAGTTATTTATCAAGGTTGCAAAATTACATATATTTCCGCAATTTGCCAAACGTTTATCGCAAAAAACATCTAACCATATACCATGATACCTCTCAAATGCCGATGCACAGGGCGTTTGAAGTATGGTACATGTTCGTTCAACATATACTATACATGTACTATACTTATTGAAGTGCACCCCAAAAGTTGGACACATTGGCG
Source organism: Prevotellaceae bacterium HUN156 (assembly GCA_900119285.1). GTDB lineage: Bacteria > Bacteroidota > Bacteroidia > Bacteroidales > Bacteroidaceae > Prevotella. The sequence goes on from FPIT01000003.1 coordinate 433,394, forward strand.
CGTTTGTGCTGTCCTTTAACGTGCGATGGCTGTCGCAAATATCTGCGACAGCCATCGCATATATTTGCGACGGCCGTCGAAAGTTACGAGATAGTTACTTTTGGAAGGTAAGAATAACTGTTACGGATGACGAATACGACTAATATGGAACTTTCTGAAAAAGAGTGAATTATGCGCTATAAAAGCTTGCAAAGCGGGAAATAATATAGTACCTTTGCATCGCTTTTTGGAGCAAAATGCGAGTTAGAATTAACATAAATTTTGATTTGTAAGAAATAACACAGGAATCGTTGTAGAATAATGAGATACATTAATATTAAACCTTTAATAAAATAATCAATGACAAACAATTACACTTTGAAAGGCGAGGCACTGGCTGCTTCGCAAATGATGACTCTGGAGACAGAGCAGTTTTTGAACGACAATTACCTGTTTCGTCGCAATGTGCTGAGCGGAAAGGTAGAGTTTGCCAACCTACCCGCTGAGGAGCCCCAATACAGGGTGCTCACTCAAGAGGCGCTGAACAGCATCGTGATTCGTGCAAGACGTGAGAATGTCTGCGAAAAGGGTAATCCCAAGACGGAGATTCAGGAGCTAATTCACTCTGAAGAGGTATGCGACCATAATCCTATTAAGGAGTACCTCGACCATCTGCCCAAATGGGACGGACAGAACCATGTGGCTAAGCTCTTCTCCCGACTGCCTGGCATCACCACCGAACAGCATGCCTTCTTCGCCATCTGGCTGCGCTCGGCAGTGGCCCACTGGTTGCAGATGGATACGCTGCATGGCAACGAGTGTGTGCCCACGCTCATCGGTGCTCAGGGTTGTGGAAAGACTACCTTCGTAAAACGTCTGCTGCCTGCTCACTTGAGGGAGTATTTCCTTGACCATCTGAACCTCTCCAACAAGTTCGACAAGGAGATGGCGCTGACCAATAACTTGCTGGTAAACCTTGACGAGCTGGAGGCTATCCGTCCCAGTCAGCATGCAGCCCTGAAGCAGACCTTGTCTAAGAGCAAGGTGAATGGTCGCCCCATCTATGGTGCCTCGCAGGAAGACAAGCCCCGTTATGCCTCTTTTGTGGCTACCACCAACAATCCCCATCCACTGACGGATGCCACGGGTAGCCGTAGATATATCTGTCTGACCATTCCCAAAGGACTGCAGATTGACAATACAGGCGAGATAGACTATGAGCAGTTGTATGCTCAGGTGCTCTATGAGGTGAAGGAGCAGAAGGCGCCTTACTGGTTTAACAATATGGAGGTGAAACGCATTCAGGAGCTGAACCTGAACTATGTGGAGCAGAAGGATATTGCTGAGATTATCAGCGTTTGCTTCAGAAAGCCTCAGGAGGGTGAGAAGGCGAAGACGCTGAATAGTGCGCAGATACTGAAGCTGATTCAGGCTGAGTATCCCAGCATCAAGAGTGATAGAAGCACGAAGATTCACATCGGATTTGCCATGAAGGAGCTGGGAATAGAGCATCTGCAGTATGGCAATAGACCTCATTACAAAGTTGTGCCCCTTAAAAGTGCATAAGTATAGTATAAGTATGGTATATGTTGAATGAACATATACCATATCTCAAACGCCCTGTACATCGGCATTTGAGAGGTGCTATGGTATATGGTTACATGTTTTTGCGCATAAACTATTTATAAAAAAGAATCGGGAGGGCCAAACGGCTCTCCCGATAGTATAAGTATGTAATATCTTAAAGAGATTACTTGTTCAAGAACTTCTTACCGTCACGGATAATCAGACCCTTAGCATTGCCATAGACCTCCTGACCCATGAGGTTGAAAGCCTTGCCATAGCTCTGAGCGCTAGCCTTAGTCTCGCTGATGCCACTGCCCTGGTTCTGATCGAACGCGATAGAGGTATTGCAGCACCAACCCATAGAATATGCACCATCTGAACCTGCAGCAGTTGCTACAGCATAGTAACGGCAATAGTCAGGATTGTCATCTACATAGTAGTAACCAGCTTCGTGACTACCATCTTCGTCAGTCCATGCTTCTTTATATTCAGAGAGGGAGAATTCCATTAATTCGTCATTGTAGAAACCGTTAAGTGCTTCTTTGTCATAGTCACGCTTAATGCTGGTGCCTTCGATAGCGCAACCAACTAAGCGCATACGTCCATATGCATAGGAATTATCTTGTTCTCCATAATCATAATCGTCCATATCCTGACCGAAAGGAATAGCGCACTTGCCATCTGCCTCCAATGTAACACTTACAGGAGCAAGACCGAGGAAACCATTGATAACCATCTCTGTGTCATACTTTTCAACAGCAACACGCTTTGAAACTTTTGCCCAGCTACTTCCGTTACCACCAAGGCTCTTACCTGTTGTATGATAATTCATAGTTGCGTTAGGCTTCAAAACTGCGATATCGAAACCATAGTTCCAGAGACCTGGTTCTTCATAGTTGGGAATGAATGAAACCCAACCAGTTGTTGCATAGTCACCTTCTTCTTCGATGTCTTCGTCGATATCCATAGTACCATCCTCATTTACGAGAAGGATAATTGACTTACCATAGCCAACGTTAGTTTCACCCTTGCGATAGCCACCAGAAATTACAATCTCTTTGTAGGTTGGATGTGTAAAGATGGTCTGAACAGGAATTTCAATAAAGCCCTGTGCAGCGTTATAATTACCATAAACTTTAGCACCGGCATATGAGAAATCATTCAGTACAACATTATATTGGAATTCAGGATTGTTCTCATACTGATCCAAAGTGATGGTACCATTCTGTGAAACAACAGAGAAAGTAGTGCTGGCAGTGAAATCTGCCTCAAAGTTTGCAGCATTCAGGATATAATCACCATCAATGGTTGTTGTTGCTGCTCTATGAGCATTCAGCTTATGGCTAACGAATGAATGATAATCCTTAGTCATTGCATTTTCCATTTTGACTTCTTTGTTGAAAGCAAGTCCATTGGTAAGTTTCGCCTCACGAGCGAACTGTGCGTTTGCACCCATTGCTACGATAAAAGCAGCAACTGTAGTAAGTAAAAATTTCTTCATAATCTTCTTGTTTAAAGGATTAAATAATATACCAGCCGGAGCATTTCTTCAACACTCCGGCTGGGTGTTGGTTTTAATTTTTGTCTTGATAATAGCTCTGATCCTCCATGAAGTAAGAAGGCTGAGCGTAAACAGTGATAACGTTAGTAGGTTCGTTGACGTCAGTCAGGGTAATCCACTTTGGACGACGCTGATAATCACAAGTCAGGTTGAAGGTGTGATTATATAAGCAATCTAAGACACCTTTCCAAGCGTACTTGTTATAATAGTCCTTACCAGCTTTGTTTCTGTTTGTACTTACCTGCTTGAACGTAACTTGTGTTCCATCTGTATTGCTTGTAAGAGAGAAACCATAGATAGGAGCATCGCCGCCAGCAGTCAAAGCGCAAGCCCATTTGTTGTCGCCATTAGGACCGATAGTAGCAGTGTAAAGTTTGATTTCATCACCGCCTTTACCACCAGTTTTCAACTTAGCTAACATTGCATCCCAGAAAGGCTTTGCATATTCACCAACGCTGCCGTAGCGCTGATACCAGGTGCTAGTAGTGAGGCACTCTGCCAATGTAGGCATATAAGTATCAAGCTGCAGATTGGGGTTGTTGCGGAATACAAAGTATTCGTCTGTGTCACCTTTCTTCAGACCATTAAGCTTGATGCCGTCAACCTCAACCTCTCTATAGAAATAGAAACCATCTTCTTTTACGATGTAAGGAGCAGTTACAGTCTCCTTGTCACCCATAGCGTTCTTGTAGGTGAATACGAAGCAGCGATAACCACCATTGCTGGTTGCGGTAATCTCCTTACCTTCAGGAACGTCTTCACCAGCCAAAGTGTAAGAACGTGAAGACATGTACTCTTCAGTCTCTTTGGCTTCGTTGATGATGCTCTCCCAAGTCTTGTCAGCAGGGATACGAGTCATAATGATTTTCGTATTGTGCTTCTTACCACGCATGATGACAGAGTCTGCATTAGCTTTGATTACGCGGAACTCAAAGTCACCCTCTAAACCTTTATCCTTGTCATAGGTGTAGTCAGGATTATTTGGCATAGAGAAGTAGTGGAAGGTCTCATTGTACTCGTCAAATGAGAGTACAGTGCCCATACTCTGCTCAAGTTTGAAATGACATCCTGATGTTGAGGTAACAACCTTACCATTCTCATCAATACCTGCTTTGTGATTGGCACCCCATTTTTCACTGGCAACAGTCGCTTTATCGCCCTCGAATTTTACTAAGACATTATAGCCACCAAAGCTTAGGTTTCCATAATACTCCATAAGCCATCCGTTGGGGGCGGATGTCAATACCTCACGAACTTTGGCAATATGCAGTTCTGAACGCAGAGAGGCACTCTCCTCGAAAATGGGATCCTCTTTCAGCGAGCAGGCGCTAAGTGTCATCATTGCGACACAAGCGAAAAGTATATAATAAATCTTCTTCATCTTTGTACGTGTGTATTAATTCAGTGTACGTAAATCAAGTGTAGCAGACTCGGCAGAGCGGCGAACAACGATGTCGCGCAGATTGTCGAGGTCAAGTTCCCAGTTGTCCTTGAAGTATTTCTTCATAATGTCCAGTTTCTGATTAATAATGGCTTTACCACCTTCACCAGCCTGATCCAGAATCTTCTGCCAACCAGCAGGAGAGTTAGTTACATAAGTAGCATAAATCTCAGCGAAGTCCTCGTTGTACTCACTGGCAGCATAGCTTGATACGAAACCTTCCTTGGCAACTTTCTTGTCTTCCAAGTTGATCCAGTCAGTAGCATGGTAGGTAGCTGCACTGATGGTGCGGAATGCAGTATCGTAGTCCTTCTTCTGTGTCAGAATGTGGCAGAACTCGTGGTGCATGGTGTGGAAGAACCAGTAGTTCATATCAATGGGCTTCACATCATGACTCTCGTAGGGGTCCTCGCTGTTGATACGAGGATTGTCGATATCAAGTTCGTTGACACCATAAAGCATCACCTTCAGACCGCCTTCTGCAGTACCGAGCACCTGTGAACCATTGCTGTTCCACTTGTAAGAACCAGTCAGCTGGATGATACGGGGTACATAAGTCTTCATGAACTCGGGGCTGATAGCCTCGACATAAGACTCAATCCAAACATGCTTGATAAGAATGGCCAGTGCCTTAGAACAATCGAAATCAGCAGGGATAACGTTGTATGCTAAGTCTGACTCTTTATCGCTATAACGATATTTGAAGTCGATGTTGTAAGGCTGGCGATAGTTGTTCTCCAACCAAATATCAAACTCGTTGGTTTCCTTATTTGAAACGTCCTCAAATACGCTCTGATTGTTTAAACCATC